>JAEZDY010000019.1 GCA_023417935.1 Bacteroidota bacterium
ATCCAAGCCTAACCACTTGGTATTATTGGATCTTCTTCGCCACTTTCCGCGTGTGTAACGACTGTGTAAGTACACACCGGATTTGCTCAGGAATGCACCCTGCCAGAGACACGGGACATTGTGAAGGACCTCGGCGCGCGAAGGACAAGAGGCGGCTCCCAGCCGACATCACTCCATTTTTTCCGTCACAAGCAAAGGGCCCTGCGGCCGGACGGGCCCTGCGGCCGGACGGGTCAAAGGTCGAAGCCGCGAAGCATGACCCACAGCGCTCGCCGGGAGCGAGGCGAGCGCCTACTTCGGCGAACGGCGTCTGACGGCGTAAGCCGTCTTCGAGGCAGAAGTTGCCAACGGCTCCCGGTTGTCCGACCATAAGGCATGAAGGTTACCTTGGGGCAAATTGAACAGCGGCTGGCCTCCGCAAAGGAGGCCCTCGCGCGTTATGAGCAGGAGGCGGCCACGCATGGCGGCATGCTGCGGCGCCATGAGCTCTGGCGTGAAGCCTATCTTCAGTTTCCGTACCTTATCGGCGCCCCCGACGAACGGGTGGCGGCGCGCTTCTGCGACATCTTCCTGAACATGACGCACCTGACCCCCCAAGCGAAGGTGGGTCCCCTTCCACCGGGGCACGACGACGGGTTCATGGAGAAGTTCACCCACATGCTTGAGGAGTTCAACAGCCGCGGCGGACTCACAGGCGATGTCGCAACGCGGGCAACAGCCTCGGCACGCCGCTACTTCGCGAACGGCGAACCGATCGCTATGCGAATGTTCCGTGGCTACACCGCTCCTCCGGCGCCGTTCGTTGTCAAGTACGGGCGACACCAATTTCTCGAACCGATGCTCCAACGCGGGCGCCTGCGGATCTGCCCCGCAAGCCACTACAGTGCCAGCTCTCACAACGCAGCGGTACGTGACGACGAAATCCACCGTACCTTCTACATCCCCACCTTCCACGAACGGATCAAGGGTATCGACCACACGTACGTGGACGGATACCGGCTGCCGTACGACGACGATGACCTGATGTTGCCTGTGGAAGCGCCGGACTACTTCCTCTTCAGCTTGTGCGACAGCATCTACTACCGCATGCCAACGGACTTTGATGCAGATGCGGCGCTGATCATCCGAAAGCCGGAGCTGTTCGCGCAGCGCCTGATTTCAGCGTTTCTGGCGCGCTGGCCGGACTTCGAGCCGATCTGGGGGCCGGTGACCTACTACGACCCGTATCGGGACTACGCGAAGATGAAGGTCCACGAGATGACCAAGCACTTCGGGTATACCTACCAGCGCGAGGTCCGCATTGTGCTGCGGCCGAAGGGATGGCAGCGGCAGTCCCTGCAACCCGAGTTTCTCGACATAGGCACGATGACCGACTACGCGGAGCTGATTTCTGCCGCCGCGTAAAGCAATGGCGGGCGGCGCCCGACACGGTAGGGATGCTTGAAATAGCCCTCGCGCGAGCGCTCTTAGTTTGAGCGCTAAATGAGCATGATCGCGTGGGTCGTCGTGGCACTATCAAGCCAAGCGGGAAGTTACATGAGCGTCAACACACCCCAGAAACTCTATCGATACCGTCCGCTGACGCCAGAGTTGTTCCAGCGGGAGGTCGAGACGCTGAGGCAGAGTTACCTCTACGCGGCGCCCTTCGCCTCGATGAACGATCCCATGGAGGCCTTCTACGAAACCGGGAGTTCCTCCGACCGGCTCGTGAATGATCTTTACGGCATGCTGCGATCGACGACGGCCAATTTTGCCTTGGTGTCATTCTCGGCCACGTCAGGCGATCTGCCTTTGTGGGCCTACTACGCGAGCAATTTCGCGGGAATGTGCCTCGAGTTCGATACGGGTTTGCTGTCTGTAGGGGACTTTCAAAACGAGGGGCTGCATCCTGTGACCTACGCGCTGGAGCCGTTGCCTCCCTTGGATCTTGCGTCCGTTGCAGAGACCAAAGGCATCGTGGCGCGCATCTGCCGCAAACGGTCGGAGTGGGCCCACGAAAAGGAGTGGCGGTACGTCACGGGCACGGCCGGGCCCAAGCACTATCTGGATGACGCCCTGACGCGCGTTTTCCTCGGCCCCCGGGTTGCGCCTGAACATGCGAAGGCCGTTTGCGACGCGCTCAAGTCAAGGCCGGTCGAGGTTCTCCAGGGCCATATCGACGCCTACAGGCTGACGTTTGAAACCCTCCAGTCACCGTGCCCCCTGTCCGACTGCGAGCGTGTCGGTGCGGGTACCTGTGACCCGGACAGCGACTGGTTCGCCGAAGAGGAGCTGCGGTCGTTCCTCGGCACGAGGTTTGACGAGTTGGTCGACCTGTGTAGCAAGCTCGCTAAGCGCCCCAATATGGAAGGCTTCAGCACCATCGCAATGGCATCGGGGGAACCTCCCCGGATATGCGTCGTGACGATCTACCGGTTACGAGGTGGCGGGAGAGTCTATGACCGGGCATACCTGAGCAAGGAGTTGGGCACGGCCTAGAAACCTCTCGTCTCGAGGGTATCCACCCCAGCCAGGCGGCGTGACTGTGCGCGAACGTCCGCCTAAGTGATGGTCCGAAGCCGAGTTGGGCGGGCTAGAAGCCCTCATTGCGCATAGCCGGGCCAGCACTCCGACCGTAGCGGTGACCGGTAAGACAGGGCACCACTGGAGGTCGCATTTACTTCTCAAAATGGTGCGGGCGGTGGGACTCGAACCCACACGGGTATACACCCTCGGGATTTTAAGTCCCGTATGTCTACCATTCCATCACGCCCGCACGCGACACGCCGTTTCCCACAGATGTGGCAGAAAC
>JAEZDY010000028.1 GCA_023417935.1 Bacteroidota bacterium
ATGACGGGACGCAACTAAAGGGAACAGGTGCGCAGCCCACGGGGTTGACCTCCTCAGGAGGTACACCTCATGGCACGCACTCGCGTCCTCATCATCGGCGGTGGCTACGTAGGCCTCTACGCCGCCCTCACGCTCCAACGCAAGGCCAAGGGCCTTGTCGACATCACGGTGCTCGACCGGCGCCCGTACATGACGTACCAGCCGTTCCTGCCCGAGGCGGCGGCCGGCTCCATTGAGCCGCGCCACGCCGTGGTGCCTTTGCGCAAGGAGCTGAAGGACGTCAAGATCCTGCAAGCGCGCGTCGCGTCGATCAATCACGCAGCCCGCGCTGTCCACGCCACCACCGACTTTGGAGATGACCTCACCGTCACCTACGACGAGATCGTCATCGCGCTCGGCTCCGTTTCCCGCACACTGCCCATCCCCGGGCTCAAAGAATTCGCCATCGGCTTCAAGTACGTTGAGGAAGCGATCAACCTGCGCAATAAGGTCCTCGGTTGCATTGCCCGCGCGGCCACAACGGATGATCCGGCTTTGCGCCGACGCCTCCTCACATTTGTCTTTGTCGGCGGCGGCTTCGCGGGGGTGGAGGCCTTCGCGGAGACGGAGGACATGGCACGCGCGGCATTGCGTTACTACCCCGAGATCGACCCTGACGAGTTGCACTTTGTCATGGTGGAGGCGATGGGTCGCATCCTCCCCGAATTGGGGCCGGACATGGGTGACTACGCCCGCAAGCAAATGCTCTCGCGCGGCATGGACGTGCTCCTTGAGACACGGCTCGAATCATGCGTAGACGGCCACATCGTCTTGTCGGACGGACAAACGTTTGAGGCCGACACCGTTGTGTGGACAGCGGGAGTCAAGCCGGCACCGATTCTTGGCGAGTCTGATCTCCCGCTCGGCCCCAAGGGCCATGTCATTGCCTTGCCGACGCTGCAGGTCGCTACCGAGGATGGAACGGTGGTGCCAGGGGCATGGGTTGCGGGCGATTGTGCTCAGGTGCCCGATCTCACCAAGGACCAGCCCGCTTACTGCGCGCCGAGCGCCCAGCATGCAGTCCGCCAGGCCCGTCGGTTGGGCAAGAACCTCGCGATGCACTTGAGGGGCCGCGCGCCGCGCGAATACAAGCATCGCCACCTCGGCCTTGTCGCTTCGCTTGGACTCAACAAGGGCGTCGCAGACGTGCTTGGCATCAAACTTCGTGGCTGGCCCGCGTGGTTTATGCACCGCACGTATCACCTCATGCAAATCCCCACGTTCAACCGCAAGGCGCGCATTGCACTCGACTGGACGGCAGCCGTGTTCTTCCGCCGCGACCTCGTGTCGATGGGCCGCCTTCACGAGCCCCGCAGGGCGTTCATCGAGGCAGCGTCAAGCTAGCGCTCCTCGCGCTGTGCCTGTGCTCGGGCGACGTCGTATCGTGCGGCAAGGTCAGCGTCGTCCCAGGTGGTTGCGAGGTCATCGTTGGAGCCAAAGCGTTCGAGGTGGCTTTGCAGCACGCCCATCAGGCGAAAAAGCGTCGCCTCCTCTGCCGCGCTGACGGTAATCGTGAGTTCGGTGGCCGTTGCCGTCAACGCTGCGGATGCGTCGCCCATCGTCACCGTGGCCGAGGCATCCTGCGTCGAGGTCTCCAACTTGCGGCCCAGGTGCGACACGAGCTGCTTCATATAGCGGGCCGCACGGTCCGTGGGGGCGTGCCCGGTGATGGAGAGCATGGCGCCCCTACGCGCTTGCGATCGTGGGCTTGGGTGCCCGGCCAAGGCAGCAGTCTGTGGGGCAGACGTCCTGCCACGGGCCGTACTCGGTCAGGGCAACGCGCTCGCGGGGCTGACCGCCCTGCACCACGTGACGCTCTTCGACAAGGTCAATGAGCCCGGACACGAAGGCAGGGTCCACACCCACCGAGGGCACGCGCACGGCGGCAAGCCCCTTCTCCGCGCAGGTTTCGAGCGCCTCGTTGTCGAGGTCCCATACCACTTCCATGTGATCAGAGACAAAGCCGAGAGGCGAGATGACGAGCCCGGACACATCGGCGTCGAGAGCGTTGAGCGCGTCGTTCACGTCGGGTTCCAACCACGGCACGCTCGGGTCCCCAGAACGCGACTGGTAAACGAGTGAGTAGGCAACACCGGGGAACTCATCAGAAATGCGGTCCATGATGAGCGCCGCAACGGCCCGCTGCTGCTCCGCGTACCAACCGCCGCCTGCATACCAATCCTCACCGCCGCCAGTCGGCACAGCAGTGCCGTCGGGCCGGTCCTCACGGGGCCCGGAGACATCCGCGGCCGCAGAGGGAATCGAGTGCGTTGCGAACATGACGTGCGCCTTCGCGCCGTTGCCCTGGGAAGCGAGGGTGCGTAGTCCCTCGCGCACGGCAGCAACGTTTGGCTCGACAAAGCCGGGGTGGTCGAAGTACTGGCGCACCTTGTCGAGCACAATCTCGCCATCAAGACCGGTCTCCGCGAGCGCGGTTGCGAGGTCCTCGCGATAGGCGCGGCATCCGGAGTAGCTCGAGAACGCCGTCGTCACGATGACGAGCACGCGACGGTGACCGTCGGCGTGAAGCTCACGCAGAGCGTCGGCGAAGTACGGCGCCCAAAAACGGTTCCCCCAATACACCGGGAGGCCAAGACCGCGCGAGGCGATCTCCGCTTCCAGCGCCGCCTTCAGTTCCCGGTTCTGCTGATTGATGGGGCTAATGCCGCCAAAGTGGCGGTAGTGGTGCGAGACCTCTTCGAGGCGCTCATCCGGGACTCCGCGACCGCGAGTCACGTTGCGCAAGTACGGGATGACGTCGTCTTGGCCTTCCGGACCCCCAAAGCCGGCGAGAAGGATGGCGTCGTACGTGACAGGCTCCACCACCCGCGTGGAGGCGGCAAGAGGGGGCAGTTTTTCGGTCATGAGGAGAGCACGTCCACTGCCTCGGCGGTGTCAATGCGCCTGCCCGTGTAGAACGGCAGTTCGTGGCGTACGTGGCGGCGTGCTTCCGTGTAGCGCAGGTCACGCATCATGTCGACGAGCTCCGTCACCTCGTCGGCCTCCATCGGCAACAGCCACTCGTAGTCGCCGAGCGCAAAGGCGGCAACGGTGTTGGCGACAACGCCCGTGAACGCCGCGCCCTTCATCCCGTGCTCGCGGAGCATTTGCGAGCGTTCGTGCTCCGGCAACAAATACCACTCGTGCGAGCGGACAAACGGGTACACGGTGAGCCAATTGCGCGGGCGCTCGCCACGCAGGAATCCCGGCACGTGCGCACGGTTGAACTCGGCAGCGCGGTGCACTCCGGCGGCAGACCACGTGAGGTCCGTGTCCTCAAGCAGGTGGCTGGAGCGCAGTTCCCGCAGCGCTAGCTGCAAGTCCTCAAGGCGCGGGCCGTGCAGCCACAACATGACGGACCCGTCTGCGCGAAGTCCCGACACGTCGTAGATGCCTCGAAGCACCACCTGCTGCTCGCCGATATGAGCGACGGCTGCGTCGAACTCCTCGACAATCTCGTCAATGTGATCGTCGTCAACGTCGAGAAATCCGTCGAGAACTGAAAACAGGGTGAAGCCCTCGGGCTGGTCAGTCATGGTTACAGTCTCACCCCTCACCAGGCGCTATACGAAATCCGCGCTGCTTACTTGATGAGTGATGGCGGCAAGGCCCGTGAGGCCCGCGCCCGCACCCAACACGTGGAGCCCGCGGGGAAGGCGGGTAGGCGGGGTGCTTGGTGCCGCGTCAAGCCACACATGAGTGCTGCGCGCGACAATGGTCGAAGGATCAATATCGACGCCCAAGAGGGCCGACGCATCGCTCACCGCGTGACTCGCCACCTCCTCCCCCGCGTGGCTGAGGGTGTAGGAGAGGCGCATGACGTGGCGACCTCGGGGGAGGGCTTGTGCGAGCCACTCCCACTTCGCACTCGCGTGCGTGAGCGCCTTTGCCCGGGTGAGGCCCGGCTGCGCGAGCACCCCCGTGCCACGGGGCGCGACGTCGAGCTGCGGAGCGTCAACCATGAGTGACTCGATCGCAACGTAACGGGCGGGACCAGGCACGGGGCCAGCGAACGTGTGTGGGCGACCCACCAATTCGTCGACATGGTGGGGTGGAATCGCAAGGACGACCTGCCCAGCCTCGATGCGTTGGGAGGGCGTTGTGATTACCCAGCCATCGCTCGTGGGCGCAAGGGCCGTTACCGCCGCCCCGGTCTCGATTCGTGCGCCGTGCGCCACCGCGTCGGCCGCAACCACGTCGATGAGGCGATGAAGACCACCACGGAGCGATCGCACGGCGGCCCCGGGAGGGCTTGCCGCTCGACGGGCGCGCGCCGCTCGGATCAGGCCGTTTTCGGCAACCTCTTGTGTGAGGCCCTCGGCGAGGGAGTCAAGTGGAAGGACGTTGATGTCGCGCGTGTAGACCCCGCTCACCACGGGCGCCACGAGGCGGTCCGTGGCGCGCGCGCCGAGGCGATCCCTCGACACGCTGCCCACCGTTGCCCCAGCGCGAACGGCA
>JAEZDY010000018.1 GCA_023417935.1 Bacteroidota bacterium
CCATGAAAAAGTATTATCCATATAAGTGGTATAAGCGAACATTCTTCCATCATTGGTAAATTTTGGATCAATTATATAACCATCCGCCCACCGGTTACTAAATAATGGAAATTGTACCAGGGTATCACTCAAAAAATTACCCAGAGTATCCAATTTTAGAAGCATTGGGGGTCCAGCCTGATCAACATCAACTGCTCCAACATAAATATCTCCGCTTCCATTCTGAACCGAGTTATAGGCATTAGAGTACTGACTGTCGTCATCTCTTTGAAAAATCGAAATCTGTTTTTCATCCCTGCTACTGTCTGCAATTATCGTTATAGCTTTTAATCGTCCAACAATACTATCAGATGACCAATAACCTTTCCCGGTCATAAAGTAGTCCCCCTTTGCAGTTATAATCAGATCTGTCATACTGTATGGAAATAAATATGGATTATTCTCAGTGAGTGCATAGGGTTGAATCCACAAAAGTTCACCATTCGGGTCAAAACGGAAAAGATGTATTTTTTTGTGAATCATATCACTATATTGATGGGTAAGCATAATGTACCCACCATTTGGCAATTCGCGAATCACTCTTCCCCAATCATAATTATTATCCGTTCTGAATGTTTTGCACCACTCAAGATTACCACAAGCATCTAGTTTAGTAACTCCAACATCGTTTACTGTCCAGTTTTCATGACTCCCACAAATGATCATGCCACCATCAGAAGTAGATTCAATATGAGCAGGGTAACTTCCCTGAGGCATTCCTGTACCAGTGCCAAGTATAATTTCATAAAGTAAATTACCATTAATATCGGTCTTTATAATCCAACCGCGGGTATTAGGATAATAATAACGTCCGCCAAGTATAACATAGCCTTGATCATAAGAAGTGTTTACACACTGTAAATCATCATAAACGCCAGGAACGCCATAAACTCTTTCCCACATTTGAGAATATGCATGTTGAACAAAAAGACAACAGAATATAAAAATAAGTTTTTTCATATATAATGAGGCAGGATCCCCCTGGCATTTTTTGATTAATGAATAATAGTAAATCTTGCTGTAGAGTGCGCCTTAGTGCCTGAAATCAATTGAATAAAATAATTTCCTGCTTTTAGGTTTCTGGTGTCAATTAATAGTTGATCCTTTTGCTTACTCAACGAAAGTGACATTATCAGCTTACCATTCTCATCATAAATGATGATGGAACCAACATTTCCTTCTTTGAGCCTATACTCTATGGTAACAAAATCTCTTGTTGGATTCGGATAAACTTTAACATAACGATTTAAGCTGAACGATTGATGTTTCTTATCTTTTCTTACATTAGTATTTTTAGTAAGATCAGGTACAAGATATGGTTCAGAATATTGCATTATGTCATTGGTTACCAATAAGGCTCTAGCACAAGAAGAAACATAAGTGCTTGAACTGGCCAAGAAATAATTCAAAGCATCGGTTATGGTAGAATTAATTATTTGATTATCAGTTAACCATTCCATAAAGGCTATTTGCTCTACAAGTTCTACAGATTGCGTATTGGTCAATTGATTTGATACAAACATACTATCCAAAGTACTTAAAGCTGTTATGGTGTCTCCATCCTCTAATTCAAACCAGGCTTTCTTCATTTTGGAATGAAAACTATTATCAAAGTTAAGAAGATTAATGACACTATCAATAGAAACTGTGTTAGTATCGTTTAATGCTTCTGATAGCAACCTGTTTAATCCATACGCATAATTGCTTTGTCCAATTTGCATTCTTATTTCCATTAGCTCCCTTATTGACAAAGTATCCAATCCTTCAAGTATTTCGTCCATCAGATATTCAGGCATTTGCTCTGTACGGCTATTCAACGATTGCATGACTTTATCTGATTTTACGCTACGTGGATTAGCTACCATAAGATTACGAACCATAGCATTATTGAACACATTTTCATTAGTTATAACTGTTTGAATGACTGTATCAGACACGAATGGCGATGTATTTAAAAGGTCGTTATGAATTTCTATATTCTCATCCGGCAATGAAGTGTTAATCGTAAACAATTTGTCTTCAGTGTTGCCATCATCTATTAATAGCGTAAGTTCTGATTGAATTGAATCAGCCGTTTCTTTTTCTGTCAACAGCTGCTGATCGATTGTTCCACCACCACCTGAAGTATTAGATGGGCAACAAGCTTTTGAATATGGGAGTCGAGAATCAAGTAGATATACATTAAAAAGGGAATAATTCGATGGAACTACATTCCAGCCACCTGTTGGTTCATGATGTGTGTATTGAATAAGTTCACAGTTATTAAGAATTCCATAATAGCCGGTATTGGTAGGTAGATTAGAAAATAAATTACCTGCCGGTTTAGTACTATCCTCTGCTGAACCTTGGGCGTAAGCTATGCCATAGCCTGAAATAATTTGAGATCTTGTGATGGCGATGTCAAATTTAGTTCGTGTGAAGTCATTACATTTTATCCGAAGGCCACGTGAACCATCCTTGTTTCTATTTATGTCCTGTGGACAAATTCCAAACTCCAGATTTTTAAAAGTATTCTTATAGATATGGTTGTCGAGATCACCGCTATTATTAATTCTCATTCCTGTTGTGCCCATTTCAGGATTATCAGATAAAGCATATTCAAACTCGTTTTCTTCAATTACAAAGTTAGTAGAATAATCCAGGTATAAGCCTGTCTTTTTTACTCCAACCTTGCTAACCTTGAAGTGGTTAAACCTCACATCTATATTGCTGGTGTTTAATGCATAAATACCACAATCATTAGAATTAAAGATTGAGTTATTAACTTTAAAAGATTTAGTTCCGGTATTTGAAGTGGAATGTATTCCATAAACCAAATTTTCAAACTTACTTTTATACTCATCATCCTCAGGGCATGGCGTTGTTGGACACTGTCTGTCAACTACAAAATGTGAATTAACACTATAAATGCCGTGTTGAGGTATAGAAAGGTTCTCTAGAGGACTTACAGGACTTTCATTTTTGAAAGTGCACGCTCCAAAAAACAATCCACCAATCTCATTTAATCTAACAAAGTACTTTTTAGGATAGGTTGACAGAGGAGTACCGATAGTTTCGAATGTGCAGTTTTTAAAGTAACTGATTGATGAAGTATGGGTATAGCGTTCAAATTGAACGGCAGTTATATTATTCCTGAAGGTTGAGTTATCTGCCATGACTATCCCACCGCCGGTTATCGGGTAATTGTCTGTGGGGTCATCAGGATTAAGACAATGCACCCCGATTCTGGCCTTTTCAATCACTGCACCATTTTTAAGATACACTATTCCCTGGTAGAGCGGACTTTGTCCGCCACCGGCTGTTCCCAAAACTTTAATACCACTCCATGGTTCAGAAGAACAATAACTTGAAACTGTGCCGCCATCAACAGTTAGAAAAGCACCCTTATTCACAATTATTGATTTATTGTATTTCATCTGAATCTTACCTTTTATTGTCAAATTCCCGCCGGGTAGTATGGAATTCTAGTAGTTATATCATGCCAACTTTCACCTTTATCATTAGATAAAACCACTCTCCTTCCGGAAGCCATTATACTGTTTGAATTAGTAGGATCCATTTCTATCTTTCGTAAATCTATATCCGGCAAAGTATCCTTTACATCCCAGGTCACTCCGGCATCTACACTCTTTACAATTCTGGCATTTTTCCTATGTTCCTCCTGAACTAGTGCATAAAAAGTTCCTGATGAATCAGGATCGGCAATCATTCCTTTAACAGTAAATGGATTGCCTTCTAAAAAATTAGAATTGAGTCCTGTTTCCTTCCACGTCAATCCATTATCCTCACTTTTTAAGATTCCCTTACCATACACCTTCCCCCAAGTGTCAAATCCTGTAGCTATATATATTGTATTAGGATCAGTTTTGATAATTGACTCTATACCTGTTATGAGATATTTATCAGTGAGTGATCTCCATGTTGCCCCTCCATTGTTTGTAACAAATAATCCTGCAGTACCGGTGCCGGCATAAATATTTTGATCATCTATAACCAGAAGTGATGTCACAATACCTAATTCAGCAAGTACGCCAGTAGTACCGGTGACTGGACCCAGCGAGTTCCATTGTCCCGGCGTTCTATCATCATCTGTCAATAGAATATTTTCATATTCCTGGGCCAGATTTTGATGGTAAGTTGCCAGCGTTCCATTTTCATCAACACGCGACTCCAAAAATGTTTTCCACCGTTGGAAATGCTTGAATCCATAAACGGAGTTTTTAATCCGGGAAGTGTCGGCACTAAAAAAAGCCTCCGTTGAATCTCTGATTAAATAATAATTCTCCAAATGCCCATAAGTTCTCATCCAATACTGGGCTTGTGAAACCGTTGGACTTAAAGCCCAAATCATCACTAACGCAAAGAAAGCGATCTTTCCTCTGTTTTTTTTCATTTCATTCATGATTAATTTGTTTATGAATACTGTGAACTACTTCTAAGAGCTAAAAGAGGTAAGATCAAGTAAATGAAGTAGTTAATGTTTGCAGAGTGCAAATTGCGCAATGACTTCTCGCTTATAGAGCAGCCAAATATAAGGCAGAAAAATAATAATTCAACATTTAGCTAAAAATTATTATTATGTATCTATACATCTATATGTTTAGGTGCATTCTATATTTTTTTTCTTTCAAGGCAGAAATACCTTTGTGCATGAGTACCTAACCCCGCTTTAAAATCCGCCTTAAAAGGCGGAAGTGGGGGTGTTTGATTGCATTCTTAACCCCGCCTTAAAAGACGGGGTTATTTGATGCAACAACCTGGCAAAAACAGGATATCCCGCAACTTCAGAAACTGTTCAAATGATCCCATACTTACACCCCCTCCGGGGGTTCTATTTCTATTCTTTATTGCTAATTCTAGACTATTTACACCCCCGCTGGGGGTTAGAAAGGTCTTGAACTCCTCCCCTCGATAAAAACTCGGGGACCATTCCATGCATATGAACTATTTGAACCCCTTGAACAACTTGAACAACTTGAACACCTTGAACCCCTTGAACCCCTTGAACTCCTTGAACCCCTTGAACACCTTGAACTATTTGAACAATCTTGTTTTCCTTATCTTTGCACAATGAAAAAAGATAATTTTGACCCCAACAGTGCCGCAACCGGGGATGGTATTTATGGGTTGCCGTTTACTGCTGAGGAGGCCTCACTTGTTATTTTGCCTGTGCCATGGGAAGTAACGGTTTCTTACAGTGCGGGCACAGCAGGTGCTCCACAGGCTATTTTTGATGCTTCATTTCAGGTTGACTTGTATGATCCTAATGTGAAGGATGCCTGGAAACTGGGCATTGCCATGGACAGCATTGACAATGAACTTTATGACCGCAGCAGCACTCTCCGAGAGCTGGCGGAGGAGTATATAAACATGTTCGTTAAAGGGGTGAAGCTTGAGGAATCGCCCAGAATGGTTGAGATCAGACAAAAAATAGAGGATGCAGGTCTGGTTATGAACCACCAGGTTAAAACTAAAGCACTTAATTATCTTGATAGAGGCAAAAAGGTGGCAGTGCTTGGCGGCGACCACAGTACCCCGCTAGGACTGATTGAGGCTCTTGCCGAAAGACACAGCGGGTTTGCTATCCTGCAGATTGATGCTCATGCTGACCTTAGAGTTGCGTATGAAGGGTTTGAATTTTCACATGCTTCCATAATGTACAATGCCCTGAAGATACCACAGGTGAAGCAATTGGTGCAAGTGGGTATCCGCGATTACTGCGAGGCTGAACTGGATATGATCAATGCTTCTCCCA
Organism: Bacteroidota bacterium; assembly: GCA_023417935.1. Classification (GTDB taxonomy): domain Bacteria; phylum Bacteroidota; class Bacteroidia; order Bacteroidales; family Lentimicrobiaceae; genus Lentimicrobium. The sequence continues at coordinate 5,795 of JAEZDY010000018.1, forward strand.
ACATCACTACCTTCTTCGATCATGATATGAAGCGGCAGATGTTTGAAGGCAAAACATGGGCTACAATCGCCGACGAGGTTATCAGCACTCTCCCTGAAAAGGTTTACATCAGCATTGACATCGACGGTCTTGATCCGCGTTTCTGTCCCAACACCGGCACCCCTGTTCCCGGCGGTATGGAATATGATCAGGTGCTATATCTTATTGAAAAACTGGTCAGGTCAAAGCGCACCATCATAGGTTTCGACCTCAATGAAGTGGCTCCCGGTGATGACGAGTGGGATGCGAATGTTGCAGCAAGGCTTCTTTACAGGGTTGCTAACCTGGCGTTAGCCACCTCACCCCGGCCCTCTCCTCAAGGAGAGGGAGAAGACTCACAAAAGGCTGGTTATTAACTATTTAAAAATGTCATTAATAGGGAAGTCATTAGCTTCTTTTTTAAGTCCTTCATCCTCTCCTTGAGGAGAGGACTGAGGTGAGGTGCAATACCTTAGTCCCCAAACCTGTACCCAATGCCTGATTCTGTTATTAGCAGCGTCGGTTTTGCAGGGTTGTCCTCAATCTTCTTCCTTAGCTGGGCTATAAATACTCTAAGATACTGTGTTTGCTCAGCATAGCCATGTCCCCATATCTTATTAAGTATGAACTGGTGTGTAAGAACCCTGCCTTCGTTGCCGGCAAGCAGCGCCAGTAATGCGAACTCCGTAGATGTGAGTTTCAGAAGTTCATTGTTCTTTCGCACAACATGACTGATGAGATCGATGGACAGGTTTCCGGCAATTATTACCGGCGAATCGTTGGTAATGCTCACTGACCTGATAGAAGCCCGTATCCTGGCAAGGAGCTCACCACTCCTGAAAGGCTTTGTCAAGTAGTCGTTGGCACCATTATCGAGTGCTTTGATGATGTCGGTTTCTGAATCGCGGACTGACAGGATGATAATGGGGTTAGTGTACCATTCTCTGAGTTTAACAAGAATCTCCTGCCCATCAATATCGGGCAAACCGAGGTCGAGTAATATAAGTGCGGGATTGAAGGTTGCGGCGTCAACCAGCCCGCTTTTGCCACGTTCAGCATGAATAATCCTGTACCCGTTTGCTGAAAGCGTAATGTCGAGCAATCGCCTTATTTGCAGCTCGTCATCTATTACAAGTATAGTTTCTTTCTCTAACATCGGTTCAGTTAATAAGTTCTGCTATTTCAGGCTGTTCTGATGGGATATTGATTGTAAAATCGGCACCCCCTTCTTTACGGTTCTCAACTGAAATGGTGCCTTTGTGGGCTTCAACAAACCCTTTAACAATTGACAATCCAAGTCCTAAACCGCCTGATTTACTATTTTCAACCCTAAAAAACTTGTTAAAAACACTTGATATTTTGTCGGCCGGAAAACCGGGGCCTCTGTCGAGCACTTTAATCGCAAGCATATTGTTGGCATGAGAAATCCTTATAGTAATTTCAGAACCGGCAGGTGAATATTCTGCCGAATTGAAAAGCAGGTTATACAGCACTTGTTCCATTAGTCCGAAATCAATCCTCACAAGTGGCATATCCTCCGGAATTTCAACCACAAGTAGAAAGTTCTTTAATTCCTCCTCAAGATCAGCGCTTACTTTATTGATCAGGTCATTGATATCATGCCAGTCGGCTCTTAGGGAGATCCTGCCACTTTCGAGCCTCGACATGTTTAAGAGGTTTTCAATAACCCTGTTCAGGCGCATAGACGCTGTGAATATTTCATGCGACAGTTCCTCCTGTAACTCAGCCGTATGCTTCAGAGTAATCAGACTTTCTGCTGCGCCCATAATGGTTGCTACCGGTATTCGCAGTTCATGCGATATTGAGTTAAACAGTGTTTTGTATAGCCTGTCTGATTCATCCAGAAACCTGGCTTTTTGCGCCAGTTCAGCCAGATATTCACGTTCAAGGGTAAGTTCGAGCATAGTATTTACATTCTTCTCACGGTCCTTTGCCATTTCCTCCTGTTGCTTTATGCGGCTGGTGAGCACCCCATTCAACATGGCAATCATGAAGAACATACCAAATAGTAAAATATCTTCAGTTTTTTCAATATGGAAGGTATAATGGGGGGGTATAAAGAAGTAATTCCATACCAGAGCACTAAGTGTTGATGCAATCAGCACCGGAACAATCCGCATGAATGTTGCCAATATTGAAACCACAAACAGAAATATGTAAGGCACTACATGGTAATTCTTTGTAGCTGCTAAAGGGGTACAAGCCAGGGCAACAAGGCCAACAGTTATGATAGCCAGCATATAATGGTATTTCCGTTGCTTCAGAAATTTCATTATCATACCTGCAAATGCTTTCATAATTTCAGTGATTTTTAGTCATAACAAAGCTACCACTAATTTCCGCTTAATGCGACCAGAAGCTTTTAGTAAACAATATTAGCACAGTGTATACCTCTAGTCGGCCCAACACCATTAATACCGACAATATAAAGCATGGGAGCACCGGGTGTTAAGCAGTTCAGGAATATCAATAAAGCCATCTTCACTGGTTTTGAAGCAGGAGCTGATCTTCCTGTGACTGCCCATTCGGGCATCAGTCTCTCGGCAGGATATACCCTGGCATGGTTCCCCGAAGTTCCAAAAGTTACCTTTGAAGGCAATCTTGCATCAGGCACTGAAATTATTAATAACGATCCCATGGGCGAAATGCCTGCCTTTGAAACACAACTCCAATTGTATTACGACTTTACTGCCATAAGACTCAAACCACAAGTTTCAGTCAGAGCCGTAGCAGCACAAAACCGGATATCAGAATCATACTACGAAGAAAAAACACCCGGCTACGTCATCACTGATTTTTCACTATTGTGGAATTTCTACAAACCCGTAACTCTATCAGCCGGCGTAAACAACCTCTTCAACGTTGCCTACTATGATCACCTCAACAGGCGCATCCCCGGAAGCACCCTCAACCTGTATGAACCCGGGAGATCGGTTTATGTGATGGTGAGGGTTGTTATTTAGGGACAAGGCTAAAGGCTAAGGGCTAAAGGCTAAAGTATAAAGTAAAAGGAAAGTTGTTGTAGGGACAGGTCGTGACCTGTCCACGTCACTGAAACGAGGGGCTCCCTCTCTTTGAGGAGAGGGCCGGGGTGAGGTGATTTAGGATTAGGTGTGTTATGTTTAATTCGTATCTTCGTTTTATTATTACAGTAAAATGCTCTTGAAATACAGTAAAATGAAATCCTTTAATTCAATTAAACGCCTTCTAACTGTGATGATGGCAGTTTCCTTTGTTATGAATTCGTGCGGTGAAAAGGAAAAACCTGCTCCGGTGGCTGGTGGTCTCCAAATCACCTTTAACCATGTGGTTGACAATCAACCGCTGGTATTGAACGAGATGAAATACACCAATGCGGCTGACAATCCTTATGAAGTAACTGAAGTAATGTATTTTATCTCCGAATTGAAGCTATATAAGCAGGATGGCATTGTAGTAATACCCGACCAGTGGAACAACCTCCATTATGCTGATAGTCGTTACACTGAAACCCTTATATGGAATGCAGGCAACAATATACCTCCGGGTACATACGACAGTCTCACGTTTACATTTGGGCTCTCAGAAGAAATCAACAAGTCGTTTATGTTTGTCAACCCACCCGAAGTAAACATGGCATGGCCACAGGCTCTTGGAGGTGGTTATCATTATATGATGCTTAACGGATTCTGGCGCGACACCCTTGATAAGCGCCGTTCATTCAACTTCCATCTTGGCATTGGACAGATCTACGCCAACAACTCAGGACATGTTGAAGATATAACAGGCTTCGTACATAATAATTTCACAGTAAAACCTGCAGGTCAGGCTTTCACCGTTGCCGAAGGCAAAACCCTGAAACTAGCACTCACCATGCATATCGATAGCTGGTTTAACACCCCCTTTGTTTACGATCATAACCAATGGGGTGGTGCCATCATGCAGAATCAGGAAGCTATGCATATGGCATGTGTGAATGGAAGGGATGCTTTTACATTTGAGATTGTTACAGAATAGATAAACAGAGGAAATCAGGGCATGCTGTAGAGGCAGGTATGCCCTGTAACTATAGCTTTTCGGGGTTTATGCGTCGTATCATGAATTCGCAACTTTCATTTTACCCAATTTACGAGCTTCAGCATAGGTAAGCAGCTTCTGCAGGTTTTCATCCCATAGCTTTAACCTCAGCGTGCTGAAGGATTTCCAGAGTGTTACCGGTTGAACGGTCTGAAATTCAGGGTTATCCTTATAGCACTTTTCAAGGTTATAATTAGGAATACCTGAGCTTAGGTGATGGATATGGTGAAATCCGATATTACCTGAGAACCACTGTAATACGCGTGGCAGTTTGAAGTATGAGGAGCCGGCAATTGAAACCGTTACATAATCCCAGTTGTCATCATCATACCATTCAACATCAGGAAACTGATGCTGCACATAGAAAAGGTATACGCCTGTTATAGCGGCAAAGTACATGGTAAGAATCTGGATGAACAGATATGTTTGGATTCCGGCGAAAGCCGAAATACCTGCTGCAAAAGCGCCGATGCCCACATTAGTGATGTAAACACTGTATTTCTCGGTTTTCGAGAACGTCTTTCTTGTAAACCTGTTAACTATAAGGAAAACAATTGGCGCACCAATAAGAAACATAACTACCGGATTACGGTATATCCTGTAATAGAGTCGCCTCCATTTTGTGGCATTCATGTATTCATCTGTGGTCATTGTCCACACATCTCCAACTCCTCGTTTATCGAGGTTTCCCGAAGTGCCATGGTGTATGCGGTGGGCATTATGCCAATGGTGATAGGGTGTCAGCGCAAGCATACCCATTAGTGAACCAACAATTTCATTGGCAAGGTCGGATTTGAAGAAAGCTCCATGACCGCAATCGTGGAAAATAATAAAAGCCCTGATCATAAAACCCGAGGCAAGAATTGAAATCGGCACAACGAGCCACCACGAAATCTGGGCAACATAAATCATTACAACCCATAGGGCCATATATGGAATAACAGTATTTACCAACTGCCAGATGCTCTTCCGCAACTCCGGTTTCCGGTAATTGTTGATCAGCGCGAGCATTCGTTTATTATTATAGTTCGTAAAATTATCTTGAACAGGAGCTTTCATATTAGTACATCTTAAACCTAACTACATCTATACACACACACAACTAAATCACCCAGGCGTTACCGCTCACTGCTTTCTGATGAATTAGGGGGAACGTGCGAGAAACATCGCCGCGCTACTATATAAACCGGAAACAAATCACATTGTTGGAGAAATTGCAAAGTTAAAAACACAAAAAATCACAAAATAGAGGCTATAAATCTCTAAAGCCAAACAGTTAAAATTAAAACGTCACACTCTGTCGTATGTACTGAGTACTTTTACAATACGCTTAAGATTAATAATGTAGTGATCTAATAATAAGCGTTTTACATTGTATTTCAAGAAGCTGCAAATAAGACAATAACCATGAACTATTAATGATCAATCACTAAATAATTAACATATTCACATTAAACTCAAGTAAAATGAAAACCGACAAAGTTTACAACCTCATCATCCTCGACGAAAGCGGATCAATGGATTCGATCAAGAGAGCCACCATTAGCGGATTTAATGAAGTGGTGCAGACCATCCAGAGTATTGAAAAACAATATCCTGAACAACAGCATTTCATAAGCTTCGTAACCTTCAATGGGGCAGGCATCACAACCCACCTCGACAAACAGCCGATAGCTGAAATGAAAATGCTGGATAACAAAACCTATAATCCCAATTCATCAACCCCACTATATGATGCAATTGGTTTGAGTGTTCTGAAACTTAAATATGATCTTGCCTCGCAAAAAGAGGTGAATGTGCTGGTTACAATACTTACTGATGGTGAAGAGAATGCTTCGCACGAGTTCCATGGTCAGCAGATCAAAAACATCATTGATGAACAGAAGACACATGGATGGACTTTTACCTACATTGGGGCAAATCAGGATGTTGAAAGCAATGCAGCAAGCATATCCATTTCCAATACACTGCACTTCCATGCCAGTGAAGCCGGCATGAACGAGTTGTTCACTAAAGAAAAGGCATCGAGACAACGGTACAGCGAAAAACTGCGCAATAAGGAAAACACGCAGGAAGATTTTTATAAGGAATAATAATTTCACCCATTCACCTTAGAGACAGGGCATACCTTTGAGACAGGGCATGCCCTGTCTCTGCATTTAACCAGTCACATAGCAACAGAAACCGGTTCGAAATTCTTTTTTACACCATACGCACAATAGTCGCATTTTACTCGCATTTTATTCGCATTTAGTCGTTCTAAATGCGAACGAAATGCGAACGGTATGCGAACGAAGTGCGAACGGTGGCAAAACAAAATATGGTTCAATAGAGTTCAAAGAGTTCAAATATTAATGTCCGTTCCTTAAACTTACGATTAAATTTCTAAAAATTTTTTCCAAAATCTGTTCTACTTATTAAATCATATCGTATATTTGAACTAAACTTCACCCGAATCCATTTAATTATCAACCATTAAAAGTTGTTGCCATGAAACGATTACTGATTTGCATCGCGATGATGTCATGTACTTTGCTATATGCAAACGAACTATCATTTGCAGTAACCACATCACCTATAGGAGTGTCTACAGTTATTGATGACCTTCCAGAGGCCGTACCTGATTATGTTACCGCAAGAGCAGGGTGGCCGGTGCAAATAAGGCCTTTGTTGAATGATATCAAGAATTCATACGATTCTCTTGTGTTATTTAGCGCTTCCGTTTCTGCAACTGAAGGCCCCAGATTAGGTGCCGTTAATGTTGCCGGTGATGTGGTTACCTTTTATCCTGCAGCCCAGGCTGAAGGAGTGCAAATTGTAAACTATTTTATCAAGAATGCATCAGGACCTAGTACAATAGTGATAGGCAAAATTTACGTTACCATCGTTAAGCAGCCATACTTTGACTCACTCTCAATCAACAATATAAATGCAGGGGTTAATGCCGATGGAATCTTATTCTCTAAAGTGTTAACAATCCCAAATAATGATCCATCGCTACTTTTTTCAAGTGATATGCTTCCGCATTTTAAATATCCGGTAGATGCGTCATCCAGTACCATGTTCTTTAATTCATTATGGGTGGGTGGAAATGACTCTCAGGGTGATTTACACCTCTCCCTTGATTCTTACAACGAGCGGGGACGCACCTGGCAGGCAGGACCTATATCTGATGTTTATGATTCAGCATGGTTCGTAAAATATGCACGGGTTTGGAAAATCAGCAAAGCAGAGATAGATTACCACAGGCAAAACTATTTTAACGTCGGCTACCAGCCTATTGAAGCTATACTTTCATGGCCAGGCAATGGCAATACAGCACTGGGTCAGGCAGCACAACTGGCACCTTATTTTGACCTCAATAGTGATGGTATTTACAACTGTATGGATGGCGATTACCCGCTTATCAGGGGCGATCAAACCATCTATTCAATTATGAATGACGATGTGCCACATATTGGTGTGCTTCCAATGAAATTAGAAATCCATAGCATGTTATATGCTTTTAATGCTCCTGCCGATACTGCCCTCCATCATACTATCTTCCTCCATTATGATATCATCAACCGGTCGCAGCACACTTATCCGGAGTGTTACAGTGCTGTTTATAATGACGCTGACCTTGGTGATTACGGCGATGACTATCTGGCCTCTGATGTAGAACGATCTTCTTTTTATACTTATAATGGGAAGAATACTGATGCGATCTACGGTGACAACCCACCTGCACAATCAGTAACAGTGCTCGCCGGTCCTTATCTATTACCCGATGGCATTGATAATCCCACCGGAGGATGCGATCAAAGTGTCAACGGCATAAACTTCGGTAATGGTATTGCCGATGATGAAAGAGGCGGACTCGATAGGTTTAGTTATTACATGCTTTCAACAATAAATGGTGGCATGAATTCTCCTACGGCAGTTCAGAAGTTCGATTTTATGAAAGGGTACTGGATGGATGGAACACCTGTGCAATACGGCGGTAACGGTCATCCATCGGCAGGTTCAGTAGGCCCGGATGCCAGGTATATGTTCCCTGGTGATTCTGACCCTCTTAACTGGGGAACCGGTTGTGTATTACCTGCAGGCGGTTATAATCAGGGTAATAAGTTCTGGACTGAAGAAGAAGCGGGAAATATATATAACGATCGTCGGGGCCTTGGCACCATAGGACCATTTGCACTCAGTCCGGGTCAGGTACAGGAAATTGAACTTGCATTTGTAATTGGTCAGGGCACCAACGGTCCTGGCTCATCAGTTGCACAGATGAAACGTAACATTGACTCCCTGAGGGTAAAAGTAGCTGCTGGTGAGGCAATCACACCTAACAACACACTTGGACTGATACAAACCATCCAAAGAAGCACACTATATCCATATCCAAACCCTGCAACTGAAGTGATCGCACTCAGCAGCCTTCCAACAAAAGCAAAAGCTGAATACAGCATATTCAACCTGCATGGAAACAAGATAGCTTCAGGCACTCTGCCCTCAAACTCAAAACCAACCATAAACATTCAAAACCTCACTCCAGGCATTTACATAATCAGGGTTACTGAAGGTAATGCAGTGAGTACCGGGAAGTTTGTGAAAAAGTAGAGGTTAGGGTTATGGATAAGGCTAAAGGCTAAGGGCTAAAGTAAAAAGTGAAGAAAAAAAGTGTTTGGCAGTGAGTTGAAGAACAACTTTTGAACGCGCGAAGCGCTTTGAACAACTTTTGAACAACTTTTCTATATATTTACATTGTTTTAACAACCAAAGAAATATTTATGAAAACCAACCGCTTTACATTTGCTATAATATTGATAGCCATAGCTTTTTGCTTCTCAGGATGTGCCAATAAAGAAGTAGTAACAGAATGCCTCACCGGACAAACCTATGGTTTCTGGTACGGATTGTGGCACGGTATTATTGCCCCAGTTGATTTAGTGCTGATGCTTTTCAGAGACGATATTACTGTTTACGCCCCCAACAACAACGGCATTTGGTATGCATTCGGCTTTGTGCTCGGCAGTGGAGGCTGGGGCTTCTTTGGAGGCCACAAGAGTTCCAGGAAATAGTACCTGTCCCACTAGTCCCACAAGTCCTACAGGTCCCACAATCACCTAAAATAAACACCCAACCAGCATGAAAACAAAATTACTAGCCTCCATTTTTACATTACTAACCATTACCTCCTATGGCCAGACCGGTCTTCAGGTTGTATATGCCACTAACCTCGATTCACTGGTGGCCTATTTCATTGAAAGTGGCGTAACATTCAGTAATGTTACGAAAACAGGAAACTACAAGGCACTGGGAAGTTTCAGCGGGGGTATTGAGTCGGGTCTGGGTATGGAGAACGGCATTATTCTGGCATCAGGAGATATAGCTAAAGCTAAAGGCCCTAATAATTCATCAAATGCGGGATATAATTTTAATGGTCCGGGCGATGCTCATCTGGGTGCTCTGATTGGTCAAACCACACATGATGCCAGTATCCTGGAATTTGACCTGGTACCTGAAGGTAATGTGCTCGCATTTAATTATGTGTTTGGTTCTGAAGAATATCCTGAATATACCGGTAGTCCCTATGCCGACGGATTTGCCTACTTCATCTCAGGACCTAATCCTGACGGTGGGTACTATGATATTCAAAACATAGCTCTTCTCCCGGATACGAATTTGATGGTCAACATAAATACTGTCAGTCACCTTACTAACAGTCAATATTATATCAACAACAGCGGCGGCCAATTACTGCAATACGATGGTTATACTGTTACCTTACCCATTGAAGTGTATGTTGTTCCCAATCAAACATATCACCTTAAAATAGTTATTGCTGATTGCGGGGATGGCTTGTATGATTCAGGGGTTTTCCTTCAATCGCCCAGTTTGAAAAGCTTTAAGAGGAATTATACCGAACCTTTTGCTCAGGCTGGCGCCGAATGGCACTATACATTCCTCCCCATTAACCCGGCACAAGAGGTATTTAAAACGATAAGTCACATATCAGATACCCTGATTGATGAGAAATTGTGCAGCAAGATGCTGGAGCAGGATTATCAGCAGAGTGCCGGCAGCATCAAACACCATTATATGTACAGGGTAAACGATAGTGTATTATTCTTCAGCAATGGAGAGTTTCGTTTGCTTTATGACTTCGGCGCTGAAGCCGGCGACACCATTCAAATTGGATATACTACAGCATCAGGCGATCCCCTACTGATGATCATTGATTCAACAGGAACTATTATGGTGGGTGGTGAACCACGAAAACTCCAATATATCACCTGCGGAGATGGTCTGTTCATTGAGTTCGGCAAACACGTGATAGAAGGAATTGGCAGCACCTCTTTTATGTTCCCAACCGTTGATATGTCGCATGACGGACCACTCAGGTGTTACAGCGATAATTCAACGCCGCTATTTATAAACACACTTACCTAGAACGGACAGGATTGCGGTGAATTAATACTCAGCACCAATGAACAGGCACTCAGCCACATTAATGTCTATCCGAATCCTTCAAATGACCTGGTAAAGATAAACGGACTTACCAATGAAGCCGGCTTCAGGATTATCACCACAGGCGGCACAGTATTGATGGAAGGCAAGGTTAGTAGCACCGGCATTATCAACATCAAAAGCCTTAAGTCAGGGATGTATTTTCTCGAGATCAAGGGAAAAGACCTGAGTGTTACGAGGAAGTTGTTTAAGAGTTAGTGGTGGTGATTAGTGGTTTAGTGAACTATATTGAACGCACTAAGTGCTTTGAACGCGCGAAGCGCTTTGAACCACTTTTGAACCACTTTTGAACCACTTTTATACAACTTTTGTACAACTTTCAAACGATTGTTCATCAAACTCATACGATTATTCATTAGATGCATACGTTTGCACATTTGTCAACTTTTTGACATCTGGATATATTATCTTTGTATTGGAATTCCATTTTGCTTTTAAAATGTCGAATAACTAACTTCCAATCAAGCCTGTTCTGTAATTGCTTGCAAGAATTACATGGATACTTACTTCCTATCCATCTACTAGCCTAAGCCTACCTGACTTAAAGCTCCCCGGCTGAATGCAGAATGCTTTTATGCAACCCCAATCAGGTTAGTTAATTATTAGTATTTCACATTCCAAAAAACAAAGTGCCATGAGAAAAATTACTTTTCTTCTGTTGGTGCTGACAATTAGTGCCAGTGCCCAAATCGTTCACGTTCCATCTGTTTAATACAGTAATTGATGGAAAATACTTACAAAGTCCCAATCAGACTGTTGTATTTTTCCATCATACCGATACTACTACAATACTGGCAGGTTTCACCATTCAAAATGGGAAAGGAACCAAAGTTTCAGGTCTGTTATCAGGGGGTGGCATAAGGCTTTATTATGCAGGAGCTAAAATTATTCACAATAGGATTATCAATAACATCCTGAATGGTGGCCCGACTCCTTTTGGTCAGAATTGCGATGTTAGAGGTGCCGGTATCGTAGCAAACTACCCTTATCAGTCATGGATAGTTCTCGCTGACAATATTATAAGTAACAACCATTGTATTTCAAATGCATCACACGCTTATGGGGCAGGTGCGTATATCAGGGATGATTTGCGTTTTTCAGGCAACATTGTAGATGGTAATTCTAATATTACTGTCCAAAACGCTGTTTCTGAAGGTGGTGGGTTATTTGTTGATGGTACAAATTTTATACCTGTGACTTTTATAGCTTCATCAAATAAGATATCAAACAATCTGTGTCGGTCACAATCATCCGCTAAAGGGGCAGGTGTACTCACAGTAAGGGCTTTAAACACCATTTATAAAAATGAGATCATCGGCAACAATTCTTCGGGTAATTTAAGTTTTGGTGGCGGATTAATGTTAGCAAACACAAGCCTGAGCAGTTCAATCCACAATAATCTATTTAAGGGAAATAGAGCCTATAGAGGTGCAGGATTGGAAATCTTTCTCGAATCAATGGCGAATGTTTCCATTGAAAACAACACCTTTGTAAGAAATGAAGCAAAAACCGGAGGTGCTGTATACACAAGGAATGGTACATTATCAATAGTTAATAATATCTTTAAATGTAATGTAGCCATTGATAATGATGGTGGAGCTTTGCGTTTCTATAAATCGGGTGATGCGTCAAATAATGTATTACTCGTGAATAACACTTTCTCGGGAAATAACGCAGCAAAACGAGGAGGAGCAATTTTATCCTTTAACTGCAATCCTATTCTGTTGAATAATATCTTCTGGAATAATAATGCGCCAGATGGACCTGAAATAAGTGTGCAATCAGGTGATGTTTCAGTAGCTTATTGCGATATTGATGCTTCAAAGATTCAAGGTAGTGTTAATCTGCTCAGTGGTCTGTTCAACACTGATCCCATGTTCTGCGACACTTCCTGCCTGGCTATAGGTTGTAACAGTCCATGCAAGAACACGGGAACAGGGGAATATAGCTTCGGAACAACAACAGTAAACGCACCCTTGTACGATAACAGGGGAGTCATACGACCTATAGGGGGAGCATTCGATATAGGGGCATTTGAGTTTGACAGCATCATGGTTAATACAACTATGCCTGATTTAATAACACTTTATGTTTATCCCAACCCATTTACTACAACACTAAATTGCAGTTACAGGCTAGAGAATGCGGGTGATGTTTCCTTTGAACTATATGATCTGCTGGGAAAACCAGTCTTCTCAAAACAGTTGCATCAGGCAGCTGGTGATTACATACTTCCTCTGCAATTAAAAGGTCTGACCGAAGGAGTTTACCTCTTAAAATTCAAAGTCGGAGATATAATAACAGTGAAGAAGGTAGTCTTAAACAACCTCTGAGCTATTTCATAAGATGCCTCTCCGCAAACCTCAACCCGCTTTGAACCACCCTCCCCCACTCTGCCTCAGTTTGGGGGAGGCTGTTTTTGTGAAGCTGGTACGCAATGCCTGCATTGAAAGCGTCACCTGCTCCAATGGTGTTGGTTACTCTTACGGGTGGCGCCGTGAAGTGCACAGGTGTGTCAATGAGGAAAAGATCAGCACCCTGAGCATTACGCGTAATGATCAGCCTGTCGCCTCCACTTTGCTTTATAAAATCCCAAACGCTCGCACTTTTTAAACTAAACGAATCGTTATTTCCCTCTGGTTTCCCGGCATCGGTTGAACCAGTGATCATCTCAAAATCTTCATCAGAGCCTCTGACTATGTCTGATAGCAAGATGTTTTCCCTGATAAAGGGGAGCACTTCGGGGAGCTTGCTCAGATGCGCTTTCCTGAAATTTGGATCATACAACACTATAGAGCCGGCATTGCGGGCTGCCATGGCAAGCTTCACTATATTGCTTCTGTTACGACGGTTGACTGAATACAACGATCCAAACACGAGTACATCACCATTACTGAAATCAGGAACAGTAAAAGCGGGCGCCTGCTCACGGTGATCAATATAGAATTGGTAGTCTGCATTGTTCTTTTCATCCAGGAATGCCAAAGCCAGCGATGTGTTGGCTGAGGTAATATGCATAAAACCTGTGTACACACCACTTTCATCCAGATAGTGCAGTATCATTTTACCCACGGTATCGTTCCCCAGCTCGGTCATCAGGCACACCTCTGCACCTTCCTTGCCAAGTGTAACAGCACAATTAAGCATACCCCCACCAGGCCGGGCCCATTCAGGCTTTCCATCCCTGAATACGATGTCGTACAACGATTCGCCTATACAATAGATCATACACAAATATACTACGAATCACTAAAACATCTACTCTCGCAATAATAAGTTATCAGACTTTGTATTAAATTTTTAACACATCGGCTTCGTATCAAGGCGTTGAAGGTTAACAGGTTCTGCAAACTCATCGCGTATGCCAAACAATTAAAAATATTCAATCCGTGAATTTTGCAAATTTAATAATTAGTTGTGTAACAAGTGGCCGTGATTAACTCACCTCCTTTGCACAAGATTCGGAAATAACATACAGACAACCTTTCTGAACTATCACAACTAAACTATTTAAAGCATGAAAAGCACAATGAATGCCGGGAGCGGCAGAAGCTCTACTCCTCTTAAGAGAAGGAAGTCTTCACGGATCTTCAGCGCAATATGGGTAGTTACCCTGTTGGCTGTATTTATGGTCCAGTGTAAGAAAGATGATTATGAAGGTGAAACCGTAGGCGTTTGCCCTACTGTGGTTTCAACTGACCCGTCGAATGAAAAGACCGCTGTTTCCATTAATAAGGTAGTTACTGTTTCATTCAATACACGTATGAACCCTGCTTCACTTAACGGAGCAACTTTTGTAATGGAATACGATGATGCGCTCAAGGGTGCAAAAACTATGGTTTCTGGAACGGTTACCTATACTGACAGTACTGCTTCCTTTGATCCGGCGGAAGCTTTGAAGCACAACACCAAGTACACTGCCACCATTACAACAGGTGCAAGAGACTTGTTTGGCAATTCACTTGCTTCAAAGTATATGTGGAGCTTTACAACAAATCAACTTGATGTAGTAACTATTCCAACAATTATATCAACTGACCCCGCTCTACAAGCAGTAAATGTCCCTTTGAACAAAACCTTAACTGCCAGTTTCAGTGAAGATGTTGATCCAGCAACTGTTAATACAGGTTCATTCCTCCTTTTTGAGGGAGCAAACAGTATAACCGGAAATGTAAGCTATAGCGGTGTTAAAGCATCATTTAATCCTGCCTCTGACCTGAAGGTAAGTACAAAATACACTGCTATAATCAAGAAAACCATTAAGGACCTTGACGGAACTCAAATGGAGGCTGATTACACCTGGACTTTTACTACTGGTATTAATAATGATGATGTTATTGCACCTACAGTAATTTCAACTGTTCCTGCTAACCTGGCCACAAATGTTTCGTTAGATCAAACTCTAACTGCTGAATTCAGTGAAGCCCTTAACGTTGCAACTGTAAATACATCTACTTTTACTTTAAAGAACGGGGATGTAGCTGTTGTTGGAAATGTTTCCTATGACGGCGTTACAGCAACCTTTAATCCATCAGCTAAACTACTGCCTTCAACTGAGTATACCGCTAAACTGTCGACCCAAATTAAGGATCTTGCTGGCAATCCAATGGCAAATGAGCATTCCTGGAAATTTACTACCGGGTCTGACAATAATGATCTCGTTCCTCCTACAGTAATAATGACCGAACCGGCTGACCTTGCTACAAATGTTCCGGCAAACCAAACAGTAACTGCTAATTTCAGTGAAAACCTCAATGGCTCAACTGTAAATACATCAAGTTTTACTTTGATGAACGGAAATGAAAGTGTTGTTGGAATTGTTTCCTATGAAGGCATTACTGCAACATTCAATCCATCGGCTGATCTATTGCCTGACACAGAGTATACTGCCACATTGACCACCGATATTCAGGACCTTGCAGGCAACTCAATGGAAAATGAATTTTCATGGACATTTACAACCGGTACAAATACTGTTGGACAACCAATGGTTGAGCTTGGTGCAGCTGGTCCATTTGCAATTTTAGCAGGTGCAGGTGTTACCAATACAGGCCCAACTATTGTAACTGGTAATCTTGGTACTGACCCAACCGGTACAATTGATGGTTTTCCTCCTGGAATCGTGATAGGCGAAATCCATGCAGCTGACCCTACATCGGCATTAGCCAAACTCGCTCTTACTGCAGCATACAATGATGCTCAGGGCAGATCAACAGGTGCTATAAGTTTACCCGGCGATTTGAGCGGTCTTACACTCACACCAGGCTTATATACCAACGCAACATCAGTTATGCTATCAACAGGTAACGTAACACTTGATGCACAGGGGGATGAAAACGCTGTATTTATCCTTCAGGCAGGTTCAACCCTTACCACTCTTCCAGGTACAGGTGTAATCCTCAGCGGTGGAGCACAGGCTGCCAACATTTTCTGGTCAGTTGGAACATCTGCAACACTCGGCACTAACTCTGTTTTTTACGGAAACATTCTTGCCGACCAGTCGATATCACTCAATACAGGTGCAACCCTTAATGGCAGGGCTTTAACCCGCATTGCTGCCGTTACTTTACAATCAAACGTGGTAACTAAACCTGAATAATCAACCTATAATAACCTTGATCAAACTAAACAAAATGATAAAAAAACTTATAATACTTTCACTGATGGTGTTCAGTTTGGGTGCTACTACAATTGCCCAGGAAATTGAACTACCACAGCCCAAATTCTGGTTTGGCTTAGCCGGCGCAGCAAACTTTAACCTGTACTCAGGCACAACCCAGGTATTCAATAATGACAGCAGATCACAAACTGCTTTTCACGATGGTTTCGGTGTAGCACCTTTCGGCGCAATACAACTTGAATACACACCTAAACCCGTATGGGGCATTATGTTAAACCTTGGCTACGATGGTCGCGGTGGCGCATTTGATGGTGTAATTGAACCTTGTAATTGTCCTGCTGACCTCACAACTAACCTTAGTTACTTTGTTGTTGAGCCAAGCTTAAGGATATCACCTTTCTCAAATGGTTTTCACCTTTTTGTTGGTGGAGCATTCAACTACAACTACAACAAAGCGTTTAAATTCACACAGGAGCGTCAAATAGTTGACCCACCTATAACCGATGCTACCCCGATAATTGCCGAAGGCGACTTTAGCGATATCCGCACAAGCCTGTTCTCAGCACAGGTTGGTATGGGTTATGATATACCTCTTTCATCTAAGGAAAACCTTACCCAGGTTAAACTTTCACCTTTCGTATCTTATCACCCTTACTTCGGCCGTGAGCCGCGCAATGTAGAGAGCTGGTCAATACAAACAGTACGTGCCGGAATTGCCTTGAAAATAGGTAAAGCCCATGCTTCAAAACCAACAATCACCAATGCAAATACACTTGCACCGGGTACCGTTGTAGCTACAGATCCTAATGCCGACTTCAGCGTAAAAGCTCCTGCCAGCATTCCTGTTAGAAGGGTTGTTAAAGAATCATTCCCACTTCGCAATTATGTGTTCTTTAGCGAGAATTCAAACGAAATTCCAAAACGCTATGTTCAGCTCAACAGCAAACAGGCATTGGAATTCACTGAAAACACTTTCCAGGAAGCTGAACCTGTAAGTGTTGAAGGTCGCTCAAAGCGTCAGATGACTGCTTACTATCATATCCTGAACATCCTCGGGGATCGTATGAGGGATAATCCTACATCATCAGTTACCCTGATTGGCTCTTCAGCCGGTAAGGGCGCTGCAGCCGGTAAGGAATATGCTGAATCAATTAAAAAATACCTTGTTGATGTATACGGAATAAGTGCAACCCGCATTTCAACTGAAGGCCGCGATATGCCGATTATACCTTCAGGACAACCTGGTGGAACAATTGACCTCACTATGTTGGAAGAGGGCGACCGTAGGGTTGACATCGTAAGCAATTCACCAATTCTGCTTGCTCCACTGCAGATCACAACTGTACCTGATGATCCTAATGAAGGCAAGGTAGTATTTACCACAAAAGCTCAGGATAATGATCAAATCAAAACCTGGACTGTAGATGTTATCGATGAAAATAACAATGCCCAGCATTTTGGACCATACACCGGTGACCAGGCAAGTGTTTCAGCCAACACCATACTTGGTGGTCGCACTGAAGGCACTTACAAGGTTGTAATGAATGCCCAGACTGACAAAGGACGCATCATACAGGAAGAGAGCACATTGCGCCTGGTACATGACAACGTTGTTGAGCAAACCGAACTCAGGTTCAGCGTATTGTTTGATTTTAACAAGTCAGAAACAGTTGCTTCTTATGAAAAATTCCTAAACGAAACAGTAGCTCCACAAATTATGGACTACTCAACCGTAATCATCCACGGTCATACTGACATGATTGGTGATGCTGCCTACAATATGACCCTTTCACAAGAGCGCGCAAGAGATGCCCAGGATATCCTGCAAAGTGCACTCACCAAACTCGGTAAGAAAGGTGTTAAATTCCAGTCATCCGGTTACGGCGACAAAACCGACTTTGCCCCATTTGGCAATAAACTTCCTGAAGAGCGTTTTTACAACAGGACAGTTATCATTGATATAGTCCTAGCCAAATAGTTTAGTTGTCGCGAAAGCGAAGTCAATTAGAACCGCCCCGATTGGGACGGTTTTTTTTGCTTTTATATTGCCAGTAAGAATAAATAAATTGCCTTTCATGGAATACACGGATAATCTGACAGATGGCATTAAAAAAAAGTTGCAGATTTCTTAGGGTAAAATCAATATTTGTTGTCATATATATGAAGATCATTGTGCAAACATATAAAAAGCTCATTATGAGAAAAATCTACCAACTGGCAATTGGTATCTGCATGTTATTTGGAATCTTGTCCGGTAATAGCTATGCCCAGGATACACTTAACCTCTATTCTCCTGTTAACCTTCAGGCTATATTTCTTCAACCTGCCGTGCAGTTAACATGGGAAGCACCGGTTGATACGGCTTCCTCAAACGATACCATACCACCCGGTTTGCTTGGCTACCGCATATATTCCAACAATGAGCTTTTGGGTTTCAGCCAGTATCCAGTGCTATCATTCAATGATGCAACACCTGATATACCTGTGAACTTTTACAAGGTAACGGCCTTATACGACCTTTCGTTCTATGGCTTTCCGGGTGATACAGCTGAATCAACCCCTTCTAACCTTACTTTCGTAATAACTGATATCAATTACATTAATCAACTCCCTTTCACAGAACAATTTACCACTGGTTTATTTGAAACCAACCAATGGGAACCTGAGGGAAACTGGCAAATTGCAGGTCAAGCAGGTAATCCGGCACCTTCAGCTATTTTCAGTTACGCACCTGTCTTCATCAATTATTCCCAGTCATTAACAAGTGGCTGGATGGATGGCAGTGCCTTTATTGATGGTAATATTTTTGTAACTTTTGATATTAAAATAGATATCATTGATATTAACGACACTGACAGCCTGCTATTAGAAGTCTTCAATGGCGACGAATGGGTTGAAAAGGCAATTTTTCGCTGCATTGATGATGTCAATTGGGAAAAACAAACCATTGATATAACTAATCCAGCAAAAAGTAAACCATTTAAGCTAAGGTTCAGGGCTGCAGGAGAAAGTACACTCAACTTCGTTAATTGGCAGGTTGATAATATTGAAATTTGGCGTGAATGCAAAAAGCCCGAGGATCTGTGGACATGTTTACTTCCAGGTTATGCTTGTAAAATTTGGATTCAATGGACATCGCCTGAGTTTCCTCCTCCAGGTCCTTCAGGATGGTTATTCTGGGATAATGGTACTAACTTCACAGCCATTGGTTTACAAGGTGGTGGTACATTCAACGTAGCTGCAAGATTTACTCCTGCCCAGCTTGCTGAATATGCAGGTACTAGTATGACCAAAATCCGTTTGTTCCCAATCAATGCTGGTGGTACTATTGTACTGAAAGTATGGACAGGTGCTAATGCAAGTCAGCTTGTATTAAGCCAGCCGGTTGCATCTTATACAGCCAATGAGTGGAACGAGTTCAACCTCAACACTCCTGTTATGATTTCAGGAACAACTGAAGTATGGTTTGGTTATGAGATAACCCATGGTGCCAGTTATGTTGCCGGAACTGATGCAGGCCCTGCCGTTGCAGGTTATGGTGATATGATTTCACTTGATGGTTCAGTATGGGAATCAATGTCACAGGCTTATGCTCTGAACTTTAACTGGAATCTCCAGGCTTATGTTTGTCAGCAAAATAATCAAAGAGGACTCGTTGGTTATAATGTATATAGGAATGATGAGTTTCTAGCCACCACAACAGAATTAGAATACATTGATGACGTTACTTTCTATGCTGAATGTTGTATGGAATACCTGGTTACAGCAGTATATACTGATTGTGAATCAGCTTTTAGTAATGAAGGCTTCGAATTAAATTATTGCGTTGTTGGCGTTAACGACATTGATGTACCAACATTTGACATCTATCCCAACCCGGCTTCTGATAAAATCACCATTGACTACACAGGTAACGTCAATAATATGAAGCTCATTGACATGATGGGCAAGGTATTAGCCGAATATATACTCGCACCCGGCAGCACAACAAAGATATTAGACCTTACAAACTTCCCTGAAGGGATATACTTATTGAGGTTTGTAGCGGCAGATGGCAGGTTATATGGGAAAAAGTTAGTGATACAGAGGTAAAACTATGAAACAATAAATTGCGAATCTTCAAAAACGCATTATGAGAAAAATCTACTTGCTGGCAGTCGGTATTATTATATTATGTGGGAATAGCTTTGCGCAGGATACATCTTCTACAATTTCAATAATTGACAGTTGTGATGCGCCAAACAACCTTCAAGTGTGGCCGGTTGATCTTTGCACTTTATTGGTAAAATGGACACCACCGGATGAAATAACACCACAATACAATACCTGGTTGTATTGGGATCTTGGAACTAATTATACCGGTATTGGGCATGGAGGACCTCTTCAGGCTGCAGTAAGATTTACACCGGAACAAATTTCGGAATTTGGGGGCACAACTCTAACCAGAATTAGGCTTTTCCCAGTTGAGCCTGGTGGTTACATCGTCCTCAAGGTTTGGAGTGGGCCAAACGCATCAGATCTAATGCGAAGCCAGCCTGTTTCTGCATATACACCCGGCCAATGGAATGAATTTGTTCTGAACGAACCTATGCCTATAGATCCATCGAGGGATCTTTGGATTGGATATGAAACTAATCAATATGTAGCCGGAGTTGATGCAGGTCCAGCTTATTCAGGTTATGCTGATATGATCTCCATGGATGGTGTGGTATGGGAATCCCTTTCACTTGCCTATGGATTCAACTACAACTGGAATATAAGAGGAGGTGTTGCGGTAATTGACAAGGAAATGGAACTCAAAAGATCAGAACCAGTGGCAGGTTATAACTTATACAGAGACGATACACTTATTGCATACACCAGCTCAATTGAATACAATGACGACATTACCTATCACCCTAGCCCGGAATATAATGTAACGGCAGTATACCAGGACTGTGAATCGGAATACAGCCAAACTGTTTATTATCCAACAAACTGCAACGTAGCTGTTAATAACATTAATCAGGCTGAATTTTATATATACCCAAACCCTGCATCCGGCAAGGTAACAGTGAATTACAAAAGCAATGTCAGCAAACTAACACTCATTGATATGATGGGCCGTGAGTTAGCTGAATACTCAATTGCACCCGGCAGCACATCTATGACATTAGACCTTACCAGCTTTCCCGAAGGTGTATATTTACTTAGGTTTGAAGAAGCGGATTGCAGAATATATGGAAAGAAGTTAGTGAGGCAGAGGTAATATTAATCAAAGCAATAAATAGCAAATCAAAAAAGCTCATTATGAGAAAAATCTACTTGCTGGCATTCGGTATCAGTATGTTATTTGGGAATAGCTTTGCGCAGGATACCATTCAACTTCCTTTCGTTGAGCAATTCAGCTCCGGATTGTTTGAAACTAACCATTGGGAGGCTGAAGAAAACTGGCAAATTGGAAGTCAACAAGGTAATCCGGCTCCTTGCGCGAGATTCCATTATAGTCCTGTTCTTACAAATTATTCCAGGTCGTTAACCAGCTACTGGATTGATGGTGGTGTTCTTGATGATGACAATATAATAGTGAAGTTTGACTTAAAAACATTAATTGTTAATCCTACAGTGGATGAATTACTTTTCTTTGATGTATTTGATGGTTCTGATTGGATTCAGAAGCAGAGCTATACCTTTATTCAAAATACAGATTGGAGAAAGAAAACCATTTATATAACGAATGAAGCTAAAGGCAAACCATTTAAAATCAGATTCAGAGCCGAGGGGTTAAATACCGCAACAATCTACAGTTGGTCAATTGACAATATTGAAATTTGGAGTGAATGTGCAAAGCCATATAACTTCACCACAGATTGGGCTCCACCACATGATCCTTGTATGGTGTTGTTACAGTGGACATCTCCTGATACTCCTCCACCTGCTTCCGACATCTGGTTGCATTGGGATAATGGTTCAAATTTTACAGCTATTGGTTTGACAGGAGGAGGCACTTTTCATGCAGCAGTGCGTTTTACACCCCAGCAACTATCACAGTATGAAGGATCCAGTCTCACAAAGATCAGGTTTTACCCAAAAAATTCTGGTGGCACGATTGTCGTTAAAGTATGGATAGGGCCAAACGCATCCACACTCGTTAGGAGTAAGGCTGTAACAGCCTATATATCTGAGCAGTGGAATGAATTACTATTAACAGAACCACTTCCTATCGACGGATCACAGGAATTATGGATTGGCTACCAAATAAGCCATGGCGCATCTTATATTGCAGGAGCTGATAGCGGCCCTGCACTTGCAACATACGGTGACATGATCTCTCTAGATGGTGTAGTTTGGGAATCAATGTCACAGTCTTATTCATTGAATTACAACTGGAATCTTGCCGGATATGTTACTGCAGGTGGAAATATGATAGAACCCAGGCATTCGAGGTCGTTGACAGGGTATAACATATATAGAAACGATGCATTTCTCGCTCAAACCAGTGAAACTCAATATATAGATAATATTGAAAATTACCCTGAAGAACCCTGTTACAATGTGACTGCAGTATATAATGATTGCGAATCAGAATTCAGCCTTACTGATTGCTGGATGTATTATAATGCGTGCGTTGTAGGTGTAAATGACATGGATGTGATAACATTAGATGTTTATCCTAACCCTGCATCTGATAAAGTAACAATAGACTATGGTGGAAACATCACAAATGTTACATTGATTGATATGATGGGCCGTGAGTTAGCTGAATACCCAATTGCACCCGGCAGCACATCTATGACATTAGACCTTACAAAGGTCCCTGAAGGGATTTACTTACTGCGGATTGAAGCATCTGATGGTAGGTTGTATGTGCAGAAGTTGATGAAAAAGATATAGTATTGTTATCATGAATTTACAAATCATATAGACAAAATCTGCCATGAAAGTCTTTAAATTAATCTTTATTGTGTTGTCATTATTTATAAATCAATTTGCCAGCGCGCAGGCATGGTTACACATGAACCCTATACCAACTGCCCATGATATAAAATCAATAGATTTTCCGGCAATTGACACCGGCTATATTTCTGACGGCTACAATGTATTTAAAACGACCAACGGTGGTCAAGATTGGGAAGAAATATTTCAAGACGGTATACTAAATTCTGTCATTGACATTGAATTTATTAATACGAGTAAGGGCTTCATGATTGGGGAACATTATTTGTGTACAACCGTTGACGGAGGACAAACATGGAGTTCTATTTTTTTGAGTACTTCTTTTTCAAAGATATATTTCAGAACAGATTCAATCGGATATTTATACGGTCATCGTGATTGGATGCTAAAAACCATTGATGGTGGTCAAACCTGGTTTCCTGTAAATGGGAATAGCTACACATATCATATCACTGATCTGCAATTTCTTGATGATACAGTTGGGTATGCGATAACAACAGAACTCAACCAGAAGAGATTAAGAAAAACTATTGATGGTGGGTTACATTGGAGTGAACCACTTACAGGTTTTACTTCTGATCCTTGTGCGCTTTCCGTAATTAGTTCGGGTGAAATCTTTTTGAGCGTTAAGATCACTGCTTATAAACCTCCTGTTGATGTCTATATATTGCATTCTACTGATGGAGGCAATACCTGGGCTAAGATAAATATGGGCACATCTACTATAAATTTTCTGCCATCTCATATTCATTTCTTTAATCAACTTGAGGGGTATGTTGCCAATGGAATTCAAACATATACAACATCGGATGGAGGAATTACATGGCGATATTATAATATGACCAACCTATATCCGGAAGGATACCAGATGACCAGGATGTCCTGGCCTGATATTGCACATGGGTATACTGCCGGCTATGATGGGTTGCTAATGAAGACATCTGATTTTGGCGAAACTTATGTCAGTATGTCCCATGGATATACTACCGACTTCCGGTCCGTTTATTTTACTGACAGCCTTCATGGGTTCATTGCCGGCATGGATTACCCTGAGCCCATTATGCTTCAAACATTTGACAGGGGCAACTCATGGACACCATGCATCATGGACACAGCATCTGTTGTCACCGACATAATTTTTTTAGATCAACTGAATGGCCTTGCCGCAGCAGGTAGAAGGTTGCTTGCAACAACTGATGGAGGCTACTCCTGGAGTACAAGGTATATTGACCCTCAGAATTCACTCTTCAAATTTCTTTCACTTCCTGATCAGGAGCACTTATATGCACTTTCAAACGGACACATATCCTTCTCTTCTGATATGGGCTATTCATGGTCAGATATTACGCCATATGAAGGATTTGCAGGCAGCTACTTTGATTTTCCTGATGCGAATACAGGTTATGCAATCGCACATAAAAATACTATACTTAAAACCATTGATGGTGGATCTACCTGGCAGGAAGTTCTGGCTCTGAGTGATGATATATGGTATATGGATTTTTATGATTATGAGTTCGGAGTTATTAGTTATGATAGGGGAGTATATATTACAGAGACATCAGGGTTAACCTGGAGACAAGAGACTATCTGGGCAGCATTCCCCGTATATGTTAAAATGCTGGATGTTGATAAAATACTAATAGTTGGTATTGAAGGTGAAGTTGGCGTATCAAACAATGGAGGGTCGACTTTCTCGTTTGATTATTTCAGAAGCCATTTTGGAACTAATAGAACCTTTCAATTCCTCGATGAAATGCATGGTTTTGTTGTTGCCGACAATGGGTTATTTGAAGTGTATGATTACAATTTAATTTTTCAGAATGTAGAAACACTTTTAAAAGAAACTAATCATTTCGCTTTTCCTAATCCCGCAACGGAAGTTATTAATTTTCCCGAAGAGGTAAATGCAAACACAAATTTGTCAATATATACCCTGGATAAACGGTTAATAAAATCAGTTAACATCGGTACAAAAACACAAGTTTCTGTTTCTTCCTTTCCTCCCGGCACATATATAATTATGCTCAGGGATGATGATGAATGCAGGGTTCAAAAGTTAATAAAACTTTAAACAAGAGTTCCCCTGACTACTGAATGCTGACTGCTGAGTGCTGAGTGCTGAGTGCTATTGCTTAATAATCTTCATACTCATACTCCAATCAATACCCACCACCGTGGCAATGTAAATTCCGGCGGGAAGGTGTGAAATGTTGATGGCATCATTGGGATTTACCTTGGTGGTGAGCAACGTGGCGCCTGTGAGGGTGCGGATGGTCAGCTCTCCTTTTATTTGGCTGTATATGTTATCAGATGAAGGATTTGGTGTAATAAATGCAACCCTGTAAGGCATCCGTGGTGAATAAACCGGAGTTAGTTGTGAATCATATTTCAGAATCATGCCCTGCCAACCAACTGCCCACCCTTGATCCATGTTCACGAAACTATATCCCGTTCCACCTGTCCAGTTTGGGTACTCATTTTCATAAACTAACTGAAAGCTTGCTCCTCCATCGTTAGTTGTAGCTACATAATTTCCTCTGCCCACAACCACACCATCCAATTGGTTGAACATTTCAATATATGATGCTTCAAAAGGCAATGGCGTAGCTGTTTCAGTCCAGGTTAAGCCTCCATCGTTTGTATATAGCAATGCATCATTATCCATGCTTACCATGCCATGCAGATTATCATAAAAATCCATACTCCTAACCCAAAAAGTTGATGAAAGATCAAGAGGCGTCCATGTGAATCCGCCATCAACAGTTTTATAGAGCGTTTGCGGACCCAATGTTTCATGTGCGATTGCCATAAAACCGGTAAGGTTATCGGTGAACTTAAAATCAACCAAATCACCCTCAATGAAACCGGCAAACACTTGTTCCCAGTTTTCACCATTGTCAACTGACCTGAATATTTTCCCTTCATTACCGGCACTTAACAAAGTACCATCGGGCGTAACCTCAAGTAGAATATGATACATCTCATTACCCAAAGTATCGACTGTCCATGTGTATCCACCATCATTTGTAGTGTAAAAACCTCTTGCATAAATAGCTATCCCGTTATCTGCATCAAAGAAATGCATGTCGGTAATTCGACCGAAAACACTATCGCATTCAGCATCGGTCCAGGTATTTCCGCCATCATGGGTGTACCTTATAACTGGCGTACCTGCATAACCTGAAAGCCAACCTGCGGCGTAACCATTAAGTGTATCTCTGAAATGCACACATTCATAGTAGTTCTCCACCCCGTGAATCAATTCTTCAAACGTTATTCCATTATCGTAAGTTCTCAGTAACGATGGCCTATATCCTGCAAAATAACAGGTATCGGGATTTATCCAGGCAACTGATGCATTACCATTGGTAGGATCAATATCATAATTTATGTGATCCTCCCAAGTTTGTCCACCGTCTGAGGTGGTATATATATGGGAAGACGCAATTACCCTGCCTTCCAACTCATTAAAGAACATGATACTTTCAATTGGCCGCGATGAATTTGCCATACCAATAGAGTGTGCAGTCCATGTAAGGCCACCATCGGTGGTATGATATACGCGTGATTCCGCATTTGTATAATACTCAGGATTAGGGAAAGGACGTCCCGAAGCAATCCATATATTATCCGGACCTAACACTTCAACAGCAGACACATCGATTACTTCTACGGGAACACTTACCGGAGACCAGGTTACTCCTCCATCATCGGTGCGCTTGAGAGTGTAAGTGTGTCCTGATAAACGGTAGTCAATCAGATACCCGGTATTATAATCCGCAAACTTTACACAGGTGTATTGATTAAGGTCATTTATAGAAAAAGAAAGCTTATCCCATGTTTGCCCACCGTTCATGGTTTTATAAAGCAAAGAATAATATCCATAAGTATATCCAACAGTGTCATCAATAAAAAAAGTACCGGTATTAGTACCCCATGCATGAGTGGAACTGCTCTCCCAGGTTATTCCACCATCTGTAGTCTTGTGAACTAGTTTACCTGCTGCCACATATCCCACATCATCTGAAAGAAAGTTTACATTGCTCAATTGATGGGTTGTTTGTTCAGGATAAATATACAGCTGACTCCAGGTAACTCCGGCATCAGTTGTTTTCAGCAGTGTACCATTGTCGCCAACTATATAGCCGATATTCTCAGAAGGGAACGAAACTCCGAAAAGATGATTGAAAGTAGGGTACGGCTCCTGCTTAACCCAGTCTTGTGCGTAGGACTCGATAAAACATAAGTTCAACAGCATCAATGTACTAAAGATAAATAGCTTTTTCATAGAGGTGTATTTGAATACCATGTAAATATACAATTTATATTTCACCCGCAATACAAAATATATATTTATTTTATTCTGACTAATTGTAGGGTGAAATTGAACCGATCCGTACAATTTTTATTTCAACGCCCGGCAGAATGTTATTCAGGGAGTAGCTTTTAAATCTCCACCGCTTCCAGCGTAAGCTTCTCGTTAAACTTATTTATAATCTTGTCGTAATAGCCCTTTAGTGCCTGATAGTCGGATGAGAGGTAAATATCCTTCTTGAAATGATAGAGTCCAAGAATATTCAGTACGCCGGGTTCCCTCTCACTTACGGTGTATACAACACGTATATTTTTGTCGTTAATGACCAGGTTTTCAGGTTGTGAGGTTAGCCGGTAACCTTCCGGGATGTTCAGTGTTGCTGAAAAGGTTCTCGACCAATTATAGGTAAAATCAACAGGGTATTTGCGGTCAGGTTCCTTAAGTGGGTTTTCGGTTAATGCGTATCCTGAAAAAGGTTCAATTATCAAATAGTTATCAACCTGCTCAACAGGCATTGTTGTTGTGAATGCAAGCTCAAAAGGCTGGTCAGGGTTTTTCAGGTTTGTGCATTTGATACTGTCGTACAGTTTGTAATTCTGACCAATATACTTTTTGGCAAGTGCTTCATAGTTATTGATGTAATCTTTCCTTTTCTCAAGGGCTTCATAGTATGTTGACACTAAATATCTTATTTTCATCGTCCGACGCAATGTATGAGTTCTTATTGTTGAACTTATACGTTTTCTTCATGTGTTGATCAATCCAAATTGCCTTTTCAATGTCAGATAATGAAGAGAGAATATTTATATACTTCTTTCCCTCCCGTTCACTAGCCTTTAAAAACTGACCAAACTTATCAAAATCAAGTAACTTATCAATTACTTCCTGCCATGTTGATAATTCACTCTTATACAGACCATCCCATTTAGTATAGCCAATAACCTGGAAATCAACTTTTGTAATATAATCTTCTTCACAAGTGATAAACGACTTGTCAGTAAATGCAGGTATCTCACTCATTACAAACTTCTTGTTGGTAGGAAAGTATTTCTTTCCTGAAACGGTAACGGGAATTGTATTTACAAATTCATTTGAATAGCTGTCGAGCTTGTACTCACCTGAAACACGATGACGGTATTCATACAAGGGGTCCAGTATTGCATTATATTCACTGTACAACACAGGTATGCTTTTTTGGAAATACCAGGTGGGTATATTAGTGTATGATATGCCGGTATTGGTGTATTTTAGTTCAATAACCGACCCTTCTCTGACATCAGGGAAGGCAATCTTTTTTGAATAGATATACTCAATGACCTGTTCGTCATAAGTTTCTTTTACCTTAAGGGGGGTTTTTACAATTTTACCGTCCACAAGGTTGTAGGTATTTCCCTTCAATTGTATGATCCGGTTGCCCTCTCGATATGGTATGGCAAAATTGCCTGCATCAAAATCCGGCTTTGTTGAATATTTTAATCTTCACTCTCCTTTCAAGGGAATACCCGGCCAGGCTGGGATGGTCACGGATGTTACGAGTTATGAGATGCCAGTCCCACAAGTCCCACATGTCCCACATGTCCTACATGTCCTACATAACCCTACAAACCCCAAAACCCAGAACCCAGAACAATTAAGCTGATAACTGATAACTGAAGAGCTGACAGCTGATAGCTGATAGCTGACAGCTAAATCACAACATTAAACAAATACCCCAGCAGAATAATAAATATCGCTATGGTACCAAAGAATATCCCTATAAGTTTCCACTTCATCACCTTCTTCAGCAAAGTGGCTTCAGGCAAAGATAAACCAACTACAGCCATCATAAAGGCAATTGCAGTACCCAGCGGAACACCTTTGGCAACAAATACCTGGATAACCGGAACTATACCGGCGGCATTGGCATACATCGGTACGCCAACAATTACAGCAAGGGGCACAGCATACCACTTGTCGGCCGACAGGAATTCCGTAAAGAAGTTTTCAGGCACATAACCGTGCATGGCAGCCCCAATGCCAATGCCAATAATAACGTACAACAGCACTTTCCTTACAATTTCCCATCCATCAGAAATGATGGTAGGCAACCGGTCGATGAACGGCGTTTTTTCGCCTTCCCATGCTTCATTCTCTTTGATGGAGTTTGCCTGAACCTGCAGTACCCAATCGGTTAAGTATTTGTCAAGTTTAAGTTTGCCGAGGAAATAGCCACCAATTGTTCCCATGAAAATACCACTCACTGCATAAATTAAGGTCGCTTTTATTCCGAACAAACCTAAAAACATGGCCACCGCTACTTCGTTCACCAAAGGTGAAGTAATAAGGAAAGAAAAGGTCACGCCAAGTGGAATACCTCCTTTTACAAAACCAATAAACAGGGGTATCGATGAGCATGAGCAAAAAGGTGTAATAGCTCCAAAGAAAGAGGCAAACAAATATTCCAGGCCGAACATCTTTTTTGTGGTAAGATAAATTCTTAACCGATCAACCGGGAAATAAGCATTAACCGCCCCCATTAAGCTGCTGATCAGGAAGAGAAGGATTAAGATCTTTACCGTATCGTAAAAAAAGAAATTGACGGCTTCTCCCAAATGCGTTTCAGGATCAAGCTTCAAAATGCCGTAAGTAAATGCATCAACCAGTTCAGGAAGAAAATAATAAAGGGCAATTAATAATGGTAAGATTATTGAAATCGAAATAATCAGGATTGTCCTTTTTTTCTTTTGTTCAGCTTTCGCGATTGGCTCGTTTTGTTCAGCTTTCGCGATTGACTCGTTAAGTTCAGCTAATTCATTCATTCTGTTCTAAATAAAATAGATTATAACGTAATACAAACCTATCCCAATAAATAAAACTGCTACTATTTTGCGAAACCATAACTCGAATGCTTTTAGTCTGTTGTAGGCTTTGCCAACGTTACCAACGGTGTAAGCCAGTAACCAGGCAAACAGAATAACGGGTAGGCCGGTAGCCAAAGCAAAAACGAGTGGAAGAAACAGCCCTGATACACT
This sequence comes from Bacteroidota bacterium, assembly GCA_023417935.1. GTDB lineage: Bacteria > Bacteroidota > Bacteroidia > Bacteroidales > Lentimicrobiaceae > Lentimicrobium. The sequence continues at coordinate 36,285 of JAEZDY010000018.1, forward strand.
TGAAATGGTCAGAGGAATAAGCATCCCAAAATAAAGCACACCACTATACGGACAAAAAGCAAGTGCGAAAACAATACCAAGCAACAAAACAGGCCAATAGCCTCTTCCCTGCCGGTTCTCCATTTTCTCGGTAAGTCGCAACCCCGGTATATTGATCCTGATAAAGTCGAGCATAAAAAGACCAATGATGATCAGTGCCGGACCCAGTATCTTCTCACCCCAACCCTGGAATAGCCTGGTAATTTCAAACTTGCTGGCTCCAAAATAGATAATAACCCCGATGAGCGTATATGAAATGGCTCGCCCAAGCGTATAAACCAGGCCATTTAAAAACACCCGGTTGCGGTTTTCAAGGTCTCTGCTGATATATCCTATTGCTGAGATATTTGCTGCCAGCGGACAAGGGCTAATGGCGGTAAGTATACCCAGCGCAAACGCTGTGACTACTCCATAGGAGGAATTTTCGAGAATACTGTTAAGAAATTCCATATGTTGGTTAATTAATCAGGTTACAGTGACTTAGCGTCAGTTGCTATATTTACAATTATCTTTTGAAAAAATTGTGAAGCAATTCTTTTGCTTCATCCCAATTCTCACGATTTATGCAGTATTTGATATAAGGGGGATTGATTTCACCCTGAATAAGACCGGCTTTTTTCAATTCCTTCAAATGCTCTGACAGGGTTGACCGTGCTATAGGCAGTTCCTCCGCCATATCGCCACTATAGCAGCATTTATCAAGGTTATTAGCCAGGAAATCCAGGATAAACACTCTTACCGGATTTGACAGGGCCTTACCAAACTGCGCTATTTTCCTTTGATCTTCTGTGTAAGTTTTAAGCTTCTCCATATGCGCTATCATTTCGTTATTTCCCGAAACAAAATTACATCTAATGATGATGCTTTCGACTTATTTCATAAATTTGTTTCTTAAAACTTTCCTGAGCCATGTAGACATTGCACACATCAGGAACCGGCCTGTAGTTATTGTACAACTAAGTAGCTGAACAAGTATCCCAAATGATTGTTAATAAGCGCTAAATGCGATTGAATATTGGACATAAACAGTTGCGCAGCCGTCGTATATGATATCGATTTTAGGAACCAATCCATCGAAAAACAAGAAATCCAATTTGAGAAACATGAAATCCTACTTCGTTTTAACCATAGTATCAGCCCTCCTCATTCTGACTTCCTGCAACCAGGCTAATAATGACCAGGCACAAACACAACAAACACCCGGTTCGACTTCAGCAACTGAAAACCTCATTCAGGCTGACACCTCATCAGCTGAACCTATCGATGCAACAAAGGATGTAGAGACAGGTGAACAGACTCCAGAAACACAGACTTCAGGGGAACAAAAGCAAGAAGTGGCAATGCTAAATCCACCACATGGACAGCCTAACCACCGCTGCGATATTCCTGTTGGAGCACCATTAAATTCGGCTCCTGCCCCGAAAACGACAAACACAACACCTGCATCAACAACTTCAACCTCAGCAACAACCTCAACTGTAACAAATGCAGCTAATAAACCACAGGTTTCATCCACAACATCGGGTGCTGTAAATAATTCATTTTCACCAACCGTTGAGAATGCCAGTAAGTTGAACAATCCTCAAAGGCAAACCACCAGCACAACAGCAAACAAAGGCCCTAAACCAGCAACAAATCCAGCCCATGGACAGCCGTATCATCGGTGCGATATTGCAGTGGGAAGTCCATTGCCTTAGGGACATAGCATAGAGCATTGGGCTGTCAGTTATCGGCCAGGCAACCGTCATTCCGAACTCCGCTTTTGGGCGGAGTGATGAATCTCCTTTGCTCTCTGCTTTTTCTTATATTTGCTCAAAACTCTGAAAAATGAAGAACCTCTGTTTTTTTCTTTTAGCCCTGTTTTTGAGCGGGAATGTGCTTTCGCAGGAAGCCCCACAAGCTGTGAAGGACCTTGAAAATAAGATCGTTTCACTTGAGCATCAGCTTGATGCCATTAAGAAAGCAGTTGACGATGTGCAATGGTTTAACCGGGTTGGCGATGTGGCTTTTATTGATAAGGTTTACATTACTGGTCCGCCGATTTCCAAAAAACAGCAGGATAAAAAACCTGATGCGATGGGTATAAGCAATCCCCTACCACGCCCATATCATCAGGGAGCTGATGGCTCAGCAATATATTGTTGTTGCACCCGAATACCGTGGGAGCACAGGCTACGGCAAGGACTTTTATGAGAAGATAGATTACGGAGGACTGGAGATTGGCGATGTAAACGCCAGTCGCGATTATATGGTTGAAAACTATGAGATGGTTGATAAAAACAGGGTCGGTATCATCGGCTGGAGCCATGGCGGATTGATAGCTCTGATGTGTGTATTCGACAATCCTGAAAAGTACGCAGTGTGCTTTGCGGGTGTTCCGGTGAGCGACCTGATTGCACGGATGGGTTATTATGATGATGAATACAGGGCACTGTTCTCCGCCGACTACCACATCGGCAAAGAAGCCAAAGACGATGTCAACGAGTACCGCCGCCGATCTCCCGTATGGAATGTCCATAAGCTCAAAACACCGCTGCTGATACACACCAACACCAACGACGATGATGTGTATTCACTTGAAGTGGAGCACCTCATCAAGGCGCTGAAAGCTGAAGGCAAGAAATTTGAATACGAAATATTTGATAATGTTGAAGGCGGCCACTCATTCGACCGCATCGACACCCGTATCGCTAAAGAAATCAGGCTCAAAATCTACGATTTCCTCGATAAACAGCTGAATGCCCCGAGGAAGCTAAAGAGCGTCGCGGATATTAACAAAGCGGCCTACCGGTAAAGTCCCCTCACCCCCCGGCCCCCTACTCCCGTAGGGAGAGGGGGAGCAAAGTTTGGTCGATTAACAATTTTGAGATAGCCCTAAAAAAACAACCTTTGAACGCGCGCAGCGCATTGAACGCCGCAGGCTTTGAACAACTTTTGAACTATGCTCTAAGCCCTACGCTCTATGCCTTTTTCAAACTCTGCATATCAATCACAAACCGATACTTCACATCCCCTTTCAACAACCGCTCGTAGGCTTCGTTGATCTGGCTGATGTCGATCATCTCGATATCGGATACGATGTTGTGCTTGCCGCAGAAGTCGAGCATCTCCTGGGTTTCTTTGATACCACCAATCATGGAACCGGCAAGTGTGCGGCGGTAAGGGATAATGCTGAAAGCCTCTACAGGCAGCGGATGTTCAGGTGCGCCGACAAGCACAAGCGATCCGTCTACGCGCAGCAACTTCAGGTAACTGTTGATATCATGTTGTGCTGAAACAGCATCGAGTACAAAGTGAAGCTTGCCTGTGTACCGCTGCATCTGATCATTGTCCTTTGACAGCACTACATCATCAGCACCCAGTTTCCTGGCATCCTCTACTTTCGATTCCGATGTAGTGAATACAACCACCTCCGCTCCCATCGCTTTAGCGATCTTAACGGCCATATGACCCAATCCGCCCAGACCCACAACGCCAATCTTCATGCCCGGGCCTACATTCCAGTGTTTCAATGGCGAATAGGTCGTAATGCCGGCACACAACAGCGGTGCAGTTGCAGGCAGATCAAGGTTTTCGGGCACCCGCAGTACAAAATCTTCTGTTACCACAATACTTTCACTGTAACCACCATAAGTCCGGGCACCCAGATACTTGTCGGGCGAATTATAAGTTTGGATATTCGCAACAGCGCAATACTGTTCCAGTCCTTCCCTGCAGTAATCACATTGCTGGCAACTATCCACCATGCAGCCCACCGCGGCAAGGTCGCCCACTTTAAACTTTTTCACCTCTTCACCAACGGCCGTAACCTTCCCAACTATTTCATGGCCAGGCACGCAGGGATATTTGGTTCCATGCCACTCATTTCGAGCCGTATGCAGATCGGAATGACACACCCCGCAATATAATATTTCAATCTCAACATCGCGCGGCGTTGCAGCCCTCCGCCTGATGCTCATTTGCTGTAACTGCGCATCGGCAGCTTCTGTGCCATATGCTTTTACTTCCCTGGTTCTGAGGGTTGTTCCACCTTCTGCTGAACTACCACCAGGCTGTGCGGCTGGAATGGAAGCCCGTTCAATTATCTTATCAAGTTCACCGCGATCTAGCCATACTCCTCTGCAGGTAGGACAATAATCTATTTCAATACCTTGTCTTTCTGACATCACAAGGTTTACATTACATTTCGGACAGTTCATGGTTTTCTATATTTGATGAATTGATTTACTTAATGCGTTCGTTGAGATTTTAATACATCAAATATAACTACAAAAACAGGGGTATTTTGGATTTTAATAAAAGTTAACATTCTCTTCTATGTGCTTTTTCCTTTACTTTGATGTGAATTATGCACTTCAAAATAAATTTACATGCTCAAAAATAAATTCTTATTAGCACTGCTTCTAAAGGCGCTTATTTTTATGGTACTGATGACATTGTTTAATTACATCACCATATATAAAAATGATTTGGAGCGAGCTCTTTTACAGGCCGCAGGAGCAGGTGTGTTTTATGCAATTACGCTGTATTTCTTTGAGAGGAAGCATTGGAAGGCTTAGGGCAGAAAGCATAGGACAGAGAGCATAGAGCAGTGAGCATAGGGCAAAGTGTATAGAGCATAGAGCAAAGACATTTATTGTATTTTTGTTTTATGGCGCTGATTAAGGGTTCAGTATTGGTTATTGATGATGATGCCGATGTGCTTACGGCTCTGCAGCTTTTTTTGAAGGGCGAGGTGCAGCATGTGTTTACGGAAAGGAATCCGCAGAATGTTGCTTCTTTGCTTGCAACTGAGGCGATTGACCTGGTGCTGCTGGATATGAACTTTAATGCTTCAGTGAATACCGGCAATGAGGGGCTTTACTGGCTTAAGCGGATCAGGGAGATGAAACCCGGTTTGCCGGTGGTAATGATCACTGCATATGGTGATATTGACCTTGCTGTAAAGTCACTTAAAGAAGGTGCTTCTGATTTTGTGGTCAAACCCTGGCATAATGACCGTCTTTTGTCGGTAATAGATGATTTGCTTAACAAGAAGGGTAAGAAAAACCGGCAAACTACATCTTCAGTAACTGAAAGTTTAGGAGGTACTGAATCTGAGCAGACAATTATCGGTCACAGTGAGCCAATGTCAGCTATCTTCACTATTATCGACAAAATTGCACCTACTGATGCCAATGTACTTATTCTGGGAGAGAACGGTACGGGCAAGGAGCTGATCGCCATGGCTATACATGACAAATCACTTCGCAGTGAAGCCCCCTATGTCAGAGTAGATGTAGGTGCCCTTTCTGAATCGTTGTTTGAAAGCGAGCTATTCGGGCATAAAAAGGGAGCATTTACTGATGCACATGACGACAGGCAGGGCCGGTTTGTTGCTGCTGATGGAGGCACCTTGTTTCTGGATGAAATCGGCAACATAAGCATCAGTCAGCAGTCAAAGCTACTTACTGTGTTGCAGAGTCGCCAGATAATTCCGCTTGGGTCCAATCAACCTATTGATGTTAACATCAGGTTGATCTGCGCCACCAATCTTCCACCGGCTGAACTGGCTAATGAAAAGCGCTTCCGGAAAGATCTGATTTACCGAATCAACACTATTGACATTGTGGTCCCACCCCTCCGAAACCGCAAAGACGATATACCATTATTGGCCAGCCATTTCCTGAAACTATACAGCAATAAGTATTTCAAGCCGGGACTGAACATCTCCAAATCTGCCATTGAGAAACTTATTAAATACCGTTTTCCGGGAAACGTAAGGGAGCTTCAGTATATGATGGAAAGGGCAGTGATCATGTGCGACGAAAGGGAACTGAAACCTTCTGACCTAATCTTCTCCCCTATTGAATATAATGTTGAAGAGCCGGAAGATGAAAACGCAACACATCTTAGCGACATAGAAAAAAGAACCATACTCAGGGTAATTGAAAAGAACAACGGCAATATCTCAGCAGCTGCAAGGGAATTGGGCATCACCCGCACAGCATTGTATAGAAGGTTAAACAGGTACGAGCAATAGGAAAACCGATGAGCAATGAAATACTATACAATATTTTGATCGTTGTATTGATCATTATCATCCTCATTCTGTTGAGGCAGCTTTTTATATACTCTCGCGAATTCGGCAGGTTTGCTGAATCGATAAAATACCGTGATTTCTCGAGGAATTATAAAGCACCAAAAGGTAAAGCACCCTTGAGTATAAAGCGTGGCTACAATATGATATTTGCGCCCATGCAAAGGATGAAGAGCGGTTTCAATATGATACAAGATACATTCCGTACGGTTTCAACGGAGAAGGAAACACAGTACCAGTATCTGCAAATAGTACTTGAAATGGTCGACACCGGCATTCTGGCGTATGAGACTGACAGCGGCAAAGTAATGTGGATGAACGATGCACTGAAAGACCTTCTGGGAATACCCTATCTCAAAACCATCGAATCGCTTCACAAGAGAGACCCTGCACTTTACAACCACCTGACGGCACTGCAGCCCGGCGAACGGAAAATCATCACTGTAAAGCACAACCAGCAGAACATCAAAGTGGTATTGTCGGTAACAGGGTTTATTACCGACGGTGTGCCTTACAGCCTGGTGGCATTCCAGAATGTTCATGAGGCACTTGATGAAACAGAATCAAAGGCATGGCAGCGGCTGCTGAGTGTGATGACGCATGAGATCATGAATTCGGTTGCTCCCATTGCTTCATTGGCCTCCACATTGCAGAAGAGAGTTAAAGAGCTGCCCGATGCAGGAAATGATCAGGTAAGTGATATCGAACTGGGCATTGAAACCATAAAAAACAGGAGCGAGGGACTACTGCGTTTTGCTGAAGTGTACCGCAACCTGTACAAAGTAACAGGTGGTAAATTCACCCCTGTGCGGATAAGTGAATTATTCGGAAACATGCACCGGCTGATGAGACCCAGAATGGAACAGTTGCAGATCACTACTGACATCATCATGAAAGAGCCACTGCTTGAAGTTAAGATTGACCGTGGATTGATTGAACAGGTACTGATCAACCTGATGCTAAATGCCATTGACGCCGTAAAGGAATCCCCCGAACCCCACATCAGGCTGACTGCCTATACTGATAACGACAACCGGCCCATCATCACAGTAGCTGATAACGGTACCGGCATCCCGGAGGATATACTTGACAAGATATTCATCCCCTTCTTCAGCACCAAAAAGAACGGCAACGGCATAGGCCTCCCCCTCTGCAAACAGATCATGCAGGTACATAAAGGCACTGTATCAGTGCAATCAATCCCAAACGAAGGAACTATTGTGTTTCTAAGGTTTTAACAACTTTTGAACGCGCAAAGCGCTTTGAACGCCGAAGGCTTTGAACAACTTTTGAACGCGCAAAGCGCTTTTAACGCTGAAGGCTTTGAACAACTTTTGAACGCGCAAAGCGCTTTGAACAACTTTTGAACAACTTTTGAACCCCTTGAACCCCTTGAACTCTCCTTGAACGCGCGAAGCGCCGTTATTCCGATTTCAAATAAGTAACCGGCTTTGCCCTTGCGGCTTTGATGGCCCGGGTAACCACGGTGAAGAGGGCTATAGTTATGGCTATAGCGGCAGCAAGCAGGAATATCCACCATTTCAAAGCGGTAGTGTAAGCAAAGTTGTTAAGCCAGCGTTCCATAATAAAATAACCAGCAGGAATAGCCAGGGCTGTGGCAATAAGCACCGGCTTCAGTAAATCCTTTGAAAGCAACAGCACAATGCTCTTCACTGACGAGCCCAGCACTTTCCTTATACTGATCTCTTTACTGCGCTTAGCTGCGGTAAATGAAGCTAGTCCGAACAAGCCGAGGCAGGCTATAAAAATGGCCAAACCGGCAAAAATGGAAAGAATCTTTTGCTGCCGTAGATCAGCTTTGTACATTTCACCAAATTTCTGATCGAGGAAAATGAACTCAAATGGGTATCCTGAAGCGGCACTGCGGTATTCGTTGCCAATAACCTCTAACCCCTGGGTTATATTTCCGCTGTTTAATCTGATTAGAACAACTCTTCTGTCGTCATTGGGCGCAATAACCAGTGCGTCTATTTTCTCCTTTAACGACAGGAAATGAAAGTCCTCCACAACCCCTACAATAGTCCTTCTTATTGTGTCGCGCATATTGTTCTTTATCCACTTACCAACAGCTTCTTCGGGAGTAAACCCCAGCATGGATGCAGCAGTGCGGTTAATGATTACAGCTTTGGTGGAATCTGTTCCATACTCAGGCGACATGTCCCTCCCGGCAATTACCTTCAGGCCAATCGTTTCCACAGCTTCAAAATCGGCGAACAAAGTACGCGCCTTGAAATATTCCTCCTGATCCTGGGCTTCAAATATAAACATATCAAAAAAACCTCCAGGCTCTCCTGACATAAGCGATACTGATACTACTTCAGGGCGTTTTTCAAGTTCACGTTTGAAGGTTATAAGGCGATCACGAATCTGCGAATTGTCAACCCTTACTATCACCGTTTGCTCCTTGTTATACCCCAGGTCCTTCGATCTGATGTATTTCATCTGGCTCATAATAATAATGGTTCCTACAATCAATATAACAGAAATGGCAAACTGCAAAACTACCAATGCTTGTCTGAACAAGGCACCTCCCTTACCCGGTACTAGTTTTCCCCTTAGCGCCTGCACAGGTAAAAAAGCTGCCAAAATGAACGCAGGATAACTTCCCGCAAGGAAACCTGCAACTATAACCACCCCAAGCAAAAATAGCCATATCATGGGCGAATTCCACGATACTGTGAGCTGGTATCCCAGCAAATCATTATATAATGGCATCATATAGTTAAGTAGCGCAATAGCCAACACGCATGAAATGAGCGTTATCATAACTGACTCACCTATAAACTGTATGATCAGTTGTTTGCGTCGCGCTCCCATCACTTTACGCAAGCCCACTTCCTTCGACCGGTCAACCGCCCTGATGGTTGAGAGATTCACAAAATTAATACTCGCAATCAGCAATATAAAAGCTGCTATCGAAAGGAAAATGAGTACCACTCGTTTATCACCATGCTTCACATTATCAAATGCTGATGCCGGTTCAAAATAAATATCAGTTAAAGGTGTAAGGCTTAGCCCAAAACTTATTCCAAGGTCTCTTATATCCTTATTCAGATGCTTTTCCATAAAAGCCGGAAACCGCTCCTCAATTTTTGCTGCACTTGCATGTTCATCAAGCAGAACATAAGTAAAATTATTGTTGTTGGTCCACCCATTAAACCATGGTGCACTCGTTACCAGGCTTACGGGTACCACCAAATCAAAGTCGAGATGTGAATTAGTAGGCACATCCTTACAAACGCCTGTAACCCGCAATGTATACTCATTATCCATCCTTATCATCCTACCCATTGGGTCGCTTTCGCCGAAATACTTTTTAGCAGTAGTTTCGGTGAGCACCAAACTATGCGGATCATCAAGCGCAGTGGCAGGGTCACCTTTCACCATCGGAAATGAAAAGAATGTGAAAAATGTTGAATCAGCCAGAAATAATTTTTTTTCATTGAATGCTTTGTCGTCAAAAGCAACCAACCCGTTACCGATAAGGACCCGCACAGCAGTCTTAATCTCCCCCGGAAAATCGTTCAGCAGGGCTGGTGCATAGGGTCCTGAAAGGTAAGGAACACGCAGGTCTGACTTCGAATTCGTCCTCATCACCCTGTAAATGCGGTCCTTTTTATCATGGAATTTATCATAGCTGAACTCATGCATGATATACAGGAAAATCATCATACATACCGTAATACCAATAGTCAGTCCCAGCACATTGATCAATGAAAACATCTTGCTCTTCACCAGATTGCGCCATGCAATCAACACATAATTCCTAAACATGATATTCCGGTTTAAAAACATTTTCTGTTACAACCTGCCCATCCAGCATTCTTACAATCCGGTGACTGTACCTTGCATCATGCTCACTGTGCGTAACCATCACAACAGTAGTACCAGCCTCATTCAAATCAGAAAGAAGCTGCATTACCTCATTGCCATTGATTGAATCAAGATTACCGGTAGGCTCATCGGCCAGTATAAGCTTTGGATTATTCACCACGGCTCTTGCCACAGCTACACGTTGCTGCTGACCTCCGCTGAGCTGCAGAGGGAAGTGATGCCGCCGGTGCATGATCTGCATCTTTTCAAGCACCTGCTCAACCATCTTTCTCCGCTGTGAACCTTTTACTCCCAGGTATATCAGCGGAAGTTCCACATTCTCAAATACCGTGAGCTCATCAATAAGATTGAAATTCTGGAAAACGAAGCCAATATTCTCCTTTCTGATATCCGCCTTGGCGTTCTCATTCAAAATAGCTGTTTCCACTCCGTTAAGCCTGTACTTGCCGGCATCAGGATCATCCAGTAATCCCAGTATATTCAACAAAGTAGACTTCCCGCACCCTGACGGGCCCATAATTGCAACAAACTCACCTTCATTTACCTCAAGCGACAGCTTATTCAACGCCACTGTTTCCACCTCATCAGTGCGGTAATACTTTTCAAGATTGCTGATACTTATCATGACACAGATTTTATTTCAGGTTAACAGTTAACCAATAAATAAAAACAATGCCAAACTCCCAAAGTCCCTGTTAGCAGGGAATTCAGGAAAATGAGCGACACTGAAGTGTAACGAAATGATACAGGGGGTGTTTATATACGATCATCAGCATAATCAGTATGATCAGCATGATCAATACTATCCCACAAACACTGCCATCAAATCGCCTCCCTCCTGGCAGATCCCGGCGAAGAAGCGATTAATTTGCTTCTACCCCTTAACTTCATTAACGCGGAATGAAACCTTGCAGATTACACCGTATGAGGTTATTTTGCCATCTTTTACATGTACTTTCATGTCCTTAACATACACAGAATCAATATCGCGTATTGTTTTTGAAACCTCAGTAACTGCTTGTTGTATTGCATCCTCAATTCCCCTTTCAGATGAGGCTATAACCTCAATAACTTTTACGATTGCCATAACATTATTTTAAAAGTGAATAATGTTAGTATAACCTTCGTTTGATGAAATAGTTTGTTGAGCAGCATACCTTTAGCCTTTAGCCTTTAGCCTTTACTACTCCTGCTCTTTCAATATCAACCTCAGCGACGTATCCCTTGTAAAGAACAGCCAAGCCCAGTTGATGAATATCACCAGCTTGTTTCGAACGCTCAGTATGAGCATCAGGTGGAGGAACATCCAGATGATCCAGGCGAAGAAGCCTTTGAATTTGATGTACGGGAGGTCCACTACTGCTTTCTTCTTGCCGATAGTGGCCATGGTGCCTTTGTCCTTGTATTCGAATTCCTTCAGGTGTTTACCGGTTGCGGCTCTATGGAGGTTGTGAGCCAGGTTGCGGGCCTGGTTTATGGCAACGTTAGCCACCTGTGGATGGCCATCAGGATATTTTGGTGTTATCATGTAAGCAATATCCCCAACAGCATAAATGTCATCATAAGTCAATATCCGGTTTAACCGATCCACTTTATAGCGATTCCTGTATACTGCCTCTTCACTCAGGCCTTTCACAATATTGCCCGTTACACCGGCCGTCCATATAACCTGCCGGCTCTTGATATGTTGCCCGTTATTTAACTGCACAACCGCACCATCGTAGGCTTTCACCATCACACTGGTCATGATCTCCACCCCCATCTCTTTCAAATACCTCTCTGAGGCAGCCTTCGCCATATCACTCATGGAGTTCAGCGTATGCTGACTTCCTTCAATCAAAATGATCCTTAGCTTGCTGAAATCAAGGCGCGGATAGTCTTTTGGCAGTATGTTGTTCCTGATTTCGGCGAAAGCCCCTGCAAGCTCAACCCCTGTAGGACCGGCCCCAATAATAACCAGGTTTAACAGGTACTCCCGCTCCTCCTCCGAAACCGTCAAAAGGTTCTCGAAATTCTGCAGTATATTATTCCTGATTTTTATCGCATCATACGTCGACTTCAGCGAATAAGCGTTTGCCCTGATCTGTTCATTATTAAAGAAATTAGTCCGGCAGCCGGTAGCAATAATCAGCTTATCATACCCAAACGCGCCAATGTCAGTCGCAATCATCTTCTTGTCAGCATCAATGTATGTTACCGTTGCCATCCTTATCTGTGTGTTCTTACGGTTCTGCAATATCTTCCTTAGCGGGAACGAAATACTGCCCGGCTCAATCTGCGAAGTGGCTACCTGGTAAAAAAGCGGCTGAAACTGATGGTGATTGAGCTTATCAATCAGCAGCACCTCAAACATATCCTCATCAATATGCTTCAGCAACTGTATCCCGGCGAAACCGGCACCGATTATAATGATTTTTTGTGTGGGCATATTATGGAAACAATTGGAATGTGATATTGTCATATCATACACATTACGAATTGTATGCAATCTCGAAATTCCTATATACGCAGAGACGCGATTAATCGCGTCTCTGCGTATATCATTAATCCTTAATACACCTAACCGGATTACCGGAATTCATGTGTGCAGAGTAGGTATCTATTTCGTTTTCCATGCCAAAGTATGATGGGTAAAGTAACACTAAACGGTTTGAGCTTCCCATCCAGTAATAGGCTATCATCTCATATTCATCATCATACCCATACTCATCTCTTCCGATAGTAGATTTTGAACTAAAACCTGTGGCATTCGTGCCATCATAGAGAGATAGCGGACTCGTTTTGTAATTAACGAATTCAAACAGCATATCCCATTCTGTAGCTGTGGGTATGTGCCATCCAACCGGACAAAGCTTCTGGGTATTCACACAGTAGTAATTGTATGAAACGCCAAGCGTATCGTAAGCCTCATCATCGTATGGATAGCAATAGGAAGGTGTTGATCCGTTACTGCTCCAGTCGTCCGACAAGCTATACTGAATAGGCGTTCCATCGTTCAAATGGGTTGTCTTTAAATTTTCAGCCATCCATTCTTGTCCGTTAATTACAATGGTGTTATACTTGTTTCCATCGAAGTCGGTTATCTGTTTGAAAACTATTTTCGTTTTAAAGCTTCTTACTGTATCACTGTAAGCTGTTGTATCAGCATTCGTCGCGAAAGCATTGTAATAATACCGGGTATTTGACTGCAGTGCTGTTATATCCAGAGTAGCATTGTAATCTGTACCCGACGCAATAACAACTGAATCTTCTATCGAAGGATATTGATTTACACTGTAACACATAATTAGGAAGATACTCATTGTACATATCTATCTGCCAGCTATCGCCACCATCAATTGTCGACATAATAAAGTGTCCGGGAGGTTGTGGACATCCGCCTAAGCCTCCGACGATCCAGCCTCTGTTTTCATCAATAAAATCTATTGCCAGAATACTGGCATTTGGAGGTAAATCACCCAGTACCGTTCCTGGCATGCCGTATTCACATAGCCATTGGGCCTGTCAAACTGCACTTCCCATGAATATCCACCATCTGTAGTCTTCATAATCATATCGCTGGCAGTACCTCCGGCAGCCCATCAACCCCCTCACCCTCCCTTCTACTGGAGAAGGTAGGATGAAGAGCCTTCATATATATAGAGTTGCAATTACAGCCGATATCACATCAGCTGCAGCAAATTATTTCCAGGATGTCAATGAACTTCAATTTATTAGACAAGGCTAATGGCTAAAGGCTAAAGGCTAAAGTTTAAAGTAAAAAATGAAACTTAAATCAGCTTTTTTGCTCTTTGCCCTTTGCCCTATGCTCCATGCTCTATACTAATGCAATTACTATGCTAATACACCACTTTTAAAAAATTGTCCGTCGTTGTCCACCCCTTGTCAGGTTTTGGCAGTTAATTAACTGACACAATCTCTGCCACAGGGTGGACAAGTGTGGACAAGGGTGGGCAAGTGTGGACAAATACCTGACAAATAGGCAACTTTTGTGCTAAAGCGATAAAAAAATAGAAATGATACCTTTTGATACCCTGTGTCATGTTTTTTGGCAGTCGCCGCATGACACGGGAACTGACACCAAGCGTGGAAGCCCTCACCCCATTGGCGGTAACTCCCGGCAGGACGTAGCCCTCACCCCCCGGACCCCCTCCCCCAGGGGGGGAGGGGGAGAAGATACTTCTAAAGTGGAGTGTGAACAATCTATTTCAGATGCAAGTTTATTACCAAAAAATCAGGTATGAAGAAAATTATACTCCTCTCTATTCTGCTGTCAGTCATTATTATAAGCTTTGGCTTTCTTAATGAAACCGGCACAAATGAAGTTTATGTACTTGTGAAGTATAAAGCCCAGCAAAACAAGAGCGAACAGGCACTTACTGAGCTCAAGAACCTCGTAACCAAGGTAAAGGAAGAGCCTAATTACAACAAGATTGTCATCCATGTTGATCCTGCTGACCCGACCAATATCCTGCTTTATGAACACTGGGATGATGAAGCCTACTATAAAGGCTACCACATGAGTACCCCTCACCTGCAGAAATTTATAACCAACTCCCGGGAGTTTCTGGCAGGACCGCCAGAGATCACTTTCTGGGAGGTGGTGGATTAGTTAATGCTTATAGATTAAATTAGGAAAAGGATTTTACCAGCTCAATGAGATTCCTCGTGAAAAACTCGGAATGACGGGGTGCAGGTGTTCTTTTTGGAGGGGGTATTACACAAGGCGGCTCGCCGCCTTGTGTAATACCCCCTCCACTTTATGGCAACAAGGGCTCGTCATTCCGAACTCCGCTTTTGGGTGGAGTGAGGAATCTCATTATACAATAGATAATTCTTAACTTTACACAGTAAAACTCATGTCGGTATGAAAAAGATAGGCATCATTGGTGGCCTCGGCCCGGAAGCAACAGTGGATTATTACAAGGAAATCATTAACTGCTTCAAAACCGAAAGCGGTGAAATGAACTACCCTGAGATCATCATCTACAGCGTAAACATGGCAGATTTCCTGGCACCTATGAAACGAAAGGCCTGGGATGATGCAGCCGCTTACCTGCTGGAGAAGATCAGGGCACTGAAACTTGCGGGTGCAGATTTTGCCGCCATCAGTGCCAATACCCCTCACCTGCTTTTTGAGAAGATCAAGGCCGATTCACCCCTGCACCTGATAAGTATCGTGGAAGCAACACGCGAAGAGGCTTCAAGGCGAGGACTTCAGAATCCCGGACTCATTGGCACGGGTTTTACCATGAATGCATCCTTCTATCCTGAAACCTTCAGCAAATACGGAATGAATGTGATTATGCCCGACGAGGCAGATAAAAAACTCATCAACCATCGCCTTTTCAGCGAAATAGAACTCGGCATCTTCAAAGATGAAACCCGTCAGGAGCTGATCGACATCACCCGGAAAATGGTTGAAGAGAAACAAATAGATTCATTGATCCTCGGCTGCACCGAATTCCCACTGATCCTCCCCGAACCCTCATACGCCGGCATCCCGATGCTTAACACCACGAAGATACATGTGGATGCGATTGTGAGGTACGCTATCAGCAAAGGCTGACCGCCATTGCGATTTACATCATACCCAATACCTGATCAGGCAGGAAGATGTTATCGGCTGATTTCTTATTGCTTTTCAAAAATAGAACCGGCACTATCTTCTTGTTTTGGCTGAATGGTAATTTGGCTGCCTTTTCTGATAATACTCTGAGTAAACGCTCAATATTTTCATCCTCACTCCATTTGCACTCACCTACCAGCAAGCTTTTACCATCGGCAGATAATGCCAGAACATCTATTTCCAGTTGTTCATCACGCGAGATGTTACCCCACCAGCGTGAGGCTAAACCATATCGCTTACCCATAACTATCTGGCCACTTACCGCCCTGCGGCATAAAATCTCCCAATGCCATGATACATAGGAATTGAACCTCTGCAATACTTCTTCAATAACTGCATCTGTCCTTCCTATTTCTATCAATGACCTGTTGGGAACAACAAACCTGAAATAATAGTCCATAAAAGGGTCGGCTACTTTGTACAGCCCTTTTTTACTGTTACGTGGACTTTCGCCGAAAGGAATTTCACGCTCAAGGTATCCAAGAGATATAAGCTTTTCTAATGGTCCTGATAGGCTTGTAGCAGGCTTGTTTGCTCTCACGGCAATTTCTGATAACCGGTTTGCACCATTACCAATCAGCGAAAGCAGTGTTGATGCCTGCACTATATCACGCATGTCGTCAATAAATAACCGGTAAGGTTCTTCATAAAGTGTGCCCTGGGCATTAAGCAAATTATACATGATGGCGTCGTGAAGCGAATTGCTTTGAAGGCGAATCTCCCAATACCGTGGTACACCGCCCCAAACTGCATATTCTTCCACAGCTTGCGATGCAGAACATTCTAAAACTTCCTGAAAATACCTGATATGAATAGGCGCGAGTTTTAATATCTGACTGGCCCTCCCGTACAATGGAGAGGTGGAATCAAGTATTAGGCCTTTCATAAGCTGTTGCGAGGAACCGCAGAGGATGATATTATATTTAAGCTTCTTTGAATCCACCAGCTTTTGCAACAAAGCGGGAAGTTCAGGTGAACTCTTTGCCATATAGGGAAATTCATCAAGGCAAAGAGTAAACCGCTCACTGGTGCGAATATTGAGAGCTTCGAATAGTGCATGCCAGTCGGGATAAATAACATGATCAAAGCCCTCAAACAGCAAGCCTATTTCTTTAGCAAGCAATGAAACCTGATACGAAGGCTCGGTTTGGTCAGCCATATAATACACATCCGAAGTAGAAAGCACCTTTTTAATCAGGGTCGACTTTCCCAACCTTCTGCGGCCATATACAACTATCAATGATGGTGATTCACCACTCAAAGCAGTTTCCAGCCTCTTTTTCTCTTCAATCCTGTCAACAAATTTCATAGCTCAAACATTATGGAGTACAAAAATAATGTTTCTGCTACATAAAAGCAAATACTAAAATATTGGGATTTTACCAGCAAGGTCACGTCATTCCGAACTCCGCTTTTGGGCGGAGTGAGGAATCAGTTTTCTTTGTTTCAGGCGGATTATTGGCTTTAAGCTGATTATCAACTGCAGAGATGATACTATCATGTAATATCTTGTTATTTAAAGTTTCTCCACCTCCTCATCCACCGTATCCAGAATCGTCAGATGGAATGAATACTCAAACCACTTCCCGAATAATGCGAAGGTTCTTTTCTTTGGCCAGACGCTTTCATCTGTATACCAGTTATTCAACTGATCAGCAAATATCAGATCGAAATTCTTAGACAACCACTTTTTGGCTGATTCTTCTTCATTAAAATCAGGTATTAAATACAAGTCAGAATCTTGTAATACATCATCACCTGAAGTAACCGCATCTATTTCTGTTAGCCAGTCTTTAAAATGCTTCTTTGGTCGCACAATCAGCGCCGACCGGTTTATTGAATCAAAAAAATAAGGAATGGGCTCCATAGGTTGTTCTTTGTTTTTAGTGGTCCCCGAGTTTTTATCGAGGGGTTCCTTGTTGTTTGTTATTTGTTTTTTCTGTTAGTTAGGTTCAATGATGTAAATATAGTGATTTTACAAGCTCAATGAGATTCCTCACTCATAGGACGTAGCCCTTACCCCCCGGCCCCCTGCTCCCAGAGGGCGAGGGGGAGGAGAGAGCTCCATATATATAGAGTTGCAATTACAGCCGATATCACATTAGCTGCAGCATTATTTCCAGTATGTCAAAGAACCAAAAATGCGCTGCGCGCGTTCAAGGTGTTCAAATTGTTCAATGTTGTTCAATTCATTAACCGTCACTCACTAACCACTGACCACTTCCCCCTAACCACTAATTGCAACTTTGGTGCTAAATGTGCCAAAAATTGAATTTGTCGCCCTTTGTCGGTCTTTTGGCAGTTTTTGGCAGAAAAACAGCATGACACGAAAACTGACACGAAACCGCCAAAAGGCGACAAAAGGCGACAAAAGGCGACAAGCCTGCCACAATGGCAGATAATTTTTTATTGGAGGGGGGTAGTACACAAGGCGGCATGGCCGCCTTGTGTACTACCCCCCTCCCTACTATGGCAACAAGGGCACGTCATTCCGAACTCCGCTTTTGGGCGGAGAGAGGAATCTCATTAACTTGAGATACCCTCATTTACCACATCGTGCATTTACAACTTCAATTCTTTACAAAAATTCCTGAATACACTTTCTTCCCATTTCCAGTTATCCTGTATATGTACTCACCGGAGGTAAGCATGGAAACATCTGTTGTAAATTCTGATGTTTGAAAATTATGTTTCATCATCAGTTTTCCGTCAAGTCGGCAGATAGTGAGTTCATACAACAGGTTCAGTTCCTCGCCCAGCCTGAAGTTTAATTTACCCGATGTGGGATTAGGGAACACTGTGGCCTGAACCAATTCTACATCACTGATGTTCACCGGCAATACGTTTATCATATACCGTCCAACATCAACATAGCACCCCAGTGCATCTGTAACCAGGCAAGAATAGTAAATAGAGTAATCAGGTCGTGCCCAGAACATTTCACTGGTAGAATCCGACAAACCATGTGTCGGACATTTGTGCTGAATACCTGAAGTTACAAACTTGAAGATGCAACATCTATGAAGAAATCACTGTTACTCATGCTTATTTGTGCGCTAACGTCATATAGCGGAATCTTTGGCCAGGACTTGCCTTCTCCGGTTGCGGAAGGCAGAACATGAATGTGCTACTTATAATGAAGAATTACACCCAGTACGAATTAGAATATACATCTGATATTAAGAGATCGGAAGAAGGAGAGTTTGAACCTACTTCCAATATAGGTCTAATCCCCGGGGCTCTATCTACTGAAATGTGGCCATACAGAATTCTAGCAATAGGATTAAGTGATTTTAAGATTCCGCCTGGCTTGAATGGAAGTCATCCTGAAAGATAAATGCCAATTAGATATCCTGGAGGAACCCATCTCAAGCCTGGACAAAGTATTGATGAAGATGCACTAATTGGTGCAAGGCCGGTCTTTACTACGCGTGTTTTTTATCTTAGTCAATGCCAAGCCCTGAAGGGGCGTAATAAGTCAACGATGGGTGCAACCCATCGATTGAAGGAGATGCCCCCCTATCTTCTCAATCTTCTCTTTCTTCTCTGGCTTCTCGTTTTCATTAGTCTATTAGCAAATAGTTATCTTCATCAACTTCAAACCTAAAGGCAAAATGCCTAATGCCTGGTTCATAATACGGCATATCATTAATTTCATCATTCACTTTTCTCGTTATCCAGTATCGGATATCTGATTTTTGAATCTCATTGAAATTTATTCCTTTTATATATTGTTGGTAAGTCTGGTCTATTAGAATCCTTTGATACTCATCCACAGGAGGGTTGTAATGGTATTCTATCATCAGGGAATAAGTCATAGGATATTTCACTACTTGAATACTGTCGGTCAGTTTGAATTGATTGTCAATTGTTGAAATTTCAATTAGATGCATTCCATTATTAAGCTTAATTTTAAAGTTTCGATAAAAGCTCTCAGAAATGCTATCAATTTGATACACTACCTGTCCATCAATAACCACTTTACAAGATGGGTTTTCTTTCTGTACAGAGAAGTCAAAAGAATTGATCGCAATATTTTTATATTTCTCACCAAAGAATTTCTGCATCATCACAAAATGCGATACATAAACAAAGTACAGGATTAAAATCAAGCCTGTCATTAAAGCCAGGAAAACAAAGTTCTTGTTGCCGACTCTCCTCTTTATGGCAAATCTTTTTTTCACTATACAGAGTTGCTTTATGCAAATATAAAAAAATAGGCTTCACGCCAAGTAGTGAATGGCGAGTAGTGAGTACTGATAAAATTTAGTTACACACCTTATGGCACATGCGCTCCTGCTCATTCTGATAACTTATGCAAATAATAATCCCATCTTCGCAATTCTAAGTCCCAACTATCATAACCGGATCTTATACACATACCAATCCGTATGCTGTTGCGAATATGAATTCCATCTCAAAACAGAATAAGGATATCATTCTTATATTTGTTCTGCTGAAAGCACTAAAAATATGGAAGCTGCTAATATAACATCCGATCTGCCTATAAGAGAATTGGCACTCATTGAGGATATGAGCCTAAGAACGGTTAATTGCTGTCTGGCTTCAGGAATATCCACTTTAGGTGATCTATTGGATTATAAAAAGATCAACCGAAACTTTTTGAAGATCAGGAATTGCGGTTCAATATCGAATCAGGAATTAATTGAAATATGCAATTATTACGATGACCAGGAATCTGCTCCTATTGAGCTTTCTTCCATTGAATGGATGGAAAGTATCGACCTGCAAACCTTATCATTGTTTGAGAAAATGAGTGCACGAAGCTATAATGCCTGTAAAGCAGCCGGTATAACTTCCCTGCAATTGTTATTGCAATATTACCTTGAGTCAGAGAAACAATTTTTTGCCCTTGAAAATTGCGGTGCAGGAACGAACAATGAGTTGGTGAATATTTGTGAAAAGTACATGAAATCACTTATTTCCAATAAAAAAGATGATGAACAGAGTCATGTTGAGCGCTTTATCCCGCTTGATCTGTTTATCAGTAACCTAAAACCGGATAAGGAGAATGACATAAAACTAAAGGCATTAATTTCTTCAACTGATCATATTCCAATATTTGCAATTATTAATTTCCTGATTGACAACCACTATATCTTTAAAAAACCGGATTTTACATCCATCTTTAAACAGCTTTGTAATTGTTATATACCCAACGAAGACCATACGCTTCAGGAAGTTGGCAATAAATTAAATGTCTCAATAGAAAGAATCCGGCAAATCAGGCTCGACAATGTCGAAACCATGACACGAAGCCTGGGGTTTGTTAAAAAATTAACTGATAAGGTAAATTATCATAAATATATAGACATTGCAAAGCCTCTAATTTTTTTAACTACTGATGTTGCCAGGGCAATAAATGAGAAAGAGCATACTCATTTTTCACCTGTTTTTATTTCATTTATTCTTTCTATGATTTATTCTGAAGAATATGAATGGTTTGGAAATGACACAACATTCTTTGAAAAGGAAAGCTGTATTCGAAAAAAAATTATTCGTTCCCCTTTCATAATCCATAAAGATATACCAGCACATTTCAACCTTGAAAAATTTGTGAAGCAGATATACTTTATGAGAACCCAATCCCGATTTGAAGATCTTAAAATTCAATATCCGGCTTTATTCAAAAAATTTTACAGAACCAAATACAGTAATGAGGCGAAAACAATTGCTGTTATTGAAACAATTATTACTTCAGAACTCAATGGTAAAATAGGTATTGAACCTGATGGATTGATTTTTTATAAAAATAAAGGAAAATCAATACTTCATCTAATAATTGAAATTCTTCGCCAAAATGATAAGCCATTACATTTTACCCACATTCATAACATTTTTATTCAAAGAGGCATACCCTGCTCCATAGAAGCTGTACATTACCATTTGCTTAATGAAACGCAAATATTTGGACTAAAGGGACAGGGCATTTTTGACCTGAAAAGCAGAGGCAAATATTTTGGCACTATAGGTGATGTTGCTGAACAAGTGCTTTTAAACCGCAAGGCACCCATCCCCAAGCATGAACTGGTTGATATTATCTCCGAAGAACTATTAGTTGCCAGGGTTTCTATAATGACCACCTTATTCAGTTACAAACACGAAAAAAGATTTCTGAGATTAAGCAACGGTGACATAGGTCTCAGAAAGTGGGAAAGTTCAAAGAAATATTACTGATGATATAGTTTTAACTCCAGAGGCCGGAACTCATTATAGGACGTAGCCCATCAAATCACCCCGACTCATAGGACGTATTTACTCAATCATCTTCATCATCATCAAAAGGAGGATTCGGCAGATTATTTAAGTTCCTTTTGTACCTCTCTTCATCATGTGATTCATCAAATTTCATTGCTCGAAATATTTCCACACTGATACATTGAGCAATTAATTTCTTAGAATCCTGTTCGCTGTATCCCAAGCCGATCAATCTTTGCAGAGTTTTCTTTGTTTCAGGCGGATTATTGGCTTTAAGCTGATTATCAACTGCAGAGATGATAGTATCATGTAATATCTTGTTATATGCCATGGCTGGATGTTTTGTTTCTGTTAGATAGGTTTCACTGATGTAAATATAGGGAATATACCGGCTCAATGAGATTCCTCACCCATAGGACGTAGCCCTCACGCCCCGGCCCACCCCCGGCCCCCTGCTCCCAGAGGGCGAGGGGGAGGAGAGCATCTTTATGACGTCATTTCTTGCTTCGATATTCAAGACTGAAGGTTGGATAGTAAGTAAAAAAGTTCAGTCTGGCAATTTCAACAAACACTACTCAGTACTCTCCACATCCTCATCCTCATCTTCATCTGAATCCGAAAAAAAACCTACCGGTATCCAGTCAATTACTGTCCCATCGCACTCAGGGGCGTTGGGGCAACAAATATATTCAAATCCTGATTCTGCTTTGAATACTTTGTAATCACCAACCGTTATCACTGAGTTGCAATGGATGCATTCAAGTTGATCAGTTAATTCGGGGACATTCTCAAATGGATAGTTGTCATTAAGGTACTTTGCTTTGTCTGTGATTTTAAGTTCTTTGGTCATGGTTGTTGGTCTAATTTATTTGTTTACAGGGTTGTGAAGTTCATTAAGTGACAATCTCCTACTTGTTGTTGAATCCATGTACTGGTATATTTGACCAAATCTATTCTGTATAAAATGTAAAGTTAGAAATAACTCTTATACTTTATTTCTATACAGAGAAGAATGACATAAATTGTCATTGTTCACTATTTCAACGAAATATTGCATGTTAATAATTTCATTTTAATATCTTTGACAAAAGATGTACAACGACTCATTTTGACCGTATTAGTTTATATACTTGCAAATGAAACCAATCTTTTTACAGCACTATTTGAAGTTATGATTTATTAAATAAAATATTCAAATACCACTAACTACTGAAAAATGAAAGTATTATTGGACACCAACATTATTATTCATAGAGAAGCATCAAGAATACTTAATCAAGATATTGGGGTTTTATTTAAATGGCTTGATAAAGGAAAGTACACCAAATGTGTTCATCCAGTAACTATTCAAGAGATTAAAAAGAATAGTAATACTGATACCGCTAAGAGTATCGCCGTTAAAATGGAGAGTTATGAAGTTCTGATAACGACAACACCTTTAAGTCCAGAAGTTATTAAAATATCTTCTCAAGTAGATGTGAATGAAAATGATAGTAATGATACGGTTTTACTAAATGAAGTCTTTACTGAGCGAATTGATTTTCTGATTACCGAGGATCGGAAAATTCATAAGAAAGCTGAGCTACTGGGCATTTCTGACAGAGTATTTAAAATTGATTCATTTCTTGAAAAAGTAGTTTCAGAAAACCCTGGTTTAGTTGATTATAAAGTGCTATCTGTAACCAAGAAGTATTTCGGAGAGGTTAATTTAGCTGATGAATTTTTTAACAGCTTCAAGGAAGACTATATAGGGTTTGAAAAGTGGTTTTTAAAGAAGAGTGATGAAACTGCGTATGTCACTATAAACAAGGAGAAGATACTTTCATTTCTTTTTCTTAAAGTAGAAAATAAAGATGAGAATTATGCCGATGTCACACCAGTTTTCTCTCCAAAAAAAAGACTTAAAATAGGCACTTTCAAAGTAATTAGTAATGGTGTTCGACTTGGTGAACGTTTTATGAAAATTATCTTCGATAATGCGCTTATTAATATGGTAGACGAAATTTACGTTACTATATTCGATAAAAGTACCGAGCAGAAACGGTTAATTAGTTTGTTAAAAGATTGGGGCTTCGTATTACATGGCACCAAATTCTCAGTAAATGGAGAGGAATTAGTTTATAAGCGTGACTTTGTTCCAAGCTTTAATATGGACAATCCTAAGCTAACCTTCCCATTTATCTCTAAGAATACAAGCATTTTTATGATTCCGATCTACCCTGAGTATCACACTGAGTTGTTACCAGATTCTATCTTAACCACTGAATCTACGTATGACTTTGTAGAAAATGAGCCTCATCGGAATGCAATTAGTAAAGCCTATATCTGTCGTTCATTCGAAAAAGGAATAAATAAAGGAGATATCATAGTTTTCTACAGAACAGCTGCTTCTGGGAGATCAGCTTACTATTCAAGTGTTATAACTACAATAGCTATAGCTGAGAGTAAAATAACTGATATAACTGACGAAGACGACTTTATCTTAAAGTGTAGAAAGAGAAGTATATTTTCAGATGATGAACTAAGGGCTTATTGGAATTATAACCCTAAATTTCGTCCCTTCATTATTAATTTTTTATATACCCATTCTTTCCCTACAGGTAAGAGAATAACTCGGCAAAGATTATTAGATTTGGGAATTCTTACCGGAGGAGATAATGAACTAAGGGGATTAAAGAAAATTACTAGAAATCAGTTTGAAACAATTTTGAAAGAAACCGAAACTAATGAAAGTCTTATTGTCAATTAAACCGGAATACGCTGAAAAAATCTTTAATGGTACGAAGCGATATGAATTCAGGCGGATTCTTTTTAAAAATAAAAGCATCAGAACAATTATCGTATATGCTTCATCACCGGTACAGCAAGTAATTGGTGAATTTGAGATCGAATATATAATAAATGATGAAGTCCCAAAAATATGGAATTCAACAAAGGAGTATTCTGGGATATCAGAAACATCTTTTTATAAATACTTCAGCAATTTGGAAAAAGGCTTTGCGATAAAGATCAAAGAAACCAAAAGATACGAGAAGGCAAAATCATTAAAGGATGATTTTAAATTAACGCCGCCCCAATCATTCCTTTACATCAAGTAACAACCCTCTATTTAACAATTTCACCTCACAATGACCAAAGAACAAGAACGCGACGAACTACACCGGGCTATATGGCAGATTGCAAACGACCTGCGCGGAAGTGTGGATGGATGGGACTTTAAATCGTATGTGCTGGGATTCCTTTTTTACAGGTTTATTTCCGAAAACCTGACCAGGTACATCAATACAGGAGAATGGGAGACCGGAAACGCTGATTTTGACTATGCAAAACTTGCTGATGATCAGGCGGAGTTTGGCAGGGAGGCAACTATTCATGAGAAGGGATATTACATTCTTCCTTCTGAGCTTTTCGAGAATGTTAGGTTGAAGGCAAGGAATGATGCTAACCTGAATGAAACACTGAGCGCAGTATTCAAGAATATTGAGAACTCTGCCAAAGGTGCTGATAGCGAAGATGACCTGAAAGGTTTGTTTGATGAGATCGATGTTAACAGCAATAAGATAGGCGCTTCCGTTCTTCGCAGAAATGAGAAACTTGTTAAAATCATGGAGGCTATCGGAGGCTTAAGGCTTGGTGATTATCAGGATAATAACAATGATACCTTTGGTGATGCGTATGAGTTTCTGATGTCCATGTATGCGAGTACTGCAGGTAAATCAGGTGGCGAGTTCTTTACACCCCAGGAGGTATCAGAATTGCTTGCACGTATTACGGTTGTTGGTAAAACACAGGTTAATAAGGTATATGACCCAGCATGCGGTTCAGGTTCACTGCTTTTGAAGTTTGCCAAAGTGCTTGGCAAAGAGAATGTACGTCAGGGTTTCTATGGTCAGGAAATAAACCTCACTACTTACAATCTCTGTCGCATTAACATGTTCCTACATGATGTGAACTTTGAGAAGTTTGATATTGCGAATGGTGATACATTGATTGATCCTAAACATTGGGACGATGAACCGTTCGATGCCATTGTTTCAAATCCGCCATATTCCATAAGATGGGATGGTGATGCAAATCCACTTCTCATCAATGATCCCCGTTATTCACCGGCCGGTGTGCTTGCTCCTAAGTCAAAAGCTGATCTTGCTTTCACCATGCACATGTTGCACTGGCTAAGCACTTCAGGTACTGCCGCCATCGTTGAATTCCCGGGTGTGCTATACCGGGGCGGTGCAGAACAGAAAATACGGAAATATCTGGTTGACAATAATTACATTGATGCAGTGATCCAATTGCCACCTGATCTCTTCTTTGGCACTTCAATCGCCACATGTGTGATTGTCCTGAAGAAAAGCAAAACCGAAAACTCAACCTTGTTTATCGATGCTTCAAAAGAGTTTGTAAGAGGTGGAAACAAAAACAAGATGAGTGCCGCAAACCACGGCAGGATACTTCAGGCATTTATCGAAAGAAAAGACATTGATCATTTTGCAAAACTCATTGATAACTCCAAGATCGCTGCAAACGACTACAACATATCCGTAACAAGCTATATTGAGCAAGAGGACACCAGAGAAGTAGTTGATATCCATAAATTAAATGCTGAAATCGCAGAAATTGTGGAAAGACAAAATGAATTGAGGATTGCCATCGATAAAATAGTTGACGAACTAGAGGGAGGATTAAGCTATTCCTCTTTCACAGCTAATAATTATGGTGATGATTGATGGTTTTAACCCCTCGAATTCGAGGGGTTTAGAAAGAGGCAGACTATTTCCAAAATGGAAATAGTCGTGACTCGAGATGTTGTTGAATAAACCTGGAAATTAGATGCAAATGAATAGAATAGAAACCCTTTTACAACAATATTGCCCTAAAGGAGTCGAATATTTGGAGTTAGGAGAAGTATTAAATTACCAGCAATCTAATAATTATATTGTTAAGAGCACAAGATATGCTGATAATTACCTTACTCCTGTCTTAACAGCTGGACAGACTTTTATTCTTGGCTATACAAATGAGTTAGATGGAATATACAAAGCAAGTAAAAGCAAACCTGTTATAATATTTGATGACTTTACTACCTCTTTTCACTGGGTTGATTTTGATTTTAAGGTGAAATCGTCTGCAATGAAAATACTTACGCCTAAAAATAATAAAGAAATTGAATTCAGGTTTGTATTTTATGCAATGAATTGTCTTCATTATATACCCCAGGACCATGCAAGACAGTGGATTTCTGTTTATTCAAAATTTTCCATCCCCATTCCCCCCCTCCCCATCCAACAAGAAATTGTAAACATCCTTGATAAATTCACCCAACTGGAGGCAGAACTGGAGGCAGAACTGGAGGCACGGAAGGTGCAGTATGAGTATTATAGGAATGATTTGTTTGGTTTTAAAGGTAAAGACGTTGAATGGAAAACTTTTGATGAAATTGGGAAATTTGAAAGGGGAAAAAGATTTGTGAAAAGCGATATTGTTTCTGAGGGGGTACCTTGCATTCATTACGGTGAGATGTATACTCATTACAGAATATCAGCAAAAGAAACTAGGTCATTTTTAAGGCCTGATGTGGCATCAAGATTGCGTGTGGCACACCCTGGCGATGTCATAATTGTTTCTGCCGGCGAAACCATTGAAGATTTAGGAAATGGTGTCGCATGGCTAGGTGAATCGAACGTTGTCACTCATGATGCTTGTTTTACTTTTAGTCACAATCAAGTTCCGAAATACATTTCCTACTTTTTACAGACTGACTTGTTCCGTTCTCAAATCAAAAAATACGTCTCATCTGGCAAAATTTCATCAATTAATGCATCAGGACTTGGAAAAGCAAAAATCCCGGTACCAGCAATTAATATTCAGAACGACATAGTTAATGTTCTTGACAAATTTGAAGATTTAATTCACTGCCTCTCCTCCGGCCTCCCCGCTGAAATCAACGCCCGTCGTAAACAATATGAATATTACCGTGAAAAACTATTGACTTTTAAACCTTTGGCTGATGGATAAGTATAATCTTGTTGCTGAGAATCCTGAAAGTACTGTTGTTAGTGAGTTTCAACCGGCAACACGGCGTGAAATTGCTTACCAGACTGAGGCTGAACTTGAAAATGAGTTTATTCAGTTGCTGGTTACTCAGGCTTATGAATGCCTGTCAATCAATAGTGAACAGGATATGGTGAATAATCTCCGCCTGAAGCTTGAGAAGCTTAACGATTATAAGTTTTCAGAGAATGAATGGAAGCATTTTTTCAATGGTAAGATTGCTAATCAGAATTGTGGTATTGTTGATAAGACCGCGATAATTCAGGAAGATCATATACAATTACTTACCCGCGACGATAACACGGTTAAGAATATTTACCTGATTGATAAAGAGAATATCCACAATAATTCCCTGCAGGTCATCAATCAGTATGAAGTGCATGATGGGCAGCGTGAAAACCGTTATGATGTTACTATTCTTGTAAATGGGCTTCCGCTGGTACACGTTGAGCTTAAGAAACGAGGTGTGGATATCAAAGAGGCCTTTAATCAGATAAAGCGCTATAACCGCGAATCTTTCTGGGCAGGAACGGGGTTATTTGAATACGTACAGCTTTTCGTTATCTCGAATGGCACCTACACAAAATATTACAGCAACACCACCCGGCATACACACATTAAGGAACTGTCAACCGGAGGCTTGCATAAGGGCAAACGCACCAGCAACAGTTATGAATTTACATCGTGGTGGGCCGATTCTAATAACAGGCCGATTACTGATCTGTCTGATTTTGCACGCACTTTCTTCGCAAAACATACGCTTCTTAATCTGTTGACCAAATACTGTGTGTTCACTGCCGAGAAGCTGTTACTTGCGATGAGGCCTTATCAGATAGTGGCTACTGAACGCATCATGGGCCGCATCCATGTTGCATATAACTACAAGAATTTCGGCAAGTTGCAGGGTGGCGGATATATCTGGCATACCACGGGTAGCGGCAAAACCCTCACTTCATTCAAAACAGCTCAGCTAGCAAGTAAGCTGAACTATATTGATAAAGTGTTATTTGTGGTCGATCGGAAAGATCTTGACTATCAGACCATGGTGGAGTATGATAAGTTCCAGAAAGGTGCTGCTAACAGCAACACCAATACTTTCATCCTGAAAAAGCAACTCGAAGATCCTGATGCGCGCATTATTGTAACCACCATCCAGAAGCTCTCCATCCTCGTTAAAAAGTACAAGAGTCAGGCTGCTTATGGCAAACAAATAGTGATCATCTTCGACGAATGCCACCGCTCGCAATTTGGCGATATGCATAAGGCGATCACCAAAACTTTCAAAAAGTACTATCTTTTCGGATTCACCGGAACCCCAATTTTTGCGATAAACTCAAGCAGTAGCAGTAAGCCCGATCTTAAAACCACTGAACAGGCTTTCGGCGATAAGCTCCATACCTACACCATTGTTGATGCCATCAATGACAAGAATGTGCTGCCTTTTCGTATTGATTACATCAGTACGATGCGGGAAGAGGAAAACATTGCCGATGCCAAAGTTTGGGATATTGACAGGGAAAGAGCCCTTGCTTCACCGGTAAGGATCAGCAATATAGTGAAATACATCAGGGAACATTTCGATCAGAAAACCAAGCGAAATTCAACTTATCAGCTTAAAGAAAAACGGTTAACCGGCTTCAATTCAATCTGTGCAGTTGCATCCATTGACTTTGCCAAAATGTATTACAGCGAGTTCCGCAATCAAATGGAAGGTTTACCATCCGACAAACAACTAAAGATTGCAACCATTTATAGTTTCACTGTGAATGAAGATGACCCTGAGATAGACGGTGTTATTGATGATGAATGCCCTGAAGATACAAGTCGCCTTGATCAAAGCTCACGCGATTTCCTTGAAGCGGCCATTCAGGACTACAATAGCATGTTTAAGACCAACTTCGATACATCGAGTGATAACTTCCAGAACTACTATAAGGACGTATCTGACAGGGTTAAAAAGAGAGAACTTGACCTTTTAATAGTGGTCAACATGTTCCTCACCGGATTTGATGCCACCACACTTAACACACTGTGGGTGGATAAAAACCTGCGGCTGCATGGCTTGCTTCAGGCATTTTCACGCACAAACCGTATCCTGAATTCTGTGAAGACCTTCGGAAATATCGTTTGCTTCCGCAACCTTGAAAAGGCAACAAATGAAAGCATTGCACTCTTTGGTGACAAAGAAGCCGGCGGCATTGTATTACTCAAAACCTTTGATGAATACTACCGCGGTTATGAAGAGAATGGCAAACCGGTAAGAGGTTACCTATCGATGATCTATGAGTTACAGGAAAAGTTTCCTGTTGGCGAACCCATTATCGGCGAACAGAACCAGAAGGATTTTATAAAACTATACGGTGCAATCCTCAAAGCAAGAAACATTCTTACTGCCTTTGACGAATTTGCAGGCAAAGAAATACTGACACCGCGTGATGTGCAGGATTACCACAGCATGTACATCAATCTCTACCATGAGTTCCGTAAAACCAAAAAAGGTGATGCCGAAAATGTGAACGACGACATTGTCTTCGAAATGGAACTAATCAAGCAGGTAGAGATCAACATTGATTACATCCTGGCCCTGATACACAAATACCACGAAAGCCACCTCAAAGACAAAGAAATAGTCATAAGTATCAACAAAGCCATTGATTCCAGCATCGAACTAAGGAACAAGAAGGACCTGATCGAACAGTTCATCCACTCCCTAACACCGGAAACAACTGTAGATGACGACTGGCGTAAATTTGTCGACTCAAAGAAATTCGAAGAACTCGACCGTATTATCACCGAAGAAAGCCTGAAAAAAGAAGAAACTTATACCTTCATTGACAATGCCTTCAAAGACGGCGCCATCCAATCAACCGGCACCGCCATAACTAAAATACTACCCCCGGTTTCCCGCTTCACCCCCACCGGTGACCTAACAAAAAAGCGCACCACCGTAATAGAAAAACTAACTAACTTCTTTACCAGATTTTGGGATATTTCGGGGGGGAGGTTTATTAATTCAACAATTAACTAATTTTGTTTTGTGACATACAATTACAAATATTCATATAGAGCTGTAGCATTCTTAGATGTTTTAGGATTCAAGAACAAACTGCAGGAATTTGAGCAAGATGCTGAAAAGTTCTACAATGACCAAAGGAATACCAGTGATGATGATACTATGGATGAATCCAATGTTGAAAATGGACATTTTTACTATTCCAGTAAGGCAGCTGATTTTATCGAGACCTTTAATTCAGCCATTTCTAAATTGGATAAAGACAAATTTAGCTATTATCTTTTTAGTGATAATATTTGTATAACGGCACATAATAGTGAAGACGATGCGAAGCTACTGATTGAATTATTATTAGTCGTGAGTGAGTTATATTATGAATTCATTAAAAAAGGATACTTTTTAAGAGGTGGCATTGATTATGGATTATTCATTGACAAATCCTCAATTGCTTTAGGCATTCCACTTGCTAATGCTTATCAGATAGAAAGTTTACAAGCGGTCTTTCCGCGCATAGTTCTGTCGAATAATTTTATTAAGCAATTAGAAGATTATACTAATCGTGGCTATGAGGGTTTTTTATCTATTTTAGCAAATACGTTAATTAAAAAAAGTTGCGAGATTCATTACTTAAACGTATTTGTTCATATCTTTAAAGTTGAAGATAAGGAGATATTTTTCAATAGGTACTGCGAAAGTATAAGTACTAACCTTGAAAGCTCAATCGAGAAAGAGAATATTTTTTTAAAATACCAATGGCTCGCGAATGAGTATGATTCATTTATTGAAGAGTATACTTCAAGCTTAGCTTATTACGATGAAGATTACGAACCAACAGAAGAATACATTGAAAAAGTTAAACAATCAAGAATCACGTATGGACACTAATCTGATTTATATGCCCACAATGAGGGTCAGACAACAAGAAATTATAGTTCTCAAGACTTTTGACTTCGGTGAGAATATATACCCTTTAATAGAAATAGTTAAAGAGCATGACAGGGCAAGAAACATTGAAACTCAAAGGGCATTTGAAGACATTTACAATGATCTAATTGAAAATATAAAATCTAAACATGTTTTTGTTGATCTACCGCTATATTTGAAGTTGTCTGGTGCGGTAAAGGATGAAGTAGTGTCTTTTTCAATGAGCATTAGTAATCAACTGATAAAACGATGTGAGTACTTAAACAAGCTAGATGTGGATAGGGAAAAAACAATTCCGGTGATTTCATCCTATCTCATTAATACAGGTGAACTTGAATCAATAAAAAGGCAATTTGAGTTATTGAGTATTAATTTCTCAAAGATTGCATTCCGTTTATTTCCAATTACATTTAAAGATGATTTTATTGAAGTTAGTCGTCTTGCCAGACCTGATGATTATGTAATAATGGACTTGGATACAATCATACCTTTTCCGAAAAGTCCACCCTTGAGGTCAATTGTCCATGCTTTACAAAATTATACAGTTTGTAACAAGGTATTATTACGTAGCGCAATAAATACCGAAATTCAAAATGTCAAGTTGGAACATGGTCAAGTCGTCTTTGATGCTGATAATAGTCATATTTATTCTGACATTATGCAAGACTTCGGTGTAAATTCAACAGGAGATTTTGTTGGGATTAAAAAAGATGATTTAACAGCGGGTGGAACAATTAGTCCCGGTTTTATTTATTACAATGCAATTGAAAATCAATATTATGGATACCGTGCTGATTTTAAAGATCTAAGTCAATTTGAAGTAAAGATTGTACCAGATGTTCTTGCATCTCAAGCTACGTTAGATATGCAATCGCATGTACCACCATTTGTTGGTCCTGATAATCCTGGTTTTGTGACACTTCAAAATATCTCTTATGGAAATGAAAGTGGAAAGAGCCAAGCAAAATTTAAACGAATTGCTATGGAACATTATCTCCATTGTATGAAAGTTAAGATTCAATCCGGTGAATTAATAAGAACTAATTCTCACAACTCATAAATTATATCCGGTCTGATGTTGGAATTAAAAAAAAACTGAAGATCAATTGGCAATATTTCATTCCAATTGGTTTGTATAAAATTCCATCGCTTTAAATACCTCTCTTTCAATGCAAGTTTTAAAGCTAAGTTAATCGAGTCGTAATCGTAAGTGCTTAATATTTGAGCTATATTGATTGTATGAAAGGACTTTAAAAGCTCCTTTTTATTAAGGATATTTAACTGCTCCGCTGAATCAATTTTTGGACTTAGTTGTGCCGCACGGTAGATGTGCTTTTTACCATGTTCAAAATACCACACTCCATAATAATCGGGTATAATTTTCAATGACCCTAGAAGATGGGACTTATCAAGAACAACTGTATTATATTCGAAAACATCTCCGTAATCACTTACTTGCTTCTCTAATCTATTTAGATTGTCAAGTTTAGACTTAATTTCGTATGCCTTCGTATCTCCATTTATGACCAAAAAATCTGTTCTACTTGACTTAACTTTAACTTCAAAAGCAGCCACATACTTTTTATTAATGATCTCTCTTGCAAGCAAATATTTCAAGATTTGCTCACTTTCATAATGTTTGAAAACAGTATCATTAATAGTTTTGACAAGCTCATATTTACTCAGGTGAGCGTACTTGTCCGTCTGGAAAAAACCACCAAGAAGTTCTCTTAGCTGATAAGTATAGCTTAAAGCATTATATGATCTTGCAAGTGATGAATAATCCATATTATTTCTGCTTGCGGTTCACAAATATACAAATATAGCAAACAACGTGTTAAGTTTTTTTTCAAAACTTTCATGAGATCAAGTTACCTTCTGCCCACAATATGGACAAACAACCCAGAGATTTTCCAATTGACTATAACATGTCTCGCAGATTTTTATCTTATCTACAATAGCTTTTAATGGAATGGTCGTTCTAACAGTAAATGCTTCTGGTATCTCTTTGAGAAAGCTCGATTCGTTTCCTTTTTCTGTTATCAGGAATAGTTTATCCTTTGCTCTAGTAATTGCCACATAGAAAAGTCTTCGCTCTTCTTCCATTAACAGGTCATGGTTAGCTTTCTTGATAACTTGAAATATCCTGTCTTCAAGCCAGATATCAGGGAAACCTCCACTTCCTTCTGTTAAACCAATAATGAAAACAACTTTTGCTTCAAGTCCTTTTGAAGCATGGATAGTTTTACCTTGAATCTTTATTCCTTCATTTTTAAATTTGAAAAAATAAGGTGAATACATTTTACTTCTTCGATATAGAAAAAGGATCTCATCATTACTTACACCATCATCAAGTAACTCCCTCACCTTGTTTTGGCAGAACTGAATATTCTCTTCTTCACTGTTACCAGAATACACCACTATTTTATGTTCAGAATTCTTAGATGCATACACATCTTTATCAACCTTGAACTTGTTATTTTTAATTACCTCATTACTTGCACCAACAATATTTTGAGTGCTTCGATAATTTAAGTTCAACTTTACAATACGAGCATTGGTAAAATGATTTTCGAAATCAACAATGTAACTTACATTCGAACCTCTGAATCCATAAATGCTCTGCCAGTCATCACCTACGCAAAACAATTGCTTAGAATCGGTCAATAATAATTTAATAAGTTCAACCTGTAAGTTATTAACATCTTGAAATTCATCGACTAAAATAAATTCATACCTGTTTCGATATTTTTGTGCTATATCCTCGTGATTCCTAAAGAGAGAAGTGCATCGGGAAATTAAATCGTTAAAGTCGAGGTATGATTTATCGATACAATATTGAATGTATTGCTTGAGAATTGGAATAGCAAGTTCATAAAAATTACGTACTCTTTCATGCTGATCTTGCTTTGCCTTTGCTAAAACTGAATCAATGTCAATATCTTCAACCTTGATCATGTCGGTAATTCTCATGATCTGTAGAACAAAATCCTTTACATCTTCCTGATAACTATGAAACTCTTCCTTAAAATTTAGGGTTACTGTTTTATGGTAGTTTGATGGCAACCTGTTCTTCACAATATTATCTAGTGTGTGATTAAATAGTGCCGAATCTTTGGTAATGCTGTCAAAAGTCTTAACAAGCAGTAAGTTCCCCTTTTGAAATTGCTCCTCTTTGTCCCTGGTTGAAAAACTTTTATCACTGATATGCTCAATGTATAGATTTGCATCGGGAATATAGAAGTCAGGGTGAAATGAAAAATCCTTAACATTTAACAATGGTTCGTATTCATACCTGATACTGTGTCTGTAAAACCAATCTGCAATAAATTGTTCTGATTTCGAACGAACTTTTGTCCCATCCAGAGTAGTGAAATACTTGCCGTCTTTAGGTACAAATTTGGGATCTGCCTTTTTCAGATGGATTTTGTCTATGAGGTAGTCCAGGATGTAACGCTTAAGTTGAAGCAGAAATACTGTATCCTCACACTGCTCTATTAAAAGCTTATGCATTACCTCAAAAACAGTTTCAGGAGCTACGTTTTTTGACAGTTCATCCTCATCGTCTCTCTTCTCATCACCAATAATCCTAAATTTATTATCAAATTCATTAACCCCGTAATTTCTCAGAATACTATAACAAAATGAATGAAAAGTTTTAACAGTTAAACCATCGATCCACTTATATTTTTTCTGCTGAAGAAACCGTTCTCTTTCCTTTTCAGCTTTACTCAAGTTTTTATCAAAGATTAATTTCTCGTATTCTCCTGAAGTATCAGCTGAAATAATCAACCTATCAATCATCTCATTGGTGGCATTCTTAGTAAATGTAATCGCTAATATACTCGACGGGCTAACACCCTTTTCTTCAATTAAGTAAATAAGCTTTTGCAAAAGCGTTTTTGTTTTACCAGAGCCTGCACCAGCCAGTACCAGCAGACGTTTATCTTCACTTACAACAGCTTCATGTTGTCTATCATTTAATGCACTTAAATTAGCCATGCTTTAACCTCGTTTACTATTAATAAACGAATGTAAACATAATTCTGAATTCTGGAGTTAATTAACTAATCGATATCACATTTATAAGATAATCATCCACCTCATCCCCCGCTACCAGCATGATGTTCCCGATCCTGAAGGCGGTGTACGGGCAGTAATTCCCGGGAAGGCGAAATATTCATAAACTTACCCATCTATCAAACAGCAGATAACTGAGGGCACAAATGATCTAAATTTTCATCTCCCCTCCCCCATCTCCCCCAATATCATCCTCGGCCATACCTTACGATTACCCACTAGTTTACCACCGAAAATATTATCAAACTCGATATTTTCAATTTCAGGAATTGGGCGCAGGTCCTTTAAATGATATTCTATAGTGAATTTCATTTCCTTCAGATATCCTAACATTGATTTGTTATTGGTTGAAAATATCTCAGGTTCAGTGTTTATCTGGTATTCAGGAAGCAATTTGCTAAACCCTTGTCTGACAAGCAGTGATTCGAGGTGTTCCGGCAAGTAGCTTACTGCCTTCTTCAGTGACTTTTCAGGAATTATCACTGATACCAATGTCGGGTAATGAAGAAAGTGAATAGCCAGTTTCCCGGGCAGCCCCATTGAAACAATATCCGCACGTGTTAACATATCCTATGAATCTTTATATTATCTTAACAACTCCCACCTTTTACCTTCCCGACATTTGATCCTGTAACCTATAAAAACTAAATGTTATGAAGAAGGTCTTAATTATTATCGCAATTAGCTTATTTTCAATGTATTCCTACGGACAGCTCAATAAAGGGGGCTGGATTGGTTCGTTTCAGGGTAGTGGAGGTGCAGTAAAATATAACGACTACAAATCATCGTCACTCAAGCTTCAGCCGAGTGTAATGTACCTTATTAGCAATAATCTGGCATTGGGTTTAAACGTGAGTACTTCCTTTGAAAGCTACAAGTTGCCATCAGTCAACGACATTCGCTACAACCAAAGATCATTTGCCCTTGAAACCGGACCAGTATTGCGGAAGTATTTCGGCAGCTACAAGCTGAAGCCGTATGCTGAATTGGGCATCGGCTGGAATTATAGCCAGAGTAAATCAACGAATTATGAATATTTGTGGAATGACCACCGCCTCTATGTAAAACCAGCCCTGGGACTCTCCTACTGGATCAGCAATAACGTAAGCATCGACATGAATGTGAATTACGACATCAACGCAGGGCATTCCCTTTTCAGATATGACGACTGGCGTTTGAACATCGGCATTTCAGTGAAACTTGGTGATTGATGGCTCTCAGAGAATTAGATTCCTCCCGAAAAGGTCGGAATGACGGTGGTAACGTGGGTTTTCCCCACATGGATTTCAATGGCAAACCGTCATTCCGAACTCCGCTTTTGGCCTTTCACTTTTGTCTTGCGAAATGCAGGAACTAATAGTAATCAGTGTAATGAAGATTAGAGTAATGGTCTGTTTCATGTTATTATGATTTTAATGATTTGAATGCTGAGTGCTGAATGCTATTTTCCACCGCCGTTATCTTTGATGAGTTTTTCTGAGAACTCAATCAATTCTTTAACTGAGTCGCTGGAATCATAAACATAAATTGGCGTTGTTGCATATAAACCCCTTCCAAGGTCTCCGAATGTATGACTAGCGCCGTCATTAACAATCAGTACGTTATCAAATCTTGGAACTTCTGCTTTATCAATTTCTTTCTTTGTCAGAGCTATATATTTTTCAGCGGTTTCATTACTGATTTTTCTTATCGGGGATAATTCATAGGAATACTTCAACGATTTATCTTTCACATCCGGCACTCGGCCCACCCGGATATAATAATCTGAATCAGTCTTGAAAAGGAACAAACACCTATTATATTTTCTAAAAACTGAAGATGATCTGTATGAAATTAATCCTTTTACACTGTCAATTGCACAAGGACAAATCTTATATAGTTCAGGATTAAATTTGATTGAATCTTGCATGGCAGAATATCTGTCAAATAAGGTATCAGCAACTATTTCAAAATTTGCTGAGTCAATCGGAACCAGATTCAAACTTTGCCCTTTACAAAAAAGAGCACTTGTGAGAATCAACGTAATTGTAATTAAGTTTTTCATTTTCTTAAAATTAAGTAGAGTTTGGGTTCTAAAGGTAAATGCTAAATTTAATAATTCCTACAATTATTACCCCCGCTGGGGGTTCTACCCCTTGAAACCCGCACGTGCGGGAAACAACCTTGAACAAGCTTGAACTACATTGAACTACATTGAACTACATTGAACAACATTGAACGCGAAGCTTTGAACAACCTTTGAACGCGCGCAGCGCTTTGAACGCCGAAGGCTTTTACCCTCCCCAATTAACCACCGGCAACCCCCTCCTCCCACTCTTATTCCAAAGCCCAATTTGCAATCCCTTTAACTCATTTGCAGTGTTGAAGAGTCCTATCTGGATGCCATTCATTTTAATTGCGTGGTTTACTGCCCCAATAGAGAGACCGTTGATGCGGGCATATAGGTTCCAAAGGGCATTGAGGGAAATGCCGTTCACGGTTCTGCCCATGCTCATCCAGCCGGAGATGGAGATGCCGTTCACCTCGTCAGTAAAGGTTCCAAGCGGTGAAAGTAATATTCCGTTGTGCGTCGCTTTATTGTAGGTTGTATCATACAAGGCCAGCAGCTTATGCTGATTTTCGGGGGAGTAGTTTTCCTTGACATGTCCGTTGTTTATGTACCATGTCTGGAAAAATCCCTGCCCAAATATCTGCAGGTTAATGCCATGGGAGTATTTGGTATACGGCCAGTTACAAATAGCCTCCGACCCAAACGGCCCAATCGCCAGTCCGTAAATATTCCTTGAAAGCGTCGGCACAAGCCACACCCCATAACGATGGGCTTTCGGCGTATAAGCTGCAGTAGAATCTTTTGGCGTATACGCTGAAGTAGTATTTTCCTGCATATATATTGAAGTAGTATCCTGGGCAACCAGTATACAGGAAAGTAAAAGGCTCACGATGAGAGGGGCAAAGTGCTTCATGATCATTTTAGAATTACGATGCAATTTAGGAAGAATTTCTTTTGCATAGGGCATAGGGCATAGGGCTATCAGCTCACTACTCACTACTCACTACTCACTACTCACTACTCACTAAGGGCAAACCGTTATTCCGAACTCCGCTTTTGGGCGGAGTGAGGAATCTATCGTGAACATTCCCCAATAATTCTATGTTTATTTCTTCTTCCCCTGAATCATAACTAGATTCTCCTTTCTGCATTTTTCTTATTTTTTGCCTTTGATAGTTGAATTCACCTCAATTCCCTTAATACCTATCACTATGGATTACAAAAAAGCAATGCTTCTTTATGTCCTGATGCTGGGAGTTGGCCTGTTTACGGGATCAGCCCAGCAATCTCTGAATGCTTCAGGCGGTAATGCTGCCGGTTCCGGGGGCTCCTCACAGTATGCAATAGGACAAATGTTTAATCCCGTTATGTCTTCTCCTGTCCCAATACAGCAGTCTCTTGAATTTGTACCTGCAGATACGGAGGACAATGCGCAGGAAATCTCCCTATCGGTTTACCCGAATCCTACTATGCATGACCTGGTTTTAAACTTTAATTCAAATGACCAGGAAATTGACACTGAAACGCTGCGATACCGACTTTATGATCCACATGGCAATTTGCTGATGAACGAAAGGATAACCGGTGATAAAACTGAAA
Organism: Bacteroidota bacterium; assembly: GCA_023417935.1. GTDB lineage: Bacteria > Bacteroidota > Bacteroidia > Bacteroidales > Lentimicrobiaceae > Lentimicrobium. Next base: position 75,823 of record JAEZDY010000018.1, read on the forward strand.
TTAAGACCCGATTCCTGGCACCCTCTTTCTATTATCTGAATATTATGAATAACGATAAGTCAATTCACACATTCAAAATCATTAAATACTAGAACCATGAACAAGCTCATTACCTTTATAATTGTAGCAACGCTCCTGGCAGGGCTAAAGCCGCTACAGGGCATCGCGCAGGCGCCTGAAAAATTCAACTACCAGGCAATTGTATATAAAAGTAATGGCCAACTATTGAAAAACAGGCCGGTAGGACTTCGTTTCAGTATCCTTGAGGGTTCAGCCAATGGATCAGCAGTTTATATTGAAACCCAGAACGTAATGACTAATAACAATGGATTGGTCGACGCACAAATTGGCGACGGTAGTGTTGTGTTAGGTACTTTTTCAGCCATTATGTGGTCATCAGGAATTTACTTTATCAAAACAGAAACTGATCCTAACGGAGGAACAAATTATACTATTACAGGTACAAGCCAATTACTCAGTGTGCCGTATGCACTGTTTGCAAAAGAATCGGGCAGTTCAATCCCCGGTCCTGAAGGTCCGCAAGGCCCTGAAGGCCCAATGGGTCCGCAGGGGCCAGTTGGTGAAATGGGACCGGCAGGCCCGATGGGTGCTACAGGACCAATTGGTGCAACGGGACCTCAGGGTCCGGTTGGTGAAATGGGACCGGCAGGCCCGATGGGTGCTACAGGACCAATAGGCCCAATGGGTCCACAGGGGCCGGTTGGTGAAATGGGACCGGTTGGTCCTCAGGGCCCTCAGGGAATCCAGGGAATACAGGGTCCCGTAGGTCCTCAAGGCCCGGCAGGCACTGGTGTTCCGGCAGGTGTTAGCACCGGTAATGTTATAATGTATGACGTTTCAGGAAATAACTGGGTTGCCAGGAATCTGACAACCGGAAGCATCGGTGGCAATCAACCATTTAGTAATGTTCAGCCTTACCTTGCAATTAATTATTGCATAGCGCTGGAGGGAATTTTCCCTTCACGGAATGGTATTGAACCCTTTATTGCCGAAATTATGTTGTTCGGTGGTGATTTTGCACCTCGTGGTTTTGCCACTTGTAGCGGTCAGATATTATCAATTTCACAAAACACCGCTTTGTTTTCCTTGCTTGGCACTATGTATGGAGGAAACGGCCAAACCACTTTTGCTTTGCCCGATCTTAGAGGACGTGCTGCATTACAAGCAGGGCAGGGACCGGGGCTTTCCAATTATTCCATGGCACAGGTTGGTGGAACAGAAACGGTTACCCTTAATATTAACCAGATACCTGCGCATAACCACCCTGTTGTTTTTACAGCTCCTTAATTGAATTTTTACAAGAGCTATAAAGCGCCACCAAAGTATGAAAATGTTCTGTAATTTACCCGTTTTAGGGGCTATGGTATTCTTTTGCCTTCAAGGCTTAAGTGCCATAGCCCAAACTTCGGGCAGTGGAATAAATGACTCCCTTAAGCCCAATTTCTGGGCTTATGAGATACTACACTTGCCTGATTTTAGTCAGTCAGAACCCGGCAAAGTAGTTAAAATTGCCGTGGTTGATGATGCTTTTCGTTTAACTCACCGTTCACTTTCATCCTTTTGGTACAAGAATGAGAACGAAATTCCCGGTAACGGCATTGATGATGATCAGAATGGTTATCCCGATGACCTTTACGGATGGGATGTTGCTGACAACGATCAGAATGTTGGCATCCCGCGGGGAAAGGAATCGGCTTTAGCCCACGGCACTTTGTCGGCAGGATCTGTTGCTGAAGTAGCCCGAAGGTGTTTTGGTGAAAACGCATCACAGGTTATTAAAATAATTCCCGTAAAAGTTGTGAGCGACAATGCAACTAAACACTACTACGAACTTGGATATGAAGGCATTGCGTATGCGATAAAACAGAACCCCGACATAATATTATGTGCATGGAGTGGTGGCCGGTACGACAGTGAAAAATACAACGCATTATTTTTGGAAGCACAACGCAAAGGAATCCTCATGCTTGCATCAGCCGGTAATTTTTTCAGTGATCACTGCGATCCACCGGCTTCAATAAACTCTGTATCCGCAGTTGCGGCTGTAAATACATCACTTCGCAAGACTAAAGCAAGTAACTACGGAGAAAAAGTTGATCTTGTGGCTGCCGGCGAAATGGTATATGCTCCATGGCCCGAAGGTGACAATACTTTCAGTTACCATGATGGAACTTCTTCAGCAGTATCATTGATTGCCGGTTGTGCTGCAGTACTCAAAGCCATGATGCCAAAAGCTACATCAGCTCAAATAATCGCAGCATTGAAAAATACTGCATCGCCGGTTGATAACCTGAATACCCGCTATGGCGGAAAACTGGGAGCCGGACTACCTGACCTTACATCAGCCGTTGATTATCTGCAAAGGGAAAATCAACAGTATACATACTTCAATTCACGAAGGCCTGAAGGTGAAATTATCATAGGGCAAGCACCAGAAACCACATGGGTCATCAATCCTGCCGGTGGGTATGCCGGTTACAACTTCAGCATCAGGGATGAATGGAATTCACCCGGTTCGCAATTGCAATTCTATTCAGGCGATTCGCTGAAAGCTACATGGACCTCAGGCAGCTTTGTTCCCGAATTATTCGTTAGTGGAAGTCCTGTAAAAGTGAGCTATTCAGGCAAAAGCCGGAAACCTTTCCGCCTTTCTTATTCATCAGTTCCTGTTGATTCTACAACCCTCTATTGCAGAGGCATAGAATACCATACATCACCCAACGGCTCTTTTGATGATGGCAGTATTTCATCCGATTATTCCAACAATGCATCCTGCAAATGGCAAATTACAGTTCCCAAAGGTAAAAGAATCAGAATTGAATTTGATGAATTCTCAACACAGCCCAAAACTGATTATGTATGGTTGTTTGCAGGTACTGAAACCTTGCAGGAAAATGCACTCTCCGGTTTTAGCGGCAATGACATACCTCCCGTGATCATAAGCCCTTCAAATGAGGTATTGATATGGTTTGTAACTGATTCAAACATCACCTCCAAAGGATGGCATGTAACCTACAGTGCAACCGATGAAATGCCGGGAGTTTCAGAGTTTCCAGGTTCCATTGTTCCCGGTTCCCGGTTCTGAGTTCTGGGTTAAAATGCATAGTGCATAGGGCATAGGGCTATCAGCTATCGGCTATCAGTTTTCAGTTTAAATCTGTTTAGCGTTTTGCGTTTAGCGTTTAGCGTTTAGCGTTGGGTCGGTCCCCGAGTTTTTATCGAGGGGTTAGCCTTTCACTTGAACCCCTTGAACTCCTTGAACCCTTTGAACTATAATCTTATTGCGTCGGCGCCATCTTATGCCCTACAACCCCAAGTATGGCAAAAGGAACAATCGCATCAGCGAAATGGGCAAATATATCGGGGGCTTTGTACCAGATAAAATTGGTATAGGGTACAAAGAAAAATCCGATCATTCCAACCGCCAGCGCAACTAACATCCTGTTCATCAAAGTAGGATCCTTTTGCTGCAGGAAAAGCCAGAATAAAAGGAAGGAAATCACGAAACATACCATGAATCCCCTGATCATATTCATGGGCATGCTCATTGTATTTGTTTCATGATAATTAATTACTGCCCAGGGCTTACCATCAAAATCCTTCATTATTTCTTCCTGCTGAGCCATACTCAGCGAGGGATCAGGCTGTCCAAGAAAGTACATTCCCTCTGTAAGCCCTTGCTTTACACACTCCTGCAATATACTATCCTGCACCGGGGTGTATTCGGCTGCCGACTTATGAAAATTAGGCATGGCATACGACAGGAACTGCCACGCAAATATCACGACCGCACCAATTAATGAGAAAAGTAATTTTGTTTTCATGATTTGTTGTTTTTATATTCAAAGATACACAGTTTTTAGATATCAGCAGTCAGCAGTCAGCTATCAGCTTTCAGCTTTCAGCTCACTACTCACTACTCACTACTCACTACTAAATTGGTTCTGAGTTCTGAGTTCTGGGTTCAGCGTTGTTTAGCGTTTTATGTTTAGCGTTGAAGGAAGTTCTTTTAACTTTTATTTATTAAATCCCTTCCCAAACCACTCGCACACCCGAGGCATTTCCCTCGCATTGTATTCGCATTTTAGCGCTTAAATGCGAACTATATGCGAACGATATGCGAACGAAGTGCGACTACAGGAAAAATTACACAGCAAAAGTCCTAAGAAATTATACCACCAAAACTCCATGAGATTCCTCCCAAAAAAGGTCGGAATGACCTGCTATGGATCTTAGGAGAGAAAACAGAAAAAGAGAAGGGCGGCAATGCCGCCCTTCTCTTTTTCTGTTTTCTCTAGACCAACAAAGTGCAACGTCATTCCGAACTCCGCTTTTTTTGAGCGGAGTGAGGAATCTCATTAGCTATCAGCTATCAGCTATCAGTTTTCACCTCACTACTCACTACTCATTACTCACTACTCTTTCTGCCTACTTCGTCCCCCAGCTCACCAATCTCCTCTCCTTATACGTAGGATCACTGGCGTAGATTTCCAGCGTTTCACTTACAATTCCTATGTCCCGCGTATAGCGTGTGTTTGAAAACCTGGTCTTAAGCATCCCAATGCTAAACCAATCAGCGAGTTCGTATTTTGCCTGGTAGGTACGGGTTAAAAAATTACCTGCCGGAGTAATGATGTTTTTATCCTTGTCAACCATCATTGAAGTAACAACATAGAGCGTATCCACTTCATCGCCGTTGGTTCTTATACTGTACCTGGTTTCAAATATTGTTGTGAAGTCTTCTGCAGAAAAGTGGACTTTGCCATTTCTATCATAAATAACACCTTCAAATTCACGCCAGTAATAAGTACCAAATTTGGGAATACTTATTCTTGGCCTGATCATTTTAAAGTATGTATGCTCACCAATAACCGTATCATTTTCAATATAACAGGTATCGAATTTATCAAGGGGAGTTTCAATACCATTGGTATCAATGTGGTAATGCTGATAAATCCAGTAGTTCCCCACTTTAAGGTTTCCGTATTCCGGATACACAACAGGTTCAACAGGAGGTTCAATAACAGGTGGTTCAACAACAGGGGGTTCGTCCTTTTTACAAGCTGCTATAACAATAATTCCAAGCAGAATCATCAGAAACTTCTTCATATCGATAAGAGTTTTAAAGTTATAACCTTAACGAAAGTATTTCCAACATATTTTATGCAATCAATAAAAAAGCATAAGCATAGGGCTATCAGCAACGGTCCCCGTCCGGCCTAGGTTAGGCAGGCGGACTCCCCTGAGCGCGGAGCAGTCGAAGGGTTAAGAATTTTGGAGTTGCAGCCGTTAAAAAAAATCTCAGTGTTCGAAGCCTCCTGAAGTCAAATAGAGAGCAGAAGGCTGGTCAGGAGAATGCAAAATAAGAGTGTTACAGTGGTGGCTAGAGCTTCAGAAAGTGGGCAGGCAACCGATATAGTGAACAGCCCAACCATCCGAAGGGTTTTTTTGTGTCAAGACAAAAAAGAACAGAAATAATTACTTTTGTACTCCCACAAAACCTAACAACCAAATGCAAATCTTCACATTCGGCGAATACATCGACGGAAAATCATACAAAGTACTGGATGAACGTAAAATGAGAGCCAGCGCCGGCATTATGTTTATTTTCGGATTGATCGCCTCCATCAACGGATTCATATTCAGCCGGTACGAAATCATCCCCTACGTCATGGGCATATTGGTCATGAACTTTATGATAGGCTTATTTATCAATCCAAAGTTTTCGCCTACAGTTATGCTGGCATCTGTTTTAACATGGCGACAATCACCGCAGCCAATCGGAGCAGTTCAGAAGAAATTTGCCTGGAGCTTAGGACTCGCACTTTCAGGTACCATATTCGTGCTGTCACTCTTTCTGCAAACCGACAACAGCTATTTTGAACCGGTTTGCATGCTATGTCTCATCTGTATGCTGATGTTGTATCTTGAAACAGCCTTTGGCATCTGCGTTGGCTGTCATTTATACAAGTTCGCAGTAGCGATAAAATTGCTTCCCAAACCAAAAGAAAAACCCAACTGCATGGGGGATAGTTGTGCTGTTTAGCTGTTAGCCTCGGTCCCCGAGTTTTTATCGAGGGGTTAGCCTTTAGCCTTGTTTAATTGCCTTTAGCCTTACTTCACAAGCATAGCTGCTGCAGCATTAGCAAGAAGAAACCTGAACGTATCATGCAAATCGCTGCGAATCCAGACATAAGTACGGTTTTGTGGCATCACCTGCACAGTTCTGAGCAAACAAGAACAGCCTTTGCCTGCGTTGAAAGTATATCCCAACCCGGTTTCATCTGTTTTTACCATCAATGCTTCAGCTATTCAGGAAGCGCAAATCTATAACATCGCAGGTAACCTTGTCAGGATACTACCCAAATCACAAAGGATTTACAACATAGCTGATCTCCCGCGAGGACTCTATGTGTTAAATGTAAAAACCTCAGATGGTATAATGCTCCATCAGAAGATATTGAAGCAATAAATTACCCAATGCAGCGAAGCGCAATTGCAAATCTTCACTTTATACTTTAGCCTTGGTCCCCGAGTTTTTATCGAGGTGTTAGCCATTAGCCTTTAGCCTTTTTCAATTGCCTTTGGCCTTTATTCCACATCAGCACCCTGCGCCATTTCACGTGCTTTCTCGGCATTTTCACGCGAAGCAGTCATACCCATCTCAACTGCTTTCTCGTAATGCATCCTGGCTTCATCGTACTTGCCTTTTTTCATGCAAAATTCGCCATAGCTGTCGTGGGCATTTGCTTCATTGGGGCTCACCTTAAGGTATTGGTTGAAAGCTTCTTCGGCTTTATCCATATTACCTTTTTCCATATGGTAGTAACCCAAATCGTTCCAGGCAGGGCCATGGTTAGGGAATTTTTCAACAGTTGTTTGAACATACTTATGGGCCAGTTCGGGATCATTCAGGATAAAACGTGACATCGCTTTAGCAAATTCATACGATTGAATAATATCGGGATGTTGATTCACCATCTGATCAATGTTTTCCCTGAACTTGTTGGTATTGTTTTCTTTGATGTTTACCAGTACTTCTCTCATTATTTTTTCAGGTGCTGTGAGTTTGTCCTGTGGTAAACCAAGGGCTTTGTCAAGTTTATTACTTAATTCACCCTTCTCTCTTGATTTAGCTACCTCACTTGATCTACCCATCTCATTTGATTTATTCTGCTCATTGATGTATTTGAAGATGGCGGCATTGGCATATGCAAGGAAAAATACGGGATCTTCATTTAATGCTTGTTCCAACTTTCCCTTATATTCTTCGTGTCTAGCATTCCACAGATAGTCGAGGGCTTGAGTGAAGCTTTCCCTGGCTTCCGCGGAGTTGGTTGACATTGGCCAGAATTTCTTATCGTTATTGACCTGATTATTCTGGGCTGAGCTGGTGGTATAATTGAATATAAGCACCAGTACAACGAGTATTGTGATTATATTTTTCATAATGCTGAGTTTTAGTTATTTAGGATAAACAATAAAAATGAATTTATGACTTTCTAAATAATTTCCAAATAATAGGGACGCGATTATCGCGTCCCTACATTAACAAATCAAGCAATCCCCAGCGGTTAAACAACCATGAACAACCATGAACAACCTTGAACAACATTGAACAACCTTTTAACGCCGAAGGCTTCCTAATCCCTAACACACCTTACACTAAACCCAAACGACTTCACCGGTATGGTTGACCTGCTAACCTGAGGACTTAAGTTGGTAAGCCGCCGTGTCCAGGCATTGATTGGTGAATCGGTGGCTTCGGTTGATGTCCAGTAGTTGGCTATCGTCCCTGTACCGAAGAAATTGAGGGTGAGGCTGTTCATAATCCCACCGGGCAGTGCATTAAAACCACTGCTATTAGTGCCGTTGCCATCAGCAAGCCATCCGCTGGTTGATTTCATCTGCGTGCCTTCATCTGTACCACGGTTGACTGAAGCATCAGCATCTGCCTGCGACATCCCCAATGCCATTTCAAGTTGCTTGAACTGCCGGGGGCCTATTCCTACCGTGACTTTCCTGAAGGAGTGCATCCGCAAAATGGCGGAGTTCAAGCAGAATTATTTCACGCTTTATACGGAGCATGTTTTCAGGCTAAACAGCTTCCCTGATATCGCCCCGCCCGATGGGCTGACCGCCGAAGAGGTGAAGGAGCTTATTGATTTTGCCGACTGCTACCACATTGACATGGTGGGGTCGAAAAAGAACTATCAATGTTACATTTCAAACTAACAGATTGTTGAATATGTTGTATAATTGCCTGTAACTTATTATCTTTGCAAAAAATTAAAGATCAAAATAATATATCATGTACACACATAACAGGTTTTACACCAACCCATTTGCGAAGCACATCGAGAAATTAGACCAACTAAGAAGGCAGCTTGCAGCGCGCCACTCAACAGGCAACTCCCCCATTAAAGTAACCCCTGAAGAGGAAGAAAAAGCTGATGCAGCCATCCTTCAAATTCAAACGGTTATTGATACTTTAAGAGAACTCGACAAGAGGAGATAATTGGTTCCTGGTTCTCACTACTCACTACTCACAACTCACTACTCTTTAGGCTAAAGCCTTTAGAACATATACGTCTGCTCAACAGATACGTACGATTATTCATCAAATCCATACGAATATACATTTGTTCCCTTTTTGCCCTTTTTTTTTATTATCTTTATATCCAAATCCCCTGGCCTGGCTGTTACGCTCAAATTAGCTATTGAGACGCGCATATAGTGATCCGGCCTTTCCTCGAATCCGTCTGGTTATTTTTTTGAGAACTGTATTTTCATTTCTTAAAATATATACCGATGAGAAAAATTTACCTTTTCCTCCTGATCATGGTGGCATCAACAGCAGGTGCCCAGATCATTCATGTGCCTGCCGATTATCCTACCATTCAGCAAGGCATTGACGCAGCACAATAATGAAAAACATCATCTTCCCTGTAAATATTGAAGTGGCTGAGACTTCTTGTTGTTTTACCGGGATATTCTACAAGTGCTGCAAGGCTCCAGTTGCCAACAAAACCAAGGGTCGTTAGTGAAGTGGGATACTGCCGTTCCATGAGATTCCTCCCGAAAAGGTCGGAATGACGGTGGTACCATGGGTTCTATCAACAATCTGCAACGTCATTCCGAATTCCGCCTTTTTTAGCGGAGTGAGGAATCTCATTGACTGGGAATCCCTAACCCCTAACCCCTAACCACTACACCCCTAGCAAAGCAACCACTGATAAGCTGGTATCATACTTATGTTTGATGGAAGTGGCACATCGGGCGTGCTTTCCATCACAATTATTGTTCCTTTTGGTATGTTATAAGTTTCCATAGCCTCCTGTAAACCGGCTAACTCACGTTGTGCATTTGCAGAAGTAAGACTGTAAACTACTTGTATTGCTTCGGTTATATGCAGGTTTTCCTTGACCAGGAAATCGCATTCATGCTTCTGAGAAAAATAGTAGATCTCTTTACCCCTTCTTTTTAGTTCAATATATATGCAATTCTCGAACAGGCGGCCATTGTTACCGGTAAACCGGAAGCCCAGGCGGGTAGCAATTGCATTATCAACGGTATATGCTTTGCGCGAATTCATAATCTGTTTCTTTACCGAAAAGTCAAATTTTTTAAGGTAAGAGAACAGGTAACTTGCTTCGTAATAATGCAGATAATCCTTGATGGAGCTCAAACTTTTGGCACCTGAAATCTGTTGCAGCGTTGCGTATGAGAACAACTTTGCCACGTTGGAAGCCATAAACAAGCCAATTTGTTTAATCTCCTCTACATTACTCAGCTTAAACCTGGTTACAATATCCCTGTATAATATGTCCTGAAAAAGATCATGGGCAATTTCCAGATCATTTTCCTTAACAACCAGAGGGAACCCACCTGTTTCCAGATACAATTGCAAGTCATTCATCAATAGCGAACGCTTTTTAACTGACAACTGCCCGATATCATAATTCCGCTCCTTGAAGCGTAGTACTTCCGAAAAGGAAAAAGGCCACAATTCAATCACCTTGTTTCTTCCCGTAAGTGAAGTGGATATCTCCGAACTCAGCAGTTGTGCATTTGAACCAGTCACAAAAATCTTTCTCCCTTGCTCATGCATCCGGTTCACGAACTTCTCCCAGCCGGCTACCATTTGTATTTCATCGAAGAAGAAGGTAGGTTCTGTGCGATATGTTTCCACGTGAATAGTGTAAACATCATTCAACGTTTGCACACTTGCGGTTATCCGTTCATCATCAAAATTGCAGTAACAGAACTCAGCAGGTTTCAATTTCATTTTTTCCTTTATCAGGAACAGCAATGACGATTTTCCACTTCGTCGCACACCTGATATCACCACAACCTGTTGCGTGGTCAAGTACTGTTCAACCAGTATATCGCGATCAATAAGTCCGGTTCTGTTGCTGAAATTCTCCTTTTGGTCAACAAGAATATCGCGCAGTATATTTTTATCCATGATCTGAATATTTGCGCCAAAGGTAATAATGTTTTCGTTATCAACGAACATAATATGCAATAATTATTCGTTTGCAACGAATAATGTTCCGGCAGGACGTAGCCCTCACCCCCGGCCCCTCTCCCAGAGGTAGAGGGGAGGAGGGAATTCTATGTATAACGGTGCGGAACATAAGGTTAAGGTTAAACCATCAAAGTGATAGCATACTCTGTAACCAATGTAAGTATCGAGCTTATCGAACTAACGTGGTGAAATGATGAACAATGATGAGATATAGAAGGTTAATAAAACCAGCTATATGGCATTTATACATACATTAGATCTAAAACAGATACAGGCAATGGTTAATAGACTTTTTTTGGCATTTTTTCTTTTACTATCCCAAATTTCAATGGCACAAGGCACGCACGAATGCAGTTGTTCCGAAATAGGGATTGATACGCTTTGGGCGAAAGAGAATAATATAAACTGTTTTAAATTTCCTGTCAATCTGATATATAATGATGCCACTAAAGGAAACAAAAACATTGCAGCAATCAGAGCAGGGAAAACCGAAAAATCAAACCTGAAACCACTACTCTACTTACACGGCGGTCCCGGTATCTCAACGCTCGATAATGTGCAACGCTACCTCGACAGCAAGAATTGGAAACAATTGAGAAAAAAGCACGATATTATTATGATGGACTACAGTGGAACGGGTTTTTCAGAACCATATCTGTGTGAAAATATATTAGATTCAATAAAGAAAATTGAAAAATCAACCCTTTCGGGCATTGAGAAAAAGGAAAAGAAAATCCAGCTCACAATGGACTGCCGGGATTCTCTTGAACATAACAATGTTGACATCAACACCTTTACATCATTTCAAATTGCGGCTGATGCCGATGCTGTACGAAAACACCTGAATATAGATAAATGGCAGATTTATGGAATTTCATACGGTACATTGGTTGCGCTTTTGTCGGCCCGGCACTTTCCCGAAAACATTGAATGCATTGTTCTTGACTCGCCCCTACCTCCTAATGCACCTTATTTTGACTTTGTATCAACAATGAATGAAACGTTGAAACATATGCAAGGCAAAGTTTCTGCAGAGCCAACCACTGCAACCCATTTCCCGGATATCATTTCTGATTTTACCACGACATCCGACAGACTTAACAACCAACCCGTTAAAATTCAGGGTTATGATTTTACGGGCGACGACTTTGCATGGGCGATGTTAATGACTTTTTATCAAACAAAAACCGTGAAACTTATACCGCTCGCACTAAAGGAGTTTGCAAGCGGAAACGATTCATTACTCCTGAAATGGCTTAGCGTATTACATTCAGAAAACCAATATGGTAAACCAAATGACTTCCAAAATAAAGCTATAACTTGTTATGAGTGCAAACCGAAAAATTATCATGAAACTCCGCAAGCATTGGAAAGAAAATATCCTCATCTTAAGTCCTTGTCAGGTAAGGATTATATGGAAATATGCCAAATTTTCCGACCTGAACACCCTAATGAATCCTTTCACAAGCCTGTAGAGAGCAATATTCCTATTTTGGTGATGTCAGGAGAATATGATCCCGGAACACCAACTTCCTTCGCGCTTGCAACTGTTGAAAAACTATCGAACGCAACTTTAGTTATTGTTCCCAATGCATCACATGCGGCAATGCATTACAACGAATGTACTTTCATGTTAGTAGAAAATTTTCTCGAAAATCCCGGTAAATCAAAGGACACTAAATGCATTAACGAAACAGAGAAAATTAAATTTGCAACCTCCGATTTAAGTGGTGAATTGGATAAAATAGCACCAAACGCCAAACGCTAAACACAATATTAACGGTCAATTAATTGATCAGAAGTATATTGACTCAAAGCAGGAACGTATAATTTTAGATGTTAAATCTTATTCTCCCGGCATGTACTTTTACGAATATAATGGACTATCGAAACAATTTATTGTGAGCCAGAATTAATTGATTAAAAGCATCATTCCACCCATTGGGACTGAACATTTCACCTGAGCCGTTTTTTGCATACCAGGTTGGGGTACTCATCCATTCATGGTCCCATGAGGTATGGTTGGCAACCCAGTCGAGGATAACCGACATACCGCGCTCATGGGCACCGTCAATCTTTAATGGAATCGAGCCGTGTAATAACTCCCTTAAAATTGCGGGTATTGCTGAATGCGCGCATGTTTACCTGGTAAATAACTACATCGCGTGTATCGGGGACACCCTGGAAAGGGGTGCCGTATTGTGCAGGATCAGGATTGGGGTTAATGATGATGTTGTTGTCGGGTCCCTCCTGTTTCTCACAGGCGGTAGACACCAGCAGCATTGATACAAGTACAATTAGTGATATAGCCGTCTTCATAGGAGTGATTGTCAGTAGTTTGAGGCGCAAAGATAACGAAATGTTCAGTCACCTCACCCCGGCCCTCTCCTTGCTTCCATTTCGCTACGCTGCACTCAGCACAGGCAAAGTTTTTCAATTGCCATACCATCGTTTTCAGACGCCAGCATGGCGTCTCTACATTTGCTGCCCCTAATCCCTATATTTTAACAATCCTGGAAACAGAAAAATGATTATCAATGTATAGCTTGAGCAGATAAACCCAGCAGGACGTAGCCCTCACCCCCGGCCCCTCTCCCAGAGGTAGAGGGGAGGAGCGAATTACATGTTCAAAGTTTCAACCAACCGCGCCGTTAGGTGCGGAAGATCGGTAGAAACAGATTATGGTTTGGAAGCTGGCAGGGATTATGCATTTTTGATGGAGAAAAATTCGTGAATGCTAAACACAAAGAGTCCTGGACGAAATAAGGTAGAGGGGAGTAGGGAATTTCCTAAAAGATTATATTTTTGAATACTTTTAGGAATTTGTTTATCTTTACCCTATGAAAATAATAGAACGTAAACGGTACCTGCATACACTTAGTGTTCTTAAAGACAAGAATTTAGTTAATAGGACAAGGCTAAAGGCTAAGGGCTAAAGGCTAAAGTATAAAGTGCAAAAACCTTAAACGCTAAACGCTAAACGCTAAACTAACGCTGAACGCTGAACGCTGAACAGATTAAGCTGAGAGCTGAGAACTGAGAGCTGATAGCCAAACTCAGAAACCAGAATTTTTAACAATCCCTCGCCAGGTGGATATTCCCAACTACCGCTTCACCACCTTTCCCCGCATTTTCGTTCCATTGGCTGTTACTTCAACGAAGTAAAGCCCATTGGGTAAGCCGGTGAGATCTATTGAGTTACCGTGGGTAACCAGCTCCCTTACAGGCTGGCTCAGGTGGTTGTATATTTTTATCTGCCGCTCGCCCGGGGTGTTTATGTTGATGATCAGTGTGGAGCTGACCGGATTGGGATAGAGTACCATGTGTTGAACAACCAGGTCATTGATACCTACAGGGCACTCTTCGCCCCAGTGGGGTGTGAATTCCGGCAAAAGGGGTGAGTTAAACGAAAAATTCGCAGGGGTAGAGGTAATTTGTTCCACGCACCATTTTGAAATGTCCTGATTAAACAAGACTGCATTAGAGAACATCCGCGGCATTGCCAGTACATGACTTACATCCCAGTTGCCGATATTCTGGTTGAACCTGCTTTCCTGGAACATGTAACTCATGTCGGTAACACTGCTAACATTCCAGCTTCCTATATCCTGATTGAAGATTGATTCTCTGAACATGCCCGACATATCAGTTACATTGCCCACATCCCAGCTACTGATGTCCTGGTTAAAGATGGTACCACGGAACATGTTGTTCATATTGGTAACACTGCTCACATCCCAATCGCCGATATCCCGGTAAAAATACTCTGCTTCCCAAAACATAAAGTTCATGTCGGTAACGTTACTCACATCCCATTCCCCTATTTCGTTATTGAAAAGTGAGGACGAAAACATGCTGCTCATATTAATCACACTGCTTACATCCCAGCCGTTGAGGCTCTGGTTGTAGTGCGTGGTTGAGAACATACCCTCCATATTGGTTACATTGCTCACATCCCAGGCTTCAATATTCATATTGAAATCGGAATTCAGAAACATGTAACTCATATCTGTTACATTGCTCACGTCCCAGTCGCTTATGTCCTGGTTGAAGTTGTTGGCACCATAAAACATGTACGCCATATTGGTTACATTGCTCACATTCCAGTTTCCGATATCCTGATTGAAATTGATATCATGGGCGAACATATCATGCATATCAGTAACGTTGCTCACATCCCAGCTTCCCAGATCCTGGTTAAAATACGCAGCACCGACAAACATCTCACTCATATCGGTAACATTGCTAACGTTCCAGTCTCCGATGTACTGATCAAAATCCAGGGCACCCGCGAACATCGCCTTCATGTTTGTCACATTACCCGCATCCCAGTTACCTATGGGCTGGTTAAACACATCGGCACCCCTGAACATATAGTTCATATCGGTTACATTCGATACATTCCAGTTCCCGATATCCTGATTGAATTCAGGCGCATTCTCAAACATGCCGGTCATTAGGGTTACATTGCCCACATCCCAGTTACCGAGGGCCTGGTTATAAAAGCGGGCATAGCTGAACATATAACTCATGTTGGTAACATTGCTCACATTCCAGTTTTCGATATTTTGATTGAACTGAACATTGCCTTCAAACATATGGCTCATGTCGGTAACATTGCCCACATTCCAGTTTGCTATATTCTTGTAAAAATCCGAACCTGCAAACATATAACTCATATCGGTTACATTGCTCAAATCCCACGCTGAAATATCCATATTAAACGCCGAGTTTCTAAACATGCCGCTCATATTGGTCACATTGCTCACATTCCAGGTGCCAATCTGGACCCAGTTAAAGGGGGTTTCCTCAAACATGCGACTCATATCGGTTACGTTGCTTACATTCCAGTTTGCAATATTCTTATTGAAAGGCGTGTTTGAGAACATCCCGCTCATGCTGGTAACATTCGATACATTCCAATTGGCTATATTCTGGTTAAAATCTGAACCTGTAAACATTTCACTCATATCTGTTACATTGCTCACATTCCAATTGCCAAGCTCACCATGAAAACTTGTATTGGCGAACATGCGACTCATATCAGTTACATTGCTCACATCCCAGCTGCTTAAATTGCCGCTGAACTGCTCCCTGTTGTAGAAGGCCTCACTCATATCGGTTACATTGCTCACATCCCAGAACATCATATCACCATATTCACATGAGGGACAAAAGCCGGCCCATGGGTTAATACTCAGGCAGGTATCGATGGCATGCCTGAAGTTTTCGTTTGTAATAGGCGTTTGTGAAAAGCCTCTCAGTGAAGCCAGCAGCAACAGTGTAAAGAAGAATCTCATGATGTTTGGGATGAAGTGTTGGTTGTTGATTTGTTGAAGCGATAAAGGTATTTAATTCGCTTTGATTTGACAAGAAAATAATACTGGAGGGATGCTGCCGTTCCATGAGATTCCTCCCGAAAAGGTCGGAATGACGGTGGTACCATGGGTTCTAGGGGGGATAAGGCTAAAGGCTAACCCCTCGATAAAAACTCGGGGACCGAGGCTAAAGGCTAAGGGCTAAAAGCTAAAGTATAAAGTGCAAAAAACTTAAACGCTAAACGCTAAACGCTATACAACAATCCCTCGCCAAGTGGATATTATTATCCAGGTGGTTAAGTTGTAGTAAATGTCGCCGCCGCGCCGTTAAAATTTAAATGAAACCCCGGCATTGAGCTGGAATTCGGTACTAGTTACTTCTGTGTACACACCAAAACGAGGTATAAAGAAATAGCGGATTCCTAAATAAAGCTCGGAATAGAGTCCCTCATAGTGACCCTCAACCGTCTTACTCTCAGGTTGAAAACCATCAAAGTGATAGCCCATTCTGTAACCAATGTAAGTATCGAGCTTATCGATTAATGAAAGATGAACATTAAAAGGAACTGCTAACCCAAATGTTCCATAATTTTCATTAAAACCAGTCTGGTGCCTGAAATACGTAGTATGCAGACCTGTTGATATTGCAACTGCTTTTGTTTGAACAGCTACGTAATTCACTGACAAATGAAAAGGAGTACCTTCCCATATGTCAGGGCTGATATCAATACCCGGGTAGATCTTAGTCACCTGTACATCGGCATTGAGCAAGAAATCACCCTTTGAATAGTTTTGAGCATTCAATGAAAGGCCAGTAACCATCAGCACCAGTATGATTAAATTCTTTGTCATGTTTGATTGGGTTAGGATTCATAGCAATAACGAAATCATGTTTAACGTAATTAACTAACAGGAATACATTTTATTGTGCTTGTTCAATATTGTTAAGGTTGTTCAAGCATCATTGTCACCTCACCCCGGCCCTCTCCTCCACAAGGCTAAAGGCTAAAGGCTAAACCCGGGGACCACGTCAAACGCTAAACGCTAAACGCTTCTCCCCTAACCACTACACCACTAACCCCTACCACTCAATTCAGCTGATTGCGTTTCTCATGAAATCAAGTGGAATCATGATAAACGCCCTAACCCACCAAAAATGTGGACCAATGCATACCCCGACAGTACGTTTACAGTAATTAATCCTGATAATTATTTGGAGTGGATTTTGAGATAGTTCACTAACCGATTCCTCCCGAAAAGGTCGGAATGACGGTGGTACCATGGGTTCTAGGGGGGAATTGGAATAAGAGAAGTGCGGCAATGCCGCACTTCTCTTATTCCAATTCCCTACATCAACAATCTGCAACGTCATTCCGAACTCCGCGTTTTTTAGCGGAGTGAGGAATCTCATTGACTGGGAATTACCTATCCATCGTTTTCAGACGCCAGCATGGCGTCTCTACATTTGCTGCCCCTAATCCCTATATTTTAACAATCCTGGCAACAGAAAATGATTATCAATGTAAAGCTTGAGCAGATAAACCCAGCAGGACGTAGCCCTCACCCCCGGCCCCTCTCCCAGAGGTAGTGGGGAGGAGCGAATTACATGTTCAAAGTTTCAACCAACCGCGCCGTTAGGTGCGGAAGATCGGTAGAAACAGACGAGCCCCCGCATCAAAACTTAGCCCTGAAGGGGCGGAATATGTTAGCGATGGGTGAAACCCATCGTATGGTTGATTTTAAATATATGCTTTGGAGATTGCTTTCTTTTGTCCCCTTACTTCTATTCTGGATAATGATATATGTTAAAATGAGGAAACTGACCTCATTGATTTTAGTACATTGGTTCATGGACACATTTGCAATTCTTTCAATAATAGTGGGTACCAAATAAAGTTGCTGTATGACGAGGACTATAATGTGGGAATCACACCAGCAGCCTCAAAAAGACCGCCAGTGTGAAGTATATATAGAGTTGCAATTACAGCCAATATCACATCAGCTGCAGCAATCTAATCAAGATGTCAAGGAACAAAAATGTGCGCTTCGCGCGTTCAAAGCTTCGCGTTCAATATAGTTCAAAGCCTACGGCGTTCAAAAGTTGTTTCTGAACGCTCTATGCCCTATGCCCTATGCCAATCGCCCTGCACCTCGCGCCATGCGCCAAGCAATCATTACCACCACCAGGCCAATAAACACCCTCCCCAAATAAACCTGCACTTGCTGCCAGCTTGTTAATCTAAATTCAATTCTGGTTTTCACTTCTTGTACCTGAGCTTCTTTGATAGAAGTCTTCAGGGCACCTTTTACAGTGGAAGGCACAACCGTATCTTTCTGCACTAACCGATGATTTAATTTACCGCCAACTACCCAGGCATAAGATAAAGCCAGGGGGGTATTCAACTTGCTAACCTCCCCTTCAACCACCGGCACCGATTGAAAAACCGTATCACCCGGTATCTCAATGTAAATAGTAGTGTCCCTGATCACCGTTACCGTATTAACCGTTGTATTTACACCTGCAGGGAATTTCCGGTCACACATCTTCCTGGTTGCGCAGGAGGTTAAAAAAGTGAGTATTATTAGGATGTAGAGTTTCATTGTTGTTTGTTATTTGTTTAGCGTTTTGGGTTTAGCGTTAGTGGCGCCATCTCACAACTCACTACTCACTACTCACTACTCCATTATAAAAGTCAAGCGTTGGATCCACCCAAACCCCCAACTTCTTCACGGTAAAATGCAAATGCGGACCAGTGCTCCGTCCGGTATTACCCGATAAAGCAATCACCTGACCTTTGAGTACCGGCTGGTCTTTCTTCACCAGGCGTTTGCTTAGGTGGGCAAAGCCAAAACGTACGCCATCAAGATTTTCAATCGCCAAACACAATCCACCCTGCTCGTGACTCCATACTTCTGTCACCATTCCATAATCAGGCGCCACCACAGGCGTGCCTACCTTACAGGCGATGTCGATGCCATTGTGAAAACTATCGCGACCCGTTATCGGATGTTTCCGAAGGCCGAAAGGAGAGGTTATTTTACCGGGGACAGGAATCATAAAATTGTTCATGGTTCTTGGTTCTTTGTTGAGGTTGTCAGTTATCAGTTTTCAGTTGTCAGGTTTTGATTGTTCTGGGTTCTGGGTTCTGGGTTCAGCGTTCAGCGTTCAGCGTTCAGCGTTAGTTTAGCGTTTTGCGTTTAGCGTTAAAAGTGGGCAATGCATATGAGTGTTTTTCTATAAACTTTAGCCTTTAGCCCTTAGCCTTTAGCCTTGTGAAACCTAAGGACCGGCCTACGTTGGGTAGGCGGACTCCCCCGAGTTTTTACCGAGGGGTTAAGAATTTTGAAGTTGCAGCCGTTAAAAAAAATCTCCGTGTTCTTTTGAATTATTTAGGACTGGCCTAGGATATGGAGGCGTTAAGAAATTTTGATGGAGAAGGCGTTAAGAAAATATCCGTGTTTGAGCCAAAGCAGAAAGACAGGCTTAGCAGGTTATATTATTCTATAGGGCCTCAATCAGATAGATCGTCTGGCGAGTTATATTTTTAGCCTTCTCCATCAAAATTTTAGCCGGAATATCCAAGCCTTGATTTTTCTTGGTACTTCTTTGTATCAAGACAAAGAAGTACAGAAAGGGAAAAACCGCGTTGCCCCGCTTGGCTAAGCGCGTAATCACAATTTAAAGTTCAAATTAAACTGCCTGAGTTGCTCAGTAAGCTTCTCATTCTCAATCTTCGTTGCCCGAAGCTCCTTTTGAAGGCTCGCCATTTGAGCGCGTAGCGCGTTATTCTCGCGGGTGATTATGTTCATCCGTTCGCGGGTACTCTTGTTTTCGCGGCGCAGTTGGTCGATATCTTCCTTCAGCCTGGCAGTGATGTCCTCACTCAGCTCACGCCATATCCGGGCGGCTTTTTCAATATTGTCAATTTCATTGGTCTCAACTTCAACTCCTGCCTTCTTCACCTCTGCCATGTATTTACGACGGGTGAGGAAAAAGGTGATCAAAGCGGAAACAAACGGTGGGAATACGGATATTAATATATCTTTCATGATGTTGTTTGTTTTTGGTTCTTGGTTCTTTGTTGAATTGCATAGAGCATAGGGCATAGAGCATAGATGCGACATCTCATTACTCACTACTACTTTTGTTTTCACTACTACTTTTGGCCTCACTACTCACTACTCACTACTCTTTTTGGTTCAGCGTTCAGCGTTCAGTGTTCAGCGTTAATAGTTCTGAGTTCTGAGTTCTGAGTTCTGGGTTCTGAGTTCTGAGTTTGAACCCCTTGAACACCTTGAACCCCTTGAACACCTTGAACACCTTGAACAACCTTGAACGCCGAAGGCTTTGAACGCGCGCAGCGCTTTGAACCGCGCGAAGCGCTTTGAACAAACGAAGTCCCCCCAACCTGCTTCCACCGCATGAGTGTGTCGTCAAAGCGACCGGGGAATATCTATCAACCCTTGATCTTGCCGCAGTGTGGGTTGGAGGGGGTTTTCGTTTGAACGCGCGTAGCGCTCTTCTAAGCTACCGTCGCCGTTCCAATATGCACGCTATCGGAAACCTGATCCCTGCTGTTCACTTCGGTGAGGCCGGCTTTCAGGAAGAATCCGATGGCAGATACGGTGCGTGATGCCCAGTTTTCAGGGAGTACCAGTGAAGCGGTCTCGTTCATACGCGAGTAGCCACTGAAGTGCATCACTTCGCCACTTGCGGAGTCAATGATGGCAATCATCAGTTGGTCGTCGTCGAAGGCATCCACGTTGTTGGTGTTGTCGGCCCAGTCAACGGCCAGGGTGTTGGCCACGGTTGAAGTCACCGCGCCGCCTTCAACAGGCGCCAGGTTACCCATGGCCAGGGTGGCTTTTGTGAGATCGAGGCTTAACGTTGGGAAGGTGCCTGTGATGGCTTCGGGGATGTTGAACTTCATCGCGCTGTTGAAGGCGGTGAGTGTGGCATCGGCAGCGCCAAAGCCAAGCTTCACGAGCTTGCTGTTTGCTTTGACGAATGCTGAAACCAGCTTCCACTTCATACGCTGTATCTGCTGCGGGATGGTATTGGCATCGGTGAATGATGCTGCACGGATGCGCATTATACACCTGCCTTTCCAGAAAGTGCCGATAACGTTACCGACCCGTCCGCTGTAAGGGCCGTAGATGCCCTGTTTGTATGTACCCATAATTGGTTTGGTTTTATGAAACCGACTTTATTGCCGGTGACATATACCACCTATCAATTTTGATACAATTGTGCCACATTTTTGAAATTGTCCGTCGTTGTCCCCCCCTTGTCAGTTTTTGGCAGTAAAAAGCATGACACGAACACTGCCACAGGGGGGACAACAGGGGGACAAAACACCTGACAAAGGGGGGACAAGGGTGGGCGTTTTGGTAAGAAAAAACATATATCTTTGCAGGTGAGTGACTTAAACGCCACAAACGTATAAATCATGGCCTAAAACGCCAAACCTAACAAACTTACATACTACAATTGCTCATAATGCTCAGTACAATTGAATCCTGGTTTTCAGTTTTTATGCTTTTTTGCGCATCGCAGGCTGTTACAGGGCTTTTTTTATTGCTAAAGGATAAGAACAGGCCGTTTTCAAATAATATGCTTGCCTTGTTATTCCTTTCGTGGGGATTTTCATGTTACTGGTTTTTTGCCTTTATCCAGGGGGCCCCTTTTTTCAGCAGGCCTGTTACCACGTTTATTGGTCCAATGATATCGCTTACACTGTTCCCTCCCATTTTCCTGTATATCAAGTACCTGTTTTACGAATATCCATCGTTTAAACCACGCGACCATCTGCACTTCTTACCAGTGTACCTGTTCATCGTATTCACGCTTTACCTCTACTGGGCAGGCAATTTTACCATCGCCGGCATGAGGGCGCATCCATGGTATCATGCCCGCACTATGATCAGTTCATACATAGCCATGATTCAGGGCCCCTGCTATTTTTACGCCACCAACAGGATCATGAAAATCAGGTACAAAAAGCTGCTGGAGGAGTATTCTGATATTGAGCAAAAAAAACTGCACTGGTTAAAGGTCATCAATTATAGTTTCGTGCTCATCTTCGTGATCGGGGGCATATCCACCGTCATTAAAAGCGCACACCTCAACCCTTATTATCTGTACCTGGGTTATCATTTTGTAATGGGTGTGAGTCTGTTTTACATCACACTCAAGGTGTTCGGTATCCCTGAATTGTTCACTGCCAAACCCAGCCCTTATGGTGCTAATGGGCCAACACGCCCGTTCAGGTTTGAAGCCTTATCATATCCCAACCCGTTCATCAGTTATGCGGGTACAACATCCCAGGAACTTTCGGGTAAGCAACAGCACGCTGTTAAGCCTCCTGAAAATACTAAAGACCATAATGGTGCTTCTGCGAACCTGGCCGATGTGTACAGGGCGGATTACAGCCGGTCAAATGCTGAAATGGCAGTTGGGAACATAACCAACAGAAATCAGGGCGATGGTAACCAGGGGACTGAAAACCACATGCCGACCTTTAAGGATGTTGAGGTAATCCAGAAACTGGAGCAGATCATGGCAGAGCAAAAATTGTATAAGGATCCCAACATCAATCTTCACGATCTGGCCTTCGCTATAGATGAAACAAGAAACTCGCTCTCCAGTGCACTGAATCATCAATTGAACAAACCTTTCTACGATTATATCAATGATCTGAGGGTTGAAGAGAGCAAAAAGCTGTTGAGCGATCCTAAAAAAGCCAATTATACTATTGAAGCCATTGCCGCTGAAGCAGGGTTTAAAACCATGTCAGTTTTTTACCGCTTCTTTAAGGATATAGTGAAAGTAACCCCTACCCAATTCAGAAAGCAAGTTGTCTCTGCAACGCAAGTTATTGAAAATGAATAACTTCAATTGAATGAAAATGTCTCCTACAGGGACTAAAAGGAGAACATTTTATGTCGTGAAACCAATGAAGCAGTTACTTTTGCCTTGATCTGAATTTGATATTCAGCTTCGGTAAATGCCCGCACACGACTTAACATTAATTAAATACCAAGTATACAATCTAAACTAATTGAATCATGCGAAAACTTTATGTACTAGCTTTACTTGCACTACTCACGTTGCCGGGATACTCCCAGGGCAACTTGCTACAGGCATTTAAGGACGATGCCGAATGGCATACCGATTTTGCCACTACCAATCTGGAAGGATGGATCATCAATGACCTCGACGGATTAAATACTGCCGGACCGTTTCAGAGTTTCCCCGGAAAGGGTGGGCCGCTGGGTTTTATTGTTTATAACCCATCGCAAACCAACCCTGCCAATACCATGGAGGCATATATTCCCAAATCAGGGAATAAGTATTTCAGCAGTATTTCATCATACGATGGTGCCGTGAACGACTGGATGATAACCAACGAGCTGGCACCACACACCGGTGGCACATTTTCATTCTGGGCAAAAGCTCCTTTTGATTTCTTTGGTGATGAAGCGATGAATGTTGCCTATTCAATGACTGGAACCGCAGCAGCTGATTTCACCCTGCTTAATGCATCACCTATTTCGCCGCCGCTAACATGGCAGCTTTATAGCTATGCCATTCCCGCAGGGGCTAAGCATCTTGCCATCAATTGCGTTTCTTATGCTTATTTCCTTATGGTTGACGACGTGCAGTTCAACTATGACCTGAATGAAGAAGCTCCAGGTATTATAACCAACTTCACTTCATCTATGGAACTGGGAGCCCAGATTGTGGCTCACCTTAACTGGACCAATCCTGTTAACAGCATCTCGGGCGGCGCTCTGGCCGACTTCACCGGTGTGAAGATCTACCGTGGCACACACCCTATGAACCTGGTTGAAATTGCCGATGTACCATCAGCAGCAGGCCAGGCCATGACCTACAACGATAACCTGCCCGAAAGTGGTTTCTTCCTGTATCGTATTGAACCTTACAACAGCCAGGGTCGTGGTACTCATTTTGATTCACCTATGACCTTCTTTGGTTACGAAAGTACCCCGGCAGCACCTGCCAACATCACCTTTACACAGAATGAAACACTCCATACAGTTATTTCATGGAGCCCTGTGGTTACCGGTGAAATGGGCGGTGAACTCGAAAGTCCGGTTACAGGCTATTCCATCGTCAGGAAACTGGGCACTGTTAACGATACCCTCGCAACCATGCATACCACAACTTCTTTTACTGAAGCAGATATACCCGGCCTTAACATCTACACCTACACCATCACTGCCCTCATCACTCCATCACAGCCGGGTGTGCCTGCTATCACTACAGCAGTATCGGGACTTGCTGCCGACCAGCATACAGTGACTTCAGGCAACGTTGAGGCAAAACAGCCTTTTGAACTTGGCAGGGGAAGTATTATCTCACAGAGCATCTACTATGCTGACCAGATCGGTTCAACCGGGCTCATCACTGATATCACCTGGTTCGGGAATCTCGGCGCAGACCACGATGCCGTTTACAAAGTATACATGAGCAATACTGACCGCACTACTTTCGGCGAAAACAACACAACCGCTGTATGGGAATATTTTGGCGACCAGAAACTCGTGTTCAACGACACAATGCCATTCACAGCAGGGCTTGGACCTATAACCATAACCCTCGATCAGCCATTTTATTATGATGCTGCTTCGGGCGATAATGTAATAGTTACCATCGTTAAACCACTAACTACCAGCACCTCATCCATGTATCCTGCCAACTTTATGAATACAAGGGTTGACGGTACAAGAACATACTACGCCATAGGCTATGCCACTGATATGAGCATCATAACCACACAGCCTGCTTCATGGGCCACTGAACCTGTTACCACCATACCAAGTATTGTAACTGACAAACACACCCAGTTTGCAAGTGTATCAGGCAACGTTACGGTTGATGGTGCTGCCCTTGCGGAAGTAACCGTTACCATATCACCGGCTGATGGGTTGGCGTACCAAACAGAAACCACCCTCACTTCAACTGAAGGTGCTTACAATGTTCCGGCACTGCTACCAGGTAATTACATCATCACTTTCAACAAGGAGACATACAATGAGTACACTGAAACATTCACTGTAACTGAAAACCAGCAATTGGTGATCAATGCTGCCATGGTTCAGGCTATTCCCATTGTAATTACAGGCGTTGTTACCAATGTTGCAGGTGCTGCACTTGAAGCTGCAACAGTAACACTTACCGGTTTTTCAGCCGACACTGCCATTACTGCAGTTGACGGTGCTTTTGAATTCAACGCTTTCGCGAATAAAACCTATACAGTAAATGCAACCCACCCGTTGTATTTCAGCTACAATGAGGAAATCATCAGCCAGGCAACTGATTTTACATTAGATACTATAGCGCTTAACCTGAATGCACTGAAACCGCTCAACGTGGTGGCAGTAAACAGCGCTGATACCGGAATTGTAACCTGGTATGCCCCTGAAGGTACTTACAATGAAACACTTATAGGATGGGGTTCAATGACAAACACCGGTAATGGATGGGGTGATGGTGGCGACGAATTCATCGCTGCTATCAGGTTTGAAACTACCGACCTGGCAACCATGGTTCCGCAAAACGGCAAATTAACCCATGTTAAAGCCTATGTGTCAAATTATGCCGATATCATTATTGAGGTATATGAAGGAGCCAATGCTGCTGAACTGATATATTCACAGCCATTATCCATCATTGAAGAAGGCTGGTACACTTTTGAACTCACCAGGATGATTGAAGTTGATCCTACCAAAGAATTATGGATCGGTTTGCATTATCAGTCAGGTTATGGTGCCTATCCTATTGGAATTGACGAAGGACCCAACGCTCCGCTTAAAAAAGGCAGTATGCTCTATTCAGGAGGTGTATGGAACCAAATGAGCCTTACCAACAAAAACTGGAATATTTATGGCATCATCAACAATACCATTGAGGCCAATCCTACAGCATACCAGGTTTTAAGGAAACAAACCAGTGAAACTGAGTGGAATCTGTTGAGCACTTTGCTCCCTGAGTTAAGGCAGTATACTGATACTTCCCTGGCCACAGCTCCTTCAGGCATCTATCATTACGCGGTGAATGCCCATTATGATAATGTAGCCTCTGAAAACAGCATTTCAAATGATGTGCTGCTGCAGATGGCATTCAACCTCACCATCGCGCTTGAGCCTGATCATGGTACCGCTGCAAACACCTACATTGCTGTTTCAAATGCCGAACATTTCTACGAAACAACCGTGGAAGCAGGTCAAACAAGTGTTACCTTCAACGATGTATGGCTTGGCGATTACCAGGTATATGCACAACTCAGCAACTACGAAACCGTTGAAATGGAAAACGTAAATGTGTCCACTGAACAAACCATTGATGTTCCTTTAACACTCATCAAAGCCACGCCTTCAAACCTGAAGGCTACCCTCAACGGTGAAACTGCCCTGCTCCAATGGACACTGCACCAGACCTTCACAGATAAAATTGAAACCTATCCTGACTTTGAGCGCAACAACATCAGCAATTACATACTCAGAGACCTCGACGGCCTTGAAACATACACCTACACCAACTTCACATGGCCCGATGCCGGTTCACCTATGTCGTACATGGTATTCAACCCGCATGCTACCACCCCTGCCGTTGTAATGTCAACATGGTCAGGCCGCAGGATGTTGTCAGCCTTTGCAGGTCCTGACGGGGTTAACAACGACTGGCTTATCATTCCCGCAGGAAGTGGCGAATTAAGTTTCATGGCAACTTCCATTAGCACTTCAGGTCTGGAGAAATTCAGGGTCATGTACTCAACCACCGGCAACGAAACTGCCGACTTCAGCCAACTTGGCGATGTAGTTACCTGTCCGGCCGATTGGGCACTGTACTCATACAACCTGCCTGAAAAAACTACTTATGTGGCCATCAACTATATAAGTAACGATACTTACTTCCTGTTGATCGACGACATTACCTTTGAAAAGGAATATACCCATGCCCTTTCATACAACGTATATCTCGATGGCGTAAGCGTAGCTGCCGGCTTAACTGAAACAAACTACGAACTCACTGACCTTGCCGGTGGTGACCACCTGGTTGAAGTTGAAGCAGTTTATGCCACAGGCGTATCTGCGAAAGCACAGTTAAACATACTGGGTGTTGATGCTGAAAATCTTACTGTTGACCAGTTCAGCATATATCCAAATCCATCCAATGGAATATTCCACATCAACCTTACCAAAAAGGCAACAGTAACCATCACTGACCTCACCGGTAAGATCGTTTATACCAACAACCACCGTGCCGGCAACAATACCATCAATGTTGACCTGCCCGTAGGCACTTACATCATCAGGTCTTTCAACGCTGATGGTGTAACAGTAGGGCGATTGGTGATTATGTAATTCATAGCGTGTTTTGAATCAAAAAGGGAGGCAGTTTTGCCTCCCTTTTTTTTATAATACCAGGGTTTCGGAATAACGCTTGCATGGTTTTAATAGCCCATAGTTTTTATAGTAATTTAACTATAAAAACTCCCCGTTTTATAGTAAAAACCGACTTTTTATAGTTTTTTGAGGTTTTATAGTTTTTACAATAGCCTGAATACCTGCGCTGTAAAATATTTTGTTTTTTTCCGATTTTTTTGCACTTTAATTTTGATTGTCAATCGTACGTATTGAAGAGTGCCTTCAAATTAACTGTAAAACGATGGAAGAAACTTTAACAGGTCCTGACGTGCTGGATCTATCCTTGAAACTGAAAGAGGCCCTCGACGATTTTCGCAGGGCGGTAGAGGAAGCCGTTGAACAAAGGAAGTCGCTGAACTTACAAAGAAGATCTGCAATTAACGCATCTGGCAAACCGGCAATCAGGAAATTTCCGGTGCGCATCAGGGAGCCTGCCTGGATCACATCGCGTGAAGCAATTTCGCTATTAGGGGTATCACTCAGGACCCTAAGACGTTACCGAAAACAGCAGCTTTTTACATATAAAACAGTAAACGGAGCATACCGATACTTGTACATTGACCTTGTGGAACTTATAAAATCGAGGTCTACAAATATATAATACGTATATAGTTATATGTTAGAAATGTTAGTAATTTGACCTGTCGGCATATTGCTTTTTCAAAAAACATTTAAGTATTTGCTTATACAAAAAATCGCTGAACAACGCTCTATTGCCCACTCGTAAATGCCTGTGTCACCAATAAATATACCTGCGCTCAAGAAAAATCTCGCTTTATGCGGAGGGGAAGAGGCGCATAAACAGGCGGTGTTGCGATTCTGTACTGACGACAGGCATGCAATGGAAGATGTGCCATCGGACTGGTTATTGTTTGACTGTACTATTGAGGTAGATATAGATATTAAAACAATGACTGCGTACTATAAAAAAAAGGAAGTTGATCAAAACCTCGAAGCATCACGCAAAGCTCACAGAAAAGCTGAACCAAAGCGAAACGACAAACTTAGCATCATTAGGTTATTTGAGCATTACTATAAAGTAATTGATGAGATGCAATTAGCAGGTATTACAGATGTCAACAATGCGCTGATTAAAAAATGCGGTAACAAGGAGATCATAGCAGGGGCAATTCTTGTGATGGCAAAGAATAATTACTACAAAGATTCAATGAACGGTAAAAAAGTGAAGCTAATCGACATCATTAATTTTTCGAAAGAATATTTCCAATGCTCTGATTTGCAGTATTTATGGCATAGCGAAGAAAGAAAGGAGTATTACATGGAAAAAGCCCGTGCAACCCTAAGTACCCTCACAACCAACGAACAAAAACATTAAAACAAACCCAAACATTAAAAAACCCAACCATGAACTACATACAAGAAATCAATGCATTCTACGACTGGATAGAAGGAAACCCTCGTTTGTCGAAAAACGCTATAGCGCTCTGGCATGCGCTTATGCATATAAATAACAAAACAAAATGGATCAGAACATTCAGTGCGGCTATTTGCACGCTGCAGAGCAAAAGCGGATTATGCCGGAGTGATGTTTTTAAAGCAAGGACTGAACTGGAATCAGCAGGTTTAATAATTTGCCAAAATGGTAACCTTGCTAATTGTGCCAACTATACCATCTACCCGGTTTCAAACAAACTATTACCGTCGGCAGAGGGTTTCAACGATGAAATTGGTGATGATTATTATGAAATCACAGGGCTCCGCAACGGAAGAATGGGTAAGAATAATTCTGCAGGAAATGATCCTGTCGGCGCTTCCGCTGATGGTAATGTAAACGCATCTGAGGACGGTACGGCGATCGTTTCAACGAAAGGGGATTCTGTCGCTTCCGCCGACAGTATTGCGAACGCATCTGAGAATGGTACAGCGGTCGCTTCTACGGGCTGTATTTCAGACGCTTCCGCGGACTGTACTGCGGACGCATCTGCGGACTGCAGTGCGGACGCCTCTGCGGACTGTTCCGGAACTAAACCTGAGACTATTAGTAAACTAAAAGAAACTAAACTAAAAGAAACTAAAAAACGATTTGATGGAGATAAAAAATCTCCATTGTCATCTGGCGATGACGCGATAGAGAGAAAAAAATTCAATAAAATGGTTTTGAAAATTTTTGTTGATTATAACCGGGTTTGCCTCAACCTGCCCCGCGTGGTCACAAAAACTGACATGCGCAAAACTTATGTCGGTGCGCGGCTCAAGGAACATGGCGCGGCCAAGGTACAAAAGATGCTTAAAATGGCTGCCGCCTCCGATTTCCTGGGCGGATGTAACGTTAACGGCTGGAAAGCAAACTTCGACTGGCTGTTTTTGCCCACCAATTTCGTAAAAGTGCTCGAAGGCAACTATTCCAACAAACCCTTAACCGCTCCCGGTTCCGGCACAGGCCGCAGCGGCGTTGAAAACTACGTGGGCAAGCCCTCACATCTTGAAATCATTAATCAAACTTATCAAACACTACTGAACGATGGGACATTCGACTACTAAAATCAGACTGCGCAAAGGCAAGGGGCCGGCCCCACAGAGCCAGCCTGAGGATGGCGCTAAGATTAGCACCAGGTTGAAGTGTGGAATTGTTTTGAGCGAACAGGGAATTTGTCCGGCGCTTTCGCGGAATGAAATGCAATTCGTCAAAGCCCGGTACGCCGAATCGCTCGACAAACTGCCTGAAGCGAAGGCCATTCAGTACATCGTTGAGATGCTTAACCGGAGTTATGCCGAGCTCGGGCATGTGCCGGTTGGCAGCAGCATCCAGGAACGGGCCAACCTGATGAAAGCCACGGCAGGATTGATCCTCAACGACCTGCTGTTCCATTACCCGAAAGTCACCCTCGAGGAGATCGGCAATGCCGTGCGCCGTGGAATACGGCGCGAATATGGTGAATACTACGGCTTTAACGCCATCAGCATTCATGAATTCGTCAAAAAATACCTCAATTCCGACGACCGCCTGAACGCCCTCGACCGGCAAAGCCGCTACCTCAATACGCAGAAACCGGTAGAAGAAATTTCAGAACAGGAGAAAGAAAGATTACTCAGGGAAGGCCTTGAGCAATGCCGCGAAACCTACCGCAAAACCGGACGCATTATCGACTTCGGCAACGTCAACTACCAACTGCTGGTAGATTCAGGTGACATCAACCTCTCCATTGAAGAAAAGCTTGAAATCTACCGCGAAGCCCGGATTCAAATCAAAACAGAGCTGGATGCGCAGGCGGTATCGTTTCATCAGATTGTTTCACGGATGCGGGGGGAGGAATCAGATGAAGCGGCGGTGGTGGCGAGGGCGAAGGAGATTTCGTTGAGTAGGTACTTTGATGGCAGTTAGCTATCAGCTGTCAGTTATCAGCTATCAGCTTGGTTGTTCTTGGTTCTTTGTTCTTTGTTCTTTGTTTTTGGGGGTCCCCGAGTTTTTGTCGAGGGGCTGGGTTGAATTTTAAAAATGCCCCGTTAGGGGTATAAGATCGGTAGAAAAATAGGGTACATCCCTCCTTTCCTCCCGCCCCTATCGGGGCGGAACAAAATGGTGGACGTTCCTAAACGTACTACCGATCTTTTGCACCTATGGCGCAAGAACCTATTAGCCGGCGGTGTTTTCCATTGTCTTGTTAAAAATTCATTAACTTTACATAAATAATTTGTTGACCGCTATAAGTTTAATATTTAACTTAGTGGAAATATGGAAAAGAATTACACTGGCTACAGATATTATAAGGGAGAAGAACATAACCCATTTATGGCCAATCTAGCCCTGGATAAA
Source organism: Bacteroidota bacterium (assembly GCA_023417935.1). Lineage (GTDB taxonomy): Bacteria > Bacteroidota > Bacteroidia > Bacteroidales > Lentimicrobiaceae > Lentimicrobium. The sequence continues at coordinate 106,922 of JAEZDY010000018.1, forward strand.
TATGCAGACTTTGATATTTTAACAACTAATCCCCGCGCATGGTGGTGGACTGCAGAACGCTTATATAACGGCAATTGGGATTGTTTGGAAATGTATTTGCAATGCCTCATCTACAAACACATGGAATATTGTCCAGTAAAGGAGTATGAGTGTGTTATGTCGTATTACGATAATGCTGTATATAATGTTCCTCTAAATGAAAGATGGTTGAATCCTGATTCTTTACCAAAGAGCATACCCTAGCTGAACTAAAAAATCTATTTGTTGGCATAATTTAGCCGCCGCTTTACACCGGCGGTTTTTGCGTTTATACTTCTCCCCTACTAGATTTCCCATTCCATCGTTTTCAGACGCCAGCATGGCGTCTCTACATTTGCTGGTTTATAAACGTCATAAATGGTGTTACAATTGCTGAATGCTGAATGCTGAATGCTGATTGCTATATCAGATTCATTTCATCGCACCTTGTATCAACCTAATATAAACCTAGTATCAACCTTATATAAACCTTGTATGAGGTACATGGTTGAAACTTATTTTATACTTGATTTATACTTGGTGGCTTCGAATGGATTTCATACCTTTATGCATTAGGAAAATTAAATAGACGGTTAGTAGCAATTTCAAAAAAAAACAATATTATGGCAAAGGTTTTAAGCAATGGATTAATGAAGGGCAGGTTGGGAAATCTTGTTTATTATGTGCGTGATGGCGTTCAGTATGCCAGGATGGGCACCCCGCCCAACGATCCGAAAACAGATAGGCAACTGCAGCACCGTGCGAAGGTGCGTGATTGCAGCAAATTCTTCAAGCAGTTCGACAAGGTGATCAAGGTTGGCTATCAGCAATATGGCCCTCCCCTGCGTATCTTCAACCAGGTGGTGAAATATCATCTGGCAAACGCAATGGAAGAAACTACACCTGCAGGCAAAACTGACTACTCTTTCAGGGTGATTCCCGAAAATGTGGTACTTGCTGAAGGTAAGATCCATTCCCCTGTAATTGATAGCTGTCAGCGCACCGGACAGGATATCGATCTGACCTGGAATCCCAACATTGGGCCCGTCCCCAACCGCCACACTGATTCGCTTGCCCTGGTAGCCTACGCCGAAGGCAACCCAGTGCATGCAGAATTTCATGCAGGACTTCGCCGACAAGGGGAATCAATAGTCACGTTACCAAGTAATTACACTCATCCCGTCCACCTCTGGGCATTCTACTGGAACGGCGAGAAGCAGGCCAACGCCAGTGAGGAGAAGGTATCGGGGAGCGTTTATCTGGGGACTTTTTAGTTCAAGGTTGTTCAAGGTTGTTCAAGGTTGTTCAATGTGGTACAAGGTAGGATTGCCATCTGGCTGCTCTGGATTTTGGGAAAGTCTACTTCTTCATAAACTTGCCGGTATAAACTGCACCATCCACCACAATTTTCAGCAAGTATAACCCTGTAGGCAACTCACCTATATTGATTTTGTTATCTCCTTGATTTATGATACCTGAACTGCAGTTGAGGCCGGCACTGTTGATGATGTGGTAGGTTGCGTTGCCTGTTCCCTGGCCTTTGATGGGTTTGTTGATGGTGAATGTGATATGATCAGCGGCAGGGTTTGGATAGATGCCCACGGATGATTCGGGTTTAAAGCCTCCTGTTGCAACTACATCGGGTTCACCGCAAATGGTGTTGCCTTTTTTGTAATAGAATAACTTATCGTTCAGGGTCGTAATTTGTCCCTCACCTGAGTGATAAAAATGCCACGTTACACCGAGTCCTTTGCCATATTCCTTGATATAGTTGTCGGCCGGGAAACCCTCGGGACCAACTGAAATATTTGACCGGTTTACCAATGTGTTGCACTGATAATCAGGCGATAGAATAACATTCACATTTATCAGAAACATGCTATCCAATGTTGATATTGGTTCATCCAGATTTGTATACAACATATTATCAGTAGATGTGTAAAACGTATATTCCAGCACCGGCTCGCCGCTACTCCAGTCCAGGAAAGAGTAATAGGAATTATGCTCTATTTGGTAGAAGACCGTATCATTATCCTGCGAAAAGTACTTATCCGTAATGGTGATCCTGTCGGCATTTGGTGGTTGACCCGATGCCTGTCCACGAAAGTGGAACTGATCACCAACTTCAAAATCAAACACTTCACCTATGGTGAGTAAGGTTACTTCGGGCAGGGTGTACGCACATGGATCAGCATTGCAGTAGTAATATAACTCAGTGCGGTTCAGCTCGTTGGTACTTTTAACCGGCCAGAACATATCCTCAAAAAGGCCAAAATCAGAACCCACGCCTTCATAATAGCTGAAGCCATTGCTGGCTGTAAATATCCGGGTGTTTACACCAAACGCTTCGCCGGAAGTAATGGTGCTCAGGGTGGCATCGTAAAACGACGGCATGGTGCAGAACTCAATGTCATCATCAGGCTGTAGCGAGAAGTCAAATAGCAGATTATCAACATCATAACCACATTCACTATACCAATTGTCATTCAAAATTATACGCACATAAACCTTCTTTGCAGCGACATCGTCCCTCATGAAACCGAACAAACTATAATAAGAGGCCGGTGTAAAAGGCGGCGGATCCATCGTTGGCACCAGTTCACGCCTGAAAACCTTCTTGTATGCAATGTTGTCAACAACAGTATCGCCCTGGCAGAAATACTCCCACAAATCGAGCACCACCCAGTTGTTAACGCCATCAATCATCTTCACCACCCAATGTGCACCATCAACGGCCATAGGTTGATATTCCTGAGCCGTTAAAACAAGTGGGGATGTAAAATATCCCTAGCCACTAAATTCAATTTTTTACATCAAATACTTCTTTATATATTTGCTTGGGGGGAAGTTAATAATTAGAAGATCAAAAATGAGACACAGACGATTAAAATTATTTGCAACACTCTTTTTAGGGCTTGGGCTGACTACACTGCATGCACAAGAAAGCCTTAATACCGCTGGTGGCAATGGTTCGGGTAGCGGAGGCTCGGTAAGTTATTCGGTCGGACAGGTTGTTTACACCACCAACATAGAAACCAACGGTTCAGTGGCACATGGCGTACAACAACCTTTTGAAATTTCGATAGTAACAGGAACACTAGAAGCCAAAGGCATAATCCTTTCGGTTGCTGCCTATCCAAATCCAACAACTGATTATCTAACATTAGAAGTGAATGACTTTAATCTATCAGCTTTGACCTATCACCTGCACAACATGAATGGAAAGATTTTAAAAAGCGAAAAGATTACAGGCAACCAAACGAGGATTGATATGAGCAGTCTTGTTCCTGCTACTTATTTTGTAAAAGTAACAAGGGAAAACAAAGAAGTAAAAACATTTAAAATCATTAAGAACTAACGCATGAAAAGAATTCTTACGGTTATTAATGCCATTTTATTAACGGTTAGTGCGTTTGCTCAATCACCCGAAAAGATGAGCTATCAGGCAGTAATCCGCAACAGTAACAATGCCTTGGTCACTAACACTCAAGTTGGAATGCAAGTAAGCATATTGCAAGGCTCGGTCAACGGAACGGTGGTTTACACCGAAATGCAAACACCAACCACCAATACCAACGGATTAGTAAGCATTGAAATAGGTGGTGGGGCAGGTTTTAGCTCCATTGATTGGGCAAACGGACCCTACTTTATTAAAACAGAAACCGACCCCACCGGAGGAACAACTTATACTATCACAGGCACAAGCCAGTTGTTGAGTGTGCCCTATGCCCTGCATGCAAAAACGGCAGAAACCCTTACAGGGGGAATTACCGAAACCGACCCTGTATTTACAGGCAGCCAGGCAGCCAACATCACTGCAACTGATATTAACAATCTGAGTAATTTATCAGGTGTAAATACAGGCGATCAGGATTTAAGCGCTTTGGCGACTATAATCGCTCTGGGCGATTCAACAGCACAGGTACGTTCTGCTCTGGGCGATTCAATAGCACTGGTACAAACAGCTCTGGGCGATTCAATAGCACTGGTACGTTCGGCTCTGGGCGATTCATTAGCACAGGTGCGAAGCGAAATTCCTGATGTAAGCGGATTTTTGACAAGTTATTCCGAAACTGATCCGACCTTTATAGCCAGCCAGGCAGCCAACATCACTGCAACTGATATTACCAATTTGAATAACTTATCAGGTGTTAATACTGGCGATCAGGATCTAAGCTCATTAGCAACTAAAGTCGCTCTGGGCGATTCAATTGCACAGGTACGTTCGGCTCTGGGTGATTCAACTGCACAGGTACTTTCTGCTCTGGGCGATTCAACAGCACAGGTACGTTCGGCTCTGGGCGATTCAACAGCACAGGTTCGAAGCGAAATTCCTGATGTAAGCGGATTTCTGACAAGTTATGCCGAAACTGATCCCGTTTATGGAGCATCAATAGCCAGTGGCATTTCAGGTGCCGACACTACCAACTGGAATAATAAACAAGACCGGCTTACAGCTGGTACAAATATAAATATTGTTGATAATGTGGTCAGTGCAGCAGGTAGTTTAACCACTTATTCCGTAGGCGACTTTGCTCAGGGTGGTATCGTGTTTTGGGTAGACGAAACCGGGCAACATGGTTTGGTAGCTGCTAAAGTGGATCAGGACAGTGGTAATGGTATTCGGTGGGATCATGGGCTTTATAATGAGACTGATGCTATGGGTGATGGTGTTTATTCAGGTGAAATGAATACACTATTAATTATTGCAAATCTAGGAGTTTTCGAAGGCATGAATTCAAATTTTTATGCCGCAGGAATCTGTGCCAAATATAAGGTTACAGAAAGCGGTGTAACTTATGGTGACTGGTATTTACCTTCCATACACGAAGTGGACCTGATGTATCAAAATAAGGCAACTATTGATGCAACCGCAGTGGCAAATGGAGGTAGTGCTTTTACTAATACCGCCTATTGGAGTTCTACCGAGATTGATAGTATGAGTGCACGTATTCGATACTTCAACGATGGCTCACCAGGTCTGGAGATTAAGAGCGCAACAAAGAGGGTGCGTGCTATACGGGCTTTTTAATGAAAAATCACTGTAGAAAGTGAAGGGGGAACATGGCGTTATATTGGAAAAATATTTGTAAATTTCACTTCCGGAAACGGCAAGGCCAATTATTCATTTTCACAATTACCTAAAACCAATTGAATATGAACGAAGCATATTTTCATTTATTGGTAAATCATCTGCCAATCATTTTCCCTATAGTGGGCGTAATCGTCATGATTACAGGTTTGATATTTAAATCAGATGCAGTAAAACGAACTGCATTCCTCATTTTCATTATTGGTTCTTTGACTGCTGTTGCAGCTATGATAAGCGGTGAAGGTGCTGAAGATGTTGTTGAAAAAATCAGCGGTGTTACTGAAAACTACATTGAAAGACACGAAGAGGCAGCAGAACTTTATTCAATGCTGAATTACATTCTGGGTGTCCTTTCCTTGTTTGGACTTTGGGCAAGCATTAAACAAAAAACCTTCTCAAACACCACCAATATTGTAATTTTGATCTTCGCGTTTGTAGTTCTCTATTTCGGTAAAGAAACCGGAACAACAGGCGGTGAAATACGACACACTGAAATAAGACCGGATTACCAGGTTACAGCTTCAGACAATCATCATGAAAACGAAGATCACGATTAGAAAAACAAAAATAACCACCACGCAATGGGACTCTTCTCCGCATTAATAGGCAACGCCGGTGCTGTTGACCTGCAGCAACTGAAATATGATTATGGCAGATTGTTAACTGACACCGAGGAAATCCAGATGGGTTTTAAACTTGTAAGAGATACCTTCCTCTTTACAGATAAACGATTAATACTCATCGATAAACAAGGCCTCACAGGCAGCAAAATCGAGTACAAGTCCATCACTTACAAAAGCATATCGCGCTTCAGCATAGAAACCGCCGGTACCTTCGACCTGGATGCTGAATTAAAGATATGGGTATCAAGCGAGCAACAACCCTCCATTGTAAAGCAATTCAGCCGAGCCGTGAATGTGTATGATGTGCATAAGGTTTTGGCGACGTTTGTGGTGGGGTGAAAAAATGCGCTGCGCGCGTTCAATATTGTTCAATGTTGTTCAATGTTGTTCAAGGTGTTCAAGGTTGTTCAAAGTTGAGCGCTCACACCCTTAACTTATATTTATTATTTTTGAAACTATAAAAAGTATTATTAAATTGCACGGCTGTAGGGCTTCGTGTATTCTGTATTTGAAGGACAAAAATGAAAATAGTCAAAGTTGAAGGCAAAGCTGATATTGTTACAGTTGACTTGATCAGTTGGATTGAGACACACTTTGAAGTCAGTAAATGGCTTGGTGTAATCCTTAGTCAGAAAGAGCTTAACAGTGATGGCGAAATAAACATCAAACAAGCAATGAATGATGGTGGGAGTTGGGCAATAAGTGATATTGCTTATGATGTTACCAATGAATTTGAGAAAGAGCATCTTCATACAGAATGGGATGTTGATGCTGACTATTGGGAAACACTGGAAAAGTTTCTTGAAAAGAAGTTTGGGAAGGAAACATTAGAGGAAAGTAGAAGCAAGTGCATTAAGGACACTTAAGGTCTATCAACGGTCGGAAAGATTGAGTATAGGTGGGATGAAGTGTTCTCGTTCAGGGGTTAATAATTTTTTCTTTAATTATTTTTTAACATAAATCCTTATTTATATATTTGCGTGAGGGGAAGATAGATTGCTGAGAGTATTATAAATACCAAATAAACAACAAAAGGAAAGGTTATTTAGCCTTATCTAGGATAATAACATTATCGATTAGTAAGTTTGTAAATTTGTTATGCAGGATTTTTAAATGAACTCAACCTATGGAAAAAATACAAAAACAGGAGGCGGATATAACAATACCGGAGGATAAACTTGAATATCTTCAGAAAGAACTTACTAACATCAGAGATGACGTAAGAGATGACCCCTATATCTTAGAGGCGATAAAAGTACTTGCAGCAGGTGGCCTTAGAAGTACAATTGGATCTTACTGGAATGCTGTGGTTCACGATATAAGAATGAAAGTAATTCACCGCAGTTTAGACCTTTTTAATAAAGAACTATCACATTTACGAGACGTAAGAGAATATGAAGACTTTCAGAACCATATAACAGATTATGACCTAATTGAAGGAGCTTATAAAACTGGTGTTATCAATTGGGAAGGCAGAAAATTATTACAACAAGCTAGGGAGACAAGAAATATTTTTGACGGACACCCTAAAAGCTCTGACCCTACACTTTTTAAAGTGTTTAATATGATAGCAGACTGCAACAGATATGTTTTAAGTCAGCCTCTACCAATGCCAATAATAGATATTGACCAATACATCCAAACTATGGATGGCTCTAATTACAATCAAAATGAAATTGCAATCGAACAAGCCTTAAGTGAACTTCCTGAGATTTATAAACAAGAATTAACTAATAAACTCTTTGGAGTTTACATCAAGGACAATGCTTCTACAACATTAAGGGCTAATACTGAATTTGCATTCCCAATTTTATGGAAACTTCTATCTAAAGATATTAGAAAGCAAATAGGAAAGCGATTTGACCAATTAATTATTGAAGGGAATACAGATAAAATTGGCTGGGCAACCGATATTATGTCAGTAATAGAAGGGTTTAGATACGTATCTGAACCAAGCCGAAAGATAATATATGACCCACTAATTAAGCAACTTGAAGATAACCTTGATGAGTGGAGTATTGAAGGAAAAGCAATGCAAGAAATTGATAGACTAGGAACTGTTATTCCTTTGGACCTTGTGGATAGACTTGTAAAAGCAATGACATTAACTTATGTAGGATATCGGGGTTCAAGTTCTCATTATTCTCGACGAGATTTTTATAGTAATTCTGCTGCACCAAGGATATCAAGAATGTTTGAGAGTTTCGATATTAATGCGGTTGACGCATTTATAAAAACTATTAGAGAAACTCAGAAATTAAAAAATAGAATTCAGGATAGGGGTCAGCTTGATAGGTTAAGGAGTTTAGGGGATATTTTATTAAATAAGCCCAATTTAAGAGCAGACCAAGTCGAATTTATTGAATTAATGGTTGACGAGAAAAGGACTAAGGAATTTTATGATGAAATCAGAAAAAACCCTGCATAATAGAATAACAGTCTCCTCCTGTAGTTATCTCCCTACCCACTTAAAGTAATACATTTGGGTTGGACTTTGCATTATTTCAATTAGGGTATAAAACTAGACTGATAAGAGTGGAGAAACAGTTAATAGATACAAAAAGTAATGGCAAGTAAGTTTTTTACAAACAAAGACGACAACACACTAATTGGCAAGTTCGAAGGTATCTTCACATATACTCATGTACATTACTTTGACGCGTTAGTTGGCTTTTTCAGGGCTTCAGGTTATTTTAGAGTGAGGCCACTCCTCAAAGATGTTTCAAGAATCCGAATACTTGTAGGTATTGATGTTGACCATTTAATAAGCGAAGCAGCAAGAAAAGGCCTTGAATTCAATTTCAATACTGAAATCACAAGAGATGAATTTTTTTCGGAACTAAAATCAGATATTCAGAATGCAGATTACAAAAGAAATGTTGAGGAAGGTATTCTTGAATTCGTAAATGACATCATCGATAAACGGATTGAAATTAAGGCACATCCAAGCCGTAAATTACATTCAAAGATTTACATTTTCAGACCTGAGAATTTTAATGAACATAATTCTGGATCGGTTATCACCGGTTCTAGCAATTTGTCGGAATCAGGACTGGAACAGAATTTTGAATTCAATGTTGAATTGCGGGATTTTTACGATGTGGCTTATGCTTTAAAGACATTCAATGAGCTTTGGGAAGAAAGTGTTGGCATTCTTCCAGCATCTTTAGCTAAACTTAAAACCGAAACATATTTAAACGAGGACTTTACTCCATTTGAAGTTTACATCAAGTTCTTGATCGAATATTTCGGAAAGAGTATTGAGTATGATCCAGAATCAGTTGCCGATTTACCAAAAGGATATAAAAAACTTCAATACCAAATTGATGCAGTAAACGATGGTTACAACAAATTAGTGCAACACAACGGATTTATATTGGCAGACGTTGTGGGATTAGGTAAAACAGTCATTGCAACTATTGTTGCCAAGAAATTTTACTTCTCCAACGGTTACCGTACTAAAATTCTGATAATACATCCCCCAGCTTTACGTCCAAACTGGGAAAGAACTATTCGTGATTTTGAGGTTCCGAATGTCACACTTATTACCAATGGCAGCTTGCATAAAGTTACTCATCCAGAAATATATGACTTAATTATTGTGGATGAAGCGCATAAATTTAGGTGTGATGAATCTGAAATGTTCAACTTCCTTCAAAAGATTTGCAAGACACCTAGAAAGAATCCTGCTCCTGATGGAAGTAAGGATAAGAAAGTTATTCTGGTGACTGCAACGCCATTGAATAATAAACCTGATGACATACGCAATCAACTGTACCTCTTTCAAGACGCAAAGAACTCAAGTCTTGAAATCGGAAACTTGCAACACTTTTTCAGACCATTAATTGATCGCTACGAGAAACTGAAAAAGCAAAAAGACAAGTACACCATTGCTTCAGAAGTAAAAAAAATCTATGATGAGATTAGGGTTAAAGTACTCGAGCCTATCATTGTAAGAAGAACAAGAACAGATATTAGAAACACTGAAGAGTACTGGAAAGATATTAAAGCCCAAGGCTACACATTCCCTGACATAGAGCCTCCTAAGCAAATACTTTATCAGATGGATAAAGAATTGAGCGACCTGTATGACGAGACCTTAAAACAACTGAAAGACACTAAAAATGGATTGAAATATTTTCGTTATCAGGCAATCAAATATTTACCTGAAGAAATCAAAAAAAAGTTTTTCAATAAAAATGCTGACATCATTTCAGATTCATTGGCTAAAATCATGAAAACCCTTTTGGTGAAACGCATTGACAGTAGTTTCCATGCGTTCAAAATGAGTTTGAACCGTTATTATGATGCTAACTCTGCTATGTTGAAAATGATTGAGAACGGTAGGGTTTTTATCGCTTCTAAACACGCGGTGAATGACTATATTATGAATGATGATGAAGATACACTGCAACAAATATTAGAAGATACACAAGACCCTAATATCATTCAGGCATTTTCTATTGAGGAATTTGCACCTGAATATATTGATGGCATTTATCATGACCAAAAGGTTTTGGATAAACTGGTTCAAAGTTGGAGCAGAATCATTCATGATCCAAAATATAATGAATTGGTTTTTCGATTGAAAAACGAGTTGATGAAAAAAGACATCAATGATAATGGCAAACTCATTCTTTTCAGCGAATCTAAAGAGACAACCGATTATTTAAGTAAAAGATTAAAAAAAGACGGATTTGAAAGATTAATCTCAATTAATAGTTCGAATCAAAAGGATTTGTCGGAAACTGTAGCTGAAAACTTTGATGCAAATTTAAAATTTTACGAACAAAAGAACGATTACGACATCATTATTACAACAGAAGTTTTAGCAGAAGGCGTAAACCTACATCGATCTAATGTAATAGTGAATTATGATATTCCTTGGAATGCCACGCGATTAATGCAGCGTATTGGCCGTGTCAATCGAATCGGGACGCCATCACATAAAATTTACATATACAACTTTTTCCCCACTACAAAAACAGATAATGAAATTGAACTCAACAAAAAGGCATATATAAAATTGCAAGCCTTCCACTCTGCACTTGGTGAGGACAGTCAAATTTATTCAAATGATGAGGAGTACGGCACTTTTGGCTTGTTTGAAAAAGTGCCTGAAGAAGAGAGAGATGAACGTTTAGTGTTCCTGAATGAACTAAGAAAATTCCGAGATGAGCAAGCTGAACTCTATAAAAAGATTCGTGATTGTGTACCCAAAAGAGCAAGAACAGGCAGAAATGATAAAAGCAGAAAAGAAACTTCCTTGGTATACATCAAGAATCAGAAGCGAGACAGTTTCTATTACATCAACAATGAATTAGAATTTGAGGAACTGACTTTCATCGAAGCAGCTCGAATATTTAAAGCACATATCACCGAAAAGGCTGTGAAACTTCACCAATTCCATCATGATCAAATTGGAATAGCACTTCAAATGTTCAGAATGGAAGCAAATCTTGCAGCACTGGGTCAATTAGGAAAAGTGAAATTAGGTCCTAATGACCAACGAGTAATTGAATATTTGCACGGTCAAATTCATTTTGATTTTGTGAGTGCTGATGAAAGGGATTTGATAAATGTCGCCAAGACTTCTATTTTGAAAGGTAAATTTCAAAAGCTTCCAAGGGAGGTTAATAAACTAGCAAAAGAACGGTATAGGCTTTATACAGAATCTAGAAAGAATCCTGCTGTTAAACCCATGACTAACGTGGAGGCTTTTCAGCTATTAATTAAGATTCTGAAACGGTATCCGTTGATTGATGCCATGAAAGAAGACGAGCATGAACCTAAGCCAAAAAAGGTTGAAACCAGATACAATGCACCGCAAATCATAATATCAGAATCATTTATAGGCAAATGACAAAAGAAGAAATACATGAATATTTAAGATCCGAATATTCAAGGGAAAATTGGAAGAAAATTGTTAACGCCATCTTTCCCAACCGTGAATTTTTCGCTAGTGAAGAGCCTTTGGAGAAAACCAAACAGGCACAGCGTGACTTAACCCAAAAAATTATCCGTTTTGGTAATATAAAATTGGATGATGGAAATAGTTTAGCCTTATATGAGGTAGAACTCAAGTCTAATGCCACTAGTATAACACGAAACCGTGTTGGTTTGCGAAACCTAATTAACAATGAAGTTATTCCGGGTGTTGTTGACGGTGCTTTGATTGTTTATTACCACCCCGATCATGATGATTGGCGTTTTTCGTTTTACTCCAAATCAAAATACTGGGATGATGAAGGCAATGAGATCAAGAAAGAAACACATCCCAAACGATATACTTTCGTTCTAGGCAAAGGAGAAACATGTGTTACTCCACGTGAAAGATTTTGGCATTTGGTAGAAAAACGAACCCGAACTATCAAAGATGTGTTGGAGGCTTTCTCAGTTGAAAAAGTATCAAGAGAGTTTTTTGTAAATTACAAGAAGAACTATCAGGCTTTTGTTAACTGTTTAATAGAATCACCATATAAATATAATATTTTCGAAAGCAATGAAAAGGCTATTCGTGACTTTGTAAAGAAAATGTTGGGTAGAATTGTTTTCCTGCAATTTCTTCAAAAGAAAGGATGGTTAGATGTAGATATTGATAAGCATTTTGGTGAGGGCAATACAAACTTCCTAACAAAATTTTTTGAAGCGAATAACAATGATGCCTTTTATACCAATTGTCTGGTTCCGCTCTTCTTTGAAACATTGAATAACCCAAAAAATGAAATCTTTAACGTAACTAAAACTAGGTTTCCATATCTAAATGGGGGTTTGTTTGAGCGTGATGAAATTGAGCAAAAAGCCAAAGCTGATTCTATTGTTTTCAAAAAGGAGTTATTCGAAAACCTGTTTGCGTTTTTTGGCGAATACAACTTTACCATTGATGAGAGTACGCCTGATGATTTAGATGTAGGTATTGACCCTGAAATGCTCGGGCATATCTTTGAAAACTTGCTGGAAGATAACCGTGAAAAAGGAGCATTTTATACACCTAAGCTCATTGTACAATACATGTGCCAGGAGGTGTTAATTCAATATCTTGAACTGCACTTAGGAAAACATGAAGCTATTTCCAAATTTATAAGATACAAAGACCGTGGTGATGAAAAAGCAAAGGATAACTTCATTCGCAATAATGCTTCTAAAATTGATAACCTTCTAAATGATGTTAAAATTTGCGATCCTGCTATAGGTTCAGGTGCATTTCCAATGGGTTTATTACAGGAGATATTTCATGCCAAGCTAGCTTTAGATTGGACATTGCTAGATAAAAAAGGAGACGTAAAACGCGCAATTATTCAAAACTCAATTTACGGTGTAGATAAGGACAAAGGAGCCGTTGATATAGCTCGTTTGCGTTTTTGGCTGAGTTTGATTGTTGATGAAGAAGTAAACAAAGGCGAAAAGCCACAACCCCTACCCAATTTCGATTATAAAATCATGCAGGGTGATTCATTACTAGAAAGCTTCAAAGGATATTCATTAAAGTACCACGACATACAAGATGAACCAAAACATACTGATCTATTCAACACACAAACCCAAATAAACATCTTCAAGAAAACACATACAAACCTTGCAGCTTTAGAGAAAGACTTTTTCGATCCAAAGAATAACCACCGGAAAGAAGAAATCAGAAATCAGATTGATGCTTTAGTAGCTCATAGCATAGAACAATCATTTCAAGAATTAATTACAGATAAAAAGAAAACGGCTGCAATTATTACTAAAAATCTTGCGCCACTTGGCAATAAAAACAGAACTAAACAAGAAAAAAACATTGCCACATTGGTTGCTGAAATTGATGAAATGCAACAAGCCTTAAAGGACATTAAGCCATTACTTAAAAAAGATGAAAAGCCATGGTTTATGTGGCACTTATATTTTAAAGATGTGTTTGATAAAGGTGGATTTGACATTGTAATAGGCAACCCGCCCTACATTAGGCAAGAGAGCATTACTGATATAAAACCATATTTGGAAACGATTGATGGCAAGCCAAATTATGAAGTATTTAATAGCACCAGTGATATTTACACCTACTTCTTTGAATTGGGTCATAAAATTTTGAAGCAGGATAAAGGGGTTTTTTCTTTTATCTGTTCAAAAAAATACACAAGAGCCAAGTATGGACAAAACTTAAGAAAATATCTTTTGTCTAAAACTCAGCTAAGCGGATACGTTGATTTCAATGAGGTTCGAGTATTTGGGGCAACAGTTGACACTTCCATTATTTTCTTTCAAAAAAGATCAAGGCCTGTTGATAATTATTCTTTTACATTCTGTCAAGTTGGGAACAATTTACAGAGGAACGAGCCACTATTTGATTACATCTATAAAAATGGGAACCTATATCAAAGGAAGTATTTGAATAATGATAGTTGGTCTTTTGCTAACAAATTCGCTGAAGATGTCAAGCAAATAATTGAACGGGTACCCAAAAAATTAAAGGATTGGGATACTGAAATCAACTATGGTATAAAATCTGGCCGCAATGAAGCTTTTTATATAGATGAAGAAACCAAAAAAAAGCTTATTACTGAAAATCCAAACTGCTCCAATCACATAAAGCCTCTTTTGAGGGGCAGGGACATTAAACGTTTTATTACAGAATATAAAAAGCAGTATCTAATTTTTATAAGACGGAATGATGATATCTCAAAGATTAAAAATTTACTTGAATATTTAAGTGAATATAGGGAGAGATTAGAGCCTAAACCACTTGGGTGGCAACCTTTACGAAAAGGAGAAAAATGGAAAGGACGAAAATCTGGGCCTTACGAATGGTACGAAATACAAGATAATGTAGCATACTATGAAGATTTCGAAAAAGAAAAAATAGTATGGTTAATTCTTTCCGACAAGGCAACCTTCGCCATTGATAAAAAGGGTTATTATACAAACGATAGTACCTTTATCATGCTAGGTAGAAATTTAGAGTATTTATGTTCCATCTTAAATTCCAAGTTATGCGAATGGTACTTTGATAAGATCGCCACCAGTTCTGGTGTCGGTACAAACATGTGGAAGAAGGTCTATATCGAACAAATTCCCATTCCTGAAATTCCAAAATCAGAAATGAGGGCATTTGAGATTTTGGTGGATTACATTACCTTTATCAAAAAGTATACGGCACGAATCAGTCCATACACTCCTAACGACCATATGGCAACCAATTTCGAAGAACTGGTAGACGCTTGTGTTTACGAGTTGTATTTCAATGAACACATGGAGGAAAAGGGTTTAACCGTTCTTAAAGAAGTAAACCAATTATTACAATCTATAGATCACTTAGATGAGAAAACACAAGCCGACAAGATTGTGAAAATCATCAATGCAGTGTATGACGAATACAAAAGCACAAACAACGTTATCCGCAGACGCATTTTAGATTTTCCAGTGAAAAGTCCTGATATCATCAATGTAATACAGAATGGCTAAGAAATATTTACATAGCATAGAATTGCAAAATTTTAAGGCATTTCCTGAATATGAAAACCTAATATTTGAAGGCAAGAACGCCATTGTATGGGGTGTAAATGGTAGCGGAAAGTCTAGTATTTTTTGGAGCTTGTATACTTTCCTTCAGTGTGCAGGAAAACCTGAAAATGATTACATAAAATACTTCAACGATAGCGACCAGGATTTAAAGAACATCTATGGTGGTTCGGCACCTTCTTTTGTAAAACTTAGTTTTGCAGAGAAAAATGAAAATGGGAGGATAATTAGTGACACTAAAGAATCATTTTTTTTAGGGCCTACATCTGATGTAGATACAAGAAAGGAATTAATCCGATCTTATTATCAAAGCAGTGAGTTCATTTCACATAGATTACTGCTCAACTTCTCTAATTTCCGAAACAGTCAGCAACTCAATCTTTGGCCTTACTTTGAAAGAGACATCTTACCATATTTTACGCACAAAGGCAGGACACTACATGATATTCTGAAAGAGTTCACGGAAAAGATAAACATTGAAACACCAAAGAAATTAGAAGCAATCAGAGACGATTTTAACAATGGATTGGAGAATCAAATCATCGCACTCAAAAAGAAAGATGTAGGAAAGGAATTCAACGTACTGACAGAATTTTACAAAGACAACCTGGCCGAGAAGAATGAGTTCTCAGAACTTGAATTATTCAACCCTACATTCCTCAGTTTTGACGGTACAAAAGGAAAGCGAACAATCACATATCCTGAAATATTCCTGAAAGCAAAATTTGGAAAATCACAAGACAAACTAATTGAGATTAACAAGCCCCATATTTTTTATAATGAAGCGCGTATAAACGGAATTGCCTTGTCAATTCGATTTGTGTTAATGGAAAACCGCACCAAGAAGGATCAAAATAACCTACTTTGCCTTGATGATTTGTTGATTAGCCTTGACATGCATAACCGCAGAAAAGTCATTGACTTACTGCTAAACAAGTACATCGAAAATTATCAGTTACTTTTATTTACACATGAAAAGGGATTTTTCAATGAGTTTCAAAGATCCATAAAGACTAATGAGAAAAACTGGAAGGCAATCATACTGCGTGAAACCCCTATTGACAAGAATCCAAAGGTCGAAGATAAAGGTGTACAAACTTATTACGATATAGCAAAAGAGTTCTTTGATAAGAATGAGTACGAAGCATGTGCATTGTTCCTTAGAAAAGAAGCTGAACGCATACTGGCTAAAGTTTTTGACCCTAGTTTAGATTTTGTATGGCGTTCTGAACTACTTATGACTTTAAGTGATTATGTAAGCAAAGCAAGAGGAGAAAGTAGTCAGGATATTTCTGATTTGAAAAGAGCAGTACTCAATCCTAACATTACCGATGCAGAGCTAAATAAAGTATTTGAGGTTGCTATTGATGGTTTAGGCGACACGATTCCTGAAAAGCAATTGGGAAGTCATATTAAAGCGATCAAACAAAGCATTCAAAAAATAAGAACCAACGCAAGCACTAAAGACAAACTAAAAGCTGTTTTGGACAAAGTTGATTCCGCAACAGGTAGAACATTAAACCCTGCTGCACACTTCAATGAGGAACCGTTTTTCAAAGACGAAATGGAAGAAGCTCTAGCAACGATTGCCGAATTAAGAAAAGCCGTGAAATAAAATGAAATCATCCGTACACTTTAGCAATATTAGAAATGAAATTATCGGGCAACTCAAAAAAGCTACCCGAGACATCAAGGTTGCTATTGCATGGCTAACAGATGAAGATATTATTAGAACACTTACACAAAGAGTAGAAACCGGTTTGAGTGTAACTGTTGTAATGAGTGAATCCAAAGAAAATTTCCGTAACATTACCAAATGGAAAGACTTTTTAAGACATGGTGGCAAACTGTATATTGCTTTACCAAAGTTTTTGCATCACAAGTTTTGTATCATAGACAGTAAAATAATCTTAAACGGCTCGTATAACTGGACATACTTTGCTCAAAGCAATGACGAAAACATCTTAGTTCTAACGTTAGATAAGGAATTGCGTGAGGACGGCAAATTGTTAACTGCATTTGAAGCCAAACACAAATTCTTTTGTGATAAAGCATCCAAACAGATAAACGAAGTTACTGACTTAAATCATTTCAGTGAGCTAGGAAAAATTGCTGCTTTAATGCTTGCACAGCTTGACGAAGAAGAAATCCGACTTAGACAAGAACTTGAAGTTGACGTAATGAGATCATTTGATGAAGCTGTGAGAATTAGAATTCCAATTAGTACACACCTTATAGAAAGAATGAAATTAGACGGTGGTGGTGTGGAGTTTATTAAACGAATCCTGCATGACGAAATGACCTCAGGAGAAATGAAATCAGGATTCCGAAAGCTTGAAGAACCAATTCCACACCGAGTTGACCTTTCATTGGAATACTTGGCGTCCAGACCAAAATATCAAAAACTGTTCAGCGACACAGAAGTAGAATTTTGTAAAAAGTTAATGGATAAATATAATCTTTAACAAAAGGATAGAACATTTTGAACAGAGTCGATTACATAAGCAAAATAAATACATACGCTGCTAGATTTGTTTTGGAGGTTGAAGGCTTCAATGCGATAGGCAATTACCATATAAATATACACGCAGAGAGCTTTTTAGTTCCTGTTCTTAATGAGGTTTTAGGATTGCAGCTTGAAAATTTGAATGCGACAGAACGAAAAAATTTTCCTGCGATTGATTTGGCAGACTATAATAACAGGGTTGCAGTTCAAGTAACATCAACTAGCAGTCTTGAAAAAATAAAGTCCACTCTTGAAACTTTTGGTAGGCATAACTTACATCAGCAATTCGATGTTCTGTACATATATGTTATCACAGAAAAGCGTGAACAATACAAGGAGACTAAGTTAGCAGAGGCAATTCCACAAGGGTTCACATTCAGTTCAGTTGACCATGTTATTGACAAAGATTCCATTCTTCAAAAGATAAATTCAATTTCATCCACTGCAAAATTATTGACCATTGCAAAATTGTACGAGCATGAGTTTTCTGATATTCAAATTGAACAGAGAAAGAAGAAGTTTGAATGGGGTTATTTAAATAGTGAATCCGAAAACATCTGTCCAAACATGGTGAGGATATCGTTTCCTACCCATATCTATAAAGCGGATTTGTATATTGATGAAGAAACCATCACAGCAAAACTCAACGAATATTTATCCTCAATCGGGAAACGAACCATCAATAAGTTAACGCCAGCCAAATTGGTACAACGTGCATTAAGAGAGCATAAAGCAATATCATCAGATTGGATATTATATGAGAACTGCCTTTACACATTCAGAGATTTATCTCAAAACAACGAGCCTTTCAGAAACATTGTGGATATAGGTACAATTACTCCCTTAGAATGTTCGGAATTATATGACCAAAATGATGCGACACATAAAGTATTCAAAAATCTATTAAGGAATACTTTAATGCAACTTTGCTATATAAAAGGTATACAATGGTACTCACCTCGAAAAACCTTTCGCTTTGCCAATTCCAATCCACCGAAAGTTAAACAGGTTCGTTGGAAAGGCAAAAAAGAATCTACCAAGACGGTAATATTTGAAATGGTCAACAAAATGGATGGACATGTGATATGTTACCGTAGCCTCGCTTTTAAAGCTGCATTCCTAAATTTTGAAACTGATTGGTACTTAGTAATAAATCCTACTTGGAGTTTTACAAATCCCGGTGGGTATCGTGAAAGTCGATTTGAATCCGCATACATGTCTGGTATAAAACGACTTGAAAATAACAATTCTGTATTCAATTACTTTAGATTCTTTTCCTATTATTTGGCATACACTGACCTCTTTACTCCTGAATTTCAATATCTCAGAGTGCATACTCCTGAACCTATAAGCATTTCACCTAGGTTGATGGAAGCAAAATGGAATCCTGTAAAAGTAACTGAAAAAGCCATTGAAGCTCCTCCGACCGACTTACAGGCAGATACCGAATTGGAGGATATTAAACTTTTTGAAGAATGAAACTGCGATTTATAGAAGAGCCATCACTACAATTCGGCAATGGTCACCACATCTGTCCTAAAAGCGGAATTTACTCTCTTAATCCGTTTGACATTGCTCAAGTCAGACCGGAAAAAATAACTATTGGTGTTATTGGAAAAGGGGAAAGTGTTGATAAGGTATTAGAATGGATTGAAAGTTGCAAAAGTCACATTGCTAGCAAAGAAAGTAAAACACCACATCCTAATTTATTCAC
This sequence comes from Bacteroidota bacterium, assembly GCA_023417935.1. Taxonomy (GTDB): domain Bacteria; phylum Bacteroidota; class Bacteroidia; order Bacteroidales; family Lentimicrobiaceae; genus Lentimicrobium. Next base: position 126,373 of record JAEZDY010000018.1, read on the forward strand.
GAACTTCTGTGGATTCAATAAAAATATCGGCTTCAAGTGTGAAATAGCTTATGATGAATCATATTTACGCAAACTAAACAACTCTGATTTTGAGGAAATTGTAAAAGGAAGTGGTTCGCTCGAACGTGTTATAATTGAGGTGACAAATCTGTACCTCAATGAAATCAAGTTTCTTTCAAAAAACAAAAAACCTGATGTGATTCTCTGTGCATTATCTGAAAACCTGATGAAATATATCATGGAAGCAAAGCCTAAAAACACCGAGAACGATGAAGAACCGGAAATAATTGAAAAGGACTTTGATCAAGAAGATGTTTCAAAAAGGGAGCAAAACTTCAGAAGGAATCTGAAAGCACAAGCCATGCAATACAACGTACCTATTCAAATAATTAGAGATAGAGTTGCCAAACCTACGGCAGAAATGCAAGACCCTGCTACCATTGCATGGAACTTCTTTACAGCTCTATATTATAAAGCATCTGGTACACCTTGGGCATTAATTCGCAAAGACTCAGCAGAAACAACTTGCTACGCAGGAATAAGTTTTTTCAAGAGTCGAGATAAGAAGTCAACGCAAACGAGTATTGCTCAAATTTTCAATGAGCTTGGCAAAGGTGTTATATTGCGTGGAGAAGAAATCAAATTAAAGAAGCATGATAGGACACCTCATTTAGATGAACAGCAAGCATTTAACTTACTTACCCAATCATTGAATGAGTACTATGACGCTGTAAGAATCTATCCTAAAAGACTTGTTCTGCACAAAACATCAAACTTTAATCAAGATGAAATCTATGGATTTACTGAGGCAGCCAAAAAACTATATATAAACCAAGTTGACTTAGTTTCAATTCAAACATCGGACCTTCGATTATATAGACAAGGGAATTATCCTCCAATGCGAGGCACTCATCTGACTATGACTGATGGACATCATTTATTGTATACAAGAGGTTCGGTTCCATATTATGAAACATATCCTGGAAGATATATACCTCGGGCCATTGAAGTTAAATTTGCAAGGTGGGATGAATCTCCAAATGTAATCTGTGATGAAATTTTAGCATTAACGAAAATGAATTGGAACAATACTCAGTTTGATAGACAAATGCCAATTACAATTGAATGTGCTAGAAATGTTGGAGAGATTTTAAAATACCTCAGACCCGATGAAAAGATGCAATTGAAATATAGCTTTTATATGTAACAACCATTTCAGTTAGAAGCCAATAACAAACCTCTATATACTTATTCAAAAGTAAGCATCCGATAATTCACATCTAATTTAGGCATTCTTTAGAATGACACTTAACATTTTGATAAGGATGAGTGGTAATTTGTGTGGATTTTACAATAATTGCGTCAATTTGTATTGATTTGACTCAAAGTTGTAGTAATTTGACTAAAATGAGTCAAATTGATAAGATTTTGCTAAAGTTTGGATTATTTGGAGAAGTTGTGACACAACTTTCTTACTCAGTACTTATTTGATTCTTCTTCCAGATATGCGGAAGTAATTCTTCAAGATTACGGTTGTTCCTGGTACAAGAGTTTATTTTTGACAGAACATCCTGAAGCCACTCTGAGGGATTAACACCTGCAGCTTTGCAAGTACCAAGCAAGGAATAAATCATTGCAGCTCTCGTTGCAGCTTCTGCATTACCGCAGAAAAGGTAATTCTTTCTTCCTATCGCCAGTGGACGAATGGCATTCTCTACCAGGTTGTTATCTATTCTGTATCTGCCATCAAGGTGATATCGTGATAACTTAGGGAAAAGGCTGTAAGTATATGCTATCGCTTTCGCTGTTCTGCTTTGTGGGAGTAGGG
>JAEZDY010000026.1 GCA_023417935.1 Bacteroidota bacterium
TTGTTAACCTAAAAGAAAAGAGCAGCCACTTAGGACTGCTCACGAGCTAGATCATGTCTGCTCTAAAGCACAAAGTTAATATTTATTTTTCAAAATGCTTGCTTTTTAACACAGAATCTTGAACTAAAATTCCTGAACAATCAAAAACCCCGTATACCCAAAATATACCAAAAGTAGTATCGCCGCTTCCCATCTGTCAAGTCGCTTTGCGCCCCCGGTAAACATGGCGATGAAGAGAAGTGCGGTTCCGCCGATTAACAACCACATATCGACATTGAAGGCAGGGTTGTAGGCGTTAGGGCTTATTAGTGCGCTGATTGGAAGGATAAACAGCAGATTGAATATGTTTGAACCAACAACGTTGCCAATGGCAATATCACTGTTTTTCTTTATAGCGGCAACTACTGATGTTACCAGCTCGGGCAGTGATGTTCCAATCGCTATTATGGTCACACCTATTATCTTTTCGCTTATGCCAAGATCTGTTGCGATTATAACAGCATTATCAACAACCAGTTTACCCCCTGCAATAAGTCCTGCCAAGCCTATAATTATAAGGCCCCAAATTGTTAGGTTTTTTTTGTGAATATGTACTTCAGCATGTTCAGCCTGTACTGCAGGGGGTTCATTTTTCATTTGCTTATACACATAATACAGGAATGCACTGAAAAATACCAGCAACACGAGGCCTTCAATGCTTGTAAGTTCGCTTTGGCTCTGGCCGAATATCTTGTTTGATAATATCATCACAATAGCTGCGGCGAATATTGAAATGGGTATTTCTTTCCATACTGTACTGGATTGTACAGTAAAAGGAGCAATAACACCAACAATGCCAAGCACCAGGAACAGGTTTACAATATTGCTTCCGATGATGTTACCATACACTATATCGGGATGGTCCATGTAAGATGCAATGGAATTAACAACCAGTTCAGGGGCAGAAGTGCCAAATGATACAATGGTGAGCCCGATCACCAGATCAGAAACGTTGTACTTTTTAGCAAGGGAAGATGATCCGCTAACAAGCCAGTCGGCACCTTTAATAAGTAGTGCAAAACCGGCAATGATTAGAATAAAAGGTATGAGCATTAGTTAAAGATTAAAACATAATGAAGTTATAACTCTTTCGTATAAGGTAAATTGCTGTTTCAAAAGGCTGCAAGTAATTCATATTTCAGAAGGTTGCAGGTAATTCATATTACAGAAAGTTGCAAGTTGCTCATATTACAGTGAAAGGCAAGTAAATACATATTGCAGACTCCAACATAATATCACACAATAAACAGTATGAAGCGCACTTGGTTCAGATGAAGTATTCTTCAGCATTTTTGTTAATTTTGCACTCTCAAAAATAGAACTATCTAATGGAAATTCCTGCAAAATACGATCCTAAAGGCATTGAAGATAAATGGTACCGGTACTGGCTTGATAATCAGTTTTTTCGCTCGGTGCCCGATGGCCGCGAGCCTTATGTTATTGTAATACCACCGCCAAATGTTACGGGTGTGCTTCACATGGGGCACATGCTCAACAATACCATTCAGGATGTGCTGGTTAGGCGTGCCAGGATGCAGGGTAAGAATGCCTGTTGGCTGCCGGGTACTGATCATGCTTCAATTGCTACAGAGGCAAAGGTTGTAATGAAACTGAGGGAGCAGGGAATTGAGAAAAACAGCCTTACACGCGATGAGTTCCTTGAGCATGCATGGGAGTGGAAAGAAAAACACGGGGGTATCATCCTCGAGCAACTTAAGAAACTGGGCGCTTCATGCGATTGGGACCGTACCCGCTTTACTATGGATGATTTTATGTACGAATCGGTAATTGATGTTTTCATCGATCTGTACAAGAAAGGATTGATCTACAGGGGCGTACGTATGGTTAACTGGGATCCGAAGGCGCTTACTGCAGTTTCAGATGAGGAAGTTATTTACAAGGAGGAAAGATCAAAACTCTACTACCTGCGCTACAGGGTAGAAGGCACTGCCGATGAATGGGTAACCATAGCAACCACACGTCCGGAAACAATATTGGGCGATACTGCTGTTTGTTACCATCCGGAAGATGAAAGATTTGCACACCTGAAAGGCAAACGGGTGCTTGTGCCGCTGATTGAACGGTCAATTCCTATGATCCATGATGAGTATGTTGATCGCGAATTTGGTACAGGATGCCTCAAAATTACTCCGGCACATGATATCAACGACTACAACATCGGCGCAAAGCATAACCTTGAAAGTATAGATATTTTCAATGACAATGGCACTTTGAGCGAGAAGGCTATCTTATACGTGGGCATCGACAGGTTTGAGGTGCGCAAGCTGATAGTTGAAGAGCTAAAGGAAAAAGGGCATTTGGTAAAAGTTGAAGAGTACAATAATAATGTTGGTTATTCTGAACGCACTGATGCTGTTATTGAGCCTAAATTGTCGATGCAGTGGTTCATGAAGATGGATCAGATGGCACCCAGGGCACTTGAGGTTGTGATGAATGATACGGTGAAGTTTCATCCTGAGAAGTTCAAGAACACATACCGCCACTGGATGGAGAATGTGCGCGATTGGTGCATTAGCCGGCAGTTGTGGTGGGGACAGCGTATTCCTGCATACTATCTGAATGATGGTCGCATTGTTGTTGCCAAAACGGATGAAGAAGCACTGACACAGGCAAAAGAGCTTACCGGAAATACTGGTTTGAGCATGTGCGATCTGCATCAGGATGAGGATGTTCTTGATACCTGGTTCTCCTCATGGTTATGGCCTATTTCGGTTTTCGATGGTATCAGGAATCCCAATAACCCTGATATTAACTACTATTACCCCACAAACGACCTGATCACTGCCCCTGAGATTCTTTTCTTCTGGGTTGCCAGAATGATCATGGCGGGTCTGGAATATCGCAACGACATACCTTTCAAGAATGTATACCTTACAGGCATCGTTCGCGATAAGCTTGGCAGGAAGATGTCGAAATCACTGGGCAATTCCCCTGATCCGCTCGACCTGATTGAGGTTTACGGCGCTGACGGTGTCAGGGTTGGCATGTTGCTTACATCGCCGGCAGGTAACGACTTGCCTTTCGACGAAAGTCTATGTGAGCAGGGACGTAATTTCAGCAACAAGATATGGAATGCGCTGAGGCTGGTAAAAGGCTGGGAAATTGACGCTACTGCGGAGCAACCTGCCTATGCGGCCATCGCGGTTAAGTGGTTTGATGCCCGTTTCAATGAGGCTTTCGCCGAAATTGATGAAAACTTCAAGAAATACAAGCTTTCAGAGGCATTGATGAATACCTATAAGTTGATTTGGGACGATTTCTGTTCATGGTACCTTGAGATGATCAAGCCTCCATACCAGAAACCCATTGATTCCAAAACACTGGAGCAGACCATCAATTTCTTTGATAAACTGATGAAGGTACTGCACCCTTTCATGCCGTTCATAACAGAAGAGATATGGCAAACACTGGCTGACAGGACATCAGGTGAAAGCATTATGATGGCTGCAATGCCCGGTATTGAAAAGGCTGACAATAAAGTGCTTGTTGAATTTGCCGTTGCAGCGCAGGTGATACAGGAATTAAGGAACATCCGCAAGGAAAAAGGAATAGCACAGCGCGATACCATTGAATTGCATGTTGTGAATAAAGCTTACACCCACATTGACCTGCATGATGTGAATTCGCCTTCAGTTTACGCCAACAGTGATCTGCATGATGTGAATACGTCCTCAGTTTACAACCACACATTCGACGAACTGATAGTAAAACTTTGCAACCTGAGCAGCATCAACTTCGTAATAGTAAAACCAGAAATGGCAGTTGGCTTCATCGTTGAATCCGTAGAATACTTCGTACCACTGGAAGGACGGGTTGACAAAGAAGCCGAGCTGGAAAAACTAAACAAGGACCTCGAATACACCGAAGGCTTCCTGGCATCAGTAATGAAAAAACTCGGCAACGAACGCTTCATGGCAAACGCAAAGCCTGAAGTAATAGAATCAGAACAAAAGAAACGCGCCGACGCAGAGTCAAGGATTGCTGTGATAAAGCAGCAGATTGAAACATTGAAGTAGTTCAAAAGTTGTTCAAAGGTTGTTCAAAAGTAGTTCAAAGCGCTGCGCGCGTTCAATGTTGCGCTTAGCCCTGAAAGGGCATAATAAGTCAGCGATGGGTGAAACCCATCGTAAGGAATGTTAATATAATCTACAAGCCCTGAAAGGGCGTAATAACAGGCAGAACCTATGATTCCGCAAAACGCTAAACACAAAACGCTAAACACTTTAGCCTTTAGCCTTTAGCCCTTAGCCTTTAGCCTTATTTTAATCCTTTAGCCTTATTTGTAAGTTAAAAACACGCCAGCCAAAAGCCCATTCTCAAGTATCTAAATAGGGAGATATTCAACATAATTAGGATTTTCTTTAAACTTTTTTTCCAGTTTCGTGTTATCAAGGAGAAAATAATTTACATTTGCGCTTATTTTTAATTTTTTAATTGATTATGAAAACAGGAAAAGTTAAATTCTTCAATGAATCAAAAGGTTACGGTTTTATTCTAGACGACGAAAGTGGAAAAGAATATTTCGTTCATGCAACAGGTTTAATCGATCGCATCAATGAAGGCGATTCAGTAACATTTGAACTCCAGGAAGGCAAGAAGGGCTTAAATGCTGTCAAGGTTAAACTGGCATAACTAAATTAGTTAGTTTGTTTTATCTTATAACCCTGCTTCGGCAGGGTTTTTTTATGCAAATATTAAACATTTTTAACATTTTTGAGTTTTTATGTAATCCAAGTGCTAAAGAGTACTATATTTGCAAATTATTTATTTTTTTTATTAAACATGAAAACAGGAAAAGTTAAATTCTTCAATGAATCAAAAGGTTATGGTTTTATCGCTGACGATGAATCCAACAAAGAGTATTTTGTACACATCACCAATCTTATAGACCGTATTAATGAAGGCGACAGCGTTTCATACGATCTAGAAGAAGGTCGTAAAGGTCTTAACGCGGTTAAAGTAAAGCAATTATAGTCTTTCCTACTGATAGAAGTATTTAAAAGCCCTGTTTCAGGGCTTTTTTTATGCTTGTTTATTTGTAAATGGTTGATAGTCGGTTGTAGGGACAGGTCGTGACCTATCCATCACTGATGTTGGCAGTACTGAGTGGTTAGGGGTTAGGGGTTAGTGGTGAGTGGTGAATAGTGAACTATAATTTCCCCAGAACCCAGAACGTAGAACCCAGAACCCAGAGCCTATGATTCCGCTAAACCCTAAACGCAAAAACACTAAACACTTTAGCCTTTAGCCTTTAGCCCTTAGCCTCTAGCCTTACCTTTAAACTTTAGCCCTTAGCCTTTAGCCTTTAGCCTTGCAAAACCTACTTCATAAACGCATACTGAATAAGATTCGCCCCCATTTGCAGTGCCTTCAGCCGGGATTGCTCTGAATCGTTATGCACCTGCCTGTCTTCCCATCCATCACCAAGGTCAGTTTCATAAGTGTAGAAGCAAAGGAGTCTGCCGTCTTTTATAAGTCCAAAGCCCTGAGGTGGATTATTATCGTGTTCATGAATCTTGGGAAGTCCGTTTGGGAAACGATAACGCTGATTATAAATAGGGTGGGAGAATGGCAATTCAATAAAATCTAATTCAGGGAACACCTTTTTCATCTGGGGTCGGATGAATTCATCGAGTCCGTAGTTATCGTCAATATGTAGAAAGCCACCAGCCAGCATATAATTCCGGAGGTTAAGAGCTTCCTGATCGTCAAATATTACATTACCGTGTCCGGTAAGATGCACAAACGGATAGTTGAAGATGGCATTGCTTCCGGCTTCAACGGTAGCGTAATCGGGATTAATATTTGTATTGAGGTTCTTATTGCAGAAATCAATCAGGTTTGTAAGTGAAGTGGGATTTGCATACCAGTCGCCACCGCCCTTATATTTAAGCAGAGCAATTTGAACGGTACCGGGGGTGCTGCCGGTTATAACGACTGTGCAGATCAGTAATAATATAATTGTGAGTTTTCGCATAATTTACTGTGTTGCATCCGGTTCATTAATCAGGTTAATTGTAAAACAAGCGGCCAATGCTGCGGTTTCAGTACGTAGGCGTGAACTGCCTAAACTTACCGGTTTAAAGCCTTTTGCCATAGCCATCTTAACTTCAGCCTGACTGAAATCACCTTCCGGACCAACAAGCACTGTAGCCGGCAAGTTAGATAGGCAAGCTGCCTTCAGGTGTTGCTGCATACCCTCTTTGTCGAGCCAGGCTATGAAGTTGTTATTGCCGGCAGGATGATCGTTAAGAAATGCTTTAAGGCTGGTTGGTTCATTCAGCTTTGGTATAAACGTTTTGAGCGATTGTTTCATTGCTGAGATGATCACTTTATTAAGACGGTCGGTTCTAAGGTTCACTCTTTCTGAATGTTCGCTGAAGAATGGGGTTATTTCGTCAATGCCCATTTCAGTAGCTTTTTCCAGGAACCATTCAAACCTCGCTATGTTCTTTGTGGGTGCAACGGCAATATGAATGTAATGATTGGGATGTACAGTGGTTTTTACTTCCGTGATGCGGAGTGTATTTGATTTAGCCCCCGATTCTTCCACAACTGCACTAGCCAGATTTCCCAAACCATCAGTAACTAGCAGCTTGTCGCCGGGCTTCATCCTTAACACTTTCAGGTGCGCCGCTTCATCGCCCGAAAGCGAAATGTAGTGTGAACCTGAATTAAAGAGATTAAGTAAACTGGATTGCTCGTAATAGAAGAGATGCATTGGGACTAATGATTATTTTTTGTTGTTGCTAATGCCAGTGAATGCTATTAATATCTGTGGTTATTATAATGCCAATGTCTATTATTTCACCAGATTATTCAATACAAAAATAAAAAAAAGGCCGGTTAAACGCCGGCCTTTTCTTAAATAGCATTGCTATTACCTTAGATCGCTAGTACCTAATGATAAGTTTCTCATCCCAGGTACCATCAACGCTGATAACTCTGAAGATATAGAAGCCTGAAGGTAGTTTGCCGCTATTAATTGCCCATTCAGTGCCTGATGTTAATTTTTGGCTATGAACAACTTTGCCACTTGTTGAGAGAATCTGAATCTCAGGATTTCTTAGCTGTACTTCAGAGTTTAACCTGAAATGGCTGTTTCCCGGATTCGGATAAATGCTCAGGCCGCTTAGTGCAGGAAGATCGGTATCGATTACACCAATGGTAGGTGATACATAGATATTGTCGATAAACAAGTTGTTACCGCGACGATGCACAGTTTCAAACATGATTTTCACATTGTTATTTCCAACCCATTGTGAGATGTCAATAACGTTACAAACAGGTTGCCCGGGCATGTTACACCAATCATCAGCACCAGGAGTGATCTCTACAATTGATACCGGGTAAGTTTCAAAGATGCCGGTTCCGTCTTCGCCAAACTCTGTTACTTTGGTCCATGTAGCACCGCAGTCAGTAGAGATATAGATTAGAAGCGAGTCGGTAATCTGGGCGTACCGCCTTATATATGAATGCTCAAAGCCCAGGTATGCAGTGTTGTAACCATCAAGATTCATTGGTGGCGATATAAGCTGGTCACGACGACCCGGAGCTACATTGTAATTAAAGAAGTTCATCCTAATGGCATTATTTGGAGTTGAATCTGTTGCAAAGCTGAATAAATCCCATGTTACATTACCATCAGGGTTTATTACTTCCCAGCCTCTTGGCTGAAGTTCACCATTCTCCCAGTCTTCAGTGAAAGGCAGTGCCATACCACCAACCACTACGTAATCAACCATGGTAGTAGTAGTGCTTCCATTTACGTTTGTGGCGGTGAGAGAAACGGTGTAACTGTTGTCGCCTGTGAATAAAACAACAGGATTTTCTGACTGTGCATTTGTTCCTTCCTGAAACTCAACATTTGATGGGTCAAATGTCCATTGCCATGACACCGGACAGAATTCGCTGTTATCATAGAAATAAACTGTTGCTGAATCGCCTGAGCAGAATGCATGCAGGGTTGATGAGAAAGCGGCAACAGGTAATAGTGTAGCACTTGCATTAACGTATGCTTCTTTGGTAATTGTATCAGTACCGGCAGGATTTGAAACAATAAGTGTTACATCATAAGTACCTGCCTGTGAATATACAATTCCCTGAGGATTTTGCTCGTTAGATGTTGCAGGAGTTCCACCTTCAAAATGCCATTGCCATTCGAACGGAATACCTACTGAAAGATCTTTGAAATTAATTGGGCATCCTATTGGAAATTCAACCTGATCAGCAACAAAATCAGCTGAAGGGTTTGTATAATGCATTGGAGTTTCCCATAAACCACGACCATAAGTTGCTGCGCGCATAACGTCATACTGTGGTCCGGCTTCATCATAGTAAATTTCGAGCTCTGTTACCCTTCCTGCTGCAGGAAAGCCATCAGAGTATGATATCCACTCAGGATTAAATTGATCGCGGTAAAACACGCCTATATCAGTTCCAAGGTATAGTCCTTCAGGACTGTTACGATAGTATACGATAGTATTCATCTGCACATCAGGCAGGTTGTTTGTTAATTCAGTCCATGAAACACCTCTGTCAGCCGATCTGAACACTCTGTTCTGCTGAACGATGTAAACGATATTTTCATCTACCGGACTGGTTTCAATTGCAGTAATTGTGTTACCAGAAGGCAGTGATCCTGACAGTGTGGTCCATTCAACACTGGTTGCCTTTGCATTGTCAGTGCGGAACAGCTTATTTGAGCTGGAAGCATATAAAATGTTGGTGTTTGCGTATGATTGCCTGAGTTGGTGGAAATCGTTCATGTTCATGCTTGAAATCTTAACGAACTGAACACTGCCGGGATTAGAAGCTTTAATGTTTGTGCTTCTCCAGATATTATCATAACCTACAAACATTGTATTTCCGTCGAAATGGTCAACTATAAAAGGAGTTACCCATGCGCCGCTTTCAGTAATGCCATTAACACCTTCACCAGCTATCTGTCCGGTTCCCTGATGATTAAAATTCCTGTAGATACTTCCGTAATATACAGTTGAATATGAATAAGCTTCATTAGTTGGGTCATAGGCACATTCCATACCATCACCACCACCAACACTTACCCATTCGGTGCCTGTGTAACTTGATGTACCATTGTCCTGATATCCGTTGATAACGTAATCCTTAAAGGTGGCACTTTGTCCGATCTTATATGCCTGGCTGATTACAAGGCCATTACTGATTTCAGTCCATGATGATCCGCCATTGGCAGTCCAGTATATACCACCGTCATTACCAGCATAAAGCCTGTTGTTAAGAGGGTTATACTCTAAAACGTGAAGGTCGGCATGCACTGAAGGTACACCGCATCCACCATACCAGTGTGAGTTGATAGCCCATGTTTGTCCGCCGTTGGTTGATTTGAAACAGTTAACACCGCCACCATAAATAATATTTGCATTTGTAGGATCAGCAGCCATATCAAGGTCGTACCATGCTTGTCCACCTGAACCACCGTTGCAGTCCCAGCTCATGATGTTAGGTGATGTTGATTGAACGGTAAATGACAGGCCACTGTCGTTTGATCGGTAAAGACCTTTGAAAGATTCACTGTTTGTGATAAAGAAATATACAACGGAAGGGTCAGCAGGTGAAACTGCAATAGCACCACGGTAACCACCAGGTACACCATTTGATACTTGAGTAAAGGTCACGGCATTGTCAGTTGACCTGTAGAAATTACCTGATGAGGCTGCATAAACTGTATTTGGATCGCCCGGCTTCAGCACAACATCTTTGAAGTTGCCAACAATGGTTCTTGTCCAGGTAGTACCTGCATTTATACTACGGTAAATACCGCCACCTGTTGCTGCAATAAGAATGTTATTATCATTTGGATGCATAATAAGGCGGCTGACAGTGCTTTGTTCCATTCCCAGATTTACCGGTTGAAAGGTCATTCCGCCATCCAGACTTTTCCATACACCGTTACCGGGAGCATCGCCTGCATCACGATCACCTGTGCCGATATAAACTACATCAGGATTAACATGGTCAACAATAACTGCTGATACACCGAGTGTTGGCAGATTATCAGTATAACTTTGCCAGGTATTTCCACCATCGTGGGTAAACCACAAACCACCTGCGGGTGCACCAACATAAATCTTGTTGGCATCAGTAGGATGGAAGCCAATGGCGTTTACCCTGCCCAGTCCCCTGTAACCGTTGTATCCGGAAGGAACAGTAACAGGTCCTAATGATGTCCAGTTTCCTGCAGTTGTATTCTGACTATTTTTAAGTTTTAGTGATTGGAGAGCCGACATTTCACGATAAGGTGAAGGTTTGGTACCATCGGGCGATACCCGTTGACCCATCCAGTATTCCCATCTTTTAAACAATTTATATCCGCTTCCTTTTTCAACTTCGCGGCCTTCCCAATAATCGTAGAATGCTTTTTGTGTTTCGTAGAAGTTAGCGTCAGGGTCCTGCATCATATCAATCCAGTGAGGGTAGGTTTTGTAATTTTGGTTATCTACCTGACCCTGTGCACTGTTAATGGTGATAAATAAAGCAAAGAACAAGGCTAATCTTGTAAAGTTTCTCATCGTGTTAGGTTATAGTTTTATTTTCTAAGTTACAAAAATAATTTTTTTAGTCATAACTTCGGTAGTTATGCATAAGATAAAATGAAGAAAAGGAGAAATGTTTCGTCATTTCTCCTTTTTTATATTCATTTGTCCATGAACTTATGGCCTGGTATCTTCTCCTTCAGGGTCTTTCCTGATTTGATTGTCAAGCCTGTTTATGAAAAACAAGCTCAGATAATAGGACAGGGCAATCATTGCCGGCCAGGCAAGAAGCCATAATATTTTATCTATATACATGATCATCAGGTTTTAAGATTAGTAAACATGCGTGTTATCTTCATTCAGATCCTCAATGGCCATCTGCTTTTTGTTTAGCGACTTCCACACCCAGTAAATATATGCTATAACAACTGGCACGAACAATGATACATAACTCATGGCAGTTAGTGTATAATGACTTGACGAACTATTGCTAATTGTAAGGGAGTTTTGAATGTTATAGGTTGAGGGATAATATGCCGTGTTATTAAACCCTGCGACAAGGAAAAGTGCAAAAACGGTGAGCATAGTACCTGCACCGGCAAACCATATTCCTTTGTTGTTTCTATAAAACATAAAGCTTATCATGCCTAAAAGTACCAGAACCACACCTGTAAGGAAGATGAATGAAACTACCGGCATTTCAAGGAAATTGTGCAGGTATTTGAAGGGTTCCATACTCACAATACCGGTTTGGGGGTCAACAGCAAAGCCATCTTTCACGAGTAAGCCTCCAATGAATGAGAGGAAGAAAACAAGGAACGGAATGCCGTTATACCACATCTGTTTAAGCGCTCTATCAAAAATAGTGGAGCTTTTTACACTATTGACGATATAAAGTATGCCAAGCACTCTTGCCAGAAAGAACACTGATAGTCCGAGGGCTACATTATGCCAGTTTAAAACTGCTTCAAGCCCATGGAAAGGAGTTTCCCATCGTGAAATAGCTGAATCATAAATCACACTGATATTTGCTTTTTCAACTGAGAACATGCTGCCATTGAAGAAAGTTCCTACTGCTGTTCCAATAAGTATTGTTCCTAATGCTCCATTGATGAACAGCATAGTTTCAAAAGTCCTTTTGCCAAATACATTGGAAGGTTTTTTTCGGTATTCATACGATACAGCCTGAATGATAAAAGCAAACAAAATTGCCATCCACACCCAATAGGCACCACCAAAACTGGTTGAATAGAATAATGGGAAAGATGCAAAGAAGGCACCACCAAAAGTAACCAGGGTAGTGAAGGTAAGTTCCCATTTATGACCAAGTGAATTGATAATAAGGCTGCGGTCATCTTCTGTTTTGCCTAGTGAATATAGGAGAGTTTGCCCGCCCTGCACAAACATCAGGAATACCAGTGCACTTGCGAGGATTGAAATAATGATCCACCAATACTGTTGAAGGGCTAATAGTGATAAGTTTTCAAACATTTTTACGTCCTCCTTATTGGTTAATGAATTTATCAGTTTCTCCGGTATCAGCTAATTCTTCTTCCATCAAAAGTTCTTTTCCTTCAGTTAAAGGTTTAGGACCAGTTTTGATAGTTCTAAACATAATACTTAACTCAGCTATTAAGAGTGAGGTAAATATAATTGCAAAGAGTATGAATGTGGTGATTACGGCATTGGCATCAAGTTTTGATACAGCAGTCATTGTAGGCATTAAATCCTGTATTACCCATGGTTGGCGTCCCATTTCAGCAGTTACCCAGCCTGATTGTGAAGCTAAATATGCAAGGGGAACGTTAATAATTGATACTACAAGCCAGAACTTTGAGCCGGTTAGCTTGCTCTTGTATACGAGCAATAAAGCTATTCCAAAGAACATCATAAACCACATTCCAAGCGCTACCATGATATGGAAGCTGTAGAATGTTATGGGCATACTTGGTACAAGTTTATTAGGATTGTCGATGAAATAGCCGTAACCGAAGTATTCAAAGTTTTTATCCAGAATTTCACGTGCTTCAGCCAACTTTACATCATTGCCTTGTTCCTTCGCTAATTTATATTCCGCCAGAGCATCAATGGCAAGTTTACCCCGTGCTATTTTTTCTGCTGCTGACATGATACCATGCTCTGCATTGCCTTCCATAAGGTCCTTAATGCCAGGAATAAAAGCATTGAAATCAGAGAAAGCCATGTAAGAAAGGAAGTTAGGAATTTCTATTTTAAATGCAAAGTCTTTGATGTTCTCGTTTTCAGGATCTTCGGGTGTTGTTGAAACGATACCAATTGCAACCAATGGAGCTCCACGCTGACCAACATTAAGACCTTCAAAAGCAGCGAATTTCATTGGTTGGTTTTTGGCTATAACCTTAGCACTGTAATCGCCCGTGAGGATAGTGAAAAGTGAGGTGACAAGTCCGAATACTGCTGCAATCACAATACTTCTTTTGGCAAATACAAGGTGGCGTTTTTTCAGCAGAAACCATGCACTGATACCAATAACAACAATAGCTGCCAGTGTGTAAGATGAAGATATTGTATGTGTGAACTTACTGATTGCCATAGGGGAGAGGAGTACTTCCCAGAAGTCAACCATTTCATTTCTTGCTGTATCAGGATTAAATTTCATTCCCACAGGCATTTGCATCCAGGCATTAGCTACAAGTATCCATAAAGCAGAAAGGCTGGCACCAAAGGCTACAAGCCATGTTGAGAACAGGTGCATCTTCTTACTCACCTTAGTCCAGCCGAAAAACATTATGGCAATGAAAGTTGATTCAAGGAAGAATGCCAGGATACCTTCTATTGCAAGCGGAGCGCCAAAAATATCACCTACAAACCATGAGTAATTTGACCAGTTAGTGCCAAATTCAAATTCGAGGATTATGCCTGTGGCAACACCAATAGCGAAATTAATTCCAAAGATTGTCATCCAGAATTTGGTTATACGCTTCCATTCCGGATCACCATTTCTAACATAAATGGTTTCCATTATTGCAATAATGAAGCCTAGTCCCAGGGTCAATGGGACAAATATCCAGTGATACATTGCTGTAAGCGCAAACTGCCCGCGCGACCAGTCGATCAGTGAATAGTCAAAAGAATCTATCATACTCTATTTTTTTGGTGTGGTTAGTCGTTCAATTACGTAATTGCTACGTTCTTCATCGCTGTTGAAATTTGTTTTCAGGAAATTAGGAAAGAAAAACAGTTTCAGGATTGCAAACATGATAAAGAGCTTAATAATGATAATTGCCCATAGCGTCTTACCAATTGTCATGCTTTTAAAACCCTCATAATAAAACCTGAAAACCTTTTTGAGGATGCCCATACAAATTATACTACTTAGTGCTCACCAAATATAGCAAGATATGGGGATAGAAAAGATAGTAATAATAATTTAAACAGAATTTAGAGTGTTTAATGGAGCTTATACTGAAAGTGAACAAACGTTTAACATTAGTGAGGCACTAAAATAAGTCAATTACCATCAAATCAATATGTTATAACTAAAGGTTGGAAAAATGTGGAAAATTCAATAGATAAAGGCTATTAACCTTGACTAACAATAACCATATCCAAAAACCGTCAGATAGAACAGAATAATGTCTATTCTTCCACTTTATATCCAAGTTTATTGATTGCCACGGCTAGTTCTTCACGGTTTACTTTGGTAGAATCATAAGTAACATTGGCAACTGCGTTGGTATGGCTTGCCTCAGCAGATACCACACCATCAATATCGGTAAGCGTTGATTCAATAGTATTTTCACATCCTTCACAAGTCATGCCTGATACATTCAATTCAAGTGTCCTGATATTTTCAACAGCAACGGGGG
This sequence comes from Bacteroidota bacterium, assembly GCA_023417935.1. GTDB lineage: Bacteria > Bacteroidota > Bacteroidia > Bacteroidales > Lentimicrobiaceae > Lentimicrobium. The sequence continues at coordinate 14,426 of JAEZDY010000026.1, forward strand.
AGTTAGAAGTGCTATTTTCATTTGTTGAATCATTTGACCTGTTACATGATAAAAGAAGACATGTTAGGATGCTAATGAGTAGATAAGTTTTCATAATGACGGTTTTAGTTTAACTAATTTAGTGAATAATACACCTGACAGTTCAAATTGTTGTAAATTTGTAAGCATACCCCAAATATAATAATATTCCACTGCTAATGAACTTTTTTAATACTGAGAATTTAATACTAGTAGCCGCAGTTTTTCTTTTTTTAAGTATTATAGCAAGTAAGACTAGTGGGCGTCTTGGGGTACCATCACTGATCATCTTCCTCTTAATAGGTATGTTAGCAGGTGTTGATGGTATAGGTAAAATTCCGTTCAATGATTTTGAGGCAGTACAGAAGATAGGCACCATTGCTTTGATTTTTATTTTGTTTTCCGGTGGTCTCGACACAAAGGCTGAAAGTGTTGCACCAATAATGTGGAAAGGGGTAGTGCTTTCAACACTGGGAGTTGTGCTTACTGCTGGCGCAACAGGTTTGTTTGTATGGAAGTTCACCGATTTCTCACTGCTTGAAGGTTTATTGCTCGGTTCCATCATTTCCTCCACCGATGCGGCTGCAGTATTCTCAATATTAAGGTCAAAGAATATTGGGCTTCGTGGAAGAATACGGCCGCTGTTGGAGCTTGAATCAGGAAGTAATGATCCAATGGCGTTCTTCCTTACAGTTTCCTTTATTCAGATTTTAAATATGGAACTTGTAGGCGTTTGGAATGTGGTACTGCAGTTTATTATCCAGATGTCATTAGGATTCATTTATGGTTATATTCTGGGTAAAGCAAGTGTTTGGATCATTAATCGCATTAAGCTCGACTATGACGGCTTATATCCTGTACTGATAATGGCCATTGTGCTCTTCACATATTCTATTACAGCATTTGGCTATGGAAATGGATTCCTTGCAGTATATGTTATGGCGCTGGTGCTTGGCAACAGCAGTTTCATACATAAAAAGAGCTTAACAAAGTTCTATGATGGTCAGGCATGGCTGATGCAGATCATCATGTTTATAGCACTTGGACTACTTGTTAATCCACATGACATAGTTCCTGTTGTGGGTGTTGGATTGTTGGTTTCAATGTTCCTGATCTTTGTAGCAAGACCTTTGGGGGTTTTTGCCAGTCTGAGCTTTTTTGGTATGCGCATAAAAGAAATGACCTTCATTTCGTGGGTTGGGCTCAGGGGGGCTGTCCCAATTATCTTTGCTGCCATGGCAGTAAATGCAGGAATTGAGAAATCGTCGTTGATCTTTAACATTGTATTTTTTATCGTGATCACATCCGTTCTATTACAAGGCACCACTCTGATGGTAGTTGCCCGATGGCTCAAAGTTGATAAGCATGTAACTGCTGCCCGCCGGTATCCTCTTGAGCTTGAACTTACAGATGGTTTCAAAAATGAACTTGTGGAAATAAACATCCCCGCAGATTGTCCCCAGGCTAATAAGCGAATTGTAGAGATTGGCTTTCCGCGCAATTCTTTAATTGTAATGATCGAGCGAAATAAACAATATATTACTCCCAATGGAAACACCATAATTAAGCCTGGTGATCACCTGCTTGTTATGACAAATAGCGCCCGCGATCTTCAGGCTATTAACGCATGTCTGCAAATAACAAAAACAACTTAATCCAAAACTGTAACTATTAGTATTAGTGTATGTTGCATTAATGCACCTCAACTTATAATACCCGCCTCTACGTATTTATACGTATAGATTTATTACTTATTTCAATTGAAAAATAAGTAATTAAACGAATTGTGCAGGGCATTTACACATAGTAATTTTGTGGCTCACCAACCCCCCAAAAAACGCCATGAAAAAAATCGTCTTATCCTTCATTGTATTTTTCCTTTTCCTATTTGTGAATGGTCAGAATAATATTAAGTCGCCAGGCCTGATGCTTGGACTTGATAGTGCGCTGATTGTAATGGAATATTCAAACTTTAACAACACCAGTGTTGATGAAATTTGGGAAAAACATTCAACACCAGGCAGGATAGTATATTATTGTCTTGACTCAAAGAATAAAAACAAATCAAACGTTGCTCACGTTTATGATTTTGATGATAGAGGAGTGAACATCAAGTACACAACTATATCAACCCAGGAAAAGATTAAGTATGCAGTTGACTATTTTAATAATCTGGCACTCAACAGGAAGAACTTATACAAATTTGTCGGCGTTATAGATGATAACAAAGCGGTTTGGGTTTCAAATGATGAGGTTGCCAAATTAGCTGATTGCAATTGTGGAAATGTGAAAGTTACTGTTGTCAGCAATTTGAAGAATGATGATGAATTAATTGGTAACACCGTTGTCAAGCCTGGTAAATCGGGCGAATTACTTGCAATAGTATATACACCGATTAAATGATACTAATATGGCCGGGGGGTTGTATTATTAAAGAAAGGGGCTTCGGCTCCTTTTTTTTTTCCATGAGGATGTAAAATAACATCTAAAAGTATGCTATGCATTATATAATCAATTACTGCGAATAGCATCAGAAAATATGCAAAGCATCACTATCAATTACTAAGAATAACATCAAAAAATACGCATAGCATTACAAGGAGGTAATAGAGATTTATAATAATAAATGCACGGGTTGAATGATTGCCGTTATTCTTTGTAAGCCATATTCCTGAATAAACGAGTAATAATATTGAAAGGAGGTGCATTAGCAAGAAAATGGCATTGTTTTCTATATTTATAATGAATGTCATGATAGACCCACTAAAAGCGGTAGCAAGCATCCAGGTAAAGACCAACCTTCTAAGCTGTGGAATTGTGAACTTATCAGTGATAAGTTTGATTCCTGCAAGCCGGTATTCGTTTGAATATTTAAGAATTATGAGCCAAAAGTGCGGTATTTGGCCAATAAAGAAAAATCCGGCCATTGCAATTGATGAAGGATGCATAATATCACCGCCACCTGAAACCCAACCAATTACCGGGGGAATTGCACCAACAAGACCACCTGGTACTGCTGCAAAAGCTGTTTTATACTTTAAAGGTGTATAGACGCCATTGTACCAAATAAGGTTCATTAGTCCGAGTATTGCGGGGAGTGCTCCATTATAATAGTAAAGTATCAGGAATCCTGATAAACCGGCAAGTAACGTTACAATAATGGCCGTTGAAACTGTTATTGAACCATTTGTTAAAGGGCGCCTTTGTGTACGTGGCATTAATTTGTCGGTATGGCGCTCCTGTAATTGGTTAAGCGTAGAAGCTGACATTGCCAGAAACAGAACTCCCATAAATGGGTATATAATTGACATGTCGAGCTGACGGGTACTCAGAAGGTACCCTGTAACAGTAGTAAGCGCAACACTTATAGAAATACCAGCCTTACTGAGATTGCCGATTACTTTCAGAAAAGATAAAAATCGGTTGATCATTTAAGGGTGCTGAGATACTCGATGATCTGTTTCACCTCCTGATCACTCAATTGATTCTTGTATGACTGCATCTGTCCTTTACGATATCCTTCAACAATATCAGCATCAGGTTCGTAAATTGACTTAGTTATATAAGCATCATCCACCGTAACTTCTTTTGATTGGCCGTTGGTAGTGACATTATGAGTTTGTCCGTACACACCTTTAAATGTTGGTCCAATAAGTTTACTACCATCAGTTGAATGACAAGCCAAACATCCATTTAACTCAATGATTCGTCTGCCTGCTGCACCTGGAACCGCCATAGCAGCTGCCAGGGCTGTGGTATCTGTACGCTGTGCCATCCAATTATCATATTCTTTAGGCTCAAGTACTTTAACTTCGGTAAACATGTAGGAATGCGACAAGCCACAATATTCGGCGCAGAAGAGCTCGTAAGATCCTGTCTTTTGACCTATAAACCACATTTTGTTAGTTCGTCCTGGCACCATGTCTTCCTTGATCCTGAAAGCAGGAATATATAGACTGTGAACCACGTCAATGGATATAAGATCTAGCACAACAGCTTTATCGAGAGGAATATACAACGTATCAGTTTTAACACCATTCGGGTATTTAAACGACCACGACCACATTCGTGCCGTGGCTTCAATGACCAAAGAATCCTTTGGTGCATCACGTACCGGTGAATAACCAGCCCACCCGTAAAAGAACATAATAAGAACCAGAATCAAGGGGATTACAGTCCAAACTATTTCAAGAGTTACGCTGCCGTGTATTTGCTCAGCAACCGGATGTTTTTTGTTATTATATCTGATTATGAACCAGATTATGGTAGCTGATATACCAATCAGAAAAAATACAGAAATGCCTATTATTAAAAGAAAGGCATTATCGGTTGTGGTTACTAAATTTGAGGCTCCTGAGTACATAATTTCCTGTTATCTGTCAATATAATCAAACACTGTTATACCAATTACTACTGCAACTAAAGCAAGTACAAGCACTGTCATGATCAGATATACCCTCTGATCAAAGCGTAGATGCATAAAATATAATAATACGATTGTTGCCTTAATTGTTGCTATTAGCAGCGCTGCTGCAGTGTTAAAGGCACTAAGTTCAATACTTGTGATAGCCACTGTTATAACGGTTAGTGTTATCAATATACCGAGTACCATCAAGTGGTCTTTATACGAAGAGATATGACTGTTTTCTTTGCTCATGACTGTACTGTATTAATGTATAAGATAAAATAAAGGGAACAGAAAGATCCAGATAAGGTCGACAAGGTGCCAGTATAACCCACTGTTTTCAAGCAGGGCATACTTGTCACTTCTGACTTTGTTTTGTTTTATCCTGAAAAAAGTAACAATCAGCAAAGCCATCCCAACGAGAATATGAACTGCATGTAAGCCTGTCATGAAAAAGTACAGGCTGAAAAACAGCATGTCACCTTTGCTTAACAAAGCCATAAGTTCTGATCCGGGATACATTCCATGTTCAAACTTACTGCCCCATTCGAAGTACTTGTTAATTAAGAATACAAGTGCAAGTATTACAGTAGCAGCCACCAGGTACATTGAAATTTTCCTGTCACCTTTTTGCATTGCTGTAATTGACATAGCAACTGTAGCACTGCTTACCAGCAGGATTATGGTATTAATAAGTCCCATTGGAATGCTTAGCTCCTCATGGGCAAGATGAAATGCAACAGGATTTAGATACCTGTATACTGAGTACACAATAAATAAACCTCCAAAGAGAAGTATTTCAGTGAAGATAAACAACCACATGCCTAGTTTTGCAGCAGTGTCATCACGGTGTAAGTCGGTGTGTGCATTGATGGTAGTTTCCATATCAGTGCTTATTTAAATTCATAAGGTCCGGTTGTAACAACTGGGATTTCTTCAAAATTCTCAACAATAGGAGGTGATTTTATTGACCACTCAAGAGTTGGACCATCCCAAGGATCATCAACTATTTTACCTGTTGCTTTACGCGCCCTTAAAAGATTGGTTATGATAATAAAGAGTCCGGTTACCATTATCCATGATCCAATAGTAGAAACCACATTCCAGTTTTCAAATTGTGGTAGGTAATCATAATAGCGACGCGGCATACCTTGCATTCCTAAAATGAACATAGGGAAATATATTGTATTGAAACCAGTAAAAAAGATTCCCAGCCCAATGTTTGCAATTTTAGTATTGTAGACCCTTCCATAAATTTTAGGCCACCAATAATGCATTGCAGCAAAGAATGCAAAACCGGTGCCACCGAACACGATATAATGGAAGTGAGCAACAACAAAGTAAGTATCATGCACGTGGATGTCAGTAGCCAGTGATCCAACTACAAGCCCTGAAAATCCACCTATCATGAATACGAAAATAAACCCCATTGCCCACCAAAATGGTGTTTGCAATCTGATTGAGCCTTTATAAAGTGTTGCTGTCCAGTTAAACACCTTAACAGCCGAGGGCAAAGCAACGATGAAAGAAAGGAATGAAAATATCCATCTTGAGCCAGTGCTCATACCGGAAGTAAACATATGGTGTCCCCATACGAAATATCCAACAAAAGCTATAGCCATTGAAGATATAATGAGAGCTGTGTATCCGAAAATTGGTTTCCTCGAAAAAGTAGGTACAATTTCAGAAATTACACCCATTGCAGGAAGAATCATAATATACACGGCAGGGTGGGAGTATGTCCAGAACAAATGCTGATAGAGAATTGGATCACCACCGAGAGCTGGATCAAAGAATCCAATCCCTAACAGTCTTTCAGCCGCAATCATTAATAGGGTGATACCTACAATAGGTGTTGCCAGTAGCTGTATCCATCCGGTTGCATATAGAGTCCAGGCGAAAATAGGCATTCTCATCCATCCCATACCAGGAGCCCTTAACCGGTGCATAGTAGTTATGAAATTCAGTCCTGTAAGAATAGATGAAAAACCAAGTACGAAAGCACCTATCACCGCAGCAACAACGTTGGTTTGGGTTTTTAAGCTGTAAGGAGCATAAAATGTCCATCCGGTATCAGGTGGTCCATCGCCCATAAATTGAGAGCTTAACACTATAATAGCGCCTATAATATAAAGATACCAGCTTAAGAGGTTCACTCTGGGGAATGATACATCCTTTGCCCCCAGCATAATTGGTAAAAAGAAATTACCAAAAACTGCTGCAACACCCGGGATGACAAACAGGAAGATCATTGATAGTCCATGCAGTGTGAAAAGGGCATTATATGTTTGTGCTTCCATAAGCTGCTTTCCCGGTGCAATGAGTTCAAGCCTCATTAAAATACCTAATACAGCACCCGTCGCAAAAAAGGTCAGCATTGAATACAGATACAGCAAACCTATACGCTTGTGATCGGTTGTTGTTAACCAGCCAAGCAGGCCTTTGTATTTGCCTCTATACTCCAAATAGTTTGGTAAATGATTGTTTTCCATTTTGTTTGATGCTAAATATTAAGTTGTTGCTTTTTTTCTCGGTTTCAATGCAAGTACAAGGAAGAAAATTATAGCTATAACCAATATAACTGTACCTGCCATCTTGGTTACATTGAGAACGTATTCCTGCCCGGCAGGGTCATACGAATAGCAAAATTGAAGTACTTTGTATATAGTTGGTCCGCTGATGCCTTTGGAGGCTTCAACTAGCGCCATTTTAAATTCAAACGGCAGGAAGTATGTACCCTGTAAGTACCTGGTTATTTTGGCATCAGGACTAAGCATTGTTAGTACTCCAGGATGCATAAAGTCGTTTCCGGCTTTTTTGTATTTGAAGCCAATTGCACCAGTTAGTTTGCTGATATTAATACTGTCGGCAGTAAAGAATTTCCAGCCTTCCTCATCAATATCACTTTTAATAATGCTCAAATAGTTTTCTCTCTTTTTAATTGCCAATTCAGTTCCTTCACGAGGATCAAAACTAACAGTAAGCATTTGGTAGTCCTTATTTAAAACTAAATCAGTTTTATCAACAATCTCAGCAACACTGGTCATTAGTGGACTACAGATACCCGGGCAGCGGTAGTATACCAGCATGAGAACTGTAGGTTTTGTGATCAGCTCTTTCAGGTTTTGAGCTTCACCTTTGGTATTTATTACCACAATATCATCAGGGATGAATTCGTCAAGATGTTCAATAACACCAATTTCCATCTCAGGTGTATTGATATCTTCAAGAGCACCGATCTGCGCACTTGCCAGATTGGTTATGAAAACGACCAGTAATACAACTAAATATCTTTTCATTAGTAGAAGTTTATAATATTAGTGAACATGATGATGTATGCTTTCTTCAAGATAAGGATGATTCATTGGAATCAAAGGGGCTGAGGCGAGAGCTCTGGCAGTGATAAAGGTAAACAGACCGGCAAATCCTATGAAAAACCCTACTTCAATAAGCCCAAAAACAACATGGTGCATAACACCAGGAAATATCTGCTCATATAAATCGAGATACTGCCCAATAATTAATAATACGCAAATAGCTTTTAACACTTTTATGTTTTTATTAATTGCCTGCGACAAAAGTAAAACAAAAGGTATAAACCAATTTATGATAAAATTAGAGTAAAAGATAATGTCAAAACCATTCTCCCAACGATGGGCATAATATTCAGTTTCTTCAGGAATGTTGCCATACCAAATAATCATAAATTGTGAGAAAGTGAAATATCCCCATATGATTGCCAGTATGAAAATATATCTCGAAAAATCAAGCAAATGGCTTTTATTGAGCAGGGGGAAATAACCCTTTTCATGAAGCAATATCACAATCAGAGTAATGACTACTGCGCCATGGTAAAAAGCAGCAACAAAGTTTTTTAATGAAAATATGGTGCTAAACCAATGTACATCAATTGACATTATCCAATCAAAAGTGGCAAAAGAAAAGGTTACCGCAAGCAGGAAAATATGAACTTTTGAAAGAAACTCACTTTTTTCGAAATACTTAAGTCCTCCATTTCTGTCTTCTGCCAGTGATGCCCTCTTTAAAAGCTGAATCATTATAGTCCATACAATGAAAACTACAACAAGTCTGATAAGAAAGAAAGGTGTGTTCAGGTATGCTGACTTATGTTGAATCAGCACATCGGTTTCAATTGCCTCAGCATGGGTCCAGTGATAAAGGTCATGCATTCCAAAATATAAAAGCAACATAATTATTCCTGCATAAGGAATATAAGTCATCATTGCTTCAGGTACTCTTTTGAACATAGATGACCAACCTGATTGGGTAATATACTGAATAGCAAAGAAGAAACTCGCTCCAATTGCCAGTGATAAAAAATAGTAGTTATTCAGTAAAAGGTTAGCCCATGCTCTTGCAGGTTGTGTTATAAAGGAATACACGATTATAATCGCGCCAACAATAATAAGAGCAATAGATACAAGCTTTAGATTCTTAGGTATGGTATAATGATTTTCCATCTCAGCTTTATTTATTGTTTTTGGAGTTCTTTTTTAACGTACATGCTTATCATCCATCTGTCAGCGGGTTTGATCATATGGCCATGAGGACCCATTAATTGGTAACCAACTGTAATTACATGATAAATATCAGCCTCGTTTGATGATATCATCCTTTCTGACAATAATGATGCAGGACGGGCTTTATACTTTCCGCTGGTATAAAGGAATCCATCTCCAGTACCAGCATCTCCGTGGCAGTGCGCGCAAAATATATTGTACTGGTCTCTTCCTCTGATAAGTCCTTCTTCAGTAAGTTCAAAAGGATTTTCAAGTTGTGCTGCAGCAAGGTCACGGTCTTCAGGTGTTGCACTGAATTCATAGGGTTCCATTTCCATTGGAACAGTGTTGGGAGCAGGAAGAATCATGGTTGTGCCTGTTCCTGTATTCGGATTAGGCTCATAGGTTTCATAGGCGAGAGAATGTGCCATATCAGGGAAGTATTCATACCCTTTATCATTTCGTTCCCTATCGCATGAGGCTGTAAGTATGAAACAAAAAGCTAATATCAGTATATGTGGTCTTTTATACATTTGACTCTCTATGTTAAAGGTTGAAATTGTTTTTCAAATATTTCAGAAGCTCCTGATTCGCGTAACATTTGGATTAACTGGTTTGATTCAGTAGCATTTTGATCCATGTTGAATACTATTACGAATTTGTCATCCATTGAGCGGGTGTCGGGCATAAAATAATCTTTACCGGGATAAACCTTAGCTCTTACTGAAAAAGTGAAGAGACTGGCAAGTGTAATAGTTAGAATAGTGAGTACAATTGTTACTACTATAAACGATGGGAAGGCGTTAGTAGGTTTCCCCCCATAATTCACCGGCCAGTCAAAAACTGCAGTATACATTAGGAAAGCAAGGATACCAATAGCACCGGTAAACCCGAAAAGGAAAGCTGCAAAAGTAAACCTTGATTTTTTCCCCATGGCTTCTATTGCTTCGTGCACAGGGTAAGGTGTGTATATTTCAGCTATTTTAACCCCGGCTTCTTTAATACGATGGATAGCTGATAAAAGCTCGTCTTCCTCGTTAAAGACACCTATTACATGTTGATTATTCATGGTGATTTATTTTATTGTCAACAGAATCATGAGAAGTTGCTTTAAGAACTCCCTTAACTTCAGATATTGCTATCATAGGTATATACTTGAAGAAGAGAAGGACTCCTGCAGCAAACATGCCAAGTGTACCAATGTAAAAACCTATTTCAACCCAGGTAGGCTCGTAAGTAGTCCAACTTGAAGGCAAATAGTCTTTTGTGAGTGAAGTGATAATTATATTGAAACGCTCATACCACATGCCGATATTGATAAAGATTGATATTGCGAAAGCAGCAACAAGACTCTTGCGAACTCTCTTAAACCAGAAGAGCTGAGGTATAAAAGCATTACAGATTACCATTGCCCAGAATTCAAAAGTATAGTCGCCGGTAATCCTGTTCCTGAAGAATGTAAAGAACTCATATTGACTTCCTGAATACCAGGCAATAAAGATCTCAGTAGCATAGGCAGTTCCCATGATCAAAGATATAAACACAAGGATTTTAGCGATTGCGTTTAAGTGGGAATCAGTAATGTAATCCTGGAACTTATATACTTTCCTGATAATGATCATCAGAGTCATAACCATTGCAAAGCCTGAGAAAATAGCTCCAACAACGAAGTATGGAGGAAAAACAGTAGTATGCCAACCAGGAATTACTGAAACAGCAAAGTCAGTTGACACAATTGAATGCACAGAAACAACCAGTACCGCTGCAATACCGCCTAATACGTAACTCAGTGATTCATATCTTAACCATTCCTTGGTGGAGCCTGTCCAGCCAAATGCAAAGAAACCATAGACAGCCTTTTTAACTTTTGAAGTTGTCCTGTCACGAATAGTTGCAAAATCAGGCACCATACCAAAATACCAGAAAGAGGCAGAAATAAGCAGGTAAGCACTAATAGCAATAAAGTCCCAGAATAATGGCGAGTTATAGTTCACCCACAATGGTCCGCGTGTGTTTGGATATGGGAAAATAAAGAAAGCAAGCCATATTCTCCCCATGTGAATTGCCGGGAATAGTGCAGCACATCCAACCGCAACAACAGTCATGGCTTCAGCAGCCCTGTTAATGGAAGTTCTCCATTTCTGACGTAATATGAGCAGGAATATTGAGAATGCTGTTCCCGCGTGCCCAATTCCAATCCACCACACAAAGTTTATAATTTCCCAGCCCCAACCAACTGAATTGTTTACGCCCCATGTGCCAATTCCCTGGGAAATAGTCACGTAGATAGCAATAGCACCATATAGGAATGCTAACATGCTGATTCCAAACGCAGCCTTCCACCATAAAGGAATCGGTTGATCAATAGGTGCAATGATATCACTGCTAATTTGATGATAATTTTTATTACCATGTATCAACGACCCTCTGACTTCAGTTTTGTACATAGAAAATTGCTTTTACGTTATGTTGTTAAGCTTCGTGGTTATTTTCTTCCTTGTTTCTTACCAACGTAAGATATCCTACTGATGGCAACGTATGCAGCTCTTCAAGCAAATGGTAGTTGCGAGGTTCTTTAAATAGCTTTGAAATTTTGCTTTCAGGATCTGCCAAATCACCAAATACCAATGCGTCGGCAGGGCACGACTGTACACAGGCAGGTAGTATTTCACCATCCTGCACCAGGCGATTCTCAAGTTTTGCCTGAAGTTTCTTGTCCTGAATACGCTGTATGCAGAAAGTACATTTCTCTACAACTCCACGCTCCCTGACTGTAACATCAGGATTGAGCACCATTCTGCCAAGATCAGAATTCATGTTATAATCAAACTTCTCATTGGTAGCATATCTGAACCAATTGAATCTCCTGACTTTATAAGGGCAGTTGTTAATACAGTATTTTGTTCCGATGCATCGATTGTATGCCATCTGGTTCAAACCTTCATTACTATGATTTGTAGCTGATACCGGACAAACATTTTCACATGGTGCATTGTCGCAATGCTGACAGGGGAGTGGCTGGAAGACAACCTCCGGATTATCAGTGCCACCAGAATAATATCTGTCAATCCTTATCCAGTGCATGATACGGGTTCTTCTTACTTCGTCCTTGCCAACAACCGGTATATTATTTTCAGCCTGGCAGGCAATAACACATGTATTGCATCCAACACACTTATTCAGGTCAACTCCCATGCCCCAATGATGACCCGGAAATACCGTTTCTTTGTACAATGTCACGTGCTTCTCTTCGAACTCTGCATGTAGTTCATTGCCTGAGTCAGGTTTTTCTTTGTACTTTGAAAGAACAGTTTCCCTGACAATTGGCCGACCTTCAAGACTACCATGCTTCTGAGATATAGCGAGCGGATATTCTCCAGCTTCTACTTTAACATTAGCATTCAAATTATAGAACTGACGATTGTTATTCAGGACAGTAACGAGTGAATATACATTAGTTCCTACATTGGTACCTACCTTACCAAATTTAGTGTGACCATAGCCCAATGCAACTGATATTGTCCTGTCTGACTGGCCTGGCTGAACGTTAACAGGTAATTTCAAGTCGTTGATGCTGATCAATGAACCCGTACTTACTGAAAGATCAAGAGCTGTTTGAGGAGAAACAGAGGCAAAGTTATCCCACGAAATTTTGGCAATAGGGTCGGGGAGTTCCATCAACCAGGGATTGTTGGAATGAGTTCCATTGCCAATTGCAACTGAGGTGTATAAGTCTATTTCAATGCCATTTTTATTACCGGTAATCGGTTTATCTAAAGCAGAAATTGCATCATTTACCAAAGTATTACTATAACCAACCTGTGGAGCAGCAATATCTAGTTCATAAATTCCTCTTTGAAGAATAGCATTCCAGTCGAGTTCAGCATCCTGGATGATATTAGTTTGCCAATAGTTTTTCAGATAATTATAGAAATCAGGTTCTCTACCCATCCACATAAGCAAACTATCTTGTGGTTGTCGGGTATCAAATAAATTTCTTATAGCGGGCTGGGCTAAGCTAAACATGCCTGTTTTTGGTTCGGCATCATCCCATGATTCAAGATAATGACTAGCGGGTAAGATGTATCTGAAATGTTCGTTTGTTTCATTAACTGTACCATTTAAGGAAACAGTTACTTTTAAATTACTGAGACCGTTAATAAACCCTTCGGCATTATGATAATCGTAAACGGGGTTAGTATTCCATATGATAATACCACCAACGGTGTTGTTATTCATTTCACTTATCAGCTGGTCCATATCACTGTCTATGGCTCGCTGGGTGAGTATTAACCTGTTAAGATCGAGTGTGTTTCCATAGTTACCAAGCATGAAATTGATGTCGTTAATAACTAATTGAACATCAGGGTCATTGCTGCCGGAAATAACTATTGACTTACCTTTTGCGTTCCATAATGCACTTGCAATTTCTTTGATTGAAAAATGCAGATCATTTGCAGGGCTACTTGTATTACCGGCTAAACGGGATATCTCACCATGGAGTTGCATGATAATGCCCGGCATTTCGGATGATTTGACAGGGTACCGGTTATCAGCTTTACTACCAGTAATTGTTAAACCGGTCTCAAATTGATAATGCTTAACCAGTGTATCACCACCATTTTGCAAGTCTCTGGCAACACCATACTTATAAGCAAATTCCCCCGGTGATATCCATGTTCCGAGAAAGTCTGCTGAAAAAGATACTATTACATCTGCTTTATCAAAATGGTAGTCGGGTATTCCATCCATATTAAAACTTACCCTATTTGCTGTCAACATTGCTGAAGCAGATACCGGCTCGTACATTACATGCCTGCCGGGATATAACGATAGAAACTCGTTAATCAACGACATTGTTGATGGACTAATAATATTCGATGTAAGTATTACAGTTTGCTGTCCTGCAGCTGCAACATCTTTCAGACGAGCGATAATATCAGAATCGGCAATTTGCCATGAAGTAGGACTTCCATCCTTAACAGGCTTTTTTAATCGGGCACTTCCATCGTATAAGCTTAGAACTGAAGCCTGTACCCTTGCAGTGGTCCTGCCACGGCTAATTGTTGACAAAGGATTACCCTCAACCTTGATAGGCCTGCCGTCGCGTACTTTGACTATGATACTATTATATTCATAACCATCAAAATAAGTAGTAGCATAATGATTAGCTGAACCGGGAGTTACTTCTTCAGGTTTTATAAGGTATGGAATGGCCCTTTTAACAGGATTTTCGCAACTGGATGCTATGGCCGCACCAGCAAAACTAAATCCGCAAAATTTAAGAAAATTTCTACGGGATGACGGTTTTGCTGCAATTTCTTCATCAATTATATCAAGTAGGGAACGATCATCGTTACTTATTTCTTCAGCTGAATTGTCAGCAGTTCCATTTAGTAATTCAATGTTGCTCCAGTATTTTTTTTCCATTTAAAACAGTGATTAATATGGATAATATCGTTAATTGCGAATAATATTAATAATGACATTTCATACAATCAGTGCCACCAATGTCTTCAACGGTTACCGGTAATTCTTCCCCGTTAGCGTTAGTTTTAATAAGACCCTGGAATCTTGAATAGTATTTATTTCCCTTAATGTCGACTTCTGTGTCACGATGGCAGTTTACGCACCATCCCATTGAGAGATCCTTTTCCTGTCTGAGGATGTGCATTTCTTCAACCTTACCATGGCATGTGTTACACTCAACCTTACCTGCATTAGCATGCTGCGCATGACTAAAATACGCATGATCAGGAAGGTTGTGAACTCTTACCCATTGAATTGGAGTCCCTGATTCAATAGCCTTGTATATTTTATTAATTTCAAAGTTTCCTGAATTTGTTCCTGTTCTTACAACGTTATGGCAATTCATACATACATTGGCAGAAGGAATATTGGCAGCTTTACTGAAATCAACGGTATGATGGCAATAGCGGCAATCAGTTTTATTGTCGCCTGCATGTATTTTATGCGAGAATTTAATAGGTTGGTCGGGTGCATAACCTTGAGTTCTGCTTAGATCCCGTGCTTCCACATAAGCAAGTCCACTATGAACACTGATTCCAATAAGCAAGATTGTGATGTGGACTATTTTATATTTGATTCGGCGGGTAAAGAGCAGGTCAATAATAGCAATAGTCATCAAGAATCCAAAACCTAGGAAGAGCATCAATTTAACAGGGAAAATTTTATGTTCTTTAAGCTCCGAACCACTAATATGTGAAAGGTAAGCAGCATAGTAGTGAATTTCCTCTTCAGAGAATTTCATCCCTTGATGCGCGGCCTCCATCTTAGGAGAAACAGGTTGAGTTAAAGATTGATAGATGTTCGTACTACTGGTATCCATAAATGAATTGGCCAGGTCAATTACTGATGGGTTCCAGTTCAATGAATCGCTGGTAACAGTGTTGTGACATCCAGTACAATTGAAACTGCCTCCTGCCTGTAAAGGTATGAGTCCATGAAATAGTCTTTCGCCTCTAAGATATTCTTCATGTGTGAAACCTGTCCTTTTATTTACATCAACATCAAGAACTTCAACAACTTTAGGTTCCCACTGATCTATATGTTCAATAATGCTGTTTATTTCACCATCAGAAAGTTGGGTAAAAGAGGGCATAATAGATTTGTTGTACTCCTGGTATATTCTGACCGCTATTGTGTCGCCTGATTGTATAACTTCCTGTGAATTCCTGATGAAACTGGTTAACCAGCTTCTTTCTCTCCGATCAGTCACACCTGAAAGGTCAGGACCTACCATTCTACCTTCGCCAATGGTATGGCAAACAGTGCAGTGTTTCTCAAATAACAGCTTTCCATCCTGGGAGAATGACATAGAAGGGAAAAACGTTAAAACTGAGATAAGTACAATAATAAGCCTGTGGATCAATATCTTACTGTAAAACTTTGCTTTCAGATTCATATTAAGCATATTATTTGTGATTGGTAATTTAAGAAAGAAATAAAAGAATCGAAATAAATCCATGTATACAAGTAAGAAGAGGTTTTTAAACGCTTCCTCATAAAATGTGTTTTAACGTGCGCTCTCTAATGAATATGTGTGCGAATATAAATCAGTTTCAGGTTACAAGCAATTATCTACTATACAAAAGTGAATAATATGCTGTATTTTATAATGAATCTAAACAAAGCTAGAAATAATTGGGCATAAAAAATATGCCCCTGACTAAAACTAATCAAGGGCATATTAAATTGCGGAGAGAAAGGGATTCGAACCCTTGGTACCCGTAAGGGTACAACGGTTTTCGAGACCGCCCCATTCGACCGCTCTGGCATCTCTCCATCAATATTGAGTGCAAAAGTATTGAATTAAATGGTTTTGGAGGCCTGCAACATTTAATTTTAAATCAAAGTGCCAGTATAGTACATGCTAATCTTTTTCATGGTAGTATAAAAAAATAAAGCCTCTTGTGAAAAGAGGCTTTATTTGAGAAATATTGGAATCGTTTATAGGTCACGAAGCGCTTCGCGAATTTCGCGATCAGTTTTTCCAAGTTTTTGTTGGAGACGTCCGAGAAGTTCATCTTCACGTCCTTCTTCATATTTTAGATCATCATCTGTAAGTTCAGCATATTTTTGCTTCAGTTTACCTTTCATTTCATTCCAGTTACCTCTCAGTTCCATATTGTCCATATAATTACCCTTTCTTTTTTAAGTGAGTTGTTTATTCTACAAATTTCGGAGCAAAAGGCAGAAATTGCATTATACTTTAGGTTGGAAATTTTACATGTATTCTATATTGTCTTCATTTTCAACAGGAAAGAAAACATTAAAGCTTGAACCCTCACCCGGAGTTCCTGAGGCAGTTATATATCCATTATGGTTTTGGATAACCTTTTTACAAATAGTCAAGCCAATTCCAGTGCCGGTATATTGATCTTTTCCGTGTAGTCTCTGGAAGATTTCAAAGATTTTATTTGCATATTGCTGATCAAATCCAATACCGTTATCAGTAAAGTTAATGCAATAATAGTGTGCAATTTTCTTTAATCCGAAACCTGTAATAAGTTCGCCGGGAACTACCTTACAAGTAATATTAATAACAGGTGTTTCAGAATGTTTACTGTACTTTAATGCATTATCAATCAAGTTAATAAATAGTTGCTGAATTTGAGAAGGTATAACATTTAATACAGGTAATGGCTCAGCATTAACCAATGCACCTTTTGTTGATATGTCCTCTTTGAGATTGTTAATTGATTCAGCAAGTATTTTATTCAAATCTGTTGGAATTTTAACTACTGATGCATTATTGGTTCTGGAGTAATCCAACAGGTCGTTTATCAGATTTTGCATTCGCAACGCTGCATGTGTAATGCGGTTGAAGTAATTCATAGTGGTTTCAGAGAGTTTGCCTTCCTCTTTATCCAATATCATTTTAGATAGAACTTGGATTTTTCTGAGTGGCTCCTGAAGATCATGTGAGGCCATATGGTTGAATGATGCCAGTTCATCGTTCTGCCTCTCTAACTGGAGATTCTTTTCTTCGAGCATAATTTCTTTATCAATTAAAGAAGTAATGTCCTGCGCTATACCAACGATAAAACTGTTTTTATTTATCCTCATCTTGTCAGAAGTGCCCTTAATATATCTCACCTTACCATCGCGCCTGATGAGCCTGAACACACTGATACTCGTGCGGTTCATTTGATAATCCTTTAAACTGGTTTCAATAAGATTTGGACGATCATCAGGATGTACTAGATTTAATACACTTTCGAAACTGATTTCTTCCCTTGAAGAATAACCGCTTATTTTCTGAAGATTTTCTGAAAAACTAAATTCATTTGTTTCAAGATTAATATGCCAGTGCCCTAAACCTGCACTAATTTCAGCATTGCGGATTACTTTAAGAGAAGTTGTTAATTCAATGTTGGCAATCCTTAATTCCTCCTGGCGTTTTTCCAGTTGAGCTATTTTTAATACATCAGTTGTAATATCTTGTATAGTTCCAATAAGCAATTTATTACCTGAGATTTCAACAATACTGCTAATGGCCTTTACATGTTTAATTTTTCCTGTTTTCGTTATTATCCTGTATTCCCATGAATCAGCTTTTTTGCTGGTAATTGTTTTTAAACGAACTTCTTCAATGCGTTGTTTATCTTCTGGATGTAAGAATCTTGTATTGAAGTAGTCAATATCAGGTTTAAATTCATTTGGTTCGCACCCAAGAATTCGATAAAAGTTATCGGAATAGAAAAGCTCATGTGTATCCAGATTCCAGGAAAAAGTTCCCATATCCGCATTTATCTCAGCCTGCTTGAATATGTACTCACGGACAAGGGAATCCTCAGTGTTTGTAGCAATTTGTAAATTGGCATCTCTCATGTAAAACTCCGAATTAACGTTCCACCAAAGATAATATCAATAATTAACCTGCACGTGAAAAAAAATAAAATTTATCATAGGAATTAACTCACAGTCAGGCATATTTAACAAATATTTCTTCTTAAATTTATAGTGCTTGTGTGTTAAATAATGTAATTTAATAGACCTGTTTTATAATAAGATACACTTTAGGTTTGTTTAATTTTACTTTCGAATAAAACTAAACAAATGAAATCCAGTAAATCAGGAAATCGCTTATTAAGAAATAAAAAGTTAATTATAATAATGAGTATTATAATTATACTTGTCATAATCCGTTTGTTCTTACCCAGAATCGTTCTGCATTATGCAAATAAAAGCCTTGCTAACCTCGAGGGCTATTATGGACAGATAAGAGATATAGACATTTCTCTATATAGGGGAGCCTATCAGGTTGATGATATCTTTATTGATAGAGTAGATTCATCAAGCGGTGACAGAACTCCATTTTTCTCGTCTGATAAGATCGACTTGTCGGTTGAATGGAATGCATTATTTGATGGACGTGTTGTTGGAGAACTTGCATTCATTAATCCAGTTTTGATTTTCACCAAGGACAAGGCTGAGCCGGAGCAGGTACAACATGATACTTCAGATTTCAAACAAGTGTTAAGGGATTTAATGCCTTTGAAAGTCAACCGTTTTGAAATAAATAATGGATCAGTGCATTACAAAGATGAAACCAGTAAGCCGGTTGTTGATGTTAAAATTGACCAATTATATGCTTTGGCAACTAATCTTTCCAACGTCAAGGATACAGCTCTCCTGTCGGCATCAATTACAGCAACAGGTCACGTGTATAAAGGAACTTTACATCTTGATATGCGGCTTGATCCATTGGCAGATGACCCAACCTTTGATATGAATGCTGAAATAAAGAACACCAGCTTGCCTGAATTCAATGATTTCTTTCAGGCGTATGGCAAGCTTGATGTTAATAAAGGAACTTTTGGCCTTTATACTGAAATCGCCGCCAAAGACCGGAAATTTACAGGTTATGTAAAACCTGTTATTAATGATCTTGATGTGGTGGGGCCGGAAGACAGGGATGACAATATATTAAGAAAATTATGGGAAGGTATTGCCGGTGCCTTAGGGCAGGTCCTTGAAAATCCTAAGAAGGAACAGGTAGCTACAAAAATTCCTATTGAAGGCAACTTTGATGATACAACTATTGGTACCTGGTATGCAATCACCAATGTGTTAAAAAATGCATTTATTCAAGCATTGTATCCGGCTCTTGACCATCAGATTTCAATTGCAAGTGTTGAAGCTGAAAAGCCTGAAGAAAAGAAAGGTTTCTTTGAAAGGATTTTCAGCAAGGATAAAAAGGACGACAAAGAGGATAAAAAAGACGAGCAAAAGCAATAAGAATAGTTAATAACAAAGATATCTGTATGAAGAAGAAACTGCTAAATTTCTGGAAACTGTTAAAGACAGCATTCAAACAATGGAATGAAAAAGACCCCTTCAGAGAAAGTGCAATTATTGCTTATTATGCTATTTTCTCATTACCAGGATTGCTTCTGGTAATAATTACCTTAGCTGGATACTTTTTTGGTAAAGGGCAAGTGAATGAGTATTTAAGTGGACAGATTGCGAGCGCATTAAGTGAAGACACTGCCCGGCAGGTTCAAGTGGTTGTTGATAAAGCCTATGACGAAGACCAGTCGTTTATTGCAACGATAATAGGAATTGCCACAATTCTCATGGGGGCTACTGGAGTGTTTTTTCAGTTTCAAAAATCACTCAATTTTATTTGGGATGTTAAGCCAGATCCTGAAAAATCAGGGATTTGGCAGGTTGTTAAAGCGCGCTTATTTTCGCTCGGGTTAATAATCACAATTGCCTTCCTTCTGCTGATATCACTAGTAATAACTACGGTACTTTCTGCCCTGGCTGGCTATATTCAGAGGAACTGGCCTGATTACATCATGTTTCTATTCCATATTGTTAATTTCCTGTTTTCACTGGCCATTATAACTTTACTTTTTGCTATGATGTTCAAGTTCATGCCTGATGCAAAAGTGAGGTGGCGAACTGTATGGATAGGTTCAGTACTAACCTCGTTATTATTTGCACTAGGAAAGTCAGCGCTTGGCATATACTTTGGTCAGGCTAATCCGGGCTCAGGATATGGTGCTGCAGGTTTCATAATTTTGATTCTTTTGTGGACTTCTTACTCGTCAATGATAGTATTTTATGGTGCAGAATTCACCAGAGCATATTCCGATTTTAAGTATGGTGGGAAAGTTGAACCATCAAATCATGCAACTAAAGACAAGAAAGCCGAGTGCATTAAACAAATGGATTCAAAAGGAAACTATACTGGCAATTGTGAGGCAGATAATTCAAATACTGAGGAATCAAAAAGCGAAAATGCGCAGAATGTTGATAAGAAGAAGAAGATTGATAAGCATCAGGATAGTGATATAGTTCAAAAGAGTGATAAGAATCAAAAAAGTGATTTGGCTCAGAATAGTGATAAGAACAAAAGAATATTTAGAAAAAGAGGGTAACTATTTACCAATATGCCAGAGGGACCATCCATCGTTATACTTAAGGAAGCCATTTTGCCTTTTGTTGGACAAAAGGTATTAAATGTTCGGGGAAATAGTAAAGCTGGTATTGAAAGAATTAATGGAACAGTAATCACCAAAATTAGAAGTTTTGGCAAACAACTTCTTATAACTCTCGATTCAGACATTACAATTAGAATTCATTTTATGCTGTATGGATCATATTCCATCAATGAACGAAAAGACCGTATAGAGCGATTGGGTCTTGATATGGAAATGGGTGAAATAAATTTTTATGCTTGTTCTGTCAGATTCCTGGAAGGAGATATTTCTAAAATGTATGATTGGAAGGCAGATGTAATGAACGATAAGTGGAGTGCTGCAGCCGTAAGAAAGAAACTTCAAAATCTAAAGGATGAATTGGCCTGTGATGCACTATTAAATCAGGATGTATTTGCGGGAGTAGGAAATATAATTAAGAATGAAGTGTTGTTCAGGCAAAAGATTCAGCCAGAGAGTTTAATAGGCAATATACCACAAAGGCGGCTTAATGCAATGATCAAAGATGCCAGAGATTACAGCTTTCAATTCAAGGAATGGAAGAAAGAATTTGTTTTAAGGAAGAACTGGCTAGTCCACACAAAGAAAGAATGCCCCAGATGTAAAATTCCAATAATCAGGAAACAGCACTTAGGGAAAACAAAAAGAAGGGCTTTCTATTGTGAAAAATGTCAAAAACTTTACTGATCAGTACTTAGTATCCTGATGCTCTTGATTTTGTATCACTTGCTTCAGAATGCCTGTTTGTTTTAATACTGTCAATAGAGTCAGGATTAGGAGTGGCTTTCAATTTATTCAATAACCCAACTATTAATTCCTTAATCCGGCTGGAGTTTTGAGAGATAATGGCGGTAATTATATACTTTATCAGGGAGCCTGACATGTTTGTGGCCTTATTGGATGTTTGGCTTTGATGCACATAATTCATTTTCTTTTCGTGATGCTTTCTTCTTCTGGTAGCAACTTTTTTATAGATAAAGGCTGTGGCTAATCCCGCGCCGGCTATTATCAGGGCTGTCTTCATTTTTGAAGAGTGCCTGATCTTGCTAATTCCAGCTAGTAATAAATTCTTAGGTTTCAACCTCTCCTTAACATCGGTAAACTCCTTTTTAAGGCGTTTCAGATCTTCCTTTTGCTTACTTTCTAACACTAAAATTGCTTCCTGGAGTTCAGCATTTGCATCCTTCTTCGCCATACCGGGTTACTTTAAAAATTTAGTCACAATTGAATTAGTAATAGGAGCTTTGATAATTTGTTTCTTGAAAAGGATTAATACAATGATCAAAAGAACATAGAAGCCTGCAACGACAAAGAAACCTAAATATACTTTACCCATTAAATCGCCAAGCCAAAATGCAACTGCCAGGTTAAGAATAATTAGAAAGAAAAAAGCAAAAAGTGATAACATCACTCCGAACACTATATTCGAAACTATTTTTGCTAGTTTATCAACTGCCTTTAACTTTATCAGGTCAATCGTGGTCTTACTGTAATTTTCAATTTTTTCCAGTAAGACCCCGAAAAACGTTGTGTTCTCTTCCATGTTCTTTTGCATTACTGTTTATTATCCTCTTGGAGGCTGTTGGTTCATTGGTTTGTTGATATCGCTTTTAATGTCTTCTGCTTTATTCATTCCTTTGTGAGCCAGATTTTCAGCTTCTGTCTTTACAGAATCGAATTTATCTAACATACTTTCAACAAAGTCATTGAATTTATGCTTAAGTCCATCAGCGTATTCATTGCTTCTATCGGTTATTTTTCTGCGTGTTTCACTCCCTTTGTCAGGAGCTAACAATACACCTATTACCGCTCCGGCTGCAACACCAACCGCAATGCTTAAAATCATTTTTCCTGCGTTCATGGTTTTCAAGTTTAAAGTTTATTAATTTTCTATTTTAAAGGGTTCTTCGCCCTGAGATAATCTGTATTAAAATTGCAATAACTGCTATAACTAAAAGGATGTGAATCAATGATCCGGCACTATATACAAAAAAGCCAAGAATCCATCCTATGATTAACACAACCGCTATAATGTATAAAATGTTTCCCATATTTTCATATTTATTGATTATAAAAGTTACAGAGGAGCAGTGTTTTTAGCACGCCCCTCTGCAACAAGTTAGTAGATAGCATCAAATTCATCATTAATGTTGTCATAATAACCGCTATCGAACGATATATTCTCATCATGCTCATCAAAATCAGAATCATCTTCCAATTGAGTGTCAAAATCATCTGACTCTAAAAATGAATCGTCCTCATCATCCTTTAGGTTATTTAGTGGACCTTCCATGAGTTCTTTCTCAAGAAGGTTTTTTGCTTCCTCTTCAAATAAAATCATGGCAGAATCCACCAAGCGACTGTCGATATTTAACCGACCATCGATATCAATCGATAGATTACCTGGTTTTCTCTCCATATTTTGAATCTGATGATTTATATATTATTCGTTAGTTTTCTGACGATTGCCACCACGGTTTCCACCTGATGTTTTTCCAGCATCATCTTTACGAGTGCTTCCGCCTTTTTTTTCATTTGCGTTTTTCATTGTTTTCAGTTTTTGAGTTATTAAATTAGTGAATTGGAATTAAAGATTATTTTGGTTTGTAATTATTAGCTTTATGGTCAGTAATCATTAGCTTTTACTCATCACCTTCCATCGCTTCAAAATTGATTGATGACTCAGCAATTTCTGTAAGTAGTGAATCGGTTTCTTTTTCTTCATCGAGTGTTTCTTCAAGCAGATCATATACGTCCATTTTATCCAGGGTATGGGCAAATGAACTTAACGTACCATAAGATGCTATTTCATAATGCTCAATTTTCTGAGCTGATGCAATAATTGCTGCATCGCGCACCATACCGGCATCTATGTCTTTCATCTTTTCTTCGGCTTCTTTAATCAATCCTTCCATGGCTTCGCATTTTTCAGCCTTTGCCGGTATGCCAATTGCTTTAAATACTTTCTCCAACCTTTGAATTTGCCCTTCAGTTTGCTTAACGTGATTTTCAAGTGCTGCTATTAGTTCTTCTGAGGTGGCGTTTTTTATCATTTTTGGTGTGGATTTCAAAACAGCTTTTTCTGCCCAGTATATATCTTTTAACTCGGCCTCAAATAAATCCTGTAATCCTTGAGTTGACTCCGATTGTTTCTTGTTGTTTTTTTCTGATGCTTTCATATTTTATATTTGTTTTATGGTTCGTTATTCAACCCGATATCGATCTTAAAGTAAGTAGTTATCGCTGAATGCAAAGATGTTAATACATCATCCTGAATGTGTTACATAATTTCGATTTATGTTTTCATTTTCTCACTGAAATGTGATTTTCAGCGCTTTAGCTAAATATT
This sequence comes from Bacteroidota bacterium, assembly GCA_023417935.1. Taxonomy (GTDB): domain Bacteria; phylum Bacteroidota; class Bacteroidia; order Bacteroidales; family Lentimicrobiaceae; genus Lentimicrobium. Next base: position 38,690 of record JAEZDY010000026.1, read on the forward strand.
TTTATCCATTTATGATTTCACCACCGTTTGGGTGCAGTACCTGACCTGTTATATAAGTTGAATCATCGCTGGCCAAAAAAAGATAACTTGGGGCCACCTCAACTGGTTCGCCCGCCCTCTTCAAAGGGGCATCACTTCCATGCATGGCTACCTTTTTTTGATCAAAACTAGCGGGAATCAACGGAGTCCATATTGGGCCTGGTGCCACGGCATTTACACGTATTTTCTTTTCTACTAAATTCAAAGCAAGGCTCCGTGTAAAAGATACTATGGCACCTTTAGTTGCTGAGTAGTCAATCAGATCTTTACTGCCTCTGTAAGCGGTTACTGATGTGCTGTTGATAATGGTATTTCCTGCAACCATGTGAGGCAAACACTCCTTAGTTATCCAGAAATATGAATAGAAATTAGTCTCAAAGGTTTTCGTAAGTTGTTCGGTTGATATATCTTCAAGCTTCTCAGCCTGATAGTGTATTGCTGCGTTATTTACCAGTATGTCAATATGACCAAATTGATCTAACACCTGCTTTACCAGTTTTTTACAGTCACTCTCTTTGCTGATGTCGCCGGGCAATATCAAACATTTTCTACCATATCTTTCAACTTCCTCACGCGTCTTTTCAGCATCACTATGTTCGTTCAGATATCCAATTGCTATATCAGCACCTTCTTTAGCGAACAAGATTGCAACAGCTCTTCCAATGCCGCTGTCACCACCAGTAATTAATGCTACTTTATTTTTAAGTTTGCCCGAACCTTTAACTTTGGGGTTATCATAAACTGGTTCAGGTGTCATTTCCGATTCTATTCCTGGGCGTTCTTGTTCCTGCGGTTTCCTGATTTCTTTTTTCTCACCTTTTTTCATAGTATAGCTCTCACTTCAGTTATAACCTGAAATCGGTTACTATAAAAACTAACAAAACTGAAATGTTTTGCACTAAAAATAATCTTACATAATTTACAGTAAACGTTTCATAATCTTTTAGTAAGGTAAATTTTTGATCGTATTAATAACTTGATGACAACAGGTAGTAGGTTTGTTGATTAATTCATGATTGGTTTTATATAACCTTGTAGCAACCTTATTGCAACATTATTGCAACAATGTATAAACAATATACATTGTACAATGTATAGATATAGGTTATACTATGTAGTTATATGGGGGAATTAAATGAATCTACAATTGATAAGACATCGTACAAGATTTTTCCCGCATGTGCGGGAGTCAACAATGCCCAATATTTGTATTATATAAGATTGGTAGGAAGGTAGATAGTAAACTTAGCACCCTTGTTAGGTTCTGACCAAGCCTCAATAGTGCCAAAATGATTTTCTACAATTTTTTTGCATATTGCTAAACCAATACCACTGCCTGGGTAATGCTTTTTGTCATGCAATCTGAACAATAACTGGAAGATTTTTTCTGTATATTGTGTTTCAAATCCAATACCATTATCACTGAATGTAATCTTGTAGAAGGTATCAGCCAATAAATCCTCCCTTGATGCTAAGGTTTCACTGTCAACTATCTCGGAGTTGATAGTGATTTTAAGCTTAACATCTTCCCTGGCAAATTTCAATGAATTACTGATAAGGTTGATGAAAAGTTGCTGAAGCTGATAGGGAATAGCATTCAAAACCGGAAGATCGTCAGATACAATTTCCGGATCTTTCTCCTCTATTTGTATTGCAAGTTCTTCCTTAGCATTATCTAATATATTGTTAAGGTTGGTAGGCTCAAATTTTTTATTACCTGCATTTGTTCTTGAAAACATTAAAAGATCATTGATAAGTATCTGCATATGGGCAGCAGCGGCATGGATTCTCTTGAAGTATTCCTTCCCTTGCTTTGAAAAATTAGGTTGTTCAACCTCATTCAATCTGGAAATGAACATCTGTATTTTTCGCAGAGGAGCCTGAAGGTCATGACTTGCAACATAATTAAATGATGCCAGATCAGCATTAAACATCTCAAGTTTTTTGTTTTTTATTTCAAGCTCTTTATTACCGATTACCAGCTCAGTAATATCCATATTAATTCCTATTAGATTTCGTAGGTTGTTATTATCAATTATTATCCTGCCTATTGATTTGATGTATTTTAGTTTGTTTTCTTTGGTGTAAATGCGGTATGAAAGTGTGAAAGGTTGATAATGCCTGAACGCATTTCTGAAAACATTTATAACGTCCTGCCTGTCGGAGGGATGTACCATTTGCAGGAAAACATGAAGGTTTAATTTTTTTTCACGTGGAGCAAAACCTAAAAGGGCATAAAAGTTATCTGAAAAAGTGCTTATATTGTCCTTAAAATTATGACGCCAATTGCCCAATCCAGCCAGTTCTTCTGCCTCAGAAAAAGAATGATTTGTGATAGTCAACTCGTCATTCATACTTATTAACTTTTTACGTTCCTGATTTAACTTAATATAGAGGAATGTAAAAATCGTCAGCGTGATGACAACTATAGCAAAGTAAATAAATGGTGTACTGATAATTGACTCGATATGCTTTTTTTCTAATGACCTTAATTTCTCATCCTGATAAGAAATCATCTCTTCCATTTTTGGAATAGAAGATTCAAATAATTTATTTTTATTAACTCTCATACTGACAGATGCAGTATCCTGATCATTAGGCTTTCCAATTGTGCTGATCAACAATTCAAGACGTGAATTAACCGATTGCTCTAATAATTTGAGGTTCCTCAACTGATTTGCATCATTCGACAGCAGAGAATTGAGTCGTGTGAAGCACAAAGCAATAACTTCCTTACTATTCAGAATGGGTAGCAGAAATGAGGAATCTTTAGTCAGAATGAAACCATGTTGTGCAATTTCAACACACTTAAGTTGTGAATTCAGCCTTTCAAGCTCAATTTCAACATTAGTAGCATGCATTAATTTATTGGACGACGAAAGGCTATCACTTATCTGCTCATAAGTTATACCGTATAGTAGAATCAGGAATATGAGTGACAGTACCGCAACAATTGTAACTAGAATTACTCTTAGTTGTGGTGCGGGAATTTTCATCACTTAAAATCTAGATACTCAGTACAAAATGTTCTTTATTAAGCCCGGAAGTGTGGTATTGCCAGTTTATAGAGAGCACTTCAGATATTACTTTCTGCAATACCTTAAAATCATTTGGTTTTCTGATATAGATGTTTGCACCCTTAACAAATGTTTCTTCAATGTCATTGTCCGATGCTGAAGTGGAATAAATAGCAATGGTCATGTCATTGTACTCTTTATTGGACCTTATTTCTTCAAGGCACTCGATACCCCCTTTTCTAGGCATGTTCAAATCAAGGAACACAACATGTGGTTTCCCATTCTCCGAATTATTCAGATACTCCATCAATTCAACACCATCATTTACCATGGTGAGATCAGTTTTGATCTTAACCTTATCTATAGCTTCCTTGAAAAAGAAACGATCATCTTCATCATCTTCAGCTAATATGATATTCAGAGGTTTATTGGCCATTTATAAATATTATTATTGTTAATAACACTTTAAGCAAGCAATCTCTAATCAAAGTGATATTAAAGAAACCTCGCTTGAGAAACTTCTTACTTGTTGGTATTTCCAGTAAGTGATGCTAAATTAGGTATAATTTCCTTCTCCGTTACATTATCTATTTCACCTCGTCTCCGTTTTATTATTCTCTGGAATGCTGAAGGTGTTAAACCTGTTGTCTTCTTGAATTGGTATGATAGATGGGCTACACTGCTGTAACTAAGCTTATACGAAATTTCTGTGAGAGTAAGATCACCTTCCATGATAAGTTGCTTTGCTCTCTCTATCTTTTGCATGATAATATAGTTGCCAATGGAGGTGTATGTATTCTCTGCAAATAAATTATGCAAGTAACCATAACTTCTATTCACTTTCTCAGCAATATATGAGGATATTTTGGAGGTGGGGAGTCCCTCTTCTTTATAGATCATCTCCCTGATTACATCTTTGGTTTTTTGAACTAGTGTGCTTTTTAAGTTGTCAACGATATCAATGCCATAATGATTGAGAAAATTGTTTAGTTGAAGTAGTTGAGTTTCTGATATATCGTTTAGTATTTCAATCTCACCTAACCCCCCCAACTCAAATTCAAGACCTAACTCGTTAAGCTTCTCTCTTATTAAAACATTGACTGCGTAATGAATATCATACTTGATATAAAGTTTCATAATTCCTATGTGTTAAGCGTAACAAAAACAACAAAAAAATGCTTTTTGTTTTCGTTTTGTGAACCACAAAAATACAACAATATTTGCGCCAAATTGAAAATCAGGGGTTTATCTATAAAATACCATGATGATATTTTTTTTGTCATCAAATATTACATTAAAAGTTACCTTGTAAACACCCATCTCTCGTTTGATGATTCATTAGCATTGTAGGAATATCCTTCATAGTCAAACATCTTTAGCTCTTCAGGATCCGTTATTTCTTTATCAATAATAAACCTGGTCATTAATCCTCTGGCTTTCTTGCCATTGAAGCTAATAAACTTATATTCCCCATTACTGAACTCCATAAAAAAGGGAGTTATGAGTTTGGTTCCTTTAATTGGTTTTAAGGCCTTGAAGTATTCAGCTGATGCCAGGTTAATCAATACTTTCGATTTCGCTTGTTTTAAATCACTCTTAACCTGGTTTGTTAGTTTCTCTCCCCAGAATGCATATAAGTTGTTGAAATTTTTCCCCTTCAAATTAACTCCCATTTCCAAGCGATATGGCATGATAACATCGGTAGGCTTTAGTAATCCGTATAGGCCCGACAAGATGCGAACATGTTTATCGGCAAACTCAATTTGTTTATCATTCAACTCCCAGGCTTTAAGTCCCTCATAAACATCTCCCATAAAAGCAGCGATGCAAGGCTTAGCATCCTGTTCACTGAATGGCAATCGCCATTCTCTGTATCGCTGAGCATTAAGATCAGCTAGCTTAAAGCTAATATTCATCAGTTCCTTCAATTCATCAACTTTCGTCTTTTTCAATATAGATACTAATTTAGCCGAATGCTTGATAAAAAAAGGCTCACTTCCATATTTAATATGCGTTGGATTTTTGAAATCCAATGTTTTTGAAGGTGACAGTAGAATGATCATTAGCTTTAAGTTATAACTGACCAACGTTTATTATCAACAATTATTTATTCTTCAGCAAGTCGCGTATTTCAGTTAGAAGTATTTGATCCTGAGTTGGCGGAACTGGAGTGTCAACGGGTACCTCTTTCTTTTTCTGCATCATAATCATTGCCCTGATAACTAAGAATATTGCTGCTGCAACAATAAGGAAGTCAACAACATTTTGAATGAACATACCATAATTAATAGTAACAGCAGGAGCTGTTTCAGTGGCCGAAATAAGCGTAAGTGCGTATTCCTTAAAGTCTAGCCCACCAAGCAATACACCTAGAGGCGGCATTAGAATGTCGTTAACGAATGATGTAACAACTTTACCAAAAGCTGCGCCTATCACAACTGCAACGGCCAGGTCAATTACGTTGCCACGCATGGCAAATGCTTTAAATTCTTGTAAAAGTTTCATAGTTAGATATTGATTTGGTTAATTTAAAAATCCATTGCAAAACCGACTCCAAATGTTTGCTTCCATTGAGTTCGAGGACCAGAAAACCCGTTTTCATCAGTTATGTTAATATCATCGTCATACATTAGCGTAACCCCAACGAAGCTAGAGATGTATTTATTTACTTTCAGCGAAAGCATAGAATCCCAGTCAACATCAATATTTTCGGTATTTTCCAGATAGTTGCTAAAGAGTTGAAGTTTGCTTTTAAACTCAACATTCTTCATGATTTCCTTTTGAAACATGGCAATAACTGCAGCTCCAAGTTCAAAACGTATATGCTCCCCACGATCTACGCCATATGCGCCAGAATCAGAGAGTGCCTGATCCATCACTATTGTCAATTTACCGGTAAATGGCAGAAATGACAATGAGAAGTAATCTGTTGGCTTATAATCAATACCTACTCCCAATTGCACATATGCAGGAGATAGGAATGTTGATAGAATGACAGAATCATTCGGATAATTGTAGCCGTCACTGAACTGTGTCTTGAAATTAAAGTTTGTACTGAAATAAAGCTTGTCAGCTATCTCGTATCCATATTTGGTGAGAAAGTCGATTTTATCATCACTTTTACGCAGAGTTTGATCTCCAATTTTAACCAAACCATAGGCGAGATCTAAGTTACTGTCCCATATTCTTTTCCCTTCTTTATAGTTTGCAAACAAATTCAGCAAACCGTTTCCTCCAAAACTATTTTCTCCTCCGGCTGCCCAGTTGGAAAAGGAAACCTGTGTGAAGTTAATGGCGACTTTACCACCCTTTTTCCAGGTTGTATCGCTTTGAGAATATACAAGGGATGAAATGCCCACCAGGACAAGAAATAAGAGTAGTTTCTTTTTCATAGGTTAGTGTTAGGTTTGATTACTATTTATTAATTTATTATTCGCAAAATTAAGTTTGAGTTTATGCTAACGGTATTTTATCCTCCGTAACTCGATTTAATAACTGGGTTGAATAAACCATCTGCGCCTCTGTCAAGGTTAAAGCTGATTGTCAAACTTGTTCTTGTTCTTACTGCTTTAAGGTTATAAGTACCAGGCATCCATTTTAGTGATCTGAGTAAACGTATGGCTTCCTCGTTACATCCGGCCCCTAATGAATTCACTATAACCATGTTTGAGATTTTACCATTGGTTTCAACAATAAATGACAGCTTGACGGTGCCTGAAAGATTCTGTTTAATAGCTGCTTCGGGATATTTAAGATTAGCTACAATGTATGACGGTAAGTTTTGCTCATTTCCTGCGAATACGGGATGGGGTGAAGTTTCAACATTGCGGTACCAATAAACCTTGCCAGAAGAATCAACAGGTTCATAGGGATTTATTATTGTCGAATATCCTCTGGATTTACAGAGCCGATCATATTTTTTCTTGTTGAAGGATATTTCAAAATGCTTTGTATCCTTTGCAGGAACGCCTCTGAATGTTGCATGTTGCCATTCAATAAGCCTGAATATTCTGATAGTTTCATAGTATGCAGCAGAATCGGGTGTGTTAACTTCTCTTATATCTGTAACATGACCTTTTTCATCAAGATCAAAGAGAAAGGACACTTTTCCTTCAATGCCTTTCTTATACATTGATTCAGGATAAATTAATTCCTGGTCAATGAAGTATTGTAGCTGATTCTTACCACCAACAGGCTGAGCATTGATAAAGTCCTGTGCTCTTAAACCAGTGTAAACCAGTATGAGTAAAACTGCAATTGATAGTGATTTCATCAACTCCTTGTTTATGACATTTTTTGAACTACCCACCCTCAAATTGATAGGTAAATTTACTAATTAATTTTATAAAGTCAAGTCTGTTAATAAATTTAGCGAAATGGTAGTATTAGAAACCCGGAGGTTAAGCGTAAAAACCTTTGACGAGACTTACAAATAAATTCGGAGGGCGTATATATAAATTCCTACAAGTGTGCAGTTTCTGGAACTTGGATTGTTATAAGCAAACTGGTAAGTAAGGAAAAAAAGTGTTTATATAGGAGTAATAGTTTCTGATTTGACCCAACCTTTACTTCCGTTGTCAATTTTTATTTCTTTCCAGCCAGTAAGTTCATCAATTATCTGCACTTTTAAACCTTCGTGAATGACAAACAAGTCGGTACCTGATTCTTCCGGAGAGCTTTTAACGGATAATGATGCAGCGAAAACTATAGCTTCATGTTTATTTATTGCTTTTTTGTAAGTATCATTGGCAATAATAAACACAAGGGTAGTTAAAACCAATACAAATACACCAACAGTGAGTAACCATCTGCGGACATTAATAGATGTTGAAAGGAGGAAAAGTGCTATGATTATGAAGAATATGGTAATAAGCACAATTGAAAAAATGGCCCACTCATCAGGTGAATACATTTGTTTTAGGGAATCCCACCACCTTTCATAAAATAATTTAGGCAGTTGGTCAATTTTATCAATAATCTGATTATTTGCAACCCTAAGGTTGTAAACAATATCTTCATTACCAGGGTCAAGCTTTAAGGCGCGTTCATAATACAGAATAGAAGATGGAATCTCATTCAGCTTATAGTATGCATTTCCCAAATTATAGTACAATTCAGAGGAAGCATAGCCTTCTTTTATTACCTTTTCATATAACTCAACAGCGCTAGTATAAAGTCCTTCCTGATATGCTTTGTTTGCTTTGTTGATATTGGTTTGTGGACTAGCAAATGATGCTTTTACAACCAATGAAAAGAGAACTAAGAGGAAACTTATTTTCTTCATAATATTATTGCCTTACTTGAGTTCTTGTTCGGTTTGGGTAATAACTTCCATAGCTTCAGTGTATAAATTGCCCATCACCTCTGATTTATCTCCTGGGGCAAATCTTACATATTCACAATTATTGAGGGTGCTGACAAATTTCATTATCAGTTCCTCCTTTACTTGCTTGCTCTTGAGAGCACCATATACTGAATCTATTGAAAGTGCCGATCTTGAAATATTAAACTTATCACTGATATAACCCCATAATGCATTAGAAATCTCGGTACAAAATGCTGATTGATTACCATTTTTTAAATACTGTTCAGCAGCTTTTAGTCTTTTACGGGCAATACCAGTTGCCTTTTTATTCCTAACCAGCGCAACATTACCTCTTCTTTTAAGCTCCTTCTGCCAGATGATTATAAACAACACAAAAAGTATAAATGGCAATAGGAATAACAACCAGTAAATGCCTGTACCAAAGAATAATGTATTGATCGGCCTCAGATTAAAGGCATCAGTTTTAATAAACCTTATATCTGTCCCAATATATTGAAAGTCCTCCTTGTTTGCACCTGCCCTAACATAACTGTCGTTGCCTGTTCCTTTTTCAACGGTAATCTTGAATTCAGGTGTAGTTAGTGTTTTGTAGTTTTTACTGTTAAGGTCGAAATAAACAAACGGTGCAGACTTAATAGTATAATTGCCATGATTACGAGGTACAATAAGGAATTCAAATGTTCTTGTACCTGACATTCCCGAAGTTGTGGTTTTAATATCATCAACTATCCTCGGATCGTAGACTTCAAAATCAGGTGGAAAGTTTATGTTTGGTTTATCAATAAGCTTAATATTTCCGCTTCCGCTAATGATATACTTAAGTGTTAGGGCATCATTGGCTTGAAGCTTGTTCTTATCAATACTGGCATTCAGTTTAAAACTTCCGACAGCTCCTGTAAAATCAGCAGTTTTTTGATTTTGAGGTAATGGCCTTACCCGCAGTGTAATAGCATTTGAATAAAGCGTTTTTTGAACATTCTGATAATTACTGCCAAAGAAGCTGTCATTGAAAAAATCGTCAAATGGATCATTTGATCTGCGCCTTTTTTTCTCTATCTGGGCCGTTACCTCCAATTCAAGTGGCTCGATTACCAGATCGCCTGATTTCTGCGCAAATAAGGCATCTTTCTTAACCTCAGCAACCACATATTCCTGCCCATTAAGAAATTCGCGGTATTGATTCAAGGTGGCGTTATTTTCAAGCAGGTTTTCTTTCCAGAATCCGGTTAATGAAGGTATTTTAATAAATTTAGGGGATGCTATCGGAATACTGGTGTATAGCTTATAAGTGACAATTACCTGTTCACCCTGGTAGGGGTTATTCTTATTGACTGTTGCTTTAAGGAATAGATTCTTTGAACTAATATCGGGGGTTGACTGAGTAGCATTTTGATTTGTTGCAGGCTTTGATGTCCCTTTTACAACAGTTATGCTTATTGGATTCGATTGATAGGTTTGACCATCAACAGTAACGCTTGCTGATGCAATTGTGAAACTGCCTTCTTTTATAGCTTGAAGTATGTAGGTATATGAGTATTCAACGGCACGGGTTACCTTATTGTTGATAACCTGCATACTAGTGCTCGAACTTGGATTAGGCCCTGATAAGACTGCAAAATCCTTAATTGCGGGAGCTTTAAAACCTGTTGCCTGGGCATTAACACTGAATATTAGTCTGAATTGATCACCAACTGCAACCTGATCAAGTGCTGATGCCTTAAATTCAACTTGCTGACCATATCCTCCTTTAAAAGTGAAGATAAACAGAAGACTGAGAATAACACTTTTAAAAAACATATTCCTTGTAACCATATGCCGTATCAAGTTAGCTAATTACCATTTATTACCAGTCCTTTTCTAGCTGGACAGGAACTTGTTTTACTTTCTTTTTATTGACCTTGTCCATCGTTTTTTGTTCGTCATTATTTAAAGCCTGAAGCATCCTTTCAGCGTCTTTCTTTGAAAGCTGAGCTTTTTGCTGTTGATCACTATCTTCGTTTTCTTGCTGATCACCTGAATCAGGTTGTGACTTCTGCTCTTGCTTGTCGTTTTTATCCTTATTGTCTTTGTTATCTTTCTGGCTTTGTTGATTCTGTTGCTGTTGCTGCATTTTATTTAATGCATAACTAAGGTTGTACCGGGTATCCTCGTCGGCAGGGTTTAATCTCAGTGCTTGTTTATAAGCTTCAATAGCCTCCGGGTACTTCTCACCTTTAAGTAAGGAATTGCCCAGGTTATGAAATGCAGCCGACTGTCGGTTCTTATGTTGTGGATTTATTTTTCCTAAGGTAGCATTGTAGTTGTTCGCAGCTTCCTCATAGTTTTCTTGTTTATATAATGAGTTGCCCAGATTATATGACCCTTTAACTGACCTTGGTTCTTTTTCCAAAGCCTTTCTGTATGCTATTTCAGCATCTTTATATTTACCATCCTGGTATAAACTATTGCCCTTACGCACCACCTTATTCTCTTGCTGAGAGAACGAAGGTAAAACTGTTATGAACATTAGCAGAATAACAAGTATGAGTTTCATTTCTTTACTGAGTTTGGATTCAGGATTGCTAATTTATCACCTAAACGACTTTTTCGTTCATTAATTATATAATTTAATAAGAGCAGAAACATTGCAATGGCAATAAAGTATTGAAATCTATCCTCATAATCAGAATAGCTCTTTACATCATAAGTATTTTCTTCGAGTCGCTTAATTTCATCAAATATACGATTAAGACCTATTTGAGACGTACTTGCCCTGACGTATATTCCTTTTCCTGCATCGGCAATTTGCTGGAGCATTGTTTCATCAAGCCTGGTTATTACTGTTGAACCTGACTTGTCCTTTCTGAACCCGGTTACCTGACCATTTCGGTATGTAGGTATTGGAGCGCCTTCAGCGAGACCTAAACCTATGGTGAAAACCCTTATTCCTTTTTCTGCAGCTTCGGTTACTTTTTTTAATGCTTCTTCATCATGCGTTTCGCCGTCAGTGATGATAATAATTGCTTTGCCAGATTTTTCAACATTGAATGCTGACATAGCCGTTTCAATTGCTTTGCCAATTGAAGTTCCCTGCACAGGGACCATATCAGTTGAAACTGTAGAAAGCATAAGTTTGGCAGCTGTGTAGTCGGTAGTTATTGGCAGTTGTGTATATGCTTTCCCGGCAAACACTACCAATCCAATCCGGTCATTTTCCAGATCATCAACCAACCGGTTAATTGATTGCTTTGCACGCTCCAGTCTGTTTGGTTTAATATCCTGGGCTAACATACTGTTTGATACATCCAGTGCAATAACAATGTCTATACCTTTACGCTTAACTTTTTCAAGCTGTGAGCCAATTTGAGGGTTGGCTAGTGCTACCAGAATTGAAGCAAATGTTAATAATGTTAATAGGAATTTAAAGTGACTTCTCCACCCTGATCTGTATGGCATAAGTAAACCGGTAACACTGGCATCACCAAGTCGTTTAGCAGCTTTCCTCTTCCACTGGATATATAATAGATATAGTACCACCAGTATGGGTAGTAACCATAGAAAATTTAAATATTCAGGATGTTCGAATCTAAACATATCGTTTTTCCTTCTGAATTTTATGGATATCTCCGTAAAACAGTTAATGATAAAACCACATCGAGTAATAGAATTGCGAGAGCAGCAATTGCAAAGGGCAAAAACTCTTCCCTTTTCTTCTTGAATTCAGTAACATCAATTTTAGACTTCTCAAGTTGATCAATCTCGCGGTATATCTCTTCAAGTTTTCTTTTATCCGTCGCTCTAAAATACTTACCACCCGTCATATCAGCAATCTGCCCAAGTAATTTTTCATCAATTCTTACCTCAACCTGTTGGTATTGCAACCCAAAAGGTGTATCAAAAGGGTAGGGGGCGGTACCAATTGTTCCAACACCTATTGTATATACTCTCAATCCATATACTTTGGCAATTTCAGCAGCTGACAGTGGATCAATAAAACCGCGGTTGTTTTCACCATCAGTCAGTAATATAATGACCTTGCTCACAGCCTGGCTATCTTTTAGCCTGTTAACTGCAGTGCCCAGTCCGTCACCAATGGCAGTACCATCTTCAATCATACCACTTTTAACTTCCTCAATAAGTGTAAGCAGCACTCCATGATCAGTTGTCAGAGGGCATTGAGTGAAACTTTCACCACTAAATACGATCAACCCGATCCTGTCGCTGAATCTACCCTTGATAAAATCTTTGGCAACATCCTTAGAAGCCTCTAACCGGTTGGGTTTAAAATCTTCTGCTAACATGCTTGTAGAAATATCCATTGCCATAATAATGTCAATTCCTTCAACGCTAACATCCTGGCGTGAAGATGTTGATTGGGGTCTTGCGAGTGCAACAACCAGCAGAGCCCAAACAAGTAAGCGCATCAACCAGGTTGAATACATAACATATTCTTTCCATCGTCTCCTGTTTTTTGGAAAAATAGAGAGATCAGAGATCTGGAATGTTGGATAACTTCTGGATCCCCTTAACCAATACCATGCTATTGCTGCCGGAATCAACAGTAGCAGATAAAAAGCTTCAGGATTTGCAAATTTCAAATGCTCAAACATAATTATTCCGGTTTGTTTTCTTTAAAACGTTTATCTTCCACAAGTTGAGGGATAGTGCTATTCACTATCTCATATCCATATATGATACTCTGCTCGTTTTCATAATCCCCTGGTTGCGCTTTAGCAAACTTGGCCATATCGGACAGAATTAATAATTCACGCAGGTGTCTTTCTGCCGGCAGTTCATTAATATGCTGTTTCATAGCATCAAGTATTTCAGATGATGTCATTTCGGCAGCGTTAACATTATACCTGAGTTCAAAGTATTCTCTTAGGATGTCAGTAAGTCGGGTATAATATTCCTTTATATCACCTTTTTCCCACATCTTTTCCGACTTTAATAAATCAAGTTTATTCAAAGCAACTTCCCAGGCAGGTATCCTAATTTTAGGTTGCGGTTTATCAATCGGTTTTGCTTTTCTCTTTTTCAGGTAATAAAGCGTAAAATAGATCAGCAGGCCAAGAAAAAGCAAGACTGCAAGCCATGGAATAATTTCAGCAAAGGTTAAGGGTGCCTTGAATATCGGCTTTATATCCTTTATATCTGCGGAGGGATCGACTTTAATCTTGAAAACCTCAAACAATACAGGCTCTGTTTTAATTGTTTGAGCTGGGGCACCGTTTTTAACAACATCAAATGAAAATGGGGGCATAACAATAAACCCGGTATCAAATGATGTGATACTAACTATTTGTTTCAATAATTGATTGCCGGTTTCTTCATCTGTTATTGTATCAATTTTTGATGTAGACAGAATTTCAAGCGATCGGGTAATAGTGTCTTTAAAAACCGGCCAATTAACAACGTCACCCTTGTTAAACGGAACTTCAATAGTTAAATCAATTTTACCTCCAATTGGAAACCTTGTTGAATCAGCTTTTATGGTTTGAGCTATCGACGTATTAATTGAAACCAATTGAAAGATAAGAAACAGGGATATCAGTACTCTTCCACAAATGTGCTTGATGTAGTATTCCATAGTGTTTTTCGTGTTACCTCCTGGCTTCTCTCGATTTAAATAGGTTTAACAAAGGTTTTACATAATCCTGCCCGGTATAAATACGGGCATAATCAACACCACTTTTTTTAAATGTACTCTCCAGAGCCGCCATTCTAGCTCTTGACTTTCTACTGAATTCATCCTGAAGCTTCTTGTTTGAAGTGTCGATCCATAAACTCTTGCCTAATTCTTTGCTGTAAACTTGCATAAGTCCGGTATCGGGAAGTTTAATTTCACTAGGATCGTAAACCTGTAATGCCACGAGGTCATGCTTTCTACCAGCAATTTTCATTGCATTCTCAAAGTTATTGTCAATAAAATCAGACAGCATGAATGCTGTACACCTTTTCTTCATTGCATTGGTAAGAAACCTAAGAGCTTCAGCAATATTGGTTTTTTGGCTTCTGGGCTTAAAATCAACAAGCTCTCTGATAATTCTAAGTATATGAGTAAGACCTTTTTGTGGAGGAATGAATTTTTCAATCTGGTCACTGAAGAATATGATACCTACCTTATCATTATTATGAATAGCGGAGAAAGCAATAAGGGCTGATATTTCAGTCATTAAGTCTTCTTTCAGCTGTTTGCGGGTACCATATTCATTTGATCCACTTACATCTACAAGCAACATCACAGTTAGTTCCCTCTCTTCATCAAATATCTTGATATAAGGGTGGTTAAACCTGGCAGTTACGTTCCAGTCAATGTTCCTGATATCATCTCCGTATTGATATTCCCTCACTTCACTAAATGCCATTCCCCGACCTTTAAAGGCACTATGGTATTCTCCCGAAAAGATCTGGTTTGACAGCCCCCGTGATTTAATTTCAATCTTACGTACTTTCTTAAGAATATCAGTAGTTTCCATGATCTTAATTCAATTCTCATTAAAACATTCTATGCAAAAATCAAATTAGTGCTGGTTTATAACCATGCAACTAATAAGAATTGTTTTCTATGGAACTTCAACTGTATTTAAAATCTCATTAATAATTTCGTTGGTTGTTACATTCTCAGCTTCAGCCTCGTATGTAAGCCCAATCCTATGCCTAAGGACATCATGGGCAATTGCTCGTACGTCTTCAGGTATTACGTATCCTCTTCGTTTAATAAATGCGTAAGCTTTAGCAGCAAGAGCAAGGTTAATACTAGCCCGGGGTGACGCACCATAAGATATCAGGCTGGTAAATTTTTTAAGTTTGTTATCTGCAGGGTACCTTGTTGAGAAAACAATGTCAGTAATGTAATTTTCAATCTTTTCGTCAAGATATACTTCACGTGTGAGATTCCTTGCTTTTATGATTTGATCAGGGGTAATAATGGTATTGGTGACAGGTTGAGTTTCGTTCATATTCTGACGCATGATGAGCTTTTCCTCTTCCCTTGAAGGATAACCTATGATCACTTTTAGCATGAACCTGTCAACCTGTGCTTCTGGCAGGGGATAGGTACCTTCCTGCTCTATTGGATTTTGAGTTGCTAACACAAGAAAAGGTTCCGCAAGAGGGTAAGTATTTTCACCAATAGTTACCTGCCTCTCCTGCATTGCTTCAAGCAACGCACTTTGAACTTTTGCAGGTGACCTGTTGATCTCATCTGCTAGAATGAAGTTAGCAAATATAGGACCTTTTTTAACTGTAAACTCTTCACGCTTCTGGCTGTATATCATTGTTCCTGTTAAATCGGCAGGTAATAAATCGGGCGTGAACTGTATACGACTGAACTTTGCATCAATGATATTTGCCAGGGATTTAATTGCTAATGTCTTCGCAAGACCGGGAACGCCTTCAAGCAAGATATGACCGTTTGAAAGTAATCCAATGAGCAAACGCTCTACCATGTGGCGCTGCCCAACAATTACCCGGTGCATCTCCATGTCAATTAAATCAATGAAGGCGCTTTCTTTTTGGATTCGTTCATTTAATTGTTTGATATCAGTCTCGATCATAGGTGTTTTTTTTGCAAAAATACCACTACAAGACCGATATGCGAGAAACTGTGCTGTTAAAAATTGTTAAAGAGCAATATATGATTTCTCCAACGATTAAAGATTTAATTTAATTCTAATATCCTTAGGTACAGCATCTTTATGAACCATGATGGCTATTGTGTTTAAACGCAAAAATGATTCTGACATGTTAAGAACACCCCCATGGTCATTACTTTTATCTGACCATGAGTTCTTTGTAATGAAATAATCTTTGCCGGTTTGGTCTTTTACCAGACCTACCAAATGCATCAGGTGATCATCGGTAGCCTGGAAATTATTGAATGCTTCCTGCCTCATTTCCTGCGTAATAGTCTTTTCAACTCTGATTTCCTTGAAATTATATACTAACTCAGCCCGTTCCTTTTCACTCATTTGTTCCCATTTTGACATCTCGGTACCTGTTGGTAATATCGGTAGCATCTCAGGGATAATAGCCAGACCATTCTTATGTGAAAATCCTCTATCGCTTACATCACCATCCCAACAAACAGTATATCCGCTCTGAAGTGAATGTTTTATAATTCTAATCATGTCATCTAAAGGAACATTGAAGTAGCTGCTTGATGACCAATTATCAGGTATTTCTAAAACAAAAGATGAGTAAAAGGGGTGATGGGTGTATGAAGTTATTTCAATATAGTCATCGGGATTCAAACCCATATTGTTTAATGTAACGGGATTGTTGGTTAAACTAACGACATCCTTATTCCCCGGAATTTCACCGAGATAGGAATTGAGGATAGATCTATATGCTACAGGCCACACGGGTGAAAGTTTTCCACTTTTATTACTTACAACCGACTTTAAGAATCCTTCAAGAACAGCATCTAGTTCTCCATGATCGTGTTTATTTTCACCTTCATAAAGACCTGGATATTTTACCTGATCAACCAAACCATGTTTTCTCATGATATCAATAACATCATGTGCCTGGCCGCCAGGTCCAAAATTAGATGCCCCGTGGTACCTTACATAGCGTTCAGCCTTTTTAACATAAGTATGATGCACAAAAAACATCTCAGATAAATCAATTGTGCCCTTGCCAATACGTAACAGTTCCGACTCAAGAAAGGAAACTGTTGCAAAACTCCAGCAAGTGCCACTTTTAAACTGGTCTTTTACAGGGGTATATCCGAGTTCAATTGCCTTGGTGAAACTATAAGATTCAGTGTGTGCGGAATCCTGTGATAGTGCTGCTTTTGAGGTGATTATCAGAACGATGATCAATAAAGAATTTAAGTATTTCATGCTCCATATTTTAATGAGACTACAAAGCTATAAAACACTATCAAAACACGATAAAATTCTTTTGAAAAAATACATTGTAAAGTAGATAAAATTGCAAACCATTTTTATACCTTTGCCGTGCTGAGGGAGAAGACTATCAGTCTACATTACGAGGTTAGGCACTATCATTTGCTTGTACTATAAAAAAAGGCATTTGGTATTGCATATATTGTAAATTGATGTAACTTGTGCCGCTCTATTACGCGCTATAACATTAAATTTTAATAAACTAAAATTATATGAAACGTAGAAATTTACTCATTGGCTTACTGACTTTTATATTCGCAACGGGAGTATTTAACTTATATACTCCTATTGCATATGGCCAGTCAGCTTTAGGGTTAAACTGGACATCGTTAGGCCCAGATAATTACTCAGGCAGAACACGTGCCCTGTTATTATCCAACAAAGACCCACAATCAAAAACATTATTTGCCGGAGGAGTATCAGGCGGTTTATGGAAATCAGTTACCGGCGGTTTAACCTGGACTCAAATAAATACCGACAATGTTGTTTTGAATGTCAGCAGTATTGCCCAGGCTCCAAACGGAGATATTTACGTTGGTACAGGAGAGAGTTTTGCCAGTGAACGTTTCAATCTTTTTAGCGGTTTTATTGGCCAGGGTATATATAAATCTACTGATGGCACCTCTTTTACAAAGTTGACTTCCACAAATCCGGGTTCATTTAACAATCCTGACGCAGAGTGGGCTTTCATTAATAAAATTGCTGCAGCTGACAATAACAAAGTTTATGCTGCTACAAATAGTGGCTTGAAGGTGTCAACTGATGGTGGAGAAACATGGACAATTGCTAAGGCTGATGGTGTTGATCTATCAGGAATTGCAAAAGAAGTTGCTGTTGCCACTGATGGTGCAGTTTTAGCCTCAGTTGGAAATAAAGTTTACATTTCAGCAAGTGGTGCAGCCGATGCATTTGTAATGATATCAGCATCAACAGGTGATAACATCTTACCTCATGATGGTGTTGGAAGAATCTTGTTAGCATTTGCTCCATCTGATGTTTCTACCATATATGCTGTAATGATCTCCGACGGATCAGGAGGTTTAACGCTAAGGGGTCAACTACTCGGAGTATATGTTTCTAAAGATAAAGGCCAATCATGGCGTCTTGTTGGCCCAGGTGCAAGTCTTGTCTTCAACGTATTTGGTAACTCTGCCAATTCAATTCATTATGGTGATTATGCTGCTTCTATCGCTGTGAGTCAAACTAATCCTGACGAAGTCTTTATAGGTGGCATGAATATCTGGGCTGGTAGCAAAGTTCTTGAAACAGGATTTTATGAGTGGCAACTTAGAGGTAGTGGTAGTGTCAATCTTTTCCACGCCCTCGTGCTTGATCCAAACACCCAAGGACTAGCATATGCCGCTTCAGATCAAGGTGTTTTCAGGACTCAGAATTATTTCTTGTCACTTGATGGCTTAAATCGTGGTTACAGAACGTCAATGTTCTATACAGTAGCATTTGATGATAAAGGAAGAGTTGTTGGTGGCACCCAGGGTAACGGAATACTTTTCATTGACGGTGAAGGAAACACTTCAACAGCAGCCAGCCAGGTATATGGTGGTTTCGTTGGAGGGTCAGTGGAAATGTCAATGATTTATCCTGAAGGCATGTTTTACTCTTCAACTAATGGTACTCTTGCTCGTTCAGCTGACCTTGGTGTATCACTTGCAAGCGATTTCGTGCCAACTACCATCAGTAATAGTAATTCAGCTGTTTTTCTTACCCCTTTCAGGATGTGGGAAAGTTTCAATAATGAAAACTCTCATGACAGTGTAACTTATATTGCAAAAACTGATCACACATGGGGTCAAACAATTGAAGTGACCAGTAACACTGCAAGATATCCTTTCAAATACACTCTTACCCAGGATTTGACAAAGGGTGATTCTATTAAAGTAAAGGATATTATCTCTTCACGCTTTTTCCTTGGTGTTGCCAATGGTATATACATGACTAAGGAAGCTCTTGAATTTGGTATAGAACCTGAATGGTTTAAAATCGCTAATGTTGTTGGAATACCTACCTGTATGGCCTACTCTGAGGATGCAAATTATTTATTCGTTGGAACCAAAGAAGGCAAAGTATACAGAGTTGCTAATTTAGCAGCTGCCAATACTTTCGAAAAAGCTGACGTTTCGAGTACTTCAAGTATTGTATCTACCACTCTTATTAAAGATTTCCCGGGTCGCTACGTAACATCTGTGGCTGTTGACCAAAATAATGAATTGAATGTGCTGGTTACACTGGGCGATTATGGAAGCGACGAATTTGTTTACTTAACAACCAATTCACTTGATCAAACTCCAACCTTTAATTCTGTTCAAGGCAATTTACCAAAAATGCCGGTTTATGCCAGTCTGTTCGAACTCAGCACTTCTAATGTATTGATAGGTACTGATTTTGGGATCTATACCACAAAATCATTAGGCGCAAATACTACCTGGACTCCTGAGAATAATGGAATGGGTGCTTTACCTATCATGTCAATCCGTCAACAAACGGCAACAAGGCCAGCAACAGCAACCATACCAGGCATTTCAAACACTGGAGCAATTTATATTGCATCTCATGGCAATGGAATATTTGAGAATCGTTTGTATGTTGGACTCAATACTCCAATAGCAAAGCCTGCTCTTGATGCCATGCTTACTGTTTATCCAAATCCAGTAACTGACAAGATTAACTTATCAATAGAATCATTATCTACAAGTAATGTTGTTTTAAAAGTTTATGATCTTCGAGGTAATTCCGTTATGAATATGGACCTTGGTACACTTTCAAAAGGCGTAAACAGAATATCAGTCAGCGCTGACAACCTGTCAGCAGGCACTTATATCCTGCAATTGGTTAACGGTAGTCTTGTACAGAAAGCAAAATTTGTAGTTGTAAAGTAGTAATAAAATTTGAGCCCTAAGCTCATAATTCAAACAGGATAAAAAATCTAAAAAATGAGAAAAATATACTTAACGTTACTGATAGTTGTTGCAACTATAACGTTGAAAGCGTCACCTGATATATACACCCCATCGCTTGTAGCACCAGCCAATAATGTTACCGGCGTTTTTCCGGATGTTGAACTCGACTGGAGCCCCGTTACAGGACTATTGGGCTTGCATTATGAACTGCAACTTGATACAACAGCTGATTTTACTAATCCGGTGATCTTTAGTACAGAACTTACAAGTTCACAGATGTCACTTCTAAAATTTGGCGAAACATATTATTGGAAAGTCAGGGCTATTGACAATGTAGCTACATCAGATTGGTCAGAAGTGAGAAGTTTTACTGTAATTCCTGCGGTACTTATAAGAAGACCTAATGAAAATGCCACTGCTGTGGCTGCTAACGTTCAGATCATTTGGACTGATATTACAGGTGTTAGCCATATCAATTATCAAATTGATACTACTGCATCATTCGATAGTCCAATGCTTATAAGTACTACAGTTATTAACAAGGCCCCATCACAAACAAATGCATCATCATTACATTTCGGTCAAAAGTATTATATCAGGATGCGTGGTTACCATGCCGCTGACACTTCTGCCTGGGGTGAAACAAGGTCTTTTACTGTAACTAATACATTCTTATTGAAGAATCCGGCAAATGCTGCGACTAAAATCTCACCGGATGTAATGTTTGAATGGAACAAAATAGATGGTTTAACAAAGTATCAGATACAAGTGTCTACTAATCCTGATCTTGTTAATCATGAAGCTTACAATGTTGCCCCTAATTTACTTAAGTTAGCTCCTGATACACTTTTATTCGGAACAACTTACTACTGGCAGGTAGCGGCTATCCATGCTGCTGATACGCTAATGTCAGATGTACGTTCCTTTACAACTGTTGATAAGGTTAGTCTTACCGCACCTTCAAATAATGCAACAAACGTTGTTTTACAGCCAACATTATCCTGGGAGACTATTTCAGGTATCCATGGTTATCAATTGGATATCGCTCACAACGCTGAATTTACAGGTGCTTTTTCATATAATATCAATTCCGGCGGTCAGAATGCTACCTTCAAAGTTCCTGTGCATGTTTTAGATAGTGCAAATGTATATTATTGGAGGGTCAGGGCTATTAGTAGCAGGGATACATCTGACTATAGCGACACCTGGAGTTTCAGAAGTGTAACCTTGGGTGTTGAAGAGGATACTCAACTAAAATACAGTGCACGTGTTTTTCCTTCACCTGCTATTGACAGGGTAAGTATCCGTTTAAGGAATAATTTCACGGGAAATGCTACCATTGAAATCTATGATCTTCTTGGAAATAAACGTTTAGATGCAAATGCCGCATTTTCAAACGGTCAGCATAAAGATCTGATTCTTGGTGATCTCAACAATGGAATCTACATGATGAGTGTTCTGATCAATGGTCAGAGAAGTACATCAAAATTGATTATCCGTAAATAAGCTTTATTTTAACAAAAGAAACAAAGCCGTCCTTTAAGACGGCTTTTTTTCTTTAAACCAGATGGTGTCATTAATTAAGGTGATAGTTATGAGGGTTCTCAATAGTCAATTAACCACCAAAAGGCTAAGATCATTTCAATAATTCTAGTAATCAGGTAGTTGATTAAATCTGGATGAATGGTCGATTAATTATTGAGGATTGGTCAAATCCTGAGGGATACTATATTATTAAAGTATATCAATCGTATCTTTTTCCAATACCAAAACTAATATACAACGTCAGGAAAAACTGCTCAGGGCTCTGCGTTGCCATTATAGGAATAGCTTTGGCATAGAAATCAACTACTGCACCCACTTCAGCAACTTTTGTATTTTGGTTTATGGTTCCAAATTCTATACCGAGGGCAACTTTTGCATAGGCTCCCGGATATGGTTTTAACTCATTGAAACCTCTCAGAAAAGAGGCTCTGCCATATATGTTATCAGGAAAATGTTCGTTTGGGTCGTACTTCTCAACATTAATTTTGGGACGGTACTCTGTGGTATCCCATTCCATAATATTCAAATATACAGGCTTAGCAAAAGCAACTGATAAACCACCAGTGTAAAACAGTCTTAATTCTACTCCACCACTATATGGCTTTCGGTTCAGCATCTTTTGTTCCCCAAAACCTGCACGCAACATATAAATGGTATTGAGTTTCCCATAAATATAGCTTCGTGTATTTGTGTAGAATGGATTGATACTTTTAATTTCTTTGGAATGTTTGTATTCCAGCAAATCAAACTCAAGCATCATTTTATTAAATATGGATCTGTTTCTTCCAATCCGATACTCCAATCCCCAACCATTTGTATGTATTATTAAGGCGCCATTCATCTCTTTTCTGAATAACACATTGTCACCAATCGTGTCAAAAGACATTTCCTCCTGAGCTTCAGCAGGAAGGCTCAAGAGCATCGTTACCAAAAAAAGTAAGTTTTGAATGGTCTTTCTCATTTATTTATAACAATAGAAATGTATAAAAGTATGTAGTAGCAACAATAAACAAACGGCAATGAGCTAAAATGCAACGACATCAAAGTCATAAACAACCAGCAATCAGGTAAAAAGCATCACAGCAATTGATTAAACCATAATCAGTCAAAAGTATCACAGCAATTGAATAAACCTTAATCAGGTAAAAAGTATCACAACAATGTAATAAACAAGCAGCAATCATCTCCGCGTAGATGCAGGTACATCTGCAAAAAACAATAATCAGATACAAATGTATGCAATTGAAAGCACTATAAAACAAAAAAGCCCATGAAAATCACAGGCTGAATGGAAAATATAGCCAAATTAGAAATTACGATCTACCTTATATCTATGCGTTTCTCCATACGCAGCACATCTTTCAGCTGATTTACAGGAAACAGCAATTATTGCCAGGGTGAAAAATACCAGGAGTATCTGAATTGATTTTTTCATATATTTACAGTGTTCAACGGATTATGACTTGAATTGTAGTTATAACAAATAACTGTTAATTCGGTTATTTATTGTTAATCAAAAAAAGAGG
Source organism: Bacteroidota bacterium (assembly GCA_023417935.1). Lineage (GTDB taxonomy): Bacteria > Bacteroidota > Bacteroidia > Bacteroidales > Lentimicrobiaceae > Lentimicrobium. Next base: position 61,952 of record JAEZDY010000026.1, read on the forward strand.
AAAAGGTAACTTTCAATGACCAACATTAATCCACAAATTGAAGTAAGCTGGAAAGAATTATTGCAAAGCGAATTTGAAAAGGATTATTTTAGAGAACTAAAAGCCTTTCTATTGCACGAAAAATCAAATTTTTCGGTTTTTCCACCCGGTCCACTTATTTTCGAAGCATTCAATAGAACTCCTATAAGTAAAGTTAAAGTTGTTATTCTTGGTCAAGACCCCTACCATGGAATTGGCCAGGCACATGGGCTTTGTTTCTCTGTGCCTGATGGTGTTCCTTTCCCACCATCTTTGAATAATATCCTGACTGAACTAAAGCGTGATACCGGTTGTCAACAACCAAAATCAGGCAATCTTAGCTGCTGGGCTGAGCAAGGTGTGTTATTACTTAATGCAACTTTAACTGTTCGGGCTAATGAGGCTGGCTCTCACCAGGGAAAAGGGTGGGAGCAATTTACTGACGCTGTCATAAGATTAATTTCTGAAATAAGGGAAAACGTTGTATTTTTACTCTGGGGAAAGTATGCTCAAAATAAGCGATCATTGATCAACACAACTAAAAACTTCATTCTCGAAGCACCACATCCTTCCCCGTTGAGCGCATATCGTGGTTTTATTGGTTGTAGTGCCTTTTCAAAAACAAATAAAATACTTATTGAGTCAGGAATTGAGCCAATTGACTGGAACCTGAAGCAAGTAGGAACTTTTTAATTATTTATCTGCACATGTTGAAGAAAGCCTTCAACGCTTATTATTAACCTAACATTTTGAACATGAGGAAATTTACAATTATGATCTTGCTTGTAACAACTTTTTCATCTGCAATAGCAGGTGGTTATCAGGTTGGTTTACATGGCATCAGGCAAATCGGTATGGGTTTAGTAGGTACTCCACTTACCCTTGATGCAAGTGTACTCTTTTATAATCCGGGCGGACTTTCATTTATACCACCTGATTATAGTTTTGCACTAGGAGTGAGTGGAATAAGGTCATATACAGCCTATAAGAAAACTGAACCTTCGTTGGCAGAAGCTCTTACTGATAACCCGTGGGGAACTCCATTTTATTTCTATGGTGCTGTGAGAATCAATGATCGCCTCAGCGCAGGTCTTGCTATTAACACGCCTTACGGTAACAGCCTGTCGTGGGGTAAGGACTGGATTGGCCGATATCTCATTCAAGATCTCTCACTACAGGCTATTTTCTATCAGCCAACTATCTCATACAAAATCAGTGATAAGATAGGATTGGGCGTTGGATTAGTATATGCCACAGGCAAGTTTGAACTAAATAAAGCCCTTCCGGTATTCAATGCCGGCGGTGAAGGCAGCATAAACCTTGAAGGTTCAACAAGCAAAATTGGATTCAATGCCGGTTTAATGGTTCGTCCTGTTGATGGACTCAACATTGGTATAGATTACCGATCAGCAATGGATATGGAAACCGATGATGCAGTAGCTACTTTTGATGTTCCGGTTTCTTTGCAGGGTAATTTTCCAAATACTAATGTATCAACCAAGCTTCCTCTGCCTGCTAACCTTGATTTTGGTGCAGCTTATGATGTGACAGAGAAACTGATGGTTGCTTTTAGCCTAAATTATGTATTCTGGAGCAGTTATGATTCTCTGATCTTTGATTTCGAGAAAAATACCCCATCACTTGCTGATTCACGAAATCCCCGCTTATACAGCAATAAAATGATTGTTAGGCTTGGTACTGAGTACAAGGTTACAAATTCATTCTTTATCAGGGCAGGGGGATATTATGATCCTTCACCTGTTAATTCTGATTATTTTTCGCCTGAAACCCCAAGTTTAAATAGTGTTGGTTTAACTGCTGGTATCACATACCTCCCAGTGGAAAAGCTGGCTATTGAACTCTCTTTTCTATATATTTCAGGTCAGGAAGGGGAACGTGCATACTTACCTGATAATTTTTCAGGTACCTTCAAAACCCAGACTTACATCCCTGGATTTGGCATTTCATATAATTTCTAACCAATTCAACTGTCATTTATGAAAAACTATAAAATTTTATACTTGTTCCTGATTGCAGTTGTTCTTACAGCTTGCAAACCTGAGATTGAGAGTTTCACCCCTTCAGCCGGTAATGCTGACTTCACCAAATACATCTCCTTGGGTAATTCCCTGACAGCAGGATATCTTGATGGTGATTTGTTTATGAGTGGTCAAAAGGCTTCATATCCTAATTTAATTGCAGGTCAGTTAAAAACTGTAGGTGGTGGTGAATTCCTTCAACCACTTATGTATGATGACATTGGATTTGGTAAACGTTTGGTATTAAACCTTAATACCATCAGGGACTGCTTTGGTCAGCCGGTTGATGGAGTGGCACCTTCTCTGGGGGCTTTTCCCTTGGCAATGCTTGATCCAAAAACTCCCGATCCAAGGAATTTTACAAATAGTCAGGAGTTACATGGTTCACATAATCTGGGAGTGCCAGGTGCTAAATCATTCCATTTACTTGCACCCGGTTATGGCAGCATGAACCCATACTTCGGCAGGTTTGCAGCTGGTGCTCAAATTTCTGTAATAGAACAGGCTGTCTCATTAAATCCTACGTTTTTTAGTCTCTGGATAGGTAACAATGATATACTTACTTATGCACTTGCTGGTGGTGAGCAGGATTCACTTACATCGGTCCAGCTGTTCTCTTATGCGTATTCAAACTTACTAGCAGCCTTAACAGCCAATGGAGCAAAAGGAGTAGTAGCAAATATCCCTGACATTACCAATATCGCACATTTTACCACCATTCCATATAATGGATTGGCACTTACTGACGAAGCACAGGTAGCCGGACTAAATGAAGGATATGAAGCACTTGGTATTACCTTCCAGTTAGGCCCAAATCCTTTCATTGTTTCTGATCCTGGTGCCTTAGGTGGTATGCGACAAATTAAATCAAACGAACTTATACTATTATCACTACCACAGGATTCTATCAGATGCAAAGGGTGGGGATCACTAAAACCAATACCCGCTCAATATTTCCTTGACGAAGGTGAAATAGCAAATATTAAGGAAACAACGCAACAACTTAACACTGTAATTGAGAGCCTGGCAACCAGTAACAATTTGGCATTCGTTAATGCAAATGCCATCTTTAATAACATCCGCACAGGCCTGGTTTATGATGGTGCACGCTTTAATGCAAAATATATCACCGGTGGTGTAAACACGCTCGATGGTATCCACCTCACTGCAAGAGGAAATGCGCTTGTGGCTAATTTCTTTATTGAAGCAATTAATGCAAAGTATCAGTCTCAAATTCCATTGGTTAATGTAACTGATTATCCCGGGATTATATTCCCGTAAGATATTTAGTAGAAGGTTAATACAATGACAAGGTGTAAGCTGATAGTAAACATCTAATTCTTCAGGTAATAGCTACTATAATCCTCCGAAAATCTTTTGAATTTTGAGTCATAAAATGAAAGGGCTGTCTTTAAAAGGACGGCCCTTTTCTGTTTTTAGGTCGGTGGGAAATTTATCCAATTAACATTTTTTAACATGCACAAGTAGCATTATGAAGGAGATAGCCAATAGAATTGACTTAACTTCTTGCAGATTAGCTTATTTTTGTGCTCAACGAATTCCATTGAACCGCATGTAGCATGAAATTAGTCTTAAAAAACTTCATAATAATAGCCCAACTCTGTTTTCTGCTTTGCAGTATCAATTTGTATAGCCAAACATTCAGTATTGACACTACCACTTTCCTTAATCCTGAAGAACCAGGTCCAGAATATTACGAATACGAATATGAGCCTGATCTAATTTCCAATGAATCAGTAACTCGCGATTTGATGTTTGTTCCTGCTGATGTTCTATATAACAATAGATGGGATACTCTTAACATAAGGATAGGTAGGACTGATTGGTCAAAAATATCTGACTCCACTTTGCTCTTTATGCATGATTTAAGGGAACATAATTTTGTGTTTCCCTATAAAGGTAAAGTGATCTCAAATTATGGTCCCCGGGGAGGAAGATTCCACGCAGGCATAGATATCAAGCTTGACAGAGGCGATACTATTGTCAGCGCTTTTGATGGAAAAGTAAGAATTGCCCGCAGCATCAGCGGATATGGCAAAGTTGTGGTGATTAGACACTTAAATGGCCTTGAAACTGTTTATGCCCATCTTTCAAAATATCTGGTTGATGTAAATGATGAAGTAATTGCAGGCCATCCAATAGGCCTAGGAGGTCGAACAGGACGTGCTTCTACTGATCATCTGCACTTTGAAACAAGAATACTGGGTGAACACTTCAATCCCACCAGGATCATCAATTTTGATGAGTATTGTCTAACTCAGGATTTTCTGGCTTTGGATAAAAACAATCTGGGCTTCGGCTCAAAAGAAGTTTCAATGATTTCCTCCGGTAAGGTGAATGACGATGCTACTTATGTTAAGATCAAATCAGGTGATACTCTTTACAGTATTGCAAGGCGACATAAAACTACCGTTGACCGTTTGTGTAGAATGAACGGGATCACTCCAAAGAAAGTCCTTAAAATCGGCACCCGGCTTAAGATTGGCTAAAGTAGGAAAAGTCGTTTATCTCATTGTTTTAAAGCTTAATTTTGCAGGGTAAAGGCATTAAACAATGAGCTCAATAACCTCGATATTAAATAAAGAATCATTACTTAAGGATGATCTTACTGTTCTGCTTAATGCTGAAGGCGATGAGCTGAAAGAGCTGTATGCATGCGCTGCTGAAGTAAAGGAAAAATTTGTTGGTAAAATAGTCTATTTCCGCGGACTCATTGAATTCTCAAACATCTGCAGTAAGAATTGCTACTACTGTGGTATCCGGAAGGACAATAGAAATGTAAAGCGCTATAATCTGTCGGATCAAGAAATTCTTAAGGCAGCTGAATTTGCTTATGAAAGCAGGTATGGATCAGTTGTACTTCAGGGAGGTGAATTGTCAAACAGAGCTTTCATTGAACGAATTGAGCATCTGGTGAAACAGATCAAGCAAATGTCGGATAATAAATTAGGCATAACCTTGTCAGTTGGTGAGCAAACACCCGATACCTACAAAAGGTGGTTTGATGCAGGCGCCCACCGTTACCTGCTTCGTATAGAATCGTCAAATCGCGACTTATACTATAAATTGCATCCCAATGATTCTACCCACAGTTTTGAACGCCGTCTGCAAGCATTAGCCGACCTTAAAACTGTTGGTTACCAAGTAGGTACCGGGGTAATGATTGGTTTACCATACCAAACAACAGATGATTTGGCTGATGACCTGCTTTTTATGAAAGACCTCGATATCGACATGTGTGGTATGGGGCCGTATATTGAGCATGCACATACTCCTCTTTGGGATTTGCGACACATGCTTTTACCACTTGAAACACGCTTCAGGCTGGCATTAAAAATGATTGCTATCTTGCGAATACTCATGAAAGATATCAATATTGCATCAGCTACAGCCCTTCAGGCAATTGATCCATCAGGAAGAGAGAAAGCGCTTATGATAGGTGCAAACATTATAATGCCCAACATTACACCCGGATTATACCGCAATGACTACAAGCTTTATGAAAATAAACCGTGCGTAGATGAAGAAGCCGATGACTGTAAAAATTGCCTCGAAGCCCGTATTCACCTAACAGGCAACAAAATAGGATATGATGGGTGGGGCGATTCAAATCATTTTAAGAATAGGAGCTAATATTCCCTACTCACAGCCTCTCCTTACCAAAGATATGAAGCGTGAGTTTTCAAACCCCTGATAAGTGACATTTAATTATAGAAGAATATATACAAACAATGTTCAAATCATGATGGGTTAACATTATTGTAGAATTACATTATTTATTACATTTGGGCATGAAACAATACCACGACCTACTAAACCACGTCCTTAATAATGGGGTGCTAAAAGAAGACCGCACGGGAACCGGAACAAAGAGTGTTTTCGGTTATCAAATGCGTTTTGATCTTCAGGAAGGGTTTCCACTTTTAACTACAAAGAAGGTACATCTCAGATCTATTATTCATGAACTCCTGTGGTTTCTAAAAGGTAATACAAACATTGCATACCTTCATGAAAACAAGGTAACTATCTGGGACGAATGGGCAGATGCTAATGGTGATCTTGGTCCGATATATGGACATCAGTGGCGCTCATGGCAATCACCTGATGGAGAAGTGATTGACCAAATTAGTGAAGTCATTAAAATGATTAAAACCAATCCTGATTCACGCAGACTCATTGTCTCCGCGTGGAACCCCGGTGAATTGAGCAAAATGGCTTTGCCTCCCTGTCACATTCTCTTCCAGTTTTATGTAACGAATGGTAAGTTATCCTGTCAGCTTTACCAGCGAAGTGCTGACATCTTTCTAGGAGTTCCCTTCAACATTGCATCATATGCATTGTTAACCCTGATGATTGCACAAGTTACAGGTCTACAGGCCGGTGAATTTATTCATACTTTCGGTGATGCACATATCTATATGAATCATCTTGAGCAGGTTAACCTTCAGTTGAGCAGGCCTTTCAGAGCATTGCCTGTGATGACATTAAATCCGGAAGTAAAAGATATAAACGATTTTGAATTTTCCGATTTTACCCTTACCGGTTATGATCCACATCCCGCTATTAAAGCATCAGTTGCTGTATAGCAGGGGTGAGATCGTAATTACAATCTAAGGTGTAAATAGCACCATTTAAAATCAAATGAAATGAAGAGCATATCCTTTATAGTTGCAATAGCCCAGAACAACGCCATAGGTTGTGAAAACAAGCTATTATGGCATATCCCTGATGATCTCAAGAGATTCAAGCGTTTAACAATGGGGAATACCATTGTAATGGGCAGATCTACTTATGAATCATTGCCCTTCAAACCATTGCCAGGCAGAAGAAACATTGTAATGACCCGCAACACCACAATGGAGTTTCCGGGATGCATTGTTGCACATTCATTAGATGAAGCGATTGAGCTTCTTGATGAGGTCAAAGAAAACTTCATCATTGGTGGAGCACAAATCTACGAAGCATTTCTCCCATACGCCACAAAGCTCATCCTAACCATCGTGCATCGTGATTTTACTGCCGATACCTTCTTTCCCGAAATTGATCTAAGCCAATGGATTGAAACAGAACGCGAAGATATCCTTGATGATGGGACATTGGGATTTGATTATTCTTATATTACTTATATCAGAAAATCCCCGAAGGGTTGATATTATTCAATGCACGTCCAATTTTCGCGGAATGTTCAAACCCCGAAGGGGTGATATTTTTATAGCATCAGAGTATTTGGATAGAATTTAAACCCCGAAGAGGTGACATGACACGATTAATCGTGTCTCTATGAATTAATCGCGTTTCTACAATTCAATCTCTGTGGTTTTTTGATTGTATGCAGCGAAGACCCCTACACCACCAATGATGTTGGAGTATACCGGTGTTGGCTCGGCGAAGGGATTATCACCTTCATAATTATCCAGCCCTTTATGGTAGTCGTAATAATGAATATCAGTAATTGCAATGAAAAGGTATACTTTCTCTGTATCGCCCTCAGGAGATGATTCCTGGTATGTCTTGAAAGAGAAGATCTGGTTATCTTTATTCACATCGGATATATACCTTTCGCCATGCTGAAACCCAATACCGGCAATATAGGGGGTGGTACCAAACCAGCTGTCGTTCCGAACAGATGCAACAGAAACGCTGTAAAAATGTCCTTCCCCCTCAATGTCTTTAAATCTGCCTGAAATGTCAAATGACCTATAATTATTCTCGATAGTTGCATCAATATCAGTAATTTCAATATCAGGTGGGGTGTCAACAGGTACTGTACATGATGACTCAGCAACAAACCCACCCGGGGCAGTTACTTTTAAATAGTAGGTTGTCCCTTTAACTATGGGAAAATCCTCCTGACTTACAGAATAACCTATATCAGGCCTATATAAAAGTGTAGTTGAATTGACGCCATCTGATAACACCACAGTAGCATCTTCATACTCAGGTTCTTGATTATCAGGGTTGTAATTTGTTGTATAGGTTGAGTACACCGGCCTGCTCATGTGCACCCTGATACGGTTGAATTCGTTATCAGGTGAAATAAAACCTGTAACGACTATCTTGGGATCTATAGGGGGTGCTTCAACATCTGTTACCATATTCTCACACGCGGTAAATGCCAGGAATAGAATAAAAATGAGCGATTTTATTATTGTCTTCATCGTTTAGAACTTTATAGAATATGTAACTGACGGAATAACCGGGAATATTGACACTTGTTTCAGTTTCGTGGTTACTGTATTCCCCTCGTAATCATTGTCAATAAAATAGAAGAATGGATTTTTCCGGTTATAGGCATTGTAGAAACCTACTTCCCACGTTCTCTGGTACTTTTCTCTGATCTTAATGAACTGAAAGGCAAAATCCAGGCGATGGTATGCTTTCATCCGCGATGAATTCATCTCACCATAATCAGTTACATAATTTGATAAGGGACTCCAAGGTGCTAAACCTTCTTCTAAATCCGGACCTTCAGCAGGATCATGAATTATTGCAGGGTAATCGCCTAATGGTAATGTAATTGCGTTACCGGTGCCATATACCCAGGTAGCTGAAAAATTAATTGAGGGTTTTATTTTATACATCGCAACTACTGAAATATCGTGTCTCCGGTCATATCGTGCCCAGAATTCCTTTCCATAATTCAGCTCATCAAACTTTAGCTTAGTCCACGAAAGTGTATAACCTACCCATCCGTTAAATTTGCCTGCCTTCTTATGCACAAGGAATTCTATACCATACGATTTACCTGTACCGGCAGTAACATTGTCTTCCCAAGTAAAAGCTTGTGCTTCTGTTGGATCATCAAGTGCAAGGAAACTGGCACCTGGCCTATAGGCAAGTATGCTATCACTGAGTTTGTAATAACCTTCAATAGTTATGGTAATATCCGAATCAGTGAAATCTTTGGCTATACCGGCTGATATTTGTTTGGAATGCTGAGGCTCAACCCTTTTTGTAGAAGGCACCCAAAGATCTGTCGGTAATCCAATTCCGGTATTGCTCAACAGGTGGATGTATTGATTCATCTCAGCATAACCTGCCTTGACTGAAAGGTTGTTCATCAGCCTTAAATTCATTACAAAGCGAGGTTCAAGCGCCATGTAGTTCTTGTTATCAGCCGCAAAAGTGCTCAACCGCAGGCCTGCATTCGCCTTCAGATTTTCTGTAAAAGTAAAGTTGTTCTCTACATATGCCCCGCCCTCAAGCGATTCATAATTTGTTTTGTCGTTTTTATATACCTGGTTTGCATCGTCACGCTCAACAATGGCCCGTGGCGCAAATAAGTGGCTTGTGAGGCTGAATCCTGTTTTCAGATGATAAAATGTGGAAGCATTATACTCAAGATCGTACTTGGCTGATAAATCCCTTATACCTGATGAATATCTTAAAGTATATGCGTTATCACCGTCTTTCGAATAATTGTAAATGCTAAGTGTATATTGACTATAAATCAGTGAAGTATTTGAAAATACCCTTGATCCGAACAAATGGTTCCAGCGCGCTGTGGCTGTAGCATTCTGCCAGTACAAACCTCCTTCTTCCCGTTCATTATCACCGTACTTTGTAACAACATTAAACTTATCCCGCCCAAAATATCCACTCAAATATACCCTGTCCTTAGGGCTGATATCGTAATTCACTTTGGCATTAAGGTCATAGAAGTAATAGCCGGCTCTCTCTTCGCGAGTCATAAAAGGTCGTACCAAGGCATCAATATAAGTGCGGCGTCCCGATACAATAAAGGACGAAACGTTCTTTTTGATGGGCCCTTCTAATACCAAACGTGATGATATGAGTCCTATCCCTGCTTCTCCTGAAAATTTCTGCTTATTTCCATCCTTCATGGTCATTTCAATAACCGATGATAACCTGCCTCCGTATCGTGCAGGGAACCCGCCCTTTATAAGCTCAACGCTCTTAAGTGCATCGCCATTAAAGATGGAGAAAAATCCAAACAAGTGACTTGCATTATAAACAGGGGCATCATCAAGAATAATAAGATTTTGATCGGGACCACCGCCTCTAACATAAATGCCGCTGTTACCTTCTGATCCTTTCTGAACACCGGGTAGTAGCTGCAAAGCTTTAAAAACATCTTTCTCTCCCAGCAATGAAGGCAGCTGCTTGATCTGTTGCACAGGCAGTGATATCATGCTCATTTCGGTACTTTCGCTGATCCTTTCACCTTTATCTCCTGATATCACTACCTCTTGGAGCGTGATACCCGATAACTCAATATCAACCAGCTTATTTGCCCGTAACTCAATATTCTGAAGAACAGGCTCATAGCCAACAAATGAATAAACAACATCATAAGTTCCCTCAGGAAGTACAATTGAATAAAAGCCGTAGTTGTTTGTGATAGTTCCAACCTTTAGGTTTGGCAGGTAAATGTTTACTCCGGGCAGAAGCTCACGACTTTCTTTTTCTCTTACATAGCCACTTATTGAATACTTCTTCTGGCTGAAAGCCGAGATAGGCAACGCCATGAAGAGGATTAGTGTTAATGTCAGTAAAGTGGTAAATGTGGTGAGGGTTGGTCTTTTGAATAATAAACTTCTGAAGTTTAGTGGTGATCGTTCAGATTGGTGTTGCATCAGATCTTTTGTTATTTCTTAGCGTGTGGTATAGTAGTCGAGAATATGGCACTTCCTGACTGATATATTTTCAGGTCTTTTGTTTTTTCTTCTTAGCTGCAGGGAAAAGTATGTTATTCAGAATTAATCTGTAACCCGGTGAATTTGGATATAAACTCAGGTCAGTAGGAGGGTCACCTACCAGATGCTGGTAATCTTCAGGATCGTGGCCACCGTAGAAAGTAAAAGTACCTTTTCCATAAGAGCTGTGTATGTACCGGGCTTCATTGGCCGATTTATTCTCACCCATGATGATCACATTGGATTTTACGAATTTCTTATTGAAAGCTGTGGTCTGACCCATAAATCCTTTTATGATCTGATCGTGGTTTTGTGTAAGCATCGTAGGCACCGGGTCCCACTTAGCTGAAAACTCAAATAAAGTAAAGAAATCATCTGTCATACTAACGCGTCGGGTAGTACTAACGTCGATATTTGAAATTTCGTATTCATAAGGATTCAATACCACACTAAAATCTGTAAAGGCAAAACAATTATCATAATTCAGATGCTCATTAGCATCATGCTGTGCCCCATCACCATCAAACATTACATCGCAAATATCCACATGCTCTGCTGCTAAGGCAACATCATAACTATCGGGAGCTGAGCACATAGCAAACAAGTAACCACCACCGGCAGTGAATTCTTTGATCTTCTGTGCAACAGTGAGTTTGAGGTCTGAAACCTTTGAAAATCCAAGTTTACTTGCTGTAGCCTCAGTAGTTCTTACATCATCAATATACCACTGGGCGGTGCGGTATGCCGACCAAAATTTTCCAAACTGACCTGTGAAATCTTCATGATGCAGGTGAAGCCAATCATAGAGTGGGAGGGATCCTCCAACAACTTCTTCATCATACACAACATCATACGGAACTTCAGCATAAGTTAATGCAAGCGTAACAGCATCGTCCCATGGCAGCTTGTTCTTTGGTGTGTACACTGCTATTTTGGGTGCTTTCTGAAGCTTCATCTCATCCATATTCGATTGCGGATCGGCTATTTCCTGCAATATTGCATCCTGCTGCACATCAGCAAGCACCTGGTAAGTAATACCTCTCACAACACATTCACCCTCAAGATCAGGGTGGTGTTTGAACATGAAACTACCGCCTCGGTAATTGAGCAACCAACTCACTTCAACCTGTCGTTGCAACACCCAATACGTTAAGCCGTAAGCCTTCAGGTGGTTCTTCTGAACCTTATCCATAGGTATCAAAAGATATGCAGCCCTAAGGTCAATTATGATAAATAGCAAACAAATAGTGACAAGTATCTTCTTCATTCCAAAAGTTTAACCTAATAACGAAAAACACACTATTTTGTTACTTATTCCCGTAAATACGGCAGCTCTTATTCCACAGCTCATTGTTAATACGGTGGCTCCTTATTATCTTCGTCGTCGTTCAACTTCGATTGCATAGTTAAGAAATTAACATTGGGCGATAAGGCACTGGTTAACGGGTTGTCACTCGAATCAGGGTCAACAAATTTAGCATATTTACTGATAAACTTCAGTTGAATATCGTGCAGGGCACCATTCCTGTGCTTGGCAATGCTAATTTCAGCTACTCCCTGCAGATTTTCGCCATTCTCTCCCTGATCCTGTTTGTAGTACTCGGGTCGATATATAAACAGCACCATATCTGCATCCTGTTCAATAGCGCCCGATTCCCTAAGGTCGGAGAGCAATGGCTTTTTACTGGGGCGTGCTTCAACTGACCTGTTTAACTGCGACAGGGCAATAACCGGAATATTAAGCTCTTTGGCCAAACTCTTTAAAGATCTTGAAATGGTACTGATCTCCTGCTCCCTGTTACCACTGCCTCTCTCAATACCACCTGACATCAACTGGATGTAGTCAATGATGATCATTTGGATATTATGCTGCGCTTTCAAACGCCTGGCCTTAGCCCTTAACTCAAAGATAGAAAGTGAGGGTGTATCATCAATATAGATCGGCGCATCAATAAGGTTGTTTATCTTCGAATTCAATTGTTGCCACTCATACGATTGCAAATCACCTTTACGAAGTTTGTCACCCGGCAATTGTGCTTCCGCGGATATTAAACGCGTAACCAATTGTACTGACGACATTTCGAGCGAAAAAACAGCTACCGGTTTATTGAAATCAATAGCTGCGTTACGCGCGATAGTGAGCACAAAAGCAGTTTTACCCATACCCGGACGTGCAGCAATAATAATAAGATCAGATGGTTGCCAACCAGAGGTTACCCTATCGAGCTCTGTAAATCCTGAACCAACACCACTAAAAGTACCCTGACTGTTTTTTGCAGCTTCAATCTGCTTAACAGCATTTCTGATAAGCGACTGCATATCCACATAATTGCGGCGCAAGTTGTTTTCACCCACTGAAAAGAGCTCATTCTCCGCCTTGTCAAGCAAACTGAATACATCAGTAGTATCCTCGTAGGCATCACGGATTATGTCGGACGAAATTCTTATAAGCTCCCGCTGTATGAATTTCTGGATTACAATACGGGTATGGAATTCAGTATTGGCTGCCGAGGCAACACGGTTAGTAAGCTGAGCAATATAAAAAGGGCCTCCGGCTACTTCCAGTTCACCCGTAAATTTAAGCTCGTTGGTAACCGTGAGGATATCAATAGGTTCTGTCTTCGCAAAAAGCCTTGTAATAGCTGAAAAAATAGTCTGATGTGCCTCCTTATAAAAAGCTTCAGGCCTTATAATATCAATGATTGATGCCAGAGCATCCTTCTCAAGCATGATCGCTCCCAGCACAGCTTCCTCAAGGTCAATAGCCTGTGGCGGCAACTTCCCGTGGTTGAAAATATCTGATTTTGTGATCTTCCCGCGGGCAGCGTCCTTCAGTTTTTGCTTGTTGTCTTCCATTGGTCAAAATTACTCAACCATCACGAGCAATTTCAAAAATTGAGAAATAAAAGTTATTAACAAAAGCGGAACTTTTTGGCTGTCAGCCGTCAGCTATCAGCCGTCAGCAGTCAGCTTATTTGTTCTTTGTTCTTGGTTCTTGGTTTAAAAGAATAGAGACGCCATAAATGAGCGTCTCGAATCTATCTCCATCCGTTGGAGAGGCCATAAATGGGCGTTTATTCCATTCCATCGCTCGAGACGCCATAAATGGGCGTCTCTACGGGAATTATTTCTTTTCGATGGAAATCAACTCAACCTCAAAAATCAAGGTGGCACCTGCCGGTATGGGGCCTGTTCCTCGATCGCCGTAGGCCAGTGCTGAAGGGATGTAAAGCATGTGCTTTGAACCCGGCTTCATTAATTGCAGGCCTTCTGTCCATCCCGGGATTACACCGTTTAATGGGAATTTTACCGTTTCGCCTCTTTCAACACTTGAATCAAATACGGTGCCGTCGAGCAACTTGCCGGTGTAATGAACTTCTACAACATCCTCAGGTGTTGGGTTTTCACCTGTACCTTCTGTGATCACTTTATATTGCAATCCGCTGGAAGTTTCAATCACACCGGGCTGTTTTTTATTTTCTGCAAGGAATGCAGCTCCTTTTGCCTTTTCGGCAGATGATTCATTTGCGGTTTTCTGCTCTTTTTTAGCCATCATTTCCTGCTGAAACTGCATCATCATCTTTGAAGTTTCTTCTTCAGTAAGCAGTGAATCATGTCCACTCAATCCATGTTTTATTCCATAAGTAAAGATGTCGGTATTAACTTCAATGTCATTGGTCTTCAAATTGTTGCCAATATCACGACCTATGATATAACTTATTGTATCGTTATGTGTCTTCAGTATTAAAGTATTCTCATTTTGAGTTGCTTTTGAATCTTTCTTTTTCTTCTGGGCTGATGCGTCCATACTAATAATCATGGCCAGCGCCAGAATTGCAACTGTGAGCGTGTTTTTCATAAACAAATTTTAAGGTTTGATTTGCAAAATTAACTATTCTTCAATGTAACAAAACTAATTATAAAGGGATTTAAGCTTTCTTAACAATTAAACTACTGTAATCTTTCTTAACAATAAAACCACTGTAATCTTTCTAAACAATTAAACCACTGTAATATTATCGTCAGCTATCAATTCCTCACCCTTGTATCGCTTTAGCAGCTGCACAATCGCAACAACGTCCTTCTGGCAATAATTCACAATTCTTTCCAAATTACCTTCCTGCCAGTAAACAGCGCCTACCTGATTGCCCTGGATATCATCCTTTGGCGATGGAATCTCGAAAATAGTAGTAAGAAGTGCAAGCGATGTAAAACTTTTATAATCGCCAAACTTCCACAGCTCCATGGTATCAAGGTGTTTAATATCCCAGGGCTTGCAACCTGCTATATTCAGGGTCATGGGCAGCTTAATGCCATTCAGCAGCATCCGCCGGGCTATATAAGGGAAGTCAAATTCCTTGCCATTATGTGCACATAACAGCGATTCCTTCTTGTTGTAGCTCTTGTTAAGCAGGTCAGCAAATTCTTCAAGAATAGCCTTCTCATCATGTCCGAAGAACGACTTTATGCGTAGATGCTTGTCGCGGATGTATCCGACAGAAATGCACACTATCTTCCCGAACTCCGCGTATATGCCGGCGCGGTCGTATAAAGTGGCTGGCGTATAAGTGTCGTCATGTGCGATGAGTGATGCCTTGTAGTCCCAAAATATCCTGATGTTTTCAGGAAGTTCTTCATAATCCGAATATTGCGATACCGTTTCTATATCAAGAAACAATATATTCTCACATTGGATATTATCAAGCATGAAATCTTAATTTTGTGGCTTAAAGGTATTAAAATTTGTTTTAACAAAACCATGTTCAAACTCGGTTGGGTATTTCTGTTACTGATAATCACTATAGCTTGTGGAACCTCAGGTTGTGAGAAAGAACCTGAAAGTGTACCCGAGCCGGTGGTAGAGCTTTTAATCCCCGCTGAAAATCAGATTTTTAACACGCTCGATACCGTTTTTATCAAAGCAAATGTCAGTCACAATATACCAATCAGCACTATCACATTGTCAATTACTGATACCGACCTGAAGCCTGTAGTATCTGGAAAAACTATTGATCCCGGTAGCATTAGTTCAGGTAACAATAATTCGGGCAGCAATACAGGTGGCAATAATTCCGGCAGCAATAGTTATTTTATCGATAGTTACCTGATAATCGACAATAAGTATATCACTGCCAGTGAAAACTTCCTGCAGATAAGAATAGAAGTGGGGCAGGAGATTTACAGGTACTGGTACACTATCGGCATCAATCCACTCTCAAGAGAACTTGATGATGTGCTGGTTGTAACCGGAAACCTGAATGCCAACAAGCTTTACAGCCTCAAACAGCCTGACGAACCGGAACTCCTGTGGTCGTGGAATTCTGAGTATATCGGAGGGTACGGTGATTCCCGCAATAGCATGTTCTATAGCAGCGGCTCCCTCATTAGCGGCATAACCGGATATGACCTGAAGGAAAAGAAGGTTGCATGGTCAGTTCCGGCTCTCAGCAGTGGCTCCCTGCCTTATTTTACGGCCTTCACTGGCATAGATGGAAGCATTGCTGCAGGCATCAGCGAAGGACGTGTTGAATCGTATAATAGCGACGGACTGAAGATCGTTACAACGCCCCAATACCAGGGCGGAGCGTTTACCCGGGTCATGCATTTTAAAGATCGCATAGTGGCTGTATTTAGCCCATACAGCACCAATCAAAACACCTTCATGGTCTTTAACAACCCTGCCGGGAACCTCTTTGCATCCATAAACTTTACCGGAGAAATAGTTGACATACTTAACATCAACACCAACCGTATATTCCTTATCATCAACCAGGATGGAATCAATAAGGCATATGAATACGATATGAATACAAACGGACTCGTGTTAATGCACAACGTAACCGCTGAACCCATCCACATCATATCCGGCAACGGCACCGATTATTTTATCAGTACTCCCACATCCGTGTTCTGGTACAAGCCCTTATCGGGAAGTGTTTACAGGTATCTCACAACATCAGGTATAACCGCCATTGCTTTTGATGAGATCTCAAATACACTTTACGCTGCTGAAGGTGCAACGCTCAACACCTATTCACTGCCCAACAGCACGCCGGCTATAGACCATGTTTTCGATGAGCCGGTAAAGGATATAAAGCTGATCTACAATAAATAACCAATGAATACACACAGCATCCGCATCACAGAGGACGGCTCAACCACCATATTCAACAGCATGAAGAATGAGCATTACCATTCTACCCATGGGGCTGTGCAGGAATCAACGCATGTGTTCATTGCGGCGGGAATGAGTTATTTAATGGATGTTGAACCACAGCAGGCGATGGGCAATACTGTAAATAGTTCACCTCACGACCATACAATAAACATTCTGGAAGTAGGATTTGGAACCGGGTTAAATGCATTACTGACTTTGCTGGAGCTTGAAAAGATCAACAAGGCAACTGAGCATCACTTACACCCCCTTCACATCAACTACACAGCCCTTGAACCTTTCCCGATTGACGCTGAGATCGTTAAGAAGCTAAATTATTGCGAACTGCTTTCAGTACCCGAGCTTCAGGAAACGTTTGAGAAAATGCATTTCATATTTGGTCAAACTAATTCCTCAGAGCCATTCTTAAAGTCAACACAAATAACACCACACTTTAACTTCACCGGTGGAAGGTCCACCTTGCAGGATTACGATCCTGTGAGTACAAACATCGCTGAAAAACAGCATAAGTACGACCTCGTATATTTTGATGCCTTTTCACCCGATACAGAGCCCTCGCTCTGGACAAAGGAAGTATTTTCAAAACTTTATGCGATAATGAACAGGGGAGGAGTGTTTGTTACCTACTGCAGTAAGGGTGTTGTAAGAAGGATGATGCAGGAGTGCGGCTTTAAAGTTGAAAGAATTAAAGGACCGCCGGGCAAACATGAGATGTTGAGGGGGAACGTAGCCCTCACCCCGTAACCCCCTCTCCCAGAGGGACGTAGCCCTCACCCCCTGGCTTCCTACCCCAGTGGGACGTAGCCCTCACCCCCTGGCCCCCTCTCCCAGAGGGAGATGGGGAACAAGGAAGTCTTTAGTGTTTAGGCATCGGTTTTTTTCTTATTGGTTGAGTTTTTTGGTGATCAGGTGGTCTATTACGGTGACGAGGTTTCTGGGGCTTAGGGTGCGCCAGTTTACGTTTTTGAGTAAGCCGCCAATGTTCAGGTAATAATCAAGGTGGCCGTGATAGAATTCATCGAGCACATGGTCTCTGAAATTTATGAGGGCGATCCAGCCATCCTCCACATCCTCAAACCACTCCTGGTAGTATGAATCATCGTCGGCATGGAAGTTAAGCACGTTTTCGCCAATAAGTATAAACTTGTTAATCCCCTCGCGCATCAGCGGCTCTATCAGATTGCGTTTCAGGTACATGATATCGTTATACAGGCAATCGTTCCACTCACCAAGTAATTCTATGATGGCAAACCCCTCCTGGTAATCGGCATACAGTACCTTTGTGTATAAAGTAGCAGAGCCGATCTCATCCCACCGTGGGTGGATGTAGTAATTGTAGATCACGTTGGTACAAACCATCTCACTGTACTCTCTCCCATAAAACGGCGAGCGTTCATCCATTGATGAGTTGTACAAATCCTCCCATGCGTAATAAGGTTCAATGTCATGCATAAGCCAGGCTGTTAATATAGTATTGAAACGGAGGTTTTGGGGGATTGTTATGTTGAAAAAATAAAATATTAGTTCAAGATGGTTCAAGATTGTTCAAGATAGTTCAAGATGGTTCAAGATAGTTCAAGATTGTTCAAGGAGTTCAGTCCTTAAGTTTCGAGGGCACAGCGCCGTAGGTGCTGAAGATCGGTAGAAACATACAGCCCCAATCACATGCACCGCTCCGTAGGTGCGGAACAAAAAGATTACATTCATCATAATCTGTAGTAATCCGTTCCCATCTATTGAAATCCATTCCCATATATCGTTTAGACTAGCATGGTGTCTCTACATCTGGTGATGGTCACCTCACCTCTGTCCTCTCCTCAAGGAGAGGATGAAGGACGTGGAAATATGAATACAACAACATTTAACGCAACCCCGGTGTAGAGACGCCATGTTGGCGTCTGAAAGGTAAGGAATGTACTGAGCCGTAGTTGCTGAAGATCGGTAGAAACATATTACCGGTTGTATTCAATTTTGTAATTTCCGGTGAAATCTATAGATGTTGGCAGGTTAAGCTCATTGTATGCAATTTTAGGAATTTCCTTGTTCACATCCTGGGTAAGGTTGCCATTAGCATCATAGCGGTACTCAGGCAGTCCATGCGTGTAATAGAAATGGCCGTTATCAAAAAAGTACATTGGAGTTAATATACGAACCCCCTTCTGCCCAATTTTTGCCACCTCTTTTTTTTGTCATTCCATTGTTTTGTTTTAACGAGCGTGCCATACTTGTTATAGATATATATCTTAAACGGCTCACCGTTTTTAGTATACGAATACCATTTACCGGTTTGATAACCATCTTTATGATAACCACTTTGGGCAATAACACCATTTTCATGGAAGGACACATTAAAACCATCCACAACCTTATCCTCAAGAATTAGTTTTTTCATAGAAACTGAACCATCTTCATGATACTGTTCCATCCAGCCGTTAACTTTACCATTTTTATAAGGTATCTGGAAAAATAATTTTCCGTTAGGGTATAAAACCTGACCCAAAGAGTCATATCCCAAGGTATCATAAATAACTTTATCATAATCAGGTCTGTCAACTTGGGAATAGAGTAAATTAGAATATAAAATAATTGCCGTTACAAATAGAATTTTCATGGATTATTATTTTTATTTCGTTTATATATGGCTTCTTCAGTATCTGCATTGATACCAGACTGGTTGCCAATTCCATGGCCACCCTGACCACTACTTTTTCCTTTGAGCCAGCTTATATAAGCTTTTAGAAATGCTACATTGTATACTGTGTGGCCACCTTCATGCGATAAAATTAATCCTGGGTCTTTTAAGTTACTGTTCAATAATATAGAGACAGTATTATCACCGTGTTGAGATTGAACAGAATAGTATTCAGTCATTGAACCATCCTCTGAGTACATCTGTACTGTGTTTTTGGGCTTCATATATGATAGACCACTTGCTGTTTGAGCAATAGGAAAATCCGGATTAGGACCCATGGAATTTGTATTTAAATTATCAACTGATTCAACATAAACATCCACCTCAGTTCCTCCGGGATCTTGGAGGTTATCTAGCTTGTTAAAAAGTGGTTCATTGTATTTCTTTAAATCATTAATTGCTCGATTTGTATGTTCATATTTTCTATCAATTCTTTTGAAACGACGTTCAGCTTTATTAGCTTTATAATTTAATTTCCAGTATTTTAATGTATTCTTTTTTCCTGTATAATTATTTCGCTTATCGTGAGTCTCATCTCTTATCTTCTTCTTTTCTTCCCTCTCCTCTTCGTGACGATTTTTTACATCAAGTCCAAATAGGTCTATATTGCCAATGGGATTATTTAGTGTGTAATTGTAGGGAGAATGGCTTAAATATTTTTCAGCTAAAGGATCAATCACATGCCATCTAGCGATCTGAGGATTATAATATCGGAACCCATAATCATACCAATCCAACCCCAGCTCATCCTGGAACATTTTGCCGTTGTATTGGTATTCGTTGCGGTGAAGGGTGGAGGAGCTGTTGGCTGATAGTTCCTTCATGTTCATGCCAAAGGGGTAGTAGGC
>JAEZDY010000034.1 GCA_023417935.1 Bacteroidota bacterium
AGCCAGGGGCGCAGCGGGCGTGCTGAATCAAAGCCGGCCAGGGCGTGGTAGGCGCGCAAAAAGGTCTCCTGGGCCACATCCTCCGCATCGTCGGAGTCGCCCAGCAGCAGGTATGCCAGCCGGAAGATCGGCTGCTGGTGCGCGTGTACTAGCTGTTCCCAGGCCGCCGCATCTCCCCAGCGGGCCGCCTCGATCCAGCCCTGCTCTTCGGTCAAATGCGCATCCTTCCCTTCTGATCTCAGAAGGTTTTAAATACTATACACCGCTCAGAGGGGGAAAGTTCCCAAAAAATATTAATGGGGTGGGACCGTATTGCTGCGCCCCTGCGGGTTAGCAGAGATGAAAAAGACCGCCAAACCAGTGACGGTCTTCTTCATCAATAGCGAAAATCAAATAAGTTGGAGGGGGGTTTTATCCCACCTTCCCTCTACAACCCCTGGGCCAGGTGGTAGTACACCTCATTCCAGCGCAGCTCCTTCTTGAACTCGGACAGGTCCGTCTTCTCGTTGATCAGCACATACTCGATCCCGGCCATATCCGCGTAGTCCTCGATGTGCTTTGCGGTGACCGCCTGGCTGAAGCCGGTGTGATGCGCCCCGCCCGCGTAGATCCACGCGGCGGCGGCAACCTTGAGATTGGGTTTGGGCAGCCACACCACACGGGCGACGGGCAGCTTCGGCAGCGGGGCATCCGGCGGAACCACTTCCACCTCATTCACAATCATGCGGAAGCGGTTGCCCAGGTCGACCAGCGAGGCGTTGATGGCCGGGCCATTGGGTACGTTGAACACCAGCCGGGCCGGGTCGGCCTTGCCACCGATGCCCAGCGGGTGCATCTCGAGCGTGGGCTTGCCATCGGCAATCGAGCTGCACACTTCGAGCATATGCGCGCCCAGAACTTTCATGCCGCTGCCGTTGCTGGAGAGGTGGTAGGTGTAGTCTTCCATAAAGGATGTGCCGCCCTTCATTCCGCTGGCCATCACCTTCATGGCGCGCACCAGGGCCGAGGTCTTCCAGTCGCCTTCCGCGCCAAAACCATAGCCATCGTTCATCAGGCGCTGCACCGCCAGCCCGGGGAGCTGTTCCAGACCGTACAGGTCTTCAAACGTGGTGGTGAAGGCCTTAAACCCGCCCGAGTCGAGGAAAGCGCGCATGCCGATCTCGATCTTGGCCGCATCGCGCAGCGAGCCGCGCTGAGAACCGTTTGCGCGCAGGCTCTCACCGAGCGCGTATTGGCCGTCATATTCTTCTACCACCCGGTCGATCTCGCGGTCTGAAACCTGGTTCACGCACTTCACCAGGTCGCCCACGCCGTAGCCATAGACCGAATAACCAAACCTGCGCTGGGCTTCCACTTTATCGCCCTCGGTGACGGCCACCTCGCGCATGTTGTCGCCAAATCGCGCCACTTTGAGCTGCTGGGTATCGGCCCAGGCGGCGGCGGCGCGCATCCATACCGCCATTTCTTCCTGCACGTCCGCGTCTTCCCAGTAGCCGACCACCACTTTACGGTTCAGGCGCATGCGCGTGCCGATAAAGCCGTATTCACGGTCGCCATGGGCGGACTGGTTCAGGTTCATAAAGTCCATGTCGATCTCGCCCCAGGGGATCTCGCGGTTGAACTGGGTGTGCAGGTGGAGGAACGGCTTGCGGAGCGCGTTCAGCCCGGCAATCCACATCTTGGCGGGCGAGAAGGTGTGCATCCAGGTGACCAGGCCAATGCAGTTCTTCGCGGTGTTGGCCTCAAGGCACAGGTTGTAGATTTCGTCGGGGGTTTTTACCACCGGTTTGAACACCACCTTCACCGGGATCGCCGCCGAAGTATTCAGCTCGCGGGCGATGATCTGCGAGTGCTCCGCTACCTGATCGAGCGTCTCTGGGCCGTAGAGGTGCTGGCTCCCGGTAACAAACCATACTTCAAACTGCTTCAAGTCAATCATGGGTCATTCTCCTGAATATTTTTGCAAGAGGAAAGGACAGGTTATTTCTTTCCATCATTATAGCAAGAGTTCCGTGAACGTTCACATTGTTCTTAATCTTTTTTATTATTCGTCCAGGTGAAGATATGGTCTTCACCTGGACGAATAATAAAACCTTTCCCCCTCCAGGCGGAAGCCTCTTCATCCTCCAGGTGGATCACACGCGCCCGCGTAACGCCTATACTTCGCTTCGTTGATAAAAAGCTTGTTCATGCATCGGGGCGCAGTGCTGCTTACCGCGATGCTTTTCGAAGGAGAAAGACCATGACAATCACCATTATCGTTATCACGCTGTTTTTCGTCTCGCTCTCGATCGCGCCGATGATGATCGACGGCGACCCCGACACCCGCAAGGCGAGCATCATCCTACCGGAGTAACCATGTTCCTGCGCCAAATCTTCATCGAAACCCGCAAAACGTTTGCCCACCCGGCCCTTTGGATTGGTCTGGGTGGGCTCAGCCTGCTGCTGGCAGGCTTTGTCCTTGTAGAGCACGCCCAGATCGTCAACAGCTACCAGCCCGCGAACGGCGGCCTGGAACGCGACCTGATCGACGGGCTGGCCTTCTATGGCTGGATCGGCAGCCTCGTATACGCCATTTGCGCGGCGGTGATCGTGGCCTTCGACTACCCCGATCGATCGATCCATCTCTGGCTGATGCGCGGGCAGACCCGCCCCACACTGCTCTTCGCGCGCCTGGTTGTGGTGCTGTTTGTTGGCCTGCTGCTGGTCTTCTTCGTGGTCGCCGCGCTGCTGGGGATGGCATCCATCTCGCGGATGCTGTTCTTCGGGCAGGTGGATGTGACCCAGATGAATTGGGCCGCGCTGCTGCCCGCCGTCCTGCGCGTGTTCTGCGGCGCGCTGCCCTACCTGATGCTCACCGCTCTGCTGGCAGTGATCAGCCGCTCGCCGCTGTTCGCCGCGGGTGGCACAGTGATCTATGCTACCGTGCTGGAAAAACTGCTGATGAGCCAGGCGCACCGCTTCCCGGTCATCGTCCGGCATCTGCCAGGCTCACTGGGCTGGTTGCTGCAAGAATACAACCTGGCCCTGGATGCAAACGCGGTGCTCGCCGTCCCAGCCATGCCCGAGCTGCGCGCCGCCGCGATCCTCGGCCTGATGGCGCTGGCAATCAGCGGCGTGACGCTATTGATCTTCACCCGCCAGGACCTCGGCGGATAAAAAGAGGGTGTCTATCCAACCCGGGTACTGCGTACCCGGGTTGGATAGACACCTGGAATGGAAGAAATAAGAAATAGGAGACACTATGGACAACATCGTACTGCAAACCAATAACATCACAAAAACCTTTGGCAAGCATAAAGCCGTAGACTCAGTCAATATCACCGCCTATGAAGGCGAAGTGTTCGGATTTCTCGGGCCGAATGGGGCAGGCAAAACCACCACACTGGGCATGGTGCTGGGGCTGATCCACCCGACCGCCGGGGATGTAACCGTGCTGGGGGAGTTTGTCACCCCCAACCACACCCGCGTGCTCAAGCAGGTCGGCGCGCTGCTGGGGGCACCCGCGTTTGTCCCGTACCTTTCGGCCTGGCAGAACGTGGAGCTTGTTGCACGCCTTTCCCCCGGTATCGATAAGCAGCGCATTGCCGATGTACTCAAGCTGGTGGGGCTGAGTAATGACGCGCACCGTAAGGTGGGAAAGTTTTCTACCGGCATGAAGCAGCGCGTTGGGCTGGCGATGGCGCTGGTCCACCGCCCGCGCTTTGTCATCCTCGACGAGCCGACCAACGGCCT
>JAEZDY010000007.1 GCA_023417935.1 Bacteroidota bacterium
CCACCGGCAATCGCATTCGCACCAGCGGACCCGTATGACTCCAGTTCGTCACCGGATTCGAGGTCAGCTCCGAGTTCGGCACGATGATCGAGATGTTGTCGTTCGTGACCACCGTCGTCGCCCGCAAACTGATCTTCGTCACCCTCCCGGCCACACCCGCCACCTCGATCCGATCGCCCACCGCCACCGGCCGCTCCGTCAACAGCACCAGGCCCGCGACGAAATTCGCCACGATGCTCTGCAACCCAAATCCAATGCCCAACCCCAATGCCCACGCCAGCACCGCCAGCGAGCTCAGGTTCACGCCATTCACCACCAGCGCCACATACAGCCCGAGCACCACCACCACATAGCCAAAGATCTTCGCGATCGCGAACTGCAGTCCCACCGCCAGCCGCGTGTGCCTCGACACCCGCCGCAGAACCACGCGCTGAAACACCACGTTCGCCACCACGATCTCCACGATCCACAGCAGGATCTTCACGATCGTCAGCACCGTGACCGTCTCCTCTCCCAGCCGGATCAGCGGAAAATTGAACCAGCGCTGCACGCCCTCCGGCGCAGCCGTCGCGGCCGCAAACGACGGCAACCAATCGTGGAGCACGGCAGAAAGCACCCAGCTTGGAAAGTCCTCACGCCCCTCAGTTGCTCCCCAACTCCCCCCAACCGCCGCACGGGCAATCACCCGCCCCGCCCTACTCCTCCGTCTGCGCCACCACCGCCGTCTCTGCCTGCGCGCCTAGCGAGCCACCACCACAACCAGCGCCACGCCCGCCACGACCAGTGCCGCTCCCGCGACGATCATCATCGTCCAGGCCCGGCGCTGCAGCCGCTCCGTCACCTCCGCCTGCCGTTTCAATTCCTGCGCGATCGCCTGCAACTGCTGCGCCACCGTAGTCAACACCTCGCCCGCCCGCAGCGTCTCCTGCTCGATCTTGCTCACCCGGTCCTCCATCCGCGTCGTCTCCCGCGTCGAACGCATCCCCGCCACGATTCCCCCCGCCTGCGCAATCAACGGCGCCACCGCCTTTAAAATCGGAATCACCTGCAGTGCCATTCCCCTACCGACCCCCCCGCGCCGCGCTGGTTCAATCCCATTCTTCGCCCACCTCCCCGGACCGTTGAGAACACGCTCTCTCCTCCTCCACCTTTCTTGGCCCCCACACTCGATCCTCGCCCGAGCTCCGCGCCTTCGCCCAATCCCCCCCGCGCAAACCCCCAACCCTCCCCGCACGACACACGCGAAGCCACGCGAACAAAATCACCCCGCCACACCCGCAGCGACGCCCCAGTCTTTCGCGGCTTTCGCGTGTTTCGCGGGCAGTCTCCGCTTTCGCGGGTTCGCGGGCAGTCTCCCGATCCGCCGCGAACCTCTCCCCGATCTTGCTCCTCCCCTTTCCCCGCGCTTCCGTCTCCCGCTCCAACGTGTCTCCTCCCGCGCCCACCAACCTCTACGACCTCACCCGTGCCGACCTCCGCACGTGGCTGATCCAGCGCGACCTCAACCCCGCCCACGCCGCCCGAGTCTGGTCCTATCTCTATCTCGACCTCGTCGACACCGTCGACGCGATGCCCGACCTGCCCGCGCGCGTCCGCGACCGCCTCGCCGCCGAAACCCACATCGGCACCCTTCCCATCGCCGCCGCCACGGACTCCTCCGACGGCTTCACGCGCAAATATCTCCTTTCTCTCCGCGACGCCGAACGCATCGAAACCGTTCTCATGCGTTTCACCGGCCGCGTGACCGCTTGCATCTCCAGCCAGGTCGGCTGCGCCATGGGCTGCGTCTTCTGCGCCACCGGCCAGATGGGCTACACCCGCCACCTCACCCCCGGCGAAATCGTCGCCCAAGCCACCCACATCGCCCGCACCCTCCGCCCCCTCCCACCCAATCCAACATGTAATACATTACGTTACAAACGCCCCGACGCCGCCCCAGCGACATGTAACGTATTACGTGACAAATCCTCCGCCCGTCCCGCACCGTTTTCGCGCCCACCCACACCCCCGCGCGAACGCCTCCGCAACATCGTCCTCATGGGCATGGGCGAGCCGCTCCACAATTACGACGCCGTCATGCGCGCGATCGACATCCTGCGCGACGACGGCGGCCTCGCCCTCGCCGCCGAACGCATCACGCTCAGCACCGTCGGCGTCGTCCCCGGCATCCTCCGCCTCGCCCGCGAAAAACGCCCCCTCCACCTCGCCGTCTCCCTCCACGCTGCCACCCAGGAGGAACGCGCCGCCCTCGTCCCCGCCGCCCGCAAATGGCCACTCGACGAACTCATCGCCGCCTGCCGCACCTACAGCGAGACCACCGGCCGCCGCATCTTCTACGAGTGGACGCTCATCGACGGCAAAAACGACACCCCCGACCACGCCCGCGCCGTCGGCCACCTCCTCCGCGGCCTCCCCGCGCAGGTAAACCTCATCCCGCTCAACCCCACCACCGGCTACGACGGCGCCCCCACGCGCAGCGACGCCGCCCGCGGTTTTCAAAAAATCCTCGCCGACGAATTCGCGCTCCCCAGCACCGTCCGCCAACGCCGCGGCATCGACATCGCCGCCGGCTGCGGCCAGCTCGCCGCAACGACGTAACGCGCGCCGTCCCGCGCGCGCCACTCTCCCGTAGGTTGCGCGCTCGTCGCGCAACTCCTCACGTTCCACCCCGCCGCTTCCGCACCGCCTCCGCCAACAACCCCAGCACCGGCAGCGTCTGCTCCCACGCCAGACACGCGTCCGTCACGCTCCGCCCATACACCAGCGGCTCCGCCCGATAATCCTGCGCGCCCCCCAGCAGGTTGCTCTCGATCATCACCGCCGCGATCGCCCGCTCTCCACCCGCGATCTGCGCCGCCAGCTCCGCCGCCACCGCCGGCTGCCGCGCCGGATCCTTCCCGCTGTTCGCATGGCTGCAATCCACCATCACCGCCTCCGCCAGCCCGTGCTTCTTCAACAACTCCGCCGCCGCCCGCACGTGCTCGTTTGAAAAATTCGGCCCGCGCGTCCCGCCCCGCAGCACCAGATGCGCGTCCGCGTTTCCGCTCGTCCCCATGATCGCCGGCACCCCCTCGCGCGTCAGCGACGGAAACCAGTGCGGCTCGCGCGCCGACCGGATCGCATCCACCGCCACCCGCACATCGCCGTCCGTGCGATTCTTGAACCCCACCGGCATCGACAAACCCGACGCCAGCTCGCGATGCACCTGGCTCTCCACCGTCCGCGCCCCGATCGCCCCCCACGCCACCAGATCCGCGTAATACTGCCCGAGCGTCGTATCCAAAAACTCAGTTCCCACCGGCAGCCCCAGCGCCGTCACCTCCAACATCAGCTTCCGCCCCAGCCTCAACCCCCGCCCAATATCGTAACTCCCGTCGCGCCCCGGATCGTTGATCAACCCCTTCCAACCCACCACGGTCCGCGGCTTCTCGAAATACACGCGCATCACCACCAGCAGCTCCGCCGCATACACCTTCGCCGCCTCGCGCAACCGCTCCGCATACTCGAGCGCCGCCTCCGGGTCGTGAATCGAACACGGCCCCACCACCACCATCAGCCGGTCGTCCGCCCCGCGCATCACCGCCGCCACC
>JAEZDY010000014.1 GCA_023417935.1 Bacteroidota bacterium
TGAGTCAAATCCATACAAATTGACGCAATTATTGTAAATCCACACAAATTACCACTCATTTTATCAAAATGTTTAAGTGTCTTTCTAAAGAATGCCTAAATTAGATGTGGATTATCGGATGCTTACATTCAGAATATATACTGAGAATAATAAGAATCTTTATTACTTGTTAGGGTTTTTACCGGAAAACATTAGGGATAACTACGTTAAAACTCCCTTCGAGAATAATGGAGTTGGAACGGTTTACATTCTTACAAACAAATATCAATACGGAAGCTACGTTATATATGACGACACAAAAGAAGTAGATTTTTTGGTTGCTTACCCTCCTTCGTTAATATATAGTCCCAAAGAACTTAAGAATGTACCAATTAGTAACTTTGTTTCCTATATGGTAAATCTTGACGTGTTTAACAGATATATAACGGACTCTCAAATAAGAGATAAGGAGCTGATTAAAAGTAAATATTTTGAGTTTATTGCGAGAGGTAATGAAAGCTATCATATTATTCGCGACACATCTGATTTAACTTTTATAAAGAGGAGCTTTACAGTTTTTTCAAACAGTGGTTCGACTAGTGAGGACTTGAATCCGAATATGATCACAAATAATAAGAAAGCGGATTATTGCTGGTATATAAATATGGGAGTGGTTCAATTCCAATTTTACTTTGAAAAGAATAAAGTAGTTAAAGTTGAAAGCGAAGTAATAGGTTATCTTGGTAATGAATTCATATTCATAATGTAGGTTTTGTAATAAAGAGCAACGTAGATACTTTATTCACAGGGATGAAAAAATTATCTAAACTGGAAAAAAAGTATATTCCATTGTTCTATGCTATGATTGTCACTTCACTTCTACCTATTGTCACATTTCTTACGCTAATTATTTACGGATTTTGTTGTCTTTGAAGAGCAGGAAAGTTTTCCCCGCACCATAATGTGGGGAAGATGGGTAGTACGTTCCATTGCAAAACAAGCATCACAAGATGCACAAGAAGCTAGAGAAGGGGTAGGATGTAGGATGTTTCATCCCCAGGTTAAAACCCGGGGTTACTGATGAATTCACTTACGCGCCGAGGGAAGTCACATGAATTGAAACACTCACGTCGAGGCGCCCATAAATACACTACCACCCCGTCATCCCGACGCCAGGAGGGATCTCATCAACCTGGAATAGTTAATATAAATAGGACTTCACTAACATAAAACCAGAAAATCCATATTATAACAGTTATCCCCATTTTTTGATGAAATAAAATATTGACATTTTAAATATTTAGTGATATATTTGTTATGTTTAAATCATATAACCATGAAAAAGTTAACTGTTATATGTGATTAATCATGCAAGATCATGTTTAAGCGCTTTTTAGTATTCTTAATTGCTTTGACCTGTATCTTAAATTATTGCATTGGCCAGAGCAAAGTCGTATTATCAGATTCAATATCACTGAAAATTCCTGAAAATAATATTGACTATTCAGATTATATTTTCAGTTTTGACGATGATGCAATACACTTATACGATTATATAACCGGTAAATCCTACAGCTTTCATTATAATGGTGAATTTATTTATTCAAATCGGATTTACCCCTATAATAACAGGAATGATGCACTTTCGGGTGCTTCATTTTATGCTAATAACGACAAAGAGTTTTATTTAAAAACGCATAGATTACAATACTTCAACGATTCTTTAATCAGCACTGGAAGGATTGAAACTACATTTGATACAGTAAGGTTCTTACGGCGTCATAACTCAAATCCACCATTTGAAGTTTCTTTACAGGATAGTATTTTGATAGTTAGTGTGAGTAGTTGTCCAAATGATTTATGGGTTAGTGATAATAAATGGAGTGAAGTAAGGTTTTATCAAAGTCCCGGGTTGTTTGCTATTTACGACATTTCAGAATTTCTGAAGGCTCAAAATAGTGATATCCTGAATCCTTCTTCTTTAATAGGTGTTCGTTCAAAAGTATACACCGAGATAAAGTTTTTACCTCATATAGATTTTATTTCTTGGTTCTTTGATAGTAAAAAGCGTCAGATTGTCTATTGTGAAGAAGCTGATTACCATATTAATGTAATTGACTTAAAGGGAAGTGTCATTAAAAGTTTTGGTGAGAGGGGGAAATTTGTGCAGGATAGAAAAGTTGTAAGTATTCCACAACTGACCGGAACCAGACCTGAAAGATCTAAGCAGATGGAGACCGCTAGGTTAAAAGGTCCATCTTATCAGGCATTGTTTCATGATAATAACTTTGTATATCGGATTTATAAGGCTCCCTTGAAAGACGAGTATATAACATCGGATAGTGTTTTTGAAAGTTTTGATTCAAGGAGGGTGCTTGATTCTAAACGCGAGAAATATTTACAGATATACTCTTTATCAGGAAAGAATAACTGTATTGCTGATTTTCAACTACCTCTCTCTTTATCAGTTCTTAATATCAGAGATGACATTGTTTATGCTAATAAGACAATTGATAAAATGAATAAAGAGGTTAAGATTTACAAGTATAAAGTTGTCCTTCAAGAGAGCAAAAGAGAGTAAATCAACTTATCAAGGTATTCGCCATTTTTATACAGCGCCTGTTTTAAGGTTGCAAAGCTCATATTGCCATCAATTTCATTAGTGGGGCATGTGGGACAAGTGGGACAAGTGGGACATGTGGGACACATTACTCACTACTCACTACAAACCACTTGATACTCCGGGTATCATTGATGGACAGGTCACGACCTGTCCCTACAAACCACTGCTAATCCCTAACCACTTGTACTTTAACTTTAATGTTCATACTTTTGATGCCTATATCATCATCTGATCAATCATTATGGCTAAAAGAACAAAGCTCAATCCTAACCGTGTTGCTGTGCAGGTGGCAATATTGCTTTCACTGGTTTACCTGTTGGTAAGGCCTTATTTCGACCGTACTTATACTGCCGATTTTGAGGCATATTGTCCTTTTGGGGGGTTGCAGGCTTTCTCGTCGTTTTTGGCCAATAATTCACTGGCGTGTTCAATGACCACTACCCAGATTTTTATGGGACTGGCGCTGCTGGTGGGTGTTATCTTTATGGCAAAGCTGTTCTGCAGTTATGTCTGCCCCATTGGTACCTTCACGGAATGGCTTGGCCGGAAGGGGCGGAAGTTTAAGATGAATTTTGACATTAAGGGTTTGCCCGACAGGCTGCTCAGGGTATTCAAATACGCTTTGTTGTTTGTAACATTCTATTTCTCAGTAACCAGCAGTGAGCTGTTCTGCAAAACATTCGATCCTTATTACGCCGTATTCTCGGGCTTCAGCGGTGATGTTGTGATCTCCTACGCCGTGCTGGCGCTGCTGTTCACCATTCCCGGTTCATTCTTCATCAGGCAGTTCTGGTGCAAATATGCCTGTCCGCTGGGTGCTGCATCCAATATCTTCGCCTACAGCTTCGTCTTCATCGGGATAACCGGCGTATACGTGCTGCTCACAGTTGTTTTCAACCTGCCAATTGGTTGGATTTGGCTACTGGCGTCACTTTCCATCGCAGGCATGCTGCTTGAAACTTTTAAAGTTAACACTTTTGGATTGTCGGTATTCAGGATCACCAGGAATGCCGGTACCTGCACATCATGCACCTTATGCGATAAAGCCTGCCCTATGTCGCTGAAAGTTTCCAGCCTCAACAAGGTTGCCGATGTTGACTGTCACCTTTGCGGCGATTGCGTAACTGCTTGTCCGGAGAAGAATACGCTGAAGCTCACCAGCCTTGGATTCAACAGCAAAGGCACTGAAAATGAGCCGGCGAAGCGTTCCCTTTTATGGCTTCCCGCTGCAGCGATAGTTGTGCTGACGATAGGTGGTTTGGCTTTCGCCGAAAAAATACACATTCCTACCATCAGCATGAAGTGGGGGAATGAGGCACAGATGGCCGGTGCAGGCGTGTATGAGCAGAGTGGCCTTACCAGCATTAAATGCTTTGGCAGCTCAATGTCGTTTGCCAACCACATGAAGGAAATGAACGGCGTGCTTGGGGTGGAAACCTTCGTGGGCGATCGCACGGTAAGGGTGTATTACGACAAGGCCGTGAACACTGCCGAAGATATAAAGAGCGCCATATTCACCCCGGTGAAGCGGTTGTATGCATCGCCACCGGTGGAGCTCAGGGATATTGCCGTTTGCGAAGCGGCCATTGACAGGTTCTTCGACCCCAATGATGCTGAGTTGCTGAGCACCCGCTTCTCGCAGAACAAAGGAATACTTGGCATGCAAACCCTCTTCGGGGAACCTGTGCATACCATGATATACTATGATCCGCAACTGATAACCCCTGAAAAGATCAGCCAACTCATTGAAGAGAAAAAAGTAACCTGGACCATAGATGGCGAAACGTATGCCGCCAACACAGCCTTTGAAGTAGCATCCATTGCCGGGGTTGCCAACTTGCCCCTGAGCGAATACCTCACCCGCATGTATGAGCCTGTGAGCATGACGTTCAACTCCTTTGAAACCTATACCGCCGATAAGCTTGAAATTGCTGAATACCCCTTTGCAGATGCCTCTGATCCTGAATTAACTGAGATGCCCTGGTACCTGCTAAGCCACCTGAGCAACAACAGGGGAGTAGTCGGCTTTGAAACCGTGCCATCAGATAACGGCTTCATGCTAAAACTTCAGATAGTAAAAGGCCTCACCACCCGCGAGGAGGTGTTGAAACTTATGAATGCCGATGAATTGGTGGTTCATCTCAGTGATGGGACGCAGCAATTAGTTAAGAATCCGTATCGGTTTTAGGCAGGTACATACATATAGTCTGCCTACTATACAGATGATTGGTGCTGTATTCTATGCTCTATGCTCTATGCTCTATGCTCTTTGCCTAAGGGCTTGTATCTTTAGTTCATTTACGTATCTTTGCGCATTAATCCGGGATGTTAGCTCAGTTGGTTCAGAGCATCGCCTTGACAGGGCGGGGGTCACTGGTTCGAGTCCAGTACATCTCACTTTTATAGCTGTCAGCTCTCAGCTTTCAGCTATCAGCTTTTAGCACTCAGCACTCAGCACTCAGCATAGAGCATAGTGCATAGAGCATAGAAGAGTCCATCTCCCTACTCACTACTCCTTTCTTTCTCACTACTCACCACTCACTACTCCTTTCACATATTGAACAATCTGAATATGAGGGGGTTACTTTAATACAACTCGCCGGCACCTGCCGGTACTCAAACTACTGTATTAACTAAAAAAGACGACATGAAACGTTCTCTCCTTTTTACCATTTTTGCACTCATGATGTACGGGGTATACTCGCAAAACCTTTATACACACGCTAATGCCGCAAGTACATCAAATGAGCAGAATTCTGTTACTGGCTGGTCAGGTCCTGCCGATATAGAATCAGAAGATGATGATCCAAAGAGTGGCGAATATTGTATAAAAATTGAATCAGACGATGAAGACCGGCATGGTCAGTTCAGCTATAATGCCGTTCCCGGGACTGAATATACCATTACAATCTGGGCTCGCCGGGGACAAAGCAGCAATTCAGAGTTTGACGAATGGGAAGGTTTTGCCAATTTCCAGAAGAGAAATATAACCGGCCAGGGCTGGAATGAATATGTGTTTACTTTAACAGCCACAAGTGAACAGCCTGTCATTCGTGTGTTTGCTTCAAAAAACCCAGCTGACGACAGGGAAGTATTTGTTGATGCAATTACTATATATGAGATTGAACAAGGTGATAATGAAGCGCCAACAGCTCCTGCTAATCTAAGCGCATCAAATGTTACTTCAACCTCATTGGAATTGACCTGGTCGCCTTCAACAGATAATATCGGGGTAACCGGCTACAGGATCTTTCAGAACAACAACAATATTGGTCAGGTATCTTCACCGGGGTACCAGGTTACAGGACTGACGCCTTCTACAAACTACTCCTATTATGTAAAAGCTCATGACGCAGAAGGCAACACTTCTCAGGCAAGCAACTCAATTACGGTGACCACAGAAGATGATGGATCAGGTGGTGGCAGCGGCGGCGGATCAGGTGGTGGAAGTGGAGGTGGAAGTGGTATCCATTACACCAACGAGAACTCGAATCTGCCAACAGTAAATTGGCAAGCCCTCAATTTTTACAGTGCCGGCAATGTAGGCATAGGTACTGCGCCATCAAACCAGTTCAGGTTAGCCGTTAACGGAACCATCAGAACCAAGGAGATCATTGTTGAATCAGGATGGTCGGATTTCGTTTTCTATCCCGATTACCGATTGCCTTCTTTAAGCGAAGTTGAACAACACATAAAGATGCACGGTCACCTCAAGGATATTCCTTCAGCCGAAGAAGTTGATGAAAACGGTGTGCAGTTAGGTGAGATCAACAAGCTGCTTCTCCAGAAGATAGAAGAGCTAACCCTCTACATGATTGACGCCAATAAGGAAATACAATCCTTGAAAGCGAGGATTAAGGAGTTGGAAAGGGAGTAATTGGTTCTGGGTTATGGGTTCTGAGTTCTGAGTTCTGAGTGGGACAAGGGGGACATGTGAGACAAGTGGGACTCACTACTCACTACTCACTACTCATTACTCACTACTAACCCCTAACCTCTTTTTTACTACTTTTGCAATCGTTCAACTAAAACCACACATGAAGAAAATCACTTCGATTGCAACATTGCTTTGCATATTTGCTATTTCATTTACAGCATCAGCTCAAAACGGTACTAAGAATTTTACGCTTGAAGATGTACTTAGAAAGGGTCTGTTTAGGGCTTCGGGTATTCAGGAAGTGAGATCGATGAGCGACGGATTGCATTATACTGCACTTACTGATAACAGTGCAACTATTACTAAATACGCTTATAAAACAGGTAAGGCTGTTGGACTTATTGTTGATATCAGGGATGCTAAGAATGATGCTCTCACCTCGATACACGACTATGAGTTTTCTGAAGATGAATCACTGGTATTGCTGCAAACCAGCATGGAGTTAATTTACCGTAGGTCCTTCAAGGCTGATTATTACATTTATAATGTTAAAGACAAAACCTTCAAGCCTCTGTCAGTCAATGGCAGGCAGCAACTGGCAACCTTCTCCCCCGATGGAAAGAAAATAGCATTCGTCCGTGAAAACAACCTTTTTATCGCTGATCTGGCAACAGGCAATGAAACCCAGATTACAAGAGATGGAAAGCCTAATGAGATCATTAACGGTGCCCCGGACTGGGTGTATGAAGAAGAGTTTGAGTTTAACAAGGCTTTTAGCTGGTCGGCCGACAGCAGGCGACTGGCTTATATGAAGTTTGATGAGCGTGGCGTTAAGATGTTCAACATGACCATGTTCCAGGGTGCACGCCCATCAATTGATGAAAATGCACTGTATCCGGCAAATTCGCAGTTCAAATATCCAAAGGCAGGTGAAGATAATTCAATTGTAACGGTTCATATTTACGACCTTGTATCAACCAATACAATTCGTGCAGGCATTGGTCAAGAGAAAGATCAGTACATTCCACGGATTATGTTCACAAAAGATCCAGAGATGCTGGCAGTGTTCAGGTTGAACAGGTTGCAGAATCATCTTGATATATTGGGAACCAATGTACGCACTGGTGAAAGTAAGATTATATACACTGAGGATAATAAGTTTTACATTGACGAGGGTAATTTTGATAACATCAGATTTATGCCTGAAGGTGGCAGCTTTGTAATCACAAGTGAAATAACCGGATGGACACACCTTTACCTTTGTGATTATGTGAATGCAACGGTTACCCCGATTACGCAGGGTGAATTTGATGTTACCGAGTATTACGGCTATGATCCTTCAAAAAAACTTCATTATTACCAGGCTGCGGCGATCAATCCAATGCAGCGCGAAGTGTATTCAATAACAAATGATGGCAAAGATGCAAAGGCACTTACCCGTGAAGCCGGCACTAACAAAGCTCAATTCAGCAGTTCATTCCGCTATTTTATACATACATTCTCATCAGTTGATACACCGCCATTGTATGTATTGCGCGAGGCAAACGGGAAGCAGATCAGGGTTCTGGAGGACAATAAGAAGCTCGCTGACGGTTTAAAGGAGTTTAAATTCAACCATAAAGAATTCTTCACATTCACTACCACTGAAGGCGTGAAGCTAAACGCGTATGCCATTTACCCGCCTGATTTTTCGCAAGATAAAAAGTACCCGGTTATATTTGACCAGTACAGTGGTCCGAATTCACAAACTGTACTCAACAACTGGGGTTATGACTTTAACGATTACATGGCGCAGGAAGGGTACATTATTATAAGTATTGATCCGCGGGGCACAGGCGCCAGAGGTGAGGCTTTCAGGAAATCGACTTACCTGAACCTGGGGAAACTTGAAACAATTGACCAGATAGAAGGCGCAAAATACATGGCTTCATTGCCGTATGTTGATGCTGACCGGATTGGCATTTGGGGATGGAGCTATGGGGGATTCATTTCATCATCATGTATGCTTAAAGGCGACGGCATATTCAACACCGGCGTTGCTGTTGCCCCGGTTACCAACTGGCGGTATTACGACAATATATATACCGAGCGCTTCATGCGAACCCCGCAGGAGAACCCCAAAGGCTATGATGACAATTCACCTTTGTTCTTTGCCGATAAGCTTCAGGGCAATCTCCTCTTAATGCATGGCACAGCCGATGATAACGTACATGTGCAGAACACCATGGAGTTTGCCGAGAGACTCGTGCAAGCCGGCAAGAAGTTTGACATGATGCTCTACACCAACCGCAATCACTCAATATACGGCGGCAACACCCGCATGCATTTGTTTAAAGAGATTGAGGATTATTTTAAGGAGAATTTGTAGAGGGGGGCACCTCACCCCGGCCCTCTCCTCAAGGAGAGGGAGGTAGAACGTATTTCTATTGCCATGAGAAAAGGTTAATTGTTGAAGTTGATGGTTCTGTTCACCTAATAGATGAAAACATAGAGAGAGATAAGGAACGGACATCTATATTAGAAAATCACGGAATTAAAGTGATAAGATTCACGAATGAAGAGATTATTTTCAATCTGTCAGATGTTCTGAATAATATAAAAGAAGTAGCTGAAATGATTGATAAATAGAAAAACGAACCTTCACCCTCTCTTTGAGGAGAGGGCCGGGGTGAGGTGCTTATGGGTTTGTAAAAATATTTTTACTAACACTTGTATCACGCAAAAACATTTTGTACTTTTGCAGCCCTTTAAAGAAAAATTGAATTCAATTTTACAAATTTAACAGAAAGAGAGAGTATTACATGATTATCGTACCCGTTAAAGAAGGCGAAAACATCGACAGGGCCTTAAAGAAACTGAAGAGGAAATTTGAAAAGACCGGTGTTGTTAAAGAACTCCGTGAAAGGCAAAAATTTACCAAACCTTCTGTAAAGAACCGCGAAGAGAAACTGCACGCTATTTACGTACAGCAACTCCAGCAAGCTGCCGATCAATAAGCCACTTTTTTTAAGTGCGATTTAAGGAAGAAAGTTTTGCTTTCTTGTAATATTGCGGTATATTTATCCGTTATTACAAAAAGGCTAAGTTTTCTTCTTTTATTTTAATACATGGTAAGAGAAACTTTCTTCGACCAACTACAATACGAAAAACGTTATTCATCACATACGATTGAAGCTTACAGATGCGATCTCTTACAATTCAGTGATTATCTGAAGCATACATACGAAGTTGAAAACGAAAATCAGGTTACCAGTGTCATGATACGTTCCTGGCTGGCTTCGCTAATAGAAGCCGGTAGGTCGGCCAGAAGTGTCAACCGCAAATTATCCTCCCTCAAAACATACTTTAAATACCTGCTCCGTTTGGGTTTAATTGAAACGAACCCTGTGCGGTTGTCTTCATCATTGCGTATTCCTGAAAGGCTGCCGTCATTTGCTACCAAAAAGGAAATGGAGCGTGCTTTGAATCCAAACACTATTAGCAGGAATACCGCTAACCGGGCCCTCAAAAATACGGATACTACTGACCGGGACATCAAAAAAAAGAATACCGTTAACCGGCATACCGAGCATAGAAACATCGAAATTGAGGATAAAGAAGATCTTGACACCGCAAATAAACATAGGGATAATGAAAATCGGGACACCGAGATTACTTTTAGCAAAAGGCGGGATTTAATTGTATTGGAAGTTTTTTACAGCACCGGTATTCGACTGGCTGAATTCGACAACTTATTGATAAATGACATTGACTTTTACACCAAAACTGTTAAAGTTACCGGAAAACGCAATAAGCAGCGAATCATTCCGGTTAGCGAACTGTTAATCATTAAGATTAAGGACTACCTTGCTATGCGGGAAAAAGTTGCCTTACTGGGAGAAAATCATTTCATCATTAATGATAAGGGGGTTAAAGCAGGACGCGTATTTATTTATAACTTAGTAAAGGAATACCTCACACTTGCAGGTGTAACCGGAAGTAAGAGCCCGCATGTATTACGGCATACTTTCGCAACGCAGATGCTTAATGAGGGGGCAGATTTGTTTGCAATAAAAGAATTATTAGGACATTCAAGCCTGGCTTCAACCCAGGTGTACACACATACAAACGTTGAAAAATTGAAATCTATATATAAACTAGCCCATCCCTGGGCGCAAATAAAGGAGGAATCATGAAAGTAAACATCACCTCGGTTAAATTTAAAACTGACCGAAAGCTCGAAGATTTTATTAATAGCAAAGTTGAAAAGCTTTCAAGCGTTTATGATGGAATTATTGGTAGTGACGTCACACTTAAACTGGAAAATGGAGATGCAGAGAACAAAGTAGCCGAAATAAGGCTGCAAATCAGAGGTAATGACTTATTTGCAAGGAAGCAATCAGCAACATTTGAAGAGGCTACAGATACCGCTGTTGACGCTCTTCGTAAACAATTGGATAAGCATAAAGACAAGTTCAAGAAATAAAAACAAGAATATCGCAAAAAAAAACCAAAAAGTATTTGTTGGTGTCAAAATAGTTTATACATTTGCAGTCCTTTTGAAAAGAAGGACTGCTCTTTTTAAAAGAGCTAAAAAAGATAATAAAAGTGAGCATCTCAGTGTACTTGCCTGATCACAAAAGCATTTAAGACAGAGATAAAAAACATTGCCGATGTAGCTCAGTTGGCCAGAGCAGCTGATTTGTAATCAGCTGGTCGGGGGTTCGAATCCCTCCATCGGCTCAGTTCTTTGAATAATTAAGATTAAATAATTTGTACGGGGGGATACCAGAGCGGTCAAATGGGGCAGACTGTAAATCTGTTGGCGCAGCCTTCGGAGGTTCGAATCCTCCTCCCCCCACAAAACAAAAGTAATGCAGGAAAAAACTGTTTTACTTTGGCTATGCGGAAATAGCTCATTTGGTAGAGCGACAGCCTTCCAAGCTGTAGGTGGCGGGTTCGAGCCCCGTTTTCCGCTCAATCTGAA
Organism: Bacteroidota bacterium; assembly: GCA_023417935.1. Lineage (GTDB taxonomy): Bacteria > Bacteroidota > Bacteroidia > Bacteroidales > Lentimicrobiaceae > Lentimicrobium. The sequence continues at coordinate 11,446 of JAEZDY010000014.1, forward strand.
TGCTGCTGATGAGCTTCATTGTGATACATGTCGGCTCTTTCAGAGTTTATAAAAGCCGACGTAGCTCAGTGGTAGAGCACTTCCTTGGTAAGGAAGGGGTCACGAGTTCAAGTCTCGTCGTTGGCTCAGATTTTTTTTGTATTATGGTAAGTTTTAAAGAATTTACAAAAATTAACACATCAATTTAATATGGCAAAAGAAAAATTCGATCGTTCCAAACCGCACGTTAACGTTGGTACCATCGGTCACGTTGACCATGGAAAGACTACATTAACTGCTGCTATTACACTTTGCTTAGCCGATAAAGGCTGGTCAGAGTTCAGGTCATTTGACTCAATTGACAATGCTCCTGAAGAAAAAGAGAGAGGTATTACTATTAACACCGCTCACATTGAATATCAAACAGCAAATCGCCACTATGCGCACGTTGACTGCCCTGGTCACGCTGACTATGTTAAGAACATGGTAACAGGTGCTGCCCAGATGGACGGTGCTATTTTGGTTGTTGCTGCAACTGACGGACCAATGCCTCAAACCCGTGAGCATATTCTTTTAGCTCGCCAGGTTGGTGTTCCCCGTTTGGTTGTTTTCATGAACAAGGTTGACCTTGTTGACGATCCTGAACTTCTGGATCTCGTTGAAATGGAAATCCGTGACCTCCTTTCTTTCTATGGTTTTGATGGTGACAACTCACCTATTATCCGTGGTTCAGCACTTGGTGGACTAAATAAAGAGCCTGTTTGGGTTGAAAAGATCATTGAACTCATGGACGCTGTTGATAACTGGATTCCACTGCCTCCACGTGATGTTGACAAGGATTTCCTTATGCCAGTTGAGGACGTGTTCTCAATTACAGGTCGTGGTACTGTTGCTACCGGTCGTATTGAAACTGGTGTTATTCACACAGGTGACCCCGTTGAAATCATTGGTTTAGATGCTGAGAAACTGAAATCAGTAGTAACCGGTGTTGAAATGTTCCGTAAGATCCTTGATACAGGAGAAGCTGGTGATAACGCAGGTTTGTTGCTCCGTGGTATTGATAAAGAAGCTATCCGCCGTGGTATGGTTATCGCCAAACCAGGTTCAGTGAAGCCACATAAAGAATTTAAAGCTGAGGTTTATATCCTTAAGAAAGAAGAGGGTGGACGTCACACTCCATTCCACAACAGGTACCGCCCACAGTTCTATTTCAGAACCACTGACGTTACCGGTGAAGTAATTCTTGGCGATGGTGTAGAAATGGTAATGCCAGGTGACAACCTAACAATTACTGTTAAGCTTATTCAGCCGATTGCTATGTCGAAGAACTTACGTTTTGCTATCCGTGAAGGTGGTAGAACAGTAGGAGCGGGACAGGTAACCGAGATACTTGACTAATACAAAAAAACACGGGATAAAGGTGTTCATAACAGAGCGCCTTTATCTCTGCCATATTGAATAAATGGATTATGGCAGGGAGAAATCTCTGAGAGTAAAGATAACTCAAACGGGTGTAGCTCAATTGGTAGAGTAGCGGTCTCCAAAACCGTTGGTTGGGAGTTCGAGTCTCTCCACCCGTGCAAAAAAATAAATGGTTACATGGCAAAGACTAAGATTCAGGAATACATCAATGAAAGTTACGATGAGTTGGTGCATAAAACATCCTGGCCCTCATGGAGTGAACTCCAAAACAGTGCAATAGTAGTATCCATCGCTTCCCTTATAATCGCTTTAGTCGTTTATTTGATGGATATGTCTTTCCAAACTTTGTTGAAACAGTTCTACCTGCTGTTTTAATGAATAACCTGCTTTTTCTACTAATATATCAGTTGTTTGATATCAATCTTAACCAGGTGTCTGTATGAGTGATCAACTTAAAAAGTGGTATGTTATCAGGGCCATCAGCGGAAATGAAAAGAAGGTAAAACAATACCTTGAAAGTGAAATTAACCGCCTTGGCCTTAAAGATGTCATATCTCAAGTGCTGATCCCGACTGAGAAAGTCTATCAGGTGCACAAGGGAAAGAAAATCAGTAAAGAACGGAATTATTTACCGGGCTATATATTGATTGAAGCGATTTTAACTGGTGAAATTCCGCACATTATAAAAAATGTACCGGGAGTATTAGGATTTCTTGGATCAAAGGGTGAACCCGTTCCCCTTCGACCTGCAGAAGTTAACCGCATATTAGGTAAAGTTGACGAACTAACAGAGCAAGGCGAAGAAGTCAGTGTTCCGTTTATAGTTGGCGAAACCGTAACAGTAATCGATGGGCCTTTTAACAGCTTCACCGGCGTGATCGAAGAGATCAATGAGGAGAAGAAAAAGTTAAAAGTTATGGTTAAAATATTTGGCCGTAAGACCCCTCTTGAACTGGGATTTATGCAGGTAGAAAAAGATTAAAGAACGGGAAGTGTGATAAATAACTTCACTAAGTAATCAACAATGGCAAAAGAAATAAGCGGTTTAATTAAACTGCAAATTAAAGGTGCTGCAGCCAATCCGTCACCACCTGTTGGACCTGCATTGGGTTCTAAGGGCGTGAACATAATGGAGTTTTGTAAGCAATTTAATGCTCGTACACAGGAGTCGGCAGGTAAATTATTACCTGTTATTATTACTGTGTATAAGGACAAATCATTTGATTTTGTCATCAAAACTCCGCCTGTAGCAGTTCAGTTGTTAGAAGTAAGTAAATTGAAAAGTGGGTCGGCTGAACCAAACCGTAAAAAAGTTGCTTCTGTAAATTGGGAGCAGGTTCAGGCAATAGCTGAAGCTAAAATGGTTGACCTGAATGCCTTTACGCTGGAATCAGCCATGCGTATGGTAGCAGGAACTGCCAGAAGCATGGGTATTACCGTTTCGGGCACTCCACCATTTGCTTACGATAAATAAACTAAACTGCCGGAAACGGTTGTAAATTGTTAAAAACAAATTCTTAACAATGGCTAAATTGACAAAAAAAAGGAAAGAGGCACTTGCAAAGTTCGATAAGAATAGCACTTATTCCCTGACTGAAGCCATAAAAGTGGTTAAGCAGATAAGTAACACTACATTTGACAGTTCTGTAGATGTGGATGTGCGCCTGGGTGTAGACCCGCGTAAAGCCAATCAGATGGTCAGAGGTACTGTTATGCTACCCCATGGAACTGGAAAAACTGTTAGGGTATTGGTTCTCTGCACACCTGAGAAGGAAGCAGAAGCTAAAGAAGCCGGTGCAGATTATTATGGGCTGGATGAGTATATCCAAAAAATCAAGGAGGGATGGACCGATGTTGACGTTGTGATCACTATGCCTAGCATTATGCCTAAGGTTGGTGCACTCGGAAAAATTTTAGGTCCCCGTGGCTTGATGCCAAATCCCAAAACCGGTACTGTTACCATGGAAGTGGGTAAAGCAGTTACCGAAGCGAAAGCCGGTAAAATAGATTTTAAGGTAGATAAGTTCGGAATTATACATGCTGCTATTGGTAAAGTCTCTTTTGACGAAGCCAAACTCATGGACAATGCGAAGGAACTGCTGCAAACTATCATCAAACTGAAACCGGCCGCTGCTAAAGGTACATACATGAAATCATTATTCATGTCAAGTACTATGAGTCCGGGTATTCGTGTTGATCAAAAATCAATCACTGCGTAAGTTAAATCTGTGGACTTTCCTCGTAAAAAGTAGAAAACATCATGAGAAAAGAAGAAAAGAGTCAACTGATCGACACCCTGACTGAGCAGCTGCAAAACAGCAACAACCTTTATATAACTGATATTTCAAATTTAAACTCTGAAGTAACCAGTAAATTAAGAAGGTTATGTTTTAAGAAGGATGTAAAGTTGATCGTGGTTAAAAACACATTATTGCGTAAAGCAATGGAACGTTCTGAAAAGGACTATTCAGGGCTATACGAAGCATTGAAAGGTGCTACTTCCATTATGTTATCGGAAGTTAATAATGAGCCCGCTAAGCTAATCAAGGAGTTTCGTAAAACAAGCGACAAACCTATATTAAAAGGTGCGTTTGTTGAAGAAATGTCATTCCTGGGCGACAAAAGCCTCGATATGCTTGTCAGCATCAAATCGAAAAACGAACTTATCGGAGACATCATTCTTGCGCTCAAATCACCTGCAAACAATGTTATTTCAGCACTGCAATCAGGTGGCCACAAGTTGAGTGGTGTACTCAAAACCCTCTCTGAGAGGGAATCCTAATACTTCATTAAGAAGCTAAAAAAATCAAAAATACCGAGTAAGTAACTATCATTGTAAACATTTAAAAAACATCTATAAAATGGCAGACTTAAAAGCTTTTGCAGAACAATTGGTTAACCTGACTGTTAAAGAAGTTAATGAATTAGCCCAAATCTTAAAAGACGAATATGGTATTGAACCAGCAGCTGCTGCTCCAGTTATGATGGCAGGTGCAGGTGGTGGCGATGCTCCCGTAGCAGAAGAAAAAACCGCATTCGACGTTATCCTTAAATCTGCTGGTCAGGCTAAACTTGCAGTTGTTAAACTGGTGAAAGAACTCACAAGTCTTGGGCTTAAAGAAGCTAAAGAACTTGTAGACGCTGCACCAAAAGCAATCAAAGAAGGTGTATCGAAAGACGAAGCCGAAGCATTGAAAAAACAACTTGAAGAAGCTGGCGCAGAGGTTGAAGTAAAATAAGTAGACGGGATTAGCTCGCAATTATACACTCCAGGTTCTGTTGCTACGCTTAAGTGAGGCAACAGAACTTGTTGTTCCCCGATTTGATATCGGGTTTAATTGTTTTAATTCTTGAGTATTATTTACTTAAAATTTCAAAACCTTGGCTTCAAAAAAAATAGAACGTATAAGTTTCGGAACCGCTAAAGTTCAGACTTCTTATCCTGATTTCCTTGATATTCAAATCAAGTCATTTCAGGATTTTTTCCAATTGGAAACGAACCCTGATAACAGGGCTTCTGAAGGTCTGTTTAAGGTTTTCGCTGAAAATTTCCCGATTACTGACGCTAGGAACAATTTTGTACTCGAGTTCCTCGATTACTTTATTGACCCCCCCAGATACTCTATCGAGGAGTGCATTGAAAGAGGCCTCACTTATAGTGTCCCCTTAAAGGCAAAATTAAAATTATATTGTACCGACCCGGAACATGAAGACTTTGAAACCATCATCCAGGACGTATACCTGGGGATGATTCCTTACATGACCCCTAAAGGTACTTTCGTGGTGAATGGAGCGGAACGCGTTGTTGTTTCTCAGCTTCACAGATCACCGGGTGTTTTCTTCGGCACCAGCTTCCATGCAAATGGATCACAACTTTTCTCTGCCCGTATTATCCCGTTTAAAGGTTCGTGGATGGAATTCACTACCGATATCAATAACGTGATGTACGCCTATATCGACAGGAAGAAAAAGTTGCCTGTTACTACGCTCCTTAGGGCTATCGGTTATGAAACCGATAAGGACATCCTTGAAATCTTCAACCTTGCAGAAGAAGTGAAAGTTTCAAAAGCCGGCCTTAAAAAAGTTGTTGGGCGCAGGCTTGCTGCACGTGTGCTGAAAAACTGGATTGAAGATTTCGTTGACGAAGATACCGGAGAGGTTGTTTCTATTGAACGTACCGAGGTTGTTGTTGAACGCGAAATCACGATCGAAAATCAACATATTGATCAAATTGTCGATTCAGGTGCAAAGACTATTCTACTGCATCGTGAAGATCCTGACAATATTGATTATTCAATTATTTTCAACACACTACAGAAAGATACAGCTAACTCTGAAAAGGAAGCTGTGGAGTTTATTTACAGGCAGTTGCGTAATGCTGAGCCGCCTGATGAAGAAACCGCACGCGGTATCATCGATAAACTGTTCTTCTCTGATAAGAGGTATGACCTTGGTGATGTTGGACGTTACAGGATTAATAAAAAGCTTAGCCTCGATACTTCTATCGATACCAAGGTGCTTACTAAACAGGATATTATTTCCATTATTAAGTACCTCATCAGTTTGATCAACCTTCGCACTGAAGTTGATGATATTGACCACTTGAGTAATCGTAGGGTTCGTACCGTTGGCGAACAATTATATAATCAGTTTGGTGTTGGATTGGCCCGTATGGCGCGTACCATCCGCGAGCGTATGAACGTTCGTGATAATGAGGTATTTACTCCTATGGACCTGATTAATGCCAAAACGCTTTCTTCAGTTATCAACTCATTCTTTGGAACTAACCAGTTATCGCAGTTCATGGATCAAACAAACCCATTGGCTGAGTTAACACATAAACGCAGGGTTTCAGCCCTCGGACCGGGTGGTTTGTCACGTGAGCGCGCAGGTTTTGAAGTGCGCGACGTTCACTATACCCACTATGGCCGCTTGTGTACCATTGAAACACCTGAAGGTCCGAATATCGGTTTGATCTCGTCATTATGCGTATATGCTAAGATCAACAGATTAGGATTTATTGAAACTCCTTATAAGCGCGTAATTAATGGAAAAGTTGACCTTTCTGAAGATCCAATCTTCCTGAGCGCTGAAGAAGAAGAAAATAAGATCATTGCACAGGCTACTACTGATATGGACAACGATGGCAACTTTGTTAACGACCGTGTTAAGGTTCGTTATCTTGCCGATTATCCTATCATTGAGAAAGAGAAAGTTGACTTGATCGACATTGCTCCAAATCAAATTGCCTCTATTGCTGCTTCACTTATCCCGTTCCTTGAGCATGATGATGCCAACAGGGCACTTATGGGATCGAACATGATGCGTCAGGCAGTACCGTTGCTCAACCCCGAAGCTCCTATCGTAGGAACCGGTATTGAGAAGAATGTGGCATTTGACTCCCGCGTTCTGGTAACTGCTGAATCAGACGGTATTGTTGAGTATGTTGATGCTGCTGAGATAGTTATTCGTCACACCCGTCTGGAAGATGAAAAGCTTGTAAGCTTCGAAGATGATGTTAAGAGATATAAGCTGACCAAGTTCTCCCGTACAAACCAAAATACCTGTACTAACCTGCGTCCTATCGTCCGCAAAGGCGATAAAGTAAAAAAAGGTCAGGTTCTTTGTGAAGGTTATGGTACAAGCATGGGCGACCTTGCATTAGGTCGTAACCTCATGGTTGCATTTATGCCATGGAAGGGTTATAACTTTGAGGATGCTATTGTTATATCTGAAAAGGTTGTTAAAGAAGATATCTTTACTTCCATCCATATTGAGGAATTCATTCTTGAGGTTCGCGATACCAAGCGTGGTGTTGAAGAGCTCACAAATGACATTCCTAACGTAAGTACTGAAGCTACCAAGGATCTTGATGAAAACGGATTGATCAGAATTGGTGCTGAAGTTAACGAAGGCGATATACTTATAGGTAAAATTACACCTAAAGGTGAAAGCGATCCTACACCAGAAGAAAAACTCCTCAGGGCTATCTTCGGTGATAAAGCAGGTGATGTGAAGGATGCTTCGCTTAAAGCTCCTCCTTCAATGAAGGGTGTGGTGGTTGATAAGAAGCTGTTCTCACGTATGATCAAGGACAGGAAAGTTAAAGCTAAAGAAAAAGACGTAGTTAAGATTCTGGATGATGAATTCACCAAGAATTCACATGAATTGAAAACTAAACTCGTTGATAAGCTTACTATCCTGGTTTCAGGCAAAACATCCCAAGGCGTTAACAATAACTTCAAAGAAGAGCTGATACCTAAAAAGATAAAGTTCTCCCAAAAGATGTTATTAGGTATTGACTACCTGAATGTTAATCCTAGCAAATGGACTACTGACAAGGATGTAAACGACCTGGTTAAGACTCTGATCAACAATTATATTATAAAGTACAAAGAGATACTTGGTATTTATAACCGCAAAAAGTTTGTTGCAACCGTAGGTGATGATTTGCCCAATGGTATAGTGCAGATGGCTAAAGTTTATGTAGCCAAGAAACGCAAGCTTAAAGTTGGTGATAAGATGGCTGGTCGTCACGGTAATAAGGGTATTGTTGCCCGTATTGTACGTGAAGAAGATATGCCATTCCTAAACGATGGAACACCGGTTGATATAGTACTTAACCCGCTTGGTGTACCATCACGTATGAACCTTGGACAGATTTACGAAACTGTACTGGGCTGGGCAGGTAAGAAACTAGGCTTAAATTTTGCTACGCCTATCTTTGATGGTGCTACTGATGTTATCATCAATGATTACATGACTAAAGCAGGTTTACCAGAAAACGGAAGAGTATATCTTTATGATGGTGGCACCGGTGAACGTTTTGACCAACCGGCAACTGTTGGGTATATATACATGCTGAAACTTCACCACATGGTGGATGATAAGATGCATGCCCGTTCAATAGGACCATACTCACTCATTACACAGCAACCATTGGGTGGTAAAGCTCAATTTGGAGGTCAGAGGTTTGGAGAAATGGAAGTTTGGGCACTCGAAGCTTTCGGTGCATCACACATACTTCAGGAAATCCTTACTGTTAAGTCTGATGATGTTATGGGTCGTGCCAAAGCATATGAAGCTATAGTAAAAGGTGAAAATATGCCTATTCCGGGTATACCTGAATCATTCAATGTACTAGTACATGAGTTGAGAGGCTTAGGCCTTAACATTACTTTCGATTAATAAATTATTTTGCAACTAGCTGATGTTCCGATAATAAGGAATGTCGCTAGCTGCAAAATTTAATTTTTCGTAGTTAATAAGTTATTACTTTATTCAACAACATATGGCTTTCAGAAAAGACAGCACTATTTCCAGCAATTTTTCCAAAATTACTATCAGCCTTGCATCGCCTGAGATGATCTTAGAGCGTTCAAGTGGTGAAGTACTGAAACCGGAGACCATTAATTACAGAACCTATAAACCTGAAAGAGATGGTTTGTTCTGTGAAAGAATCTTTGGTCCGGTTAAAGATTGGGAATGTCATTGCGGAAAATATAAGAGAATTCGTTATAAAGGTATTGTTTGCGACCGTTGTGGTGTAGAAGTTACCGAGAAGAAGGTACGTCGTGAACGCATGGGGCATATACAACTGGTGGTACCGGTTGCGCATATATGGTTCTTCCGTTCATTGCCCAACAAAATTGGTGCGCTGCTTAACCTTAACACCAAAAAGCTTGACTCCATCATTTACTATGAACGCTACGTGGTTGTGCAGCCCGGCGTAATGGATGGCGTTATGCTTAAAGAAGATGTGAAAATTGAAAAAATGGCTTTGCTCACTGAAGAACAGTATTTTGAAGTTCTTGACGCTCTGCCAAAAGAAAACCAATATCTTGACGATAGCGACCCACAGAAATTCGTTAGCAAGATGGGTGCTGAAGCATTGTTTGAACTACTCAAGACACTTGACCTTGATAAAGAATCATTTGACCTGAGGCATAAAGCAAACAATGAAACTTCACAACAACGTAAAGCTGATGCACTGAAGAGACTTCAGGTGTTTGAAGCTTTCCGTGATGCACAAAAACGTATTGAGAACCGCCCCGAATGGATGGTTGTTAAGGTTGTACCGGTTATTCCGCCAGAACTCAGGCCACTTGTGCCTCTCGATGGTGGACGTTTTGCTACCAGTGACCTTAACGACTTGTACCGCAGGGTTATCATACGTAACAACAGGTTGAAGAGGCTTATAGAGATCAAGGCTCCCGACGTAATAATGCGTAATGAAAAGCGCATGCTCCAGGAAGCAGTTGATTCATTGTTCGATAACTCCCGTAAGGCTAACTCAGTTAAAACCGAGTCAAACCGTGCACTTAAATCACTTAGTGATAGTTTAAAAGGAAAGCAAGGCCGTTTCCGTCAAAACCTTTTAGGTAAGCGTGTTGACTATTCAGGTCGTTCAGTTATTGTTGTTGGTCCTGAACTTAAACTTAACGAGTGCGGACTGCCTAAGGATATGGCTTCAGAACTTTTCAAACCGTTCATCATCCGCAAGATGCTTGAGAGAGGTATTGTTAAGACTGTAAAATCAGCCAAGAAGATCGTCGACAGGAAAGATCCTGTTGTATGGGATATCCTTGAGAACATCCTTAAAGGTCATCCTGTAATGCTAAACCGTGCACCAACCCTGCACAGGTTAGGTATCCAGGCTTTCCAGCCAAAACTTATTGAAGGAAAAGCTATACAGTTGCACCCGTTGGTTTGTACCGCGTTTAACGCCGACTTCGACGGTGACCAGATGGCTGTTCACGTGCCACTAGGAAATGCTGCCGTACTTGAAGCCCAGTTGCTAATGCTTGCTTCTCACAATATTCTTAACCCTGCCAATGGAGCACCTATTACAGTTCCTTCGCAAGACATGGTTCTTGGTCTGTATTATATGACCAAAGGACGCAAGTCAATACCTGAGAATCCGGTTAAAGGTGAAGGCATGACATTCTACTCTCCTGAAGAGGTTATTATTGCTTATAATGAACGTGTGGTTGATTTGCATGCTTACATTAGAGTAAAACTTCAGGTTAAAGAAGAAGGTTTATGGGTAGAAAGAATGGTTGAAACTACAGTTGGACGAATTATTTTCAACCAGGTAGTTCCTGTGGAGTACGGATATATAAACCAGTTGCTTACCAAGAAATCTTTGCGCGACATCATCGGCGATGTGCTAAAGAAAACCGGTACTGCAAAAACAGCCCAGTTCCTTGATGATATCAAGAACCTGGGTTACACCATGGCTTTCCGCGGAGGTTTATCATTTACTTTGAGCGATGTTATTGTTCCTGAAGTAAAAGAAACCCTCGTTGCATCGGCCAATGAAGAAGTAGAAGAAGTAATGAGTAACTACAACATGGGATTCATTACCAACAACGAAAGATACAACCAGATCATTGACATCTGGACACATACCAATTCAAGGTTGACCTATACACTTATGGAGAATCTTGCTAAAGATAAGCAAGGCTTCAACCCTGTGTATATGATGCTTGATTCAGGTGCCCGTGGTTCGAAAGAACAGATTCGTCAGCTCTCCGGAATGAGAGGTCTTATGGCTAAGCCGCAGAAATCAGGTGCTACCGGTGGTGAAATCATCGAGAACCCGATTCTCTCAAACTTTAAAGAAGGACTGTCAGTTTTGGAATACTTTATTTCAACTCACGGTGCCCGTAAAGGTTTGGCTGATACCGCGCTTAAAACTGCTGATGCCGGTTACCTTACCCGTAGGCTTGTTGACGTTGCACAGGATGTGGTAATCACTGAACCTGACTGCGGAACACTTAGAGGTCTAACAACTACTGCACTCAAGAAAAATGAAGAAGTGGTTGAAACCCTTTATGACAGGATTCTCGGCAGGGTATCATTACACGATATCTATCATCCACAAACAGGGGAGCTCATCGTAAATGCAAGTGATGAAATAACTGAAGAAATAGCTAAGATAATTGAAGAATCACCTGTTGAAGGCGTTGAAATCCGTTCAGTACTAACCTGTGAATCAAAGCAGGGCGTATGTGCAAAATGTTACGGTCGTAACCTTGCAACTGCCCGTATGGTTCAAAAGGGAGAAGCTGTTGGGGTTATTGCTGCCCAGTCAATTGGTGAGCCGGGTACACAGCTTACACTTCGTACGTTCCACGTAGGGGGTATTGCTTCCAACCTGTCAATCTCTTCAAAGATTGAAGCTAAATACGATGGTATCCTTGAAATTGACGAGCTTCGTTTCGTAGAATATGAAAGCGCTGATGGCAGAAAATACGATATCGTTATAGGTCGTTCAGCTGAAATGCGTATTGTTGATAAGAAAACAGGTATTGTACTTGCTTCTGCACATATCCCTTATGGAGCCAATTTATACTTCAGGCAGGGAACCGAGGTGAAGAAGGGTGAACTAATCAGTGATTGGGATCCATACAATGCGGTTATTCTCTCTGAAGTTCAGGGTAAGGTTGTATTTGACAATATTATTGAAGGTACTACTTACCGCGTTGAATCAGATGAGCAAACCGGATATCATGATAAGGTTATCATTGAAACACGCCAAAAGGCCAAGAATCCTAGTATTCGTATAATTGGTGCTGATAATTCTGACCTTAGGGTTTATGATATACCTGTGGGTTCACATATAGTTGTTGAAGAAGGCAAAAAGATCAAGGCGGGTGAAGTACTCGTTAAGATTCCACGTGCTATTGGTAAATCAGGTGACATCACCGGTGGTTTGCCACGTGTAACTGAGTTATTCGAGGCACGTAACCCATCTGATCCTGCTGTTGTAGCTGAAATTGATGGTGTAGTATCATTCGGTAAAAAACTCAAGAGAGGTAACCGTGAGGTTATTATCAGGTCGAAAACCGGTGAAGAGAAGAGTTATCTCATTCCTACATCCAAGCAGATACTTGCACAGGAAAATGACTATATCAAGGCAGGTACTCCACTCTCAGAAGGTGCAATGACACCTAGTGACATCCTTGCTATCAAGGGTCCGATGAAGGTTCAGGAGTACATTGTAAATGAAATACAGGAAGTTTACCGCTTACAGGGTGTTAAGATCAACGATAAGCATTACGAGGTAATTGTTCGTCAGATGATGCGTAAAGTTGAAGTTGCTGACCCTGGAGATACCAAGTTCCTTGAAGGTGAATTGGCCAACAAGATCGATTTCCATGATGAGAACGACAGTATTTATGGTAAGAAAGTAGTTATTGATCCGGGAGATTCAACAATCATTAAGCCGGGTCAGATAGTTACTGCTCGTAAACTCAGAGATGAAAATTCAATGCTGAAACGCCGCGATAAGAAGCTAGTTGAAGCACGTGATGCACAGCCTGCAACTGCCAAGCAAATTCTGCAGGGTATTACCAGGGCCTCACTGCAAACAAAGAGTTTCATATCAGCAGCCTCCTTCCAGGAAACTACAAAGGTTCTTACCGTTGCAGCCATCAATGCCAAGAGCGATGAGCTCCTTGGTCTGAAAGAAAACGTTATTGTTGGTCACCTCATTCCTGCAGGTACCGGATTGCGTGAGTATGAAGACCTGATTGTTGGTTCACGCGAAGAATTTGAAAGATTGGAAGCTTCAAAAGTTGAAGAATTTTAACATTTAGGTTATCTTTGTTCAAATTATATTGTAGAGACGTGGTTATACTACGTCTCTACAAATTTTATAAAGAATGTAATTACGAATTTTAAAGATCCATATCATGAGTGAAAACAAGCAAAATCAGATCAACATTGAACTGAGCGACGAAATGGCAGAAGGAATCTATTCTAACCTTGCAATAATTACTCACTCAAATGCTGAGTTTATTATTGACTTCGTTAAAATGATGCCGGGCGTACCAAAGGCAAAGGTTAAATCACGTATCATTCTTACACCACAGCACGCCAAAAGGCTGATGAATGCACTACGCGAAAACATCTCAAAGTATGAGCAGGTTCATGGCCCCGTTAAAGATAGCGAACCAACACTTCCATTCTCACTGGGAGGCCCTACAGCACAGGCTTAATAACTGCAAAAATAAATATAGGGTTGGTGTATTAAGCCAACCCTATTTTTATTGCTCAGCCTTTAATTTTAGTATTCAGTTGAATTCATCAGGTCCTGATCCATCATTCCAAGGAAAGCTGCTCCAAATATTGTCATGAATATAATTGACAATACAATTGCAATAACCATTATAATGAGTGTTGCCTTCGCCCAGTTTGATTTTGAAGGATTTGTATTGCTACTGAATGCCCACACAAACAGCATAATGATACCTACCAGTGGAATGGCAGTGATGATCATTGTTATTAGCCAATCGCCCACACTGATTCTCTCATTTTTAATTGTTTCAACTGTTTCCATAACGCTTACTGGTTTGTTTAACTTAATTGGTTAAGGTTTATTTGTTCATTGAGTAAAGTTACAAATATTTAGAACAATCTTTTTGGATGTACCTTTGCACATTCTAATTTTCTCTTATTTATGGAACTGCTTTCGTTTTTTTCTTCTGATTCAACTCTGTTTGCATGGGTTATTTTACCGTTATTAATTTTCCTTGCCCGAATAAGCGATCAAACCATAGGTACTGTGAGGCTTATTTTCCTTTCAAAAGGTTACAAGCATCTTGCACCCCTGTTAGGTTTTTTTGAAGTTATTATTTGGCTTATTACCGTGAGTCAAATCATGCAACATCTTGACAATGTGCTAAGTTATGTGGCTTATGGCGGCGGGTTTGCAATGGGTAATTATATAGGCATGACAATTGAGGAAAGACTATCAATAGGGAATGTCATGATCAGAATCATTCCAAAAAATAACTCACAGGAACTGGTAAAATATCTCAGGGAAAACCATTATGGCGTAACTGCTGTACCTGCTGTTGGGTCTCAGGGAAGTGTTGATATAATATTCACCATCATCAAACGTAAAGACATTGAGGATGTGGTTTCAATTATCAATAAATTCAACCCAAATTCATTTTATACAATTGAAGATATCAAATCAATTAAGGAAGGAATCTTTAAGCAATCCACCAAAAGCTCTATTTTTGACCAATTGTCTTTCCGTGTGAAGAAGAATAAATAATCTCTGCAACAATTCCTCGTAGCATACTGATTTAAGTTTTTAACTTTGCAGAATATATTATAATGCAACCGCAAACTAGTGCGTGCAAGGTTATTAACTCCCGGATCTAAGGATCTGCGGCAATAAAATCAACAGTAATGAAAAATAAAAAGCTTGGTATTAACTCAAGAATGATTCACAGTGGTGAATTTGAAAATGCTATAGGAAGTGCAACAGTTCCAATCTATCAGACATCAACCTTCATTTTTGAGAATGCTGAACATGGAGCCCGCTGTTTCTCGGGCGAAGAGGCCGGATACATCTATACCCGTATTGCCAATCCTACAATAAACGCACTTGAAACACTGGTTGCCGACCTTGAATCAGGTGTTAAAGGAATCGCTACCAGCTCGGGCATGGCAGCTGTAAACACAGTATATATGGCATTACTCAGCAAGGGTGACCATATGGTAAGTTCAGCAGCAGTTTATGGCCCTTCGAGGGTGGTAATGGAACAGCACTGGTCGCGTTTTGGTGTGGAGTCATCATTTGTTGATACCAGTAACATTGAAGAAATAAAAAGTGCCATCAGGCCAACTACCAAGCTATTGTATATTGAAACACCAGCTAATCCAACCATGGATATTACTGACCTGAAAGCTTGTGTTGAAGTGGCTCATGCTAACGGAATCATTGTTGTGGTTGACAATACTTTCTGCAGTCCTTATCTGCAGCGCCCAATCGAGTTTGGCGTTGATGTGGTACTGCATTCTATGACCAAGTTCCTTAATGGTCATGCCGATATTGTTGCTGGAATGATAGTTACCAAAGATGAGACATTAGGTGCAAAACTTCGCAGCATGATGGTTACCATGGGATGCAATATGGATCCTCATCAGGCATATATGGTGATTCGTGGTATTAAAACGCTTGGTATAAGGATTGAACGGGCACAGGAAAGTGCAATGAAAATAGCACGGTTCCTCGAGGATCATCCAAAAGTAGATTGGGTTAGATATCCCGGGCTTGAATCGCACCCTCAGCATGAACTTGCCATAACCCAGATGGATGGATTTGGTTCAATGATCAGTTTCGGACTTAAAGGTGGCTTCGAAGCTGGTAAGGTACTTATGAATAACATTGAAGTCTGCATACTCGCGGTATCATTAGGAGGCGTAGAAACACTTATTCAGCATCCTGCATCAATGACACACTCAAAAGTCTCAGCAGAGGCCAAGGCTAAAGCCGGTATAACTGATGGACTGGTACGCTTTTCAGTAGGTATTGAGGATGCTGAAGACCTGATCAATGACCTTGCTCAGGCTTTAGATAAAGTTTAATTACAAATGTCAGGGGTGAACATCTTAAGAGCTTTGCTTCTTTGTATACTTGTTCTCGGTACTATGGGTGTCAACGCCCAGAAGGTAGGACTGGTGCTAAGCGGAGGCGGTTCAAAAGGTGTTGCCCATATTGGCGTTATCAGGGCTTTGGAAGAAGCTGAAATACCTATTGATTACATCACGGGGACTTCAATGGGTGCTATTATTGGCGGGCTTTATGCTGCCGGTTATTCACCAGATGAGATGGAAGATCTCATTTCTTCACCTGAATTCAATTACTGGTCAACCGGTAAGATAGATCCGGCATATAAGTATTATTTCAAACTGCCTGTACAGAATGCCAGTTGG
This sequence comes from Bacteroidota bacterium, assembly GCA_023417935.1. GTDB lineage: Bacteria > Bacteroidota > Bacteroidia > Bacteroidales > Lentimicrobiaceae > Lentimicrobium. The sequence goes on from JAEZDY010000014.1 coordinate 27,583, forward strand.
CTTGACCTGAAATTCAACATTGATTCAGTGATCAAGCCCTCCATACCCACCAACATCATATCGCCCATGATGATGGACTTTGCATTCCTTGAGCTCTTTGCTTCTGCCAGTGCTGCTGCGCAATATGATTTTGATAGCCTGATGGTGCCATTTCGTTGCATGGCTTCTGATATTTCAAAGGCTGAACAGGTAGTATTGTCAGAAGGTGATCTTGGGTCAGCTATCAGGGCATCAATGACATTTCCATTTTACTTCAAGCCCATCATGATTGACAGTGTTCTGCTGTTTGATGGAGGCATGTACAACAATTTCCCATCAGATGTAATGCTCGCTCATTTCAATCCTGATATCATCATTGGTAGCCAGGCATCAGCCAATGCTGAAACTCCACAGGCAAACAATGTTTTCTCGCAAATAGAGAACATGCTTATGATGAAATCCAACTTCAATGTAATATGTGATAACAGTGTGATGATTAAACCGAATTTGATAGACGTTAACGTTGTAGATTTCGGTCACACTGCAGCCTTTATTGACAGTGGTTATATTCAGGCTAAAAGAATGATTCCGGAAATCAGGCAATTTGTGGTAGAAAGTCGCACAGAGCATCAGGTAGATTCATTACGTAATGCATTCAACAAAGGTAAGCCTCCCTTACATATTGGCACTGTTGAAATAAAAGGGCTCAAAAGAAGCCAATACCATTATATGAAACAGCTCCTCAACCGGGAGTCGGTTATTTTACCTGATGGAACTGAAACTACCTTGCTTACATTGGACATGGTAAAGCCCCAATACTACAGGTTTATTGGCGAGGGGAAAATTGGCAGTATCTATCCCACTATGAAATATATTCCAAATCTGGGTACATACAACCTGGCATTGGACATTGAGCGGCAAAACCAACTGGTTACTGAAATTGGAGGGGCAATTACGTCGAGCTCTGTCAACGAACTCTTTCTGCAGTTGAAGTATTTCCTATGGACTTCGAGATCAATGCAGTTCACTGCAAATTCCTATTTTGGCAGATTTTATAATTCTGCCCTTTTTGAAACAAGGATTGATATTCCGGCTTCCAAACCTTATTTCTTAAGTGCAGGGTTTGTCTTTAATAAGTTCAATTATTTTAAAACGCTCACTTTCTTTTACGCTGATGAAGACCCATATTTCCTCATCGAAAAAGAGCAGTTTGGATATTTGTCAATAGGCATCCCGGTAAAGAATGATGGTAAAATTGTTTTTGATCTTCCGTTCGGTGTATTGCGCGACAGATATTATCAAACGAACACCTATTCCCGTCTTGATTTACTTGACCGCACCTCCTTCAGTTTTATATCTCCAGGTGTGCTTTATGAAGTATACTCGTTAAACCACAAAGAATACGCCAATAGTGGGGTGCATTTTAGGTCAGAGGTCAGTCTTGTTAGTGGTACCGAGTATTTTTACCCCGGAACAACAGCTCCTGATCAGAGGAACCTCAAGATCCAGCATACCTGGCTACAGGGCAAACTTGAGTATGAAAATTACTTCGCGAAATACAAGCAGATCAGCTTTGGTCTATACTCACAGTTAAACTATTCAACCCAATACCATTTCACGAATTATACATCATCTATACTTTCATCTGTTGCATTTCAACCAATTCCGGAGAGTACAATCAGGTTTATGCCTTTATATCGTTCTAATAAGTTCCTGGCCATAGGTTCCAAAAATGTGTACAGTATTACAAAGAATTTTGATTTCAGGCTTGAGGGATATCTTATGGTAACCAAAGATGCGCTCCTGAACAACGGCACAGTAGTTCAACCTTCGTCAATTATTCAATTCAATCCTATGGCTTCATCTGTTTTGGTTTATAGAACGCCAATAGGCCCTATCAGTATGAATCTCAATTATTACAGCGGTGAGGATAAGCCTTTGTCATTCTTCCTGAAGCTAGGCTATTTGATTTTCAACCGCCGACCTTTTTAAAAGCACTTTTCTCCTAATTTCCTACTTCAAGTTCAGTTCGTAATCCGGCGCTGGTTCATTACGGATTTGATAGTGCATGGTTAATTAACCTCGCACCTTGTTATTGCCATCCCGCATGATTACTATTAACTATACTAATACACTACGGTTACTCTACGGTTAGAGTACGGTTACTCTACCCTCAGGGTAGAGTAACTGTAGAGTAAATGTATTATAAAAGTACTTTAAGAGTATTGTAAAAGGTAATAAGAAAGTAACGTTAACTTTCTCTGTCTTTTACAACAAATACAATTGAAATAAAAAAAAGTTGAATAACAAACGATCTTTGAGCCCGGTAAACTGTTAATTATTGAGTTAATTAAGAGGCTAATAAGTTAATTGCATGAAATAATTCTTATTTTTGCAACCCTAATCAATAGATGACCCAACAACTGAATCAATTGAACAGTTAATTATCAAGTCTCTGTTAGCATTGACAACACTTTGGTAGTATTTGTAGCAAAAAGTTCTCAAGTATAACAGGATGACATTTATTAAATCTAGTACTAATCATTCATTTGAATTCTTAGATGAAAACCAAAGATCAACACAATCAGAATCCTGAAGAAATTCTTAACATTCAGGAGGAGAATTCCTCAAGTGAAAATCTCTCAGTTCCACAGGACATGAATGTGGATGACAACACTAATGGTGTTAACAATGAGCCTGAAGTATCCTCCCAGGCTGATGAACCAGCAGAATCACAATTGCCGGTAACCATGGAAGAACCTCAAACTTCAGAAATAGCAACCGAAGCTGCTGGTGAAATACCTGACGCTGTTGAATATGTTGAGGAAGATGTGGCCAGGGAACCTGCAGAAGGTCAAACTCCCGTAACACTCGAAGCAGAAGAGCAGCCGGTAGTTGATGTGCCTCAGCAAGATAGCACTCATGATGAGCATCATGATGATGAAGAAGGTGAGGATACTGACGAAACTCATGAAGAGGAAGCCAGTATTGCAACTGAAGGTTTGACCAGGGAGCAGGTAGTAGAAAAGCTTGAGGAGCTGGTTAAAGATTCAAATGTAAATGCAATAAAAGGTGAGGTTTCTATGCTTAAGGTAGCTTTCCTTAAGCTGAATAAGGAATTTAAACATGATGAGTACCAGAAACTTGTTGAGCAGAATGTTGATATTGAAGGTGAAGCGCCCGCTGAAACCCCTGCAATACAGGATGATGCTATAGAAGAAAGATTTAAAGCCGCCTTTAACATATACAAGCACAATAAAGGCAAGTATAATGAGGAGCAGGAAAAAATAAAAGTTCAGAACCTCGAAGCTAAGACCCAGATTCTGGAAGATCTTAAAAACCTCATCAACTCTGAGGAAACACTCAAGAAAACTTATGATGAGTTTAAGATGCTTCAGGACCGCTGGAAGACTATCGGCATGGTTCCAAAGAACGATATCAATACATTATGGCAGAATTACCATTTCCTGGTTGAGAAGTTCTTTGATAAAGTTAAAATTAACAAGGAGCTTAAGGATCTTGATCTGAAAAAGAACCTTGAAGCTAAAATGCAACTCTGTGAGAAAGCTGAAGAATTGTTACTTGAAAGTTCGATAATTAAATCGTTCAAACAACTTCAGCAGTACCATGAAGAGTGGAAGGAAATAGGTCCGGTTCCCCAGGATAAGAAAGATGAGCTTTGGGATCGCTTTAAGAGCGCAACTGAAAAGATCAACGAGCGCCGTCGCGAATACTATACTGAAGTTCAGGAGGGTCAGGAGCAAAACCTTACTGCAAAACAAATACTTTGTGAAAAAGCAGAACAGGTGTTAACTCAGGAAATCGATTCAATAAAAGGATGGCAGGATGCTTCAAATCAAATTACTGAATATCTAAAAATATGGAAAACCATAGGACCAGCTCCTAAGAAATTCAATAATGAGATCTGGATAAGGTTTAAATCATCACTCGATGGGTTCTTTAATGCTAAGAAGGAATACTTCAATAAGCTTAAAGAGCAGCAAATGCATAATTACAACCTGAAACTTGATCTTTGCTTGCAGGCTGAATCATTGCGCAATAGTACCGACTGGAAAAATACCACCCGTGAGCTGATAAACCTGCAATCGGAATGGAAGAAGATTGGTCCGGTGCCACGTAAACAGAGTGACAGGATATGGAAGCGGTTCCGTGCTGCTTGTGATGAATTCTTCACAACTAAAACTGAGTACTTCAAGAATATACAGAGTAATGAAGATGGGAACCTGAAATTAAAGCAGGAACTTATTGAAAAAGTGAAAGCGTTTGAAATTGGTGAGGATAGGAATCAGGCTGTTGATGCATTGAAAGATTTTCAGCGTCAATGGATGGAAATTGGTTTTATTCCCATCAAAGAAAAAGAACGTCTGCAAAATGAATTCAGGAGTGTGATCAACAAGCATTTCGAAAAACTCAAAATGGATTCATCAGCTTTTGGAGCGCAAAACTACAGGAGCAAGATTGAAAGGATGAGCAAGGATGCTCCCGATGCTGGTCGCATTATCAGTAAAGAACGTAACTTCCTTTTGGGCAAAATTCAGCAATTGCAGGAAGATATTAAGCTATGGGAAAACAATATTGGCTTCTTCGCAGCATCAAAAACTGCCAACCTGCTTAAAACTGAGTTCGAAAAGAAAATAAACAAAGCTAAAGAAGAGCTGGCATCATTTGAAGCTAAACTCAAAATGCTTCGCGAGTCAAATCAGTAGAATAAGCTATTTGATTTACAGTACATAAAGGGAACTGCCTGTTAAAGGTGGTTCCCTTTGTAAATTAATTCATGTAATAGTTGGTATCTGTTATATATTAATTCATTCAGTAGGTGGGTACCTTTATAAATCTAATCTGTTCAATATTTCTTAACTGATCTTACAGTCTTTTTAAATTGTGCTTGATTTCCCTTTGCAATATTCCTTAAATTAGCAAGATGGCTGGAAATACAATAGGAAGATTACTTCGCCTGACTTCATTTGGAGAGTCACATGGCAAAATGATAGGAGGCGTTATTGACGGCTTTCCTTCAGGACATACAATTGATCTTAAAGCAGTGCAGGATGCATTGGATAGGAGAGCCCCTGGAAAGCAATCCTTCAGTACACCTCGCACTGAGCCTGATATTGTTGAGATTGTGTCAGGAATCTATGAAGGAAAAAGTACCGGTGCACCTATAGCATTCCTTATCAGGAATACATCGCAGAAACCAGCTGATTACGACCATCTGAAAGATGTTTACAGGCCTTCGCATGCTGCCTATACATACGAGAAAAAATACGGAAATCATGACCATAGGGGAGGTGGCAGGTCATCAGCCCGTGAAACTGCTGTAAGAGTTGCTGCCGGGGCATTGAGCAGTCAGTTGCTTAATCAGCATGGTATAACTATAACAGGTTATGTTTCTCAAATTGGCACAATAAGTACTACTGCTTCGTATAAAGAGCTAGATCTCTCAAACATTGATGCATCTCCATTGCGCTGCCCTGATGTTAGTGCTGAAAAGCTTATGGATAATTATCTTCAATCCATCAAACAAGAGGGTGATTCAGTGGGAGGTGTTGTTACGTGTGTTGTAAAAGGAATGCCTGCCGGAGTGGGTGATCCGGTTTTCGAGAGGCTTCAGGCTGTGATTGGGTTCGCTATGTTGAGTATCAATGCTGTGAAAGGTTTTGATTATGGTTCAGGATTCGGTGCTGCAGCCATGAAAGGCTCAGAACACAATGATGTGTTCACTAAAGTTGACAATATGGTACAGCCTGCCAGCAATCATGCAGGCGGTATACTCGGGGGTATATCAAGCGGGCAGGATATATGGTTCAGGGTGGCTTTCAAGCCCGTATCATCTATTGGTAAAATACAGCATACCGTTGACCGGAAAGGGGCAGAAATAGATCTGCAAATTGGCGGAAGGCATGATGTTTGTATTGTTCCACGTGCAGTACCGGTTGTTGAAGCTATGGCTGCTCTTGCTATCGCTGACTCAATGATACTGGCAGGTATAGTTCATAACAACATTTAATGATTATTTATGTTAACTACACTTGAAGTGCTAGTTAAATAATATACGTTCACCACGGGTTACCCATCAGCAGTCAAAATTTACAATTATGAAAAAGTTCCTTAAAGTTTTCGGTATCATTGTATTACTATTATTGGCAATACTTATTATTATCCCTATTGCTTTTAAAGGTAAAATAATCACGGCAGTTCAAAAAGCTGCCAATGAGAATGTAAATGCCAAAGTAGCCTTTGCTGATCTGGATCTTTCATTATTGCGCAGTTTTCCCCACCTTTCAGTAAAGATTGATTCACTAAGCATTGCCGGGGTTGATAAGTTTGAAGCAGATACATTGATCAATGTACCCAAATTTGACATCAGCATTAACCTCAGGAGTTTGTTCAGTGGTGGCAAATATGAGGTGAGAACAGTCGATATCAATGATGCCAGGATATTCCTTAAAGTATTGGAAGATGGTACTGCCAATTGGGACATCATGAAGGAAGATACGACTGCAATCAAGGATACTATTGTTGAACCAAGTGAGTTTGACATTTCTCTTAAAAAGCTTAGCCTGAATAATTCAATGATCGTTTACAACGATGCTTCGCTAAACACCTTTGTAAGAGCTGATGGAGTTAATCATACACTTACCGGCGATTTTAGTGAAACCATCACTGATCTGGATACGAAAACAACCATCGACAGGCTACTGGTTGATTATGATGGTATTAGATACTTGAACCGTGCAAAGGCTGAACTAAACTCTAAGATAACAGCAGATCTTGCAGCCTATAAGTTTACATTCCCTGACGCTCACCTGATTGTAAATGAGCTTGATTTGTTAGCCAAAGGCTTCTTTGCAATGCCTGATGATGGTTTTGATATGGACATCAAATTTGAAGCCGTCAAAAACGAGTTCAAGAGTTTTCTTTCCCTCGTTCCTGCCGTATATGCAAAGGATTTTGATAAAGTTAAAAGCGACGGAACGCTGGCATTTACCGGATACGTAAAGGGAAAATATAACGATAATACGACGCCGGCTTTTGGACTGAATCTGGATATTGCAAACGGAATGTTTAAATATCCTGACCTGCCAGGAACAGTTAACAACATAAACATCAAGGCTATAATCGACAATAAAACCGGTGATCCTGATGCAACAGCAATTGACGTTTCAAGATTCCATCTTGAAATGATGGATAACCCTATTGATGCGGTGTTTTCAGTGCGCACTCCGGTTAGTGACCCTTACCTTGATGCTACAGTAAAAGGGAGACTGGATTTGGGTGATATTGCCAAGATTTATCCACTGGAAGAAGGTGACAGACTGGCAGGGATGGTAATAGCTGACTTTTCGGTAAAAGGAAACCAATCAGATGCTGAAAACCAGCGTTTCAATGAATTCCAGGCTGACGGACAAGTGAACATTTCTGATCTGGTCTACAACTCAGAATCTTTTGCTGAAGGGGTTTCCATTGCAAGAGCCCAATTTAACCTTTCTCCCTCGCAGATCTCAATGCCTGAAATGAAAATGCTCATAGGTAAGAATGACATTGCTGCCACCGGAAATATAACCAATTACCTGGCTTATGCTTTTGATAAAGGAGAGCTCAGGGGTGTAATGCAGATGCAGTCAAATTACTTTAACGTAAATGATTTTATGGATGACGACACAACTGCAGTGCAGGATACGGCTTCATCAGGCATGTCAATCATTGAAATACCCAAAGATGTTGACTTTACGCTTAATTCAACTTTTAATAAGGTTTTGTACGACAAGATAGAATTGACCAATGCAACAGGTGTGGTTAGGATAAAAGATCAGGCGCTTGCACTTCAGGATCTTAAGTTCAATGCTTTGGAAGGACAAATGATACTTAATGGTACTTATTCAACAAAAGTACCTGGAAAGCCTACCATTGATATGGCAATGAACCTCAGCAACATCATGGTAAAGGAAGCATTTGAAAGCTTTGTAACAGTGCAGAAACTGGCTCCAATAGCACGCCAGACTGAAGGAAGGATAAGTTCAAATCTGCGTATCAGCTCTATGCTTGGTCCCGACATGATGCCTGTATTTTCCACGCTTTTGGGCAATGGTAGTTTAACTTCACCTGAATTGGCTATTAATAATGTTACTGCTTTTAACAAGGTTGCTGATATTTTAAAAGTTGAAGAGTTAAAAAGGTGGGCAGTCAGCAAAATCAACCTGTCATTCCAAATTGAAGATGGCAAGGTGTCAGTTAAACCATTTAATACTAAACTTGGCAAAATAAATGCCGAGATCTATGGATGGAACTCATTTGACCAAACATTAGAGTATGTTATGGACCTCGGTATACCAAGGAGTACGTTTGGAGGTGCTGCAAACAATGTGCTTGAAAATCTTGTGAGTCAGGCTAATGCAAAAGGAGCAAACTTCAGCCTGGGGGAAAATGTACCAGTATCTGTGATAATATCAGGTACAATATCTGATCCTAAAATATCAACCTCACTCACAGGTGGTAAAGGTGGTATAAAGGAAAGTATTAAAGACGCCATTGATCAGAAGAAGGAGGAAGTAGTCACCAAGGTTAAAGAAGAAGCCGGCAAATATATAGAGGAAGCCAACCTGCGAGCCCAAAAACTGATTGATGAAGCACAGGTGAAAGCCAATCAACTTATTGCTACAGGTGAGCAATCAGCCCAAAAAATCCGCAATGAAGCTAATAAGCAAGCTGATCAATTAGTGGCTGAAGGCAAGAAAAAGGGTATGATTGGTGAACTGGCTGCAACCAAGGCTGCTGAAAGTGTTAGGAGTGAAGGTGATAAGAAAGCAACAGGGGTTACAACTGAAGCTCAAAAACAGGCTGATGCTATCATGAAAGCTGCAAGAGATCAGGCAGAAAAAATCAGGGCTGAAGCAAGGGCCAAAACTAATTAGGTGAGTAAGCTGCTTCAGGAATAGCATTGGGCCACTCGTTTAAATGCTTTCTTGAATCATCAATGAAAGTGGTCATTTTAGGTATATCTGTATTGCCAACCCATGATGCTATAGCGGTATCAGTGGCTGGCAAGTTCACCGGAAGGATGTAGTACTGTCTTTTATTATTCTCCGTGGGTGTATGTACCCATGTAAGATGATACTTAGGTTCTATAATGGTAGTGCGGTTCCATGTTTTAAGCAGGGTAAATTCAACCATAGCACCACCGTCACGATATCTGTCGCGCTGGTTCGATACATAATTTCCAAGAGAATAAACTAAGAGGTGGTTTCGCCCGGTGGTATCATCAGTCTGGTAATACTCCATTGGTTGAATAACATGCGGGTGCGAACCAATTACTGCATCAGCGCCATGCTCACGGGTAAGTGCTGCCAATTGTTGTTGTTTATGATCGGGGGTCAGTTGATATTCATTGCCCCAATGGAAGAATACTATGATAAAGTCAGGCTTCAATGATTTTGTGTACTGCAGGTCGTATATTATCTTATCCTCGTCAATCAGGTTTACCATGGCAGGGTAATTAAATGGCAAACCATTAGTACCATAAGTATAATTGAGTAGAGCCAGGGTTATGCCTTCCTGTGAAATCATTAGAGGATTGTTGATACGGTAATCAGCGCTATCGAGGAAAGTGCCGGTGCGTTTCAATCCAATGCTGTCGAGCACTTTAATAGTTCTTAAAACGCCGGCATCACCTCTGTCGCAGCTATGATTGTTTGCAGTTACAAGAACATCAAAACCTGCATTTTTAACAGCGGTGGCTAGCTGGTCAGGAGCACTGAACTGCGGATATCCTGTATAGGGAGCCCCGGCTAGCGTGACTTCCAGATTGGCGATAGCAATATCGCTTTTGGAGATAATTGGTGCTACGTACTGGAAACAGGAGGAGTAATCATAAGTTTGTGCTGAGTCATCCCAGGCAGCGGTAATTTGAGGACCATGCTGCATTATGTCACCGGCAAACAGAATCGTAAGCCTTTTTTCTTCAGGGGCTTTAACATCGTCAAGCTGACTCGGATTACTTACCTGAGCAGCAACAAACAGCGATGTGGCTATAAAGATATATCGGGCAACGTTTACGAGCATGTTATTAAAGTTCACAATCCTATGATTAATCCAATTTCGCCCCAAAAGTGATGTTTTCCTTTCTTAAATTCATTAGTAATAAAATGCTGACCAATTTTCAGGCCATAATTTTGATAGTTAAGGGTGAAACCGGCTTCTGCTCTGAAAAGCAATCTCTCAATTTCCCGTGGCTCTAACACATATATGTTATTCTTGTTCAATATTCCACCGCTCAGAGTGGCATTGTATCCAACAATACTGCTGGTTAAAGTAGCACTTAGAGCATAAGTCCATTTTCGCTTAAGTTTACCTTCAAGTTCGTTGAAGCTTTTGGGCAAGGGTGAAATAAAATATGGTGAGCTACCCATAGTGAAACCAATACCTGTGGATGCTGAAGTGTTGAACGTGCCTATTGATGCACTGGTTACAGTATAAGAATGAAAATTGCCTGCAGTATGCAGGAGTTTTGTAAGGGAATAATGATAGTTCAAAATCAGGTCGTTTGCAATTTGTGTTTCCCATCCCAGGGGTTCATCATTATCAGGAATACCTGCATGAACGCCCCTTTGCAACAATCCGCCAAGGGAGGCCTTTCCCATAACGCCAATATCAACTGAAGCTTCTTGTTCCAAGCCTTTATCCGGATTTCCCGATTTTCTGGTAAACCTGACATAAAGCGCTGATGCGTAAGGCCGGTCATCCTTTAATATTGGGGGTAATTTAGTTGTGAATGGCGTGTACATTTCATGGTTTAATTCAATGGAGTTATACTCCATGCTACCTTTCCTGCTAACAGGCAAAATGCTGTTTATGCTCCAGAAAGCCAATGAGGGAGAGGAATACCTAATGCGCACGCCATTGGTATAATATCTGTCAGTATTGCTAAAAAGGTCGTTCTCCAATTCCAGGCTTAATGAGCTGTTAGGCCATAAGTAAGAATTTAAAACCGGATTCGTAACAATTACAGGATAGAGGTCAATATTTGCGGAAGTGTTTACCCGGGTAATATTTGTTGCATTCTTTTCTTTAAGACCGGTAATATATGTGTCAGAATCATGGTAACCCACATTACCAACCTGTCCAGGGGTTAATGTGTCAGAATGCTGTTCAGCTTGCCTGTTTGCCCTGTTCTTCCATGATTTATTAATATTACGCCGGCTTCGGGATGTTACACCCTTATAATCAGCAGAATGCTGACGTGACACATTTTTATAAAAGATATCAAAGAGTTCTGTCAGGTCAGCTTCGGGAGTAGTAAATAATAACTCATCACCATTAAATAATATCAATTCCGTGCCATTTAAAGCCTTTTGATCAAGGATGATATCTTCACCATGTGTTTTGATGAATCTCAAATCAGATGCCGGCATAATGGCAATTTCAATGGATAGGTCGTTTGCTTTGATGATCAGGGATTCAAGCTGTCGGCTGTTTTGTAGTCTGAAGTTATCTTCCTGATTTTGAATGATGATCATTGCAGGTTTAGTGAATTCAACAGGTTTTCTTTGAGCTAATGATTGAGTTTCTAAAGGAGTGGGTTGCTTATGGTCACGGTTATTGCAGGCGGTTATAAATATGACCACCAAAAGTACCGCAATAACTGAACCTGTAAATTTCATCGTATAATCAGTAGCCTTATGTTTTATAATCAGTAGCTTTATGTTTTATTATTGGAAGCCTTATGTTTTATTAATTAAACAAACTTTAACCCTTATTAATTGCAATTGCTCATCTATGTAATCTCTTGAGAATAGAGTTAGTTACAAAGGATGGCATAAAACGCAGCCCAAATACCATGAATTTATTATTAAGTCCTTGTATTGCCTTCCGCTTACCCTGCATCATCCTCATATAGCCATAATGTGCTACAGAATTAGCTGAAGCAGGTTTCATTAACTTATTAACCTTTGCATCAGCAGCTCCTGCTTCAGTAAAAAAGTTAGTTTCTACCGGCCCGGGACTCAAAGTTGTAACTGTAACCCCTGTTCCCCTGAGTTCACTGTGCAATGCATTTGAAAATGAAACAACAAACGATTTGGTGGCATAGTAAACTGACATAAGCGGTCCGGGTAAGTATCCGGCTATGGAAGCTACATTTAGTATCCTGCCTTTATTCCGTGCTATCATGTCGGGGAGGAATTCTCTTGTGAGATGGGTAAGTGCTGTAATGTTAAGCTGTATCATTCTTTCATTCTTCTGCCAATCGGCATCAGCAAAGAAACCTGCATCACCAAAGCCTGCGTTATTTACCAGTATATTTATTTGTAAGTTATTGTTCCTGATATAGTCTACAAGTTTCATTCGCTCTTTTTCAACGGCAAGGTCAACAGCGAGGTAGATAACTTTAATATTATGTCTTTTGGAGAGGCTATCAGCAATTTGTTTCAATTTATCTTCCGACCTAGCCACAAGAAGCATGTTATGCCCTTTTGAGGCCATTAATAGCACCAGTTCATAACCTATTCCTCCTGATGCTCCGGTTATTAACGCGTAGTCAGGTTGAATATGGGCTGCTTCTTTTTTTAATGTATCCATACATTTTACTTTATCGTTTCTATTACTTTCTTCACAGTGCTCAAAAGTCCTGCTTAAGCTTTTTAATTTCTTTCTCCACCGTGCTGCTAAATCTTACTTAAGCATTTCAATAACCTCTTCCAGATTACCATCAGTTTTGGCAGGAGTAATACCCAGTATGTGAACAATCAGTGAATAGATATGGATGTTTTGAAAAGAAGGGTGTATATAATTTTCTTTGAAATCAGGCCCCGAAGCATAGAAAATAGCATGGATATCAGTATTCCTAATGTCGTAACCATGGGTACCACCGGTAAAAGCTTTTTTCGGATGATTGAGAGTCACACTCCAGGCTGAATCAGCAACAATAATTATATCACCAACTCTGTGGTTGCTTCCATAACAAAGATATTCAGGCACTTCGGATGGTTTCCACACACTTAGCTGTGGTATTTTCTTTAAAACATTATATACTGTATCTAATAATTGAGGACTGGTATATACGTTGAAATTCGGATTGCCACCTTCAAACCTTACATCCCACGATTCAGGCACGTAATCGCGAAGTGCTATGTTCCTTTCAGAAGTGATTGCACCCATTCCATGGTCAGATAGTACTATGAAATTGATGCAGTTGCCATTTTCTGATTCCTTGATACGTTTATATAAGATGCCTGTTAAACTGTCGAGATGCTTTATCATCATATGGGTTTCAGGGGCATCAGGTCCGTAGTCATGACCAACAGCATCCGGTTCATGGTAGTATGCCATGATCAGCCTTGGGCGAAGATGCAAGGGCTGAGAGAGCCATTTAATTATAGTATCAATACGCTGACTAAAAGGGATTCCGCCATTATAGTTTTTCCAGTAATCAGGCTGAATGCCCTGAATAGGGACGTCGCTTCCAACCCAAAAAAAGGATGCAGTTCTTACTCCATGTTTACGGGCTGTTACCCAAAGAGGTTCACCTCCATAAAATGCAGGATCGAAACGAGCTTGCTTATTAATAATGGCGTATGGCCTACCGAGTGTCCTGTCATAGAATGAGTTGTTTACTAATCCATGATGATCAGGCACCAGACCTGTGGCAATTGAGTAATGGTTAGGAAATGTTTTGGAAGGGAAACATGGAATGAGAGAAACTGCTTTTACTCCCTCAGATTGTATCAGATTTAAGTTTGGAGTCTCAGTTTTTTGGGGATAATCCCATCTGAAGCCGTCAAGCGAGAAAATAACTGTAGTAGTACTGTCGCATTGAGCCTGTGCTGATTGCATTCCCATTACAAGGAATAAAACCAAACAAGCCAGAGATTTTAATAGAAGTTTCATCTGTAAAAAGATTTGCCCACTAAGGTATTAAAAAAATGAAGTTTACCTAATGTGAAAACAGATGGGGATTTATAGTTTATAAAAATGAAACCAGGTACTGCTAAAATGTCTTTAAAGCTTTACAGATATAACAATCTATACTAAAAGTTGTCAGAAAACAACTATAAGTAGCCTGATTACTACTATTTGTGAGTATAATTTCTTGCAATCAGGGTATGTATCACAATATCTTTGTTGGGAGTGATGATAGTAGTTTTTATACCATCATAATAGCTGAGTCAAAAATAATAATACCTTAACCTATGTTAGACACTAAAACAATTGGTAATAGAATTACCGAAGCACGAAAGAAAGAAAATATATCCCAGGCTGGCCTTGCTGAGAAGCTATTCATCAGTTCACAGGCCGTTGGTAAGTGGGAACGGGGAGAATCAATGCCCGACATTATCACTTTAAGCAGACTTGCAGAGATTCTGGGTGTTGACCTTAATTATTTCTCAGATGGTAAATTTCACACTGTAGTTGAAAATACACCCGCCTTGTTTCCCCCTGTAAATGAAAATGTACCTGCATCTTTTGCAAGTGAGCAAACAACTGAGCCGCATGCACCGAAGCATGAGAAAAAGCTTAGTTGGGATATGTCACGTGGCAATTGGTTGGGTGCTGATTTCTCGGGATTGAAAGATCTGCATGAAAAATTTAGTGCCTCTAATATGCAGCGATGCAAGTTTAACGGTTCAAATTTGTCGGGGCTTCTTCTGAAGAGCAATCATGTTGAAAGTTGTGACTTTTCAGATTCAGATATCAGCGGTAGCCACATTCATAGCTCTCATTTAGCCAAAAACAAATTAATTAACTGCTCACTGAAAGATGCTGAGTTTTCAATGAGCCATATTACCGACTGTGATTTATCAGGAGCCGACTTAACAGGAGTAAAGTTTAAATCAAGTACCTTCCAGAAGAATAAATTAGTTAATACCTTATTGAACCGTACTTCATTTATTACTTCAAACCTGGCTGATTTTGTTATCAATGGCAAAGTTGAGGACTGTTACTTTGAGCACTGTGCTTTCAAACGGGTGACATTCCAAAACGCAACACTTACCAACACCTTCTTCAAAAACAGGAGTTTAAAAGGACTTCGTTTCATTGACTGCCATGCAGACAGAATGACTTATGAGTTCCTTAAGAATGGAAAAGCTGATTTGAGTGGGATTGCACTTGAAAAGGTTGAAAATTGAGGAGGTTTACCGTGATTTAAATGCATGTTACTAATATTTCCACTTATCGATAAAAAAAAAGAGCCCTGGATTCAGGGCTCTTTTGAGTATACTAAAAATAATTAGTTAAAAATGTATCTGATAGTGAGCTGACCCTGCCACCTTGAACTGAAAAGTCCTGAGTCATCAATAGCCCATACTTCACCTTTAGGTTTCCTGAATGAGAAAGTAGGTGTAGTATTGTCTTCCTGGAATCCCTCAAGTTTTACAAGTGGGTAGTTATTGTAATAAGCACCTGAAGAGTAATAAATACGACCCCAATCCTTACTCAACATATTACCAAGGTTGAAGATATCCAGAGCAACCTGAAGAGTATTGCGTTTTCCACCAACATTAACGAAGAAATCCTGAGCAATACGGAAGTCGAAGATGTGCATGAAAGGAACACGTGAACTATTACGCTCAACATATTGACCACGACGTGAACTTAAGTAGTCATCAGCTTCGATAAAGGCGTTAAGATCATCCCATTGCTGATCAGCTGATAATACAGTTTCACCAACAGTAATGTCAACAAGGTTAATATCATCCTGATTCTTTGGAACATAAAGTAATTCGAGTGAATTGTTATCCTCACCAAGGTATTTACTTGAACCATCAGCATAGCCATAAGAGAAAGCAACACCTGATTGACCAGTGTAGAATAAACCAATGGTAGTAGCTGTATGCTTCAGGTATTCCTTTTTATAAGAAAGGAAACCTACGATACGTGAACCCATATCGAAGTCAGATGTAGCAAGATCCAGATCGTTTTTACCACGAACATTCGGAACACGCCATTGTGATGAATTCTGTGAAGAAACACCATCATTCATGGATTTAGCATGGCCAAGGTTGTATGCAAGGCTACCAGAAATACCGTTTGCGAATGTTTTCTGAAGTTGAGCTGTGATATTGTATGAGTAACCCTCATTTGTGTTAGTTCCAAGAATAATGTCAGTGTATGCTCTGTTCCTGCCAGTGTTAGGATCCTGGCCTAGGTCAATACGTGACCAGATAGGACGGTTATCACCTGTACCTGTGAGTTCGCCTGTTTTCTCGTAACGGAGGTTATAATACAGAACATTGTTGAGGTTCTTGGTATAAGTCATCTCAAAGGTTCCAATTAAGCCCCATGGGAGTTTTTTGTCAACTGCAAGACTGGTACGGAATACTTTCGGGAATTTGAATTCCTTAGCAAAGATGTCTACCTGGCCTGATGGCTGGGTTGCAGAAACTGTAGGCTGGTTGTTCCAGTCAGGGTTGAAGATAAGCTCAGGAGCACCTTCTGTTGTAACGCGCATTCCACCTGTAATAACTGCATTGTTCTGGAATGAAGCACCTGGCCATACATAAGGGATGCGACTTGTAAATAAACCAGCACCACCACGGAATTGGAATGTCTGATCGCCGTTTACATCATAGTTAAAACCTACGCGAGGATTCAACATGATAGCTGGATCAGGCATTTGTCCGGTTTGAGCACCTTCAAGGTCCCAACCTGCGGCTTCAAGTATTGGAATAACATTATTGTTGAAATCTTCATTTAATGAAGGTTTATCAAGGAACATAGGCATATCAGCACGTAAACCAACAGTAACTTTTAATTTGTCAGTCATCTGAATTTCATCCTGAACATATAGGCCTATTTGTAAAGCATTGAATTCAGCTGCAGCTTTTGAACCGTCGCCTGTAATACCATCAACAAGTGAGAAAGTACGGTCATACTGGTAAGCAGGTGCACCTGAGAGGAAATCTTGAATACTATTAAACTGATATGAGCCAAAGTTCTGACGAATGAAGAGGTTATACATTTGGTAATACTCATTGTGAGTTCCAATTGTGAATGTATGGTTGCCTTTGTAAATTTCAAAGTTATCAGTCAGGGTGATAATGTTCTGTTTTAACTGGTTACCAGTTGAGAATTCTTCTGAACCAAAATAAATATTTGAATTACCATCTTTAATCCTCACGTATGGGAAATTGCTACCCATTGGATCGCGGTCATCATTAACAGATGTAAATCCAACAATAACGCTATTACTCATAGTGTTGCTGAAATTACTCTTTAATTCAAGCGCAGACGAATTTGTGGTTGATGGGAAATAAATACCTGAGTTGCCAAAACGGATAGCAGTTATGCTTGAGTTTGATGGGCTGTTTTCTTCAGCTTTGGTATATTGATGACGAACCATAAGTTTGTGAACATCACTGATATTCCAGTCGAGGCGCGCAAATAGCTTTTTACCATCAAGTGTGCGGCTTACGTCTGTATAACCACCTGCATCATAACCATAACTACTTAGTTTGTTTGATAATTCTGTCAACTGTTCAGCTGTTACTTCACCGTTGTAAGTTGTAAAATCAAATGGTTGAGGAGTTTCGTCTTTTTGAAGCTCTGCATTCATAAAGAAGAAAAGTTTATCTTTTACTATTGGGCCACCAATACGCAGACCCATAGTTTTAGATGTAAAAGGATTGAGTTTTACTCTTTTTGCTTCATCAAGATCTGGATCATCTGATGGAGTTTTCCCTGCGAAGTTTTCATTACGTGTGATGTAGTATGCTGATCCCTGGAATTCATTGTTACCACGACGGGTAACAGCATTGATACCTGCACCGGCAAAACCGCCAAGTTTAATATCATAAGGAGCTACCTGGATAGAAACCTGCTCAATAATATCCATTGAGAAAGGAGAAATACCGGTTTGTCCACCATTTGTTCCCTGGTTAGTTAAGCCAAAAACATCATTATTAACAGCACCGTCAATATAAATTGCATTATACCTGTTGTTGGTACCTGCAACTTCAATACCACCGCCTTGAGTTACTCGTGCTTGAGGAGTTAAGCGTGTATAGTCAGAAAAATTACGTCCAATAGAAGGCATACGCTCGATAGTCTGCAGGCTCACATTGGTTTCAGTACCGGTACGATTGCCATCAAATATGTCATAACGTGCTCCAACAACTTCAACACCAGCAATGGTAGAAGCTTTTTCGCTTAGTGTTACACTTAACTTGTAAGTTTGACCTAGATTTAGATATACATCATTGTTGACATAATTTTCAAAGCCAACATAGGAAATTGAAACCTGGTATGGTCCACCTACGTTCATGTTAGGAATTCGATAATTACCTTGCATGTCGGTAGTAGTACCATACTGTGTTCCCGAAGGAGTATGAATTGCAATAACAGTAGCACCTGGCATACTTTCTCCTGTTGAGGCAGTTATGCGCCCATTCATACCTGCTGTTGTAACCTGCGAAATGGCTACAGAACTGATCATCAGAAACGAAACAACAAGCATAAGGTGCTTTATTGCTTTGCTAATGAAATGGTCTTCTTTTCTCATTTGATTTTTTGGTTAATTGGTTGTTTATAATTGAATTATTGAAAGCTTACTTAAATAGATATTCTTTATGACAACTATATTTTGATTAATCTGAACTATAGAAATTTCCTCCCCGGAACATCTATTAAAGCATTGCAAAACTACAAATGACTACTTGTTAAATTGTCAACAAAAAGTTAACTTATTGTTAAGTTTTCAACTATTAAATCTCTTGATTACACGTAATTTATGTGTGTAGATACCTAGTTCTTTGTTAAATATGCCGTTATGATCAACTGAATCAATGCGTACTCTGCCGTTTGCGTGAATTATAGAACCATCGCCTGTAAGAATGCCGGTATGAATAATTCTGCCCTCTTCATTATCAAAAAAGGCTATATCGCCGATTTCTGATTCACCAATCAAATCAATGTACTCCCCTGGGTGGTTAGCCTGGTCTGATGCATCTCTGGGCATGCTGATACCTGTAAGTTTAAATGCCATCTGAATCAAACCTGAACAGTCGATTCCAAATGGTGAACGACCACCCCATAAATATGGTGAGTCCACGTATTTCATGGCCGCCTTAACCAGATTAAGTCCATTGTATGTTTGTGGCTCAACAATTTTTCCTTTTGTGAGTTTAAACGTCTGATCTTTTATGGAAAAATGATCATTCAGTCCTGGTACTGAACTGCCATAGACTAAAGTGATAGTTCTTTGAGAGGAAGAAAACACAGCAGTTGTGTCGCCAACCAACATGCCGGATAATGCAGAATCATCAGTTGAGGTTTCAATCTGGTTGAATTCACACCAACCTTCATAATTGTCGTGCAGGGAGGCAATTTTTAACCATCCGCGGCTCTCATCCTTTATAATAACATGATCACCAAAAAGCAGTTGATTCACCATTTCTGATTTGCTTGATGGTTCTGACCGTACCGAAATCATTGAAAGCCAGCAACTTCCTTTAGTCATAGACAGTTTTTGCGGTTGTCGCAAATATATGTAATTAACATCACAAACCTGCCTTAGAACAGGCCTATGTTGATAACTTTTTTATTTTTAATACCTTTGTGTTCAATAGTGTTATACTTGTACTGAGAATATTTATGAGAAAGGCTTTTATCTGGCTTCGGAATAACTACAATCTACTGGAAAAGATCACTTTATTTGTTATAGTTATCTATTTGCTCATACTTGTATTTCCAAGGGAAGGTAAGTTTAAATATGAGTACCAGCGCGGTAAACCATGGCAACATGAGGATCTGATAGCGCAAGTTGATTTTGCTATTCTTAAGCCTTCAGAAGAATTTAAGCAAGAGCAGCAAAAGGCTCTCGAAGTGCTGCGCCCTCATTTTACCCGGAACAATTCAATTGCCGATTCACAGATTAATCTTGCTGTTAACTTCTTAAACAGTAGCCTTGATGCCCAATATAATGTTTCAGAAGAACCTGCCGGTGAAAGGGAAAAGAGTCTTAATGTGTTGCTTAGTACACTTGATACGCTTTTTTCACATGGAATAGTTAGTCTTACCAGTGAAATTGAAGACAAACCGGGCGATTATATGATTTGGATAATTGACGGAAATACCGCCGTTCAGTTGCCATTAAACAGGCTGTTCACCATTCAGAGTGCTGAAAAATATATCAGGAACCGGGTTGAAATTTCAAGTTTAGGACACAAGGAAATAGTATACAACACACTTGTAAATGCATTAAAGCAGAATATTATTTACGATGACGAAGCTACGCAAAAGGCCCGACAAAATATTCTTAGTGAGATCACTAACTCAAAAGGACTGGTTCAGCGGGGTGAAAGGATCATATCAAAAGGTGAGCTGGTAAATGCCGAGAAGTTTCAAATATTGGAATCACTGCGTACTGACTATGAAAACAGACTGGGAACAACCTTTCAATACTTTAATATACTCATTGGACAGGGTCTGCTAATTTCGCTTACAATGATTGCCTTTATACTGTTTATGGTGTCATTCAGAAAAGATCTGTTTGCCGAAAATAAGAAACTGGTGCTAATGCTGTTGATGATTCTATTGATGGTAACTGCTGCCAGTATTACGATAAGAAACAATAGTGAATTATTGCATCTGTTACCATTTTGCCTTGTGCCAATCATAATCAGGGTTTTCTTTGATACGAGGCTAGCTTATTTTGTACATGTGGTTACCCTCATACTCACAGGCTTTATGGTGCCAAATGCTTTCGAATTCATCTTCATGCAACTTATTGCTGGTATCATTGCTATTATTAGTGTCGCTGAACTTCGCAGGCGATCACAGTTTTTTATAACAGCTGCTGCAATTTTTACCTCATACTCAGCAATATTCATAGGAATGCTTCTTATTCAGGATGGTAGTTTTGAAAATATTTCACAACGGCCATTCATTCTCTTTGCAGGAAATGCGCTGATTACCTTGTTTTCATATCCACTGATATTTCTCTTTGAGAAGACATTTGGCTTTGTAACTGATGTAACTTTAATGGAACTGTCGGACACAAACAGTCCATTGCTTCGAAAACTTTCACAATATGCACCAGGTACATTTCAACATTCGCTACAGGTGGCAAATATTGCGGAGGAGGCGGTTTATTCAATTGGGGGCAATACCTTACTTGTTAGGGCAGGGGCATTATATCATGATATAGGCAAGATGGACATGCCTATGTATTTCATTGAAAATCAAACATCATCAATGAACCCTCACGATGAACTTGGTTACGAGGAAAGCGGCAGGATTATAGTTGGCCATGTGTACAAAGGCATTGAACTGGCAAAAAAGTATAAGCTACCTGAAGTGTTGGTTGATTTCATCAGAACTCATCATGGTACAAGGCGGGCAGAATATTTCTACAATCTGAAAAGAATAGAATTCCCTGAAGAAGAGATAAACGATCAGCCATTTAAGTATCCGGGCCCTGTTCCTTTCTCAAAAGAAACCTCTGTACTAATGATGGCTGATTCGGTTGAAGCAGCTTCAAGAAGCTTAAGCAGACCAACTGCTGACAGTCTCTCAGACCTGGTTGACAGGATCATTGACAGTCAGGTAAAAGACAACCAGTTCAGCAACTCCGACCTTACTTTCCAGGATATTACCCGAATTAAGAAGATACTCAAGAAAAGGCTTATGAGCATCTATCACATCAGGATTGAGTATCCTGTATTATAAATCCTCAGTGTTTGGTAATATAAGGTTTACGTGCCCGGTTATTTAAGGTTACTCATTCTTGCCTGGAATTGATTGGGGATTTTGATCTACACCGGGGTTTTTAACTTTGCATTTTTAAGGTATCGCACAGCATATGGGCCCTCGTTAAAAAGCAGGTCGAGAATGCTTAAATTAGGAACAAAAGGCAGTCTGTCAGAAAATACCTGCGTATAGGGATTTAACTCGTGATCAGTTATATTGATGTCCTTAGTGCACGACCTTTTATCAGCAAGTGCAACATAATCTTTCCTGAACTCATTGGTCAATTCAATAAGAGGGTTTATTTTAAGTGACGCATTGATAAATATTATGAGCCTCATGTTGAATGAAGTTAGTATATCACCCGAATCACAGAATATTCGTTCGAGTTGGTCTTTGTAATAAAGAAAGAAAGGCGACTTATTGTAAGCAGAAGCTATAGCTTTCCAATGTATTCGGTTCCATTGAGTTCTGTTATCAATCAGGATTTCGTGGGTCTTTGATGAATTACCAGAAGGTTTAATCACCGGAACTGTTAACCGGAGTATCCCGTTGGCTGTATAAATAACTGTCCTGTTCCTGCAGGTTTGTTTTGGAAATGTTTCGTGAACTTCAAAGACAATTTTTGACTTTTGGGCAATATGACAATATTGATCTATTGAAGGCAGATATGACAGTGGCAAGATCACTTCATGTGAATTACTATGAGACAGTTTATTAATCATGGTGATGCTCCCTCAAACCTGTTTGCTCAATATTCACAACTCTTTGCACCACAATGGTGTCGGTTGGCAATGTTGATAGTCGCCACGCAGGTCTTTTGTATCCGGAGAGGTAGAAACTGGCTTCATGCCTTGTAGAGAAGAACGACATAAACCCCGGGTTGTCCCATCTTTCTTCTATAGTTTCCAGTTTTATCAGTGGACATAACTTCTGGTTTGGGACTTTTACAGGATAAGCAATAATATCGCCAACTTTTACATCAGAAATGCAGGTATTGTAAATTTTAAACCCGTTAGCCCGGGAATACCATTGCCATCCCCAATGCCCAACTGACCAAATTTTAGAATCTTCACCATATTTTTGTCTGATATCCTTTGCATGGTTTCGATAAAATGCAGCATAATGATAATCAGAAATACTTAGTAGGATGCCGGCCAGAAGCGTAGAGCTCAGAGCAATAACCTTTAAGATTCTGGGGAAATCGATAGGAAGTGCTGGAATCACTAGCAGGTAAGCCGGGATAACAAGCAGAACATGTCGTGTTGCAATGAAAGGCGCAAACAAAATAATAAATACGGTTAGTGAGCTGAACCATAAAACAAGAAACACCCGTTTGTATGCTTCAAATTTCCTGGAAAACAGATCAGAGAAAATGGTTTTGTTTGTCAGGAACAATGTGGTGAAAATTACCAGGCCGAGGAGCATAAACACATACCGTATAATTTCTTTTGATAGTTCATGTGATATGAATCCCATCCATGACAGTATGACAAATATGCTGAAACTGACAAACAAACTAATGATTATTGGAACGTATTTTTGTGGGCGCTTCTGTGTGGCGGCAAACATCATTAGGGAAAAAGGTGTAATAGCACCAATGCATGACAGAAATGACAAGGCAGTATCAGGTATTCCTTCTATTGATGATCGTCCGCTGCTTCTGGTAAACAGCTGAACATCATTGAATTCATATAGATTATATAGTGACCAGCCGGTTATAAATGCAAGGGGAATGAAAATTGCAATTGAATGCGTAGGTTTCCTGTAGAAAAAAGGTGCAATTAACAGAACTACATAAAGAGGTACAATGGTGAATTTGATTAGCATAGCTAATCCTAATGCGATACCTGCATAGGCAATATATTTAAATTCCTTTGACATACCTGCTTTTAGGAGAAAATAACCGAATGCAAGGGAAGCGGACAAGAGCGGTATATCGGTCATAATATTCTGATTAATCAGAAAAGCGGGACTTAAGCCAAAGATCAAGGTTAAGAATTGAGCTTCACCAGGCTTTATCAATTGCACTGTAATGAAGAAGAAATATAATGACAGCAGTGTAAATACTGAAACAAGAAGATGTAGAGGGATCTCGCTGAATGAAGTTAAATATCCTGTGAGGGCAAGTAAGTAAAAAAACAATGGAGGTTGGTTTGACTGGCTAAGGGGTTCAGGTACATTTCCCCAGTTAATAAATCCTGAAGATGGCTGAAGTGGCGCTTTTGAAATGTGGATTGCGGCTTCAAGGTGATAGGCATCATCAATATGAAAAGGCTTTGTAACATTTAGGGCGGTTGCAATTAACCAGACTGATAGTATTACGAGCAAATCTTTACCTGACAGATTCATCATATAGAGTGGAAACGAATAATATTTCTAAAAACGGAAGCAAAAATACATTAATCGTCTAATTATGTAGCCATATAATAAAAAAAGGTTAATGCCATTGCATTAACCTTTTTTTATAAACTCACCTGTTACTTATTTTTTTTCTTGTGGCTGTAGCAATACATCATCAATAGCCTGAATAAGTGCTGATTTGGGAAGTGCGCCGGCAGCCATGCGTGGTTGTCCTTCAACAGGGCAAAAGAGCATACTTGGAATGCTTCTGATTCCAAAAACCTGAGAGAGCTCCTGTTCAACTTCAGTGTCAACTTTATAGATGTTTACCTTGCCATCATATTCTTTTGATAATTCCTCAAGAATTGGAGCAACCATTTTACAAGGTCCGCACCAATCAGCATAAAAGTCAATTATACATGGCAATGTGCCTTCGAATTTCCATTCCTGGTTCTTTTCATAATCAAAAACCTTCTCTTTAAAGGTTTGTGTTGTCAAATGTTCCATTATTTTACTTTCAAGGTTTATACTTTATTTAATATCGTTGGTTATTAGCCTGTGTTCTGATGGCTGTTAGCTAATTAGTTAGCAGTAACCGGCTTGGCTAATAATATTTCTTTTACCATTTTTTCAAATTC
Organism: Bacteroidota bacterium; assembly: GCA_023417935.1. Classification (GTDB taxonomy): domain Bacteria; phylum Bacteroidota; class Bacteroidia; order Bacteroidales; family Lentimicrobiaceae; genus Lentimicrobium. Next base: position 52,245 of record JAEZDY010000014.1, read on the forward strand.
GGCTTTTGGTAATGCACCCATGGTCATGGTAGGTTGTCCTTCAACCGGGCAATAGAGAATTGAAGGTATACTCCTGATTTGGAAAACACCTGCAAGTTCCTTCTCCTTATCAGTATCTATCTTGTATATTACTATGTCATCTTTATATTGAGCTGCCAACTCTGACATAATAGGAGCTACTTTTTTACAAGGTCCACACCAGTCAGCATAGAAATCAATAATACACGGTTTATCACCCAGATATACCCATTTGTCAGGATTAGCTTCATAATTGAAAACTTTTTCCAAAAACATGGCCTTATCCATTTGGATTACTTTGCCTGTGGTTGCAGTAGCAGGTTGTACATCATTTGATGCAAGGGTTGCAGTTTTATCATTAGTACCTGTTTGCGTGCAGGCAGTAATGCCAATTCCGCCAATTAGCAGAATAGATAGAATGATTTGTTTCATCGTGGGCTGTTTAAATTGTTTCATAGATTTCACTCTGCAAAAATAGTGCAAATTTTCTTTAAAGCGCATAAATATCACTATTTTTTTTTACTTTTGTACCCGAAAGTTAATAATTTAATTCGAAACCAGTCAATTAACAATCTGTAAATATTATAGTTTACTATAAACTTTCAACACTAAAATGGATTTAAAGCACATTTTCAAAGATCTCAGAGATATTGATACCTTCAAGAAAAGGTTCAATAGTGAAGAAATTTGCCTAAAGGCAATTGCTGATGACAAGTGGGCCACAGGGTATACCTGCAGGAAGTGTGGGCATAATCATTACTGCGAGGGCAAAACGCCATATTCCAGACGCTGCACCAGGTGCAAAGCTGACGAGTCTGCTACTGCCCATACATTGTTTCATCATTGCCGAATTAACATCCTTGACGCTTTTGAGCTTGCCTACCGTATATGTTGTGCGCCTGATGTTTCAAGCTATGAGTTGTCGCGTGAAATGAATGCCCGGCAAATGACATGCTGGAAGTTTAAAAAACGTATACAGGAATTTGCAAAGATTAATAGTTAGTGGTTATTTTGCCTAAAAATTAGTTTCATGATAATAGACCTGAGAAGTGACACTGTCACAAAGCCAACACCAGGCATGCTTGATGCCATGTTTAGTGCTGCAGTTGGTGACGATGTTTTAGGTGAAGACCCTACTATTGCTGCATTAGAAAGTAAATTAGCAAAAATGTTTGGCAAGGAGGCAGGTCTGTTTTGTCCATCGGGTACTATGACAAATCAGATTGCAGTGAAAGTACATACTCAACCGGGAGAAGAAATAATTATGCACAAGCTTTCACATGTTTATTACTATGAGGGTGGAGGCATCATGATGAATTCAGGTGCTTCAGTGTGTTTACTTGAAGGCGACCGTGGAAGGATAACTGCTCAGGATGTGCTTGATCATATTAATGCTGACGATATCCATAGACCGCCAACCGTTATGGTGGAGGTTGAAAACACGATGAACAAGGGTGGCGGTGCAATTTATGATAATGACAGTTTGGCAGCAATTTCACAAATCTGTCAGGCTAATGGTTTGAAGTTTCACCTGGATGGTGCAAGAATATTTAATGCCTTGGCTGTTACAGGACAAAAACCAGAAGAGTGCGGTAAACTCTTTGATAGTATTTCAATTTGTCTGTCTAAAGGTCTTGGGGCACCTGTTGGTTCAGTGCTTATTGGGAAAAAGGAGTTTATTACTAAGGCACGCCGCGTGAGAAAGGTTTTTGGTGGAGGTATGAGGCAGGCGGGTTACCTGGCTGCAGCCGGCATTTATGCACTGGATAATCATGTGGAGCGATTAAAAGAGGATCACCAAAAAGCACAGCAGCTTTCAAAGGTACTTGAAACATTGCCTTGGGTAGAAAAGGTTTATGATTGCCAAACCAATATTGTTCTTTTCTGTGTGAAGGCACCCAACACAGCTATTTCGGTTGTTAAAAAACTTGAAGAAGCCGGTCTTTACGGAATTGACTTTGATAAAACCACTGTACGTCTGGTAACACATCTGGATGTTTCTGATGACATGTTAACAGAAGCAATTAATATTCTTAAACGATTCTAGTTTCTTGCAAGTGAGTGCAGTATGTCGCACCCATGTTCGAACATTGGATTGTAATTATCTTCCTCATTCATCCTGAAGAGCAATTTACTACTAGTGCAAAATTTCGGCAGAAGGGAAGCTATTTCAAAAGTAATATCGTCAATTGACTCAAACCTATCATACCCACATCTTGAAAGGATTTCTTCCAATTGCTTCCAAGAGTCAAATTGTAAAGGACTTTGCATTTTCTTGTCCACTTTTTGAATAACACGTTGACTGTTGGTGAATGTACCTCCTGTTTCAAAGGGGAATGAGGAGGGTAGCACCAAATCAGCCATCTTTGCTGTTTCGGTAAGGAAATAATCCTGCACCATTAGAAAATTACTCTTTGATAGTAATTTTACCATCTCATCCTTATCTAATGCACATCCAATTGGGTCTTCTCCGAAGATGAACAATGAACTATAACCTGTATTCCTAAGTTTTGTTAGAGTGCAGCCTTTACCGGTAGGTAACTCTTTCGAGCGCCAGTTAAATTGAATTGTACTTCTAAGAAAGGGATCGTCCCATGCAGTAGCGCCAGGTCCCAGATTCCCCATAATACCTATATCATGCAGGCCATGGGTATTATTATTTTCCTTTACCAGAAGAAGTCCAGCTCCAGTTCTTCCATGTTTGCCGGTAAGCAGTGCCAGGTTAAATATTTCACCACAAGTGTGTCCTGACAGCTCTTTCTCAGCAAACACGATTACAGCATGTGCTTCATTTCTATATTCAGAAGCAAATTTTTCTATAAGTTCATGCGGTACACCAGCTTCTCTCTGCAGGTTATTATAATCAAGCGCTAGCAACGATTTCTTGAAATTGTCGAAATTATCAACCAGATTCTTAATGTAATCATGGTCCTCGAGTTCATTCTTGACAATTAAATAGTTAACAGCCTTGATAAAGTGGAAATATGACTTTATATGCAGAAAAGAATCAGCCTTTTCAATGATATCAGAGTCAGGGTTGTTGGTAATAACCTCAACAGGTATATTGAATTCAGAGTGATCCTTGAAGATGAAATATCCTGCAACAGGGTTGTCTGTATGAACTCTGGAGCCTATGATATATATTTTCTTCGATTCAGTAAGCTCAGCGAATGGAATATTGGCTCTTGATAATTTAGTATAGCTGGTGCCACGGCCCAGGTAATGAAAGCTGCCAATATTATTTGAATAAGCCCCGGCCCTGCATAGTTTCATTACCAGGTATTGCTCTTCGTTGGTTAACCTTGCTCCGGCAAAAAAAGCTTTTTCGTCAGGATCACCACTTATTATCCTTTGATACAATATATTGAATGCCTCCTCCCAGCTAACAGGCTCAAGACCGGTATTTTTTCTAAGAAGAGGCTGAGTAATGCGATCAATATTCAATATGCTTTCATAGCCTTTTTGTGGATACTCACAGATTGTGCCATCGTTGTTGATCAATCCTTCTACACCTTCGCACTTTATAACCCCTTCTGTTTCCTCAAATAACTTTAACGTGCATCCAACTGAGCAAATATTGCATATTGTATTAAATGATCGGGTGTAGGCTGGCAGGTTGTGTGTTGCCTGAGGTTTGGTGAGAAGATGTTCAAAAGACATGATTCCTGAACGTTTAGATGTTGTTTTATTGCAGGAAGATCTGCACCTGGCGATGATCCTACAATAAGTTCGGCTAAATTATACACTTTTCAGATATAACAGGTGGATTACGGTAAGAAAAAGATGGATTGAATTCCTGTTCTGATTTAAGTTCAATGCTTTACTAATTGCTTCCTTAGAAGATCAAGAGCAGCCAGTGCACTTCTACGGATATTTCGTTCACGATGCTCGCCAAATAAGAAGCGCTTGGTTATTGTCCCTGTGTAGGGAGTTGATACTGCAATCCACACTGTTCCAACAGGTTTATCAACAGTACCTCCATCGGGACCCGCAATTCCTGATACTGCAATTGAGCAGTCGGTGTTAAGTTTTTTCTTTACACCTTCAGCCATTTCAGTTACGACCTCCTTACTAACTGATCCATTGTCCTCAATCGTACCTGGGTTTACTCCCAGCATGGTTACCTTAACATCATTCGAATATGAAATGATTGAACCGGCGAAGTATGCTGAACTGCCGGCAATTGATGTAATAAGATGAGCAATGTATCCTCCTGTACAGCTTTCAGCAGTTGCTAATGTGAGATTGTGATCCTTAAGTAACTGACCCACTATCGATTCTAGACTTTCTTCGTCTTCACCGAAGATATATTCTGCGATTGTAGAGTATAACAGCATTACTTTTTCATCTAGTTCTTCTTGCAGCGATTCAGCTGAAGTGCCAATAGCTGTTAACCGTAGCCTTACAATTCCAGGTTGAGGTAGATATGCTAATTTAATATGAGGAGGCAGAGCGGTTTCCCAGTTCTTGATCTTATCTGCAAGAAATGATTCGCCTACGCCCTGTGTGAGAATTGTTTTGTGGATTATAACTTTATTACTCAGTGGCTTAATAAGTGGTAGAACATGATTGGTCATCAAGGCTTTCATTTCAAAAGGTACTCCGGGAAGTGAAATGAATATTTTGCCATTGTACCTGAACCACATGCCTGGAGCAGTGCCGTTTTCATTTAACAAAGCTTCACAAGTTGCAGGTACTTCAGCTTGTTTACGGTTCAATTCAGTAAGTGCGTAACCTCTCAATGTGAATATTCTTTCAATATTCTCATACGACTGTTGATGAAAGATCAGATGCGTTTTGAAGAAATCGCATAGAGCCAATTTGGTTATGTCATCACGTGTTGGTCCTAAACCACCTGTTGTAATAATTATATCTGCCCGGGTAGATGCTTCCGACATAGCCTTTAAAATATGCTCATGATCGTCAGCAATAGAAGTGATCTGTGATACTTGAATACCAACCATGTTAAGTTCCCGTGCCATCCATGCTGAGTTGGTGTCAATGACCTGCCCTATCAGCAACTCGTCGCCAATTGTAATAATTTCAGCCTTCATGGTTAGAATGTTTGTTATTACAGCAGTCTTATGAAAAAATGGAAACAAATCCGAGTTCTTTAGGAACTATAGACACTACTGGTATCTCTGAACATCTGATGAACTCCTGAGCATGTGATCCCACAAAGAATTCTACTATTGAAAATTCTTGCTGAGTCATTATTACTATAAGGTCAACATCACCTTTTGAGCGCGCGTACTCAAGGATGGCAGGTACGTGGGTTTTTTCGCCTTTTGGACTTTCAATTATCTCAGCCTCACATTCAATGCCGGTTTCTTCGATAAATCTCTTAACCTGATTCATCTGAATATTGAGCTTTGTAATAATCTCAGTATCATTGAGTGACCAAAGTGCTGATACTGCCCTGATTTTTGCACCATATATTTTGGCAATGTCAATTGCCCATCCAACTTTTTGTTTTGTCTCCTTGGTTAAATCCATCGGCAGAAGTATTGAACGGCAACCTTCATAATGAGTTGATCCACTTATTGTGATAACAGGACAGGTAGCTGAACGGATTACCCGTGAGGTATTTGCTCCCAGCATCCGCTTTCTCTCAGGGTCATTAGAATCAGAGCTTCTGGTGCCCATAACTATAAAGGTAGATGCAGTTTCTTCAGCCACCCTGTTAATGGTAGTGTAGATTCTCCCTTTTTGCATAGTAGCATCAATATCAACTCCAGTTCTTAGACTATATCTGACGGCAATTGAGTCTAAATGGTCATTGATTTTTTCCAGCATTTCATCGTCCTGACGATCAGAGAAAAGTGAAGTGATAAAGCCAGGGAACTCATTGACATAGAGTAAAATGATCTTACTTTTTGTAATTCTGGCAAGATTAACAGCTTGCTCCAGTGCTAATTCTGATTGCCTGTTGAAGTCGTAAGGTACCAGGATATTGCTCATGAGATGTTGATTAAGGTTATATTTGCAGTTTAAAGGCAAAAGTAATTATTATGCTTCTTATAACAAATATCTATATAAAATGGCATCACTTGAAAGTTCTGAATTATTGTTAAATCATGATGGTAGTATTTACCATTTGAACCTTTTTCCTGACGAAGTAGCACCTAATGTCATACTCGTTGGTGATCCGGGCAGAGTTAGTATGGTTTCAGATCATTTTGACAGGATTCGTTATAAAAAGAGCAATCGTGAAATGATAACCCATACAGGTGAGTATAATAATATGCCAATTTCAGTTATATCAACAGGAATGGGTACTGATAACATTGACATAGTGATGAATGAACTTGATGCTGTGTTTAATATTGATCTCCATAAAAGAGAAATAAAAAGCATGCATACTGCTCTTAATATCATACGAATAGGTACATCAGGTGCGCTGCAGTCAGGCATAGAGCCTGATACTACTATAGTTTCAACACATGGTATTGGATTGGATGGAATGCTATACTATTACAGAAATCTGGACAGAGTGATGAATCATGACATGACTGAGCAGTTTATAAGCCAGCTATCATGGCCTTCAATTTTACCCAAGCCGTATTTTGTTGAAGCTGGCAAAAACCTCTTAAAGGCAATTGGTGGTGGATATACTCAAGGAATAACCGCTACAGCTCCCGGTTTTTACGCTCCTCAAGGTAGAAAATTGAGATTAGGAACATTTCTTCCTGATTTAAATGGGTTACTGCAATCGTATAACTACCATAACCTCAGGATCACAAATTTTGAAATGGAAACATCGGCTCTTTATGGCCTGGGGTTAATGATGGGACATAACACACTTACACTGACTAACATAGTGGCCAATAGAGTTGATAAAACCCATAGCACTAATTACCGACCAGCAATGGAAAAACTCATAATCAATGTGCTTGATAGATTGAGTGGAGTCAAGAGTGTAAATGCAGATTAAAAGAAAGAAAATGCTTTTGGAGTGAGAATTCCTTTCTTTGGATTGTTGATTTTATATAAGAAGGTTAGAAAATGGAACACAATATGGGAAATGAAGTTGAATTACAGGCATTGATCAGTTTGATTGATGAGCCAGATTATGCCTCATTTGCCAAAGTAAGAGAGCAGATATTTAATATTGGCCCTCCTGCAGTACCTCTGCTTGAAAATGCGTGGGAGAATACCTTTGATTCAGGGGTACAACAAAGAATTGAAGATATAATTCATAATATTCAGTTCAATCAACTTCATTTTGATCTGGTTAAATGGGCGCATTTTAAAGATTCAGACCTGCTTGAAGGTTATATTTTATTCACCCGATACTTATACCCAAGCCTCAATGTTGAAAAAATCAAAGAGCAAATACTACAGCTTAGACGGGATATATGGATAGAATTGAATGAAAACCTGACGGCCCTGGAAAAGGTAAAAGTATTGAATCATATTATCTATGATCATCATAAGTTCACCTTGCCCGAGAAACAAGAGGCTGATTCTAAATATCTTTTCCTGAATAATTTACTTGACACTAAGACCGGTTATTCGATTTCAATAGGAATCCTATACACTATATTGGCCCAAAGCCTCGGAATTCCTTTATTTGGTCTACTGCTTCCAGGTGAGCGTTATTTCTTAGCCTGGATAGAGCCTGAAAGTAGTGTTGGGTCCAGAGTTAAGTTCTGTATAAATCCTGAAAATAAAGGGGGTATTTTCACAAAAGAGGAGTTGGTAACTTTGTTGAAGAAATTAAAGTTCCCATCACAGGAAAACTATTTTATTCCTTTGAAACCTACAGTGATCATTGAAAAGCTGTTCGAAATGTTATCATACTTGTATGCAACAGCAGGTGATACAGCCAAACAGGATGAACTCATGCGATTGCGTGATGCATGCTCAGAATAATTTAACCCAATTCTTTTGGTTTAAGAATCACGCCTTGATTCTTTGATCCGTCAATCATAACCAAACATTGAGATTCGAACCTCACATGCCTGATAAATTTATCCTCGTACACTGCAGGCTGTTCATTCAGAAATGTTAGATCATAGTGCCCATCATTCATGAAAGGATTGATAGTAAAATAGCCTACTCTGAAAGCTGTCAAGTTCTGGAAGAAATGAGTACCCTGACTAGGGTCAATACGGTAATCTTTCAAGCCAGATTCAATAATTACCCTGGCCCCCGATATTTGCCCCCACTTAACAGGTATTCCAAGCCATGGGTCACTTGAACCCCATCTCCCGGGCCCAATAAGAATGTAATTTGTATTACTTTGCAGGAATTTAAAATTTAGATCAGCAACCTGCTGGGCAATCATACTATTATCGCTTGAATGAAAATTTTCAGGCTTTATGTATACAACATCCCGTAATCCTTTTATAATTCCATTGCCAAGAGCGTTGTTAGCAAAGATTATTGCATCTTCTCTTTTTATGTTCTTAAGATCTACTTCAAGTTCTTCCCTCGGATCTACAATAGGTCGTATTTGAAGAAGATTAAATACGAAATTGCCATTGTCAGTTGAGTTAAGGTCCATGGCAAACTCTATTTCAACTGGCTTACCCATTTCTTTCTGACCTGTTTCGAGTACATTCAACAGTATGTCAGCAATAGGAACAACCTTATGGTTCAGGAGGTTATTGAAAGTTATAATTCGTTTTCCTTGAGTGAGCATGCCTTCCTTGATAGTTTGATTCTCAAAATCAAACGTGCTAACTATGTGCCTTAATGCTCCATCCTTCTCAGCCTCCTTGATATCCAGTTTAACCATGTTACATCCATCATCAGTCGACACAATAAAGCTTTCAGGTTTCAGGTCAAGTGCATAGAAACTATTTTGCGTTTCTTTGAGAGCCATTTGTGGACTTGAAAGCTGAAGTACTTTACGCGGATATCTTGGTGAAAAGCGGAGCGACATGCCACCCTCAACAATGTATTTGCCTAAGCCTAATGCAATGCTCGCAGTGCTATCAGTAGATATTTCAGGTAATACAGGGTAAAAATTGATGGAACGGGCAACACCTGATAAGGTAGGATAAAATCTATCGTTAAAGGCAGTTCCTGTAACTTCCTGCAATACAATTGCCATTTTCTCCTCATCTATTACATGCGTGGTACTTTTCATGTATGCTTTTGATTCGTTGAAGAAAGCTGATGCATATACACTTTTAATTGCGATGCTTAGGTTCTTAATGGTGAGTTCTTGATCATCAGGATCATTAGGTACCATGTAAGTAGAGTATATACCGGCAAAAGGCTGGTAATAGCTATCTTCAAGCATGCTGGAAGAACGAATTGCAATTGGCTTCTTCACAACACTTATAAAGGTCTTCAGATTCTCTTGTAGTATTTTTGGTAGTTCTGCATTTACGAATATCTTTAACAGTTCCTCATCCTTAATCCCTGAGATTGCAACTTTGTAAAGATTGTTAATTTCAAGAAACTCATCAAATATATCTGTTCCTAGTACAACAGTTCTCGGTATAATGACCAGAACACCAGGCCACTTTTCAACCATCCTGTTACGTTTAAGCATTGAGTCAAGAAATGCCAATCCACGTGCTTTACCACCAATAGATCCCTGACCTATACGTGTAAAACTCAAGTATTCATCAAAGCTTTTGGGATTAAATTCAGCAATTATTCCACGTGCCTTGTTCATTCTGAAAGTTGCTATTGCTTCAAAAATGAACTGTCTGATATCATCCAGATTTTCAAAGTCATCAGGTCTTAAGTCTCTGAAAAGTTCGGCCAAAGGGAATAGAGCTCTGGCATACAGCCATTTGGATATGTGATTTCGGTATACATGGTATTCGAATGAACTGTCGGGGATTTCAAATATAATCTGTTGTAACGTTTTGAGGTCAGCAGCCCTATGTACTTCTTTCTTGGTAATAGGGTCAACAAAAACAAAATCGCCAAATGCGAAGAATTGAATAATGAAATTTCGAAGTTCATGTGAAAGTGTTGGTGATTGCTTATGAATGAATCCAACATGCAGATCACTTGCAGTATTCACTCGTGAGAAATCTGATGACTGCATCAACATAGGTATGAATTCATCTGTCGCCTTTACTTTCTTTATAAAACTTATGCCTGCTTCCGGATCGTCTATTCCGTTTCGTTTAAAGGACACATCGGTTATAATGCCTATCAGGTTGTTTTTATACTGGTCGTAATATGCTTGAGCCTGTTCATAATTTGTAGCCAATAGTATTTTGGGCCTGCCCCGCATTCTGAGCATCATCTGGTGTTCATTAAGCCCTTCAGTCATAAATGACTTGGATTGCTTAAAAATGATCTTGTAAATGTTTGGCAGGTAACTTGAATAGAACCTGATGGAGTCTTCGATAAGCAGGATAGCCTGTACTCCAACAGTTTTTATATCATACTCGGCATTCATCTGGTCCTCAATCAACTTAATGATAGCCAAAAGAAGATCAGCATTACCTAACCAACAGAATACATAATTAATGGATGATAGATCCTCACTGGCTATTGTCAATGTTACTTCGCGCGAGAAAGATGTAAGTACTACTAGCGGAACGTTACTATACTGAGCTTTCAGACGACGGGCTACTTCAAATGTTTCACTCTTGCCCATGCTTAACATGGTGATGATAAGATCAATATTTTCAGTCTTCAGTACTGAAAGTGCCTCTTTTTCTGATGATACCTGTATGAACTGAGGAGGATATCGCAAACTTAAAGCTACATATTCGTTAAAAATCTGCTCATCTATTCTGCCATCTCCTTCAAGAATAAACGAATCATAATTGCTGGCAATGAGCAATACTTTGTATATGCGTCTTCGCATTAGACTATGAAAGGCTGTGTCGTCAAAATAAAAGCGTGAAAGAAGTGCGTATGGGGAAACTTTCATTTTCTGTTGTTTATTACAAATTTAAGATAAATCAAGTCAATTGAGGAAAATTAAGAACTTTGTAGTCCTATTTTATTTGCCCGGTATTATTAAATGGATGACTATCGATTAAAAATTAAGTTATTACCTCCTGATGAAATACAATTTTGATGAGATTATAGAACGCAGTAACACTGCAAGTGTTAAGTATGATTTGCGTAAAATGTTTTTTGGTACCGAGGAGGTTATTCCGATGTGGGTTGCCGACATGGATTTTGAAACTCCTCCTTTTGTGATGAATGCAATTAAGGAAAGGGCTAAGCATCCAATTCTGGGATATTCAATCAGACCACCGGAATACTATGAGGCAATTGTTAACTGGGTAATGCGTCGCCATGATTGGAATATTAAGCCAGAATGGATTTGCTTTTCCCCAGGAATTGTACCTGCACTCAATCTAGCCGTTATGGCCTATACAAAACCAGGGGATCGCATAATAGTACAACCACCTGTTTATTTCCCCTTTTTCAGTGCTGTAAGTAGCAACAAGCGTGTATTAAGCTACAATCAACTGCAAATGGTGAATGGCAGATACCAAATGGACTATGCAGGACTTGAGAAACTTTGCAAAAAGGGTGCTGCAATGATAATCATCAGTAATCCTCATAACCCCGGTGGTAACGCATGGAGGGCGGATGAATTAAAGTGTATGTCTGATATCTGCTTGAAGTATGATGTACTAATGGTGTCAGATGAGATTCATGCTGATCTGGTAAATGTTGGATTTAAGCATACAGTCCTTTCATCTCTTGGTGATGCTATTGCCCGGAAAACCATCACGATGATATCTGCAAGTAAAACCTTTAACCTTGCCGCATTATCAACTGCTTCAGTAATAATATCTGACAAGAAATTGCGTGTGAGTTTCAACAATGTTGTTCAGAAACTGCATGTTGATATGGGTAATGTATTTGGCACTACTGCTGCAATGGCTGCATATAATGAGGGCGATGAGTGGCTGGAACAATTGCTCAAATATATAAACGATAACATCAATTTTCTTGGTGAAACACTGAAAAGGGAAATACCTGAAATAAAAATGATTCATCCAGAAGCTACATACATGGCATGGCTTGATTGCTCAGCTCTCAATTTAAACGACAAAGATCTTAGTGATTTCTTTATAAAGGAAGCTGGACTTGGGCTAAATGCCGGTATTCAGTTTGGTAAAGGTGGTAGTTTATATATGCGAATTAACCTGGCTTGCCCTAGATCACTGCTAGTACAGGCTCTCGAACAGCTAAAGACTGCGATTGAAAAGCATAGAAGCCGTATTGCTACTTAAAACGGATAAAACCGAAATCAAGGACCAGTTACCACTAACTCATTAACGGATAACAATATTTTAGAGATCAGTTACCACTAACTTCATTATCGGATAACAATACTTTAAAGATCAATTGCCGCTAACTTCAGAGATTATTACAGTATAATTCTTGCCGTATTTTTTAGCGCATTTAGGACAAGTTGTATACCACATGTATGTTTTATTTGAGGTGAGTCCTTTCGATTTAACTGTTTTATTAAAATCACTCATCCACTTATTTGAATCCTTGAAGGGTCCTTCGTACACTTTACTGTAATACGTTCCGCTTAAAGCGATATTCTCAGCATTGGGGATAGGTTTATTGACCTCAACATACAAGTCCATGTTCCATTGGCTTGTATGGTCGCTCAGGCTAAGCCAGTTTTTTGCTTCACCACCAGCAGCTTCAATTTTCTTCATCATTCTTGAAATAACCTTTCCAAAACCAAAAGGAATGTAGAAAAAGGTATGTACTTTGTCGCGGATAAATTGCTTATTATCCCACATAATTACCTTATCATCCCAAGGCATGGGCTCAAAAGGAGGACAGCACTCCTGTTCATTTACTATCGTCTTTTTTTGTAAAGTTTGTGTTTCCATCTTGGATGTGATTTTCTATACAAAGTTAACTATCACTCAGTGATTTTACAATCACTGAGTTGCTATTATTTTATGCACAACTCCATTAGATCAGCTACATCACCATTGAAGACATTCAGGTCAACAGGTTTATCTATGCCTCTAACAGTTGCACAGTCACTATGCTGCCAAAATAACCAGTCGCGGTGATCCATTCTTGGTTTATCCTTATAATAATGTGCAATCCATAAAGGATAATCCTCAAAGTCATCTTTGAGGTATTTATCATAGAATGTGGGATTGGTATAAATGATAGGTTTAACCTTATAATGTCTCTCTATTATATCGCACCATTCCTTGCAACCTTTAACAATTTCTGCTTTCGATTTTCCTTTTGAGACTTCAATATCAAGCACAGGAGGAAGATCACCAGGGGAGAGGTCAACTGCCCTTATGAAATTCTCTGCCTGTTTCTTTGCATCGCGTGAAGGATAATAAAAGTGATATGCTCCCCTTATAAGTTTAGCTTCCTTACTCCTTTGCCAATTCTTTGTGAAATGACGATCCTGACGAGTGATTCCTTCAGTAGCTTTAATAAATGCAAAGTTGATTTTAATGCCTTTAACATCTATGGCTGCAACTTCATCCCAGTTAATGATCTTTTGGTGGTGAGAGATGTCAATTCCATGAACCATATAACCTCTTGGAATAGCAATTCCAAAATTCAGGTAATTATTGTGTTGTGAGGCTTGAGTCAGAGAGAATCCATAGCTGGCAAATAGTTTCAGTGAATTAAATGCCCAAGGGGCAACCAGAATTAAAAAGAGGATGAAGATTCCCGTATATAGAACCTTCCTGTACGAAAGCTTGTATTTTTTCTTACTTATTTTACTCGCGACAACTGTCATATCCATTGATAACTAAATACTGAATCACTTTCGGTTTTCAAGCTCAATGATCAGTGCTTGCCTGGGTTCTAATAGTATGTTGTTTCTAAAAGTAAAGTTCTTCCCTGTAATTATATTCTTGCCATATCGTGCTCCTTTTAGACCTTCAACAAAACGGCTCGTATCAATTGCCTGAGATCCTTCGTTGTTGTTGAGCATAATCATCACCCTTTTATCTTCCCATTCCCTAAAGTAAACATACACACCATCCTGCGGGATATAATGCTTAAGTGATCCTTTGGTGACTGCATCATTTGTAATGCGCCATTTAAGAATTGTTTGCAGATACCTGAATGCCTCTTCCTGCTGTGAAGAACGGCCTGCGGAAGTAAATAGGTTGACACTGTCAGATGCCCACCCACCAGGGAAATCTTTTCTAATGTCCCCATGTCCTTTATGTTCTTCACCTTCCATTAAATACTCGGTACCATAATAAATCATAGGTATACCTCGTGTGGTGAGCAAAAAGGCCATTGCTAGCTTAAATGCATTAACATCCTTTTTTACGGAAGTGAAGAATCTGTTCAGGTCATGATTATCAGCAAATATGAGGTTGTAGTCAGGATTAGCATATAGGAAATCCTGGGCAAGTACATAATATAAACGCGCCATCCCTTCAGTCCATCCTTCAGGCTCAGTAAATGCTTTTGTTATTGCATTATACATTGGGAAATCTGTGACACTTGGAATGTTAGAATTATACCCTTCACCAAACTGTGAGTCTTTTTGGTAGTACGAGGTCATACTTTCCCTCTGCATCCATGCTTCACCTACAATGTTAAATTCAGGATATTCCTCGAAAACGCGTCGAGCCCATTCTGCTATTATTTCTTTGTACGGATATGGCTGTGTGTCCATTCTGATGCCATCAATACCTGAATACTCTATCCACCAAATGCTATTCTGAATAAGATAGTTGCTTACTAATGGATTTCGTTGATCAAGATCAGGCATATTCTGATCAAACCATCCCTGAAGCATCAGGTTTTTATCGTATTCTGTTGCATAAGGATCGGTAAGTGATTCAGCACGAAAGTTTGAACGGGTGTATGTAGGGAATTCATGTATCCAACCTTTCATGGGTAAATCTTTTATAAACCAATGGTTGATGCCACAATGGTTAAAAATCATATCCATTATTACTTTCAAGCCTTTGTTGTGAGCTGTTGAAACGAGCTTTATATAATCCTCATTACTACCAAATCTTGGATCAATTTTATAGAAATCAGTAATAGCATATCCATGATAAGTATACGCTTCATTGTTGTTTTCAAGCAAAGGGTTGATCCATAGGGCTGTTACTCCAAGATCTTTAAGATAATCAAGGTTATTGGAAATGCCTGCAATGTCACCACCATGACGACCGCTTGGGTTGCTTCTGTCAGCTTTTTCCAACATTGACGGATGACTATCATTATCAGGATTACCATTTGCAAAGCGATCAGGCATTAGAAGGTAAATAACATCTGAGGGATCAAAACCTTTTTGCGCTGTAGATGAACTATCGCGTTCTAATAGCTCGTAATCATAGGTGTATGAAGTTTTTCCTCCTTTTTTAAAATTGATTTCAAACTTCCCGGGCTTAATGTCCTTTTCCATTAAAAGGTCAATAAACAAGTAATTTGGGTTTTCAACTTTTTGCACTCGTTCTAATGTAATTCCCTTGTGATCTATATCAACTTCTAAGGAGGAGATGTCAGTCCCATATACTAGTAATTGAAGATTGGGATTTTGCATTCCAGCCCACCAGAAAGGGGGCTCAATCTTCAAATTCCCAGGTTCTGCACATAAGGCAATAGTATGAAGAATTAAGAAAAATAGCGCAACAGCCGACCGTAGGATTGCTGTATGAAATTTAGATGTCATGTTAACTGCTTAAGTGTCAATGTTAAACCCCCTGATAAATCTACTAATATGTCAAGTTAAAGCCCCTTAATGAAATAAAGACATTAAGTTTTATACCTTCAATAATAAGGTGCTCAAATTTACTAAAAAAGCCGTTAAATCAACCTTTTGAGCTTGAACTTAAAAGTCATTAATCTACCGTCACGGCTTATAACAAGCGTAACTGGTGTCCCGGGTCGGCTGCTGACTATAGCGTTCAATTCACCAAGGTTAAGTGAGAAAGCAGGTTTTTGGTTTACGCTCATCAGTATATCCCCCTGCTTCACCCCGGCTTGCTGGGCGGGTGATTCTTTTATTACCTCGCTAACTTTAAAAATGTTAAAACCTACTGTAAGACTCTCAAAAGTGATTCCACTCATGTTATATTCAAATGGCTCCTTGAATTTCCTACCTCTTGTGAGTATCAATCTGTTGTTTGTGTAATCAAACGATACCCTGAATCTGGATAATGCCGCAGAGCCGAGTGTGCCATGCCTGAAGTTCCTTGTAGCCTGGGTTCCTCCTATGTATTCTGAAGAAATAGAAGTAATTATATTGTCGAGACGTGAATTGCCAATCAATAGCCAACCTGACCTTACGAAGGCTCCTGAAATTATACCTCCAAGACCTCTGCCGATTGTAGTTTCAAGTGATTTAAGTGGTTGGTATGTATCTGTTGAATCAGTTTCCAATAGAATTGGGTGATTAGCACCAGAGTCAATCATAAGCCATAAGTCGCGTATTTCCTTGGTGTCAAGTTCCAACCTTGCAGTCATATATGGCCTTCCCCGGAGAATATTAATTGGAATAACATCTGCATGCATAGGCAATTTGTAATTTTCAGGTCGGGTAAAGCGCAAGGTGTTAATATCATAATTTATTGTGACAACAAGGTTCCTGAACTTGTCCAGCCCAATAAGGCCGTGCACTTTTGTACCAATAAATGCATCCAGTGAAAATTGATCCTCCTTCAATAAGATTAAATTTGAAGATATCGATTGCATTGATTTGTACCGTAGTTTAACCAATGATGTGTAGCAAGCTTCTAGAGAAGTTGAAGTTCCTGGTGCAGTAAGTTTGAAATTACGTATACAAGCTGATTCGTAATAGTTAACGAGTGCCGGGTCTGTTAGGATTATTCCCTCAATTCCGCTATCTAATATAAGTTTGATTGGTATTGAATCCTCCAACATAAATTGAAGGACTACCATATTATCAAAGTTCTCAAAATTTGCACTTAATGTTTTCCTTCCTTCCGGAAGATCAAATGCGAAATTTTGGCCGGCAAGATTCTTTGAAAATATTAGAAGTATGATCAGGAGAATCCTTTGAGCTACCATATTCAAGTCTTCATAAGCTGTTACAAAGCATATTTAACAATACTAAACAAATATTGGCAGGAGCGTGTCAAGTACGAAGATAAAAAACATTCATCTCATCATGACATCATTTTTAGAATTAAATTTGCAAAAGCAGCACAAGCTCAGAAAATAATTATAATAGTTTATGGATAAGGCCCTTAAAGAGAAAATAGTCTACGAGTGGAATAAACTTTACCCGGCAACTGAAAGCAGCAAGCTTTCCATGCTCCTTGAAATTGTAGAGGAAACCTCAAACAAGTTTAAACTTGAACCTCAGCCCGAAGGTTGGTATAAAGATGCAGTTGTGTATTCATTATATGTTGATATGTTTAACCAAACCTTTGATGGGCTGATTGAAAAGCTTGATCACTTGCGTGATCTTGGAATAACATGTTTATGGCTGTTGCCAATACTTGATTCTCCAATGAGAGATGCAGGGTTCGATATCAAAGATTACAGAAATATTCGTGCTGAACTCCTTGGATTGCCTCCCGATACATCCCCTGAAATAAAACAGGCTGAATTCAGGAAGTTCCTTCACAAGGCTCACGAATATGGCATAAGAGTTATATTTGATATTGCCATGAACCATACAAGTGAGGAACATCCATGGTTTGTTGAATCACGTAAAGGCCCCGATAATCCTTATCGCGATTATTACATCTGGAATAAGGACACCAATAAGTACAAGGAAACGCGACTACTGTTCAAAGGTATGGTGCCAAGTAACTGGGAGCAGGACGGGGAATGGTATTTCTTCCATCGTTTCTTTGAATTCCAGCCTGATTTGAACTATCAAAATCCTGATGTACTTATAGAAGTATGTAAAATATTATTATTCTGGCTACAACAAGGCCTCGACGGATTCAGGGCTGATGCTATTCCATACTTATGGAAAGAAGACGGCACCGACTGCGAGAATCTGCCACAAACGCACACTATTCTTAAGATTTTCAGGGCAGTTCTTGATTCTGTAAGACCTAATACGTTATTGCTCGCCGAAGCATGTCAGCCCCCACATGAAGTAGTGAAGTATTTTGGCGATAATGATGAATGCCATGCAGGTTATCATTTTCCTTTGATGCCCATGATATTTAAGTCATTGGCAACACATAATTCAATACCGGTTATTGATATTCTGAAACCAGAGAACACGCCAGCCATTGCGCCTGATAACCAGTGGTTTATTTTTCTTAGATTACATGATGAGCTAACACTTGAAATGGTGACCCCCGATGACAGGGCTATTATCCATGGTCATTATTGCCAAAAGCCTCTTTGGGATTTCAGGGTAGGTGAGGGCATATCAGCGCGATTAGCTGAACTTCTTGATCGGGATGCCAGAAAGATCTCAATGGCTTACAGTATAATGCTCACACTTCCAGGAACACCAATTATCTATTATGGTGATGAGTTTGCCCGACTTAACGATGAGGCCTTCTTTGAAACTTACAAGAAAAAAACAGGTAAGCATGATTCACGGTATCTTGTCAGGGGGTTTCTTGATTGGAATCACATCGAGAATGAACTGGACAATCCTGAATCACTAACATCAATTGTTAACAATTCTATTAAACAGCAACTTAAGATTCGGTCGCAAAATCAAGCTTTCGGCAGAGGTGACCTGAAATGGCTTTTGTCAGATGATAACGGCAATAACAAATTACTAGCTTATAGCAGGAATTATAACGGCAATAGTGTTATTGTTATAAATAATTTGTCAGAAAATGTGGTTGTCATTGAAACCCAGGAATTTCTCAATGGCAGGAACTTAATAAATATGTTAACTGGTGAGCAAATAGCTCTCCCTTACACAATGGAACCTTATAGTTTCCTTTGGCTGCAATAATAGTTGTTAAATATCTCTTTGCTATTTTCAGATTATAAATTTCAACAATTATACAATGAACGCTGTAACAAAAACAAACTTTAGTCTGCCAGGCCAGACACATCTCTATGTTGGCAAAGTCCGTGATGTGTATCACATCAAAGATGAACTGCTAATTATGGTGACGACCGACAGAATATCAGCATTTGATGTCGTACTCCCAAAAGGAATTCCTTACAAGGGGCAGGTGCTTAACCAGATAGCCTCTAATTTCCTTGACCAAACCAGTGATATTGTACCAAACTGGAAAATAGCGACACCTGATCCAATGGTTACAGTTGGTCGTTTATGTGAACCATTTAAAGTTGAAATGGTAATCAGGGGATATTTATCAGGGCATGCCTGGCGTGAATACAAAAGTGGCAAACGAACAATATGTGGAGTTCCAATGCCTGAGGGAATGAAAGAAAACGATAAGTTTCCTGAACCATTAATCACACCAACCACTAAGGCGATGGTTGGTCACGATGAGGATATTTCGCGTGAGGAAATTATTAAGTCAGGTTTAGTAGATGAGCAAGAATACATCAAACTTGAAGACTATACACGCAAGATATTTCAACGTGGCACTGAAATAGCTGAGAAAATGGGACTTATATTGGTTGATACCAAGTACGAGTTTGGAAAAGATGGTGAAGATATTTATCTGATTGATGAAATTCACACTCCTGACTCATCCAGGTACTTTTATCTTGAGGGATACAAAGAACGTCAGGACAGAGGTGAAGCACAACGGCAACTATCTAAGGAGTTTGTTAGAGAATGGCTTATCGCCAATAATTTCCAGGGTAAAGAAGGTCAAACTGTTCCTGAAATGCCTGATGATTTTGTAACTGCAACCTCTGAACGATACATTGAGCTTTATGAAAGTATTATTGGAAGTAAGTTTGAACGTGCTGATATATCTAATGTTATGAAGCGTGTTGAAACTAATATCCTGAATTTCATCACTGCTTATTACAGGTAGGCTTTGCTGCATTGATATAGGAAACTTCAACCTTGGAGTTAACTTTTGCGCTATTATCAAAGGTTGACTTTACAGATAGCTCATTTACAATATTGACTTAGCAATTTATCGGCTTCTTTAAAGCCAAGCAGTGCTGCTTTATTCCAATCAGCACAGGCTTGATCTTGATTTTGCTGTTGGAAATAAGCAATACCCCGATTATAGTATGATTCAGCGTAATCTGGATTGATTGTAACTGCTTTTGTAAAATCAGCAATGGCAGCATTCGAGTTCATTTGCTTGCCTCTGATTATTCCTCTGTTATTAAAAGCCAGGAGATAATCATCATTTCTGCTGATAGAAAGAGAGTAGTTTTTAACTGCTTCTTCATCGTTACCAAGCGCATCATAATAATTACCCAGATAAAAATACCCATGCGCCATGTCAGCATTGGAGCGTTGATTGTCTATTACCTGATTTAACAGGGTTGGAACATCTTTCCAATACTTTATCCTGTTCCAGGTTGCTGAAATCAATAGAATCAAGGATAGTATTGCTGCTGTGTACACAGTGTTTCTTGTTGAAATCTTTAAGTTGTTCCGTCCATCCCATAAACGGGTTAATGCTATTGCAACTATTATGAATAGTCCAAGGTAAGGTATGTACGTATACCTATCGGCGGTGATAAAAATCCTTGACCAAAAGAGTGGTAATACCATGCCTATGGTCGCCAGGAAAAACAAACCTCCAAAAGTAAATATCCTGCGGTTCTCCTTATTTTTCCATATAACCCAGGCTACACCCGCTAAAGCTATCAGGGAGCCATAAACCCATATGGGGAATAATCCGTCAACCTTTTCAGGGAAGGCGTAAATAGCTGACAAATTAACCGGTAGCACAAGCTTGATCAGGTAGAATGACAATCCATAGAGAATAAGAACAATCCGTTCAATTATTCCATAGTCTTTTTCAATTCCGGTGATATGACCAAATGAGGCAGATGCTTTAATGGCAACTATTCCAAATATAACTGAAAGGATAAAAAAGGGTATTTTTTCTATCAGCAAATTCAACTTAAATGACCGATTTCTTAAATAATCAGCCAACAAAAGCACTAATGGGAAGGTAGCTGCCATTGACTTGCTGAAAAGAGCCAGTATAGCCCACATAATGGTAAGAAAGTAATGTTTTCTTTTCGCCGTTTCAAGGTACTTGTCATATTGTTTGAGCCCTGCCAGAAAGAATGCTGAGTATAGTAATGAACTGCGGGTTGAAATCCAAACAACTCCTTCTACATGCATCGGGTGTAGTGCAAACAATAAAGCAACAATGAAAGCCGTTTCAAAACGTTTTACCCATTTCAGCATGAGTTTGAATACAAGCCATATATTCAGCAGATGCAACAATATATTCACAAGAATAAATGATGCCGGTGAACTGCCTCCTATCATTTTATTATAAGCAAAACTCAATACAGAAAGCGGTTGATACATTCCTAAATGGAAATTACTGAAAATTGATGCTCCGCTACCCTGTCCAAAGTTTACTACATCCGTATGCGTAATATAAACGCCGTCGTCCCATCCATTTAAAATCTCGTTACCAAGACTCCTGCTGAATACGAGAAATGTAACTACAATCAGTAGTGTTACAAGCATTAACATACGTTGGTTTAACTCCAGTTGGTCGGTAAAGCCCGGCTTATCTTTTATATCGAGCCTTTGTTTGCCGGGAACTGCCCCAAAACTCTTTTTCTGAAAACTCCTTTTATCACGCAATGCATTGGAGGCACCAGGTGAAAGGTTATTACGGTTTTGCATTTTATCCTGTAGTTATTGCATTCTTTAGCAAAGGTAATAGTTGCAATAATATTTTTGTACCTTTGGGTTATCAATAAATCGATTCTTATGAAAAGACTAGCAGTCCCTTTATTCCTGAGTGTTATTATTTTAATATTCCTTGCCTGTAACAGAAAGAGAGGTGAGGTGTTGACCGAAAGGATTCAGTATGATGTAAACATTATTTCCCCCGAAACCGACCTGGAATGGTGGGTGCAAAATCTGGAAAACAATAAACGTGAAAAGTTAGTCAAAACAATCATATCGGCTTCTCAATCGGGTAAGAATAAGGTGTATGATGTGATGACCAGGAAAGAGCTCTCAGAAAAAGAAATTGCTGATCGTAGCAAGAGAAAGCAACTTATGACGATGACAAGAGAAGATCCTCCGTATGAAGAGTATGATACACTCATTGAGTATAATATTGAATTGTCAGATATCTCCAAAGTGCGTTTTCTTGAAGAATGGTACCTTAACGAAGAAACCGGGTTGGTTACTAAAAAAGTGATAGGCATCTGTCCAATGCTGGAAAGCTACACTGAAGCAGGTGAATTACGCGGACATCTTCCGTTGTACTGGATATCCTTTGTAAAGAAGTTCCCACTCGCACAATAGTGTTTTTTTGATGCATGTGGGTTATGTTCGATCGATGTGCAGTCATTTGTGAGCTTTTGTAAGCACGGAAAGAAAGCACATGTTCGCAGGGAGTGTAAGCAGATGATCGCAAGGAGTGCAAGCGGATGACGCAAGGAGTGCAAGCAGATGATCGTAAACGGATGCAAGTGACAATTTTGTGTACTTTTGCATCCTCAAATACTGCTCATGCAATACCAGTTCCATACTTTACCTAATGGCATACGAATAGTTCATCGTCAAACTGATACATTGGTTGGCCATCTTGCTGTTATGGTTAATACCGGTACCAGGGATGAGGAACCAAATGAGGCAGGGCTTGCTCATTTTATTGAACACATGATCTTCAAGGGCACCAATAAGAGAAAGCTCCATCATGTTTTAGGCTATCTTGAGAATATTGGTGCCGATATGAATGCATACACTACCAAGGAAGAAACCTGCATTCATGCTTCGTTCACAGGCAAGTATTATCCACGGGCTTTCGACCTTTTTTCCGACATCTTAACTAATTCAACTTTCCCCGAAAGGGAAATTGAAAAGGAAAAGGATGTAGTAATAGATGAGATCAATGGTTATAAAGATTCACCTGCTGAATTGATTTTTGACGAGTTTGAAGAAATGCTCTTTAAAGGGCATGCACTGGGAAAACCTATCCTGGCAACACCATCAGTAGTACGAAAGATCACAAGGCGCAAGGTTCTTGCTTTTATCTCAAAGCATTATAATACTGATCAAATGGTTATCAGTTCGGTGGGTAACATCAGTTTCAACAAACTGATCAAACTGGCTGAAACCTATTTTGGTGTTATACCATCAAATCCACGACAAGTTGAACGACAACCTTTCAATGATTATCAGAAAAAAGACCTGATTGTTAAGAAAGGTGGTTTTCAAACACACTGTATCATGGGTGCTCCTGCATACAGTTATGCTGACTCAAGGCGCACTACATTGGCATTGCTAACAAATATGCTTGGTGGGCCTGCCATGAATTCAAGGTTAAGTATGGCATTACGTGAACGAAGCGGGATATCATATAATATTGAGTCGGCCTATACACCCTATGCTGATACAGGCTCTTTTATGATTTATCTTGGTATTGACAATGGATCACTTGATAAGGCACTTTTGCTGGTAAACAGGGAGTTAAACAAATTCCGTAATAAAAGCCTTGGTACAATGCAGCTTCATATAGCCAAGCAGCAGTTTGCCGGACAACTTGCAATCTCATTTGAATCAAATCTTAATGATGCGCTTTCAATGGCTAAAAGTGTTCTGGTTTACAACACTGTTGATACTGCTCCCATGTTAATTGCTAAAATACTTTCAGTCACGGCAATTGACCTAATGGAAACTGCCAATGAAATACTCAGCCCGGAAAGAATGAGTAGTCTTATCTATTTGAACAAAAAGTCATAGATTTCATTGCTTTAGTATGTTCTTCCTTAATACCGTGCTCCACATAGTAACTATTGTAGTGATCACTTATAATAACCTTTTATGGACGAAATATTCGAAAAACAGCAATATCTAACAACCAACAGGCAGTTTGAGCAATATGCTATTGATTATTCAATGCCTGATGATGAACTTATGAGTGAACTCGTGCGCCGGACTCACTTAGCCTTCACTACATCATCTATGTTGTCAGGTATGTTGCAAGGGCGTTTGCTTCAAATGTTTTGTCAGATGATTGGTGCCAAAACAGTTCTGGAAATCGGCACTTACACCGGGTACTCATCTATATACATGGCCAGGGGCATGGCAAACGAAGGAATACTTCACACCGTTGACAATAACCCTGAAGTAATTGATATTGTTGAAGAATTTGTAACACGTGCAGGCTTGGCCGATAAAATCGTTGCACATCAGGGAAATGCACTTGATATTATTCCACAAATAATCATTCCACAGCTTGACGCACCACTCGATCTTGTCTTTATTGACGCCGACAAGGAAAACTACATCAATTATTATGAGCTGTGCTTTAATGCTGTAAGAAAAGGTGGATTTATTATTGCTGATAATGTATTGTGGTATGGCCGTGTTTTTAATGAATCAGCCTACAATGACAAAGAAACTAAAGGAATTATTGCCTTCAACAAGTTGGTAAAAGAAGATCCGAGGGTTGAGAATCTTCTTTTACCTATAAGAGATGGTTTAATGATTCTTAGGAAAAAATGATATTACTTTGCAACCCTATAGTCGTACTTCACCAAATTTAACTCTTCATTTGCTTTTACGATCTTTTGCTTCAGATCTTGCTTGAAAGATAACAGCTTTTCGTGTAACTGTTTGTCTTCAACAGCTAAAATCTGCACTGCAAGTATTCCTGCATTTCTGGCACCATTGATAGCAACTGTTGCTACTGGAATTCCCGGAGGCATTTGAACCATGGCAAGAAGGGAATCAAGTCCATCGAGTGAAGCTTTTATTGGAACGCCAATTACGGGCAGTGGAGTCATTGCAGCTATAACACCTGCCAGATGTGCAGCCATGCCTGCGCCTGCAATAATTACCCTGATACCTTTTTCATAAGCACCCTTGCTAAATTTCTCAACTTCATCAGGTGTTCGGTGGGCCGATAACGCATTGATCTCAAAGGGAATCTGAAAGTCATTGAGTATTTCTGCGGCTTCTTTCATAACAGGCAGATCAGAGGTACTGCCCATGATAATGCTTACTTTAGGTGTCATGTTTATAGGGTTTTTGATTTTGCAAACATAAACAATCTGTGAACATGTTTGTTGACAGCCTTGTTTCTTTTAGTCGGTAGTTCTTTACTTTTTTTTGAGACTAAAATTGATAACTTTGTAGTTTCTAAAGAAATAACATGGAGAGTACCATAAAGGTTAAAGATAAAGAATTCAAAGTATTCATTGAAGCCGATACTATTGATGCTGCTATACAAAAGTTAGCTGATTCAATCAATAAAGATACAAGTGAGGAATTTCCGCTTTTTCTTGTGGTACTAAATGGTGCCTTTATGTTTGCTTCTGATTTGCTTAAAAGGGTTACTGTAGAATGCAATGTTTCATTTGTTAAACTTGCATCTTATTCAGGCACACAGAGTACACATCAGGTGAGGGAACTGATAGGGCTCAATGAAAGTATTAAAGGCCGGTCAGTTGTAGTTCTTGAAGATATTATTGATACGGGGAATACATTGAATGTACTGCTCGATAGTCTGCGCGCTTATGAAGCAGGAAAAGTGCGCATCGCAACATTGCTGTATAAACCTGATGCATTTCAGGGTGAGTATCCAATTGATTACGTCGGAATTGAAATACCTAATGATTTTATCATCGGCTATGGCCTTGATTATGATGGTTTTGCACGAAACCTTCCTGATATTTATAAAATAGTGGATTAAATTTTTTCCAATTTACTGATTAACCTCAATACATTATGCTCAACATCGCGTTATTTGGTCCTCCGGGTGCCGGAAAAGGTACCCAGTCAGCACTCCTGATTGAAAAGTACAAGTTAACATATATCTCAACCGGCGACTTACTAAGGCAGGAAATTGCTGAAGGAACTGAAATAGGCAAGCAGGCAGGTGATATTATCAACCGCGGGCAATTGGTTTCTGATGAAATGATAGTTGAATTGATTGAGAAACGCATTATGACCACTGCCAATAACGGCATTTTGTTCGATGGTTTCCCCAGGACCCTTGTTCAGGCATATATCCTTGAAGGGTTACTTCTTAAGCTGAATACCTCTTTAGCTTGTATGTTAAGTTTGGTGGTGCCACGTGAGGAACTGATAGAACGCTTACTGGAGCGAGGAAAATCATCAGGCAGAAGCGATGATACTGCTGACGTTATTGAATACAGGCTTGAGGAATATGAAAACAAAACCAAACCGGTAATTGAATTCTACCAGTTAAGGGAAAAATATATTCCTATAAATGGAGTTGGTCCGATTCCGGAAGTATTCAAAAGGCTTACTGAATCAGTTGACCGCACCTTACAGAATGTATGGTTTAATCTAGTGCTAACCGGGGCACCGGGCTCAGGAAAAGGAACTCAAGGCAGACTACTTGCTGAAAAATACCACTTATACTATATTTCAACAGGTTCCTTGTTACGCCGCGAAGTGAAAGCAAACACTGAAATTGGTATTAAAGCCAAGGAAGTAATGGATAAAGGCGATCTGGTTTCTGATGAGTTGGTAATTCAGTTGATAGAGCGCGAGATACAACAACATAACAGTGTGAGAGGGTTTATCTTTAAAGGTTTTCCACGTACTGTAATTCAGGCATATATACTAGATGGACTATTGCGCCGTTTGAACTCTACAGTATCTTATTGTATTGAACTTAATGCTTCAACGCTTGAATCAGTCAAACGTTTAAGCAGCAGAGCTAAAACACCGAATGCCCGGTCATACGATATGAACACCGACCTGATCATTCATCGCTTGGAAGAATACCATGAGAAAACAGTTGCTGTTGGCAGTTTTTATGATAAACAGCATAAATTTGCTTCAGTAGATGCAACCGGTGATCAGGAAACTGTGTTTAACCGATTAAGTGATAAGGTTGAAAAAGCAATGCGCATTTTAAGGTAGCTCTTGTTTTAACTTCTTTCACTTCTTATATATCAATAGAATAATCAATATACCATATAATGGCTTCATCCAATTTTGTAGATTACGTTAAACTCAATCTTCGTTCCGGTAAGGGGGGAGCAGGCTCAACACACCTGCTGCGTACCCGCGGTAATGCTCGTGGTGGTCCTGATGGAGGTGACGGCGGAAGGGGTGGCCACATTATTCTTAAAGGAAATGCGCAGCTGTGGACGCTCCTGCACTTAAAGTATACCAAGCACATCAAAGCCGGTGATGGGGTAGGAGGAAGCAAAAGTACAAGTACCGGGGCATCAGGCAAAGATGTAATCATTGAAGTTCCGTTAGGTACCATCGTACGTGATGCTGAGACTATGGAGCAGGAAGCTGAAGTTACAGCTGATGGTGAAACAGTAATTATTGTACCTGGTGGCAGGGGTGGTCTGGGAAATGATCATTTCAAAAGCGCTACCCACCAAACTCCCCGCTTTGCACAACCCGGAGAGCCAGGCATTGAAACATGGAAAGTGCTTGAATTGAAAATACTAGCCGATGTTGGTTTGGTTGGTTTTCCTAATGCCGGTAAGTCAACGCTGTTAGCCACTTTGTCGGCTGCACGTCCAGAAATAGCTGATTATCCGTTTACTACATTACGACCTAATCTGGGAATTGTTGCTTACCGCGACGACAGGTCATTCATCATGGCTGATATTCCCGGTATTATTGAAGGTGCATCAGAGGGAAAAGGTCTGGGGTTACGTTTCCTCCGACATATTGAACGTAATTCCGTGCTTCTTTTCATGGTTCCGGCAAATACTAAGAGTGTGCGTAAAGAATATGAGATTCTGCTTAATGAACTTAATCAGTTTAACCCTGAACTGATGGATAAGAAGCATCTTCTTGCCGTTACAAAGTGCGATCTTTTGGATGAAGATATGCTGAAGAAGCTGAAGAAAAGGAAAATGCCTGATGTGCCAACTGTTTTTATATCTTCGCACTCAAAATTGAATCTTGTCCAGCTCAAGGACATGATCATGAAAGCTTTATCAGAATCGTATTAATCCCTCATAACCTATAAGATTGATTATTCAGCAGATAATTGATTTTCTTTTAAATACCGACAGGCAACTATTCCTGTTCCTGAACAGTATTCACAGTCCTTTTTTTGATGATATTATGTGGTGGTTAAGTCAAAGACTTATCTGGGCACCGCTTTATGCAGTATTGCTGATCATGATGTGGCTAACATACCGTAATAAGTTCTGGTATATAATTCCCCTTATAATTCTACTTGTAACCCTCACTGATCAAATCTCTGTGGTGCTCTTCAAAGATGTTTTCCTTAGGCTAAGGCCTTGTCATGAGCCTTCACTTGAGGGGATGGTGCGAATTGTAAGAGGTCATTGTGGAGGTTCCTACGGGTTCATATCCTCACATGCTGCCAATACATTCGGTGTTGCAGTGTTTGGAGGCTCGTTGCTAAAAGTAAAATACAAATGGACGTTTCCACTTTTACTTTTATGGGCTGCAACTGTTTCATACAGCCGCATATACCTTGGCGTACACTATCCTGGTGATGTAATTGTCGGTGGGATAGTAGGTGCTTTATTAGGTTGGATTATTTATCTGCTGTTTCAATGGATTATCAGAAAAAGATATCCTTCAATAGCCACAACTTAATATTTACTGCATACTCCGTTTTAGATAATTAAATATATTAGCAGTTAAAACCAAAAAGTATGAACTTCCTTATCAGGCTATTAATTTCAACCCTTGCTGTAATATTGTCAGCATATTTGCTACCTGGTGTGGCAGTTGATTCCTTCATTACTGCCCTTTTGGTAGCTATAGTCCTATCATTATTGAATGTGATAGTAAAACCAATACTTGTTATTCTAACCATTCCGATCACAATACTAACCTTAGGGCTTTTCCTGCTTGTAATCAATGCCCTTATCATTATGCTTGCGTCTTCTATTATTTCGGGGTTCACGGTTGATAATTTCTGGTATGCTTTATAATTTAGCATTGTTCTCTCTTTGGTGAACGCCTTATTTGGAAGGTTAAAAGAATAGTAAAAGCTTTGTAGCATTTGTTGTAAGCGCTTCTTTACTATATTCGCAGTTCAAATTTATTATTACCGATGAAAGCTAGGTTTATTACAGATAAAAGTCTGACTGAAGAAATTATTAAATCATGTGAGGTGTGTTTCGTGGGCATGGTTGACGAACAAGGTATGCCATACACACTGCCATTTAATTTCGGGTATGCTGATGGAGTACTATATTTACATTCCGGGCCGGTAGGTCAGAAACTGAACATACTTCGCAACAATCCTAATGTTTGTGTAGTAATGAGCACGGCACATCAAATGTATCATCAAAGTGATCAGGTGGCCTGTAGCTATGGCATGAAGTATAAGAGTGTAATGATGCGTGGTAAGGTTGAGTTTGTTGAAGACCTCGAAGACAAAGTACTTGCACTAAGTAAAGTCATGAAACAGTATACACAGCGCGAGGATTACCGATATAGTGAACCATCACTCAAAAATGTAACGGTAATGCGGATTGTCCCCACTCAAACTGATTGTAAGTATTTCGGGTATTAGCATCTTCCACGCAACAGTAACATGTTTGCAAGCGTAACGCAGCTGCCTCTGAATTGTAATCTTTTACTGTAACCGGCTCTAATATTCAGTCAGGTCAAAAGAAAAAATAAGCGAAAAGTGAAATTTATCTGCATCTGTAAGGTATGCGGCTCTAATACCTCCACTAACCGGGGCCGGTAATGAGAGCAGATGAAAATCAGCAACCACATCAGCGCCAACTGATGCCCATTGTTGCTGACTTTTGGTTAGTGAAAATGCGTGATCATAGAAGGCCGTTCCTTTAAGCCGTTTTAGGTAAAATGCTGTTCCAACATTGAAATCAGGATAAGCAATCGGAAGTGAATACGAAGGTCTTAGCCTCAATAATTTAGCTGGCGCGCGTTGGTTGTATCCTGCAGGTAGTCCAACATCCGATGGGAACCTGTATCCTTCATCTGATTGGTTTATTTGCTGCCAGGCGGTTAGTAATTGCAACGAATGGTTTTTAGCCAGTGCTGGCATGTATATTCTGAATTGAATTGAAGTAATATCACCCGGACGATAAATTCCATATACTGAATTTCTGTGGCGTATATTAAGGGTAATACCTTTTGAAGGTGCCAAATCACGGTATGCCTGTTTGCGCAGTATATAACCATAAGCCCTGTAACCCATAAAGCCCATTACCCCGTCACCAAAATCGCGATGCGTGGTTTTGATGCGCATTCTATTTACCAGTTGATGCCTGATTTCAAAGTATGATCCGTAGCTATACTGACCTGAATAAGTTCCGAGTTCCTGTCCTACACTTACATCCCATGAAGCTTCGTTCCACTCGTTAGTATACACTGTATCATTAAATATGCCTGAGCTGGAACGACCACCATATGCTACTGATGTATTTATCTCAGGAAACCATCCTCTCCAGCTTAAACCAGCCCTCCACTTTCCTGCTTCCTCTTCAAGGTTATAATCATAACCGGCAGTGAAAAAAAGTGTACTTAAAAGATTCTGACTCATAATTGATACTCCCGGACTAACTTCCTGGTCGTCAACCTTAATATAAAGTGGCGCCCAACTATGAAAGTTAAAGAGGTTGCCAGCTTTAGAATAATTGGAAATGGTCATTGACTCGTCGGGCAAGGTTGTTTCTGCAAGTGCATTTTCCTGAATACCCAGATCAGTTGCAAGAGGCCACCAATTGTTATTATTAAATGTGATACTTAGTTTTCTTTCCTGCGCTAACTGCATCTCAGCAATACGATACCCATCGGAGGTATAGTATGAGAGTATGGTAGAATTTCCTGCAAAGCCACCAGTATATGGGTGTTTTGTTCCATAAGAAGAGTTTGAAAGTACCATCACTTCATTTGTGCCCGGAACAATGGAACATATCTCATTTTTCTCTTCAACATCCATATTAAAAATTATTCTGTCTCCCAGATGTTGGGGATCAGAAATCTCATCACTAATAACCGGTGTTATGATGTTAAAGATGGAGTCAGTTAAATTATATATAGCAAGCTGCTTACCGGTATCACCTGTAAAAACAACAACTACCTCATTGTTGTCAGATGACCATGAAGGCGAACTGATATACATGTTATTTATGGAAGGCACCTGTAGGTTGATTTTACCGGCAAGGTCCAAAAAAGTAAGGTAGTTATTTCCTGCTTCAGTAACCTCAGATGTAACAATGGTGCTATGATCCGGTGATACTACCGGTGCAAATAGCCTGCTTTTGGTTTTAATTTTTATCTCCTCTTCTGTATCAGGATCAAATAATACTATGGTTGAGTATGCTTGTAAATCCCATCTTGCATGTGGCCGACGTTCTACCCAGCTTATCCATTTCCCGTTAAAAGCAACTTCGTCATCAAAAAGGTAACCCGGGGTATGTAATTGTTTTTCATTACCAAGGCTGTCAATCAAAACAAACCTGTGTATGTCTCTTAAAGACTGTTTTAATGCAATAATGCCCCGTTTTACCTTGAAAGGATGAGTGTAATTGGAGTAAACAGATTGCTTTTTTATTATTATGGGATTATAATTGGTTATCACCTGTGGCTCTTCCCATAAGCTATCGAGTTGCATCATTGACTTATTGTACAAGCCTTTTTTATTTGTGCCTGATATAAGTTTGATGCCTTTACTGAAAGGGTTTAATGTGTATGGCTTGCGACCGGTTCTATTAAGTGCTGAATTCCAGATATCTACACCATATTCACTTCTTGCTGTTGCCACAATATGATATCCCACGATATAGTGATTGGGCGTAAAATCTTTATATGAGCCAAGTGTTGCCTTGGTGTAATGATAGGCCCCTTTTTCAATTAACTGGGCTTTAAGAGGCATTGCAAAGTCGGCCACCCTACCTCTTCCAGTGTGGGTGAGGGCTGTTTCAACAGCAACAGCATCACCTTCCATATACCATGGCGGTACAAAAAGGCCTATAATGGCAGGTGCTGCTTGTTGTCCAAATATGTAGCTCAGAGTTTTGGTGAATCCCTGATTTACTTTTGAAATCTGGGCTATATGACGGTATTCATGAAGTACAAGTTGCTCCAGCCACGATTGTCCGTAAATATCCTGAGGAGGTATAGTTAGGAACTCAAGTCGACGGGGTGCCCATATGGTAAATGCATTAGAATACACATTGCCTGTGTGAAGCAGAACAGGTGTAAAAGGAGGTATTATATGAAGTGATCGTGCGGCAGGTAGTCGCCAGCGTTCAAGCGTAACTGCAGTTTGCATGGCATTAACCTTATAGTAATCAGGAAATATTACGTTAAAGTTTTTAGTGTTGATCTGTTTCCAGTTAATGCTCCACCGGTCCTGCCCAATATCATAATATTGTGCTGAGCAATATGTGGTACTGTAAAGTATGAATGCAAGTATTAAAGTTAGCCTCGCCATTTATCAAATGTAAGAAGAATGCCAATTAAACCAAAAAGTAACAATAACGTTTTAAACATGCCAGAACTCCATTGCCATATAGCAGGGCATCAATAGTTGCTAAAAGCATTCCACTCCGGAGTATCAGGTACTGGTGCTGTTATTTCCAGCATTTTTCCACCCACCGGATGTGCAAAGCGCAGTTTATAGGCATGTAAGCATATTGAACCGTCCTTATTGGCGCGGCGTGCACCGTATTTAACATCTCCTCTTATCGTGAGATTTACTGCAGCAAGTTGTGCCCGTATCTGGTGGTGACGACCCGTATGAAGATCAATCTCCAATAAGTGCAGCGTTTTGCCTGAAGCTAAATGTTTATAAGTTAATTCAGCTGATTTACTCTCCGGTGTGCCTGGCTTAACAACATGGGATTTATTAGATGCCTCGTTTTTTCGCAGATGGTGCACAAGAACTTGTTCTTCAAACTCAGGTTTCTGATCAGTTATAGCAAGGTAGGTTTTCTGGAATTCCCTGTCTTTAACCATCTGTGTCATTCGCGAGAGTGCTTTGGATGTCTTGGCAAAAATAACAGCTCCACTAACTGGTCGGTCAATTCTATGCACCAGGCCCAGGAACACATCGCCGGGTTTGTTGTATTTTTCCTTGATATACAGCTTAATGATATCAAGGAGCGGAACATCCCCGGTTTTATCGCCCTGTACAATTTCTCCCGGTTTTTTATTAATGATCAACAGGTGATTGTCTTCATACAAAATCCGGGATTTTTCCATTGTATTAATGCTGCTGTTTAAGATATTTAGTATTGTTCTTTCTCATTAGGAAATTCAACACGCTTCACGTCGTTTATGTATGATTTCACTGAATTTTGTATCTGGCTGCTCAGGTCGTTGTACCTACGTAGGAACCGTGGTGAAAACTCTTGTGTGATCCCGAGCATATCATGCAAAACCAATACCTGTCCGTCAACTCCCGGACCTGCACCTATGCCTATGATTGGAATTTTAAGTTCAGAAGCTACTCTTGTGCCCAGCTTTGCCGGTATTTTCTCCAGTACAATACTAAAGCATCCTACATCCTCAAGTAAATGAGCATCGTCAATAAGTTTATTTGCTTCTGCTTCTTCGGTTGCCCTTACTACGTATGTGCCAAATTTATGAATAGACTGGGGTGTTAAGCCAAGATGACCCATAATGGGTATACCTGCTGAGAGTATACGCTGAACTGATTCAAGTATCTCCCTGCCTCCTTCAATTTTTACGGCATCAGCACCTGATTCTTTCATAATTCTGATAGCGGAAGTAAGTGCTTCTTTTGAATTACCCTGGTATGTACCGAATGGAAGGTCAACTACCACAAGTGCTCTTTTAACTGCTCTTATTACAGAAGTTCCGTGGTAGATCATTTCATTGAGGGTAATTGGCAATGTAGATGAATGTCCTGCCATAACATTGGAAGCTGAATCGCCTACAAGTATTACATCAATACCTGCCTGATCAAGTAACCGGCCCATTGAAAAATCGTACGCTGTGAGCATAGCGATTTTTTCGTTATTGTTTTTCATCTCTTGTAACACATGTGTAGTTACTTTAGAGACCCCTGCAAACTTTGAAATTTTTGCTTCCATGATCAATATTTAAAATGGGCTATCCGATGATTAAGTTATTTGTTGCAAAACTAATAAAAGATTGGCTATGGCAGCATGCATTTGAATATACGATATGCTATAAGACCTACTGTAGGCAGTCAAACTGATTAAACAGCTGAAGAATGTTTCGGTTTATGCTCTTCTTTATCTGCATGATTCATTTACTTTCGCTGCTTTTTTTTGTTATATACTTAAAAGTCAATCAATTTGCTATGGAAAAAGAAAATAGAATTTTTAATACACAAACACCTGAACCTGTTAATCCGGATATTATTAACCCAACTTTACCTGTCCCCGACAGGCCACATCCTGTTACACCACACCCTGAAGCACCTGATCCTGCTAGTCCGGTACCCGAAATGCCTAACCCAACTACCCCTGTACCCGGCGTTGACCGACCCGAAGTACCGGCAACACCTCATCAACCCGAAACCCCGGTTCCGCCTCCAATGGGTTTCAGGGAAATTAATAAATAGTCGTAACGGCGCATATAAAGAGGAATGAATGTGAGCCTTTGTTGAAATAAAATGTACTTTTGTAGTCTTGACACCATTTAGGCATAACAACCAAAAGTATTTTTCAGAATGAAAAGGTCCACACTGATTTTTGCTTCACTGCTACTCTTCGTATCCTCTGTTTTGTTTACCGCATGCGAAACCGATATTGACGTTTCGGCTGACTATAAAGATATTACCGTTGTATACGGTCTTATCAGCAAAAATGATTCAGTACATTATATAAAGGTCAACAAGGCATTTCTGGGTGATGGAAACTCCCTTGAATATGCTCAGGTTGCTGACTCATCAAGTTACTATGATAATCTGGAAGTAACCCTTACTGAAAAACAGGAAAATTCTGTGATAAGGGTCATTACTTTTGATACTGTTCATATTGCTGATAAAAAGGATGGTGTTTTTTATAGTCCAAAGCAGGTAGTGTACAGTTCAGACTTTGAAATACCCGTTGATGTTGACAGCAAGGATTACACTTATGATCTTTTGGTTCGTAATAAGGTTACCGGAAAAGAAGTTACTTCGAGTACCC
Source organism: Bacteroidota bacterium (assembly GCA_023417935.1). GTDB lineage: Bacteria > Bacteroidota > Bacteroidia > Bacteroidales > Lentimicrobiaceae > Lentimicrobium. Next base: position 87,306 of record JAEZDY010000014.1, read on the forward strand.
ACCTGGTTAAGAATTTTGACATTCTAACTCCCCGTTTCGGCCAGCCCACTATTGACTTCATAAGTCCTAGCGCACAGCAGGTTAAATGGAGAACAGCAAAAGATGGTAGGCGGTATGATGTATTTATCCGTTTTTGGTTTGAGGAAGTTTTAGCTCCAAACAACGACACTATCGACCGATATTTTGATTGGAAATTAGGTTCTGCAAAAGCAACTTTTCTTGATGGCAAAGAAGAACTTATTATTCCCTATGTTCCTGATGGAATATTTGGAATTGCCCAAAGTCTTATACCACGAAGAGGAGTTGATGGAAATGGTATTTCGGAAGAGGACGTTATAGCAAGGCTTACCAACACTGCAGAATTTACCGTTGTTGTTTCAGGCGATGCATTGAATACTTATCTTGATGTCAATGAACCTTCATCAGGTATAATACAGGACAGGCCGGAATACACCAATATTAATAACGGGCTGGGATTATTTTCAAGCAGGTTCGCCAAATCAACTATTATCAAAGTAGGTGCAAAAACTGAAGCCAGACTCATGGAAATAAGCAGTTTGAAATTCGTTGACAAGCTCGGAAACTAAAAGCATGACGAAATGTCAGTTACTGACAGTAAACATAAATAGTAAAAAGGCCGGCGTTTTAGCCGGCCTTTTTACTTAGAATCCTTTAAAAACAAGCATTTCAGCAGGTCAGCCAATTGAAAGTTTTGAAAATTTGTCATTATTCCTCCCCATTGGCATAATCATTGAAAAGAGACTATCCAAATATTGAACAACATTTAAATACATACATGATATGGGTAAAATTATAGGAATTGACCTCGGTACGACCAACTCGTGCGTTGCAGTAATGGAAGGGAATGAACCGGTGGTGATTCCCAATAGCGAAGGAAGGCGCACTACTCCTTCTATAGTTGCATTTACAAGTAACGGTGAAAGAAAAGTAGGTGATCCTGCAAAGCGTCAGGCAATTACTAACCCTGAGCATACCATCTTTTCCATTAAGCGTTTTATGGGTGAAACCTTCGACCGCGTTACCAAAGAAACAGGTAGGGTTCCATACAAAGTAGTGAAAGGTGATAATAACACTCCTCGTGTTAAAATTGATGACCGCACCTACACTCCTCAGGAAATTTCAGCAATGGTACTTCAGAAGATGAAGAAAACCGCTGAAGACTACCTGGGGCAAACTGTTACTGAAGCAGTTATTACAGTTCCTGCTTATTTTAGTGATTCACAAAGGCAGGCAACGAAGGAAGCCGGTGAAATTGCAGGTTTAACAGTTAAGAGAATTATAAACGAGCCTACAGCTGCCGCTCTTGCATACGGACTCGATAAAAAGAGTCATGATATTAAAGTTGCGGTCTTCGACCTCGGTGGAGGTACTTTTGATATTTCTATCCTTGAATTAGGCGAAGGTGTATTTGAAGTTAAATCTACTAATGGTGATACCCATTTAGGTGGTGACGACTTTGATCATAAGATCATTGATTGGTTGGCTGAAGAATTCAAGAAAGATGAAGGAATTGATCTTCGTAAAGATCCTATGGCATTACAGCGCTTAAAAGAAGCTGCTGAAAAAGCTAAGATAGAACTTTCAAGTTCAACTTCTACTGAAATCAACCTGCCATATATTATGCCGGTTGACGGAATCCCTAAGCATCTTGTACGTACACTGTCGCGTTCAAAGTTTGAACAGCTTAATGATGAGTTGATACGTGCTACTATTGAACCTTGCAAACTTGCACTTAAAGATGCGGGACTAACAGTTAATGATATCAATGAAGTAATTCTTGTTGGTGGTTCCACACGTATACCTGCTATTCAAAAGATAGTTGAAGAATTTTTTGGCAGAACCCCTTCAAAAGGTGTTAACCCTGATGAGGTTGTGGCTATCGGTGCTGCTATTCAGGGTGGTGTTCTTACCGGTGAAGTGAAAGACGTGCTGTTACTTGATGTAACTCCGCTTTCTCTGGGTATTGAAACTTTAGGTGGCGTAATGACTCGTTTGATCGAATCTAATACTACCATACCAACCCGTAAATCAGAAACCTTCTCAACTGCCAGTGATTCACAACCATCTGTTGAAATTCATGTTCTGCAGGGTGAGCGCTCAATGGCAAGGGATAACAAGAGCATTGGCAGGTTCCATCTTGATGGTATTCCTCCTGCACCAAGAGGCGTTCCACAAATTGAAGTGACCTTCGACATTGATGCAAATGGTATCCTGCATGTGTCTGCTAAAGATAAAGGAACCGGCAAATCACAGCAAATCAGAATTGAGGCTTCTTCAGGATTATCAGAAGCTGAAATCAAGAAAATGAAAGATGAAGCAGCTGCTAATGCTGAAACCGACAGGAAAGCCAAGGAAGAAATTGACAAGCTTAACAGCGCCGATGCAATGATCTTCCAGACTGATAAGCAACTCAAGGAATTTGGCGATAAAATTCCGGGTGACAAGAAAGCTCCTATTGAGAAGGCTTTGGCCGAATTAAAGGAAGCTCACAAGAATAAGGATATTGCCGCACTTGATTCTGCATTGGCAACGCTGAATACAGCATGGCAGGCCGCCAGTGAGGATATCTATAAAGCTACTCAAAGTCAGGAAGGCGCTCAACCAAACCAGGGTGAAACTCCTCCTCCGGGCGGAAATAATAATAGCAATCCTGATTCAGAAGTTACTGATGTTGACTTTGAAGAAGTAAAATAAGAGGCGTTGATATAAAAATCAGCACGAAATTTGTTATTAAAGGTGGGGGAATCCCCACCTTTATTATTTGTACCAACATATTTCTTGATGTGGCTGAAACAAATAATCAATACAAAGGGCTTATATTTGTTGTATTACTAAAGCTTAAATGATGAAACTGCGAAGTACCATTATGCCAATTATAGCTTCTATGCTCATTATGTTGGCAATGAATTCAGTAGCCCAAAAGAAACCTGTAAGGATGGAAATGCCTGTAAAGGACGATACTGAAGTGTACAAAGTTGTTCCACTGGATGATAATGGCTGTGCAATCCTTTTCTTGAGCAGCGAAAATTCTAAAGATGGTCAAATGCTTTGGGTAACCTCCATGCTTGATATAAAACTTAAAGAATATCAGCGTTTCAATTTTAGTCTCCCACGTGGTTATATTCTTGAAGAAGCAATATATAACAACAACAGGTTGCTGGCTTTTTTTTATACGAAACGAGCCTCCGCTGATACAAATTTCTATCTCGTTGATTTTAACCTCAATGACAGTTCTTTTCTACAGATGAATTACCCGGTACCCGGCAGGGCAGGTATTTCTCATTTTTACATGACTAACGAATATGCCATTGCCGGTATTAATACACGTGATGACAGGTCAATGATATTAAAGTACAGCCTTAAAGATCAGAGTCTTAATATTATATCACCGGGAATATCAGGTAAAACCATCATTGAATCTGCCGGGATCAATAAAATGAACGGCGGCTTTTCTGTCATATTAAGAACTACTCAGTCGGCCAAAAAACGAAATTATTACCTGGTTAAATTTAACAGGGGAGGAGAGCCTTATTTTTCTCACATGTTCAGTAAGTTTGAGGATCTGATGATCAATAATGCTTACATGCATGAAATTGACAAACAGTCAGATATTATAATCGGATCATATGGAACCAGCAGCCGAACCCGTAATATCGACGGTTATGATATGGTTGGTGTTGCTTCAACAGGATTCTTTTCAATAGTAATAAATGAGAAAGGTGAGGAAATAGTAAACACTTATGATTTCACGGAATTCGACAGGTTTTACCGATACCTGCGGCGACCTGCAGAAATAGCTCCACGCAGGTCATTACTGCGCAGGGGCGATCGTGCACCAAGCGATTATTCCTCTGATCACAACCTTCTTTCGCATGAAATATTGAAGCACAATGGTGAATATATTTTCATGGCTGAAGCTTATTATCCTGAGTATAGAACTGTTACAACCATGGTATACGATTACTATGGCAGGCCTTATCCATCAACATACTCTGTTTTTGAAGGCTTCAGATATCTTACAACTTTTATTGCCGGTTTCAATGAAAAGGGTGAACTCAAATGGAATAATGACCTTGAGCTCACTGATAAACTTACACAAAGCCTTAGGGAGAGAGTAACCCCCTACGCTGTTGATTCAACAAGTTTAATGTTGTGCTATGTTGATGGCGACAGGATTGCCTATAAAATGATTGACAGGGGTCAAAATCTTTCCAGTGTTTCATACGCTAAAATTGATCATCTCAGCAAACATGATAAAGTACAACGTGAATCAAACAGCTATATATTACCGTGGCATCGCGATTATTTTCTGGTGTATGGTTATCAAACAGTGAGAAATACTTACACTTCCGAAAGGGCCAGGAATATATTCTACATGTCGAAAATGGCATTCAGGCTTTAGCATACATGGATTTGAATAAACCTAAACATTTTTATTTCTGTAAAGAATAATCACTAATTATTTGCGTTCATTTTGAGCTTCAGCAATTTGCACAAATATTTTATTCAGAAAACTTAAATATATTTATTTTTCTGAGTAACTTTAGAGCATATTGTCTGTTCTGAATTGTTATTATGTTATACACCAAAAACGCAAATAAATGAAAGTTAACTTGTACGTATCAGCGCTTTTATTTACGCTTATTCTAAGCTCAACCGCATTATTCGCTCAGGAAATTAAGCCTGCGCTTGTAGTAAAACCGGTAGCACATGATGTATTTGATCTCAGTAAGGTTAAGCCTATTGAACCGGGTTACCGCGACAGAACATGGAAAGAGGGTGTGATCCCAAATAAAGAAGGATTTCTCGAAGAGTTTAACACACCATCAACCTTTACAGGCCCTGATCCTGTTTTGCAGGATTATAACAGTGCCGACCGTACTACTGCCACCATTGATAAAAATTTTAATGGAATGCCAAACCTTAATGGTTATGCTCCGCCAGATACACATGGCGATGTTGGCGAATCGCATTATATGCAGATGGTGAATTGCACATTCCAGATTTTTACCAAAAATGGGGTTTCAACCTATTGACCTTATGACAACAGCACTTTATGGGCTGGCTTTACCGGTCCATGGACCGGCACCAACGATGGCGATCCAATTGTGCTTTATGATGAATATGCTGACAGGTGGATTGCTTCACAATTTTCATTGCCTAATTATCCTGCCGGACCTTTCTATGAACTTATAGCTGTATCTGATGACGGTGATCCTAACGGAACATGGTACAGGTATGCTTATGAATTTGCCAATATGCCCGATTATCCTAAGTTTGGTGTGTGGCACGATGGGTACTATATGACCATTAACCAATTTAAACCACGAAGCGGAAGCTACGCCGGTGGAGGTGTAGTTGTGTTTAACCGTACGCAGATGCTCGCGGGAAACCCTGATGCTTCAATGATCATGTTTAACCTTGGTACAGCTTACGGCAGCTTATTGCCCGCTGATGCCGATGGTTCAGCAGCTTCAACAGGCGGAAATTTCTTCGCTAATCTGGGCACAAATTCACTCAGGATATGGCAATCAAACATTAACTGGAGCAGCCCTTCATCCTCTACCTTATCCTTAACTCAAACACTTACAACCAATTCATTCTCATACAGTGGTATAACCATTAATCAACCCGGTACTTCACAAACACTTGACCCACTGGCTTCAAGGCTTATGTACAGGTTGCAATACAGGAAGTTTTCAGGTTATGAGGTGATGTTGACAAACCACACGGTAAATGCCAATGGCGCCGGACAAGCCGGTGTAAGATGGTATGAATTAAGAAAAAATACTGGTGGATCATGGGCTATTTATCAACAGGGAACTTATGCTCCGAATGATGGTATTGATCGCTGGATGGCAAGTGTTGCAATGAACGGATTTGGTGATATAGCTGTAGGATATTCTGGCTCAAGCTCTTCATCTTTTCCTTCAGTAAGATTTGCCGGACAAACTGCTGCAAGCTCAGGAACAGGAATTCTTGATGTTGCTGAATCTATAATTCATGCCGGTACTGCCTCTCAAACAGGAGTTAACCGATGGGGCGATTATTCAATGATGTCAGTTGACCCAACAAATGATGCAACTTTCTGGTACACCAATGAATATTCAAGCGGAGGTTGGAACTGGCGTACAAAAATTGCCTCTTTTAATTTCCCAACCACGTCTCCTCCTCCTGTTCCTGTTGTTGCATTTACCGGTGCTCCAACTACCATAAACGCTGGACAAAGTGTTACTTTCACTGATAACTCAACTAACAACCCTACTTCATGGAGCTGGCAATTCCCGGGTGGGACTCCAGCAACTAGCACTGCGCAAAATCCGGTAGTTGTTTATAATACAACCGGAGTTTATTCAGTAACACTCACTGCTTCAAATAGTACCGGTTCAGGTACTCCTTTGACCAAAACTAACTACATTACTGTTAATACCCCACCGGCAGGCAATCCTCCTATTGCATCATTTACTGCAACACCAACCATAGTTACTGTAGGTGGCACCGTTCAGTTTACTGACCTGTCGTCAAATACACCAACAACATGGTCGTGGAGTTTCCCTGGAGGCACACCTTCAACATCTACTCTGCAAAATCCCACTATTCAATATAATACAGCAGGTGCTTACTCGGTTACATTAACTGCCAGCAATGCCAATGGTACTTCGCAACCTTATACCCGGGCTGATTATATTACTGTAAACCCACCTGCCGGTTATTGCACTTCGACCAGCACAAGCAATGCAACCGACTGGATAACAAAAGTTGTTGTTGGTGCTTATACCAATACAACCGGTGCTGCATTGTATACCAACTTTGCCTCGGGACCGACTTTAACTCCAGGGTTGAGTACTTCAGTTAATCTTACGCCTAATAGCACATCCAGAAAAAACTTCTGGAGGGTATGGATAGATTACAACGCCGACAATGATTTTGACGATGCTGGTGAACTTGTTTTTTCTGCAAACAACAGAAAAGGGATTGCCTCAGGTTCTTTTATTGTTCCATCAGGTGTAAGTGGTACTGCCCGGATGAGAGTAACAATGAAGAATGGAGGTGCACCTACTTCTTGTGAAACGTTTACAAACGGTGAGGTGGAAGATTATCTGGTCACTTTTGGCGGTGCTGCTGCACCAATAGCCTCAGAGAATGCTGACAATGCTTTCGATCTTCAATTGTACCCCAATCCTGCCGCAGATATACTAAACGTAGTTGTGAAAGGTGAAGCTGACAAGGTTAATATGAAGGTATATAATGCATTTGGTGTAATCATTCAGGACTTTGATACCAGAGAAAAAACAACTGTCCTAAACCTAAGTAATTATGCCAAAGGCATTTATTACGTAGGTGCTGACAACGGGATCACTACAACTTTGAAGAAGTTTATCAAGGAATAAGCTGATCTTTTCAATAGTTAGAACTATGCTCAGGGCCGCCAGTTATGGGGGCTCTGAGTGTTTATATTCAAGCGTTCCTGATGAAAATTATTAACCCCTGATGATAAGTGAAGTAAAAATTATGTTACCGACTGATTGCTCTATGTAACTAATTCGGAAGTCGACGTCATATTGTATATCCTTTAATGTGTTATCTATATGGCATTAGTTAATCAAATCGGCACTATCAGTAAAAGCAGGGATAGTCTCTTCTTACTCGGCTTTATAACAATTTATATCTCAAACCTCCTTGTTGGAAAGGTATTGGGTGTTAATGAAACAGTGGAGGTTATTCCACTCATCGTAATTTTTGGATTCATTTTCACTTCTCTGGCGTGGCTGGTAACAAGAAACTACAGTTTACATGAGTCATATAAAAGTGCCCGGGCAAATGAAGGCTATGTGATTGCGGGGTTTATTGTTTACATTACACTATTTATAATTTTAGGCAATGATGCGCTGTTTATCGGTGAAATTCCCGGAAAGGCTGGTGAAGCGGTAACATTATTCCGCAAAGTGCTTGTCTTCGTTATAGTCCCATTTTTATTTTATAAGCTCTTCTACGGATTCTCCCTTAAAGATTTTGGCTTGTCGACTAAGTGGAACACTGCAGCTGTTCTTAAAAGCTTACTTATTTTCCTGTTATTTTCAACCCTTCTCATAATCTTGAATTACTTTGCAGGAACAGGGGCTAAACCACTAAGGGATGGAATATTCACTACCAGTCAGATAGTTAAAGCATTACCCTTGTTTGCAGTTTGGCTATTTATTGAGGTAGGGTTGGTAGAGGAATTCTTCTTCAGAGGATTACTGCAGAATCGACTAAGTGCTGTTTTAAGATCAGGTACTGGTGCCATATTAATTTCAGCCTTAATATTTGGATTGGTTCATGCACCCGGTATGTACTTGCGTGAGGCCGGCATAAACGATGGTCTAGGCGCTGAACCTTCTGTTCTGAATTCCATAGTTTACTGCATTGCTATACAATCTATTCCCGGCCTGTTCCTGGGCATTTTATGGGAAAGAACCAGAAACCTGTGGTTGTTGATGGGTATTCATGCAATGTTTGATTTGATGCCCGGACTCCCGGAATTTATTACCATTTGGAGCATTAGCTGATTGCCCGATTAGCACTTATTTTTCTTTTGATTAGTTCAATTGGACTTAAAAGAGTTCATGATTCATTTTAGTTTCATTTTTCCTCACATTAATATAGCTAAATATCAACCAAGTTACAACCTTGTATAAGCAATAATGTTAATATTAGGTTGCTACAAGGTTGTTATAAGGTTGTAACAAGGTTGTAAAAAACAAATCTTTAACCTGAGTGCATTTTTATTAACCAAATCATCTATGTCATTTTTTTTTGACTTGTTTGAAAAAAGTTTATTTAAAATATTTATAAATTTGCCATAAACCAAAACCACACAATCACATGAAAAGAAAATTAGCATTTAACCTGGCAGCTCTTTTATTTATCTTACTCTTGCCAAATTGTGCATCTATTGTTAGTAAGAGTAGTTACCCTGTTAGTATTAACAGTAATCCTACCGGTGCATCGGTAAGTATAACCGATCGATCTGGAATTGAAATTTATAACGGCAAAACACCCGCTTATCTTACTTTAAAAGCAGGGGCAGGTTTCTTTCAAAGTGCCAGGTATCAGCTAAGGTTTAATCTGGAAAATCACGATGAATCGATTGTTCATATCACAAGCAGCTTAGATGGGTGGTATTTTGGCAATATCTTTTTAGGAGGATTGCTTGGAATGTTAATAGTAGATCCTGCAACAGGGGCAATGTGGAGAATTGATCAGCAATATATAAATATATCGCTGGTACCATCTAATCAGCAAGCTCTTAATATTATTAACATCAATGATTTACCTGAAGAATACAAACAGCATTTAATTCGTATTGAGAAATAGATAACCCGGATTACTTTCTGCATTTTCAATGGGGGGCGTTTAACACGCCCTTTATTTACATAACAGAAAATAAAAAAATCCCTGTGAAGTGAATCAAAGGGATTTTTCTATGTGGTACCCGAGGCCGGACTTGAACCGGCACGGCCGCAATGGCCAAAGGATTTTAAGTCCTTCGTGTCTACCAATTCCACCACTCGGGCATCCTTGATATTAAAAAACCCCGTTCAGGGGTTCTTTGAGCGAAAGACGGGACTCGAACCCGCGACCCTGACCTTGGCAAGGTCATGCTCTACCAACTGAGCTACTTTCGCTTGTCGCCTTAAGCGGGTGCAAATATACAACCAGTTTTGGTTTTGCCAAACATTTTTACGATTTTTTTAAAAGATTTTTGATCTCGTTTAACTTCAAAAGCGCTTCAACTGGTGTAAGTGTGTTAATATCAGTATCAAGTATGTCCTCGCGTATCTGTTCAAGCAATGGATCATTCAGCTGGATAAAGCTTAATTGATATGGATCTCCTGATTTTGCCTGCTTCCGGTTACCACCGTTTTTATTCAAAAGTCCCTGACCATGAGATTTTTCAAGGAGTCCCAGCATTTGGTTGGCCCTATCGAGCACTGAAGGCGGCATACCCGCCATTCGCGCTACATGTATTCCAAAACTATGCTCACTTCCACCGGGCTCAAGTTTTCGTGTGAATATGATCAGCTTTCCCGCTTCTTTTACTGAGACGTGGTAGTTTTTTATTCGGGATAAAGAGCCCGACATTTCATTAAGTTCATGATAGTGAGTGGCAAACAATACCTTTGGTTTGAACAGGGCATGCTCATGAAGAAATTCAGTGATAGCCCATGCAATACTTATCCCATCATAAGTACTGGTTCCCCTGCCTATTTCATCAAGCAGGATAAGGCTCCTGTTTGATATATTATTAAGTATACTCGCGGTTTCATTCATCTCAACCATGAAGGTTGATTCGCCCGATGAGATGTTGTCAGAGGCTCCAACCCTGGTGAAAATTTTATCGACGAGTCCTATCTCTGCCCTGTCAGCAGGAACATAACAGCCTGCCTGTGCCATTAGCACGATAAGAGCTGTTTGCCTTAACAGTGCTGATTTACCTGACATGTTAGGCCCTGTTATAATAATAATCTGTTGCTGTTGGTCGTCGAGATAAACATCATTACTTATATATTTCTCGCCTGGTGGTAGTTGCCTTTCAATTACAGGATGGCGACCACCTTTTATATCAAGTGCATAACCATCATTAATTCCTGGACGTGTATATTTATTTGACAGTGAAACTGCTGCAAAAGAAAGCAAGCAGTCGAGTTTTGCAATCATCATGGCATTTACCTGCACCTGGCTGATGTAGTCAGTGAGACTTAGTACCAGATCAGTGTACAGGCGTGTTTCAATGTTCAGGATCTTTTCTTCAGCCGTAAGTATTTTATCTTCATATTCTTTAAGCTCAGGAGTAATATACCGTTCACAATTTACAAGTGTTTGCTTGCGCACCCATTCGGGCGGAACTTTATCTTTATGGGTGTTGGTAACTTCAAGATAATAGCCAAACACATTATTAAATGCAATCTTGAGCGACGGTATGCCAGTCCGTTCTGATTCATTTTGCTGCAACCTGAGCAGGAAATCTTTGCCTGAATGAGCAAGATTCCTTAATTCATCAAGTTGTTCATCAACACCCGCAGCTATTACATTTCCTTTTGCTACTACAACAGGGGGGTCAGGGTTGAGCTCACGTGAAATGCGTGAGGTCATGATATGGCAAGGGTTTAATTGCTCACCTATTTGCTGTATTGCCAGGATGTTTGAAGATAGACACGCTTCTTTTATTCCTGTCAATGATTCAAGTGCTAGTTTGAGTTGAATAATTTCACGTGGATTCACCCTGCCAACGGCCACTTTGGCAATAATTCTTTCAATATCGCCTATAAACTTGATAGTTTTCCTTAATTCATTTGATAACGTTTCATGCTCATAGAAGTACCCAACAGCATCCAGACGTTCATTAACCGGGTGCTTTTCCTTCAGGGGAAGCAGTAGCCAACGCCGCATAAGCCTGGCACCCATAGGCGACACAGTTTGGTCGAGTATGCTCAGCAGTGTCCGTGCATTCTCATTAACTGATGAAATAAGTTCGAGGTTTCTGATAGTGAACTTATCCAACCAAACATAAAGATCCTCCTCAATACGTGATAGTTTGGAGATATGCTTTACTTTGTCGTGATTTGTTTCAGCAAGGTAGTGCAGGGCAGCACCGGCTGCTACTATACCGGATTCAAGTTCTTCAATGCCAAAACCCTTAAGTGAAACTGTATTAAAATGTTTCAGCAGCAGATCGTTCGCGAAGTCAAAAGTGAAAACCCAATCGTCAAAATTACTGAGGTAAAATTTATTGCCGAAAAGGTTGGTGAATTCACTCTTTTTAGACTTCTGGACTATGATCTCGCTTGGGCGAAAGGTTTGGAGTAGTTTATCAATATACTCGTTGTTTCCCTGTGCAACCAGAAATTCACCTGTAGAAACATCAAGAAAAGATATACCGCTCACCTTTGGCATCAGGTGAATACTTGCAAGGAAGTTATTTTGCTTGTTTTCGAGAATTTTATCATTGTATGATACCCCCGGCGTAACAAGTTCAGTAACACCTCTCTTAACAATAGTTTTTGTTAATTTAGGATCTTCCAGTTGGTCGCAGATTGCAACTTTATGTCCTGCCCTGACTAATTTCGGGAGATAAGTATCAAGAGCGTGATGGGGAAAGCCTGCAAGTTCAACATAAGCTGCCGATCCGTTTGCCCTCCTGGTTAACACAATTCCTAATATTTCTGCTGTCTTGATTGCATCTTCACTGAAGGTTTCATAAAAATCACCAACCCTGAACAACAATAATGCATCAGGATACTTTCCTTTAATTGTATTGTACTGCTTCATTAGTGGTGTTTCAACCACATCTTTCATTTCTTTGGCCAATGCTCTATCTTTGGAAACAAAAATAAGCAGTTTGATCAAATAACCATAGTTATACCACAGGTTTGAACAATTTAGTTATCAGAATATGAAAAAGCTTACGATGGAAGAGCTTGACCGACTGACAGTTGATCAATTTAAGGAGAGCAGTAAAATACCCGTTACAATAGTTTTGGATAACATAAGGAGCCAACATAATATTGGGTCAATTTTCAGGACCGCTGATGCCTTCAGGATTCAAAGCATACATTTGTGCGGCATCACTGCCACGCCACCTAACAGGGAAATTCAAAAAACAGCACTAGGAGCAACTGAATCAGTAGCATGGAAATATCATCAAACAACGATTGATTCAATCAGGGAATTAAAACAAGAAGGCTATTATATTGTTGCTATAGAGCAGGCAGATGAGAGTGTAAATGTAAGTGACTTTAAACCAGATATATACAATAAAATTGCATTGGTTTTTGGCAATGAAGTGCATGGGGTGGATGAAGAAGTTATGGAAAATTGCGACGGTTGCATAGAGATACCCCAGCACGGAACAAAGCATTCTTTAAACGTATCAGTTGCTGCAGGTATTGTCATTTGGGAGATTTTCACCAAATTTTAAGATATAAGGCGATTTAATACTTCACATATCTAATAAACAATCCATCTTAAATGCTGTTATACGGCTAATAACCCTGATTTTATTGTCGTAAGTAAGAAAAATACTGCAATAAGTGCGTTTTTAGTTATTTTTTGTTTGAAAACAATTAATTCTGCTCTATATTTGTGCAGTATTAGTAAGACCACTACGAAATTATTTACTGTAATACCATAAAACCTTGTAATCATTAATCAACATCATTATGAAAAATTTAAGTTACAAATTAATCATGATGCTACTGCTGTTAACATTTGGGATAAGCCCTTTATTTGCACAGGAGCAAGATACAATCACCACAACTACAGCATCTCGTGCGTCCTTTGACAGATATTTCTATCTTCAGGCAGGATTAGGTGCTACCCAGTTTTTTGGTGATTTAAATGAAGATGACTTCTTTAATAACCGCACACATTTGATGTACGGTTTTGGCGCTGGATATCAATTCACTCCGGTTCTCGGTTTAAGAGCTAACTTCAATAACGGAAAAGTTGTAAGTACTTTCGATCCTGAAAGGATGTCGTCAAGTATTTGGGATGCGCAACTTAATGCAACTATCAATCTGTCGAACATGATCTTTGGATTCAAACCCGAAAGAGGTGTTAGTCTATATGCACTCGGTGGTGTTGGTTACATGAATTATTCAAGCATGTTGCTAAATACACAGAATACTGACGATATGGAAGATGACATGATGATCCGTGCTTTTGGCCCATCAGCCAGCGATGACCCACATAATGACATCATGGTTCCTGTTGGTTTAGGCTTAAATTTCAGACTAGCTGAGAAATGGGATCTGTTTTTAGAATATAACCATCGCATAACTTTTGTTGATGATATCGATATTACTGAAGCTGGCAAGAATGACCACTATTCAGCTTTAATGCTCGGTATTACTTACAAATTCCTGTCTGGTTCAAATATCAGGGGCATGGAGAAGAAGTATGACCAGGTAACGATGGTTGCCACTCCAGATCCATTAGTTAATGTAGGTGACACAGTTTGTGTGAATGTTAAAGTAACCTTCCCTCCAAAATATTTTGGAAAGAAAGCAGCTATGAACTTCCAGCCTGAAATCGCTTACGGTGGTACAACAAAAAAACTGAAACCTGTTAATTTCCAGGGTGAAAAAGCTGAAGGCGACGGTATCGTTATTAATTACAAAAACGGCGGTTCATATACATATGTTGACTGTGTTCCTTACGAACCTGGCATGAATGCATCAGAACTTATCGTGTCTCCTACTCTTTATTCACCAAAAGAGCCTGTGAAACTGAATGCTACTCCTGAAGAAATTGCTGGTTTGTCAAGAACAATTGATTTACCACAAAGGAAATTAGCTGACGGTACAATTATCACCGGTACCCGCGTTATTCATGACGAAGACCTGATAGTAGCTGAACATGGTTATGAAAAAGAAACTATCATCAGCCATTCTACTGTAATTTACTTCCAGGTTAACAGGCACAACCTTGACTGGAATCTTCCTCTTAACAAGGAAAACCAGAGTAAACAGAAGCTTGATGAACTTGCAAACTTTGTTAAACAAGGTTATGTGATTCGCGACATTGACATCAATGCATGGGCATCACCTGAAGGCGAAGAATCAATGAATCAGGGCTTGTCAGAGCGCAGAGCTCAAACAGGTAAAGCCCAGGTAATTGATATGTTCAAGAAAATGGCGAGACAAAAGGATTCTCCTGTAAAAATCTCTAAGCCTGAAGATAGTCTGAAATTCAACACTTATGCTAATGGTGAAGACTGGAACGGTTTCATGCAAGCTGTTGAAGCTTCAAACATTGCTGACAAACGTATAATTATGAACGTGGTTAATTCACAATCAGATGTTACACGCCGTGAGCAAGAGATCAGAAACATGGCTACTGTTTACAGGGAAATTGAAGAAGACATTCTTCCTCCACTCCGTCGCGTTGAGATCAGGATTAATTGCTTCGAACCAAAGAAAACTGACGAAGAAATTGCTAACCTTTCAACAAGTGATGCTTCACAGTTAAATGATAAAGAACTGCTTTATGCAGCTACATTAACTGAGGACAATAATACCAAGATTCGCATTTACCAAAACGCCACTACCAGATTCCCCAATGATTGGAGAGGATTCAACAACCTGGCAGTTGCCAATATGTGGAACAATCAGCTTGGTGAAGCTGCTTCAAGCTTAGGAAAAGCTGCACAAATGGAGCCAAATAATGGTATTATTCTGAATAATCAGGGTGCTCTTGAATCAAAGAGAGGTAATTACAGGGAAGCTGCTACCATCTATGGTAGAGCAAAGAACCTAGGAGTTGATGTTAATTACAACCTTGGAATCACACAACTGGCAATCAGCAATTACGATCAGGCCTTATCACTTATGGGTAACCGCAAGTGTAATTCAAACGTTGCTTTAGCTCAGATCATGACCAACAAATATGATGAAGCTAACGCTACTATGAAGTGTGCACCTGAGTCAGCTCAGAACTACTATCTAATGGCTGTAGCTGGTGCCCGCGCCGGTGACATAAAAGTTGTTAATGAAAACCTTACCAAAGCTATTGCACTTGATGCTACGCTGAAGGCTCAGGCTGCTGAAGACCGCGAATTCATTAAGTTCTTTACCAATCCTGAATTCCAGGTTGTGGTTAAATAATATGAATACGGAAAATTAAAAAGAGGCCATCTTTATAGATGGCCTCTTTTTTCGTATCTTTATATAGTCTTTTTTAGCATTCCGTTGTTTAACTGCATGAAAAGTTGTTAATAACTTTTCGTTGGATTGCTCTAATTTAGCATACTTTTTGAGGAACATGGAAGAGTGAAATAACCAAAACTGTAATTTATGAAAAGAAACATTATGCAAGCAGCACGAGTTCTGAATCCACGATTTATCATGATGCTTATCCTGGCAATATCCTTGAGTGCAGGATTTAGTTCATGTCAAAGTCAAAAGAAATTAGCAAAAAAGAAAGCTGCTCAGGAACTTGCTGAAAGAACATCACAAGCCAAAACTGACTTACAGGCAATTATCAACGATGAAGGCCGTATGACTCTTGAGGAAAAGGAATTTAAGCTTAACTCAATTAAGAGGATGAACCTGGAAGATCAGGAAGTTAAAGATCTGATAGTTCAGGCTGAACAGAAAATTGCAATTGAGAGAGCGGCTGTTGAAAAAAGAAAAGAAGAAGAACGCCTTGCCAAAGAACGAGAGGCCAAAGATCGCGGTAAGTATAGCTCAATCAATGACGCATTGGTTGCAGTTGCCGGTTCAAGAGATGCTTCTTCTGCCAATCTGGCAATACGCGATGCTCTGTTACAATTCTCCAGTGATGACGTTCCGGTGTTGATTCTTATTAGTCAGGAAGGTGATGAAAGAGATTATGATGAACCTACCACAATCAGGAAATACCTGGAATACCTGAAGGATCAGAAAAAATCACCTGATAAAGTGATAAATGCAGCGTATGATTCAAATGGCAAAATAAAAGAACTCGAACTTCAAAAAAGATAATATACCATGGCAAAATTTAAAGTATTCATATTCCTATTCTCCCTATTACTAGGCTTTAATCAACTAAAGGCCCAGGATAACATCAGCCCGGCCCGTAAATTGGCAATTGATTCACTGGCACTGGAAAAAGTAAGGGACCTTAGTACATACATAAGTATAGTTGGCAATAAAGATACACCCTGGTCAGAAGCAAACCGTGTAATTGAACGCACGCTTGAACTTTTTGCTGATGGTGCAATGATGGGCGTATCAAGCATTAATCGCGAAGAAGTAAATTATTACGGCGTACGCGAATATCTTGAAAGATTAATGGCCTTAAACTATGATAAAGTTGACATCACATGGTATAACATTCAATATATTAGTGACCTTGAAAGGCAACCCGATGGTCGGTATGTTGGTGTTATTACTGTTTACCAGAGGTTTGAAGGTACAACCGAAGAAGGCTTAAGGTATGTTGATGTTACTAAAAAAGATATAACTGTATATGTAGAACGCAAGTCAACACAGATTTCAGGTAGGATCATTGGTTTCTGGGATGTGTTACTGGGTGATATCAGGGTTTCTGAAACTAAGCCAGGCTGATAAGTCAAGGTTATTTTTTGTAAAGTGTATAGACTACAGATCAAGTTCTTAGTCTATGCACTTTTATTTCAGTTGTAAACTGTTTTTTGGTAATTAATTGTTCACTGATGAAGCAATTAGGTTTGATTATTGTGTTTTTGGTAGTAATATTTGCTGAAAATACAGCCCAGAATATGAATAACAGGCAGGTTGAAGAAGGCGTATTGAATGCCTCTACCAAGCAGGTTAACCAGTTTTTCAGGAGATTTAATGGTGAAGAAAGCACCAAAGGCATCAGGTATTATGAAGGTGATAAAGATTATAGGAGTCAGGCGCTAAGAAGCAGATATATAAATGTGTTATTTGATAATAGTAATGCATCTATTACTGATCCAATTAAAAAAGAGTTTGTGCAGGAAGTAGTGAATTCAGGAGACCCTGAATTTGTGAATTTCCATCAACCGGGTTGGTTTGCTGAAGTAACAACAAAATTCCTGTATCAGGGCGCTGATGTTCATATAACCCTGTTTATGAATATCGAACAGGAAAACCTTGGATATAAGTGGGTTCTGTCGAATGTTTATTTTCCCCACTTTGAAAGTCTGTTTAATTCAACCTCCGCTGAAGCATCCAGGTTTCTGCATCCGATGAGTCATGAAATAGATTTCATGAATTTGATCAGGGTTTTCAACGACAAAGACAATATAGAATTATATGCTGCTGAAGGTCATAAACCTGATTACCTTTCAATGTTCCTTTACGAGCTCAAGAAAGGTAATTTAAAATATCAATCAGTGAGTAATCTCAAGTTTCATTTCTTTCAAATAGGTGGCTGGTATTTTGAAGTTTCAAATTTTAACAGGCCTGGTGCTAATTCAGGCTGGTTGATTTCTAACCTCATGAAAGTGGATAAAGAAGAGGATAAAGACTCCATCATAAAATTTATAATGCATGAATAAAATTGTATTACTGGCTCTACTTTTTTCACTTTTCATTGGTAGCCATATATTCGGTCAGACCAGGGATGAAAAAGAATTAAAGTTAACACCAGAAGAAGTTGCAACATACGAAAAACAAGCCCGGCAGTTGGTAGGCTTCATGGAATTTGCGTTTAACACGCTTGGTTCTGACAAGGTTGAATACAAGGACAAGCACACCATAATTGAGCAGTCGTTTTTAAAGTTCTTCAAAGACGAAAAGGTGCAAATTGAGGATGATCTTGTTGAAAATCGCGACATGGTTACAAATAAGGATGTTCAAGCTTATTTGAAAGATATTGACTTCTTTTATAAAACGGTTACTTTTAAATATACTATAGAGGAAATTACCCAGGAGATTGGAGAAAATGGAGAAGTCTTCTTTAAAGTAAAAGCAAGCAGGAACATTAAAGGCACTACCCTTAAGGGAAAGCAGATAAATGATAACAGACCAAGATTTATTGAACTAAACCTCGACGGTTCAACCCGTAATTTAAAGATTGTTAGTGTTTATACTACTAAATCAAATGAGGTGCAGGAGCTTATTGCCTGGTGGAATGGGCTTACACCCGCATGGAGGAGTTTCTTTGCTCAAAACACTAAGATAAATGACACTACCGATTTGAAGGACATTGTTGTTATTCACAAT
This sequence comes from Bacteroidota bacterium, assembly GCA_023417935.1. Classification (GTDB taxonomy): domain Bacteria; phylum Bacteroidota; class Bacteroidia; order Bacteroidales; family Lentimicrobiaceae; genus Lentimicrobium. The sequence goes on from JAEZDY010000014.1 coordinate 106,022, forward strand.
GATTATATAGTAAAAGAAACCGTTTATTCAGATTATGAGGATTCATTGGTTTTGACGGATACAATATTTGTCAATGAAAGCAAGGTGTTGCCGGAGTTGCGGAGGATTTTAAGGGCTGATCAACTTAGCATTACAGATGTTCAGGGCATTAATGATCTGAAGCCCCTTTATGCCTTCACATTGTTAAGGCATCTTGACATTTCCAACGCCAGGATTCCTGATCTTGAGCCTATCAGGAATCTTTCAAAAATTGAAACACTTATTGCACGCAAAAGTCTTATTAACAGTATTGAGCCCATAAGATATATACCGGGTATAAGAATTTTAGACATCTCAGGTACACTTGTATCAGACATCAAACCACTGGAATCATACGAATCGCTCGAAGTACTTAATATATCGGAAAGCAGAGTTGATAGTATTCACGTGCTGAAGAACCTTACCAAATTGCGTGAATTAAATCTTAGCAGATCACCACTCAAGAGTTTAGAGTCAGTCAGAGACCTTCAGTCACTTGAAGTTCTCGAACTGTCGGGAATCCTAATCGATACCTTGGATATAGTACAAAACTTAGTTAATCTGAAGCGACTGGTAGTGGACCAGACAATGATAACCAACCTGGAAAACCTAACCGGATTAACAAACCTGGAGTTCCTGTATATAGATAATACACCTGTACGTTCTCTGAAGCCATTAGAGTCGCTCAGTGAGCTTAAAATGGTTTATTGTGACAAGACATTTATAAGTAAAGAGGATGCCTTAGCGTTTATGCAATTGCGTCCTGATGTAAGGGTTATTTATGAGTCGCAGGAATTATTGACCTGGTGGGAATCGCTATCGTCTGATTGGCGAAAAGTGTTCAGTGGCCTTGTTCAACTCTCTGATTCCCCTACCCGTGAAGAACTTCATGAAGTTTCTTACATAAAGAATCTCAGCATATCAGGTGTTGAATCAATAACTGACATTAAGCCATTAGACAAGTTGTCGACATTGAATACACTTGATTTGTCAAACAGTAAGATAGAGGATCTGCAGCCAATTGCAAATCTATTTGATCTACAATCACTTGACATTTCAAATTCAGCAGTAAGTGACTTATCGCCAATATCAAAAATTACCAGCTTGAAGGAAATTAAGTTTTCCCAAACACCTGTAGCATCAATTAATCCACTGACAAGTTTGCCAGATTTAAGATTAATTCAAATGGATTCGGTAAATGTTTCCGATGCGGGGCTGTTGGCACAGATGAAAAGATTAAATGTGATATATGCAGATGGCGTTGAATCAATGCCTCAGCATATTAGCACAATTTGGGATAGTTTACCGGATGTTTTGGTAATCTATCAATCGAAATTCCTGACTGATTGGTATAGCAATCTACCAGCGGAGTGGAAATCTTATCTTTCATCTAAGGAAATAATTAGTGAAAGCCCCGACAGGGTTCAGCTACACAAAGTGGCATCAATGAAGGAAGTAGATCTTTCGAACAATAAAGACATCAGAAATATACATCCATTAAGTGTTTTGCAGCGGTTGGAAGTTCTCAATATCGCTTCTCTGCAGGTATCAGACCTTAGTCCATTGGGTGCTACAAAAAAGTTAAGAACAGTTGATATTTCCAATACTCCTGTTAAAGACATCAGCTCCCTGGGTAGTCATACTTTGCTACGTCATTTGAATTGTGCCAATACACCTGTAAGTGACATTTCACCTATTGCAGGATTAGCCTCACTGGTAAGGTTAAATATTTCGGGAACTCAGGTTACAAAGCTTGACCCGCTTGAGAATTGTATTAATCTGGCTGAACTTGACTGTTATAATACCCGGGTAAACAATTTGAAGCCTCTGAATGAGTTGAAGAATATTAAACTACTTAGAGTATATAATACCAAACTTTCGCAACGTAAAATAGATAAGTTTAAAGAGCTTCACCCTGCTGCAGAAGTTGTGTATTATTAAGTGTGGTTACTTTCTTATTTGAGTTTCCAACCTTCCGGACCAAAGGTTATTGCATCAGTCAACTGATGTAATCTGGTGATGTCATTGTCATAGTAATGAATATGATCAGCCAGGCTCATGTAATGATTAGTGTCGGGTTTTATTTCATTTTTATTGACAAGCAGAATGAAAAGCCCTGGCTTAACATGGTTTCGTAATGTCCTTGATTCACATACAACGGGGAAACCGTTGACGTTATATTGAGTCATAAATTCATTATAAGCTTCAAGCACTTTATTTCCTGCAACTTCAATGTAATACGAACTACTAGCACCGGCATCAAGCATTAAAGCTGTGTCTTTGCGTGGGATCTTCCGGGTTTCAGTTGTAATTCTGTAATCATTTGAAAGCATGGTGCCGTGGCTTCCATGAAAAAGTTCCTCACCTTGTTTATGTGTTGAAACCTTAAGGCCAATGACCTGGATTTTGGTAGAAACTTTGCTGATCAGAGAAAGCGCAAATGTGGTTTTTCCAACATTCTTACCCGAACCCCCTATAATCAGCAGGTTTTTATCGTATGGTAAATTGTTATTTTCAATCATTATTTAAATTATTACTTCAACTGCCGAGGCCTTAAAACTAGCCCAAACCGTTTGCCCTTCAATAATACCCATCTTTTTAAAAGCTTCAGAAGTTATATAAGCGTATAAGCTAAATCCTGCATCGATACAAACCTGATAACCTTCCATACTGGGATTTATTGCCTTCACTGCTCCTTTAAAGTTGTTCATATTACTCATATCAGGTTCATGTAAAACAATAGAAATTGAATTGCTTTTTACCAGGATGTGCGCATCTTCAACCTGATATGAAGCCGATATTTGAATTGATATCTTGCCTTTGCTGTCTTTAATTATCGCCTTATGATTAGAAATGCTAACCTTGAAGAAATTGCGTTCTCCCGAGAAACCGGCCGTAAATGGATTTCGTGGGTTTGTTATAACAGTTTCAAGAGTGCCGGTTTGTACAATTTGTCCCTTGTCGATAATTGATATCTTACTGCCAAGTGCTACTGCCTCTTCAAAATCATGCGTAACATGCAAAATTGGCAAACCACTTTTATTGAGAGTTCGGAGAAGTCCTCTTATATCGGCTTTCAGTGGGGTATCAATAGCTGATAATGGCTCATCAAGAAGCAGTATTAACGGATCAGAAGCTATTACACGTGCCAGTGCCACCCTTTGTAATTCACCTCCTGATAATTTGTTTGTTTTATGGTTTAGTAGATGACTGATATCCATCTGTGATGCCAGTTTCTCTACTTTATTTAGCCTCTCTGATTTCTTCAATTTATATAATGAATAACCTATGTTCTGTGCTACTGTGTAATGATGGAAGAGGGCAGGGGTTTGAAATATTAAACCGGTTCGTCGTTTACCTGTTGGAAGTTGGGTAATATCTTTTTGAAACAACCTGATTGTGCCATTATCAGGAGGAATTATACCTGCTATCAGTTCTAATAAAACCGACTTACCTGCACCACTGGAACCAAGAAGAATATGGTAATCAGAAGGCTCTACTACCATGTTAATGCCGGTAAGGGCAAAACGCTTGAAAGTTTTCTGAAGATTATTAATTTCTAACATCTTCAGGATCTTTAGTAAAAAGTCGCATTAGCAGGAATAAACTAACTGTAACAATAATCAATAGCACAGCTGCTGGCCGTGCATAGTTTAGACCAAAAGAGCTGAATCGTTCAAAAATAAGTACTGATGCGGTCATAGGGTAATATGCAATAATAACAACTGCGCCGAACTCACTTATGCCCCTGGCAAACATCATTACAGCACCGGTAATTATATACCTTATTGACAAAGGAATGGAAATAGTGTAAAAAACCCTGAAAGGACTGCTTCCCAGATTTAAAGCGGCTTTCTCAAGTCGCTCAGGCACCTGGTTGAAGCCTTCACGTGCAGAGTTCAGGAAGAAAGGTAGACTGACAAATGCCATTGCAATTATGATTCCTGAAGGGTTTCCTACAAAATCAATTCCCAGCATACCGGCAAATTGACCAAGCGCTGAGTTTCTTGATACAAGTCCTAAAAGCGCTATACCTGCTGCTGTATGAGGTATTACAATTGGCAAATCAATGATTGCAAGCACAAAGCGTTTAAGAAAGAACTTTTTTCGTGCGAGTAACCAGGCAAATGGGAGAGAGAGCACTGCGAATGAAAATGTGGCTATAAAACTGGTAATAACAGATAAAAAAATACTGTTTACAATTTCATCATCATGCGTAGTTTCAAAAATTTCAGTGAAACCAGTTTTAGTAAACATTCCAATAACCGGAGCTGCAACGAACAATAGTATCATCGCGCCAAGCATATAGGCTATAAGATTGAAAGTTGTGATTCTCACTTAAATTGTATCTTGAATTGTACCCTTGTTTATTCAGCAAAGTTAATGGGGAAACCTACACAAACAATACTTATGAATAAACTTGTTATGACGCTGCATAATTTAGTCTTACCAATATTAAACTATTTGCGGGAAGCTTCAACGGGAGTTTTTTAAGTTATTTAAAGCCGGAATAACGATTGAGAAACCTTAATTGCGTAAGTTTGTTGTGTAATTACAAACTTTAAAGCATTATTAAATTATACATTATGGCAACAAAAGTCGCACTAATAACTGGAATTACTGGTCAGGATGGTGCTTATCTTGCAGAATACTTACTTAAAAAAGGCTATATAGTGCACGGCTTGAAGCGCCGTAGTTCATTGTTTAACACGAATAGAATTGACCACCTGTATCAGGATCCGCATATAGAAAACCGGAATTTTGTACTTCACTACGGCGACATGACTGATTCGTCAAATCTGATCAGGATAATTCAGGAGGTTCAGCCTGATGAGATATACAATCTGGCAGCAATGTCGCATGTTAAAGTAAGTTTTGACTCACCTGAATATACGGCAAATGCCGATGGGATAGGTACTTTACGATTGCTGGAGGCTGTTCGTTTATTGAATCTGGTCAAGAAAACAAGAGTTTATCAGGCGTCAACAAGTGAACTTTACGGATTAGTTCAACAAGTGCCACAAAGTGAGACCACCCCTTTTTACCCTCGTAGTCCTTATGCAGTTGCTAAACTATATGCTTATTGGATAACCGTGAATTACAGGGAAGCCTACGGATTATTCGCATCAAATGGAATCCTGTTCAATCATGAATCGCCAATAAGGGGGGAAACCTTTGTTACCAGAAAAATAACAATGGCAGTTTCCAGGATAGCCCTTGGTATGCAGGAGAAATTGTTCCTCGGCAACCTGAGTGCAAAGCGCGATTGGGGACATGCAAAAGATTATGTTAAAGCAATGTACCTTATTTTACAACAGGATAAGCCGGATGATTTTGTTATAGCAACAGGTGTTACTACTGAAGTGAGAGATTTTGTGAAACTTGCATTCGAATATGTTGGTATTGAACTGAAATTTGAAGGAGAGGGCGTAAATGAAAAGGCATTTATTCTTAAATGTAATAATCCCGAGTATCAACTGGAGATCGGTAAAGAAGTCTTGTCAGTTGACCCTGCATATTTCAGGCCTACTGAAGTTGAGCTTTTAATTGGTGACCCGTCAAAAGCAAAGAGAGAACTTAATTGGGAGCCGGAATATGATTTGCAGAAATTGATCACTGATATGATGGAAGGTGATCTTAAGTTGATGAAAAAAGATAAATATCTTGTTGATGGTGGCCATGCCATATTTAACTATTTTGAATAATTCAATTCATGAACTCTAAAAGTAAAATATACGTTGCCGGGCACAGAGGTTTGGTAGGAAGTGCCCTATACCGAAATCTAATTGAAAAAGGATATACCAACATAATTACCCGAACGCACGCAGAACTCGATCTTAAAAATTATGAGGCCGTTGGCTCTTTCTTTGAAGCTGAGAAACCTGAATATGTATTCCTCGCAGCAGCCAAGGTGGGTGGAATTATGGCTAACAATATTTATAGGGCACAATTCATTTTTGAAAATCTCCAGATTCAAAACAATGTTATCCACCACGCATATCTTAATGGTGTTAAGAAACTACTTTTTCTGGGAAGTAGCTGTGTTTACCCTAAGGCAGCACCTCAACCTATCAGAGAAGATTATTTGCTTACCGACGTACTCGAATATACCAACGAACCATATGCAATTGCCAAGATAGCTGGAATTAAAATGTGCGAATCATACAATCTTCAGTATGGCACAAACTTTATTTCAGCTATGCCTACCAATCTTTATGGGCCAAATGATAATTTCCATTTGGAAAATTCTCATGTTTTGCCGGCATTATTGAGAAAAATGCACTTGAGCAAATTAATTGAAGAAGGCCAATATGATGAGGTAAAGAAAGACCTCGGACTGGAAAAATCAGTAGATGATACTATTAGATCAGAAAACGACCTGATTGCCTATCTCCAAAAATATGGTATTGATGTGGATTTAAGTTCAGGGAAACCTGTTGTTTCTTTAAATATATGGGGCTCAGGATCACCAATGCGTGAATTTCTTTGGAGTGATGACCTTGCTGACGCGTGTGTTTATATAATGACCAGCCTTGATTTTAAAGATCTGCACGATGAGAAAAAAGGAAAAGAGGTTAGGAACACACATATCAATATTGGTTCAGGGAAAGAGATCAGCATAAAAGACCTTGCTTACCTTGTAAAGGATATAGTGGGGTTTAAAGGCAATATTGTATTTGATTTTACTAAGCCAGACGGTACACTGAGAAAATTATTGGATGTTAGTAAATTAGCTGATTTGGGATGGACTCCTAAAGTTAAACTCTCAGACGGTATCAAGGAATTTTACAAGTTTTATCTCAAGGATAAATAAGAAAAAAGGGCTGAATAGCTCAGCCCCTTTTTATCAACTAAAAGTATAACCACTACTTCTACTGAATAATCAGTTTCTTTATTTCTGAACTTCCTCCGTTAATAACCTGCAATAGGTAGATTCCTTTTGGCAGATGGCTAAGGTTTAATTTTTGATTGCCTGTGAATTGACTTGCTGTAGTATAGATTATACTGCCATTAATGTCAGTCACTTTTAAAGTCATTTGTGTCTCATCTTGCTGTTCGATCTCCAGAGTGAAATTGCCATCATTTGATGGATTAGGATATACTTTACAGCTATTTTCAATAACATCCATACCTGTATAGCTGATTATTTCATTCTTCCTTCTGATCACACGAATCTGCACTGTGTTTGATGAAGAGAGAGATGGAGTGCCATTGTCAGTAACCTGAATGTCAAGGTTAATTGTGCGGTTTGAAAGCTTTTTAAGTGCATCAGCGTTAGCAACTGTAAGCATGCCAGTAAACTGGTTAATAGCGAATGCACTATGGGCATTACCACCAATTATGGCATAGTGAACAGTTTGGTTAAAATCCTGGTCATCGGATAAAACAATGCCGATTTCATATCCCTCCGGCACGGTAGTTAAAACATCAAATCTTTGGTTTGCTATTACAAATGGTGCTTCATTAATGTCGAGTACACTTATTGTAATATTATTCTGAGCCGATAATTGAGGGTTTCCATTGTCAGTAACTTTTACTACCAGGTTAAAGGTTGGCTGCCCCTCAAAATTAAGTGCTGAAGAATTGACCACACTCAATAAGCCTTGAGTTGATAAATAGAATGCTCCGGCTGTATTACCAGAAATAATGGAATAGGAGAGGATCTGACCGCTATTAGGATCAGTTGCAACAACTTGTCCCAGAACAGTGCCATTACTTGAATTTTCATTTACACTGAATGCCTGAGCTTGAATAACAGGAGCTGAATTCCCAGAAGATGTCACAGTAATAGTGACTACGCAGTTTGATGATAATTGAGGTGCTCCGTTATCACTTACTCTTATACCAAGCGAAAATGAACCAATTCCTGAGAGACCAACACTGTTATTTATAGATATAATACCAGTGTTACTATTTATAATGAAAGCATTGTTATAATTACCAGATATAATAGAGTAACCTAATACTTGATTATTATCTGGGTCTGAAGCTATTACCTGTCCTACATTAGTGCCATTAGGTGAAGCTGAGTTGACGGAGAAGTTTTGGTTAGCTACAATTGGTGCCTCATTTACATTAATTGTGTTTATAGTAACAATTCCAAAATCGCTTAACATTCCTGCGCCATTGTCCTGCACCTTTACAGTTAATTGGAACTGACTGTTAGTTTCATAGTTAATCAACTGATTATTGCTAACTGTGAGTGCACCTGTGCTTGCATTTAAAGCAAAAGTGTTGTTTATGTTACCACTTGTTATTGAGTAAGTAAGCTGTTGGCCATTATCAGGGTCGGTTGCTACTATAGTGCCGATAGCACTTCCGTTAGGGGTATTTTCATTTACATTAAAACCCTGATCATTAATAATTGGATTCTCATTCACATCCTGTAGGTTTACAACAATAGTAGCAGAAGTTGATAAATTCATATTGTCGAGTACAGTTACCTGAAGATTGAATGTGGGGTTGCTTTCATAATTTAGAGTTTGAGAGGTTGCAACTGAAAGTATCCCTGTAGTAGGACTGATGGTAAAGGCATTGCCGGTATTTCCCCCTGTGATTGTATATGTTATTGTTTGTCCTGCATCAGGATCAGATGCAACAACCTGACCTACAACAGTTCCATTTGAACTATTTTCCAGAAGAGAAAATGTTTGACTTTGAATAACCGGTGCCTGGTTATTGTTAGAAGAAGTTGTAAATTCATGATAACCTATATCAGCAGTGCTTCCCTGTGGTACATTATTACCAAAGTAGTCCTGATTGTAACCACATAAGTTACCTGTATTTATACATGGTGAATTAGGTTGTAAAGTGAAGTTGTGTGAGGCTGGATTAACAAAACTCGGGTTAGCAACCATGGAGTTCATGTCCTGACCAGAGGCTGAACGCCATGAGGCTAATGTACTGTGGCCGTTTATAAATCCGGTACTCTGAACGTTAAAAACATTATTGTTAGAAGTTATTGCTCCATTGGTTGAATAAGCTTTTGCTGAACCATTGAGATAAAATATATTATTCTTGGAAACAACCGTTGAACCTGATAAACTGGAAATGTTATTTACTGTGCTGTTATAGAAGACATTGTTTTCAGCTTGCAGATGGTAATTGTTTAATACTGAGATAGCGATTCGGCTATTAATGAATTCATTATAGTAGACTTGGAAATTTGCTACGTAAGAATATATACCGTAATTACCATCAATAAATGAATTATATCGTGTTGTTACTGTGCCTGTTGTTGGAGATAAGTACATGCAACTAACTGATTTATTAGGATTACCAATCATGGTATTATGTTCAAAGATGCCAGAGTAGTTGTTTCCCCATGCAATAAAGCAGAACTTGTTGCCGGTTGTACTGTGATCAAGAGTATTATGGTGAACATAAAAATTGTGGCTATTAGTTGAAGCAATTTGAATGTTGTCACCAGGTGAATAGCTTTGGTCGGGGTTTACGAAATATTTCAAATTAACGTTGTAAATATTACAATAACCAATTTCAATATCAGGTGTATCTTTAATATATATACCATCATCCTGAGTATTAAATACTTCAGTGTTTAAGATCCTGTTGCCAGGTGCTGTAGTCAATACTCTGATTCCCCATTGAACATCATGCAAAATGCAGTTATTTATCAGGTTATTGCCTGCTCCTGTACCAGTTATGATAATAGCTGCTACCATATTAGAGGTAGAAGAAACTTCCAGACCATTAACCTGAATATTTGAACTACTATTGATATCGATAACTTTACCGGTACTTGCGGCAGAACTAATAATTTTAGGTTTATTACCTGTTCCGTACGCCCCAATGGTTATATTACTTTTACTCATCACAGCGAGGCCACCTGGAGTGGTAAATGTTGTACCGGCTTTCTGAACATAGGTATTTCCGTTCACCCATGTAACGGAGTTCCATGACTTAAATGGAAATGTCATTGTTCCATTTTGGGTAGTTCCCGTATAAGAAGGATCAATGTAAACAGTGGTTTGTCCAAACAAATTATTTGATAATATTATAAATAGCACCAGAAACAAGCTGGAAGCAATTGTTTGTACAAAAGGAATACGTAGAGTTTCTTTTTTCATGAGAGGTCCGTTAAGTTAGTGACAATTAGGTTGATTTAAGCAATTTAAAACTTTGAAACAATGAAAATCTGTGGTTTAAAAATCTTCAATTATTTTAACTGATAACAAATCTGTCAATGCAACAATGAAAAATAATGCCATCAGTATCAATTCTGAAAAAGTATTCCAAGTTAGATAATTTAAATGAAGTGTTTCGCCGTGTTAGCAAACAATTACAAACACTTTTACTTTATTTCTCTATTGTTCTTTTAGTCAAAGAAATAGGTCGAATTGGAAGGGAAGTAGGTCAGATAATCACCCCGAAGCGGGGAATTTTTCTACGAATTTTAACCTTAGGGAGGGTTATTCAGGGGTGATTAATTCGTGTAAATCAAACCCACATAAAGGGGAAGAAAGTATATCAGGTTAACTGCAAGAATATTAAATGAAAAAAAAAGAGCCTCTGTTTTCAAGGGCTCTTTTTTAGAATTTTATCAATTTATACTTGATGGTAACGGTTTCTTCTTCTTGAACAATGAATTCATAGAATTACCGTTCTCAGAATAATAAGTATACTCATAACCGTAATCATAAGCCATTCCTCTGGCTTTAACATCATTAAGCACCAGACTGACGTTACTGATTTTCTTTTGCCTGATGTGTTCAATATTGTTCGTGAATGCTTCTTTGTGTGTATAACCTTGCCTTACAACAAATAGTGTTACATCGGCATATTTTGTTAGCAGATAAGCATCAGATACTACTCCTACGGGAGGTGAATCAATGAGTATAAAATCGTATATTTTTCTGAGTTCCTTAAATACCTCTTCAGTTCTTTCAGATGCTATTAACTCAAGTGGGTTTGGAGGAATCGGACCGGCAGAGATATAATCAAGGTTGTCTATTTGTGTTGATTGTATGATTTCTTCCACTGAAGCCTTATTGATGAGAGCCGTACTCATACCAATCTTATTATTAAGATTTAAATCCTGATAGATTTTGGGTCGGCGCATATCAAAGCCTATTAACAAGGTTTTCTTACCGAACAGGGCGAATACTGAAGCAAGGTTCTGTGCTACAAATGATTTACCTTCACCACTATATGAGGAGGTAAGCAAAATAACCTGCTTATCTTTGCCCCTGGAATAAAACTGCAGGTTGGTTCTGATGCTTCTGAAAGATTCAGATATGGGTGAATTAGAAGAATCAGTGATCACAAGCTTATTTTTTCCATCGCTATGAAAAACATGACCTATAATTGGTAATTCAGTCATCGACTCCAATTCCTTTTTACTGCTGATTTTCATATTGAGGAACTCACCCAGCATTATTATTATGAAAGGAATTAATAAACCACCTGCTCCTGCAATTATATAATTGAAACTTCTTTTTGGATAAATGATTGAAGTTGTAACATGTCGGGCCGGATCGATTACCTCGTAATCGGGAGCATTAGATGCCCTTGCAATTTGCGCTTCCGACCTTTTTTGCAAAAGGAAAGTATATATAGCATCGTTTAACTTAAATTTTCTCTCAATGCCAAAGAGTTGACGTTCAGTAGAAGGTAATTTCGACATTTCAGAGTTAATCCTTGCAACACGATTATTAATATCCTGTAGGGCAATGTTGGTAGTTGCAGCATTGTTACTTATATTCTCACGTATGGTATTTTTCAGGTTGTTGATCTGAATCTCAATATTATTGAGGAAAAGGTTTTTAGTGTTGCCTCTGTTCAAAAGGTTACGTCTTTCGCTGTTCAGTGTAATTAGCTCAATGATCATTTGATTTAATAAGGGATCCTGCACTCCCATAGAAGAGGGAGCAATTAAATCTGACATGTCATTATTACGTGCAAAGTAATCGCGAATATATTCGTAGTACTTCTGCTGAATTAAGAGAACGGCCCTCTGCGATTCAAGTTCTCCCATTTTTTCAAACGACTTTTGACCCTGAAAACTTAAGTCCATTACCTGGTTCGCAGTCCGGAAGTTTTGCAGCTTACTTTCAGCAATTGAGAGTGAATCAGATACCTCACTGATTTGACTGTCGATGAACTTTACAGTGTTGATTGCAATACGATTCTTCTTTTCAAGATTACGATCAAGGTAAGAATTTGATAGGGTATTCAGGAAATCTGTTATCTTGTACTTGTTATCTCCCTGCATAGTAATAACAACCAGCGAAGAAGTCTTAGAAGTATTAATTGCCTTAATATTTGCCTGATGTTCTAATGTCAGCAGGTTAAGATCATTAAAAACAAAGTACATTTTCTCATTCTTCCATGGATTGATCTCCTTGGTTTTCAGATGTATTTTAAAGTCAAAATATTTACCTTTTATTTCATCTTCAAAGTTGTAAATACCATTAATTGAAACGGTGTCAGCGAGAAAAATTACTTCATCCTCAAGGTAGCTGTACATAGGAACCTCAGTGCCATAAGCTTCAATTTTTACTTTTTTATTATCAAGGATCTTAAAAGTTATTGGTAAATTAATAGGCTGGAGATTTGATTTATTTATTGTTATCCTCACCGGACTATCATTATAAATTTCTTTGTCAGAGCGTAAAAACTCAAAGTTTAAAACATCACCGAAAGTATATTCCTCTTTGTATAATGACGTTTCCAGGTTGAGTTGGATAATTGCATCATTAACCAATGTGAAAGATTGAAGAATTCCAATTTCGTTTTCGATGTTTTGGTTACCGCCAAATAAACCGAAACCCTGCATGATATTCTCCCCCGTCATGAAAGAGTTCTTTTGCTCTTCCTGGAGAAGTAATGTTGTTTGGTTTTCAAAAATGGTGGTCGCTAACTTGTTAAAAAGAAATGCAATTGTTAAAAAAACAATTACAGAGGCTATAAACCATTTCTTATGTCTGTATAGCTTATAAAATAGCTCCTTATAGTCGGTTTTTTGCTGTAATATATCTGAGGTCTTTTTCACGGCTGTTATCTGAAGAAATACAAGATTGTAACTAGTGTTGTTGCTGTTGCCAGCAGAGTTGAATATGTAAAGGTTCTGAGATTTCTAAACTTAGTGTCAATTGGTTCTACAATGACTATATCATTCGGCTGGAGATAGAAATATTCAGTTTCAATGACTTTCTTGTCAGTTAGGTCAACCAAATGATATTTTATACTACTCCCGTCTTCTCTTATGAGGGTTATTTTACTTTTATCACCATAATCAGTCATTCCACCAGCATAACCAATGGCCTGAAAAATATTGATTTGTTCTTTGAAGTATGGGAATTCACCCTGAAGGCGAACCTCGCCAAGAACAGTAATGTTTGAATTAACAAATTTTATTGTTATAGAGGTGTTGCTTAGATATTGACTAAGTTCTTTCTCTATTTTTTCTTTCGCCTGTTTAAGGGTAAGATTATTCACATCAATTTCACCTACAAAAGGAAAATCAATTAAACCCTTTTCATTCACAGTATAGCTAATGAGATTAATATCCATTCCTGGACCGTTCATTACAGTTTCATTGCTAAAAATTCGTGCTGTTTCAGCTTCAATACTCAGTACTTTAATGTAGAGGTTATCGAATGGTTGAATGTATTTTACTGGCCTTACGTGGTTGTATGAGGACTTAATCTGACTAGTTGTTTCGTTTTGAACATACTTCAACTTTTCTTTAGGAACGCATCCTATAAAAATGAAGGTGATAAAAAACAAAAAAAATACTTTTTTAATTGGTTTGTTATTCATGACTGTACATTACTTATAATATCCTACTGAATCATATTTTCAGGCAGCATCATTTTCAAGAAACAAACGTGATACATTTGATTTTGTTCGAAGCATTTGAATGAAGGTTTTCCTGAACTCAGGATCCACTACCTTTAATCACTGTTTGGACAGTTTTAACTAATAGGATGAAATCCAATTTAAGTGACCAGGTGTCGATATATTGAAGATCAAGTTTCATCCATTCATTAAATGAAATATTATTTCTATTGGGCGCAATCTGCCAAATACAGGTTATACCAGGCCGCATTGATAATCGGCGCAGTTGCCATCTTTCATATTCCTTAACTTCATTTGGCAAAGGTGGACGTGGGCCTACCAATGACATGTCACCATTCAATACGTTGAAAAATTGGGGAATTTCATCTAAACCTGTTTTTCTTAAAATTCGGCCAACCCTTGTAATTCTTGGGTCATTTTTAATTTTGAATACAGGCCCATCCATCTCATTTTGTTTTTCAAGCTCCAACCTCTTCTCTTCAGCATTTATGACCATCGTCCTAAACTTGTAAATTTCAAACATCCTGCCTCTGAGTCCAACTCTCTTTTGCTTAAAGATAATGGGTCCTTTTGAGTCAGCTTTAATTGCAATCGCTATTACAAGAATAAAAGGTGACCAAATCAATAGAATAAATGATGACGCCATGATATCGACAAGAAGCTTCCAATTGTGGGAAAACTTACTAGAAGGGGTGTTGGAGAATGTAAGAAAAGGAGTTTCATCATAGTAAGTAAGATGAGTTTTTGTTGACGGCATGTGAAAGAATGACGACTGCAACTTAAAAACCACACCTATTTCTTCACAGTGGTAAATCATATTTCTTATTTCATCCTGATCAATTGTATTTCGGCAGTAAAGGACTTCATCAATAACATCCTTCCTCAGGAGAAAAGGCAGCTTATCAATTTCTTTAATTACACGAAATCTTCTTCCAAATATTTCTTCAATTATTTCACTTTCACTAATTATGGTATTTATGTTGTAACCCCATTCTTTGTGTACGTCGAGTTTTTCTATAAAGTCAATGCAATTAGCGTCGGCAATCAGTATAATATTCTGAACATTCAAACCTTTGTTGTAGAGCTTTTTGTAATAGTTGTTTGAAAAAACAAGTATTATACTAATCACTATAAAATTAAGAATAGCAAAAGTGAGAATCACATAATTGTTTACCTGGTTAAGATCAAATGCAACTTGAAAAAGTGCCAGGAATGCTGTACCCGTAACTACGAAAAGCCCTGTTTCAACTATAATGGTTAAGTTGCTTTTCAGCTTGTTAAATCCCGTTAAGTTTGTTTGAATGATCCCAATATACCAGATTGGAATTATCAGGAATGCGACGATCAAGTATTCATGACTGTAAGGAAGGTAGCCATAATAATAATACTCTGTAATTTGAAAAGCTCCAATAAATACGAGTAGGGATATAATAGAAATGACTATACCTGAGATGCGACTTGTCTGTTTTTCTAATTCACGTATCATGGTGGTTTATAGGAGTATTGAGAATTATTTTAGTAGTTATGGCTACTAATCTAACAACCTTGATGGTTTAAAGTTGGTAATGCCCAGGCTTTATCCTTTATTTAAACAAGCTTTATCCCTTATTTAAAAAGGTAGTTTTCAATACTCTCAATTAGCTGAACAGAAGCATGTTTACTGATTGGGGGTACAGGTATAATATTAGCCCTATTGTCTAATGTTTCATATAATTCAGCTTCTGAGTAAACTGCTTTTACATAACCTAGTTTGGCAAAGCTATTTGCTGTTGCCAACTGATGATCGTTCCTATGCTCCCTGAAAGATGCAAGTCGTGGCATTACAATTATTGGCTTCTGATATTGAAGAGCTGAGATTATGGTGCCCATACCGGCATGGGCAACAATCAGATCAGCTTTGAGGAATAACTCATTAAATTCTTTCATTGGAATATAGTCGAACCACTTGAAATTTGTAGGTTTATAGTTTGCATCTGCAATTTGTGCAATGATGTCATTATTACCCGAGGTAGATGACCAATTGTCAACGCTCTTAACAAGTCTGTCAAATGGTTGCTGTGTACCGACAACTATGAATATCATGATATTACGGTTCCTTTAAAAAGTGTTGTTCCAGTTGCCAAATGTGGCCATTGTGTAAGATGTAAGTTTGTGAAAGGTTTGATCAGTCGACCACTCATTGATATCCTTTCAACATTGGCTATGCTGTCAATCCAAATTGTCTTTGATCCACTCAGTTTACCCCAAAAAATCGCTGCAAGACCAGGTGCTGCTCCGGTTGAAATCACATAATCAGGTTTCTCTTTTTTTATGATAACCCGCAATTGATTTGCCATCTTTAAAAGCCTTAGCTTGTTCCACCTGTTTGCATCAATAACTGAGTAGAATCTATGATTTGCATTATTGGAAGAATATGATTTATGGGTAGAAACAAAAACTACCTCTGCCTCCCTGAAAGCACTTTGCAATCTCATTAACTGTATCCAATGCCCACCTTCTGAAGCTACCGCTAATATTTTCACTTTATTGACTTATATAATCTGTGAGTAAATAATTTTATTGTTGAGAGATTAAGTTCATAGAAATGGGTAAGTAGTTCCAGTTTCATTAAAATTCTCATTTTAGTTGGCTTTCTGATCGAAAAGTTCTTTGAACAAAATTTCTTCAGTTCCTCTATTGTAACTTGTATCAACCTAACAACCTTAAAATTCTTTTGTTGAGTGATATATACCTCCATGTGATTTTCAGGAACTGATAACCTTGTTATGAGTCCTTGCTGAGTAATAGATGAGAAATTCTGGTCAAAAAGGAAATTACCATGACTGTAACACACCCATGTGTTATTTATTTTTTCAACCGGCTGAATAGTGTGAGGATGATGTCCGAGTATCAGGTCAAAGCCAATCTCTGAAAGTTTAGATGCAAGTTCTTTTTGTGCGTTGTCTTCTAAAGTGTGATATTCTTTCCCCCAATGAATGCTGATAATATGGTACTCATCTTTTCCTTTTTCAAGATGTTCAAGGTCTTTCAGCAAATCATTGTAGTTGCTTTTGAAATAGTTTGATTCACCTGTATTATCCCTGACCAGACTAACACCCCAAATTACCAGACTGGTTCCGTCAATTTGTATTCTGAGTGGTATATTTGATTTTCCAATGACGTAAATGCCATTACTCTCTAACTGGTCAATTGTAAATTTACATGCTTCTGCACCATGTTGGGCAAAGTGATTGTTTGCAATGTTTGCGATAATGGGAATTTCCAGTTGCTTTAGCAATTGAATAGTTTCAAGTGGCGCCACATAAACAGCGTCATTTATTGGAAGGGTTTTTAGTCTTTCCTCATCTGCCAACGACGACTCAAAATTCAGAAATAGAAAATCACCATTAGAAATTATTTTCTTTACCTCTTCATTTATCAATTCGTTATATCGATTCCTGAATTTCGTTGCTATTCCCCTCTTATAATGATGGGCATTCTCACCAGTCATGTAATCCCCTATACTAACAATTTTAAATTGCATGACTCTCTATTAGTTTAAACTTGTCATTTGTTGGGTTCAGCTCTGCTAATTCTGCGACAGACAGGCTAATTTCACCGAGAGAATCAATAATCTCCTTTAAAACACTTTTAGAGATTTCATCAAATTTATCGGGAGTTTTTGTATGGAGATAAAGAACGATGGATCTGTCTTTATGCTGAAGAATCTTATATGCATCAATCAATGGATGTTTATAAAATACACTGTTGAAGAAAGATCCGTGAATAGTGTTCCCATTAGGCAGCACAATCAGGTCGCGTGTTCTACCTTTTAGCTCAACAATTCTTGGCCATTCTAATCCACATGTACACTTCTCATAGTCTAGTTTCCCAAGATCACCAACCCTGTACCGTACAAATGGGAAACTCATGCTGTTAATATTAGTAAGAAGCAGTTCTGACATTCCAAACTCGTTAATAAATGTTTCCACAAAGCAATTGTGAGTGTTTATATGATAGCCACTATGGGTTTGGCACTCACAAGTTAGTATGCCTCCGTCATTGGCACCGTACATATCAAAAACTGGCAACTTGAATGCTGATTCAATTGCTGTGCGTGTTTGGGGAAGCAATTGCTCTGACGTTGTGAATATAGCTGTGAGGTTACTGATATTATTCAGTAACTCTGGTTTAACTTTGATAATATTTATAATTGAGCTTGGGTAACCATAAAGAATTTTAGCCTTATTCGTTTTTTGAAAATCAATCAACATTGCGGGTTCAATAATATCGCCTTTGATAAAATAATTATTCTGCAGGCCATGGTATGCCTTTTCAATGATTCTTCGGTTGTTTGTCCTTAACGAATTCCCTGCAATGGTGATAAATGGATCGCCAGGTGAATAGTTAGCAAAGCGGTTCCAAAAGAAATATATATATGCCCAGAACCACGAGAGATGCTCACTGTCAACATAATAGTAAAAGGGACTTCCGGTGCTTCCGCCAGTTTTCTTTTTCTGGGTTTTCCTTGCTTTTATCGGAGTATGAACAGTGGTGTAGTTGTCATTTATAGTTTTTTTGTCTATTACAGGTAATGACCTAAGTACTTCAAGGGGATTGTTGATTATGTGATCATCCTCAAAACTGGCCAATAAGGGCTTATAATATTGGTTATGCTTTTTTATGGTAATTAAAAACTGAGCCAATTGGTTAGTATTGCTTTTTGAATTAGGTATGGTGGCCTTAAATCTTGGCTCATTATTCCCGGGCCCTGAGGCTGAAGCCTTTAGTAGGTAATACTTCTCAAGGATGTTTGTTCCTCTTATCAGATCTATTATTTTAATTCCAGCCCTCATTCCATAGTTGATTTAATAAATTCAAATTTCTTTTTCCATGTATGGTTTGATGCTATATTAATTCTTTCCGATATCTTTTGCTGGCTATTCTCTTCGAGGCTCTTCCTTGCTTGCTTCACAAACTCTTCTGGAGTATCTGCAAAATATACCATATTACCGAAAAGTTCTTCAACAACAGGAATTCTGCAACTTATAACCGGTTTTCCCATGGCTAAGTATTCCAACGTTTTGATAGGGAATGAATTTTTAATCCAATCTGCCATTATCCAGTTCAGCAAACAAACATCAAAGCCATTGGCGTATGACGGTAAGTTTTTAAACTCTACCGGACCGGCAAAGTAGATATTGCTTTTTCCTTCAAGTTGCGAATAGTCGCCAAGCACTTTTCCAATGATTACAACAGAAAACCCACTTTCAGCTAATCGTAAGAACACTTCTTTATCATTGGCGTCTGACAATGTGCCGAAATACCCTGCAATTGGCAGACCTTTTCTTTTAACAGCCTGAATAAATGGGTTCAATTCTCGTTGTTCAGTAAAGTGATCAAAATCAACACCATGGGTTAACAGATGAACCTTTTTATCTGATAATTGCTCTAGTTTTGATTTAATATTAGGTGAACTGGCAAATCTAACATCTACATTCTGACCCAAAAAAATTTCTTTTTCTTTCAGGTTCTTTAGTAAGCTTTTATCATTGGTTCTGAAATCAGAGATTAAATCGGCGGCCTGGTATACTTTTTTGCGAAATCTGTATTTTAATAAGGGTGATAATGTGAAATTACCTGAAATCCACAAAATTGTATCGTGCCATCGTATGTTCAGCATTAATGTAACTAATCTCAATTGAAAAAGGATTAGTTTGGCATTTAGTTTATCATAGAACGAATTAAAGATGGGTATATAAAAAGGTACCAATACGTATACATTCTTTTCAACGTGCCTGAACAGTTTCAGGTGGGTCTTTAACTTATTTACTACTTTCTTCTTAATCGATTTCCTATTTTCCGAGTTTACAGCCGGTGATTTGAAGGCTATCGGATTAACCCATAAAACTGAATAACCATCTTTCAGGAAATGGAATATTATTTGTCTGGTACTGGTTACTGATGGCCTAAACCAATCAGGACCCGTACAGATGACCCACTTTTTCATAAATCAAATGTTCTTAATTAACTATTGTACTGCTCGAATCTGATTTCACCTTGGCCAATTCGTTTTTAACAATAACCGGTTTTTTAAAGAAATGTACTGGCGTTTCATGTAAGGTCAGCTGGAGGTAGTTATCAATATTGTATAATCTGGTCAAAATCCGTGGGTTGCCCACATGTAATTTTTTATTCTCAAGAATTTCTTTGAAGTAATCACTTTTTGGAATGAAAGTTTCAGTGTCAACAAAAGGCTTGTATTTTTTCTTTTGGTTATGCAGGAATGCATCCTTTAACTTGTGGTTAATCTTAATTAGTTCCAACAGAAGTGGTCGTACTTTTTTTTCATTTTTAAGTGATACCGGGAAAGCTGTTGACTTTATCTTGTTGCTCTTCGGCTCTTCAGCAGCTAATGCAGTATGTGCATACTGTGATTTGAGTAATGATTTAGGAAGTCTGTGATAAACATCAGCAACAGATCTATCCATGAAAGGCGTGATAGGTGTAATAAAATGCTGAGCCTTCAATAGAATTACAACAGCATTTCTAAAAGAACGATGATCAAAATCTTGATATGTATCGTAGTCAAAGGGAATTTCAACGGGTGGATATTCATCATATATTTTTCTGAAAGCAGCTTCAGTATCGTATTTTTTAAAATATGGTACCCACTTATCGGCATCTTCTTTTGTTACACCTCTAGCATTAGCCACAATGGTATACTTTATAGTGCTTTCTCGATCGGTTACACCATAATGACGATGAGCACTGAGCTTGCCTGAACTGCTCTCACCATATAATCCCATCAACGCATTGCTGACGTAATTTGCTGCTACTTTCCCTAAACCTACCCATGGTGTTGTATATGTCGTACTCATTGACATGAGATAGGCTAAATTCTTATCAATAGTATGCTTATCAAGCACATGTAAATCTTTATCTAACAACTCGGCTATCTGCTTAACCTGGGGGTAATCAAAAACGCCGGTATCTTCGCGGAACACAAAGGGTACATAAGGTATTTTATTTCTTTCAAGAAAGGGCAGAAATATCCTGCTATCCTTGCCTTTTGAGAGATAAATTCCCATTGGCTCATTCAGGTAGTCGCTGGTTTTTCTGAAAAAATTATCAATAGTAAACCTCAATTCGTTGACGTATTCTGTGTCACTTTTCACCGGTTTCCTTGATATTTGCTGATAAGATTTTCTGACCGAATTTTTCTTGTCGTGTCGAATAAGTATATCAGAAGGTAAAACGAGTTCTATTTCATTAAACTCAGTTTGCCGATATGCCGGATATTCGTAATGAACTATTTGTGCAATGGATTCCTCATTAATGGTGACTTTAAGAACAGGATTGGTTGATAAAGCAAAGATGTTGTTGCTTACTGCAAAAGTACCCTGATTGTGATAAACGAAGACCCTATTGGCGCCATATCGGTCGGTTATCAGTATTAGTTCATCTGTTTGTTTAATGTAAGCAAAACCTGAATACCGTCCGTTGAAATCTTTGAGTTTGCTGTAATCCCGACTTCTTACAATAGTCAAAACCTCTTTTGCCAGATCACTTGAAATTAACTCACTTTTATTTCTTTTAAGGAGATCATAGTCATAAAAGGTTCCCTCAATAAAAGCAAAGTCGTCATTTTCCTTTATAAAACTTACACAGCTTAATTTCGGTAGTTCCTCTGGCATTAGTAATGCAAACTTATACGTATTCAAGTCGAGTATATGGGCAATTTCACCAAATCCACCAAAGAACTTGTTTATGCCTTCCTCTATTATTCTATTTGTTTTTAGGTTATCATCATTATTCTCTAACAATAGGAATCCGGGAAGTCGGGGGTTGATATTATTGTCAATCTGGGTTTGATGTATAAATTCTTTCATTTTTGTGTGGTTTTATACTTTAACGTACAAGTTTCATTATAGTTGAGAAAGTATACTTATCTTTTAATTCAACTATTAGTTGTTCAATCATCTGAATGTGATTACCATGGAAACGATGGTGAAAAAGCAACCCAACGATATTTGTATAGCGGGATGAAAGATTTATCTGCTCAAGAACTTCTTTTTTAGTGTAATGAACAGCGGTATTATGGCCTGTATACTTTTTAATAAGATTGGCTGAAACTGAAAATTCCTTGAAATCAAAGTGTTTTCTATTAAGAGTATGATAACTGATCTTTTTGTTCATTAAGAATTCTTTACCTGCAATACGCCCAAGCGTGTTTTTAACACGGCTTTTGATTGAATAATCTATCTTTGAGGATATTCCGAGGTAATTGAGTTTATTAACTGCACTAAGTGTTTCGTAATTATAAGTGCCAAAAGGGAAAGTAAAAATTGGTGACCAGTATGAACCAAAGTAGTTATCCATGATCTCCTTGCCTTTCTGAATTTTTACAAGTTGATCTTCAAATGATCTGTTACCGCCAAATTCCATTTTAGCAGACGGATTATTCCTATTGTGGTCATAACCATGCTGAATGATTTCTATTAATTCAGGAAAACTTTTCTTCGATTCTAACAGCCAATCAACCACTTCAGGCGTAACATTAGCAGGTTCAATTGCATGGCTTATGGCTACCCCATGTTTGAAACACAATTCCGTTAATTCAACCAACTCCCTATCGAGTGATTCTCTAACATCATCATTTCTGAAAAATATATATTTAGTTGTAGTGGCCATTCATTTGTGTTTGGTACATTTTATAGGTTTCCATGCCTATTTTATCCCAGGAGAATTGATCATACGACCATTTCTTAATCATTTCACGGTTTACAGACAGATTTAAATACAATGGTGACTTGAAGTATGATTCTATCGCACTGGCTATGCTTGATGGTTCGCCTGAGTCTATTAAAAATCCAGTCTCCCCAACAATTATATCATTTTCAAAATTCCCAACTTTGGTGGCAAGTATAGGTAACCCAAAATTGTAGGCCATAAAGATCACACCTGACTGGTAGATACTTCTGTAAGGCAGAACAATACAATCAGCAGCCATAAAATATTTCTCAATGTCTTCGTCCTGAATATACTGTATATGAGTTATTATCTGGTTCTTAAAACTGGATTTATCAAGTTGGGCTTTAATATCCTTGATATATGTTGATGATTTGGAGTTCCCGGCAATTATAATTGTGATGTCTTTTGCAAGTGGGGTTGCTATTTTCTCCAGACCCTCTATTAGAAGATCAAGCCCTTTGTAATAATCTATATTACCGAAAAAGAGAACTACTTTCCTGTCCATTTCTATTCCCATCCTTTTTCTCGCTTCCTGTTGACTCAGGTTCTCATTCGAAACCTTGTTATTCATACCATGCTTTATGATGGATATTTTTTGTGGTTCTACTCCAAAATCTTTTGTTAATTCAACTTTACTCTGATGAGTATGAACCACTAAATTGTCACATAAACGATATAGCACTGAAAGGGTGAATCTATTATATATAGAGTCATTATTATCACGTTTTCGAGCATTGACATTATGAACAGTTAATATTACTTTATGTCCAAAAAGCTTTGCCACACCCGGCAGGATGATTCTGTCAAAAAAGTAAAACCTATCGAGCCATTGAAAATGAATAACTCTTCGCTTTACCAAAGCCAGGTGTTTTAATTGCAAATAGTAGTACGATATGATATTTTTAAACCTGCTAAAATATGATGCCTTGGAGTTCTGATAAGCAAATACTTTATGAAACTGAACATTTTCAAACTCATTAAACAATGAGGATGAAAGGTCAATATCGAGAATTTCAATTTTATTTACAGGTGTTTTATTTAATCCGGAAATAAGGCCATATAAGTAGTCAGATTGACCAGTGCCGTTAAATACTGAAACATCCATTTAGAAGATAATATTTCGAGATGATTTATTAAAGCTTAATACTTAAGCTTATGAGTGTGCAGATGAGCTTATAATGATTCTTTTTTAGTAAAACCAAGCAAATTCAAAAACTTCCACTTGATAAACCCACCTATGTAGTAACAATATTTGTGGGCTAAGGTTTGATATGCATATGTGGACGTAGCAAACCTCCTGTAAAATTGTATGTCTTTAACTATGTGGTAGTTTGACTTTACATCATTAAGCGTTCTGATCAATTGTTTGTAACTATCCTGATGTAATAAGCCTGAATTGGTTTTGTCGTTCCAAATCTTAAGTTGAGGATATACCTTTATGGAATACCCTGCCAGTTTGGCTCTAAAGGTGAAATCGCTATCACCATGATATTGCGGGAACATTTTGTTGTCAACCATGCCTATTTTTTCAAAAACACTCTTATGGATAAAAGAGCCCATGCCCGGCAGCCAATCAACATCAAATACTTTGTCATACTTTTCGGTGTCAGGCTCATTCATTCCAAGCATATATTTCTTTCCTGATCTTGTATCAAATTTGCCTCCCATTGACCATAATAGGCTATCCTTACCTGCATAATAAATTTTTGAACCCCCAATATAAATATTCTCCTGCGAAAGGATTTTTAACAATTGCTCTAAATAATCAGGAGCTGGAGTAATGTCGTTATTCCACCATAAAACATATTCAGTATTAAGTTCATTGATGGCATAAGTAATTCCGAGATTTATACCACCACTCCACCATAATGAACCATCTCCCTGCAATACTTTAACCTGTGGAAAAGAGGTTTTTAGCCACTCGCTTGTACCATCCTTCGAACCATCATCAACTACTACCACTTCTATTTTATCAGGTTCTTTCAACCTTTCCAGCATTGTATAAAGGTTGGTTATGCAATTCTTTGTATGATGAATTGCATTGAATACAGGGATTATTATGGTTACTTTGATATTCATTGTAATTTTCTGATTTCCGGTTTTAACTTAACATTCTGGCATCTTCAAATTCTTCCTCCTGAAGTTCCTCTTCCTGAAAAAACTTCACTTCGTGTTTATCTACATCAATGATATACAACGTAAAGCAGATAGCAACTATGGAATCTGCCTGGGCAAATGGTCCTCCACCTGTGAATAGCGTTAATAGAACACTTATAAAGAAGAATTTGATATAGGTATAGTGGCTTGAGATCTTTCCAAAGATTATTTTGAAAAGAATCATTAAGGCACCAAGTACAAAGAGCGCCCCAAATCTTGTATAATCTCCTATTATCCCTATATCTGACTGATAAAAGCCATAAGCATCACGGTACATCTGAATAAGCATACCATAATACGAGTTAGTACTATCGGCTCCGTTACCTGTAAAATAAGAGAATGTATTTGGGAATAACTCCGTAAGGAAAAATACTGTAGCCCTGATCCTCACGTTTTCTGCCAAACTTTCAGTTTGAGTCTTAGATAACTCTATCAAACTCAAAAAGATTTCCTGAAATAAGATTACTACCGGGAATATTGCAGCACTTATCAATACCACTATTAATACTTTTGATTTGACCTTTTTACTGAAAAGTACATTTAACAATGTCAGAAGGATAACACTAAAAATCACCTGGCGGGTTCCCATTAGTATCAGGATGCTGATAAAAAACAATAAAGAGAATAATTTCCCTACTGAAAAATAATCAAACAACCTATTGAGTGTTAAGAAATAGGCCATTACCAGGAAAGTAAAACCGGTGAGGAAAATCCTCAAGGTGCCTCTATCAGGTGCAATTCTTACATCAAATATTACCGTTGGGTATAAGAAAAACTGAATAAGGTAGAATACTGAGAAAGTTATGCCCAACCAGTATATTATTTTCTCAATATTCTCAACGTTTGGTTTTATAGAGTGGAGTACCCAATACATGAGATAAAAGTACATGAACCTTTGAGCAATAAGTGTAGTCGGTATTGGTTGGTCATGGCCCCATTGTGCCATGAACATACTTAAGAATACACCTAGTAAAATTATGAAGACCTCAAAGTTAAAATGTCTCTCAAAATTGACCTCTTTCTGGTATACCACATTCACTATCAGAATTATGAATAGCATAGCAATACCTGCCATCT
This sequence comes from Bacteroidota bacterium, assembly GCA_023417935.1. GTDB lineage: Bacteria > Bacteroidota > Bacteroidia > Bacteroidales > Lentimicrobiaceae > Lentimicrobium. The sequence goes on from JAEZDY010000014.1 coordinate 131,828, forward strand.
GGAAAGCTTTAGTTAAGTCAGATCCCAGAAAAGAAAAATTGAACAGTTCAAGGGATGATAATGCTATGAATATGATTATAGATACTTTAGCCATTTTGTTGTTAATTGCAATTATCTGTTCACAGTTTTCTTTTACGGTAATTAATAGCCTGGGCATAAGCTTCAATAAAGCTACTCTGATAATCAAGGTTTCTTAAATATTCTGACTGCACTCTTGAATTCTCCTTGTTCCTCATTATAAAATCATCATCGTTAATTGCCTGTTTTATAAGCGTTGCAATTTCAAGAAAGTTCAATGGATTAAAAACGAACTCTTTATTTCCAATAGTTTCAGGTAAAGAAGTTACATTAGAACAAATAACAGGTACTTCATATCTCATAGCCTCAAACAGGGGTCCCGATCCAGCCTCATATAAAGTTGGTATTACAACCAGGCTTGCAAGGTTATACAGTCCTCTTAAATCACTTTCTGAAACTACATCGGTAAACAGCACCTGATCCTCAAGTTGCAGTTGCTTTATCTTTTCTTCAATTGTGTCATAAAATGGAGTTTTATAGCCAGTACTAACCCAAAAGATTTTAAAACTCTCTCCACGCAATAAATTCATAGCTTCAAGCACGGCAATGTGATTTTTGTGCTCCCAGGTTGCAGCTGGGGTTAACATGAAAATATCCGGTAAACTGTATTTTGCCCTTAGCTCTTCTGCTGGTGTGGCTGTAGTGCTTATCCAGTCTTCGGTTAAAGGCACACGGCAAACAGATATTTTTGATGGCCGGGGCTTGAAATATTTGATCAGGTCCTTTTTTACATGATTAAATGAAACTATGATGTGGTCAGCTTCTTCCATTGAAATATGATATCTCATTGACTTATGGGTTCTTTCGAGCGGTGTAAAAAATTCAGGAAAATGAAAATGCTGTACATCATGCATAGTAACTGCAACGGGATAATTAAGTTCATATGCCGGCGAATGCTGCCTGGGAATGTGCAATAAATCTAAATTGAACTTATTAAGAAAGCGTCTGTCAGGATTGAGCAATTTGTATATCCTAAGACAGTGCCTCTGTTTTTTAATTCTTAAATAATACCGGGTTAACCAGAAGTCGGCTAATTGCCGTAAAAATGATTTTAGCTTGTTGTTGTTGAAATACAGTACCGGTTTTATTTTGTCATTGTGCAGAAAATCCTGTAAAAGATGTTCCTGACCGTTTACATAAAACAGGTAGATAAATTTTACAGCATCACACTTAAGAAGCATTTTCAACAGGTAGATAGAATATTGAAATATTCCACCATCAGAAGGTTTAATATTTACCAGATAAATTCCGATGTTCATGGAATTAGAAAGTGATAATTGAATATATTGTTCAATATAGCCGTAAAAATTAACTTACATATTTTTACTCATCAATTGTCTTCAATCAAATCATGTAATAAATTGACGTTTTCGTATAAAGGGTATCTGGCTTTTTGATGCCATTTTTGTGCTATAAACACATCAACGTGAATTGTTAATATAGTAACCGATGAAAAAGTCAGATATAGAGCATATTCAAAGAAGTCGCTTCCTTGAGTCCAGCCGCAAAGTTAAATCGCAAGTTGAAAATATGGTCAACTCAATTAATATGAAGTATCCTGAATTGGCTGATTGCATAGAAATCCCAAACAAAATAATAAGGAATGCAAATGATAGCAACTATATCAACAATCTGGTGTACTATTCAAGAAAGGTGTTTAATCAGAATTTACTGGCCTGAGAAGTGCCATTTAACATTTTAGCTATTTCCGATGTTTTAAATGCAACTGCTAACTAAACCTGTATCTACAACAACCGATGTTATTCAATTCTATAGATTTTGCTATTTTTATTCCAATAGTATTTTTCCTCTACTGGTTTGTTGCTAACCGCAACTTAAAAGTTCAAAACTGGCTACTGCTGATTGCCAGCTATGTGTTTTATGGTTGGTGGGATTGGCGATTTCTTTCATTAATATTCTTTAGTACAATTGTTGATTATTTTGTTGGAAATGGTCTTCGTAATGTAGATAATGCCAGAAAAAGAAAACTCCTGCTGACAACAAGTATAGTTGTAAATCTGGGGCTGCTTGGATTTTATAAGTATTACAATTTCTTTCTCGACAATTTCGTAGAAGCCTTTACATTCTTTGGTTCTGAAATAAATGCAAGATCCTTAAATATAATTCTGCCGGTTGGTATTAGTTTCTATACTTTTCAAACGTTAAGTTATTCTATTGATGTTTATAGAAGAAAACTGGAGCCTACCAAAGACTTTATTGCCTTTGCATCATTTGTAACCTTTTTTCCTCAGTTGGTCGCAGGGCCTATCGAGAGAGCAACAAATCTCTTACCCCAGTTCTTCTCAAAGAGAGAACTGACTTATGGTGATGGTGTTAATGGACTTCGACAAATATTGTGGGGCTTGTTTAAGAAGATAGTTATTGCAGACAATAGCGCTATGTTTGCCAATGAAATCTTCAATAATTCCGAAGCATATGGTGGGAGTACTCTGTTGCTAGGTACTTTTTTCTTTGCAATACAAATTTATTGTGATTTCTCAGGTTATTCTGATATAGCTATTGGAACTGCCCGATTATTCGGTTTTAATCTTATGCGAAACTTCGCTTTCCCATATTTTTCAAGAGACATTGCTGAGTTCTGGAGAAGATGGCATATTAGTTTATCTACCTGGTTCAGAGATTATTTATATATACCCCTTGGTGGAAGCAGGGGAGGCTTATGGATGAAGGTGCGTAATACATTTATAATCTTTATTGTAAGTGGTTTCTGGCATGGTGCTAATTGGACTTTTATTATTTGGGGAGCTTTAAATGCCATTTATTTCCTACCCTTGCTTTTAAGAGAAAAAAATCGTGATAATCTTGATATTGTTGCTCAAGGTAGGCTATTGCCTTCATTGAGAGATTTTTCCAATATTTTATTGACTTTTATCCTCACACTGCTCGCATGGATATTCTTCCGTGCTGCCTCTGTTTCTGATGCATTAAACATCATTAATACAATTTTTTCTTCAAGTTTCTTCTCTGCACCACAACTACCATTCAGAGCTTTATTGGTTTTAAGTCTGATCTCAGTTTTTATGGTGGTAGAGTGGCTAGGTCGTGAACACCAGTATGCTATTGAAAGCGTAAACGTAAATTTCTCAAAACCAGCGCGCTGGGCAGTTTATTATTCAATTTTATTCCTGATTTTCATTTTTGCAGGAAAAGGTCAAACTTTCATTTATTTTCAATTTTGATCGCCATGAAAAAGCTCATTGTTAATCTGGTCATCTTTCTGGTTCCTTTAATAGTATTTATGTTTCTGGCCGATTGGTTCCTTAGCCGACAGCTTCGTCAATCACGTGATGGGGAGTTTAGTGTATGGAATGATATTTATGACAATAAAATAAATGCTGATGTGGTAGTGTACGGATCATCACGGGCAATGGTACACATGGACCCCAAAATAATTAAGGATAGCTTAAATGTAAATGCATATAACCTGGGTTTGAATGGCCATAATTTTTGGTTGCAATATTTCCGACATAAAGAACTTCTTAAACACAACAAAACGCCAAAATTTATCATTCATTCAGTAGACATATTTACGCTTGTTAAACGAACAGATCTGTTCCATATGGAGCAATTCCTGCCATACATGTTGTTCAATAAGGAAGTAAAGCAATGGACAGATTCATACCAAGGTTACACCAGGTATGATTATTATATTCCACTGATAAGGTACTACGGACAGTATAAGACCATTGGTCGAATTTTGCAAACATCATTATTGGGATCAACTGAAGCTGATTCAGCCCGATATCTGGGGTTTTCTGCTCAACATCAGGCATGGAATGATGACCTTATTAAAGCCAGGAAAGAGTTCCCTGACTTCAGAGTGAAAATTGATTCAGCTTCAATAAAGTTATTTGAGAAGTATTTGCAGGAATGTCAGAATGCCGGGATAGGTATTGTTATGATTTATACACCAGAATATATTGAAGGGCAAGATTTTGTAAAAAACCGATCAGAAATCATTAACACATTTCATTATCTATCCGATAAATATAACGTACCTTTTATTGACTATTCAAATGACCCGATCTCACATAAAAGGGATTACTTTTATAATGCTTCACATTTAAATGGTACGGGTGCCCGTGTATTCACCAGCAAGATGATACATGACCTTAAGGGTAATGAGGCTGTAGCCCGATTGATACATGCCGCTGCGGACCAACAAATTCATCAGGCATCATTAAGATCGCAAGAGGTTATTTACCTGAATGAATAGTTATTGGCTGGATATGCGGCCAGATATATGGATTTGTTTGAAGACGCCTATATTCTAAACATCAATCCTGTATTTCAAGAAATACTTCTCGTATTTATCTACTAACTGGGGATGCCCCTTCTCCCAATAATCAGTCAATTTATTAAACACTTCTGAGTTCAATATTTTCTTACCGATCATCACCGGTTTCCAGATTTTGCTGTATTTGGATTTAAACCTGAAAAGAGTGTCAGCGGGATCATTTGAAGTGCCACCCCCAACATTTAATGTTTTTGCACCACCTTTAATCGAAAATTGAATGGCAGCTGAATAAAGTAAATCATTAGCCCTCAAATTCAGGCAATTGGCATCAGAACCAACAAGATGTAAGGTTGCACGGTCGTTATAAAGAAAATACAGTCCACTTGCAATAATTTGATCATTCAGCAAAATGTGGATCAATGTAGTGTATTCCTTTAGTAATTTTAAAATATTATCGAAGTAACTGTTTTCAAAGTGGTAGTAAGGCAACATTTCAAGTCTATCGGCGGTCTTTTTGTATAGGTCAGTAAATTCTTGCAAATAATTCAAATCCGTATCATAGAGAATTGTAAGTCCATTATTTATTGCTTTATTGACATTTTGTCTTGCCTGCTTATCAGGAATTTTATAATCAGAATTAGTTTCAACATATACGTTTTGTCGTACAATGCTATATGAGGCATCTCTTTTTATTGATTTAATTAAAGGATTTTCTCTAATAAATTCAGCAATAACATTATTATCATGAAGCCATTCATCAGTCAAACTGTTAAATTTGGCTTCAATAAATGGCGGAATATGATTTGAGTTAGCAATTACACCCCCGTAGCCATAAGCGCTTTGAATATCAAAGTAATCGTGGTTAAGATCGTAATTGGTAATTTTGCTCAGGAAGAAAGGATATAGAATATGATATCCCTCAAATTCCAGGTACAAGCAAAACGGCTCTGCCTTTTCATGTTCAATCCATGATCTGAACCATTGAGGGGTGTAGTTCAAATCCTTATTTGATACAGGAATGTGTTCAAGTGCTTTTTCCCATTCATTACTTTCCGCCGATAAAACTTTCAAATCCATTAATTCGTTGTATAAAATGAACGTATTACAGAAACAATCTCGCTTACATCTTCATATGAAAGGTCGGGGTAGCTTGGTAAATTTATACCTCTCCAGCCAAGGTCTTCCGCAACTTTAAATTGTTGGTAATTTTCTGCATACATTGGCATGGTATGAACAGGATGAAAAACAGGGCGTGTTTCTATGTCATTTTCTTTCATGAATTCTCTTAACCTATTCCTTTCCTGGGGAGTCTGAGCCAAAATAGTAAACATCCAATAGGTGTGCCTAACATCCCCAACCGGGTTATGAAAAGTAAGAGGCAAATCACCAAGCATCTCAAAATACCAATCTGCTATTTGTCTTTTCTTATCAATTATTTCATCAGCTCTCTCTAACTGTGCCAGTCCAATTGCTGCTGCAATATTTGTCATCCTGTAGTTAAATCCGGTTATTTCATGCCAGTACTCTCTGTGTCTTGCTAAACCTTGTCCCTTAAAAAGATTGACCCTGTCGATCAAAGTTTTATTATTTGAAACTACCATGCCACCTTCACCGGTTGTAATTGTTTTATTGCCGAAGAAACTGAACACGCCTATGTCACCAATGGTACCTGTGAATTTATCCTTGTATTTTGAGCCAAAACTTTCGGCAGAATCTTCAATTAATGCAATGTTGTTATTTTGGGCGATCTCTTTAAGATCATCCATTTCACAGGGGTGACCATAAATATGGACTGCCATTATTGCTTTAGTGTATGGGGTGATCTTTTTTATAACCTCTTGAGGGTCAATTTGCCAGGTGTTTTTGTCAGAATCAGCAAATACAGGTGTTGCACCACAATAAACTATGGCATTCACAGAAGCAATATACGTCAAGGTAGGAACTATTACTTCATCACCCGGCCCAATACCCAAAGCCAGCAGGGCAATATGCAAGGCAACCGTAGCATTGCAGGTAGTTGATGCATAATCAGCACCAATATACTTTGCGAAGCTCTGCTCAAATTCCCTGACATATTTGCCCTGCCAGGTTAACCAATTATCGTCTAAACAGTCATTAACATATTTACGCTCGTTACCCTTGAGTGATGGTTGGTACACAGGAAATTTATACATAAGTTTAGTGGTATTCTTTACTGCATGCTAAACATAATACAATGCCGTTAGTTTAAAAAATTTATCTATTTGCCCCAAATTCCAAAATCTTTTCTATTAATAATTTTCAAGTATTGAATTGGAGATAAAATTGCAACAGGCACATAGGCCAGGGAGGATCCTAATACAACTCCCGCTGCACCCATACCAACATATTTGGAGAAGTAGATTGCAAGTGGCACACTTATTATTGCTGCAAAAACGGTAGAGTATAATTGAAGTTTAATTTTGCCGGTACCATTTATGAAATAGGTAAAAATGCTTATCCAAACATTAATAAGCACAAACAGGGCTGAGGTGAGTGATAATATAAATGGCACTGTTGCTTTTTCACCTACCCATAAGAGGTAAAACTGATCTGAAAACACCACCATTATTACCAGCAGTATCGCAATTCCTAACCAAATTCCTACTAAGTACTTTGTAGTTTTTTTAATCCAGGGGATATCACCTTTCACATAGGCTTCAGTAAAAGCTGACCAATAAGTATTGGCAATTATTACAAACCCCATTGATATAAGACCAAAGTACCGATAAGCTACATTATAAGAAGTAACAGCCTCCGGTCCAACCACATGTGTTATAATTATGTTGTTAGCCGATAGTACTACTACTATCGTAATCTGAATAATGAAAAATTGAACCCCGAGTCCGGCCAAATCTTTGAAATATTTGAAATTTACATATTTGAAAGTAGGCTTGTAAGGCTTGTACTCTTTATTATAAAAGTAAATAGACGCAAGGGTAAGCACAATAACCGGTGATGCTCCAAGGATTAAGCCCAGGTTGACTAATGATGGTTGAGTGAAATGCATTAATAGCAATACTCCAATCAGTGAAATTGAGTTACCCAAAGGTTCAAAAGTATTACTTATAGCTGGCCTTTGGTCCGCAACAATTATTACGGCAATGAGTTTTAGTACAAATCTGATCAGGAAAAATCCCACGGTTAACTGAACAAGGATTCGCAATTCCTTTGCAAGATTGCCGGGTGCATTTAAAATGGCTGCCCAATCTATAAAGGGTGAAATAGCCATAAATGCTATGAGAAACAAGCCAAAGATTGCCGAGAGTGCTGCATAGGTGGTGCTCACATAAGTTTTGGCCATTTCAGGTTCATTATTTGCCATTGATTCAGCAAATTTGTTGCGTAACCCATTGCCAAGCCCTATATCAAAATATCCTATCCATGCAACTACAGAACTAAGGGTTATCCAAATTCCATATTCAACAGTGCCGAGGTAATTGATCAGCAGTGGTACGAAAATAAAACCAATAACAATGCTGATTCCTTTTATAAAGAATGAGATAAAAATGTTTTTCCTGGCTTTTACGGATCGAACGTGACCAGAATTAATTTGTGATATCAGTAGCTCACTAATTTTTGAGATAAATCCTATTTTGACCATATTCCGGTATCAGTTTTATTCAAAATCTTGCTGTATTGCAGAGGACCTATTATTACTCCGGGTAGCAAACACAGGCAAGTGCCCAACATTACGCCTGATGACCCCATATTAAGTTCTTTTGCAAGAAACACCGATATTGGAATATTTAGTAGAGCCATAATAATTGATGAGTAAACCTGAAGAGTAATTTTTCCGGTGCCATTAATAAAATAAACGAATATGTTATTCCATGTGCTTATTACAATAAAAAGCCCCATAAAGAGTGATAACATAAATGGTATGATAATCTCTTTTCCAATCCACAGAGTATAGAACCAGTTAGCTGATATGAGCATTATAACTGTTATCATAACAATGAGCAACCAAACCCTGATTAATTTACTATTTGTATTTTTAATCCAGCTTGTATCATCCTGCACATAAGCCTGTGTATAAGCTGACCACATTGGAGTCATAATTATGGCAAAACCCATCGTTAGAATACTGAAATATTTATAAGCTATGTTGTATATGGTAACCTCTGAAGGACCAAGAATACGTGTGATTATCAGGTTATCAGTTGAAAATATCACAAGTACTGCAATCTGAATAATGAAGAACTTCATACCTAGTCCGGCCAATGATTTAAACTTCGTAAGATCAATATATTTATACGACGGTCTGTATTTATGGTACGCGGAACTAAAGAAAACCATTGAGGCTGTTGCTAGCACAACAACTGGAGCTATTGTAACAACAAGCACAAAATTCTCTAATGAGCCTGAGGTTGTTTGGGTTAATAAATAAATTGCCACCAGTGCAATGATATTTGAAATGGGATCAAAAGTACTGCTGAGTGCAGTGCGCTGATCAGCAATTATAATTACAGAGATGAGTTTTAACACCATCCTTACAAGGAAGAGTGTAAAAACAAAAAAAGCAATTGTATTGAGATTATAATCTGAGCCCGAAGGCGCCCGTAGAAGTGAATTCCATTCTACCAGGGGATTAAGTAGTACAAATGCAAGCCAGATAATGCCCATAATTATTGCCAGGCCTGCATAAGTGGTACTTACATAGGTTCGTGCAAGTTCAGTATTATTCAGTGAAACAGCCTCAGTAAATTTATTTCTCAAGCCATTTCCTAACCCAACATCGAAGAAACCAAACCAAGCTATAATCGAGCTGAGTGTTAACCATATGCCATAATCTGCGGTTCCCAGGTAGTTAAGGGTAATTGGCACCAGTATAAAACTTGTAGCTATGCTAATGCCCTTTATCCCTATAGAGTATAGGATGTTAACTTTTACCTTGCGGCTTCTTTCACTGCCTCCTTTAACCAGCCGTTTCATAAAAGTGGCAGCGTCATTCATACCGGATTATTTTCTAGGTTGAATGTGATTCCCTGGGCTAGTGGAAGCTCGGTTGAATAATTTATAGTGTTTGTTTGTCTTCTCATGTAAGCTTTCCATGAATCTGATCCTGATTCCCTACCTCCACCGGTATCTTTTTCTCCTCCAAATGCCCCGCCTATTTCAGCTCCGTTTGTAGCAATATTCACATTGGCAATGCCACAGTCGGAACCCCTGTGCGACAGAAAGTATTCTGTTTCCATGATGTGGTTTGAAAATATTGAAGATGAAAGGCCCTGAGGTACATCATTGTTGATGTCCACAGCCTCCTCAATCGTTCTATACTTTATTAAATAAACTATGGGTGCAAAGGTTTCTTCCTGTACAATCTTGTAATGATTTTCAACTTCAGCAATACATGGGACAACATAACAACCCGACTCATATCCATCACCTGATAGCACTGATCCTCCATAAGCGATGCTTCCACCTTCTTTAATTATGTGCTTTTGTGCCTCTATGAACTGATTTACCGCATCAGTATCAACCAATGGACCTAATATCGAATCTCCGTTTAGTGGATGCCCAATACGAAGCTGCTTATATGCACCTATCAGCTTTTGTTTAAAATCCTCGTAAATATCTTCATGAATGATAAGCCTGCGGGTTGAAGTACACCTCTGTCCTGCTGTAGCAATTGCTCCGAACAAACTGCCCATAAGTGCTAATTGGAGATTAGCGTGTTGGGAAATTATAATAGCATTATTTCCCCCCAGCTCCAATATTGTTTTACCCAGTCGCTGCCCGACAATCTTACTAACATGTCTGCCAACTCTGGTTGATCCGGTTACAGAAACTAAAGATACCCTTCGGTCACTAAGCATAAGGTCACCAATTGATGATGAGCTTCCGGCAATAAGATTAAGCACCCCTTCAGGTACATTGTTTTCGGAGAGTGTCTTCTCAAGGATTTTATGCACCGCAATTGCGCTGAGCATAACCTTTGATGAAGGTTTCCAAATAACCACATCACCGCACACAAGTGCTATCATAGCATTCCATGCCCAAACAGCTACAGGGAAGTTAAAAGCTGAGATTACACCCACAACTCCAATGGGATGATATTGCTCATACATCCTGTGCTTTTCTCTCTCTGAATGCATGGTGTAACCATAAAGCTGTCGCGACAATCCCACAGCATAATCAGCAATATCTATCATTTCCTGAACCTCACCTAAGCCTTCCTGGTATACTTTACCCATTTCATAGCTAACAAGTGATCCAAGTTCATGCTTGTACTCCCTTAGGCGCAATCCAATTTGCCTTACTATCTCACCACGTTTTGGTGCAGGTACAGAACTCCATATAGTATAGGCTTCCCTGGCTTTAAGTATGATTTTTTCATAGTCTTCAGGGCCAGCCTGACTTACAGATGCAATTTTTTTTCCGTCGGCGGGCGAATAGCTTGTAATCTCAGCTCCATCGGTTTTTAACCATTCAGTACCGGTACAGGCACCATCATTCATTATCTCCACCCCTAAACCTGCCATAAAGCCCGGGAGGGCTATCGTATTGCTCATATCTTCCATCTTAGAATATTTTTGTTCACTTAACAATATTGAACAATGAAAGTTTAAGCGGATGTCATACTACTTCGTAATCCAGTCAGGTATCTTGCTGAGCTTACTCAGTTGTGGCGGGTTTATTGGCGATTGGTGAAACTTCTCTATTATAGGTAACCCTTCTGAATTTATAAAATTGATGAACTCAATTGCGGCTTCTCTATTTGGTGCATTTAATGGAATAGTTATACCATAAACCATTGGTTCACCTTTCATTTCTATTTTAACATCAGGCGAATTACCCGGGACTTTTACGGAAACAGTTCGGTAAAAATCACTCAGAAGGCTATTGCTGAGATTAATACTATCTCCCAGTTCAATTATTTCCAACCCATGTTGCATCGCTACAGATTTGTAAATAAAAATATAGTCTACAGTTGATGTTTCAAGCAGGGCTAACAAGTCAACTTCTTTAGGCCTTATATACCGCGTATCTTTACTTATAATGCTTTCAACAAGCGTAGAATCTTTATATACTTTTCCGGCCAGTTTTAATGACAATATGGTCCTGTAACCACAGGGATCACTTGAAGGATCTGCACGACCTAAAATAACATTATCCTTAATAATAATACCCGGCCAATTCTTACCGGTTATCATGTTTGAATGGGTTGATCCCTTTTTATATGCAATAACCATTTCATTGGTTGCAAATTCAAGATTAAAGTCAGCATGTTCAGGAATCATCAGTTTATCAATCATTGAAGCATCTGCTGAAGCAAGTATATCACATTCTTTTCCAAGCTCGGTGATCTTCCGGATAGAAGTCAGGCTACCGGCCGACTCCGGCTTTATTTTTAAGTCCGGATGTTTTATGTTAAAGGAATCTGCAAGCGCTCTCATAGGCAAACTGAGGCTACCTGCATGGAAAATAATAAGATCGCCCTGAAGGCCCTCTTTCCTGCTTCCTGTGTTGGATTTACATCCCCCTGCAAGGATGCCTATTGAAAGCAGACAAATCAGTAGTATATTTTTCTTCATTAACTGATAATATCCCTAAGATCGTTAAACGACCCGTTAATTAATGAACTATGGTTTAATGTTTCAAGTATCTGCCTTGCTGCTTGGTCGGGATCAACTAATTTATTTTCTTCATAAAGTTTGGTAAAGCGTGGCTTCATTGGAAAATCATTTATGTCAACATTCCTGATCTTCTCCTGCATATTTGTGTCAATAACACCCGGTGCTACTGCAATAATCCTCACAGGATAATCAGCCGAACTCTGTTCAAGTCCTGCAGTTTGTGTCAGCATGTTTAATCCTGCCTTACTGCTGCAATACATTGTCCAACCATAGTACGGTTTCGTAGCTGCTCCACTGCTTATGTTAATGATGTTTTTTTTACACTTAAAACTTTGCGATTCCTTAATAAATTCATTACTCAAAATAGCAGGAGCGGTATAATTGATATTGATATGATCCCTTATCTCCTTAACGCTGCATTTCCCCAGTGCTTTAACCGGATCAACCACACCTGCATTATTTATAAGTGTAATCTCCTCAGCCTTGATTGGATCAATGTAAGTAAAAATTTCATGTATTAAGCCAGGAATCTTTTCATATTCTGTCAAATCCTGCTCAAAGTACCAGAATCCGGCATGATGTGATGATGCAAGGTCACGCAGGTGGTTATTGATTTTACGTGAAATACAGAATACTTTATGCTGATCAGAAATCACTTTTTTAGCAAGTGCTTCGCCCAGACCTTTACTCGCCCCTGTAATGATATAGTACTTCATAAAAACATTCAGTGCTAATGGTTTATAGCATTTTGTAAAGATATGAACAAATTAGGAATGACCCTGTTTAAGGGGAAAATAAGAAACCTGATCATGAATTCATCAAAATAACTCATAAATGAACAACGCAATATTTGTTTTTGAATATCCTAAGAATGAGGGTATTAAAAACTATTCCCCTGGCTCAAAAGAAAGAAAAGAACTACAGGTTGAGCTCGATAATTTCTCTTCATCTGAAATTGATATTCCTTTAATTATTGGCGGAAAGGAAATTAGAACCGGTGATACTGAAAATGTGGTTATGCCACATGATCATGGCCATGTACTTGGTAAATTCCATAAAGCATCAGCAAATGAGGTTAATATGGCTATCGATGCTGCACTTAAAGCTCATAGGGAATGGGAATCAGTGTCATGGGTTGAACGGTTATCAGTTTCATTAAAAATTGCTGAACTCCTGTCAACAAAATACAGGGCCAGGATAAATGCCGCTACCATGCTTGGCCAAAGTAAGAATGCTTACCAGGCTGAGATTGACAGTGCATGTGAAACTATTGATTTCCTTCGCTTTAATGCCCACTACATTTCTGATATATATAATGAGCAACCGCATTCCGATCCGGGTATCATTAACAGAATTGAGTACAGGCCATTAGAAGGTTTTATACTTTCCATTACGCCTTTTAACTTTACCGCTATTGCATCAAATTTAAACATGTCGCCCGTACTTATGGGCAATACGGCATTGTGGAAGCCTGCAGCAACATCTGTTCTGTCAAATTATGTACTTATGGAGGTGTTTAAAGAAGCAGGGCTTCCTGATGGTGTTATAAATTTCATTCCCGGTCAGGGCTCTGTCATTGGCAATACTGCATTTGCGCATAGAAGTTTTGCCGGCTTGCATTTCACAGGTTCAAATGGTACCTTCAATCATTTATGGCAACTGGCAGGGAAGAATCTGCATAACTATAAATCATATCCCAAAATAGTAGGTGAAACCGGAGGCAAGGACTTTATACTCGTACATCCCTCAGCATATGTTGATGAAGTTGCAACAGCCCTGGTAAGAGGCTCTTTTGAGTATCAGGGTCAGAAGTGTTCTGCTTCATCAAGGGCATATATACCTGAAAGCCTATGGCCTAAAGTGAAAGAAAGGGTAGGAGATATGCTTTCTGAGATAACTATGGGAGATGTGCGTGATTTTGGCAATTTCATGAATGCTGTGATCGAGGATAGCGCCTATGAAAGAATAATGGGTTATATCAACGGTGTTAAGAACTCAAATGATGCTGAGGTAATATTTGGTGGCAAAGGCGATAAATCAAAAGGATATTTTATTGAACCCACGGTTATTCTTACCACCAATCCTCATTATGTAACTATGGAAGAAGAGATTTTTGGTCCCGTTTTAACCATATTTGTATATAAGGATGCGGATTACCTCGAAACCGTAAAACTTGTTGATGAAACCTCTCCATATGGGTTAACAGGGTCAATTTTTGTGCATGACCGTCATATGCTTGATCAAACCAGTCAGGCACTAAAATATGCGGCGGGCAATCTATATTACAATGATAAACCAACCGGTGCTGTTGTTGGCCAACAGCCATTTGGTGGTGCCCGTCAATCAGGTACCAATGATAAGGCAGGTAGTTACATGAATCTGATAAGGTGGACCAGCCCACGTACAATTAAGGAAACCCTTCGTCCTCCCACTGATTTCAAATATCCATTCATGAAAAAAGACCGATGCACGGATGAAATACAAGTTCCTGACCTTAAAGTGTCAGGTGCATAATAAAAAGGCTGTCATTCAATTGACAGCCTTTTTGTTTATTGTAAGATGTTTTGTGTAAGCTGGCTTACTGTAAATTTCCGGCTGAACTATTGAAGTGGTTCTACAATGCTCATCAATTCCGGAAGATCCATTCCTAAATCTTTCAAATGTTCTACTTTAGGAACGCCATTTAATGTCCAGCCTCTTCGTGTATAAACGGCATCAAGTAATTGTTCGTACCTGTTTTCCCTGTATTTGCGGGTAGCGGCCATCTTCTCTTCCAGTGACATAGTTGAAGGATCCAATCCTTGCAATTCCTGAAGTTGCTTATCATAGCGCTCCTGGCGTGAAAGATACTCTTCCTGTGTAACAGGTCCTGCTGCACGATATGGCTGAGCATCATGTTTCCTCAAGCCGTAACCTCTTCTGATGTTGAAGATACGCTGGAAGTTGTAAACCCTTTCTGATTGGCGAATAAGTTCTTCTTTGTCAATATTATTTCCTGTTACGGCATTGTATACTGTAACGTAGTTATCAACATGTTCAGGAATCTTATGTGGCTCGGCAGTATCTTTGTTACCAACGGGTACAACATCATTCCATGGTAATTTACAGAAACCTTGTAACCCGAACCAAGTGCGGAACATTGGGAAGTAATGCAGAGCTTCAGCTTTCGCCTCAAAGGTTGGCAATTGATTATTTACCATATCCATGAAGATCAGCCATGCTTCGTCATGCTGCGGACCTTTATTTGTCATGGCATAACCACCCTGCTGTGCAAGTGACTCCTTCGATACATACTGTGAGTACTCAAGTCCTTTGTTCTCCATTCCTATATCATTAAGGAAGGTAGCATCAGCACCAAAATGCTCAACAAAATAAGCTTTCATCCTGTGAACACCCATGCCTGCTATTTTTCCAAAACCTTCACCCTTTGCTAACTGGTGCAACAGTTCAAGTGCTGCTTCTTTATTGCCAAACTTCAGTTCCAAACCTCCGGTTCTTTCTTTATTTAGAATGCCATTTTCATAACATTCCATTATAAAGGCTACAACGGTTCCCCAGGTTATTGTGCAAATTCCATAAGTATCACAATAGAAGTTGGCTTCTATTATAGCATCGTAATCAAAGATACCAAGGTTTGAACCAAGCCCTGCTGCTGTTTCATATTCCGGACCATCAACAATTACCTTTTGGCCTTTATAAGGACCGGTTTTGAGTTCAAAGTCATCAACTCCCTTGGAGCACGACATACTGCATCCAATCCAGCAACCATCAGGAATACCAAGTGTAAAGTACTTATCTCTTAGTATATCACTATGAATTTTAATACCATCCATGTGACTGCCGAATTTAAAGTTATGTGTTGGCAGCAAATCGTAATCATTCATTACGTTCACAATATTAGCAGTGCCCTTCTTACGCATCTGGCATTGTAAGTCGTCAAGATCACGGATTTCCTTATTATATCGGCTTCCTCTTTCCTGAATAGCTTCAAGATCAGCAACATTATTCAGGTTGCCTTTAACCCCTTCAATATGTGCAACAATAGCTTTTATCCTCTTATCGCGCATTACAGTACCAAGTCCACCACGACCTGCTTGTTTGAGTCTGATTTTTTTCCTTTTTACATCATAAAAGGTAAAGTTGAGCATTCCAAGCAATGAGTGTTCAGCGGCAGCACCTGTTGATACAATACCAATGTTCTTGGCATCTTTTTCATTTTCTGCAAACGCCTCGGTCAGCTCTTCCGCTAAAATGTGAGAATCCTTTGCAAAGCCGGGATCTTCGTAAATCTTAATTGTATGATTCTTTCCATCGATGTAAATGATAACATCCTTGTCAGCCTTGCCTTGCAATTCAAGTGCATCGAATCCGGCAAACTTCAGGAATGGTCCAAAGAAACCACCCACGTTTGAGTCCATTACTGAATCAGTTTGTGGAGATATTGTAACCAGAAGAGATTTGCCAGTACCTGAATACTGAGTGATTCCGCAAACTGGTCCACCTGATATCACTATCTCATTTTCAGGGTCATTCCATCTTGTGTCGGGTTTTGTTCCATCCCAAAGTAATCTTAGTCCGAAACCTTTACCACCTACAAATTTTTCCTTCATCTCCTTTGATACCGCTTTTTCAGATATCATTCCATCGCCTACATTTATGTAGAGGGTGCGGTTATTATAACCTTTGTCAATGGGTGCCCAGGTATAATTGTATTCTTTAATGAGATTGAGTTTGGCTTTCATTACATCCATTTCCATAGCAATTTTATTTAGTTTATGCTGATAAATCAATTGTTTACAGGTTCACAAAAGTAAGAAGATTTTGTTGTCACTTTACCTTTTCCACTGAAAAATAGAGGAGTGCAACCCGCGGAATTTTATTTTGTATATTAGCGTCGATTTTCTAGTAAACCGACAATACAAAAAATGGAATTGACTTACCGCGAAAGGATAAGAGCTTACTTAAAAAAGTGTACAGTTGGAATAGCAGGTTGCGGTGGTTTGGGTTCTACCTGTGCCATCAACCTTGCCAGGGCAGGAGTAGGTAAGCTGATTATTGCAGATTATGATATTGTTACAGTTGCCAATCTTGAGCGCCAGTATTATTTTGCTGATCAGGTTAATACTCTCAAAGTGCATGCCCTCAGGAATAATATATTACGTATTGACCCATCAGTTACGGTTAAGGCTTTCGATTTAAAGTTGTGTTCTTCAGATGTTATTGAGCTCTTCGCAGGCTGCGACGTTATTGTTGAAGCTTTTGATAAAGCTGAAATGAAACAAATGATTATTGAAACTACGCTAACACACATGCCTGCAAAATATCTTGTGGCAGGAATTGGTGTAGCTGGCCTGGGTATGACAGATCTGATCAGGGTTCAACGATCAGGCCAACTGATTGTTTGTGGTGATCAGCTTACTGAATTAAGTGATGATAATCCTCTTATGGCTCCCAGGGTTGGTATAGTTGCAAATATGCAGGCGAATGAGGTTATCGAATTGTTAATGCTAAAATTTGATCCGCAGAATGAATATAATACTTAACAATAGAGAAGAAATAATTGAAGCTGATAACATTACCATTAGCGAGCTGCTTAAGGTTAAAAATTATACATGGAAGATGTTAGTCATCAAGATCAATGGTAAAGTGCTGAAGCGCAATGAGTATGACACTGTCCGTATAAATGAAGGCGACGATGTGAGCGTTTTTCACCTGATTACCGGTGGTTGAAAAAATGGTATACTTCCGCAACAACAAAGGTACTTCCACCAATAAAGATCATATCATCATCGTTTGCATTATGCAAAGCTTCATTGTAAGCTGAGGCTACTGTTTTACAGTCAATGCCAGTAAGCCCTGCTTCCAATGCCTGCATTCTAAGCTCCGATGAGTCCAGACCTCTGGGTATGTCGGGCCGGCAAAAATAATATAAGGCATCCTGCGGAAGCATTTTTAATATGGAGGTGATGTCTTTATCATTCACAGCTCCCAGAACAAAATGCAGCTTGTTGTACTTCTGTTTCTTCAGTTGGCTCACCACATAGGCTAATCCATGGCTGTTGTGGCCTATATCACAAATAGTCAGAGGTTTTGTGGCCAGCGTTTGCCAGCGGCCTTGTAAGCCCGTATTGATGATGGTTTTATGAATGCCTTTTACTAAGCTCTCTCTTGAAATATATTGTTGTAGGATACCTCCAGCAGCAATAACTGTTTTGAGGTTTTTAGGCTGGTATTCCCCGGTGAGCGGCATGTTTATTTCATTGTATTCATACAGGTTTACCAATTTGTCGGCAAAAATCAAACTACTGTTCAATTCCTTTGCCTTGTTTATAAACACGCCATCAGTTTCAGGGTTACTTTCACCAATCACTACGGGCACGCCGTCTTTTATGATTCCAGCCTTTTCGCTGGCAATTTTTTCAAGTGTATTACCCAGGAATTGCATGTGATCATACCCAATGTTTGTGATAATGGATAACTCAGGTGTTATAACATTTGTTGAATCAAGACGGCCACCCATACCTGTTTCAACAACCGCAATATCAACAACCATATCTCTAAAATAACACATGCCCATAGCGAAGGTCATTTCGAAGAAGGAGGGCTTGATCGTTTCAAAGAGACCTGAGTTCTTTATCACAAAATCAGTTACGTATTCCTGACTGATCATCTCACCGTTAACTTTGATCCGTTCTCTGAAATCCTGTAGATGTGGTGAGGTGAACAGCCCGGTTTTCAAGCCTGACTCCTGTAAAATTGAAGCCAGCATATGTGATACTGAACCTTTTCCATTGGTTCCAGCAACATGAATTGTTTTAAAATTTCTATAAGGAAATCCGGTGGCTTTGCTTAAAGCGATGGTATTGTCGAGGTTTGCTTTATATGCCGCAGCACCTATGCGATGAAACATCGGAAGTTGACTGAACAGATAGTCCAGAGCCTGGTGGTAATTCATTCAAAAGTTAGTTTAACTCAAAGATATAGGTGATTGTCCCCTTTTGTTCTTCCGGAGCATCCTCCTTAGGACTGAATTTTGCCTGTTTGGCAGCTTGTTCAGCCAATAGACGCAATTGAGCATTTGATGTGGTAGTACCTTTTGCGCCAGAAATTACCCTGGTAACATTACCTTGCCTGTTAACATAAATTGTAACAACCACGGTACCGCTTTCCCTGAAGTTGCTTCCCGGACGAGGAATTGAGCGTGATGACCTTCCACCCAGATCAAATGAAACACCACCGCCTGAACCACCTGTGCCATCATATCCTGTTGCATTCGGGTCGCCTGTAGGCTTGCCCTGATCGCCAGGCTTTCCGGTAATACCTTCATTGCCGCCTTGCCCGGTTTTATCGCCGGTTGCATTCTTCCCCGGGAACAATGCCCTTGGATCAACTTTTGGTGCTGGTTCAGGAGTTGGTTCAGGTTTAACAACCGGTTTTGGTTCGGGCTTTTGAACAGGTTTTGGTTTAACAACAGGTTTAGGCTCAATAGCCGGAGCTTCTTCTGTATCCTCAGTAACAAGTTCCTCTTCTGCGGCTACCTGCTGAGGGGGAGGAGTAGCCTGACTTGCTGCCGTAAGTTCACGAGGTTGTATATTCCCCATACCGTCGTCAGAGTTGCCAAGGTTGACTTCAACGCCACCTTCTGTAGGCAGGGGCAGGGGAGTTCTAAGTGCAAGAAATAGAAGGGCTAATACTAGCAAAGCGTGGAATATTATCGTTCCAGCCATCCCTTTTATTTCATCTTTCCTCATTTGCATTTTTATTAACTATTTAGCAGGCTTCGTAGCGAGAATCACTTTGTGCTTTGACTGGGTCATCTCGTTAACTTGATTTACAGCATCAATAAGATTGACAACATACTGAACAGGAACAGATGCGTCTGAACGTAAAACAACGGTTCCTTCTGTTTGACCAGCTAATTTCGTGCCAAGTGATTCTGTCAGGAATTCAATATTAACCGGGACTTCTTCCAGATAATAATTATAATCAGCGTCAATATAAACCGTAACTGTTTGCTTTGCCATTGTCTTACTAGTGCTTGAAGGCAATAATAGTTTAATAGCATTCGGTGCAACCAGTGTTGAGGTAAGCATGAAAAATATCAGCAGCAGGAATACAAGGTCACTCATTGAGGCCATGTTGAATGCAGTACTGATCTTATTTCTTGATGTAATTGGCATGGTTTTGTTTTAATTGGTTAGTAGTAATTACCAAAGTGCATAGATCAGGAAGCGGGTTCATGCAACAAGTCCATAAATTCAGTGGCTCTTGCTTCAAGCACAAATACTACCTTTTCAACCCGTGCAACCAATACGTTATATGCAATGTAACCAATGATACCAACAATCAAACCTGCAATGGTTGTTATCATAGCCTGGTATATGCCACTTGACAACATCGCGATGTCAATATTATTTCCTGCCATCGACATATCATAAAAGGCCTGTACCATACCAATAACAGTACCCAGGAAACCCAGCATAGGAGCTGCACCGGCAATAGTAGCCAGGGTGGCCATCGTTTTTTCAAGCTTTGCCACTTCCAGCTTTCCAACATTCTCTATAGCGGCATTGATGTCATTAAGTGGTTTGCCAATCCTGATCAATCCTTTTTCAACCATCCGGGCAATAGGCGATTGATTATTGCGGCAAAGTGAGAGCGCTGAATCAATCCGTCCGTTATGGATAAAGTCGCGTATATTGTTCATGAAATTATGCTCCTCACTGCTGGCGCGGCTAATCACAATATATCGTTCAATAAAGATATAAATAGCTATTACTGACATTAAGGCAATAGGTATCATAACCCATCCGCCCTTAAGGGCAAGCTCCCAAATTGAAAGTTTGATCTCTGATGGCTCATTTACTGCGGCAGCAGCCTGTGCGAGTGAATCGGAAATTGCGGTGGTTTGCTGTGTGATCTGTAGAAGAATTCCTGATATCATTGGTGTAGGTTTAATTGCATGCAAAAGTATGTAATATTTGAACCGTATCCTTTAGTCTGCTTAATAAACTTTCAACACGGTAGTGTTAATATAACTGATTATTAGTTATAATATTATATGGCAGCATAACAGAATATTTTGTCTGTTATGCTGCCATATAAAAATGGATTGGTTTATAAATATTACATCAGAATATCCATTAACAGCTTTATCACTATAAGAAGAACAATAAGTCCTCCAAAGATAATTGCAAATGGTTTAAAGCCTTTGGCTTTTGGTTTTTCATCTATATACTGTGTCATTTTGTTTAATATTAGAATTTGAAATAATGAAAGAATACACGGCTAAAAATAAATGCCGTGGTAAATCCCGGATATGGCCTTACTATAGGCTTCCAAATTCAAATCCTAAATTCTTAATTTTCTGACAAATACAATGAAAGGATACTCTTTGAAAAAATGTAAACCTTGCCTTTGAAAAAGTTCAATAACGATCGTGTTGCCAGTCAAGGCAAAACACTGCTTTTTAAATACGGCAAATGATAATGCCTGATACGCGTACAGTTGCCAGGAAGCAGATGATGTTGTCTTTTCATTAAACGGGAAAAAGACAATGTTTTGCTCTGTTAGATACGACGATGATTCAAGGATATAGGTTTCAGATGCAGGCGTACCAGTATGAAATGTAAGATTCAAAGCAGCTACTAAGAGTGCTAAAATTGTTGCTTTGAATAGAAGTTGCTTCAGTAGGTACATGCCATGTATGAATGTAGCTGCAAAAATAAAGTAAATTGATCAATAAACGCCAAGATAAACGCTGTTTGAAACTTTATCTTCACTTGCACCGGCTTGTTTCTCACCGTTCCAATAAAATGCCCAGAGATGCACAGGATTCGTGTATTTATCTGGTAGTTCTACTTTTGATGAACCCTGCTGGCGGATTCCTGCATGATAATCAACATGCACGGCCAATCCTTCAGTAAATGCAACTATTGCAAGTGAATCTGTCTGGCGGTTTGGTACCTTTCCAAGGGCTGTTTCCCATGTCAGGTCAATCTCCTGTCCGTTACGTTTGGAATTTAGTATTTCAGGCGCGTTGATCAGTCCCACTGCCAGTTGCACTTTTTCAGGTATAACCCTGTATTTAAATTTGTTTTTGCCAGTTGATTGAGTTTCCTCAATTGCATTTACAAGATGATATTTCAGCACCTCGTTAAAAATTTTGAGAGGTGCCCCATGACTCTGATACCCAATCCCGATCACTTGTTTAAATTCCTTAAAGTACTGACCGATAGCGCGTATTTTAGCCCGATGCCGTAACTGATTATCAGTTTTTGGATCGTTAGGTGGTGAATATATTTTAGCATATTGAATGCCATCCTTAACATAATATACAAGATTACCCATCCTGCCTTTAAAAAGCCCATTACTTAAAACCTTTGCCATAGATAATTAAATTTTTTAAAATACATTTTTGATTTCAGATAAGAATACGCTAAGGTATGAAATTCATTTTATTTAACCAAATTATGACAAAATATCAGGCTAATTTATACAATGTATAATGTATAAGGGTTATATAAAGATATAATAAGGTTCCTATAAGGTTGTAACATGGGTGGATAAAATCGATATCGATTGGAAATCTCCGGAGTTTATAAAATTGGATTTAACAGAAAGTATTTCACATAATTGTTGTCAAATAAGTATTAATTTCACTACTTAAGTTATGGGTGTTGCATTCTCTTCATCTTATAATACTGGATTAGATGACTGAATTTACTTCATTGGTTAAGCAAGTTGAAGCAGGCAACAGGCTTGCAGCGAGACAGTTAGTTGATCAGTATCAGGTGAAGGTATTTAATATCTGCATGTCGTTTCTCCATCACGTGCAGGATGCGGAAGATGTCACTCAGGAAGTTTTTATTGAAATCATTAAGCATATTGGCTCATTCAGAGGTGACTCAAAACCTGACACCTGGATTTACCGTATTGCTGTAAACCGATCACTCAATCATTTAAGGAAGAATAAGAAAACTAAATGGTGGAAACCAATTGATGAACTACTGGCTATTGTAGGTATCAGCAGTGAGGAGCCAGTAGTTTACAACTCTGAATATGAAGAAAATGAACAGAAGAACGTACTCACCCAAGCAATTTCTTCATTGCCTCAAAAACAGCAAACTGCGTTTGTCCTGAATAAAATTGATGATCTGTCATACAGTGAAGTTGCTGAGGTTATGAATGTTTCTCTCTCAGCAGTTGAGTCACTTATCCATAGAGCCAAACTTAATCTTCAGAAATCATTGGAGTCATATTATTATAGGTAAATCATCTGCGAAATAGAAAAACGTCAATTATAGTGCAAGAAATTTAAGAAGTAAGTGTCAAATAATTAAATGGTTATAGCATGAATTGTAAAGAGAGCCGCCGTAGGATTAGTCTGATGATCTGGGACAGAGTACCGCTTCCTGGTGAACTTGCTGAACATATCAATGAATGCGAAGCTTGCTCAGGTTATTATTCAAATTATCTCCGGGGAATTAATGGTATACTTAAAACCCGAAATAACGTGCCTGATCTTGATATCTGGAAAAAGATTGAACACAGGGCTTCAAATGAGCCAACCCCAGGAAATATTATCAAATTGGCATTATCCATAACTTCTGCTGCTGCAGCGGTGATTACCGGTATCATAGCCGCGAACCTGGTTGTTGAGCATTCTGATGTTATCGAAAAAGAACAGTATAAGCAGGAAATTTCCCTTCAATCAAGCAATTTGAGTGGAATTGACGAAAATTTTATTGAGTACTATAATTATGAAAACCCTGAAAAATGAACACTGATAAACGGCGAGTATTCCTTTATGTAATGGTATTGATCACTCTGCTTAATCTTGGTTTCCTGATAGCTGTTGTGATAATAGTCAACAAGCAGGATTTTCAAGCATCACCAGTTAAAAATAATTTGATTGAGAGACGCGGACGTTTTATGGAAAATGAGCTCGGGTTTGACGAAAATCAACTTGAAACTTTTCATCAATCAAGAGTTGAACTGCGGCAAAAGGTCAGCCCACTCAGGAATGAACTGCGCAGGTTAAACAACCTTCTTATAGTAGAATCGACATCTGATAATCCTGATACTGCTAAATGTTCTCAATTGACCCGGCAAATTGGGAATTTGCATACTGAGATCAAACAAGTTACCACTAAACATATTATGGAGGTCAGTAACATTGCAACAACTGACCAAAAACTAAAATTGCAACACTTTTACCTTGATGTATTTCAGTATGATCAACCAGGCAGGCGGCAGGGAAAAGGAAAACAGCATAGATTCCGGCAGTCAAAAATGCCGGTTGAAGATTGAGTAATAATAAAACAAAACCATATCAAAATGAAAAATCGTGATTTAATCATTCCATTATTGGGAATTGCCATTATGCTGACGGGTTCACTTTCTTTTGCGCAAAACAATCAGTATAGAAATCAGGACAATAAACAAGGCAATCCTCAAGGTCTCAATGACGAAAGAGGATTGCAGGGATATTGTTCCAATATTCCGGATTTAACTGATGAACAGCAGGAGAGCATCAATGAACTTCGCACTGTTCATCTCAAAAAAGCTAATCTGCTCAGGGCCCAAATACAGGAGAAACGGGCTCAGCTAAATACATTACGGTTGGGTGATAAACCTGACATGGATGAAATTAACAGAACAATTGACGAGACGACTGACCTTAGGGCAGAGCTTATGAAAGAGCGCGAGGCACACCATCAGGCCATCAGGGCACAGCTAAACGACGATCAGAAGGTCTGGTTTGATAACCGGCAGGGCAGGGGCAAGGGCTTTGGACAAAGCAAGGGGTTTGGCCCACAAGGACCTTGCAGGTTTGATCGGGCAGATCAGGGTCCTGAACGTGGAAGAAGGTTCAGACAGTTCAGGTAGGCCAAAACATAACCCGAGAAGCCTTTCTTCAAATTCCTGCTTCGTTATTACATTGTATTTCTTTTAGGTGGAAGGTGCATGGCCCCTGATGAGCAGTCAACCCTTGCACCTGTTGCTTTTGCGTAGCAATTTGGCATCCCATTGTACCTTAACACTCCTAGAAGCCCAAATATCAGGGCTTCTTTAAAGTCAATCACTTTTGAAGGTGGCACTATAATGTTGCATTCCGATTTTTCTTTAATCAGGTTTATAAGATACGAGTTGTGTGATCCTCCTCCTGTAAAGAAAGCAGTGCTACCGGCGGATGCAGGCAGGTTCTTGCTGATTTGTGATGCAATATGATGTGTGAACGTGCATAGCAAATCGTTGGTATTTAGTTCAGTTTGCTCAAGTATGGGCATTATATTACTTTCAACCCATTCTTTGCCAAGTGATTTAGGTGCCGGCTGTTTATAATACATCAGGTTGTCGAGACTCAGTAATAGTTCTTCGTTGATTACGCCATTTGCAGCGAAAGAACCTGATGGATCAAAAGGCAAGCCGATCTTGTTTGAAAGATGATTTAAGACGATGTTAGCAGGGCAAATGTCAAAGGCTGACCTTCCTTTTGGTGAAGGAATAGATATGTTGGCAAACCCGCCTATGTTGATACATGCTCCGTAATCACTGAACAGGAGTTCATCACCTACCGGTACCAGCGGAGCACCCTGCCCCCCGAGTGCAATATTCAAAGACCTGAAATCACTAATTGTAATTATACCCGTTTCAGCAGCAATAGCGGCACCACTGCCTATTTGCAGGGTCATTTTATCCTGTGGCCGGTGAAAGATTGTATGACCATGGCTGGCTATGAGCCGGGGGTGAATCTTATTTTTATTGATAAACTGGTTTACCGTTTGTCCTATCCAGTGTCCGTAAGAGGTATTCAGAAGAGCCAGGCTTAGTCCGTCAAGTGTTGGGGCATCCTGCAGAATTTGCAGCCAAACCTGCGTGTATTTAACGGTCTCTGCTTCCAGTATATCAAATGACCATTTACTGTTATATAAGCGGAATTCACAAAATGCAATGTCAAGTCCGTCGAGGGACGTGCCCGACATAAGACCTATTACCTGATATGTCTTTTTCATGATTCGATGTTCATTAAAGGCTGTGAAATATTGATTCCTTTTTACAGATAATCAGTCAGTACTTCAAATTTCATACCTCTCGATCCTTTGATAAGTATGGTAGCATTAGCAGGTGGGTTTGACTTCAAAGCTTCTTTCAGATCATCTGTGGTTTTGAAGGGCTGAATATTTTCAACACCCATAGCTGCTTCATAAAAATATGGACCGGCAGTATAAACCTGACCAAGAGATAATTCTTTGACGAGTTGTATTATTTCAGCATGTTCTGAGGCAGCTTCTTCGCCTAATTCAAACATATCACCAAGTATCATCACCTTATTCGCAGCCGCAAGCCGGCGGAAGTTTTCAATAGCAAGACGCATACTTGAAGGATTGGCGTTATAGGCATCAAGGATCAGTGTATTTGATGATGTTTGCTTTATCTGTGAACGGTTCATGCCCGGAACATACGATGCAATAGCATCAATTGCTGCATTGATATCAACTCTGAACTGTTTGGCAACACATAATGCAGCCATTACGTTACTATAATTATAATCACCAGCCAGTTGTGTAATGAATTTACGGGCAACAGGTTTTTTCAAATCAACTTTCAAATAACCGTCAGTATCTGTTTGAGGAATTCCACTTACTTCATCCTCAGGTTGTGAACCATAGGTAACCCGGTGAGCCCTGGCCGACATTTGTATCAAAAGATCATCCCCACTGTTAACGAACACAGTTCCACCATTTTCTATCAGGTATTCATACAATTCCCTTTTAGCAATTTTCACTCCTTCAAAGCCGCCAAATCCTTCAAGGTGTGCTTTGCCAATGTTGGTGATAAGTCCATGGGTGGGGCGGGCTATTTTGCATAAGTCAGCTATTTCACCTCTGTGATTAGCGCCCATCTCTACAACTGCAATTTCTGTATCGGGTTTGATTGAAAGCAACGTAAGTGGCACGCCAATATGATTATTGAAATTTCCGGGGGTAGCAATGGTAGTGAATCGGGCTGATAAAGCGACTGATAAAAGCTCCTTGGTAGTGGTTTTTCCATTGGTACCAGTTATCCCAATAATTGGAATACGCAAGTGCGAACGGTATAGTGATGCGAGTGACTGCAATGAATCAAGTACACTTTGAACAAGTAATGTGCGCGTACCGGTGAACATCTCCGGATCATCGATTACGGCATATGCGGCCCCGTTTTCAATTGCCTTTGCAGCAAAAGCATTAGCATTGAAATTGTCGCCTTTAAGCGCAAAGAAGATGCTGCCGGGCATTACTTTTCGTGAATCAGTGCTCAGGTATGGGTGGTTTCTGAATTTGTTGAGCAAATCCTCTGTAGTGGTATACTGCATTTAAATAAAAGGTTAATGACTTTATCAAAGATAAAAAAAAATGTGCGGCAGGTACCGCACACTTTTATTTAATCTACAATCATCAGCAATTAGCTGAGAAAATAATTTATTATTTACCGGAATGGGCACTTCCTACGCGTCCCATTGCACAGCGGAAACCTATGTAATTAGTAGCCTGGTCTTCATTCATATATCGACGAACTGCAGGGCTTAGGAAGTAAGCAGGATCTTTCCATGAACCACCTTTATAAACCCTTGATTTATCGCTGATAAGAGATGTTTTACCAAACTCATACATCATATTTGTTGTGTTAACTGTGTCAGATGGTGGTGTTGACCAGTCAGGATTAATAGTTGACTGATAGTCACCATCAATGTAGTTGATCTGGTTTGCACTGCGATAATTATAGCGGTCTTTACTTTCTTCAGTGGTAACTTCACGATACTGGATTCTTCCAAGACTATCCTTTGGAGCAAGGAAACCTTCTTCATCAGTAACTTTTGTTGTGAACACGTTACCGCGGAAAGGAGCATAATCAGCCACATCCTCGTATGACAAAGGACGATAGACGTCAAGAACCCACTCGGCAACATTACCTGCCATGTTATAGAGACCATAATCATTTGGCCAGTAGGTTGCAACTTCAGCAGGTAGGTCGGCGCCATCATTCAGGCTACCGGCAACACCCATGTAGTCACCTCTGCCACGTTTAAAGTTAGCGAGGAACTGACCATAATATTTTTTCTCGTCACTACGAACAACAGTACCATTCCATGGATATTGGCGGCGTTCAACAACGCGCTCATACAAGGTGTTTCCCACGAGGCCTAAAGCAGCGAATTCCCATTCAGCTTCAGTTGGCAGGCGATATTTTGGTACCATGATACCATCCTCAAGGCGTGCGCGGCGTTCACCGGTACCGCTGGGGTTAAGATCTTTAAGTGGCTTATTAACAAGTCCTTCATACTGACCTGCAAGATATGCGTCGGTATTGAAGTTGTTCTGGTCTTGTTGGTCAGGGTCAAAATCAAGGATACCTTCTTTAATAAGGAGCATTTCATTTACCCTGTCGGTACGCCAGATACAATACTCATTAGCCTGCAACCAGGTTACACCTACTACCGGATAGTTTCTGTATGCCGGATGGCGGAAATATGTTTCAACAAGAGGTTCGTTGTATGCAAGTTTCTCTCTCCAAACGAGTGTATCAGGAAGAGCCTTGCGGTAGACTTCAGGATAATTGGTTCCGAAAACCCTGCTGAGCCAGTATAGGTACTCAACATAGTCAACATTTGCCACTTCAGTTTCATCAATATAGAAAGAAGGAACAGTAACCCTGCGTGCGATGTTATCCCAATCGTACATTGGATTGTCACTTGTGCGGCCCATAGTAAAGGTACCGCCTTCAATCATCACCAAACCGGGACCTAAGGGTTGACCACCCCATTTAGTATTAACTTCAAATCCCCCGTTTTTGGCATTGTTATACTCCCATCCGGTTGTTTTTGATTGCTCTTTCCGGCACGATGTACTTACCAGTAGCACCGCGGTAGCAAAAATGACTAATTTCAGATAATTGTTGCTGTAGCTGATCATTTCAGGTATTATTGTTTTTTAATTTATTGTTAACTAAAATCTTGGGCATTTTATTGCCTTTTGCTTAAAAGTTTTTTCCCGGCAGTCAAACTGGTATGTGAACGATAATTCATAGGCACCACCTGTTGCATTGGTAAGCTTGGAGATAGTATAGTCATAGCTGAAACCAACTTTAAGTTTCTGAGCCATAAAACCTACAAGAAGTATTACGGCATCAGGGTTTTCAAAATTGTGCCTGAACCATCCGCCTAACACCATTGGATACATATTCAGATACATTCCGGCATTCAATTGGTGGAACTCACCTTGCTGCTGGTACATGATGTTAGGTGAAAAACTGAGGTCTTCAACTTCAACAGCTCTGTTTAAACCGTTCAGGCCAATCAAAGCACCTGCATGAGCAGTTATTTTCATATCGAGCTTGCTGTCGCCATTACTATAATAAGAATTATCAGGCTCAGCCATGTGGTGAACAGCTATACCTGCATATGAACGTTCATTATATCCAAGTAACATACCTGCTGAAAAATCTACCATACTAACTGTTAACCTGTCGGGAGGTGATTCAAGTGTTGCAGGCAAACCTCCGCCGGTGCTGTTAAGGTATTGATCTTCAAAAATAAATTTATCCCAGTTGAGTTTATTCTGTATATACGTGCCCTGAAACCCTGCATTCAGCGTAAGTTTTTTAGCAAGTTCCATTCTGAAGGAGTATAAACCGCTTACATTGGTAGAGGTCATTGCACCATCAGCCATATTTTCTGACATCACCATCACACCAACACCACCTGATAAAGCCTGTACATACTGGTCATACGATAACGCGTAAGTAACGAACGTGCCCGCAAGTTTTGGCCATTGATTGCGGTAATTTAATGTTGCGCGTGGACAAATTTTAGATCCGGTTAATGCAGGGTTTAGGTACAGCGGGTTACCGTAGAACTGCGAAAATGATGGATCCTGAGCTCTTACAACACCCGAAGCGGCAAGAATCAGTATCAGAAAGAGTAGCTTTTTGTGCATATAACCTATGGATTTTTCGACAGCCAATATTACGAATATTTTTAATATACCATCAATACCGTTCAAAAAAACTACATTTTTGTTTTCAGCGGCAATAACAGCGCCATCTGTCCGTTTACATAAAATCAGTTGAGCGGCATGTAATCTGAAGCGAAGATATAAACAAATACGGCTCAACAATAGTTTCGTGTTTATTTTTATTGAATTAACTTATTATTGCATCTGTTTTACGCTTAAATCAACTCTTTATATTAGTCAAGTAATTACCTGCAAGTAACTAGCTGAATATGAGATATAAATACCAGGCCGCTTCTTTTATCATGACTTACTCCCGCTTAAGGCTCCTGATGGTCAATCTGGTATTGCTTCTCTCTTTCTTTGGTTTATCATTAAAAGGGCAAAATGTAACACGTTCTTACGCTACTTCTTCGCAATTATCTTCAGGGGCATGGACACGTATTGCTGTTGATGCTTCCGGTATTTGCAGGCTCAGCTATCAGGACCTGTTGAATATGCAGATTCCTGTTGCAGGCATTGAGTCGTCAGCAATCAGGATCCATGGTTTCGGAGGAATGTTACCCGAAAATGCAGGTGCCCCCCGTTACGATGATCTACCTGAGGTTGCTGTTCAGATGTTTGATGGCGGCGACAACCGCTTTGATCCCGGCGATTATCTCGTGTTTTATTCTTCGGGCCCACATGCATGGAGGTATAATAACCAGGCTTCTGCCTTTGAACATATTGTCAATATTTATTCTGACCAGGCATATTATTATATCACTGTAGGTAACACTCCCGGATTGAGGGTTCAACAGATGCAGCAGCCTGTTAATGCTGCCCAGGAAGTCAGGTTTTATGATCATCGCGATGTTATCAGCCCCGAACTTTATAACCTTATTAAATCAGGTCGCGGTTGGTATGGCGACTTCTTTGACATTATAACCCAGCGTGATTATAATTTTACACCTGTAAGTCTTCGCCAGGGTTCTGACCTGAAACTCCGTTTCAGTGTAGTTGCCCGCTCATCCTTTGGGTGTTCTTTTACGCTTGCTGTGGCCGGAAATAATTACACACTGCCTGTTTCGTCAGTTTCAAATGACTTCAATACCAATTATGCACATATTTCTACCAATCGCTTTGTTCAGCCGGCTCCTGCTGATTTTAGTTCTGCAAGTGTGGTTTTTAATAAATCATCGGGCATGGATATTGGCTGGCTCAATTTTATTGAGGTCAACGCCGAAGCGCGTCTTCGATATACAGGCCAGCAATTACCTTTCAGGAAGGTTGGACTTGAAGGGGAAGTGGAATATTTAATTGAAGGAGCCTCAGACGATATGTTTGTTTGGGAAATCACTGATCCACTGAGGCCAAGGTTTATAAATGCCAACAATCAGGGGGGTATATTGCGATTCAAGGCAACTGCCGATACCTTACATGAGTATATTATCGCATCGGGTAGTAATATGATCACACCTGTTCTTATTGGCCAGGTTGGCAATCAGAACCTTCATGGCATGTCAACCCCACAAATGCTTATTATTGCGCCTCCTGAGTTTATGAATGAGGCAGTAAGGCTGGCTACATTTCATGGACAGCACGACGATTTGAGCGTATCAGTTGTAACACCACAGTCAATATATAATGAGTTTTCTTCAGGATCGCAGGATATAAGTGCGATACGCAATTTCATTAAGATGCTATGGCACAAGGCTGAACCAGCTAATTTGCCAAGGTATGTTTTGCTCTTTGGCGATGCATCATATGACTTTAAGAATCGTGTTCCGGCAAATACAAACATCATACCTACTTACCAGTCCCCTGAATCACTTCATCCTGTCCATTCTTTGGCTACCGATGATTTCTTCGTGTGCATTGACGATAATGAAGGTGGCAATTCAAACGATGGAGTTGATATTGGCATTGGTCGTTTACCAGTAAAGAATTCACAGGAGGCAACAATGGCTGTTGATAAAATATTAAACTACGTAACTGCTACCGATAAAGTTCATGGCGATTGGCGTAACATAATCTCCTTTGTTGCTGATGATGGTGATGGAAATATACACATGGATCAGGCTAACCAGATAGCTCAAATGATTGACACAGTATTCAGCAATTATAACACTGATAAGATATTCCTCGATGCATATGTACAAGAAAGTATGGCAGGTGGCCAACGATCGCCGGATGCAAATACTGCCATTAACCAGAGGGTGAACAAAGGTGCCCTGATCATAAATTACACCGGGCATGGTGGTGAAACAGGCTGGACCAAAGAGCAGATACTGGAGGTTAAAGATATCACTGACTGGACAAATTACGACAGGTTACCGGTGTTTATGACCGCCACCTGTGAATTCAGCAGGTATGATGATCCGCTTAGGGTTTCGGGGGGTGAACATGCTTTCCTTAATCCGAAAGGTGGTGCTATTGCTCTGTTCACAACTGCCAGGCCTACATACGGTACTCCGAATTTTGAACTGGCAAAGAATTTTTATCGTACAGCCCTGCAGCCTATGAATGGTACAATGCCCCGGCTTGGCGACATTATCAGGATTGCAAAAGCCCAAAGCGGATCAGATAACAATACCAAGAAATTCGTATTACTCGGTGATCCTGCAATGACTATGGCATACCCTGAACTTGAGGTTTTAACCACTTCCATTAATGGGGTCACTGTTTCAGAAAAAGCTGATACTATAAGTGCCCTCGAGGAAGTTATTATTAGAGGAGTTATTTCTGACAAAAATGGACAGACGGTTAGTGACTTTAATGGTATGATAATGACTACTGTTTACGACAAGGAAAGTAACATTGAAACATTTGGTACCCAGGAAAGTGGTGTAATGTCATTTACACTTCGTAAGAATATCATTCATAAAGGACGTGCCGAAGTTATTAATGGTGAATTCAATTTATCCCTTATTGTTCCAAGAGATATTGCATATCAGTATGGCCCCGGTAAAATTAGCTATTATGCAACCAATGGAACAACTGATGCAGCAGGGCATTACAAAAATCTTATTGTTGGTGGTATCGGTGGTAATCTAAACGACCATGAAGGCCCGGAAGTTACACTCTATATAAACGACAGCAGTTTTAAAGCAGGTGGTTTTACTGATCCCAATCCGGTACTGCTTGCCTATATTAAGGACCATAGTGGTATTAATACGATTGGTAACAGCATTGGACATGACATAGTTGCCATTCTCGATAATAACACCCAGCATCCGTACATCCTGAACGACTATTATCAGGCTGACATGAACACTTATAAGAGTGGATCACTAATGTTCCCGTTCTTTAATCTTGCACCAGGTTCTCATACAGTAAGCCTTCGAATTTGGGATGTAAATAATAACTCATCGGAAATTACAACCCACTTTGTAGTAGCACCTGATAATCAGCTTGTACTTAATGAAATTGAAGCATGGCCTAATCCTATGATCAATGAAATAGATTTTGCTATAGGCCACAACCAGGCTGGCAGGGAACTTAAGGCTGAGCTGTCTGTTTATAATCTATCGGGGAATAAAGTGGCTACCATTAAAAGAAATATCTTTGCAGGTGGCTACCGTACATCATTATTCAGGTGGAATGGCGAAGGCACGTCAGGTAGTTTGCTTTCATCAGGATTTTATATAGCAAAACTTCGTATTGAAACTCCCGAAGGTTTAGTATCCGATAAATCAATCAAGATCATAATAGCTCGTTAACTGAATTTTATGACTCAACCATATACTATGAAAATGCCCCACCTTATTCTGTTAACTGTACTGCTTGCTTTTCTGCAAACTGCGAATGCACAGAAAATTACAGTACAGCCTGTTTGGGAAGAACCAGCTAAGATAGTAAAGGGTAATGACACGCCTGTGTTTGCTCCCTCATTTGAAAATGCTCAATATTCCGGTCTCCCTGAAAGCATTCTGCCGGCTTTCAATAAAAGAATTTCTGTTCCAAGGGGAACTACTTCTGTAAGTATAACCCTTGATAGTCTTGTTTTTGCACCATTCACGCCAGAAGAAATAGCTACTATTGAAGGCATTGACCTGCCTGCAAAACCTGAAGCCAGGGTTTCACTTATGACCGAAAATGGCAATCCATATGCTGTGGTTTCTGTTGATCCTTTTGGGCTGGACCCCAATACCGGTAATTATGCAAAACTTGCATCATTTGATATAGATATCAAAACCAGTGTTGCTGATTCAGGTGATTCTATAAGGCCTACACGGTTTTACGCTGCCAATTCCCGACTTGTGTATGGTGATTGGTTTAAATTGTGGGTTCGGCAAACCGGTATTCACAAGATCACCTATGAAGAAATGCGTAATATGGGCATGCATGTTGATGGCATCAATCCTGACTATATTAGTATGTTTGGAAGAGGTGGAGCTATAATGAGTGAAACAGCCGGAACAGGCAAGTATGATGATCTGACTGAAATATCAATAAGAGTAGTATCTGCCAGTCCAGGCACCTTTAAACCCGGCGATTATGTTCTCTTCTATGCTGAAGGACCGGTTACGTGGAAGTTAAATCCTTTAACAGGTCGCCTTGACCATGCCACACATCTCTATACTGATGTTATTGGGTATTTCATAACAGTAGCAAATTATCCGGGTAAACGTATCCCACAGGCTGATCCCGTTACAGCGCAATCAAATATTCAAACCAGCAATTATACAGCAGTTGGTGTTTATGAGAAAGAAGATTACAGCCTGATCAAGAGTGGTAGAAAATGGTTCAGCCATAAGTTTGATAACTACACCCGCAGCATAACCCTCCCTGATTTTAATTTTCCCGACATAGATCTCACTGTGCCGGTGATCATGGGCTTTGGTGTAGCAGGACGCTCAACAGAGCAAATGTCAATCAAAATTGCCGTAAACGGGCAGATTGTGAACACTACCAACATTGCCAAATATTCGAGTATTAATGACTATGCACGAGAGTTAGCTTCATCCCAGAGTTTCACTGCTTCATCAGGTAAACTCTCAGTAACAGTACAAATGGATCCACCCAATAGCGGTACTCTTGGCTGGCTTGACTATATATTGTTTAATGTACGCAGCAAGCTAAAATTCCGTGGATCACAAATGAACTTTTGCGATCCACAAACCATAGGTGTTGACAATATTGCAAATTTTGCACTGGAAACTGACCAGCAAAACATTGAAATATGGGACGTTACCAATCATTCATACGTACATCGTATACCCACAGCTCTCATAGGTAACAAGATAAATTTCAAAGTTCACACTTCAAGGTTGAGGGAGTTTATTGCCTTCGACGGAGCTTCATTCTTCACACCTGAATTTGCTGGTAAAGTGCCTAACCAGGATCTGCACGCTATAGGTAACCATGATATGATTATTGTTACCCATCCATCACTTCGTTCACAGGCAAACAGACTAGCCAAACTCCATAACAACCTTGGAGAACTAAGCGTAAAAGTGGTTTCATTGCCCGATATTTATAATGAATTTTCATCGGGTCATCAGGATATTACTGCAATTCGTGATTTTATGAAGATGCTCTATGACAGGAGCAATGCTGAAGGCAGCGCTGAAGGAAATCCCCGTTATCTGTTGCTTTTTGGAAATGCATCATACGATGTGAAGGACAGGATATTTAATAATTCAAACCTGATACCTACCTATCAGGGCTATAATTCGGTTGCACCAACATCATCATTCCTTACTGATGATTACTTTGGCATGCTTGACGATGGCGAAGGTGGCGGTATCAACGTAAATGGACTTATTGATGTTGCTGTTGGGCGATTACCGGTAAGGACATTAGAGCAGGCTACCGATGTAGTCAACAAAATTGAGGCATACCTTACCAATAATCCTGCAACACACGGTGATTGGCGCAATAATATTATGGTAATTGGCGATGACGAAGATAATAACGCACATTTCAACCAGGCCGAAAGGTTATGTGATATTATAGATGAAGATCATAGTATATTCAATGTAAACAAAGTGCATTTCGATGCTTTCAGGCAAAACAGAACCCCCGGGGGAGGTAGATATCCCGACGTTAACAGGGAACTTAATTCTCAGGTAGATAAAGGTGTGCTGATCACAAACTATATTGGACATGGAGGTGAATTAGGCTGGGCTGATGAAAGGGTGCTTGAAATTTCAGATATCATGGCATGGAAGAACTTTAACAGAATGGGTCTGTTCTTTACTGCCACTTGTGAATTTTCACGATTCGACAATCCGCAGCATACCTCTGCAGGGGAACTCGTATTCCTTAACCCCCTCGGTGGTGCAGTAGCTATGATCACTACTACCCGACTTGCTTATGCATCAACCAATGAAAACCTGAACGAGAGTTTTATTGATACTGTGCTCAATAAAACAGGCGGAATACCACGGATGGGTGATATCATAAAATATACCAAGAATGACAATTCTGCTTCGCCCAATGTAAGGCATCTTACCCTTTTCGGTGACCCGGCCCTTCCAATGCCTTTACCTAAATACAATGTGGTAACAACATCTATGGTAGATCCTGTAACACTAATGGCTACTGATACACTTTCAGCCAACGGTAAGATCACGCTGACAGGAGAGGTGCAGGATCATAACAATAACACACTGAATAGCTTTAACGGTGAGGTTTATGTTAAGGTGTTTGACAAAGAAGCAACAGTAAGAACCCTCGGACAGGATCTAAAGAGTTTTGCTGTAAACTTTAAAGTGCAGAAAAACGTCATTTACCAGGGAAAAGCTAGAGTTGAAAACGGTATTTTCAGTATTACATTCCCTGTGCCCCGTGATATTGATTATAATTTTGGACATGGGAAAATAAGCTATTACGCTACTGATGGCGTTGATGATGCAAACGGGTTCTATACCGACTTTGTTATAGGAGGATCAAAAGCCACAACTGATGTTGATGATAAAGGCCCTGATATTACATTGTTTATAAATGACACTACGTTTATTGAAGGGGATCTTACAAGCGAGAATCCTAAATTACTGGTAAAGTTATTTGATGAGAGTGGTATCAATACCCTGGGTAATGGTGTTGGGCATGATTTGATAGCTGTTCTTGACCAAAACGATTACACCTCAGTATTATTAAATGATTTTTATTCCGCTGATCTCGACAGTTATCAGTCAGGCTGGGCAAAGTACCACTTCTTTAATCTAACTGACGGGCCACACTCAATAACCGTTAAGGCATGGGATGTCTTTAACAATTCATCTGAAGCTACAGTGAATTTTGTGGTTAAACATGATATCAGGCTTGATATTGATGATGTTATCGCCTACCCTAATCCTTCTAAAGGCAAGGTGTGGTTTCGCTTTAAACATAATCTCTTCGATGCGATCCTGAATCTTGAAATAGAGATTTATAATTCTACTGGAACTTTAGTCAGGGTTCTAAGTCCGGGCAAAGTAACGGCCTCAGG
Source organism: Bacteroidota bacterium (assembly GCA_023417935.1). Taxonomy (GTDB): domain Bacteria; phylum Bacteroidota; class Bacteroidia; order Bacteroidales; family Lentimicrobiaceae; genus Lentimicrobium. The sequence goes on from JAEZDY010000014.1 coordinate 169,175, forward strand.
GTATGTTGTTGATGAAATAGCATGGGACGGACTATCGACTGATGGATCAGTTTTAAGGAACGGTCTCTATGTTTGCAGGGTAAAAGTGCTTGACCGCAACGGATACTCATCGGCACACACCGTAAAGGTATTGATGGCTAAATAATAAAGCAGGCTTAAAGATGCAGGTATTTACACCTGCATGATAACCTTATGATTTATTCAGTTTGCCGGTTGTTGATTTTGAGGCGACAGGCTATACTTATCGGGGTATCTTGCAGTTTTTGTGCGGTAGAATTCTTCAACCTGTACAAAGTCGGCCTCAAAATTGCCTGTTGGCTTAAAACAATAACCAAAGCCACCTTCCTTTTTTTCATAGTCCAGGAAACCCAGACAAACAGGAACGTGTGCATTCATGGCAATATGATAAAAGCCACGTTTCCAGTTTCTGTTTAGTTTGCGGGTACCTTCAGGTGTAATGGTTACGATGAACCTATCGCGCTTGTTAAATTCGTCAGTAATTTGAATAACCACATTTGAACTGCGGCTCCTGTCAACCGGTATGCCTCCCATTGCCTTGAAAATTGGAGATGTGTACCATTTGAAGACTTCTTTCTTGATCAGGAAATGTGATTTTATGCCCAACGAAGTATAACCAAGCCATCCCATGAAAAAATCAAGGTTCGATGTATGCGGTGCCATAGTCACTATAGCTTTTGGCGCCGGCAACGGCCCTGTGATTTTCCAACCTGCAAGCTTAAGAACAAGCCGGGCAATGTATTTAAGGATCATATACTGACAATTTTAAGCAAATATAGAACCTTTCACGGATTTAAAAAGAGTGTAAGTATTCTAACCTTTAGTTCACAGGTGTACATTAATGAATAATTAATGTTCGTAAGCGTACAGGCGTTTCATACATTATTTACTTTAAAGTGTTGAATATCAACTGAAAGAGTTTGTGGAATGTTATTTGAGGGAGCATCGCCAAAAACTAATCAAAAGGCACAATGAAATCTTTACTCACATTTATTACTTTATTGGGATTGGCTTTTGGCTCTTATGCTGATGAGCCTGCTACAACGCGCGAGAATGCACCTGCAAATGCAGTGTGGCGTCTTACTGATATTTACGCGTCAATGGATGCGTGGAAAGCCGACCTTAACAAAGCTGAAGCTCTACTCATTGAATTAGCTTCAATGAAAGGCACTCTTGGAGCTTCACCCGGGAATTTGCTCCGCTACCATACTGTAAATGATGAGTTTGGAAAAGTCATTACAAAATTATACTGCTATGCTTACTTGCAACGGTCGCTCGACTCACGTGATCCATTGGTAAGCGATAGCTTTCAGCGTATGCAATCTTTTATGATGAACGCCGGTCAGCAGCTTGCATGGGTAAGCCCTGAGATGGTTGCCATTCCGGAGCAAAAAGTTATGGAATGGGTAGCAGCAAACAATGAATTTGCACCATATAAATTCAGCCTTGAAAATATGTACCGCTTACAAGACCATGTTTTACCGGGTGAGCAGGAACAGTTGGTTTCATATTTTTCAGGTATGGCAGAAACAACCTCTGCTATTTATACTGAAGTAGCAATATCTGACAATGTTTACCCTCAATTTGTCCGTACAAATGGTGACACCATTACGCTGACTCGTCCGGCACTAACAAACATTCTCAATTTCAGTACTGACAGGGATGAACGCCGCCGTGCTTATGAAGCGTTTACAGCCAACTATAAAGCCCGTGAAAATACTATGGCAGCATTGCTGCATGGTGTTGCAAAAACGAATAAAGCATATGCCCAGTCATACAAGTTTGCAAGTACGCTTGAAGCTTCACTTAACAGCAACAATATCCCTGTAAGTGTTTATGAGAATCTTATTAAAGTTGCGCGTGAAAATACACAGCCGTTGCAGCGTTATATTAATCTTCGTAAGAAGGTATTGCAATTGGAAGATTATGCCCCCTGGGATGGCAATGTTGCCCTTGGAACCTACAACCGGAAGTATACATACGATGAAGCAACCCAGATGATTTCAAATGCACTTAAACCCCTTGGCAAAGAATATGCAGCAGGCCTGCATAAGGCACTTGAAGGTGGTTGGATAGATGTATATGAAGGAGCTGCGAAAGAAACCGGCGCATACTCAATGGGTATATATGGTGTGCACCCATACATCCTTTTGAACTATGATCAAACAACAGGGGCAGTTTCAACACTGGCACATGAACTCGGTCATACCATGCATTCAATGTTCTCATCAGAAAATCAGCCTTTTAGTATGCATGATTATACATCGTTCGTTGCTGAAGTTGCTTCAAACTTCAATGAAGAACTATTGCTGGATCACATGCTTATGATGTCGACTGACCGACAGGAGCGTATTGCTTTGCTTGATCAGGCCATTAATAATCTTATTGGAAGCTTTTACAGGCAGAGCCAGTTTGCCGACTTTGAATTACAGGTGAACAGGATGGTTGAAAATGGTGAACCCGTTAACGCTACAGTGCTCAATACGTTAATGCATAACCTCAACTCAACTTATTATGGCAATACGGTTATTGAACATCCTTATCGCGATATTACCTGGGCACAGATCATGCATTTTTATAACCTGCCCTATTACGTATATAATTATGCAACCAGCTATGCTGCGGCTGCAAGGATTCATCAGCTGATAACAACCGGTACCCCTGCAGAAAGGGAGAAAGCTATGAATAATTATTTAACATTGCTGAAATCAGGTGGTAATGATTATCCTGTTGAGCAACTAAAAAAAGCTGGTGTTGATATGACTTCAACTGAACCAACACTGGCAGTAGTTAACAGGTTAAACAGCCTTATTGACCGGTTGGAAAAAGAGCTGTAAAGAATTGATCAGGGTCATGAAATAAGCGATGGTGGGCTTTTAACCAGTCAAGGTCTTTATTCCACCATTGCATTTTTATCAACTGTTCTATCTGTTCGTCTGTAAAGCGTTTCTTTATAGGCACTGCCGGTACACCACCAACTATCATGTATGGTTCAACATCTTTAGTAACGATGGCGCCTGCGGCAACAATGGCGCCATCACCTATTACAATATCATCCATTATCAAAACATTAGCTCCTATCCATACATCGTTTCCGATTGTAACCTTACCCGATTCCACAAAAGAATCTTCATCGGCAAAGGTAATCTGGCTCTGGAGTCTTTTTGAGTAAAATGCAGGGTGAGTTGATATAAAATGGGAAGGATGCATACCCGGACCAATACGTACATGTGGGCCAATTGAGCAGAATTTTCCAAATGTAGTATTGCTTATAACACAGCCATCCTGTATATATGTATAATCATCAATCTGGCTATTGTGAAGGATGACGTTATCATAAATTGTGATGTATTTTCCAACTGTTGTATTAGCCAGATAACTGAGGTGGCCAATGCGTAGATTTTGTCCTTTAGTTTCCTTTAATATGCGCCTGGTGCGCATCCACCACTTTGTCCATATGACAAAAGGATTTCTTCTTATATATTGCATGATAACCTAACAAAGCGAATAGCTAAAGGTTAATGCACCTTTGCACGGTTTCATAAAGTAAGCAGAAAGTTGAGTGCAAAAAAAAGCAGTTGACCAAAAAAAATTATACAAATACGCTTTCAAGCACACTAAAAATCCTGCCAAGCTCTTCTTCTGTTAAATTTGATCCACTTGGTAGGCACAGCCCCTGATTAAAAAGCTTTTCACTTAATCCATTACCAAAATAAGGAGTACTTTCAAATACAGGTTGCAAGTGCATTGGTTTCCAGAGTGGCCGGGTTTCTATTGAATGGCTATCAAAAATCAAGCGCAATGTTTCGGTGGTTATTCCCTTATTTAGTTCAGGATCAATAAGTATGGTCGACAGCCATCTGTTTGATTTATAGCCTTCAGGTTCTTTAAGCATTTTAATGTTATAGCCTTTAGACTCCAGGCTTTCAAAAAAGTACTTGTAACGTTCGAAATTATTCCTTCTGAGTTCCATATGAGCCTCAAGTACTTCAAGTTGGCCTCTTCCAATTCCGGCAACAATATTACTCATGCGGTAATTATAACCAATATGGCTGTGCTGGTAATGAGGAGCGTTATCGCGTGCCTGGGTTGCAAGGAAACGCGCTTTCTCAATCAGGTTGCCATCGTCAGATAAAAGTGCACCGCCGCCACTGGTGGTAATAATTTTGTTCCCATTAAAACTCAGTATGCCGAACTTGCCGAATGTTCCGCATTTTTTTCCCTGTATTGAGGAGCCCAATGCCTCAGCAGCATCCTCAATAACCGGGATACCGTATTTCTGTGCTATGGCATTTATTTGTTCCATTTTTGCAGGCATACCATAAAGATGCACAGGTATAATGGCTTTCGGGGCTTTCGGGTTTCCTGTTACACTGCCTGAAAGGCATGCCTGTATAGCTGTTTCCATGGCAGCAGGGTCCATATTCCAGGTATCAGGCTCACTGTCAACAAAAACCGGAGTTGCACCCTGGTAAACTATTGGATTAGCAGTTGCTGAAAAGGTAAAACTCTGGCAAATAACGAGGTCGCCAGGTTTAACATCAAGCAATATCAGTGCAAGGTGAATAGCTGCTGTACCTGCACTTAAGGCAGCAGCATAACCTGCACCCGTATAATCCTGCAATTCCTTTTCAAACCCGTTTACATTAGGCCCGAGTGGTGCTATCCAATTGGTTTCGAAGGCTTCCCTGATATATCGTTGTTCACTACCACTCATGTGAGGGGAGGAAAGAAAAATTTTTGTGTTCATTCATCAATATTTGCTGGCAAAAATAGTAATTTTTTCAAAAAGCGTTTTTATATATTTGCCTGCCAAAACAACCAAAACCATGAAAAATCTATTTTTAGCCATTTTTGCTGTGCTGCTTACCAACACTTCCTTTGCAGGAGACATTCTTACATTAACCAATCAAATGACCTTTGAAGGAAAGGTTGTAAAGATCAAACAATGTGAGGTGATCTTTAAAGCGGGCGGTGAGAAGTTCACTGTACCTGCTTCAGATATCTATGCAATACATTTTGAAAGCGCTGCTGATAAAGTGTATGTTGATTATCTGGAATTAATTGATCGTAATCCTGAAGCATGTGCCAAAGGCAGTTACGATGCCGCCGAGTTCCATGGCAAAGGCTTTGGCCACTTTGCGTTGGGTTTTCTGTTCGGGCCTTTTGCAATGATCGGTACAGCTATTGCCAGGCCTGACCCTGTGACCGGAACACATACTTTCAGGAAGTCGGAAAACCATGAACTTTTTGCTGATCCTGATTACCTGAAATGTTATAGAAGAAAAGCAAAGGCAGGTAATATCGCAATGGAAGCCGTGGGATGGGGAACCTGGATATTTGTTGCTCTTATTGCAGGGGGTATGTAAAACCGCTAAATCACGAGGCCGACCTCCTGTTTATCGAAATCCTGGTAGATAATAATAGCACAAGAGGCCACATTTGTTGTATATTGCAGTCTAAACTGCAAGATATATGAAAACGCTGATAAATCTCCTGGATGAAAGTGTTGAAAAATACCCTGATAATATCTATCTGTGGGAAAAAACTACAGGAGAATATTCAGGAACAACTTATTCAGCTACCAAAAACCAAGTGCTGAAAATAGCTGCCGGATTACTAGCTTTAAGCGTAAAGCATGCTGACCGGATTGCGTTATTATCAGAAGGGCGTAATGCATGGATCATTAGTGAATTAGGCATATTGCATGCGGGCGCATGCTGTGTTCCGCTATCAGTGCGGCTGGAAACGACCACCGATTTGAAGTTTAGGCTGATACACTCTGGTAGCAGAATGGTGATCGTGTCAGGACAGCATATATCAAAAATAAACGAGATACGTGATTTGTTACCCGATCTGGAACGTGTAATTTGCATGGATGACGTTCCTGCCGGAATGTTGAGGGACACCGACTTAACATGGCGGAATCTGCTTGATGTGGGTGAAAATTTCCTTTTAACACGTAAGGAAGAACTTGATACTGTTATTGCATCGGTGAAATCTGATGATCTGGCAAATATATCATATACTTCAGGAACTACTGCCGATCCCAAAGGAATCATGCTAACCCACCTTAATTACTACACTAATGTTCAGCAGGCACTCACATTAATGAACATACCTCCCAGCCACCGTACGCTTGCCATCCTTCCGTGGGATCATTCTTTCGCGCACACTGCTTGCCTTTATTGTTTTATGGCAATGGGTGCTTCAGTAGGATCAGTTCAAACAGGTAGTACCACTATGGAAACATTGAGGAATGTGCCATTGAATATTAAGGAGCTCAAACCACATATAATCATGAGCGTTCCTGCCTTGTCGCGCAACTTCAGGAAAAACATTGAGTCAGGTGTTGAACAGAAAGGAAAAGTGGCAAAAGCCTTGTTTGAACACGCACTCTCTGTTGCTTACCTGTATAATGGCAATGGCAATGACCGCGGCCAAGGATGGAGGGCATTGTTAAAACCGCTGGTGGGTATTCATGATAAACTTCTCTTTCAGAAAATAAGGCAGGCATTTGGTGGACAGATGGAATTCTTTATAGGTGGAGGTGCATTGCTTGATATTGAGTTACAGCGCTTCTTTTTTGCAATTGGGATACCTGTTTGCCAAGGCTATGGCCTATCAGAAGCTGCTCCGGTGATTTCATCCAATTCCCTTGCAAATATCAAATTAGGCACATCAGGAAAGCCTGTTAAATTTCTTGAAATAAAAATATGCGATAGTAACGGGAATGAATTGCCCGACGGTGTATCGGGTGAAATAGTCATAAAGGGTGACAATGTGATGAAGGGTTACTGGAAAAATCAGAAAGCAACTGATGAAGTACTGCGCGATGGTTGGTTATTTACAGGCGATATGGGTTACGTTGATGAAGATGGATATATGATTGTGCTAGGACGGTTTAAGAGCCTGTTGATAGGTAATGACGGTGAAAAGTACAGTCCTGAAGGCATTGAAGAAGCTATAATCGACAAATCAAATTATATCAGCCAGTGTATCCTACATAATAACCAGCAACCTTATACTGTGGGTCTCCTGGTACCAGCCATTGGTGCCCTCAACAGTCACCTTGAAAAATCAGGCATTGTGCCCGGGAGTCCTGAAGGGATTGATGCAGCACTGGAACTTATCAGTCATGACATTAGCACTTTTTATGGAAAAGGAAAACATGCCGGTGAGTTCCCTCAACGCTGGTTGCCTTCAAATGTTTGCATTCTACCCGAAGCCTTTACTGAGCAGAATCACCTATTGAATTCAACGCTCAAAATAGTACGTGGCAAGGTTACAGAAAAATACTCATTTGAGCTCGAGTTCCTCTATAAGCCTGCTGCCAAAAGTATTCTTAATGAGGTTAACAGGCGTAATATGGCGCAGTGGTATAATCATTAAAATACCCACTTTCAAATCATAGGAATCAATTTGCACTTCAGGTGCGCGGGAATTAATTACCATTCCACTTGCATAGGAATTTGCACTTCCAAATGCGAGGAATTAATTTGCATTCCACTCACATAGGAATTTGCACTTCCAGATGCGAAGGTATTAACTTGCATTCCCGGATGTGAAGCCTTTAATCAGCATTGGCTCATAATGAACATGATGGGTATTGAATTGTCAGACAAATGATATCCAGTTTTAGGGCCTGATACTGCCAAATGTATATCCGCCAATAAAGTGCACCGAAGTTCCAAGATAACTTTTTAATACCCTGGGCTCTACCCTTGTTTCAAAGGAAAACCTCTTATATTTGATACCAGCGCCGACAGATAGCCGGTAAAAGTACTTAATTCCTTTAAATTGCTGCAGATCGGAATTGCTCGATAATGTAGTGGTTTTAACTAATTCTAAATCATTATATCCAACAGCCCGCTCTAAAGAGAGACCTGCATTTCCAAAACCATAAGCTTTTTTTACGGGAACATAATGACGTGCAAGCATGCTCAATTTCATTGAAGTTGCATAGTATTTATAAGTTAACTCTGAATGGTAACCGGGTGCTTCATAGTATTCTACCGGCAATTGATGCTTGTAATTGGTTAGTATTACATATTCACCAATAAGAATAATCTTTGGTGATATCCTTCCATTCAGGCTAAATCCAAAGCTTACAGGATGTTGAGCTACATAGGTCAGGTTATTGTGTTGACGAGTGTAGTTAAAATCCATTCTGGTGAAGGAATACCCAGCCAATAATCCTAATTTTATGAATGAATTTCTCTTTGGGCTGTATGACGTGTAATTCAATTTTGTACAGTCATAATATTTAATGAACAAGTTTGTAAGATTGGTTTGATTGTACTTCACTGACTTTATTTCGGATTCTGCTAACTGACAATCGGTCAGGTAATTTTTAAGTTGTTCCTGGTAAATCTTGTTTTCGTATACAGTAAGGCTTCTTCTCATCAGATCTTTCTTTTCACTATAATACTTCTTATAACCAAGCAGTTCAAATAATCCATCCTTTTTTATGTAGAAGAGGTCGTGAGCCGTGAGGCGGAAGACATAAAGTGATTTCTCTCCCAGTATAATTGCCTGAAGGAATACATGCCTTTGTTGTGTGATTAGTTCAGAGGATGTTGATAATTGTTCAGTTTTACGTGAACTCAATTCAATATCAATCAATCCACCTTCGTAAACTATCCCATGTAAACTGAATCCCTGTATTAATCCAGGCGCATAAATCTCATCAGGGTCATTAATATTCTTCCTGAAAGTAACTGAGGTTAAATTACTGGTTGCTACATTAGTAAAATCATAAATATAACCTTGTATAATTTCACCCTCATTCGTAATTATGTATCCCTCGGCATAGTTTTCCTGCGCGGATACTGTGAATGTGAAAGTTAACAATAAAAGTATTAGCGAATGCTTAAGTAAGATTAATTTCATAATCTGCATGATTAAGATGTTAGGTATATGGTTGTGTCTTAAAGGATTTAAAGGTATAATTTACGTTTCCAAGATTGCTAAATCTCTAGTTAGCACTTCCAAATGCATAGCCAAATATAACATTAGTTGAAGTGCCTACATAACTTTCAATAAGCCTCGGTTCTATTCTTACTTCAAGGGAAAACTTCGAATATTTCATTCCCACACCAGTTAAAAATCGATATGATTTAGTCTTAGCTCCAGATGGATATGTATGTTGGCTAACAGAGATCGACGAAGTTGTTGTTTGAATTCTATTATAAACTCCCCTGACTCTTTCAAAAGATAATCCGGCATTTCCAAAAACTTCAAACTTATTTAGGGGAATTGAATACCTGGCAAGAACACTTATCTTGGCAGAACTGGCGGAATAAAGGTGCTGCACATCAACCGTGTAATTCGGTCCGTCAAAGTGCTCAGTAGGCAAGTAATGACTATATCCGCCAACCCTGAAGTATTCCCCTATAAGTTTCACTCTTGGTGATAATCTTCCGTTCACATTGAAACCAAAAGTCATAGTCCTTTGTGCCACATGGTCCAGAATTGAGTTGCTCATGATATAATTGAAATCCATTGAAGTAAATGTGGTACCCGCCATGATGCCAACTCTGAATGGTGATTTTTTCCTAGGGGCAAACGACCTGAATTCCTCTTTTGTGCAATTGTAGTACATTAAAAAAAGTTTCGTGAGTTCCTCCTGACTATACTTTGTAGACGCAATCTCTTGTATTCTCTCAGGACAACCTGTAAGGTATGAAGTGAGTTGCCGTACATAACCCTTGTTTTCAAAAACTACACGCTTTGTGTTTCCCTGAACTTGTTTATTTCCTAAGTGCTTTTTGTAAACCAATAACTCAAACACCGAATCACGTTTGATATAGAACAGGTCATACCCGGTGTTCTTATAAACATAAAGTGATTTTTCACCCCGTACTATCGCTTGCAGGAAAACAAGCTCTTTCTGGATAAGTAACTCAGGGGTAGTATTTAAATTATCTAAATCTCTGGGACTCATTTCCACATCAACAAATCCCCCCTCATAAACGTCACCTTTTATACTGTATGCCTGAATACTATAGGGGTCATAAATCGCTCCCTTATCTTCTTTCACTTTCCTGAACACAATTTGTGATTTATTGGTGCCTGAAGATATATCAGATGCATTTATAAAGCCATGAATTGTTTCACCATCATGTGTTAAAATATAGCCTTCCAACAAATGATCCTGTGCCTGCAGGGCAGATGTTATCAGTAATAACAGTAATACCAGTGAAGTACTTAGTGTAATGGATTTCATATAACAATAAGATATTTTTTTTGCTAAGGTCTGAAGTTAATATCAATAAAAAAAGATAATTGCAAAATGATGGTAAATTTTTTCTTAATGCAATATTTATCTTTCTAAGGTTCAATATTCTATCGTTTCTGATTGTTAGTTTGACAGTAGCGTGCTAAATAATGACTAAGAATTATCAGCTAACCTAATAACTAAATAATACTAAAAATCAATAACCAACATGAGATTATTAGACTATATAATAAAAAGATTTAAGGATGCATCGCCTGAAGAGATTGAAAAAGGTTATCAGGGGTTAACCCTTAATCACAAGAGAAATTCCGATGAATTATCAGCAGAAATAAAGAGGACTAATAACCAGATCGCGCTTGCCCATAAAGAAAGTGAAGCCTATATCATGGCCTCTGAAATGATACATTCACTTAAAGAAAGGGCAAGAAGTTATGAAAAGCGAAAGCTTTTTCATGAGGCAATTTCAGTTTATCTTGTAGCTATTGAGCAAGGAATAATGAATTCCCGGTTAAGGCTAAGTGACTATGAGCAATGCATCGATAGGGTTATAGTTCTATACGGCAAAACCCGTCAGAAAGATAAGCTCAAAGCTTTCCTTATGGAACAAATAAGCAATTATCCGGATTACAGAAGCATTGGTAACTGGAAGAAACGCCTTTTAAAGTTAAGTAATGAACAACCGGTTATTGAACTAGATCCTAAGGATATCAGAATTTATGAGCCCGGAAATCCAACGCTGGGAAAGCAAATACGTGATTTCAGGAGAAGTATGCCCGAATTTAATTTCTATTTTGATCTGGCTGATAACTCTGACACGTATAATTATCCAACCATCCTTACCTCTGAACAAACGGTGAAACTCAGGGAATATCGCGACATGTATAATAGTGCGATTAACCGAGCCAAAATAGCCGAAAATACAGGCGACTTAAAAACAGCTATTGAGGAGTATGAAAGACTTGTGGCAGAAGAGTTTGAAGAAACCAAACCGTATGAGCGTCTCATCGTCATTTATTCTCGTCTCAGATGGACAGAGCATGAGAAGCGAATACTGGAGCAGGGCATCTCATTTTTCACGAAGCTTCGTGAGCAACAACTACGTTATGTTTATCGCATGGCGAAGAAATATGGTATGTATGACAAAGCGCAGCTGATGGTGGAGCAGGAAAAAACAATCTATTATTATTCAGGTGCATTCGAGCTTTATAATCCCCAGACAAGCCGTACAAAACGGTGGACTGACAGACTAAAGACACTCAAAAACAGGAAAGAACCAGTTACTGAAGTCTGATTGCTGACGTAACCGATGGTAGATTGCTGCTGTAATTTGTGACCGGGAGCTGACAACAATTTCAGCTCCTGTTGGTTTATCTCCCAAAAACATCAAAATATGAAATTTACAAGAAAAGCCGTTGCCAACTGGAAGGGCGGAAAAAACGGTAAAGGCAATCTTACAACCGATAGTGGTGTATTAAACGGAACTCCTTACTCGTTCAAAATGCGCTTTGAAAATGAAAGGGGTACCAATCCTGAAGAATTGATTGGTGCCGCTCATGCAGGCTGTTTTACTATGAAGCTGAGCATACTGCTCGAGGATGCCGGGTTTACACCCATTAACCTGGAAACAAAGGCCGGCGTGACTTTTGAGAATGGTATGATATCACTTATTCATCTCGACCTCACTGCCGAAGTGCCTGAAATTAGTGAAGAGCAGTTTCAGCAACTGGCAAAAGAGGCTAAGGAAACCTGCCCGGTTTCAAAGTCGCTGAAATCTGAAATTACGCTCTTTGCCGTTCTTGCTGCCAAGCCGGTAATGTAATTGTAATCAACTGCTATAGCAATTCAGGCAGCAACAAGTGCGCGTGATTAACTTGAGCCAATTCAGGCAGCAACAAGTGATTCATTGTTCATCTTGTGCCATTTCATCTCTTTTACGGTTCTGAAAACAATATCTGCAAACCTGTGACAGAACTCCTGAAAGCTCCGCAATGAATCGCAGAACTTTTCAAAAACATAGAGAAAACGCTCCAGCAGTTCAATGCAGAATGTATCGTATGTGTACCTGAATGGTACGGAGTGCTCCTCCAGTTCACTGTTCAGGTGCCATACAAATTCTTTTGTAAATTCGTAATCGTCAACAAAACTGTTTATCAGAAAGTCAGAGACCAGACGTTTATATTGTTCCATTGTTGTGGTTTAGTTGTTAGGTATTCAGACTGCTAAATAACTAGAAATTAGTATATAAACTACAAATTCCATGCAATTTTCCTGATTTTTTTTTAAGGTCCTGACTTTATTGTAAGAATTCATTAAACCTGGAGAAAAAGAATTCATTAAACCTGGAAAAGAAGAACGGAATAAGAATTCATTATCCTGGAAATGAGAATTCATAAACCTTGGGAATAAGAATTAATAAACCTGGAAAATAAGAATTCATAAACCTGGAAATAAGAATTCATAAACCTGGGGAATAAGAATTCATAAACCTTGAAAATAAGAATTTATTAACCTGGAAATGGCAACTGAACAACCCCAAAAGCAAAAGATCACAATGACTGGCCTGAGAAGGCTTTTTCGATTGTATGCTTACATAAAACCATACAAATGGGAGTATTCTTTGGGACTTGCATTTTTGTTGCTTTCCAGTAGTGCCAGCCTTGTTTTTCCTAAACTGCTTGGCGAACTGGTTGATTTTGGGACCAAGGGTACACTTTCAACAGAAATTAATCGTATTGCACTTATCCTCATTGTGGTGTTACTTGTCCAGTCTACTGCCTCATATTTTCGTATTTTCCTATTTGTGAGGGTTGCTGAAAAAACATTGGCCGATCTCCGCCAAAGTACTTACAATCATATGGTGAAGTTACCTATGAAGTTCTTCCAGCAGCGCAGAGTAGGGGAGTTAAATAGCCGCATCTCGGCCGACATCACGCTGCTGCAGGATGCACTAACAACTACACTGGCAGAGTTTATCCGTCAAATAGTGATCATCGTTGGTGGAGTCAGTCTGATGATGATCACCTCATACAAGCTAACTCTGTTCATGCTGATGATCTTGCCCGCTATAATGATTCTTACCGGAATCTTCGGACGATATATTCGTAAGTTAAGTAAGCAGGCACAGGCACAGGTTGCCGATTCAAACACCATTGTAGAAGAAACTCTTCAGGGTATTCAGTCGGTAAAAACCTTTACCAATGAATTCTTTGAAATGTCGCGCTATCGTGCCCGTACACTTGATATTGCTGAAACAGGTATTAAAAACGGCCGCCTTCGTGGTGCCTTCTCTTCTTTTGTCATACTTGGTATTTTTGGCACCATGGTAGCCGTTATCTGGAAAGGTTCACTGCTTATCTCTACCGGCGAAATAGCGACAGGCGAACTCTTCTCCTTTGTTATTTATACAGTCTTTATCGGCGGAACCATTGGAGGCATGGCTGATGTGTTTGCCCGTGTGCAGAAATTTATCGGTGCAACTGAAGACCTTCTTGAGATCTTCAATGAAACACCTGAGCCGGTTGAAGATCTTTATAATCTTTATAAAAACCCGCCTCAATCTATCCGGAGCAAGAATACTACAGAAGAGCACAGCGGACAGAATAAAAGCAACCACACACTGCGTGGAGGTATACGCTTTGAAAGTCTTTCATTCAGCTACCCTGGTCGACCTGAAACACAGGTACTCACTGATATTAATGCTGAAATAAGTCAGGATAACCTTGTAGCACTTGTTGGACCAAGCGGGGCAGGCAAATCAACCATGACCGCATTGCTGCTCAGGCTGTATGACCCCACCTCAGGTAATATACTTTTTGATGGAGTAAACAGCCGTTCAATCCCCCTGTCAGTGCTACGATCACAAATGGCCATAGTCCCGCAGGATATATTCCTTTTTGGCGGAACTATACGCGAAAATATTGCTTACGGCAGGTCAGGTGCAACCGAAGAAATGATTGAAGATGCGGCCCGCAAGGCCAATGCACTTGAATTCATCAACCGCTTTTCCGATGGCTTTAATACACTGGTAGGCGAACGTGGTATGCAACTCTCAGGTGGTCAGCGTCAGCGAATCGCCATAGCGCGTGCTGTGCTTAAAGACCCTAAGATACTGATACTTGACGAAGCAACCTCATCGCTTGACTCTGAAAATGAACGCCTTGTGCAGGATGCCCTCGAGCAACTCATGAAAGGCCGTACATCCATTGTTATTGCCCACCGTCTGGCAACCATCCGCCGCGCCGACCTTATAATTGTAATGAATAATGGTCGCATTGTTGAAACAGGCACTCACGATCAGCTACTGCAGTCGGAAAATGGCTTGTACAAGAGCTTAAGTGAAATGCAGTTCAACCTCTGATTTATCGGAACTTCAGCACCAGTTTAACTTCGCATTTTGAACAATCATATTCACTTTGCGTTTGATTGAAGTGAGCTATTCAAAGAAACTTGCCCTTGCATTTTTGTTTGTTGCAGTCTTCCTGATCGTTAAAGAAACACTGAGTGTATTGCTGATGATCCTGGCAGGCTCTATAATAGCACTTTATTTTCATGGACTTGCTGATGCTATTCGTAAGAGAACACGTTTGCCAAAATCCTGGAGTATGGTGTTCTCACTTGTCATCACCTTCATAATAATCTTCGCAATCGTCTGGATGGTTGGCTCAAAACTGCGGAGCCAGATAACCGATCTTACTGGTCAGTTGCCCGGTATAATTGCCGAAGTTAAAGAATTCCTGAATCAATCGGCATTGGGTAGAAACCTGGTTGACGAAATATCATCTGAAAAACTTAACAAGGCCGTACAAAGATTTTTCAATACTACATTCGGCAAGATAGGTGATATTTATGTTATTCTTTTCCTCACCATCTTCTTTACTACCAACCCTATGCTTTATGTTAACGGCATTGTTGCAATGGTGCAACCTTCATATAAGGACGAGGCTCACTATGTGTTGGAAAGGCTGGGAATTAGCTTAAGGCGATGGTTCAAGGCCAGGCTTATTGCCATGGGCGCAGTGGCGGTAATGACTTTCATCGGCTTGTCGATCATGCGGGTACCTATGGCTGTAGCATTGTCAGTTATAGCCGGAGTACTAACCTTTATTCCCAATTTTGGGCCTGCGCTGGCTATCATTCCTGCGATTCTTATCGGGTTCACCATAAGTGGCAAAACAGCAATTATGGTTGCCATCCTTTACCTGGTTGTGCAGTTCATCGAAAGCGTATATATTACCCCAAAACTGCAGTTTGATATGGTGAGCCTTCCCCCTGCATTTATCATCATTGGTCAGCTCGTAATGGGTGCCGTTGCCGGATACCTTGGTGTAATACTTGCTATGCCGGTTGTGCTTATTATTCTTGTGCTTGTTAATAATCTTTATATAAAGAAACAAAACCAGTTGTAATTTTCGGTTTGTCCAGAATCAATCTTACTAATAATCCTATCCTTTTTAATGTAGTCCTAACAAGGTCAATGACAAACATATCACGATGTAAACTGTTGATTTCTATTGTACTAATCGTCACTTTAACATGAAAATAACTCACAAACTTTATCTTTTGCTGGCGTCTTTTATTTTAAGCGCTACAGCTATGCCTCTGTCCGCTCAGGATATGCCGCAAACTGACAAGTCAAAACAGGAGAAATCCGATATTGACAAATCTAAAAAGGACTGGTCAACTGACAAGTCTAAACAGGACAATGACTGGTCAACTGACAAGTCAAAACAAGACAAAACCAAACAAGATTGGTCAAAAAATGACAAATCAATATCAAGTAAGCACATGCTGCCGGTTTCAACCAGCAGTGAGGAAGCAAAAAAAGCATTCATCATGGCAATGGACAGGATATGGAATGCAGACTATAGGAGCTTTGAGAAGAATATTGATGAAGCCCTGAAAGCCGATCCCAATTTCTTTATGGCTCATGCAAACCGGGCACTTGTTTTGAGTGCTGAAAAAGACAATAAAGATGTTAGTAATCACATCGATAAAGCACTTGCAATACCACAGGACGGTTTTACTCCGGCTGAGAACATTATTCGAAGGATGCTCATTGCTATAAAAGATGATAAGCGGTCAGATATAAAATCATTAAATGATGAACTTATAAATGCTTATCCTGATAACATGATGAGTTACGGTCTTGCGTACAACATTTCCAGGTTTAATCTCGATGATCAGGATAGAGCTAGTCAGTATAATAGAAAAATGCTTGCTATTGACCCTAATTTTGGCCCAGCATGGAATCAGATGGGCTATTATTACATGGATCGTAATAAAATGGACAGTGCTTATATAGCATTTAAAAATTACGCTGATAACGCACCAAATGAACCCAACGCACATGATAGCATGGGCGATTATTACATGAAAGCAGGTGATTTTGATCATGCATCACAGCATTTCGACAAGGCTGTTGCACTCGGAATGGAGGTTTCAAAGGAAAAGGCTGAAAAAGCAAAGAGCCTTGCCAAAGGTGAAGAAACTATTCCTGATGAAGATTAACAAAATTCACCAATAACCACACTTCTGAATGAGGCTGCAGACATTATTTGTTTACAGCCTCATTTTTATGTTTAAATAATGATAATCTTGGCTATATCTTGTGGCTAAACTTTTGGAAATTATATATTTAACATCATAAACCTTTCAAATTGTATTACGTTGAGTATACATAACCAACCCGTAATACTACAACATGCTGACCACAACTACACGCGCAATCGTAATCCTTACCTGCGCCACAATCATTACTGTATCATGTAAGAAAGAGAAAAACGATAACCACAATCATCAGGAGAATACCAATGGCGTGGTCCTGAAATCACAAACTATAAATTGGCATATCGGAGGTGACCACACCGGCAGTGACCACGATTCAGGTGCTTTTTTAGATACTGAGGAACGATCTTTTGAGTACGATTTACAAGGCAGGCTGATAGCCGAAAACTCTATGCAATTCGTTTACGATACTGATGGCATGCTGGTGAAAACAATCAAGGGACCTGATACCATTCATTATAATTACAACAACGGGAATCTTGCCTCCGTATATACTAGCACCGGATATTACGATGGTGGTAGTTTCTCTGATACAACCTATTTCATCTATGCCGGCAATCAGCTCACCGGCAGTATCTCCACTCATGAGAAAACAACAAGTCAGTATCTGTTTGAGAATAACCGCATGGTCTCAAAATGTATCAGTAGAGCAGAATCCGGCGCGATTAGAAACGATACGCTCTTATACACCTGGGAGAACGACAATGTTGTAAGTATTCGTACAAAGTCAGCTTCACCCCTGAATGCTTATTTTTACCAACGTGATTTCCTTTATGATGACCATCCCGGTTATACCCGCGCTATCTCATATCCTGCAGAGTATCTGCTGGTTCGTGAAATCACCCAATTTTACGGCAAATACCCTTTCATTTACTACGAATCAATCCCCTGGAGATATAACAACGCAAACAATCCGGTTGAGTTCAAGGAATTAAATGATGATAAAACCCGCATTACAGCTTTTGAAATTCATTACAATTCAAATGGTTTTCCAGAAATGATTCATACCAAGGACTTTGAAATGATTCTTACATACCAATGATTCATTAGTCGTTCTTCACAGCCTTTAGTGTTTTCATCTCTGTTCCTGAATCAAGCCTGATAATGTAAGTACCATTAGGCTGGGTAGTCATGTCAAGTGTTGCTGCTGATTGCTCAGTATATTTCAGGTTCTTCACTAGCCTGCCCTGTATGTCAAATACCTCTAAACGCATGGTTGGGTATACTTTACCAAATGAAACTGCAAAGCGTCCATCAACAGAAGGATTCGGGAAAACCATCATTTCTTTCTTAAGCTCAGCTCCACGCATCCATTCATCGGGCAAAGTGCTTGTAACCATTCCCCCATCATACTCACATATACCGGCATCGGGTGATCCCATCAAAGGAACATCGGTACCAAAGAAATCCCTGACGAGTCCAACCTCCGAACCAAGGTTAACAGCAGGGGATTGCCCCTGAAGATGGAAATTTTGATTTGCAGGGTCAACAAATTGAGGGTTGCCTACTGTTGAGTTTGCATCATTTCCAGTGCTGTTTCGCCAAGCACTCAGCGTGGCAAAGTCATTTATAAAACCTTGCTGCTCAGTGTTGAACAGGTTATTGTCCGACTGCATGGTGCCACCATTCTTAATAGCCTTGGCGGTGCCTGAGTTGATATTAAAGATGTTGTTTTTAAGGTTAGCAGTTGAGCCATTGGTAGTTGAAACCCCATTATTAGTATTGTTGTAAAACACATTATTTCGTGCACTTAGCGTATATCCCGGCATAAGGTGTACCGCAGTTTTGTTTGCTGCAAACACATTGTAGTATGCATCAAGGTGTTGTGCATAGGAGTATATGCCGTAATTGCTGTTCTTAATTGTGTTATAACGTACCGTAACTGTTTGAGTAGTTGGCGAAAGGTAAATGGCGCTTGTTTGATTCACAGCATTACCAATCATCACATTGTTTTCAATAATACCGGTATAATTGTTACCCCATGCTATGAAGCAGAATTTATTGCCCATTGATGAGTGGTCAATCATGTTGTTATGTATATGGAAATTCATGCTGTTGACAGAAGCAAGCTGAATGCCGTCGCCTGCCGAATAACTCTGGTCAGGATTCACCAGGTACTTTTTATTGATATCGTATATAGTGCAATAGCCTATTACAATTGAACTGGCATCTTTCACGTATATGCCGTCGTCACCAATATCATGGATGGTTGAATTCATGATCCGGTTACCCGATGCCGTTGTAAGTATTCTCACACCCCATTCGGTTCCATGTAAATGGCAGTTGTCAATTAAATTACCCGATGAAGATGAGCCATTTATATGAATGGCAGATATCCAGTCGCCTGTAGTTGTGATTTCAAGGTCCTTCACCGTAATGCCCGATGAACTACCTATGTTGATGATATGGTTTCCTGAACCTGCTGAAACAATCTTAGCACGTGTGGTTCCGTCGTAAGTGCCCAGTGTGATGTTCGATTTCCCGCTAAAGGCAATATCGCCGTTTATGTAGCAGGTAGTTCCTGATTTCTGGAGATAGATGTTGCCGCTTTCAATTGAAACAGCATCCCAGGAACTGAAAGGTTGGTTGATTGTGCCTGTCTGGCTCCCGTAATTATTAGTGGGATCGATATAAATTGTTGCGCTGTAAAGCTTGGGCGCAATTGCCAGGACAAGAATGGTTGCAAGTAGAATGTTTATTTTTCTCATGCAACACCCTACTTGAAAGATAATGCCACTTCTTAGTAAAGTGTATTATTCATTTTCTTTCTAAATACAGTTTTAGCAGTGGTATCAGGCGTTTCAGAAGTCATCAGCCAGACTTTTTATCGTAAACCGTCATGCCCACATGCACTATTCGCACCATGGACATGTGCCTCGTTTCGGGGTATTTATCAACGAAATTATTGGGTCAAAACCGGCAATTCTAAGCGCTGGGAATCATTAGACTTAAGTCCAATCATAGTAGACTGTTCCCTTGGATTCGGTCAGAGAAGATGAGATTGCTTCATAGCAAGGTAAAACCTTCAAGGTATTAGTATAAGCTTAAGCCTAAAACTTGATAATTTTAAAGGATTTGATTGATTTCTCAGTCAAAACGCTTAGATAATACACCGACGGCGATAGGAACTCAACATCAACACCTGTTTTTTCATCCAGTACATGTTCATTTATCAGCAAGTTCCCGTTTACATCATAAAGGCGGTAACTTAAATGAACCTCTGTTTTAAGCGAGTCGAGGTTCTTCACCCACAGTATTAGGCTGTTGTTTGTGGGATTTGGGTAAACTGACCAATATAATTGTATTTCATCGCTTTCATCAATAACCTCCGGTTCAAATTCAGGCACTTCAGTACTATTGCCAAACCCCTTGTCAGCTAATTCCATAGTGTTTTTAAAGTGAGTTTCAGGAGTATAGTGTATGGTTTGTTCAATATTGGTTTCCACCTGTGCATTGGCGTATATGGTAAAAGCAGTTAGAAATACCAGCATTTGTATGGTTTTTTTGTAGTCCATGAGGCAGAGATGAAAGAGTTTTCAAAGAGCTATAATGTTTCAAATTACCAGAAAATCAATTTAATGATATAAGGGTCACCTATAAATATTCAACAAAGCAGAAATACAAATGGTTAAAAGGGATCTCTGAAGCGTAAATAAATAAATTTGGTGTTTGAGTGTAATTATCAAAACAAACTCAAAATCAGACTGTTAGAACTAATCTAAGCATTTCTTTTTTTAATTAACGTTGGCCAACTCCAGTTTAAACAAACATGGCAAGGTCACTAGTATTCATTTAAACAAAGCAAAATGAAACAAGCATCTAATGCACTCTTTGCGATGAGTATTGCAATTCAGCAATTGTTCCGCAAATCTACTTTCAACAAAAAGTCTCTGGCTGTCATTATCATGCTGGGGGCTTTTTTTGTTTCCGGATGTACTAAGGATGAAGTTAAGCAAAACGAGCTTCAGAACCAAGAAACCAAATCAGTTAATTCTGATGGTAATGTGTTGCTTCTGTATGAAGGTCTCGATGAAATGACCATGTGGGAGCTGCAACAGGCAAGGGCAGCCACTGCTAAATACCGTCACCTCGATAAAGCATTGAAGGACGGGTACGTAGATATAAATGTAGTGAGGCCCGGAATGGGATACCACTTTATGAACACCGATCTGGTTGATGGAACATTTGATATCCGGAAACCGGAGATGCTTGTATATAACATTGATGAAGATGGCGTATATCAACTGGTGGCAGTCGAGTATGCAGTACCATTGTCGCTATCGCCTGAAGCCCCTGCGGGATTTACAGGTTCTAATGATATATGGACAAATAATGCTGAATTCCAGCTATGGCTCTTACATGCCTGGGTTTGGCAGTATAACCCGCTCGGGGTATTTAATCCTACAAACCCTGATGTAATAATACTATAAAAATTGGTGGGCAATTGTTATAAATTGAAAGAAGGGCAGCGTATATCGCTGCCTTTTTTTTCTAACAATTATCATAATGAAAAGAACTAATTAGTTTCATGTGTTAATATTACTATGAAGAGATTAATTGATTTTGGCGCAATGTTTTTCCTGATGCTGTTTACAGGTGTGTTTTTTGGCACCTGGCTGCCGGTTGTCAGGTATGTTTCTGACCTTCCCGCTGCTGAATTCATAAGATTCATGCAGATACTGATTAATAGTACCGCCGTTCCTATGCAGGTGATCATGCCTATAGGTTTTGTACTTGCAGCAGTTTCAGTCTGGAATTCTAAAAGCCGTAATTCAAGGCGTTTCTATATCGCAATTATTTCAGTGGTAATATTATTTATAATAATTGCCATGTCACTTACACTGCTACTTCCAATAAATTTCCGTCTTATTCACCTCACACCCGACACCATTCCCGATGATTGGGAGCGTTTACGGGCAAGCTGGAAATTAATCCATTCCATCCGTACCTTCCTCGCAATGATCGCCTTTGCCGGCTTCTCCTGGTACATTGCAGGCCGAAGGGTTGTGAATCAGGGACTTTCCTATAATCAAAACTCCACTCCAAAATCAAGTTCTTTTTGATTGAGTGAGTTAATTCATGGCATTATATTTGTGTAATTTAATTGCGTGTTATATAAGGGTAACATTTATATTGTAGTGCCTTTATTAGCACAGTCTTAATGTGATGATACATTCATAATAATACACAATGTCATGTTTTAAAACAAAGTTCTAATCACTTCCTAACCCAAACACCATGAAAAACCTGTAGTTTGCTGCAATTATTCTTTGCACATTGCTCACCATGCAATTGAGTGCTCAAATCACCAACAGTTATAATCTCTCCGACTACAAGTTGCCTGAAATTAGGTATCAAAGTCTTGATGCAGGCATTCGTCTTGATGGCTCAAGTACTTCATACGAAGTTGACAATTACTCAACTGACCGAAATACCTATTTTGGAAATGTGAACGCCCGGTATCTTTCCTATCTTAATAGTGAAAGATTTCAACGCAATTCAATAATTGGTATTAACTTTCAGGGAGAGGGATATAGAAATAACGATTCTACCGGAAAACTAAAGAGCTCAGTTTTTTCGCCAAATATCAGCTACAGAATAGAGAACCGTACTTTTTTCAACAATAAGTTTTTTGTTGAAACCGATTTATTGGCAGATTATTCATTCAACACACATAAATATTCTATGAAAGTTGATGACAATGTTTTAAGTGATTATGGCGCAAACCGTCATGAAATAGTTGTGAGCCTTCCTTTAAAGGTTGGCATTGGAAGGATTGAACCTGTGCATGATTATTACCGTGCAATATATATCTACGAAGAATTACTTGGGTCAGAAAGGGCGATAGCTGGTAAATCTGATGAAGAGGTACTGCAACTGGCTACTCTCATTTCAAAACTTAAAAGAACACGGTCATTCGATTCGAGAATAAAAAACATCCAGGATATTGAAGCCATAGACTCTTTCCTCATCGCCAATAACTATAAAACCATTTCTGACGCCAGGTATTTTGCAATATTGGTTGACAACTGGAATTTTGTCCCTGCTTATGCGCGAAACTCCGGAACTACAATTGCCCTGGCTTTCACTCCTGCTTATTATTATTCATTTCATGAAAGTGGAAACGACGAATCAACAACCGATGCTACTACAAAAGCCTGGTCAACGATAGGAGGATTGGAACTTAAACATGAAAAGCCAATAAATTTGTTCTGGCAAAGCAGCACATTTATAAACGCTTATACTGGATTGACAAACATCAAAGTAGATTATTCAAACTCAGATCAATCATCCAATGATGAAGAAATCTACCCAAATATAACTGCCGGATTGGAACAAAGAATAGGCTATTATCCTAATACCCGAACACGTGTTAGTTTGAGCCTTGGATTAATGTATGGGCAAATATTTGATAGGACTGATGAAGAAAAAGGGATTTATGGGGTTGAGGGTAATCATATTAATCCTTATGCCGGGCTCTCGGCTTATTACTATTTCTCACCCAGGTTAAGGCTTGATTTTAGATCAAATTACAGCTACAGGGCGTGGGAATCGCCTGATGGAATCATTGCCTCAACCTCTGCAAATATTCTTTATTTCAACCCTAATGGCTTATTCGATTTAAGATATTCTAGTAAGGCTAAAAACTCATCTGCTTCTTTTAACTTAAGTCTTATCTACAGCATTTTCTAAGGGTTAGTATCCGTTTAAAGGAACTTCTGTTAGGTTACTCCTGCATAACCTTTGTATGCTGATGTCTGGGAATTATTCGTACATTTGATTATTCAGTTGTGACTTAACATTGGTTATATGGAGAGAGTGGTAAAAACTTGCAATAACCCAGAAGATCTCGACGACCAATGGAACGAACTGGCAGGTTGTTATTATCTGAGGAAGGAATTTCTGATCCACCTGCAGAAACATAATTTTTGTTCCCAGTTATTTTACCAGCTTTTTTCAGATGGCCGGTTAATTGCCGGTACTATCACTTATACTGTTAAAACCAACCTTCTTACTTTCCTTGATATTCCAACGCCTGTCTCCTTCAGGGTTATAGGTCTGCCTGTTTCTATTGCTTCGCCCCCATTTGTGGGTGATGAAGCTGAAATGAACTATCTGCTTGAAGAAATCATTTCAAGAGAACGGGGACTTATACTGGGACTGAATTTTATACAGGATCATTTGCCCACGCGGGTAGTTAATTTGCGTACATTGCCCAACATTATTATAAATCTTCCATCCGGAAATATGGAGGGTTATGAGAAAGCCTTAAGGCACCCTTACAGAAGAAGATTACACAAGTTAAGAGAAAAATTCAAAGGTGTAACTTCTGAAACAACCAATTGTAGTTACTACAATGATCAGCATCATGATCTGTATCTCCAGGTTATGAAAGCTTCCAGCACTAAACTTGAAGTCCTGAACACTGATGCTTTTAAATATCTGCCCGACAACTTTGAACTGACAACTATTTATTGCGGGGATAAAATGCTGTTCTGGCATATCCTGTGCCGTGACTCCAATATTTTATACTTCTTCATGTGCGGAATGAATTATAAATATCGTGATGAGTATCAGATATATCATAATAGCTTGTTCAATATTATTGAATCAGCTATGAGATTGAACTATAGGGTAATTGATCTCGGTCAAACTGCTGAAATTGCAAAGATGCGAATAGGTGGACACCCTGTTGAAAGAAGGATGTTTCTATATCATAAGAATCCTTTGATCTTTTTCCTGATAAAGCTTTTCAAAAGGCTGATCACATACAACACTGTAAATGCTGAAACCAAAGTATTCAAAAAGCAACCAAAAAATGAGAATATTATTCGTAAGGCCCGAACCTTCGCCTGATACAATCGGACTTCAGCACCTGATGGTTGTTGAACCACTGGAATTAGAGATCATGGCAACCCTTGTTAAGTCAGACCACCAGGTGCTGATTGCGGATATGATTCTTGATAAGCGGCCTTTGAAATACTTCATTGAAAGCTTCAGGCCTGATGTGTTATGCCTCACCGGTTATATCACGCACATCCCTGTTATGGTGAACTACTGTACGGAAGCAAAGCAGATAAACCCAAAAATTCAAACCGTGGTAGGGGGAGTTCATATTGAGAAGTTTCCTGAGGATATTGAACATGAAAGTGTTGATTTCAGGGTAGTGCGTAATGCTACCCGTACATTTCCCCAATTAATTGATTTCCTTACCAGTAAGGATGATTTTCCTTTGGGTGTCCTAAAAAGGGGCATGCAGTTGGATGAAGGTCTTCTGCCTGATTATGATTTCTTTACGGTTGTCCCCGACAGATCACTTACCGCCATTTACAGGAGTCAATACTTTTATGTTTTCCATAACAAAGTTGCTTTGATGAAAGGCTCATTCGGATGCCCATATCAGTGTAATTTTTGCTTCTGCAGGAAGATCACCGGTTACAAGTATTTCGCGAGGCCTATGACGGAGCTGGTTGATGAACTAGAAGGTATTCATGAGAAGGAGGTTTACCTTGTTGATGATGATTTCCTTGTAAGCACCGAAAGGGTTAAGGAATTCTTGCGCTTGATAAAAGAAAGGAATATTAAGAAGAAATATCTCGTTTATGGAAGAGCTGATTTTATTGGTAAGAACCCTCAACTGATCAAAGAATTTAAGGAAGCAGGATTGCGAACTGTGATCGTAGGTCTGGAATCATTTGATGACATTGAGCTTACCGGTTTTAACAAACAAACCGACAGCAACATCAACAGGCTGGCAATGAATGTGCTCAACAAATACGGAGTAAACTGCTACGCCGGGGTAATTCTTTCTCCTTCATGGACGGCTGCTGATTTTAAAAGGGCCGGTGATATCATGCTTAGTCTGGGTATTATGTTTGTTAATCTCCAGCCACTTACACCCCTTAAAGGCATTGGTATCAACTTTAATGAAGATGACCTGGTGGTCAGCAGGGACGATTATGCAAAATGGGATCTCGCCCATGTAACCATCCGTCCTGAGCATATGACAGTGGCTGAATATTACCGGCAGGTGCTTAAACTGTATCTCCGTATTCTCTACCACCCGCGCAATCTCCTCGGTGTACTCAAATATCCTGTACACATGCAGTGGCGTATGGTAAAAGGCCTCGGTAAAGTGATGAAACAATACAAAGAAAGAATCATGCAGGCTAAAGAGCAGGAATTACTGTCGCAAACCCAAAACCTAAACCAAAAATTAGAAAAAGAAAAAACCAGTCTTGAAAACTAACCATTAATCACTAACAATTAATCACTGACAACAGATAACCAGACACTTACCACTAACCACTAACCCCTGACCACTAACCCCTGACCCCTAATATGCCAAAAGTACTCTTAATTCAATCAACACAATACGGTGCTAAAACGGGCAAACCTTGCAAGCAGAAGAGGGTTTACCTGCCTGGACTGGCCTTTCCATTGCTTGCCAATTATATACCTGCCGGTTGGGATTTAGAAGTGAACCTTGAAGTAGTGGATGATATCAATTTTGAATCTGATGCTGATATAGTGGGTATTGGTGCAATGGGTCATGCCATTTTCAGGGCAATCGACATAGCAAAGGAATTCCGCAAACGGGGTAAAACAGTTTTCATGGGAGGCTATATGCCATCCATCGTACCATGGTTTATTGATGCACACTGTGATGGGGTGATCATTGGTGATGCTGAGATCTCCCTTTCAAAGCTGCTCAGGGATTTTGAATCAACAGGAAAGATTGAAAGGAGATATGACAACCCACTGAATGACCTTTCCGGAATACCGGTGCCACGGTATGAACTTCTGCCAAAAAGTAAAACGGGTTTTATGCTTCCTGTACAGGCAGGCAGGGGGTGTCCCCACTTATGCAGCTATTGTTCCATTGCCTGCGTATATAAAGGTAAATACCTTGCCCGGCCCATTGAGGATGTAATGCGTGATGTAAAGAGAGTTAAGGAATTAGGATACAGGCATTTCTATCTGCTCGACGATAACATTGTTAGTAATCCCAAATTCCTTGAACACCTCTGTGCACAGATCAAGCCACTTAAGATGCTTTGGGCAAGTCAATGCTCAATGAATCTGGCCCGAAATGAGCGATTACTAAAAGTTGTGGCTGATTCAGGCTGCCGGATACTGAGTCTTGGTATTGAAAGCATTAGTCAGGAAGGACTCAACAAGCTTAATAAAACCTGGGTAATCACTGCCGAACATGAAAAGTTACTTGCAAAGATATCAGGAGCAGGAATAATACCTGCTACCGAAATGATCATTGGAACTGATAGTGATACTCCTGATTCCATAAGAGAAACTTTCAGGTTTGTCATGCGTACGCAAATACCTATCCCCAAGTTTTATATACTGACACCTATGCCGGGTTCTGAACTTTATGATCAATTCCGTAAAGACGGCAGATTGCTGCATGAGGACTACAGCCGTTACACTGCAACCAATTGTGTTTTCAAGCCTGCAAATATGACACCCGATGAACTTGACCATATGTTCTGGTGGCTATACAAACAAGTATATACCTTGCCGAATATTGTACGAAGGACATTGCTGAATAAGCACTTCTTCAGTAATCCGGTGCTATATTTCTATGCATTTATTGTAAACCTCACCTACAGGAAATTTATCAAAAACGGTGATGGACCTAACATATTCTAAACAAAAGCGTTGATGGACCCAACATATTCTGAACTGATTGAAAACCTGGCTGAACAGATAGTGCATGACCTTGATGTTACAAAGGGTATACCCGGATTGAAAATAATTGAAGTAACCAGTAAAAGTGACTTGCTCCGGTTTATTAAACTGCCGCAGCAACTCTATAAAGATGATCCCAACTTTGTATTTGAACCAATCTTCCTTCAAAAGGAATTCTTCTCACCAAAGAATCCTTTCTTCACGCACTCTTCAGCCCGTTACTTCCTGGCTGAATTCAACGGGGTGCTTGTAGGTCGGATCGCTTCTATCAACAATTCTGTTCATAATAAAACCTATAATGAAAACATAGGTTTCTTCGGATTCTTTGAGTCGATCAATAACTATAGAGTGGCCAAACTCCTGCTCGATACAGTAATTGAAATTCATCGTGCTGCAGGTTTTAACCGGGTTATCGGTCCCACCAACTTCACTACCAATGATTCAGCCGGACTGCTTATCAATGGCTTTGATTCTCCACCGGTGGTAATGATGCCCTATAATAAGCCATACTACGCTGATTTCCTTAACAGATATGGTTTTAAGAAAGAAACTGACCTGTCGTCCTATTTCATAGATGATAAGATACTGTCATCTGACCGGTTCACGAATCTTACCGATGGAATTGCCTCCAAATTGCTGGTTAATGGAATCACCTTCAGAAACATCGACTACCGGTCACTGAACAAAGAGCTTGTAGCTGCCTGCAGTATCTATAACGAATCAAATAAAGATAATTGGGGGTTTATCCCTCTCACTGAGGCTGAATTCGTGCACACCGGTAATCTCTTCAGGCAGTTTGTTCCCCATGACCTTATCATACTTGCTGTGAAAGAAGATCAGATTGTTGGATTTGCCGTTGCATTGCCCGACCTGAATCAGGTGTTCAGAAAAATGCCTTCCGGCAGGATGTTTCCCACAGGGTTTCTTAAATACTTATGGTACAAGAAAAAGATTAACGGTTCACGCATCCTGATTCTTGGCGTGGAACATGGTTTGCGCAAATCAGGAATTGATGTTATCCTCTATAAAAAGATACAGGAGAACCTTGCGAATCATAGAATTTATTCAGGTGAAGCTTGTTATGTTATGGAAACCAATAAGGCAATGCACTCCATCATGAATAAGCTCGGAGGTGCCAAAATCAAAGAATACAGGATTTATAATTATGCATTATAATCTACTGTCAAATACCTGCCAGCACATCATGGTGTCATAACCTGCCATCACATTTCTGCCATTTAATGCCTGCCATATAGTATCAACGGGCTGCCGCAATCAAAATATTCTTTCCGCCACAAACCTGTCAAATGCAGCTGATACCCACATGGGTAATCGTCTGATGATCTTCCTTATGAGCGTATGATTGCCTGGCGCTTTCACCGGATGCGTAGAGTTATAGTACAGTACTTTATCAATCGCTCCCCACTGTTGCTTGAATCTATGAACGCTGCTTCCCCGGGTGCTGCGGCCAAAGGAGTATATGGTGCAGCCATTTTCAAGAGCATGTTGTATCATTGCGTGATGCAACGCATAGCTGGTATATAACTTGTTATAACAAGGCAGGGTAGCGAAAGCTGTGTTTTCAGCACTATCCATTAACAGGGAGAGCCTGGCACTGCCTATTGGTTTATTGTTGAGGTATGCAACGAACAAAGACCCTTCTTCCGGCTCGATATTCCTGAAGAAGTCTTTTGGCATGCCAAATGATCCGTGCTTATGAATGGTTTTCCGGTAAACGCTGTAAAAATCATCTGTAAGTTCTGTCCCACTGTGCTTTACAACAATGCCATACCGTGCTGCCCTGCTTATCTTTCTGCGAACATTGGAGTTAAGGCGCGACATAACCGCATCATATCCGCCTTCAAGCGAAATGACGCTGATAACCTTATGTTCAGTCCTGTAACTGAGCAAGGGCAAAGTACTTCTGATGCCAAGAGGTTCTGAATCATCAAACAACCCCGAACCGGTTAGCAGCTTGTTCATTGCATCAGTAGCATTATGTTCAAAGGCACTGGAATCAAACCACATCCCCAGTGAATCAGTATGAGGCATGGCATACCATCCCCGCCCGGTTTTCGCGAAACTTATCAGGGCCACCGTCTTGTCCTGGATTGATAATGTTACCCGCAATACAGGCCAACCGAAAAACTTATGCCGCGTTTTAACTTTTTTAATTGCCACAGGCACTTGCAGGGTGTCGAACATCATAACTGAACTGTGGTGTGCCCTCCGTTGCTGTAAACAGTGAATGCTTCTTCGAGCGTGTTGAAGTAATACGATTCAGCCAGCCTGTTAAGTTTAGGCATGGTAGTTTTTGATTTTATACTTGAGCGCCAGTGATGGTATTTGCAGATTGCCCGGTGTCCCGGAAAGTGAAGGTCAAAATCCCGTGGATGGAAATAGGCCATGTTATAATCTGAAAAGCTGAATAACAGGCGTATCAATGAATAGGGCAGCAGTCGCAGATAGCCGCTGCCTGAGTATACAAGCTTAAACCCCGGCATTAAAACACGGTTCAACGGGAATTCAAATACATCGCCATGGGCGGTCCTTATCCTGAATGGCTTGCTCTGCACACGGTAGTTGAAGATTGACCTGTAGGCTTTCACAGAACTGCTCATAGTAATACCATGTTTTGCCAGGATGGGATAGATCCACGCTGATTCTGATGAAACTGAAAAATTGGGTGCCCTGTAAGCTTTGATTTTTTGTCCGGTGACCTTTTCAAGCAAACCTAACCCCTTCACAAGATCGTCCTCAAAAGCAGCAGGCTCCTGATGCAAAGGACGAATATGGTAGTACGAATGATATCCTATTTCATGTCCGGCGTCAGCAATCTGCCTGATCAATGCAGGGTACTGCTCCGCAACCCAACCAAGCACAAAGAAAGTAGCCTTCATATTATGCCTGCTTGTAGCTGATAAGATAATGCCTACATTTTTCTCAATTCTCGACTGAAGTTCCTGCCAGGTGTTGTGTGGAATATTTCCGGCATCCTCCATTATAAACCATTCCTCGACATCGAAGGTCAGTATGTTCATGAGTGTATTTATTTAGAAATGCGAGTTTTTAACAGCGAGAGTGCGAAGTTATGGGTTTTGTTGATCTTTCAATTACCCTGATGTTAAATTTGGACCGGAGTATCTATTAGGAGATTGGTTTTGTTTTCAATCACTTCAACCAAATTTAGCCCATGTATAAACCATGTTAAAACTATGTATAATATATATACCTTATATAAGGTTGTAATAAGGTTGATACAAGGTCATAAGAAGGCTGATTAAAATAAATCAACAACAAAACTTTATATTAACAGGTAAAGTGAAAGAAGAAATCAAATCTAAAGGTTGACTCCTGATAACTTAGAAGAACATAGAACCAATCCCCTAAATTATTGTTTAAATAGTATAAAAGATTGAAACCCAGTACTAACTAAAAATATACTACTATGCCAAAGGATGATAAGAGAAGAAGTACTCCCAAAAAGTCAGATAAGAGGACTGATAGAAAACAAGGTCAGGAAGACCAAATGGAATAGTAATGATAGATTGTGTTTAATTCAAAACCAGCCCTGAAAAGGCTGGTTTTGTCATTTAATACATTTTATTTTGAGATTGAGCTTTTGAGTTTCGGTTTTATATGGGCATTTATTTGAAAGTTTGGAAATGAAACCGTAATTTTATACTGCCCTTCTTTAACTTCATTAGTTATCTGTAAACGAAGTTATGAAGCAGTTTTAACTTACAAGCCTTCAGCACTATGCTTGATAAAATTATTGAATTCAGCATCAGGAATAAGCTCATTGTCATTCTGTTTACCTTTACTATAGCTGCTTACGGATTGTATGCGGTGTTCCGGATTCCGGTGGGGGCGGTGCCCGATATCACCAACAATCAGGTGCAGGTTATTACAACTTCAGGCAATCTATCCACCCAGGAAATAGAACAGTATATCACTGCCCCGGTTGAGATGGAAATGGCAAACCTGCCCGGCGTTAAAGAGATCCGATCAGTTTCAAAGTTTGGTATTTCAATGGTAACCATTGTTTTTGACGAAAGTCTGGGTACTTATCTGCCGCGTCAGCTTATTGCCGAAAAGATCAAGAGTGCTGCTGCAAAGATCCCTGAAGGCTTCGGTGAACCTGAAATGGGACCAATCACCACCGGGCTGGGTGAAATATACCAGTATACGCTTAATATCAAAGAAGGGTTTGAGGGTAAGTATAATGCTACCGACCTTCGGACAATACAGGACTGGGTGATCAAACGAAGGTTATCAGGTATCGCTGGCGTTGTGGAGATCAACAGTTGGGGCGGCTATCTCAAACAATACGAAGTATCTGTGAACCCATCACAGCTCGTTGCCATGGACATAACGCTTATGGAAGTGTTCAACGCGCTGCAATCTAATAACAGCATTTCAGGTGGTTCCTACATCGAAAAAACAAGCCAAAGCTACTTTATCCGTGGCGACGGTCAGGTTAAATCAGCCGATGATATCGGGAATATCGTTGTAAAAAACCGCAACGGGGTGCCATTGCTGATTAAGAACATTGCAACTGTAAGAACCGGTTTTGCCAACCGTTATGGCGCTATCACAGCAAACGGGAAAGGTGAAACTATCCTGGGGCAGGTGATGATGCTGAAAAATGCAAATTCAAAAGTGGTTATTAATGAAGTAAAAGCCAGGGTTGCCGAAATCCAGGAAAACCTGCCCGAAGGCGTATTTATCAACCCCATTGTTGACAGAAGCGAGCTGGTGGCCAAAACATCGCTTACTGTTGTTGAAAACCTGCTGCTGGGAGCGCTGATTGTGATGATTACTGTTATGCTCCTGCTCGGCAATATACGGTCGGCACTTGTTATAACCTCTATAATTCCGCTTGCATTGCTGTTCACCATTTCAATGATGTATATATTTGGCATAGATGCTAACCTGATGAGCCTTGGTGCATTGGACTTCGGTATCATCATTGATGGTGCGGTCATTATCGTAGAGTTCATTGCACTCAGGATAGTTGTCAGGAAAAAGGAAATCCTCAATGCATCGGGTGATGAACGATCAGCCATCATGGACATGATTTCCCTGGATGGGGCATCTAAAATGATGAAATCAGCCATATTCGGACAGATAATAGTACTCATTGTATTTATACCGGTGCTTTCACTGACAGGTGTGGAGGGCAAGATGTTCAAACCCATGGCCCTGTCGTTCTGCTTTGCCATCATTGGAGCCATGATCATGGGTTTAACATGGCTTCCTGTTGCATCTTCACTTTTCCTGAAAGCCCCTAAATCAACCAAGAAGAACATCTCTGATTACATCATGAACCTCGCTCACCGGTCGTACCTGCCTGTAATCAACTGGTCGTGCGGTCATAAGCGAACCGTGCTTGGTGCGGCGCTACTTTCATTGCTCTTTACGGCATTCATCTTCACAAGGATAGGAGGGGAGTTTGTTCCTACCCTCGATGAAGGTGATTTCGTTATTCAACCTGTCCTGAAAACAGGTACATCGCTGTCAAAGACCATTGAAACCACCACCAAAATGGAACAGATACTGATCAAAAACTTTCCTGAAGTTGACAAGATCGTTAGCCGGATTGGAGCTGCCGAAGTTCCAACTGATCCCATGTCGATGGAGGAAATTGACATGATCATAAAGCTTAAGCCACGTAAAACATGGACAAGTGCTGATAACAAGGAAGCCCTGGCCGACAAATTCAAGGAGGCACTTTCGGCCATTCCCGGCATTGAATATGAATTCACCCAGCCTATTGAGATGCGTTTCAATGAACTGATTACCGGCGTGCGATCGGATATTGCCATTAAAATATTTGGTGACGATCTTGAATATATTGACAAAAAGGCAGTAGAAGTTAAGAACCTGATTGAGGGTATACCCGGTGCCAGCGATATTATCCTTGAAAAAACTGCCGGGCTTCCACAGATCAAGATTAGTTATAACAGGTCGAAAATTGCCAATTATGGTGTTGACATCCAAACCCTCAACGGATATCTGGCTACGGCATTTGGAGGAGAAACTACCGGGGTGGTATTTGAAGGTGAGCGGCGTTTCGACCTTGTAGTGCGTTTTGGCAATACCAACCGTACTGATATAGATGATATCAGGCAACTTAAAGTGCCAATAGCCGGAGGTAGCCAGATCCCCTTATCTGAACTTGCTGAGATAAGCTATGCCGAGGGTCCTGCGAAGATATCGAGGGAGAACACGCATCGCCGGGTGGTTGTAAGTGTAAATGTGCGTAACAGAGACCTGAAATCAGTGGTTGACGACATACGGGCAACCGTTGATAAAAACATTACCCTGAACCCGGGCACGTACATTGCTTATGGCGGACAATTTGAAAACCTGCAGAATGCAACTGACAGGCTGCTTATAGCGGTGCCGGTGGCGCTGTTGCTTATTTTTATCTTCCTGCACTTTGCCTTTAAATCATTTAAAGATGCTGTGATGATATTTACTGCAATCCCTTTGGCAACAGTAGGTGGTGTATTGTTACTCTGGATAAGGGGAATGCCTTTCAGCGTATCAGCGGGTGTAGGGTTTATTGCTTTGTTTGGAATAGCGGTACTTAATGGTATTGTGCTTATTGAACATCTGAAGGAGCTACGGCACAAAGGCAACCTGAGTATGCATGAACTGATCATACAGGGAACGCGCGACAGACTCCGACCTGTTATGTTAACTGCTGCAGCGGCTGCTATGGGATTTTTACCAATGGCATTATCAACGGGTGCAGGCGCTGAGGTGCAACGCCCATTGGCAACTGTGGTAATTGGTGGTTTGTTCACTTCAACAATGCTCACTATGGTTGCGCTGCCACTGATGTTTGAGATTTTTTATAATGTGAAAGGAATTAAACTGTTTCCCCTGCGCTTTATCAGGGATACGGAACTAACCTGAATTCTACTGAATATCAACATTTTGAGTCACGATAATTAATAACCTTTATAAAATACTGTTTGTCATAAGGATCTGAATACCAGCATAAATGATTTTAAAAATTATTTCAACACCATGAATAACCTTAAAATAGTTTTTTACCTGCTAATAGCTTCAATCACTCTGGTAGGGTGTAGTACTCAAAACAAGCCTGTGGAGCATCAATCAGATTTAATAGAAATAACAAGTCTGCAGCTTGCTACTGATTCAATGCAATTCGGTGAAATACAACGAACACCCTTTGATGGTACCATTAAATGCAATGGTACAGTTGTCCCCATGCCAAATGGAATTGCATTGGTAAGTGCACCCCTTGCCGGAGTGATTAAAAACATCTATTGCAACAGTGGCCAGGCGGTAGTGATAAATCAGGCTTTAATGGAGATATCAGGCAATGAAGTTATTGATATTCAAAAAGATATGGCAGAAGCATCTGCAAATTACAAGCGTTTAAAAAATGAGTTTGAACGTGTTCAGGCACTTTATAATGAGAAAGTGACATCCGAAAAAGATTTTATAGTGGTTGAAAGCGATTTTAAAACTGCACAGGCACGTTACCAGGGCTTAAAGCTTAAAACTCAAGCCATTGGTTTTTCCGCTTCCCGCATTGAGGAGGGTGATTTCTACAGCTCCTATGTAATCCGATCGCCGATAAACGGCCATATCTCCAGCCTCAAGTCCAGCATCGGTAATTATGTCGAGCCTCAGTCGGGGCTCCTTGAAATCATAGACCCCTCAAAGTTGCAGATTCAGTTATCCGTATTCGCAACAGATGTTGCAAGTTTGAAGAAAGGCCAAATGGTTCACTTTAAACCCATGAATTCAACCAATACTTACAATGCAACAATCAGCTCCGTTGGAGTTGCGGTAGACAATAATTCCCGCTCAATTGAGTGCTTTGCATCATTAACCGATAAAAACCTGACTTACCCAATAGCCAATCAGTTTGTTGAATCGCAAATAGTCACCGGCACCGACACGGTTTATGCACTACCATCTGAAGCCATCATCAAAACTGAAACGGGGAATTATATTCTTGTAATGGAAAAACATGATGACAACAAATACTTTTTCAACAAAGTTGAAATAAACACCGGCCGCCAGTTCAACGGTTACACCGAGATACTGGGCACACGGCCTAATGGGGAGGTTTTGGTGAAGGGGGTTTATAATGTGGTGATTTGAGTAGTGAGTAGTGAGTAGTGAGTTGAGTATTGAGTAGTGAGTAGTGAGTAGTGAGTAGGGAGTAGTGAGTTGAGAGTTGAGAGTTGAGAGTATTGAGTAGGGAGTAGGGAGTAGTGAGTAGTGAGTCCATCACATTTCATGATAAAATATATTTCGATAATGCATTATATTTGCTGCAAAACAGAAATATACTGAAAAACATTACTGAAATCATGAATAACAAAAACCTGATGACTATACTGGTTATAGCCATCGTTGTTGTGTCGGGTGTTGCTGCCTTTAGTGCTATTTTCGTTGAGTATGGCGGAGGTACCTATTTCTATGAATCTATTCGAGGTGTCAAAGTTGAAATTTACGGCAAAGGTATTTACCACCATATGCCTGCCGATGTTGCCATACAGGGCATTGCACAGGATTATGTTACACTGTTTATAGCTATTCCTCTGTTGTTGATCGCCCTGGTAGGGTATCTGAAAGATTCAGTTAAGTCACACTTCCTATTAGGCGGGGTAATGGGCTATTTTTTTGTAACCTATTGGTTTTACACCGGTATGGGTATGTATAATGTTCTATTCCTGTGTTATGTTGCATTGTTGGGTTTGTCGTTCTTTGGTCTCTTCCTTTCAGCCCGTCAGCTCGAACGGCAAGTTAAATTCACTTTTTATGAAACTACGCCTGCAAAAGCCGTTGCCATCTTCCTGATGGTAAATGCCGTTGCCATTGCCTTTATGTGGCTTGGTGTAGTGGTTCCGTCACCATTACCAGCCTGGTTGTAATGATCAGGGGAGTAGTGAGTAGTGAGTAGTGAGTAGTGATCAATGAATCGCGTTAATGCACTATAACCTTCCTCACATAAACATCTTTCTGAGTAATGACCTTTACCAGATAAACACCTTTGGGTTGTGATGAAAGATCTATGATATTGGATTTTGAATTTAAGGTCATTATATGTTCACCGGAAAGGTTATATAACTCAGTCCTGAGGATAGGGGAGGCTGCATCAATCTTTACCAAACCGCTGGTTGGATTCGGATAAATGGTTACAGGCATAGTTTTATCCTTTTCATCAAGACCAACTACCTTCCTAAAGTTGTATATAGTACTATCGCCACTTGATATTACAGAAGGTACGGCCCAGGTATCGAACCACTTTTCGCTCTCGCCGATGGAGTCTACAGATCACCTGACAATGGTGAAACATGGGTCAGGGTAAATGAAGATATAATTGGTGAACAGTATCAATCCATCCTGGTCCACACCAATTGCGATATTTATGTTCCTGATATTGACACCACAGGCTTTTTGTACCGTTCAACAGATAACGGCGAAACATGGGAGGAACTAGTTAATAGTGCCTATCCGATAAGGCCTTATGATGTGGCAGTTAACTCTGACGGTGATATATTCGTTGTGGGCGATATTGCCGCTTCAGGTGGAGTATTGCGCTCTACTGACAATGGCGTTTCCTGGACCAGTTTAACCAATGGAATCGACGCCGATAATTTCATCACAATTGCTATTACTGATTCATGTTGCATCTTCATAGGATCACGCACTGATGATATAATATACAGGTCACTTGATAATGGTGATTCCTGGATGCCTGTGCTGATAACAGATCCTCCTGTAGGAATAGAAACTATTGCAATTAATCCGTCAAACACAATCTTTGCAGGAACAGAATCAAATGTTGTCTACAGGTCAATAGATAATGGTGATACATGGCAAGCATTCAGTATGGAAATCATTGACCCTCACCCATACATTACTGATATCGTTTTCGACGGAAACAATAACATATACGCTTCGTCATATGTGGATGGAGTTTTTTAGTCAACTGACAATGGCGAAACCTGGCAACTGATAAACGAAGGTTTAACTTATACAAGCGTTTATTGCCTCGACTACAGCGCATTGGGCATCCTCTTCAGCGGAACCAATGGTGCAAGTGTTTGGAGAAGAGATATTGACGTTAATAATGAGTATGCCGGTTCAGAATTAAGCAACTTGGTAATTTACCCAAACCCTGCATACTCTGCAATCCAGTTCAATATTAATGCCAAATCGATCCGCTCAAGCTACCAGCTATTTAATGAATACGGACAACTGGTTTTAACCGGATCACTCAACCAGGGTTTAAATACTATAGAAATAAAGCAACTTACAGCTGGAGTCTATATTTTAAAAGTATTTGATTCCGAAAGTGCTATGTTTAAAAAAATTGTGAAGAATTGAAATGCTCTCAGCGCTAGTATCTATTCGACCACAAGTTTTAATACACTTGAATTATATTGGTAGCCCGATTTCAACCCTTGTGCCGGCTGGTTCGCCGTTATCAGTGAAGAGGTCCTTGATGTGAATGTGTCCTTTGCTTGAATTAAGCGTGTTATTGAGAATTTCAATGCGCTCATGGGTGATGGTGGTTGAGAGGGAGCTGTGACTATGGTCGCCATGATTCTTCAGCCTGGTTGAATGCCCGCGACCGACGCCGTTATCTTCAATAGTGCACTTGAAAAGCCCATCACTTTGAGCGAAACTGATATGGAGTTTCTTTTCGCTTTTTCGCGATGGAATCAACCCGTGAAATATGGCATTCTCAATATGTGGTTGTATCAGCATAGGCGGTATCATAATAAAATTTTTATCAAGATCGTGGTCAACATGGATGTCAATATTAAAATTGCCTTCAAAGCGCATTTGTTCCAGGTTCAGGTAGTGGTGGGTGTACTGAAGCTCTTCATCGAGGGTGATAAAATCCCGGGTGGCGTTATTAAGCGTGAGCCTGAGCAGTTTCGAGAAATCACGCAGATAACGTGCTGCCAATTGCGATTTATTCTGAAGCACTAACCCCTGTATTGAATTGATGCAGTTAAAGATGAAATGTGGATTCATTTGGCTTCTCAGAAGCTTCATCTCCATTTTTGCCAATCGCGTCACTTCTTCAAGTTTCTGCTCATTTTGCCTTTTTACCCGACGGTTATGCATGTAAACCAGTAACAGTGCAGAGGTAATTAGCATCGCTACACTCAGAATGATGAACCACCACTTTAGCCACCACGGTTTAAGGATCACGAAAGTGTATGAAACGCTCGTTCTGCGTGAGCTGTCAGTTAAATTGAAGGCCTCAGCGGTAAAAGTATAGGTACCTGGATTCAAGGAGGTGTATATCGCCCGGGTGTCGGTGGTGAAAGGCGACCACAGTTCACTGAATCCATCCAGCTTGAACCTGAAAAGGTCACTCTCAGGATTTAAGTAGTTGGTAGTGGCGAAATAAAATATCAGGTTATTGTCATCATGTGCCAGGTGAATTTGGTCCTTTTTATTTTGCTTATGAGTATTGGTTGCGCTTACTGCGGAAGGCTGCTGATTAATGTGCATTGCCGAAGGCTGCAGGTTGATGTCCATCCCGGTCAGGATTAATGCCGGCAATTCACGCCCAGGATGTAGCAACATGCTGCTGTTCACCCTGCAGAGTGCATTGTCGGTGCCAATCCACAGATCGCCATTGTGATCAATGGTTGCGGTGTTGGAGGTGAAATCATGATAGCCCTCAGATGTAGTATAGAAGCAGGTTGAGCCTTGTGGTGTCAACCGGTTGAGTCCCTTGTTGGTGCCCACCCATACATTTCCATCCCTGTCGGTTTCAACAAACCTAATGGAATTACCTATGAGCGTTAAAGGCGTATAATGCTCGGGCCGGTCATTGTAATCTCCGCCTTTAATTATATCCTTAACATGAACACCACTTTCGTTATAAGATAATATCCACAAATCACCCCCATTGGTTCCCAGGTAAAGGTTGTATTCCCTATCGAAACAGTAATCCCTTATAATCTCCGGGAGGCCATGCTCTTTGTCTTTCAGCCTTTCAAAACTGCCATCCACTGACCTCATAAGTCCCTCGTAAGCACTATAATACCAAATAGTATCGCCCCGTGCCTGTGAATAAATAATTGTATTGCTGGCATGTGGCATCAACAGTTCATAATCGCCACTTCTCAGATCCATCCTGCCAATTGATTCATCCCATTTGTTGCCATACCACACCACATCTTTTGCATCAATTGCTAGAATATCGGCAGCTTGCTCTGAGGGCAACAGCAACGGTTTGCCATACTGTTTACCCTCTCCTTTCGGGAACTTCGTGATGAACGGGATGTGTATGCCTGTATACAAATTACCTTCGCTGTCTTCGGCCAGGCTCCTGAATTCCATAGGTGCCTTAAACCGGAGCAGGGGTTCAATGTTGAGGCTTGTAGCCTTATGGTCTTTATCAAATGCAAAAATCCTGTTCGTTTCGCCAACAATCAACAGACTATCACGTGTGGAAAGGAGTGATAATATTCTGAACCGGTCTACTTCCTGAGCCTCATAAAAGAAATCATCATCGTTATTTATCTCTTGATCCGCTTTTGGGAATGACGGCCTTTTACCGCTAAAAAGCTCCTTTTCCGTGAACCATTCAAAAGGAGTTACAGGTACTTTGTACATCCCGTCGAGCAGCGTGCCAACCCATAATATCTGCCATTCAGCATCATAGTATACTGTCCAGATACCATAATTACTGATCCCTGCTTTGATGCCAATATTAGTGAGCTGGCTGTTTTGATACATAAATAGACCGCCCGGCATGTCCTTATTTGCGGGACTTTCAGCCCAGGCTGCAATATATAAAGACAAAGCTTCACCCGGTGTTACATTAAATACCTGACCCATTTCTTTGAAATGCTCTTCCGCACCATCATTCCTGAATACCTTGATCCCATGCCTGATCCATCCGGTAACGCGATCGCCGTTTTGAAGCACAACAGGAGGAACTGAGGGCCTCGTCATCATCCATTCGGGAGGATGTAAATTTCGCACGAAAGTGCCTTGAGAAGGGAAATATGAATAGATATGATCACCATAACCATAAGGCATGATGGTTACATGGTCAGATGCATCGGCAAATGACAAGATGTACAGGAAGTTAAGTTCGTTGCTGCTACTACCGGTGCTACGGTCGTTCAGCGACCTGAAACGATTGCCATCAAAAACGCTGCAGCCATGGTCAGTTCCTACAAACAACAGGTCGAATTGCTTT
Organism: Bacteroidota bacterium; assembly: GCA_023417935.1. Classification (GTDB taxonomy): domain Bacteria; phylum Bacteroidota; class Bacteroidia; order Bacteroidales; family Lentimicrobiaceae; genus Lentimicrobium. The sequence goes on from JAEZDY010000014.1 coordinate 209,938, forward strand.
GAATACCACACAAGCCGCACCTCATTACTCACAAGCCCATGCTCAGTGGTATAATGTGTATACTCACGACCATTAAACAGCGTTAACCCCCCGTTCTTTGAGCCGATCCACAAATTACCCTGACCGTCCTCTGTCAGTGAAAAAATATTACCGCTCGCCAGCCCTGCATCACCTCTGAGCCAGATTCCATTGCTTAATTTATGATGGTTGTACCCTTTATACCCAGGTGAATTTAAGCCTTCTGATGAGTTTGAACTTCCGTAATATACCGGACCATAGGATGGCTCTTTTTCACACATTCGAAGAAACCGGTTGAAACGCTTTGAAGGTGTTGCTTCATCTGCATCCATGGAAACGTGCTCATGTTCACCTTTATTATCATCATCTTTATTATGATCATCTTTATTATGATCAACTTTATCATGATCACCTTTAACTTCTATGAAATCTTTAGATGTTTCAAACAGAACAAAATCCTTTCCATCAAACTTGCACAACCCTGAGGCTGTGCCAATCCACATTACACCATTTCTATCTTTAAGTATTGCCCGTACGGTATTCGAAGGCAGCCCGTCGTTCACCGTATAATTGCGCGACCACATCTTCTGCCCCCAGGCAGCCATTGAAAACAATAACGCAAAACCAAGAAAAACCAGTCGCATGAGGTTTTTTTATATTGTGTAAATATATAAATATTCTTAAATTTGGCCACATGTTCGTAACTTTAAAAACTAACACAAAACTCCGCCCACTCTGGAATCTACTTCTGTTTGCCCTGTTGTTCTTCGGGTTTCATTTCATATACCGGGCATGGTCATCACTGGGATTTTTACCGGTAGGAGAGGCTGTAAAGGATTTCTTTGAATGGGGTAGTTGGTTACTCTTTAACCAAAGTGAGTTTTTTATCAGGTTAATGGGAATTGAATATTATACTGGGGGACAAACCTTTTACATTACCGCAAACAATGGTAGCCTCACATGGCTTGAAGTATCGCCCGGTTGTACTGCCCTCAAGCAGTGGACGACCTGGATGTTCCTTATGCTGCTTTTTCCCGGTCCCTGGAAACATAAACTATGGTTTATCCCCCTGGGAATGTTGGTGATTCAACTGGTAAGTGTGATCAGGATTTCAGGTTTGGCTTTCACATTAACTATTGCCCCTACCCAGTTCAATTTCTTCCACGATTACATTTTCAAGACCTTGTTTTACGGGACTATATTTGTGATGTGGGTTGTTTGGGTTGAAACGTTCAAAAGTGGTTCAAAAGTAGTTCAAAACGCTTAGCGTGTTCAAAGGTGGTTCTGGAAATTGTGAACTTGATGCCGATAAAGAAAAAAAGAGACGGCATACCTGCCGTCTCTACGAAATATGAAATATGAAATATGAAATATGAAATACGTAATGCTGATTTCTACTGATTATTTCTTCTTCTTTTTCTTATAGGCCAATTCAGATGGGAATGTATCGGGGAAGAGGTATACGCTTATCCAACTCACATTAACGAGGAGGAAGTCGTTGAAGTTGCCCGCACCCTCTTCGTAAGTTATTTTTGATGTGTATGCGTAATCCTCGGAACAGGCGGTGCTGATGTTGGTAGCGCAGTTGTTTACATCATAAACACGGGTTTCAGTGCAGTCGGTATCGCCCTGCACGCCTTCTATTACATGGAAGTAATTGATTGTAGTGATATTTCCGTTTGTGTAAGCCAGTTCAGAGGATTCATTCAGTACATTATTGTGATCATAGCTTTTAAGTGCAACAGGTTTATCATCCTGGTATTCAATTACCTGTTTCTGGACTAATAAGCCCATGCTATACCAGTCGGCCCTCATCAATTTTGCACCTTCATAAATGTAGTTGACTGAATATGACCAGGCAATGGTGTCAGCATGATAATAATTCATTGATTCATTGGTGAGTTGATTACCGTTCCATGTATAGGTTACTTTGGAAGCTAATGTGTCATTGTAAAAATACTGTGATTCCGACAAATGGCCTCCTGTATATATTAGCTTCTCACGGCTTGACTCATCAGTAATCCATATACCTTCTTCCAGCATTTGTTCATTAATGGTGACTTCATTGCCATTCCATACCCAGTTATTCCTGTAAACCTCTACCCCATTCTCAATTTCTGTTAACATTGTAAGCTTGTTATCAGCCGAATAAGTAATCTTATTCACGTAGGTGTCGCCATCCTCCTGGTATTCAATGTTATTCATACGGTAAACTTTTGGCGGTACCGGATCATTTTTCTCATCTTTTTCATCTTTCTTACATCCGTTGAACGTAGTTGCAATTCCAAGTATGGCCAGCAGCGCATAGAATGGAGCAGTGTTGAATGGTTTTTTCATGAATTTCAAGTGTTTTGTTAGGTTAATTGGATTTTGTGATGGAGGGTAAACGGCATAAGTAGTAGGATATTATATGTTATGGAATTTTTATTTGTTTAAAAGTAGTTAATAGCCTTCGGTGGACTCCCCCGGTATGGACAGTTATTATGCTTACATGTTCATCATTGGACAAAATTTCACTAATTTTGAATAAGAAATCAGTTTCATGTTTTTAATTACAACCACATGACAATCAGGACAAGTCGCACCAGCGAGAATGCTTCAATTCTCATTAATTATGAAAAGTGCAACGCCTGTGGCACTTGCGTGAGTATATGCTCAGATTTTTCTTTAATGATTGAGGATGGCAAATTGCAGGTGAGCAAGAATCCTCTTTTTGGCTGCATTGGTTGCGGGCATTGTGTTGCCGTGTGTAACCGTGATGCGATTACCATTTCGGGGAGAACGGTTGAACCGGATGATTTTGAGCCAATTGTGAAACAAAGTTCTGATTACTTGTCGCTTCACACCCTACTGCTTAATCGCCGCAGTATTCGCGAGTTTAAGGACAAAGCAGTACCTGCTGAGCTGGTTGAAAAGATCCTCAATACAGCATCTACCGCCCCCATGGGTATTCCGCCTTCTGATGTGGGGGTGCTGGTTATTGAAGGCAAGGAGCTAAACCGGCAGTTTTCGTTTGATTTCATTGACATGCTTAGCAACATGCGCAACATGGTCAGTCCCATCGCACTAGGCATCATGCGGTTATTCATGAGTAAGCAGAATCACGCCATGATGAAGGATTTCGTAAAGCCTTTGGTTGATTTCATGATCAAAAGCAAAAAGGAAAACAAGAATTACCTGTTGTATGATGCACCGCTTGCGCTAATGTTTTATAATAAAATGTCGGATCCTGCCGACTGTTACATCGCTGCAACCTACGCAATGCTGGCTGCTGAATCACTTGGGTTGGGAAGCTGCATGATTGGAAGTATCGGGCCTTTCCTGAAAAACACAGGTTCCTCATTCAAGAAGAAATACGGATTGCCCCAGGCAATGAATGAATCGATTGTAGTAGTGATTGGATACCCGACATACAGGTTTCACAAAACTGTTAAGAGGTCTTTTGCGGAAGTGAGGTGGATATGACATTCCTGTTCCTGCCAGCAACACGCAGTGCTCTAATATATAAGTACTTAACACTTTAAATTATAGCCATGAGTTCAAAAAATGTTTCCTTGCTGGTTCTCCTTTCGGGGATAATCCTTACAACCGGTTGTAACAAGCCATCAGTGGATAACGTGAAAATCGTCCACACCTGGGGGTTAAAGGAGATTCATAATATGTCAAGAACAGATTTCAGGTCAAGGGCACTCCCTGATACTACTACTGCAATAGCGGCGGAAGATGGTGATATATTGTTCGGCAACTCTATTGTAAATGAAGATATGTCGCAAATCCGGTATGGCTCTTCTAATTATTGTAAATAGTTCTGCCCTGATCACGTTTTCTGACCAGGGTACCTGAATCGTTGAGAAGAGTACCTTTTAGGTATTCAACTGTAATGGTAGTGTCGGGCAGATGACGATTCCAATTGCCAGAGCGCCAACCTTTTACATATTGCCCTTCAAAGATCAACCTGCCATCTTGGTCCCAGTATTGCCATTTGCCTGATTTCTGGTTGTTCTTATAATTGCCACTATGTTTGAGTTTTCCATTGGGGTGAAACTCCTGCTCTCCGATCATTTTGTTGTCCTTACTGCTGATGATACTGGTAAGTTTGCCTTTTTCATCCCAGTATTTCCATTCACCTTGTGCAAGATTATCAATATAGAGCCCTTCCACTTTCTTTACACCGTTTTCATAGTAGTAACTGAATAACCCATGTTTGATTTTTGTTTTCATCGATTTATAAAAACCTGACATCTGCATCTGGCCGCTCATATAATAATCAATGGCGGTATATGTTCCTTGATTGTTCTTCCACATTTTACCGTAATAGGTGGCAGTTTCGCTACCCTGGGTCAATTCCCACTTTGAAGTGTAATAAAAGGTTGCTGTATCCTGGGTAAAAGCCTGCAGCGAAAGCAGTACAATAATAATTAGTATAGGAGTTTTCATAGGTGTCGGTTATTTAATAAAAACCAAAGTGAATTTCAGTCCATCCTTTATTTCGTTTTGCACCTCGCAAACTTTTATGAATTGTTCCGGTGTGATAGAATTTGTTTTAGTCCTGAACGAGTACCCGGTTTGAATAGAATTTGGCTTGGTTTGAACGAATGACTCTTTGTAAGTATATGCGTCAGTATCAAACTCATCAGTTGTATCAATGTAATTGAGCCGCTTGGGACAGTTGAAGATATATTTTTGAGTTATTTCAAAAGGGTGAAAGATAAAAACATCATACTTCCTCTGCATGCACTGTCCAAATTGAAGCCAACTCTGTACATCAAACGGCTCAAACAACAGGGTATAGAAGATCTGGTTCTTGTTTACTGATCCCTCTGAAACTTTCCAGAAATCTTTGATCCTTATATGATGGATGATCTTAAACTCATTATTCACTGGGTCATCAAAGAATTCAGGATCAGCAGCCAGCTCTACCGAAGGGAATGTGTTCCTCAGATCTTTAAGGAATTCATCACTCATGTCCTTAGATGAGGTCATTTGGTCAACCACCCTTCGCTGATCGGCAAACATACCTTTTCTATGTGAGGTGCAGGTTAGTGTTACCGGTTCGTCAAATGAAGGCGAGTCAAATTGATATGTAAAATGCATTGAGGATTCCACAGGCCTCGGAGCCATCAGCGCAAGTGAATCATTAGGCTGACCGATTACGAGAACCCTGCCATGGTCATAATTGCTTATGGTCCTGAAATTACCACCCTGAAGGAAATTAGTCGGGTCAACCCAATAAATGCTGTCATTATATTCAAACTTAACTATGCAGTGATTGAATAAATTGGTCCCTGGCAACGCATCGGCAATGCCATGTTTCAAATAGGTATTTACCAGAACCGGCCAGGCTTTCACTACCCCTGTTTGCCTGAGCAGGGAGACCAATAAAAGCGACTTGTCTTTACAATCCCCATAACGGTGGCTTACCACAGTTTCAGGAGCTGACGGCTTTATGCTGCCAATGCCCGATTCTACTCCCATGTACCTGATCTCATCCTGCACGTAATCAATAAGTTTATTGATCTTTTCGTCAGTAGTTTCATTTCCTGTGAACACTTCGGCATAAACTTCATCCAGCTTCGGTTCTCTATCTAATTTGAAAACCTCCTGAGCCCATTGGTCAACCTCAATCCAGCTTTTAAAGCTGGTTAGTTCAAAATAAGCGTATGGAGAAATCCATGCGGGCATATTTTCCTCCGGTTCAATGGCTGTCACATTGTCGGAAGTAATCTCGATAACCTTATAGAGATCAGAGTCAGATTTGGAAATTTTGATGCTGTCGCACTTATGACATACATAATCAAGCTCCCTTTCCTTCCCGTATAAGATTCGAATTCTCAGTCTGTCAATCGGTTTGTATGACTGCAAGGCCTGAATCCAATTAATGGTATTGCCATAAATAGGGTTAAAACCTACTATTGAATATGCAAAATCTATCAGATCATCCTTCCTGATATCCTTGAGGATATCATAGGCGCTGCTCTGACCCAAATAAATGCCGTTATCGAGATTATGCTCATTATTAAGCATCTTGAAATTGAGTTCCCCCGTGCGGTCTATCTTTACCCCTTTCCGCCAAATATAAAGATGATGTACCAACACCTTCTGGTATGAGGAGTCAAAGGTTACCATTAACTGCGATGCATTAGTGATTCCACCATAAGATATCACATTGGTAACCTCCCGGTTATACCATGTTTGAAGATCAATATTTACCTGGTGGCTCCACAAAATAACATAATGCCCATCAGGAATATCAGTACGTATACCTTTAACCGGCTCAGGCATCACCATCTCAACAGGTACTACTCAATCAGGTATCTTATCAAAAGTTAGTATCTGGGCAAAAGGCGAATAATTGGCAAACAATAAGAAAATGAGTAAGATATACTTCATCAGACGGCTATTAAGATTGTAAATATTTTAGTGCACTAATATCAGTAAAAAATATTGTATAATAAAATAATAAAAATCAAAGTTGTCATTTTTGTGAAAGCGTAGCCCTCATCACAAGGCCCTCATCCCCCTGCCCCTTCATGCGTGACGTATGCCCTCATCCCCCTGCCCCTTCTCCCAGGGGGAGAAGGGGAGGTGGTTAAAAAAAATCAGAATTTTTTTATTCTAATGCAAACATTTCTGAATATCAGGTGTTTAATATTTAAGTTCGACAATAAGGCGAAAGCTTTATTATCAACATGGAGGTTTTGGCGTTAGTCATTCCTCTTAAGGAAAAGAGACAATTTAGGTTGTCTCTTTTTCATTTTAACCCATGAATATGAAAACAATCTTTCTATTGCTTCTTGTGCTGTTGTCAGGTTTATCCATCACCTATGCACAGGATAATTTGGGGCCTAAGAATAAGCAGTTGCCACAGGATAACCAGTTGCCACAGGATAACCAGTTGCCACAGAATAATCAGTTGCCTCAGAATAATCAGTTGCCTCAGGATAATTTGATGCCTCTGGATAAAGATCTCTCCACCGTAAATTATCCGTTTGAAACGAAATCCCATTCTTTTACCTCGCAGGGCCAGAACCTGAAAATGGCCTACGTGGATGTATCGCCACCAAAACCTAATGGGAAAGTTGTACTGCTCCTTCACGGGAAGAACTTCAACATCGCTTACTGGGAACAGACAATAAGGGCGCTGACTGATAAAGGCTATCGGGTGATTGCTCCTGATCAGATTGGCTTTGGGAAATCAACCAAACCAGCAAACTACCACTACAGTTTCCATCAACTGGCCGTTAACACTAAATTAATCTTAGACAGCCTGAACATCCCAAAAATTATGGTGCTCGGACATTCCATGGGTGGGATGCTTGCCGCGAGGTTCGCATTATCCTATCCGGAAACGGCTGAAAAACTTATACTCGTAAATCCAATAGGCCTGGAGGACTACAAGGTTCTTACAAGCTATCAAACCATCGATGCCAATTACCGGAATGAATTGAAAAATACATTTGAAACTTATCACGACTACCAGTTGAAATATTATTACGACAACAAGTGGAAGCCTGAGTACGACCCATGGCTTAACTTGCTGGCCGGTTGGACTTTGCATGAGGATTACCCCATTATTGCCTGGAATGCTGCTCTTACAACCGATATGATCTTTACACAGCCGGTTGTATATGAGTTCAAAAACATCAAATGCCCGACGCTGCTCATTATCGGTACGCGCGACAGGACTGCAATTGGCAGGGAAAGAGCCCCTGCCGACGTTCAACCAAAAATGGGGCTTTATAATGAACTAGGGAAGAAAACACAGCAGGCTATACCCCACTCAACCCTGGTTGAATTGGATGATGTGGGGCATATGCCGCATATTGAGGTTTTTGATAGGTTTATTGGGCCGGTTTTGGAGTTTTTGCAGAAGTGAGGTGTAGGAGGTTCCTCACTGATGGGATTTCCAAATTAAGGAGGTTCCTCACTTGTGGGCCTTTCAAGATTAAGGAGGTTCCTCACTTGTGGGATTTCCAAATTAAGGAGGTTCCTCACTGGTGGGTTTACCAAATTAAGGAGGTTCCTCACTGGTGGGATTTCCAAATTAAGGAGGTTCCTCACTGCGTTCGGAATGACGACGGTGGGGTGTCAGCGTAAAATCATTATCTTTGTGTATATCACATCTAAAACACATCAAAAATGAGTCGAGGCTTCGTGAGGGAAGGTGACCAGGAGGAGATGCCTTATGTTGCACCAAGGGCTTTTTTGCCACCGGGGGTAACCAATTATGTTACTCAGGTGGGGCTTGATGAGTTGCTGGCTGAGAAAGAGGAGCTTATTCAAGAGAAGGGCCAATTTGAAAACCACAATGAGAACGACAGGCGCGTTGCTATTAATCATATCAACGCAAAGTTGCAGCTACTGCAGGAGAGAATCAATTCGGCCCGGGTGATTAATCTCAACGACCAGCCACAGGATGAAATAAGATTCGGTGCAACGGTTGAACTGATAATGGAAAAAACCGGTGAAGTGCAGATATTGCAGATCACCGGCGTTGATGAAGCCAATATTTCCAATGGTAAACTATCCTTTGTTTCGCCCCTGGCTAAGGTGTTGAATAATAAGCGCACAGGCGATAAAGTGAAGTTCAGGAGACCTGATGGAGAGGTGCTTTATTGCATTGCGAAGGTTTCATATTAAACAATGTGGATATCTCCAGTATTTTTAATGCTTGGTGACAACCAGTTAAATATAATGCTTGGACACTACCAGTATCTTGCCTCCCGTTAATACATAAATGTACTTATCATTGATGTTTGTTGAGGTTTCAAGTTCTCCTATTTTAAAATGGGTTGTTTTTTCGATATACTCGAGGAGAATATCCTGATTTGCGGTGGTCGGCTGGTTGGGGATTATGTTGATTTCGCTGTAAAAGCCGGTCAATTCTTTTCTTGTGCCGTCAGTTGCAAAAAGATAATCATTGTCGACACAAAAATCGCCTAGTTGTGCACCACCTGGTACATACTGGATCGTATAAAACAAAGTAAGGTTGTCGTCGCCAACGAGTTTCAACACTTTATCCTGAAATTGGAAATACACGCCTGTGTTTGAATATCTAAACTTATTCTTAAAATCATAAATCGCCAGATCGCTGTCATAATAAGTACTTAAATCTTTTGTGATTATCTGTCCATCTGGTTTAATGATAAAGAGTTTTTGTTCGTTGTATGAAAGTGCATACAAATTGGATGAGATCATGGATGGTGTATAATAAAGATAGCCTTCGGCAGTAATAGAACATACTGAGTCAAATGCAAGATTTCCGTATCTCATTTTGACCACATGTAAATCAGCGTCGCTTACAGTTCCTCCCTTAAAAACAGCCCAGGTTTGTCCGTAATCATCTTTCAAAATAGTACCATGACTATCATAAGTGCCTCCATGTGCATAATAAAAGTAGTGGATAGGAGCATCTTCTTCTTTAATGGTACTTCCGTTTGCCATGTTAATTGTCCTGAAAACAGGCGTTTCAAAAGCATAAAAATCAGGGGTCACGAAAATTTCGTGTTCACTTACTATTTCGGAATTCCAATTTAATGGTGTTTTGGTCGACATGAAGTCAAGATCAGAGGTGGGGTTATATTGTACCTTTTCCCAGCTACCATTGAGAATGTCCTCCTGTTCAAGATCATACCTGTAAATCCAGTCATCTACATCATTTGTATTTCCAATGGTTATGTACAAGCCCTGGTCGGTAGCCAGCAGTTCTGACGAAACGTTTGTGCTTTCATCAAAATCAGGAATTTCAACAAATTCACCGAAATGGCTGCTGATAGGGTCGTTATCTGTTATTTCTTTATCTTCTTTCGAACAACTTGCAATAAATAATACACTGCTAAGCACAAACGCTTTCAGCACAATTAGTAAACGAGGTTTCATAAAGTATACGGTTTTAGGTTAGAAAAGTAACCGGCAAAGCAAGTGGTTGATTTACCGGTCTTAACCGCACGATAACCGCTATAATGATACTTTGTTCATTTGGGGGTAATCATTTTACTTCCCCTTCTGCATGGTCGTCACCCCCCGTGATTCCGAGCTGAGTGATCTCCCCGGGCTGCCACGTTTTATCAAACCAGGGTTCCAGTGGACCATAAAGACGCAATAATGTGAACCATCCTTTGCCGGGGATGGTTTGAATCCAGTTGGCTTCTTTGCCTTCAGGAGGTTCGGGACCGAAATAAACATCCACGGAAGTGTCAGCATTTACCATGATGCCTTCCTTCTGGCTGCTGATTGTGGGGTACCGCTGATCGGTTTGAAGAAGTGAGCGTGTTTGCGGATCGTAGAGGCAAACTGACCAGAAGTCCTTCGCCGGCATGTTTGGTGGTATATGCAGCCGGTAGTTCTTGCTGCCATCGAGACTTTTGCCATTGGCGTCGCGACCGTTGAAGGCGTACTGTGAACCGATACCAACCATCTTTGCCGACATAGCAGGGGTGATTCCGGTGGCATTGTAATAGAAGAATGTCCGCGCATCAAGATTGAGCACCCCATCAGGGGAGAATTCATGATCGTTGCCAATATAACCCAACTGCCATCGGCTCCCCGGGTATATGAAAGCTTCCTGATCGCGTGTGTTGAAGGTAATGGCACGTGCAGTGGCGTTTCCAACATTCACTGCATCAGTAAGAATACTTTTCATCCGGTCATCCGGAGCAAAAGGCTTGCCCTTCTGTATGCCGATGGAAGCAAGCAAACCGCGTATCTCAGGGTCAGTAGCTTCGAGCGGCTCCTCCTGCACTACCTGATTGATTTCCTCGTAGAACGACATGTCATTCGAGGGAATGCAATTGAAGTACTTGCCCGACATGTCAATGAAACCCATTGTTGGCGGATCTGCTACTTCGCCGTTATAACCCGGTGGAAGTAGCAGGTATTTACCTCCTTTCCCCTTGTCGCGACCCGCCCTGCCCATGTCGGTTACAAAGCGGCTCCAGAAGTCATCAATAAAACCAAGCACGTCAGGCGGAACTTCAATTACCAGCGGTCCTTCTTTTGTGTTAGCCCAGAATGTCAGGTAAATGGTCTCGGTGTTTGCCAGTAGGTATAGTGTACGCGAATCCAGAAAAGAATCAGAAATAAGTACCGTCTGGTTGTCGGGGCCAAACGTGCGGTAACCGGCACGTGTTGCGTACATCCCTGAGGCCTGTAAAGCGTTAAGGAACACCTGCATACCCCGTTGAAAGTCAAGATTATCAAACACCTTCCTGGCAGTCTCCGCATCAGGGAAACCATCAAAGAACCTCAGCGTGCCGAGTGATGTTTCAACACTGTCGGGGGTGGTGATTGATGGAGGAATGTCGGTGGTCATCTTATACTTTACCAGTTTATTTACCGTTTCTGTTGGTCCCTCGAGTAATTCAACTTCACCTGGTTTCCAGGTCTTATCGAACCAGGGCTCAAGCACACCATATAGCCGTAAGGTAAGCCACCATCCTTTACCCGGAACGGTCATTATCCAATTGGATTCCTTACCGGCAGGTGGTTTCGGACCGAAATATACATCCACCGAAGAATCAGGGTTGATACTGATGTCTTTTCTCAGGCTGCTGATGCTGGAGAACCGCTGATCAGTTTGCAGCATCGACCTGGTTTGGGGATCATATACCAGCAACGACCAGAAATTATTTGCGGGAATGTTCGGCGGTAAGTGTAATTTATAGCTCTTTGAGCCATCGAGGTACTGCCCCGTGTTGTCACGATCAGCGAGTGCATATTGAGAGAGGTGGCCAATGCTCTTCATAAAGCATGATGGGCTGTTTCCGCTGCCAATGTAATAATAATAAGACCGGGCATCCATATCAAGAGCTGATCCCGATAGCGGCAAGAAAGCCACGATTTTCCCTATCCACAGCATCCAGAGGTTCTTCCTGTATAACATGGTTTAATTCCTCGAAAAATGTGTAGTCGTTAGAGTGGATGGTGTTCATATATTTCCCTGAAATGTCAATAAAGCTCATAGTAGGAGGATTTGCAGCTGAAGCTAGCGGATACGCCCGGTAGGTGTTTTTGGTATCCTCGATACCTTTTGTCATATCACCATTTACGGAGAAGATGCGATAGAAAAAAAAGTTCCCATATGTTTGCTCCCACCCGAAGAAAAGCCGGATTGGCTTGATCGGTCACTGCTTCAACGAAGGAAATTATGGCTGCCTTTGCGAGACCTTCATTCCACTGATCAAGTGGATCATTCTGGGCATCCACCGTTGCGATTGTTGCCTGAAGTGTTATAAAAATCACTGCAGTGGCAATCTTCAAAAATGTGTTAGTTTTCATTTTTATTGTGGTTATCATACATCCGACCTGTCCTTACGGAGGATTATTCTTGATCCATGAGGGACAGGTAATGACCTGTCCTTACGGAAACATTCTTATTATCCAGATGTCCGGGGGGGATTCAGCAATGCATGTCTTCTGCAGACACATTACAAGGTAGTATATCTATTTTCGGTAGATTTCTGATATTACAAATATAGGGTATTTGGAAGAGAATTCAAAGGGAATATTTAAAAAAGTAATTTTTAAGTTTTAGTCCCATTTTTTATCAAAAGATTCAACGTTTCTGCTTAAAAGTTGCGTCAATACGTAAAAACACTTAGTGAATAGCAAGCGTCACTATTGGAAAAGTAGTATTTAAACGTATTGCGGATGCCTGGTGCATAAGATAATTTTGTACCCATCAAGTTATGCTTCATTCATAATACCGACAACGTGCATTTCAGGGGAAAAGTCGGATCGCCAAAGTACTATGAATGATCACTTTCGGAAACGGAAGGTAACATACGTCAAGCAAATAAAAATTCTATTAAATATTAAGTATCATGAAAAGGATTTTACTTCTAACAGGTACAAAATTCGAAACAAAAGCATCAATGGTAATTTTAGCCCTGTTGATTGCAGTGTTTTCAATGAGTATTGCACATAAATCATATGCCCAATGTGTTATAAATCAAACGGTGCCATGTCCAATAGGTCCGATTACTGACTGTGCAGACGAAACAGAAGGAGGACTGATAGGATCCACTATTTCGTGGACACCTCCAAATTATGAACTGAATTGTGGTGGCAATACAGGCGGGTATGATTGGATCATGCAGTTCATACTACCCGAGAGTCAGGAAACATGCTGGATGTACAATAAAGTTCAACGAGTTGGAACCAGTGGTGGTCAATTAAAATTAAACCAATCAACAGGAACCGGGTTGCCTTCTTTTGTAACACCGGCATTTCTCTTTACAAGTGCCACTGATGGAGCAATAGATATATTAGCTGACCAGGCATTTACAATGAGGATTTATTACGCTGATGCCTCTGGTACCCCTGTTGGAAGTCCTGCTGCTACGATTAATGTTCCAGCCTCCGCGACTTTACAGAATATTTTCTTTAACCTAACTGCACCTGGTACTCCAAACTATTATAGATTGTTTTTTGATTTTCAGGGAATAACCAACAACAAAAGTTATATTGACAACCTGATGATTGATGCTCTTTTAAGTGGTGCAAGCTGTACAGGGGATATCGATTATTACACAACTGTAACAATATCTCCTTTACCAGCAACCACAGTTATCAATCCTGCCGGTACATTCTTTCCGGCAGGAAGTTATACTGTTACATATACTGCATATTACAACAACAATGGGTCAATAACAAGCCAGTCATGTTCATTTGATGTTAGGGTTAATTCTGTAACAGCTTCTGCTGTTACTACCCCGGCAGGATGTGGATTAAGTAATGGGGGAATTGTGCTTACAGCTTCTTCTGTTCCGGCTGCTACTTCATTGCAATATTCCTTGAACGGAGGTGTCTGGACAACATTTTCTTCACCTTTAAACATTCCAAATCTACCTTCAGGAGTATATAATATTAATGTTAGAGGTAATTTCACACCCGGAGGGATATGCAATATAATATCTTCTGTTTCTGCCACTGTTGGATTAGAAATTGACAATACTAACCCTTCTGTTACTTGTCCAACCAATCTGAGCTTAACTGGCTGTGGAACAAGTGCAATTACTGTTGAAAATTCCGGTCTTATCTATTCACCTGCACCTGTTTCAATTTCAACTGGTCAGTTTACATCCACTGGAGCAACAGCATTTGATGCATGCGGCATTGTTTCATATTCCTATTATGACACACAAACAGGCACTTGCCCTGTTGTAGTTACAAGAACTTTTACAGCTACTGATAATTCAGGAAATACAGGTAGTTGTTCACAGATAATAACAATCAATCCGGTTACACAAGCTTCCTTTATTAACCCACCTGCTGATACAGAGATCAGCTGCGGTGCAGCTACAAGTTTTGCTGCTTCAATACTTAGCTACGACAATAATGTAATTGGTGAATGTTCGATATCAGGCAGCGTGCCAGGCGTAATCACCGGCTCATACACAGAATGCGGTGGTACATTAACCCAGACATGGACATTCGTTGATGATTGCGACAGGCAGATTCAGCATGTACAAACCATCACTGTACTTCCAGCACCACAGGCGCAGTTTGCAGTGGTAAGCAATACCAACATTACCTATGCTGAAGCACTCACTTTTGCAGCAAGTAACCTGAGTTATTCAAACGCAGGTTTGGGTGGCTGTTTAATCCAGGGTCAGGTTTTAGGATCACTCACCCCGGCATTTGATGAATGCGGTGGAACCATCACTCAGACATGGACATATACCGATGATTGTAACAGGACAAGCACACAAACCCAAATTATCACTGTTGCTCCGGCATCACCGGCAGCCTTTGTCAATCCTCCGGCTAATACCGAGATCAGCTGCGATGCAGCAACAACCTTCGCAGCAAGCAACTTAAGCTACACCAATGTAGGCGGAAGCATATCAGGCAGCGTACCAGGCGTAATCACCGGTTCATACACTGAATGCGGCGGTACTCTAACCCAGACCTGGACATTCGTTGATGATTGCGACAGGCAGATTCAGCACGTGCAGACCATCACAGTAATGCCAGCACCACAGGCGCAGTTTGCAGCGGTAAGCAATACCAACATTACCTATGCTGAGGCACTTACTTTTGCAGCCAGTAACCTGAGTTATTCAAACGCAGGTTTGGGTGGCTGTTTAATCCAGGGTCAGGTGTTAGGATCACTCACCCCGGCATTTGATGAATGCGGTGGCACCATCACACAGACATGGACTTATACAGATGATTGTGGCCGTACAAGTACACAGACACAGATTATCACTGTTGCTCCGGCATCACCTGCAGCCTTTGTCAATCCTCCGGCTAATACCGAGATCAGCTGCGATGCAGCAACAACCTTCGCAGCAAGCAACTTAAGCTACACCAATGTTGGTGGTAGCATATCAGGTAGTGTGCAAGGTGTAATAACCGGCTCATACACAGAATGCGGCGGAACACTAACCCAGACATGGACATTCGTTGATGATTGCGACAGGCAGATTCAGCACGTACAGACCATCACGGTACTTCCAGCACCACAGGCACAGTTTGCAGCGGTAAGCAATACCAACATTACCTATGCAGAAGCTCTCACTTTTGCAGCAAGCAACCTGAGTTATACAAACGCAGGTTTGGGTGGCTGTTTAATCCAGGGTCAGGTTTTAGGATCACTCACCCCATCATTTGATGAATGCGGTGGAACCATCACACAGACTTGGACTTATACCGATGATTGTAACAGGACAAGCACACAAACCCAAATTATCACTGTTGCTCCGGCATCACCGGCAGCCTTTGTCAATCCTCCGGCTAATACCGAGATCAGCTGCGATGCAGCAACAA
>JAEZDY010000015.1 GCA_023417935.1 Bacteroidota bacterium
GACGCTGGGGCAGCAGCAATTCTGATTTAGGCGTCAGCGTCGATTACGGCGATATCTATAATACCAAGGCATTGGTGGAGCTGGCCGGGCGAGGGATCGGCCCTGCCCCGGAACCCTCGCTGGGTACGCACTTCTTCCAGGATTTGCTCGAGCAGCAAATTTATCCACTGGCTGTGCAGCTTGATGACCAGGAGAGCATCTTTAACCGTTCTTTCTTCGAGAATGTCCCCAACCGGGTAGAGGAATGGACGGCGCTGGATGAGCGGATCAAAAGCAGCCTGCGGGTGCTCAAGGTGACCGATTATAAGCCAGGGGCGACCCTTCGGATCGTAATGAGCGACGAAAAGAGCCGTGCAGTGGCATATATCGAACGTGAGGAATAAAACGGGCAACAGCCCGTTTTGTATTTTAGGAAGAAATAATTATATTAGAAATTATGTTCTATAAATAAATAATGAATGGTAGAGAATAGACAAAAATATAATAGGAATTGACGATAATCAAATGGTCAATCAAAAGTACGATATTTAATAATCCCCTGCTCCACTCAATCGTTTCTAGAATGTTTATAAACATTAAGCATTTGGAGCAAGTAATCATATCTGGACCTCCTACGCTTATGCAATCAATATGTTCTCCAACAGTCCAACAGTGGCACATGCGCTTTGTACATCGAGCAGCGAAAGTACATAGAGAATATTGCCAGTAAAGATCCTGGAACAACCCCAAAATAATGATTACTGAACCTCTACTCCAAAACGTTATCCTCTTGTGTAAAACCATAGAAAAATCGAAGAAGTATATTCAAATCAGCAAAGTATGTTTCACGTGAAACAATTAAATCTCAAGCCAGACCTATCCTTTTAAATCAACCATGTAACCTGTTCTATTGATTTTGGTTGATTAACCAACCATGCAAAGAATACCAACCTCTATAATTCCCATTAGTTCAAGCAAGAGCTTATCGGCATAAAACAGTTATTCTCTATTCATAAAGTTCTTTTTCCTTTTTTAGGAATCCCACTTAACGAGATTATTCAATGAACGCTCCCCCTGGTTGTGTTCAGTTTGTAACAAAAAAGCCAAAGAGAGAAATTCTACGATAAGAAGCATCCGGAAGAATAGGGTTCGTTGTACGCACATAGCGATTGTCCAAAACCACAAAAACGAAAGACTCCCTGCTAAGAATGATCCTGTTTGATCCTGACCTTATTACCTCTGTATTAAGAGTGAGAATTACGAAAAAGGCATTCTTCAGTTTTTATGTGTCTATAATATAGAAGAACAAAGTTTCGTAGGCCACATAAGAACAGCGCATTGTTTCACGTGAAACAATGCGCTGTTCTTATGTCTCTTAATCTTCCTTCTTTACAGGTTTGGCCTTCTTAGCCGCCGATCCAATGTTTCATTGCGGAACTTTCGAGAGCGTGAGAGGGTTCTATGATATGCGCGGAATCGAACGATCGTTCTTCTCCTGCGTTTCTTTACTGTCTTATTCTCCTGCGGATTTCGAGAGAACCTTGCTGTTAGCGCTCGTATCACTTCCACCGGCTCTATTCCCAGAGATGCCGCCGCTGTTTCAACCTCTTGACTGAGCAGCTCTATCATCACAGAAAAGGGGTCGATTCCCGCATCTCGGGCTGGCTTTGTGACGATCGTCCCCCGGCCCTGACGTGTCATCAGCCAGCCTTCCTGATCTAATACCCGATAAGCCCTTGCTACCGTGTTGAAATTCACGCCCAGTTGCGCAGCCAGCTCGCGTACGGTAGGGAGAGGAGTATCTTCTACAAGCACACCGCGCTGAATTAAATCAAAGATTGCCTTCCGAACCTGGTCCGATAATGGAACTTTGCTTCGAAACTGCAGCTGAATACGAAGAATATTGGCGATCGCATCATCTTGTATCATTGAATAAATGTATCTTTGTATCCTAATATCATTGTATCTTTGTATAATTGTAGCATAGAATATTAAGAAGAACCAATTTTCTCTTTCTTATTGTTCTCCCTCTAATTCGGCGCCTAGGCGGCGAAAAAATTCGGCCATGTATTGATCGCGTTCTTCCGCGATCGCACGGGCGGCTTTTGTATGCAGCCGGTCTTTGATCTTCCGCAGCTTGAACAGGTATTCGTGATACGCGCTGTGCGGCTCTCCGGGCTCTCCCTTACCTGTCTCCAAGAACTGTTGGGATGGTCTGGCATATATGGGTTGTCTGTTGATCGTCGCATATGCTACCACGCGTACGGCCCCAATGGCCCCTAACACATCCAGCTTATCGGCGTCAAAGATCACCCGTGCTTCTGAAGTCTGTGGCAGCTCGCCGTCACCGCGGAAACGGTGCGCGCGAATGCAGTGCTGAACGGCAGCGATCATCTCCTTGCTCCATCCTTCCGCGGCCAGCACTTCTCCGGCAAACGCCGCGGATTGATGATGATGGTTCGGGCGGTCTTCAGCATTGGGAGCGCTGCCTTCGGCGTCGTGCAGCAGCGCCGCCGCGCGGACGATCTTCAGGTCGGCGCCTTCTTCCTGCGCCAACCGCTCCGCCAGCCGGTAAACGCGCATCACGTGGTCAAAGTCGTGTACAGGATCCGCGTCGATATACCAGGCTCGGGCCTGTTCAATGGTGGGCATAGATGCTCCTTATGCATGAATTTGTTCTATGGATTTACAGGCGCAAGCGGCTGTGGACCAACCGGGTAGACCTGTCCGCGCTTCACCACCGTTTTTACCAGGTTTTGCCCAAAGCGGTAACCCAGGTGGCGGTATTCGTCTACGGAAAGCACCAGCAGGTCCGCTTGCTTGCCGGGCTCCAGCGATCCGATACGGTCCACGCGCTGGATGGCGGCGGCGGCGTTGATCGTCGCGGCGGCAATGGCTTGCGCCGGGGTGATCCGCAGATAGCGGCAGGCCAGGGCGATCACAAACTGCATATCGCCGCACCATGCCGTACCGGGGTTCAGGTCAGAAGCTACCGCCAGTAGCGCGCCCGCTTCGATCAGCGCCTTCGCCGGGGTGTAATGTGGATCGGCCAGGCCAAAGGGCGTGCAGGGCAGGGCGACCGCGACGGTATCACTCTTCCCCAGCGCGCGGATATCATCCTCGGATGTTTTCACCAGGTGATCGGCTGATGCAGCGCCCAATTCAGCCGCAAGTGAAGCGCCGCCCAGGTTGTCAAACTCGTCTGCATGGATCTTGAGCGGGAAGCCCAAACGGCGTGCGGTCTCTAATATCTGCCGCGACTGCTCCAACGTGAATGCGCCGTTCTCGCAGAACACGTCCACAAAGGGCAGGGGGCGGCCCCCAGCATTGGCACGCCACCAGCGCAGCGTTTCGGGCAGCATCTGTTCGCTAACAAGACGCGTGTACGCATCCGGGTCTTCTTTATATTCCGTTGGGACTGCGTGTGCTCCCAGGAAGGTCGGCACGATTTCGACCGGACCCATTTCGTCCAGCCGCAGCAGGGTTTCGAGCTGGCGCAGCTCGGAGGCAGTCTCCAGGCCGTAGCCGGTCTTGGCCTCAACCGTAGTGGTGCCGCCTCGGAAGATCGTTTCCGCACGGGCGCGAGTCTGTTCCAGCAAATCCTCCGGCGCTGCCTGGCGCGTGGCTCGTACGGTTGAAACAATCCCACCACCCGCCGCCATGATTTCCATGTACGTTTTGCCCTGCAAGCGCATTTCGAACTCCGCGGCCCGGTCGCCTGCCCAAACCAGGTGCGTGTGCGGATCGACAAACCCGGGCATCACAACGCTGCCACGGGCGTCAAGGGTTGGCTCGTTGGGGTAGGCGGCACGCAGCTCGCTAGTCGCTCCTACAGCTTCGATGCTCTCACCGCGCAGCAGCACCGCGCCATCGTTGATAATCCCCAACCGGCCAATCTCAGCGCCGCGCTGCGGACCGCCAGAGAGGGTAAGCAGTTGTGCCGCGGAATGGATAAGCATTTGAATCCCTCCTAAATGGAATCTTCGTTCCTGCCGTAGATTATATCCGTATCCTGCTCTCGCCCTGGCCAATTTGCTTTCCCCTATTGAATTATTATGACAAAAATGATATTATTTATTTGCTTATCGTGCTTTTTTTCACAAGAGGTAAAGAAGCCATGGTTTGCGAAAGGATACAGGTATGAGCGAGCAAACGAAAATCCCCCATCTGGTGATCGTCGGTGCTGGATTTGGCGGTCTAAGAGCTGCCCGGGCGCTGAAGAATAAGCCAGTTGAGGTAACGCTGGTCGATCGCAATAACTTCCACCTGTTCCAGCCTCTGCTTTACCAGGTGGCAACTTCGACCATTTCATCCAATGAAATTGCCTACCCGGTGCGGTCCACGCTGCGCGGCATGCGCAACGTGCATTTTCATCTTGGCGGCGTCGACTGCATCGATTTGGATAACCGCTACATCATGACCGAGCGCGGACCAATATCGTATGATATGCTCGTATTGGCCGTGGGCGGTGAGACGAACTACTTTGGCATGGAATCTGTGCGCCAGAACAGCATTGGGTTGAAGGATTTGAGCGACGCAACCCGCATCCGCAACCACCTGCTCAGCCAGTTTGAGCAAGCTGCCCACGAACCCGACTCGCAGAAACGCAAGGCCATGCTCACCTTTGTGATCGTCGGCGGCGGACCAACGGGCGTGGAGAGCGCAGGGGCGGTCTCGGAGTTGATCCGCCTGGTGCTGTCCAAGGACTACCCAAATCTCAACATCGGCGACGTGCGGGTGATTCTGCTGGAAGCGATGGGCAAGGTACTGGCGAACATGCCCGAGGAATTAAGCAAAGCCACAGCCCGAGCCCTGGAGCGTAAGCACGTCGAGCTGCAATTTGGGACTGCCGTGGCAGCGTACGATGGTAGAGTGATTCGCCTGAAGAGCGGCGAAACGATCGAGACCAACACCCTCATCTGGGCCGCTGGTGTGCGTGCCTCGCGCCTGCTGGATACATTAGGCCTGGAGCAGGACCGGGCGGGCCGGGTGAAGGTAGAGCCAACACTGCAAGTCCCCGGTCGGCCAGAGGTATTCGTCATTGGCGACGCTGCCAGCTTTATCGACAAGGATGGTAATCCGCTGCCGATGATTGCTCCGGTAGCGATGCAGCAAGCAACGATCGCGGCGAAGAACATTGTCCGGCGGATAGAAGGGCAGCCGCTGGAGGAATTCACCTACCGAGACCCAGGCGTGATGGCAACCATTGGTCGCAATCAGGCGGTTGCCCACGTGTGGGGGTTGAAGTTCCGCGGCTTTATCGCCTGGTTGATGTGGTTGGGCGTTCACATCTTGCAGCTCATCGGCTTCCGCAACCGGCTGGCCGTGCTGATCGATTGGGCGTGGGCCTACATCTTCTACGAGCGCGCCAACCGCATCATCGGCCCATCCTGACGCGCTTTGCCGCCTGGTTCTGTCTACATAGTCAGCCGAGCCGTTGTTGATGGATAGAATGGGATACGGGGTATTCTGCTCCATTCATCAACAACGGTAAGCTGCTACTCTGTATAATGGAAGCAGGGGAATAATGTATAAGGAGGCACTGCATGAGCACAAAGTTGACCTGGTACGGTCATGCCGCATTGGGATTGGAAACGGGAGGCCATCACGTACTGGTGGATCCATTCCTCAGTGACAACCCGGCCGCCAGTATTTTGCCAGACCGTGTTCCGGCGGAGTTTATCCTCATCAGCCACGGCCACGGCGACCACGTGGGTGATGCCGAGCAAATCGCAAAGCGCACCGGGGCGCTGGTGATCAGCAACTTCGAGATCGCAAGCTGGATGGAACAGAAGGGCTTGAAAACCCATGCTCAACACCTGGGCGGCGGGTTCAAACACCCATTTGGCTATCTTAAGCTGACCCTGGCGCTGCACGGCTCGGCCCTGCCCGATGGCTCGTACGGCGGCAACCCGGCGGGTTTCTTGCTGACCACCAGCGATGGCAAGAAGATCTACCTGGCAATGGATACGGGCCTGTTTGGCGATATGCGCCTGATCGGTGAAGAGGGGATTGACCTGGCGGTGGTGCCCATTGGCGATAACTACACCATGGGCCCCGATGACGCGCTGCGTGCGGTAAAATTGATCCAGCCCAAACACGTCATCCCAATCCAC
>JAEZDY010000006.1 GCA_023417935.1 Bacteroidota bacterium
GCATACCGTTAGCACCACTGTCGTCCATAACCATTGCTCCAAAGGTAGTACCAATGAAACCGGTATTGTTATTTGGGAAGCTGCCATCACCTACATAGATCTTACCACCGTATACAGTAGCAGGATAACCGGCAGGAGTGAATTTCACAGCATTCATGTTGCCCGCAAGAGCCCATGCTGTAAAGTTCTCAGCTGTACCATCGTCATAAAGAACTTCGTAATCTGGAATTGGAGTGCCCCAGGTAACTTCAGCTTGTGTATCAGCCTCGTTTACTTCAGCGTGAACAAAAGTTACAGGATAGAAAACTTCTTCAAGTTCTGCATCAACAACAGTTGTTCCGGTTTCAGTTACAACAACGCCTTCAACTGTTACGGTTGTGAAACCTGTTTTGCTGAAAGCAATGCTATATGTACCTGCATCAATAGTAATGCTGTAGTTTCCATCAGCATTGGTCATAGCAGTAATGTCACCTGCAACAACAGTAGCACCATCAATTGGTGAACCGTCAACTGCACTGGTAACAGTACCAGCGATCATACCAGGCTCATAAACGTACATTTCGTTCTGAATGGTAATGCTTGGGTTTGCTATGTCGTTTGATTCAACTACCAGTGGCTCAAAATATGATGAACCAGGCTCGAAACCAGTAGCATCATAAGTAATAGATACAGTCCTTGATTCACCTGCTGCAACTTGTCCTGATGCAGGGCTAACAGCAACTATAAAACCAGGTAATTTAACATTTAAAGTATAATCTTCTACATCACCATAAGAAGTAGTTCCACATGGTGCGAGTGTTCCACCATACTGTAGTCTAACCCTCATGCGGGTAGGACCTTGCTGTGCGGTTTCCGGAATAAGGATGCTGGCACTAAAATTGGCACCACCACCGCTTGAAGTAGTTGTGAAGAATTCACCGGCATCGGTAAATGACTCGTTATGATTCCAGTCGATCCATACACCAGTAATATCACTGCTATATGCATTTGGATTGGTAACTGAAAGTTCATAAGTTTCGCCCATTTCAACATCAGTTGAAATAGCAGTGAAGTCAGAGTAACCTCCGCAAGTTGAGTTATTGTTGATATCACCAAATGTAACGTTTGAAATATACTCATCACATCCACCACTTGCAGTACAATAAGCTAATGGTGCACGTGAACCGTCACCGTTTGCCCATTCAGGGAAACTGAAAGCTAATGTACCTTCACCTGTGTTACTGATAGTTACTGTTTGAACTGCCTGATTGTTTACCCATACTTCATCAAATAAAGAAATAGGATCAACAACTATGGTTGGGTTAGCCCAGATGATTTGTACAGGACCTGCAGGAGCTGAATTACCATCAGCAAAAACAGCCTGAACTGTATAGTCATAAGTACCATAAGCAGGAAGAGTATTGGCAAAAGTAGTTCCGGTGGTTGTACCAACCTGAACACCGTTACGTTTTACTACAAAGAACTGGAATGAAGGAGTAGATTCAAATGACCATGATAAGTTAACATTACCGGCAATTGGATTTGAAAGTGTAGCAACCAGGTTGGTTGGTGAAACTAAAGCAACTCCATTTACTGACATTGTAACAGGGATAACTACTGTACCAACGTTTGGAGTTGAAGTTACAGTAATTTCAGCTGTTTTAATGGTACCGGCGGTTAAGCCTGATGCATTGAAAGCAACCGGCAAGTTAAAATTAGTATAAGCGTCAACTGAACCTGAAGCCTGACCTAAAGTTAACCATGTGTTTGGACCTGGTGAAGTATATGCAATTGTTGCATTCCATCCTAAAACGCCATCACCATTATTAGCAATGTTCAGAGCACCGTCAACCATTTCATTTGGATTAACTGATACGCTGTATGGATTAGGAGTAACCGCCATTGAAGGACGGGTCATAGAAATATTTTGGTAAGTGGTTGTATTTGGATCTACAAACACTTCCATTATATTAGTATTGTATGTTTCAAGGGTCGCTGTTAGAGTATATGGACCTGCAGATATAAGATCAAAGGAGTATGCTCCATTTGTCCCAGTAACTGTGTTGTATGTGGTCACTCCATTGGTAATATTGATATTAACACCTGCTAAAGGAATACCAAAGCCATTGGTCACGAAACCTTCAAGATCACCAAATCCTAGCGTTGTTCTAAATGACCAGATTGGATTTGCTGATGCATCACCTATTGCATTATAAGGAACTATCTGCCAATAATATACAGTGTTCAACTCAAGAGCAGCAGGAGCTGTGTAAGTTAAAACATTACCAACATCAACACCGTTTGCAACGTTAGTTGGAGGATTATCTGTTCCCATGTATACACGGTAACCAACTGCTTCACCTCCACCAGTAACGTCTGGTGTCCATTGTAAACTAACATCAAGAGGCATACCTGCTGCACCATTCGATGGTGAGCTATATAATGCTGCCAATGGCACCATAGGGCCAAAGGTATAAGTTAATCCAGATGCAGGGAATACTGTTGTATTAAATGCCATAGTACTACTATTAGAAGTACCAGGTGTACTATTTTCCCAGCTTGTTGTGGTTGTTCTGTTTAAATATTCTGAATTCAAATTACCACCGATACCCACTTGAATCGTACCGGTTGTTGTTGATACAGGAGTCATTGGACCGTATACCAGCTCCACAAAATTTGTGGTTTCTTGAAGACGTATCTGAAAATTCAAAGATTCGCCAGCATAAGTTGATCCATATCTTTTGTAATTTGTAAACTGAATTACTGTTTCCCGATTGGGAGCAGTGCCTAAAGTTTCAACCCGGATGCTTGCACCAGCCTGAGCCTGCAAGTCCCTTCCATAAACACTAATCCTGTTCCTATATAAGGCAGGAGTAGCTGTTGAAGTTGAACTTAACGGGGTATATGAACTTGATGAATATATATTAACCGCTGGGGTTAATGAACTCTGACCAAATCCAATCCATCCATTGTTATTGATTCCCAGTACATCAAACGTGATTCCGTTAAATTCGAAATCGAAGCCGATAGGAATACCAGGGCCTGTAACTGTTGTACTGCCTGCAGGGATAGTCGGATCAACGAAACGTTGATCATCTGACGATTCCGTTCCGAACACTAAACCACCTGTAATTTCTTCATAAGTTCCTGTTGATGACATGAACCCGTATGAAACAAACTGGCCGTAAGTGTTTCCGACAAATAGTACTGCCAGAAGCAAGAGCGTAAGTAGTTTTTTCATTTTTGTTTTTTAGTTTTAATTTTAGTAAAATTTTAGTTCTGCATTCGGCTCCTCCCGGAACCTTAGAATGTTTCATTGATTGTCACTTTCTGGTTGCTTCCCTCCTTTTATTATTTTACACTTGTTTTAATTAAATTGAATGTCTTAAGAATATCCAGAACAGGACACACCACCGGCTTTAAAACTTGTCGGATGCTGAAAGGTTGTAATAGAGGATTTCCAGCATGATTGCTGAAAAATGAAGTGGTACCATCATTTACACTTATGGTGTAAAATGGCACATAACTGAAGATGCAGGTCTTAGTGTAAAGTTTCCTCAAGTCTGAATAGTAAATTTCTTAGTAATCCAAGTATTGTTAGTTGCACAAAACCGATTTATTCTCCCAAATAGTGTTAGTGCATCGGTATTTGTATTGTATTGACAAAAAAAAAGCATTTTACCCTAGTGGAAAAAGCCTTTTTTTCGCTTTTTTTTCAAATTTTATCTCCAATTTTTATTTCCTTCACCATTTCCCGCTTAATAATTAACTTTCTCTTAACTTACTGATCGATATTTTCCAAATATTTTGAACCATAATCGAGAGTATCATTTGGTATTACCCATTTCAACAACTTTCTTAACGGCATCAAATCTAGAGCGTAATACGATGGTAATTACATCGTTAACCTTAATTTTAGCTTAAAAGAATTTTAGCTTCCCATCATTGAATTGCAAGCTTCATGACTTTTATAGTTCCGTTTTCTGATGACACCTGACATAAATATATCCCTCTCTTCAATAGTGAAATATCAACAGGGCCAAAGGAGCTCATGGAACTACGGTTTACTGATGTATGTAAAACAGTCTTCCCCCTTCCATCCACTATTTTAAGTTCTATTGACATCAACTTCTCAAACCATTTCGAGCTAATCCTGATCTTGTCAAAGGCTGGGTTTGGATAAATCAGACTTATCAAAGGCTCAATATCGTCGGTCTCTGCCTCAATAAGCTTTCTTTGCTGGTCTACAGATAGTTCAACGCCAGATACTGAATTGTTATCAGGTGATATATAAATTATTGGCGACAACTTATTGGTATATCCAGCTTTCTCACCCCATAGCCGGTATTCTCCATATGGAATCCCGGCAAAAGTAAAGTTGCCCTCCAGATCTGAAAGTGTCCAGCCAATTATTTTTGTAAGATCAGTGTTCATTAGCAATACTACATGATTTGAAGCAGGATATGTTTCACCTGGTTCCCCCATAAATGGGTTTCCTTCTGTTGAAATGAACCACTGTTTGTTATAAATCCCAAAATCTTCAAGTGGTTGGCCATCATAAATAAAAACACCGCTAATTGACCCCTGACCCTCAGGTAATGAAACATCCATAAGGTTAAGGTTGATATCCACATCGTAAACATCTTCATTAAGTTTCATCAGATATGCATCCTGCCAGTTGAACCGGGTTGCATAGTAAGTTGGAATGTGAGTGTTGATAATTGCCGGATCGGGAACAGCATAGATATAATAACTACCCTCACTTATCTTCGGGATGGTGAACTTACCTTCAGTGTTGGAGGTTGTTGAAGTTACAGCCCTTGTTTCATCCTGTACCTTATTGTAAGCCAATATTATAGCTCCTTTTACAGGCGCATTATCCTTCATCACTGTGCCTGAAATATCATAGCCCGGCACAACTGATAATATAATATTATCATCGATGGTACCGCAATCTGAACTAATTGTGAGTGTGAGTTTAACCCATCCATTGAAAATATCATTAGCGCCGGGTGTGTAGCTGGTAGTGAGTGTATCGGGCTTGTTGAAATAGCCATCTCCCGAAGTACTCCATAAAAGAGATGTGTAATTAAGAGCAGTAGCTGAATTGATTGTAAAAATACTACCTTCTCTTATGGTAGTGTCTTGCCCGGCTTCAAGTACCAGGTATTCAAGTACTCTAAGCTGAATTGTATCAGTGAGCATTGAACCCGATAATGATGTTATGCTTAGAATAAGGTTAACACTTCCATTTTCCCTGTCATTAAACCCTGGCATGTAACTAGTGTGAAGTAATGATGCATCAGAAAATGTGCCATCCCCAAGTGTAGTCCAATTGAGCGACTGGTATTCTATTGCTGTAGCTGATACAGTAGAGAATGTTTTACCTGAACAAACGGCATTATCTTCTCCTGCAAACGGACCTGCAAGAGCAATAGAATACGCACTTTCATGTCCTTCTGTTCTGTCATTTATTCCATCTGCATCAACATCATATGCGGTCACTCTTATTAAAGTTTCAAGTGGTATATTCTCAATCGTTATTCCTGTATTCAAACCATTGTTAATTATTACCGCTGACTCAACATCTCCATAGTAAACCATATAACCTGCCAAATCGGTTTCATCGTTACCGGCCCATGTAACATGTACATCATTACCTATGAGCTTTTTAATCACATTTAATGGCTTTGATATTGGCGACTCAGGGTGTGGTGCTTCAAGAAACGGTTTGTAAATTACTAACCCAAACTTCTGATAGTCATTTTTATCAGAAATAATAGAGTCAATCATTATAGTATCAGTGGTACCCCAATTGTTATTCATGGCCATCACGTCAGCAGCATGCCTGTTAAGGAATGAAGCTGTATCACGCAATGATGTAATTGTATTGTACTCGATTGTTTGTTGTGGACCTGACTCTATCAGGAATGACTCCTGAATATTTCCTGTAATGTTGTTATATCTAAAAGTATTGTTTAAGCAAAGGCTTGTATCAATTTGCACCCCAACTGAATTATCGTATACGTTATTCTGTTCAAAAGTATTACTGCCTGATCCCTCCAGAAGCCTTACACCTGTAAGGTAATTTTGACTTATTACATTGTTCTTTACAATATTACCAGATGCCTTGAGCATTGATAAACCAGTGTAATTGTTTTCAACAATATTGTGAATCAACGTGTCACATGCCATTGACTGCGTAATTCCAATTGTGTTATACTTTACCAGGTTATGCGAGATCACATTGTATCCCGTATCAGCAACACCGCTGTTACCTATATGCAAACCGGCAGTGTTATTATAAGTAAGTGTGTTGGCATTAATTCTATTATACTTAAAATTAGCATTACTTGGTACAAATAATCCTACCAATCCATTATTGATTTGATTATTTTCAATCAAATTGTACCTGCTAATGCATGATGATGCAAAATTTATGGCAAAAGCACAGTTTGTAATCGTGCAATTATTAATAACATTACTGTCGGATACAATAATATAAATACCATAGTCGCATGAATTTATAATTGATTCAGATAAACTGATAGTTGATCCTGAATTCAAAACTATTCCATATGCGCAGTTATTTATATTTATATTCTCAGCTGTCATCAATGAAGATTCTGCAAATGAAAATGCATTTATGGAGCAATAACTAATAGTTGAAGCTGATAAAAGGATTGTGGAGTTATTGTTTGTAACAAGTCCCTGACTACAGTTGCTGATATCGAGGCCTTCAGCAACCAAAACTGATGAGTCATTGACTGAGATGGCAATAAAATCACTGTTTTTGATCTCAACATTATTAACCAGTAATACTGATGTGTCGGCAATAGAAAGTGCAGGCTGCATTTTAATTCCGGTAATAACGGCATTATTTATTATTGAACCGGCGATGTACTGATGATCATCATCGTATTCTGATGTTGAATTCTCAATACTGATTCCCCACCACTTTTTATCCGGATCGCGGGCTTCAAAAACTACCGGCATTTCTTGCGTACCGGAAGCAATCAAAGTACCTCCGGCAATTCTTATTGATTTATCTACCATCACTTTTAGCCTTGTCCCTGGCAAAATAGTGAGTGTAATTCCTTCAGGTACGATGTAGTGATCGTTTACGATGTAATATTCAAATTCTTCAGGACTGAGTGTTCTGTCAGCTGACAAGGTTCCGGTTAATATTTGCTGAGCATGCAGATTAGCCCCACTTAACAAAATAAGGAGTACAAACAATGATATCAGTTTGCTGAGCGAGCGAATCATGTAAATTTTCTACATCCGTTTAAGATGGTAAAAATAACGTAAAATAACACACATGGTGTAATTTTTCTCAGTACAGTTTATAAATTATGCCTGTACTGATGCCTATTGATGAAAATCGGGTATCAATAGGGAAATCTTTATATATGCTACTGAAGTGGTTCCTGTATGACAATGCTGTACTGAAAGTTGTTTTTCTTCCTAAAGGAATGGCTATGCCCGCACCGGCTATATATGAAAGTACCATACTTTTTGTCTTCATTTCATTCATTGATTGGATTCCATTATTGTCAAGCATTATCTGTTGTCCATCTGATCCCACAAAAAATCCAGGAATTATACCACCCTTTATAAAAAGCAACATTGAACGGTAACCTATATTATATTGTACAGTTATGGGTAATTCCAAATATTTAATGTGGTTGTTGATCTTATAGTTAAATAGCTCATTGTCAACCGGTACATAGGCTGAATCAACGATGTAATACCATGTAGTATCGGAGCCATTCAGTGTATAATAAGGATCGAGTGTATCTTTCAGATAGTATCCGCCATTTTGAACAAGGTAATTATAATCAAGTTTTTGAGAATGCAAAGTTAGGATTGCACCAACGCCGCAGGTAAACCTGTTATAGGATACCCTAAGATCAATGCCCGCTGATCCTGAAAAAGTTTTATTGGAAAATGACTCTTTGTACTCTTTTAATTTATCGTTGTAGAGTGGCGGAGCAGAATATATTGCATGTGGCAGGAATATAGTGCCCGATATGCCAACATCAAATTTATACACAGGGGTAAGCTCATTTGCAAGCACAACATGAAAAATATCTTCAGAACCAACCGGTGTTTGTATTTTCTGATACACTGTGTCAATTTTGACTACAATGTCAGTCAGGCGTATTGTATCGTGCACTTCTTTAACAACGAAAACGGTATCCCTTCTCAACATTCCGGTTAGTGCATTATTGCTCCTGCTATTACTTGTTGATTCATTTTGATTCTGCCTGTTTAATGATGAGGAACTGCCATCAGCATTATTTGATCTAACATCGTCTTTATTTCGGGTATCCTCCTCCTTATCAATCTTATTACTATAGATAATAATCTGGTTACCCATTTGGCGGTATCCAAATTTGGCCGGCCCCAATATAACTTCAAGCACATCAATAAGTTTTTGATCGCGCATATCTACTTTAATGAGCTTACCCGAATTCAGTTGATCGGGGTTATATGAAAAGGCGGTACCAGTTAATCTGGTGAGTGCATCCAAAGCTTCAGCAACCGAAGCATTGTTGATAGAAAAAGAAACCTTATCGTTTAATTTAACGGTTTGCGCAACTGCCAGATTAAAGGAGCAGACGAAAACGGCAATCAATAATAGGATGGAATGTGAAAACTTCATAGTTGCATAAGGTCTGGGTTACCACAAAGGGTTACTTGACTACTTTCAATGCACCATGATATGGCTTTCTTTATTCTCAATATTCAGGTTGAAGATCAAGGAAAGTGTCTCAAGGGCATCTTCTAATGATTGATTCTCAAAACGGGCTGTCAGGCGCTGGTTAAGAATAGCAGAATCTGTAACAACAAACTCTTTCTGATATTTTTGTTCGAACGCTTTGAAAACATCACTTAGCCTGGCTTCTTTAAAAGTAAGCACGCCTGTTTTCCAGCTCAGCACATTCAGATCATCGTTGACACCTTTTAGAATAATGCCTGACTTTTTGCTGTAAGTTGCAATTTCTCCGGCTGTGAGCACCTTGCCTGTCTTTTCTTCCAATCCGGTGTTAGTACCTGCAGGATACACCAGCACTTTGCCGGTATTAACTGTAACTTTAACAAAATCACTTCCCGGGTGTGCTTCCACATTAAAAGATGTACCAAGAACCTTGATCTCAAGGCCTGATGCATGAATAATGAAAGGTTTTGCCGGATCAGGCTTTACTTCAAAAAATGCCTCTCCAAAAATAGAGACTTCCCTGACATCTTTTTCAAATTTCTTAGGAAAGTTTATTATAGTATTGGAATTCAAAACAACATTACTACCATCAGGTAAATACTCGGGTGATGAAACGCTTAAACCTGTGGTAAATTTATTCATTTCCACAGTGTCGTCATTTATTACTGAAACTAAACCTAATACAACAACAAGAACAGCCGCGACACTGGCGGCAGCATAATGATATATGGAACGTTTTCCGGATGGCTTGACCAAAACATTGGAAACATTTCCAGAATCTTTCTGATTAGCAATTATACGGTTTCTAACTTTCTCCCATGCCAAATCAGCATTATATTCAACTTTCTTTTTCTGCGTAAGGAATAAAAGCCCCCTGTATGATTCAAACAGTTGCTTGTTCCTTGCGGACTTAGCAATGTAATCCTCCACCTTCTTCTGTTCTGCCGGAGTGGCATCCCCTTGAAGATACTTGATTATCAGGTGCTTATATGTATTTACGCTAAAGATCATGCTATTTAAAATTCTTTCCTTTGACTTATAGACAACAAACTATAGGTTTTACCCTAGTCAAATTCTCACATTTTTTTATAAATTTTTACACAAGAAGATAATTACTAGTATAACAGGCAGATAATCAGTGAGTTTATTTCGCATAAAATCAAGGGCAACGGCCATGTGGTATTCAACTGTTTTCAGGCTAATGCCAAGTTGTTGTGCTATCTGCCAGTTTTTAAGTCCTTCAAACCTACTCATTTCAAATATTATCCTTCGCTTCTCGGGCATTGCCTTCATCAGTGCATTTACTTTTTTATGAAGATCATTGTGAAGCATGGGCTCATCGGCTGAATCAGTTGGGAAATCATCAACTTCAAAGCCGATATAATCCTGGTACCTCAGCGTCTTCTTCTGGAACTTCCAGTAGTTAATTGCATGATTGGTTACTGCTTTGTGCAGATATGCAGGAAGGGAGGTTGTTATAACCAGTGAGTCACGTTTCTCCCATAATTTTACAAAAAGATCCTGGATTACTTCTTCCGATGGTTCAACATCAATAAGTATGCGCCTTGCGGCTCTCACCATTGATGAGTAATTCTCCTTAAATACAAGTTCGAAGACTTTGAAGTCTCCTTGTTGAAAGGCAATTACTACCAGCTTATCGGCCTCAGTCATCAATGATTGGTTGAAATTTGCAATAACAAAAATAACTAAAAATTTTCCACTTCCACTTTATTATTTTTAGCCGACAATATCAATAAACTCAATCTTGTCGAATTAGTATCCTATGGTCCAGGCACTTAACCACAAAATTCCTAATGGAAAATTATTTTAACTAAGCCGGCTTAACAAGAACCCTGGGCTCCATCATATCAAATATTGCATATTTCACGCCCTCCCTTCCAAATCCTGAATCTTTTACACCACCATATGGCATATGGTCAGCCCTGAAAGTAGGGCCATCATTTAATATCACGCCACCAACATCTATTTCATTAAACGCCTTGTTCATTTCATCTATCCTGTTGGTAAATACGCCTGCCTGTAATCCAAACTTACTATCATTGATCATCCTGATCGCATCATCAAAAGTACCATATGGCTCTATAGATACAACCGGACCAAACACTTCCTGGCTGCATACTTTCATTCCATTGTTAGTTCCTGTGAGTATTGTAGGCTGAAACAGATTCTTAATCCTTTTACCTCCTGCTAAAATCCTGGCTCCGCCATCAGCAGCTTCCTTAACCCATTCTTCAACCCTGAGTGCATTTTTCTCGTCAATCATCACTGACATGTCGGTTTCGTCTCCCACAGGGTCACCCACCACTAATTTATCAGCTGCCTCAGTAAAGCGACTGACGAACTCATCAAACCGTTTTTCCTGAACAAATATCCGTTGTGCATGTATGCATGTTTGCCCGGCATAGGTGAACGAACTGTTAACGCATTTCGGCAATGCATCTTCCATATCACACTCATCTGATACAATAATTCCGGCATTTCCACCAAGCTCAAGCACTACTTTTTTCTTGCCTGACCGCTCTTTCATCTTCCATCCAACTTCGGGTGAACCGGTAAAAGAAAGCATTGATAATCTTTCATCTGTAACCAACAAATTTCCGGTTTCGCGGTCCATAGGTAATATGGAAAGCGCTCCTGCCGGAAGATCAGTTTCTGCAATAATCGAGGCTAACAGCAAAGTGGAAAGCGGTGTAGTAGAAGATGGTTTCAATATTATAGGGCACCCGGCTGCAATAGCGGGTGCTATTTTATGAACTGCAAGGTTCAACGGAAAATTAAATGGCGATATACCGGCAACAATTCCTACAGGGAAGTATTTAACTATGGCTTCACGCCCCGTGCCTGAAGGAGTCCAGTCGATGCTCATGTACTCCGCCGGAAGTCGTTTTGCCTCCTCAGCTGCCACTGTGAAAATGCCTATGCTCCTGTCGACTTCTGCCCTTGAATTCTTTATAGGTTTGCCTGATTCAGCAGAAATAGTCCTGGCAAAAGTCTCTTTCATCTCCAGTAGCCTGTTTCGGATATGCAGCAGTATCTCACTGCGCCGGTATGAAGGCATTGACTTAAGTTCCAATTTAACTTTCCCCGCTTCAACAATTGCAGTTTCCAGCTCCTCCTTCCCTGCCTTGAAGGTTGTTGCAAATAATTCCCCGTTATATGGGTAATAAACTTTTAATGTTCGGCTGGTTTCTATAAACTTGCCCGCCAGGAAAATTTTTGTGCTCTCCATCAAACTTAATCATTAGACCAGACAATAGTAATTCTTTAATCAAGTTAAAATCTGATAATAGTTATACCTCCGCAAGAATTACCAAATTACCAGGAATACTTAATCAGGAATTGTAAACAAAATTACTCAACAATTCTTAAATTAAAAGCAGCTGATTGTTTAGAATTCATTATCCTGAGCCAGGTGGGTAAAAATGATTCAACACCTCTTGATGAAGTAATATCGCCCAGGTCAAGTATGTTTTCATCCTTCCAGCCCATACCGGTGAGTAACTTTTTTACCGTTTGTTTTGCTTCCTGATCATTTCCACAAATGAAATTTGTGTGGTCACCATTGTTAATCATTTGCGGATTAACCATGATACCTGCCCACATAGTATTAAGTGTCTTTACCACCCTGGCCTGTGGGAAGCTCGATTGTATTTGCTCACCAAGCGAACTGGTGTTTGAAAGTTCAGGTAATAATGATGGAGGCATACCTTTTGACGCATCAAGGGGATTGCCAATATCAACCAGCACCTTGTTATTTAATGCATTCTCCCCTGCCTGCTTTAATACATCTATAGAAGAGCCTCCCTTAGTAGCATTAATGATTACTTCACCAAATTCTGCGGCTTCATTGAATTTAACCAGCCGTATATTTCCGTGCTCTTTGTGCCATTCCTTGAAGGGAGGATTCCCATACATGTCCTTGCTGTCGCTTGCTAGCTTCTCCTCCACATTGCGTGTGCCAATTACAACATCATGGCCTAATTCAGCAAGTCTTGAGGCCAATGTCTGACCCACAGTTCCGGTTCCTAAGATTCCTATTTTCATTGGTTCGGGTTTAAAGGGTTAAGAGAGATTAACAATTTAGATAGCTTTGAGGCTATAGGCTAAGGGCTAAATTTTAAAGGCTAAGCTAATTTTTTAAGGCTAAAGGCTAAAGGCTAAGGGCTAAAGGCTAAAGTTTAGGGATTACCTGGCATTTTTGATGATTGGGTGGTTGTAAATAATGTGTAATCCCTCGCAGCCTCAGTAAGTTGTTCCTTTATGTTCTTATCCGGTTTGATGAAATAATCAGTAGTTACTTCTATTTTACCTTTTTTGATAGTTTTATTCCATAATCCTATTACTTGCCCTTCATAAACTATCACCGGACGGAATACCCCGTTGCTGGATACTGTTTTTGTGCTATCCTCATATTTGAGCACTGCCGACCTGTCCTTGTAGCTGATGATAAACTCATCGAATGCAGGCAAGAGAAAAAGCTGTTGTTCTTTGGGTACCATTCCTTTAATAGGTTCAGTGAACCAGTATGTTGCGGAGTCAATTTTTTCAGAAAGTAACTTATCTTTCACAAGTTCAAGCGCTACCCGGCAATCGCCCATAGTTAACCCCGACCACCAATTAAAATCATTTATTGTTGCAGGGCCATGACTGTTGAAGTATTTATAGGCAAGTAGCATTAAAGCTTCACTCTTTTTGTATTCCCGTTTGATCTTCCTTGCCTGAAATCTTTCCTCTAGAAGTGCAAAGGAATGCTGGTTGTCCTTAACCTTACCGCTGCAAATTAGTCCGTTAAGCTCTGCCTGTAAAAGTATATGGTTCATTCGTGAGCTGTCAATATGTGGAATGGTCATCGACAATTCTTTCATTAGTTCTTCACGAGTAAGATGGTTTCCATCGCGCAGAATCCACTCAAGTGCAGGATTACTTTTATTGAAGAAAGTTTCATCCAATTCAAGCTGCTTCCTTCTTGAAGTTAATGAAGCCATTATATTTGGAGCTGTCAGTTTCAGTATAGCCAGATAATCATCGGCCGAAACTATATGCCAGGTAGGGCGCATAAGATGTGTGCGAATAATCTCGCCCTCGCTAATTGCATCTTCCACCATTTGTACAGTTGAACCAGGCAACCTCACCCCGATAGCCCATTTTGCACTGTTAAGATCCTGAGCTTGTATTGCTCCCATCCATGAAACTACCTCAGTAACAGTGCTCAGTTTGTTACCTGAAATGTGCTGACTTAAAAGTCTTCTTAATCCAATTGAACTCATCTATTATTATTTATAATCCCACATTTTATTACAAGGCATTAGCTAATGTTCGAAATGACCATCCAACTTTAAATATATGACAATACATGGTACAAATATAAATCTTTAATTATGAACGTTTGTTTATCTATTTTTGTGCCCATAATTTCGCATACTGCAAACAACTTATATGAACAAACCCTGGTTCCCCTATTTAGTTTTATTTTTCCTTGCCCTCACATGGGGCAGTTCGTTCATACTTATAAAGAGGGGACTTGAGGTATTTACCAGTAATGAAGTTGGCGCTCTGCGCGTTGTTATAACCTGGCTTTTCCTTTTGCCATTTGCTTTGAAACGCCTCAAAGGTTTTACAATGCACTACTGGATCTTATTTGCCGTAGTAGGTATTGTTGGCAGTCTGGCACCTGCGTTCCTCTTTGCCGCAGCACAGAAAGGTATTGACAGTTCACTAGCCGGAATACTAAATTCATTAACTCCTCTATTCACGCTAATTGCCGGCATGATCTTTTTTAAACTTCGCCCAAAGTGGTTTAACATAGCAGGTGTTCTCTTAGGTTTGGTTGGTGCAGCCGGACTGGTGAGCGTAAGTGGTTCAGGCAATTTCTCATTTAATATCGGCTATGCCATGCTTATAGTCATCGCTGCAGTATGTTATGCTGTTAATGTAAACCTCATAAAAGCATACCTGAGTAAAATACACCCGGTAACCATAACAGCAATGGCTTTCTTTACCATTGGACCTTTAACCGCAATTTACCTGTTGACATTAACACCCTTCGTCCACACCATGGGCGACCATCCAAAAGCACTTGAAGGATTAGCTTATATATCTATACTCGCCATTGTCGGAACGGGTGTTGCCCTGATGCTTTTTAACCGTGTCATCCAGATGACCAGTGCGGTGTTTGCCTCATCAGTAACCTATTTTATTCCCATTATTGCCCTCCTTTGGGGCATAGCTGACGGGGAGCACTTCAAACCGGGATTCGTAGTTTTTGTTGCACTGGTAATTGTAGGAGTACTGTTGGTTAATACCACATCTCTAAGACTGAGGAAGCGAGCAATCCTCCGTAAATAATAGCAGTTACAGGAATTTATTTTTTGTGAAATTTATCACCCTTCCATTTTTTCGGATTGTTTACGATATAATCTGAAATGCGATGAAATTCCGGTTCATCACGAATTATATGTTCCCAATAATTACGTTGCCACAATTTCCCGTTAAATTTCGCCCAACCCAATTGTTTCACCCCCCGTATATATTCGTTGGTCGACATGGTTTTGAACCATTGAACCAATCATTCGACCTGAATCATTCAATACCATTTGATGGTTGACGATCTTACCAAATAAACATGCCCTGTCCTGCAGGCAAATGGTAACAAAATACAACCCGGCCTGCGAATAATCATATCCTTTCAGGCGGATGGATTTGCGGTGATGTATTTTGGGATCGTATTTGATCATTGATTGTCACTCTGGTTGCATGATACAGTGTACCTGAATTCAGGATAGAGATCCTGAATTCCATATTCTTCTTTTTATTTCTTGAGACTTCTTAATTTTTAATAATTACTTTAGCAGACCTCCGTTGGGTGCCATCAAATGAATCTATATTGTATAATCCGGTGGGTAGAAACCTTAAATGTATATCTGTGGATTTTCTACCTACGAGATAGTCTTTGTATACGACTTCTCCTTTAAGATTATAAATTAAGATTGTCTGAGGATTCATATCGGTTAGTACCCTGAAAAATCCATCTGATGGATTAGGGAATACAAAAAGTTTATCAGTGCGCAGATGATTCTCCTTATCACCAGTCGGTAAAGGCGGCACCCAATATGTACTGTCCCATGATCTCAATTGATTGTTCATATCCCATGCTTTACGAACATAAATGTACATAGTTGCACTATCATAATAATATCTCTTTATATCCAGGCGAGGCCACCAGGCTTCATGATCCCATTCTTCCGATCGATCAATCATAACTGCTTCATTAGAAATTACAGTGAAGAAATCTCTGTGATGGTTCTTCCAATTATTCCATCCATATTGAGTAGTCAAGACCAGATTTTTATAATCCGATGAATACTCACTGATCGTCCTTTCACTTAAATACCATTCATTGCTCATATCCTTATGGTAACTCATACTTAAGGATTGAAATGCTGAAGTATCGTAACTATATACACTACTGTCCTGCTTAAGCCAATTATGCTCATACCAGAACTCGTAAACATAAGCGATCTTCTGTTGATCCTGATTATATAAATACGAATGCCTATATGCATTTTCCCAAATTCCGTAAACCCAGTCATAACTGCTATGAACAGATACATCTCCGTTGTCAGTATATGTTGTTACACTTTTGCTTTGATTAATCCAATAATTTCCATCCCACCTCAAAGAGGTTGAAGATATTCTCTTGTTAGCTTCATTCCACTCAGTGAAACTTTTTGACTTATTTACCCAATCGTTATCTTCCCAAACTAGGTTTAATCGTTCAACTTCATTTCCATGAGCATCATATTTCCATTCATTTTTCTCATAATTGATCCAATTGTCGTTCTGCCATAATTGAATCATGTAAAGTGTTTCAATAGTCGCGGAAATTTGAATTGATCCTGAGCCATCAGAGCGTAATCCTATGCAATCAAAAATCTTTGAGTTACCTGCTTCAGAGTGAAGTACCACCACAGCTTCATCATTTTTTCTTGAAGTGCGGTTTGAGGTACTCTTGTTCCATGTAATGGTTATTGAGGCAGGGTTATTTTCCATAGCAAAAATTTCAGAAGTGTGCCTCGTCCTTCATCAATTTTTTTTAATAGATATTATACAGAAAGTACTTTACGCTGATTCGTGAATATATAATTCCTTAAAACAAGTAAGGTCATAAAAAGAATCAAGTATACCAGTGTATTAAGAATAAAAACATTAAGATTATCAGGCACATCAATAACTACATTCATCATATTATGTAACCAGTGAAACCCTATTGCACTCCATATACTGTTAGTTACATAATAGATATACGCAAGGAGACAACCACCAATAAAGAGATTTATTACTCCGATTCCAATATATAGCTTTGGAAGTCCATTAATATGTATTAAAGCAAAAAATATTGAGGAGACAATTAAGGGAACCCATAATTTATTAAAAATCTTGAGTAAAGCAACGAATATTAAAGCTCGAAAAAATAATTCTTCAAGGCTACTTATTATAAGCTTATTAAAAAACGCTTCTAAAAGCTTACCACTGATAATAGTATTTATTGAAATTTCAGAAACCTTGCAGATATTTATAATAATAAGCTGAATAACCAATGCTATTATACAAAGAATTCCACCATATAAGAATAATATAATGTCCTTAAATCTAAAGGTTATATAGCTTACACTGCTAATTCTATTTACTTTAGTGTGATATAATACTACATAATAAAACAGTATAATGATATATAGCAATGTTGCAATATTCCCTAATACTGTAGAAAATATTTTAACCTTATTAATAAACCCAGTGGATAATATAGATAGTAGTAGGAAGAAAATTATTCCCAATAGCAAATACAGCAGTTTTTGGATTTTATTCATGTTATGCAATGAAAGGTATAGTGCTTGAAAATTCAAGCACTATAGATCCTAAATATTATATGTTTTCATAACTTGGTGACTTAGTCCAGTATATTCCTTTTAGTTCATATTCATTTTTAACAACATCTGTAAGATTTACGTCTTGAGGAGGTATATTAAGATAATAAAAATCAAATCTGTATAAAATTATAATTATTCAAGTAATATTTAATTCATTATATTTGTCACATTACATTTAGAATTGCAACTTTAGATGTAATAATGTGTGATTGGCTTAAAAATACATATGTTGTATTCCACTCATTATTAAATATTTAACTAACCACAGTAGCTTAATTTGTTAATTTTCAATACAATTCCTCGACACTTCCCCTCAAAAACTCCCCAAATAAACGGTATCTGAAACCTTCTTCTTACTTGCGTAGGGGAACATTTTGGGATTACTGAAGAATATCCAGGCATGGTAGGGTGCTTCAATATTCGGTGGAATTTCAAATGATCCTGAACCATCAGCGCGTAATCCTATGCAATCAAATATCTTTGAGTCACCTGCTTCTGAGTGAAGTACCACCACAGCTTCATCATTTTTTCTTGAAGCGCGGTTTGAAGTGCTCTTGTTCCATGTAATGGTTATTGAGGCGGGGTTAACATCTATTGCAATGATTTCAGGTGCCGGTAGTGTGCCCCGAGAGAATTTAACTTGTGCGTAATCAATAACCGGCACTGCTGTGTCAGAAATTTTTACAATGTTCAGTAGCTCTGATACGCATTCGTTATATGCCGATAGTTTGTCGGAATCCTGAAATCCAACAGCAATAACAGGTTTAAGTGGTTTTACGAAAGCGTTTATAGCCCTCATCTTATTTCGTTGGGCGAATTGTGCAGGTGTTGGCTCCTTTTTCTTTTTATCCTTATCAGGTCGCGTTTTAACAACCTGCTTCCCTTTATAGTTTGAATACGCAAGTGGACCTATAATTCCTGTTAAAATTCCTTTTTTGAGTCTGGCCATTTGTTAAGTTTTTAGTTGTTGGTTGATTTATTTAATCAGATGTTTATATATCAGCTGTTTAGTTAATTAGATGTAAAGTTTATCAGCTTTATGGATTAGTAGCTTGTGCTCTATGGTTTACTGGTTGTTTAGTTTATTAGTTGTTAAGTTTATTAGCTGTAAAGTTTTTAAGTTCATTAGCTAATTTATTTTTTTAGCATTTCAATTCATTGAGGATTTATTTTTCCACGGTTCGCATTTCCGACGCATCTTGCTCGCATTGTGTTCGCATTTTTAACGCTTAAATGCGAACGATATGCGAACGGTATGCGAACGAAGTGCGACCACAATGGTAATTTATCTAAAAGCAAATTTGATGAGATTTTTTCATATTACCAAGTTTTATAGGAGGATTTCTATCACAAAAGAGTCATCAAAAAGTGGGACATGTGGGACTGGTGGGACTCGTGGGACAAAATTGTCACCTCTTGGAGTTCCCACCTCACGAGGTGTGGGTATGCAGAATAAATGTCCCACAGGTCCTACAGGTCCCACAAGTCCCACAAAAAGAGTTATGAAAAATCTATTTTGACACTTGGAACAATTGGTTAAATAGGTACTTTCAAGCTTAGTTACAATAATATCACCCCTTCGGGGTTCGAAAACATTTGTGTTGAACCGCCCGGCTAGAATAATCACCCCCTCGGGGTTTCTACCGCCAAACACTAAACACTAAACGCTAAACATAAACACTCAACGCTAAACACTAACCCAAAACGCTAAACACTAAACGCTAAACCTTAAAAATCTTTTTTCAAAAACTTGTTGGAAGTTACTGAAAATTATTTAATTTTGCACCCCCTATAAAAGGGAAACAACTAATAAACAAACAATAAAGAAATGTACGCAATCGTTGAAATCGCCGGCCAGCAACATAAAGTTATGCAAGACCAGGTGATATTCGTGCATCGTCTCGAGGGTGAAGAAGGTTCGGAATTGAAGTTTGACAATGTATTGTTGTTAGACAATGACGGATCAGTTACCATCGGAACGCCGAATGTTACCGGCGCTGTCGTTACGGCTAAAATCCTGTCGCATTTACGTGGCGATAAGGTTATCGTCTTCAAGAAGAAGAGGAGAAAAGGATACCAGAAATCAAATGGCCACAGGCAGTACCTCACCAGGGTACAGATCAATGCCATTAACGCCTAATTATTAACCGATAAAAACGAAAAGATATGGCTCACAAAAAAGGTGCCGGTAGTTCGAGTAACGGTAGAGAATCGCATTCCAAACGACTTGGCGTTAAAATTTACGGCGGACAAGCTGCAACAGCAGGTAATATTATCATTCGTCAGCGTGGCACGGTTCACAATCCGGGTCTCAACGTAGGCATGGGTAAAGATCATACCCTGTTTGCTCTGGTTGATGGTGTTGTTCAATTCCGCGTAAGAAAAAACGACAAATCATTTGTATCAGTTCTACCATTCGAAAAGGCTGAATAAAGAATAAAGCTATCATTTTAGCTAAAAGATTAAGGGGCTCAATGCCCCTTATTTTTTTTGGATTTTATGCCATCAAGATTGTTTTCACTAAACATGCCAATACCACCTGAGCGTATATAAATGTATAAAGTATCAGTTCCGACAAAATTACCATAAGAAATAGGTGGAAAGTCAGTAAGCTCTCCTTCTTTATCTATAGTGAGTTTCAGAAAAGAATTTACATTAAAGTTAATAACTATCTGATCATCCTCAATCAAAGTATCAAAATAAATATTACCCTGGTATGTAAAAGAAGTATCAAACATAGGTGAACCAGGCGAATAAGAAGTAATGTGATTTTCAAATATCCACTCACCAATGTACTTGTCCCTGTAATCACTTGTATCTTCTATGATGGGTGTTGGAATATCTAATTCTTTATTTCCACAAGAGGACAATAGAACTATCAGACATACTATCTTAAATGCATTCATTACATATAGCACTAATGATGGTTGTAAAAATACAACATATATGTCTAAAAATCAAGTTATTTCCTTAAATAAATCGTCTCTTAACCCAACGCAACATCCAGCAACATCATAGTTGCAAAGCCCATCATTGCTCCTATGGTGGAGAGGTCAGTTTCATTGCCTGTTTGTGATTCAGGTATGAGTTCTTCTACTACTACAAATATCAT
The DNA here is from genome assembly GCA_023417935.1 of Bacteroidota bacterium. GTDB lineage: Bacteria > Bacteroidota > Bacteroidia > Bacteroidales > Lentimicrobiaceae > Lentimicrobium. The sequence continues at coordinate 20,765 of JAEZDY010000006.1, forward strand.
TGCTCCGGCGGCAAATGCCAATGCATAGGGTAAAATGGGCGTAACAGATAATACCAGGTATGCACCGGCAACTCCTGCAATGGGTTCAACTATGCCCGACATTTGTCCGTAGTTAAAAGCTCTAAGCCGGCTGAATCCTTCGCGTCTTAATGGAATGGAGACTGCGGCACCTTCAGGGAAATTCTGTAAGCCGATTCCTATCGCAAGGGCAATAGCACCGGCAAGCATACCTACATCAGGATTGTTTGCAAGTGCGCCAAAAGTAACTCCTATAGCTAATCCTTCAGGTATATTATGCAGGGTAATTGCTAAAACCAGTAATACACTCCTCTGCCATTGTGTTTTAATACCTTCGGCCTTTTCCCTTGCCAGTCCTAAATGCAAGTGTGGTAATATTTTGTCGATCAAAAGCAGAAAAGCTCCACCTAACAGGAATCCAACAACAGCAGGCACCCAGGGTATATCGCCATTCTCTTCAGCCATCTCTATGGCAGGCTTTAATAACGACCAAAAACTGGCTGCGATCATAACACCGGCAGCAAAGCCGAGCATTGAATTTAGTATCTTTTTATTGATTGACTTAAAAAAGAAAACCATTGATGCGCCGAAAGCAGTAAGAAACCAGGTGAACAGGGTTGCCCCAAGAGCCAGTAATACAGGATTGTAGTCGAGTAACTGTTCCATTGTTTATTTACATTTCGGCCATAAAATGATCTTCATTGTACTTCCTCAGTACTACGCCGTTCATTACCATCTTCATAGTATCAGCATCGAAGTATGGATTAACGTCAATCGTGTATTGCCTTCCTGTGTGATATAATTTTTTAATACTAATAATGCTATCGCCGGTAAACTCCAGCCCAAAGCCAAAGTTATATACTGCATTGGCCTTTTTTATTCCCAAAACATCAAATTCAGGATGAAGACTATCCATTGGTTGGTAAATATTTGCATATCCTTCAGGCATGATCTCTATTTGGAAGCCCGATGGTGACTGCCATACTCCTATGAATTCTTTTTTGTCGTCAGGAACGGGAGGTTGTTTATTACATCCCAACAGTATGAATGCTGTGAAGATCAGGGAAATAAATGTGATTCTTTTGAATTCAATGGTGCCCATAAGAGGTTCGATTAATGACTATAAAGATATGCATAGTTTTGATTATCCTGGTTAATCAGGTGACTCAACAACTTATTGAACCAACTTGTTGAGGAAATGTGTAATTGTATTCAAAACTTCTATTTTTTCAGGTTCATTGTGTAATTCATGAAATGCATTTTCCCATAAAACTAGTTGGCATTTTTCATCTATGGGACCAGCAAACTGAATACTTCCCGAAGGATATGCAAGGAGATCTTCCTTGCCATGCATCAATAGCAGTGGCAGCGGGAACGATGCGGCGTTTTCAAGCACCCATTTTCTTACACCTATCATTATCTTCCCAAATCCAAGCGTGATGCGGTAATGCACCATGGGGTCATGGATGTATCGTTTTACCACGTCATTGTCGCGCGACATCAGCAAAGGACTAACACCACTATGCAGCGACAGACGCGGCAGTATGGACCCAAGCACTTTGGCTGCCATAATTTTCAAAGGCTGTTCATCAAGTGACGTGTGAAGGGCAGGGCTTGACGCGATGATGCCATTAATATGAGGTTTACGTTTTAAACCATAGTATAGCACCATAATGGCACCAAGGCTTTGACCATATAAAAACAGTGGCTTATTCGGATAACGTTGTTTAGCTTTATCCAATAAGGTATCAATGTCTTTTGCCAAAGCCTCAATGGATGGAATATGTCCACGCTGGCCTTCTGACCTTCCATGACCCCGCCAGTCGGCTCCGAAGAATACATAGCCTTCCTTCACAAGATAGTCAGCAACATGCGCAAAACGCGAAGTATGCTCTCCAATTCCATGTACCAGGCAAACTACTCCTTTTATTGGAGTTGGATTATTATTACTGCCAATATCGGGTTCCCAGCCTTGGGCATATATTTTTAATCCATCGGCTGATTGCCAGTTTATTTCAAAGTGATTCATTGTGCATTTAGGAATTGAGGAGCCCTTCTTTTTTTAGTTCCACTTTCAAACCCATAGGCTATTTCCAACAACAGAGGCTCACTCCATGCCCTGCCAAAGAATGATATACCAACAGGCAAGCCATCAATAAAACCCATTGGGACGGTTATATTCGGATAACCCGATATAGCTGCCGGTGATGAACTGCCAACATGAAAGGCGTCGCCGTTGGTTAAGTCGGTTTTCCATGCCGGTGCTCCAGTTGGAGCAATGATGGCATCGAGTTTATGCTCATTCATAACCCTGTCAATTCCATCTTCACGCATTCCCTTTTGCATCCCTTTGAGTGCTTCAAGGTATTCAGGTGAGTTCAGGTCGCCTTTTTCCTGAGCCATTTCCAGATATTTTTGATCGAAATGATCAAGTTCAATTGAATCGCGCAGGTTAAAAGCTATAAGTTCTTCAACGGTTTTAACCGGAGCTCCCGCTCCCAATGATGCAAAATACTTATTCAATCCATCTTTATACTCGTAAAGCATCACCTGAAATGACCAGTCACCTACTTTATCGTCGGCTATCTTATCAACTTCAATCACCTCCGCTCCCTGACTTTTGAGGTATGCTACCGTACTCATCATCAAAGAATCAACCTTGAAATTAATGCCAAATGGTTCTTTAAATAAGCCAATCCGCTTACCCTTTAAACCGTCTTCTTTCAAGAACTGCGTATAGTCAGAATGGAATTTCCCTTCAGAAGCAAGTGTAAGAGAGTCGGCCGGATCAACACCAACCATAGCACCCAGACATATTGCCGCATCCATGAGAGTTCTTCCCATTGGTCCGGGGGTATCCTGTGTAGCAGATATTGGGATAATACCTGAGCGGCTTAGCAGTCCAACAGTAGGTTTAATTCCGGCAATGCCATTACTATGCGAGGGGCATACAATTGAGCCATTTGTTTCAGTTCCAATGGCAATCATTGTGAGGTTAGCTGATACGGCAGCAGCAGAGCCTGAGCTTGATCCACAAGGATTGCGGCTGAGGTCATAAGGGTTTTTGGTTTGTCCGCCTAATCCGCTCCATCCACTCGTTGAAAGTTCACCCCTGAAGTTGGCCCATTCGCTGAGATTTGCCTTGCCAATAATTACAGCACCGGCTTCACGTAATTTCTGCGCTATGAAGCTATCCTTTAGCGGGAAAGAATTAGCCATTACCCTTGAACCTGCAGTACATGGCATTTTATCATGTGTATCAATATTATCTTTGAGCAAAACCGGTATGCCATGCATAGGTCCGCGTAGTTTTCCTTCCTTCATTTCCTTGTCGAGTTGCTCAGCAATTGCAATAGCATCGGGGTTCACAAAAATTACCGAGTGTAATCCGGGACCGTTTTGATCAATTTCTTCAATCCTATCAAGGTAAGCCTGCACCACCTCTTTAACAGTAAAATCACCATCCCTGTATCCCTGGCTGATCTGGGCAATTTCATACTCAAGGAATTTAAAATCATTCACATTCTTTTCAGCGGTTTTTGTTTCGCGCTCCTGGCATGACGTAATCACAGCAATGAGGAATGCTGTGCACAACATTTTGTATAGGTTACTCATATACATGGTTATAAGTGGTTTGAATCTTTATAACAAATATACTAATTACAACTATAATAAAGACATGCTTATTGACCAGGATATAAAAATGCGGGTTCTTATCAGGTTATAAATGAAAAAGGAGACGTGAATTAATCATGTCTCCTCAGTTTAGTTTCACAAGCGAATTCTTTTATCTTCCACGACCGTTACCGCTTCTGGTGCTTCTTTGGTTCGATTCACGTTTTGCATAAGAACCTTTATCGTTTTTATACTGGCGGTCGTTACCACGGTTAACATAGTTGCCCTTACCACGTTTGTCATCTTGTTTGTAGTGGCCTTTATGGTTTCCATTATTACCTTTATGATTTCCACGCCCATCATAATTTCCATATTCTCTATGGTTTCCATGACCTCTGTGTGAATTGTATCCTTTATGATCGTCATGCCTGTTTTTATAATGTTTGTTAGGTTTATGGCCGGCATGGTAACCGTGGAAATGCTTGTCATAATGTTTTCCATGTCCATGTCCCCTGTAGTACCTCGCATAATGATGGTCATAATGGTAAGTACGATACCAGTTAATATGATGATGGTTGTGGATAAATGGACGATCGATATGGATATCAAGCTCTACGATTGGAGCTATCCCAAAATCGATGTGGATAAACCTTTGAGGCAGCACGGTGCTGAATACCCAGTTAGGACCTGAAAGATAAATATACGATGCCCTGTGCATATCATAGTAGATATTGTGATCAGGGAAGTACACATACCGTGTGGCGGGATCGCAACAATGAATATCAACCCATTCAGGATGATGAACGTGTCCATATTGGGCTTTAGCGTTAGAAGGTATAGTAAGAGTCAGCGCCAGTATTAACAAAAGGCCTGTAAGAGTGTGTTGTGGTTTCATGGCAGTTTGGTTTTAAATTTACTATATGAACCACTTCACTATAATCATGCCAAAAAAATGCGCTACGCGCGTTCAAGATGGTTTCCCATACGCACAGAAATCTACCTTGAACTACATTGAACCACCTTGAACAATCTTGAACCACATTGAACTATTTCTTTGTTTGTTTAGATCCTCCATTGTCGTAGTTACTCCATTGAGATACTCCTTTAGGCTCAGCTTTATTAATTTCAGCACTCTTTTCTTTGCTCATTTTCTTGTTAAGAGTATCGGTATCTTTTATTTTCTTGTCCATACCCTTCTCTTCTTCCTGTAGTCCTTCAGTTTTTTCAATATAATCAACAGGATCCTGAATATAATTCCACGGCTCGCCGGTAATTGGCATATTTCCTTCATTCCATGGGCCTCTTACTTCATTGCCATTTGACAAATTAAAATACTTGTTCGCGAAACGGGGATCTCTCTGAAGTACTCCGGGAGGGTAATTTGGTTTTATAGTTTCAAGAGCTGCCTGGAACATCTCAAAGTGCGCTATTTCACGGGTCATAAGAAATGAAAGTGATTCCTTTACATAAGGATCATCGGTAAATTGCATCAGCCGTTCATACACAATCTTAGCCCTGGACTCTGCTGCTATATTAGATCGCATATCCACTGAAAGGTCGCCTTCAGCATTAACGTATGAGCCACTCCATGGTATACCCTGGCTATTAGTAACACGGGGTCCGCCCGCACTTAGAATGTAATTCTGCGGATTCATAAAGGCTTGGTGCATATAGCCTTCCTTCGCAGTCTTTCCCTCCATTAGCCTCATAATTTCTGACCCGTCGGCAGCATCTTTAAGATCAGCATTAGTGCCTTTCAAGAGCATCTGTATGGTAGCACCAACAATTTCAAGGTGGCTGAACTCTTCTGTAGCGATATCCATAAGCATATCGTACTTGTCGGGATAAGGCATTCTGGCCGCGAATGCTTGTACAAAATACTGCATAGCAGCTTTTAGTTCGCCGTTCTCTCCGCCGAACTGCTCAAGTAGCAGAGCAGCAAAAACATGGTCGGGTTTAGAAACACGGGCGTTAAATTGTAAATCTTTGACATGATGAAACATAAAACATCTTTTTTGGTGAATACTGAAAATACAACATCACCCATTGACGTTTGTTTCTCATATTCAATATGTTACATGCATGCAGCGCATTCAAAAGTTGTTCAAAGGTGGTTCAAAGCCTTCGGCGTTCAAAAGTTGTTCAAAGGTGGTTCAAAGTCTAGCTATCCATTTTTCTTTTCTTCGTTTTCTGATATCCTGAATTTTACAGCTTCAATTATAAGTTCTTCAGGGAGTGGTTGGTTGTAGGGGAAATGTACTGAACCTTTAGTGGTTTTGTAACCTGCGTTTTTAAATGTTTCAACTGTGGATGTACCTGCGGGATAAAAACCCAGGTGATTGGCATTTGCAGCAAAATAAACCAGCGGACGGCCTGAGGATTGATATGCGGGCATACCATAACTTATTGTTTCAGTTGCATGGGACGCAGTTTGTACAATGATCTTTCGAATCTGCTGCATCATTTCCTGCTTCTCCGGAGGGAAAGAAGTTATATATTCGTCGACGTTGATTGGTTTTTTCATCAAGTTGTATATTTATTTATAGCTTAACAAATAACTGCCCTTTTAAACTAAATAATTATGATCTGAAGTTAACATTTTAACACAGCTAACAAGTTATAAGCATGTAATTTAGAATCGTTATAAACTTTTATGATATGCAGTTATGTGCATTTATTATTATTACATTTGCTCCTTGAAATCAGTGTTAGATACAAAACCTAACTAAAAAATTAATTCTAAATTCTCACAATAATTTAAAGCAATCTGGCACGAAGATTGTATTGTTAAATGAAAAACAATAAAACCATGAAAAACTTATTATTTATCGTTATCGCATTAGCTTTTACCCTCAGCGTATCAGCACAACAAAAACAACCAGGATGGAAAGCTCCTGAAAAGTACAAAACTATGAAAGTAACCGAAAAAGGTGACTTAGCAGTTGGTAAAGAACTATACAACAAGAATTGCAAGTCATGCCACGGTGCTAAAGGCTTAGGCGATGGTCCAAAGGCTGCTTCATTGAAAACTTTCCCTGGTAATTTCACAGCTGATTATTTCAAGAAGTACAATGATGGTGAACTTTATTACATTTCTTTCGTAGGTAGTGGTGAAATGCCAAATTATGAAAAGAAAATAGCTGATGAAGGTGACAAAGCATCTGTATTAGCTTACGTTAAACAGTTGAGTAAGGCTAAATAAGCTTTAAAATCTTAAGTATAGAAAAGCTCGCAAATTGCGGGCTTTTTTTATGCCGGATAATAAAACCAGACTAAGTGATCAGGTTAATTCTGTTAGTAATTATGTTTATTGCATGTTTCTGGATTTCCGCGCGTAACTCTGTTTGTTTACCAAGGAGTTCACCATCAACCTGCAGTTCCTGTGCCGGGCTTATTTGAATTTTTGCTGAAGTGCAAGGGTAAACTTCAACATTAGGCTGCTTATGGAACGATCCGGTGAATGCACCGATTATACTACGCCAAACCCACCTGCGATATGGTCTGATCATGATCACTTCAAACACTCCATCATCCTTTAATCCATCAGGATTAATGTTAGCCCCTGTTCCATATTTATTGGCATTCGCAATCAATGTCATATACACTTTATGGCTGATAACATCATTACCATTACTTAATGTACACCTGAAGCTCGGTTGTGGTTTAATGATCTCTTTCATAAAATGCCTGAAATAAGCCCACAGCCCACGTTTACCTTCTTTCTCAAATTCCTTGATAATCCTTGCATTGATACCTACATCGCTTAGATGCAGGCTTATATGTTTTTCATTGATCCTAATAATATCCATAGGCTTGGCATTGCCTTCTGATATGAGCATAACTGCATCCTCAGTCTTTGATGGAATGTTGAGTTCAGTTGCAAGACCATTTGCTGAACCCAGGGGAATTATTCCAAGTTTGATGTTTGTTCCAATTAACACTGTTGCGACCAGATTAATGGTGCCATCACCTCCCGCAGCTACCACTGTTTCAGGATTTACTTCATTAATTTTGTTTTTAATGGTATCTTTTTCACAGTATTCATCCAGGAAAAAAAACTCGGGCTTGGTTTCCTTACCCTCCATTAATTTGTGCACAATATTCTCAATATCAGGGTTGTCAGAAGATCCTGATTTTTGATTGACGACATAAAGGATCTTCTGTTTTCCCATATTAACACGAACAATCATCACACGGCTGCGTTTACCAACATTGTATCATCGATTACAGATCAAATGATCCATGCTCAGTAAAGCTTCGTCTGCAAATAATAGCAGCTTAAAAAAAAACATCAGCCATTATATTAAACGTAAGTTTGGATGGTTAGGTTTGCCCCGGATAGTCCCATATATCGGTTATGGTGACAAGCAAAATGTTTATATCTCAGGGGAGGTTACTGAAGACTATGGAATTTCAAAGCCATCAGTGGGGCAATCGCGCCTCAGGAACATAAAGGCAATGGCTAAACGGTATATCAGCAGCGATTTAAAAGGTGTGACAGTAAGAGTTACATACGAAGGTATGAGCCAGGAAGTTGTGACCGATGATCATGGCATTTTCCGTTGCCATTTTAATCATAATGGACAAGGGAGTGCAGGAGAAGTATGGCGGAGCGCTTCCATTTGCTGCCTAAGGTCAGATGATTATCCAAATGTACCCAAAGCTGTGGAAGCCGAAGTTATGATTGTTAATGACAATCCACAATTTGGAATTATTTCCGATATTGATGATACTATCCTTGTGTCATATGCTACCCAAAAACTGATGAAGCTGAGACTGATGCTTCTCAACAACGCGCACACGCGTATGCCATTTGAGGGAGTATCGGCATTCTACCATGCTCTGCAACGAGGAACAACGGGTATGTTCAACCCATTGTTTTATGTCTCGAATAGTGAATGGAATCTGTTTGATCTGCTGTATGAATTCATACAATTTAATCGCATACCTAAAGGACCTTTATTTCTGCGCGAATTGAAGATTAACCTGATGCGTTTTACGAAGCTCAGGACAGTAAACAAAAACCATAAGTCAGAAACGCTTCAGCAATTGTTCACCACATTTCCACAAATGCAATTCATCTTAATTGGCGATAGTGGCCAGCATGACCCTGAAATCTATTCAGAAATAGTAAAGTTGTTTCCCGGCAGAGTTCTGGCCATTTATATCAGGGATATTGGTATTGAGGCGAACATTGCGAGTATAAAAACCATCTCTGAACACATAAATAGTAAGTTCAAAGTTGAGATGATACTTGTAAAAGACACAGAGGCAGCCGCAAAACATGCTATATCTAAAGGTTATATTTCGCCCGATTACCTTGAGCCTATCATTGAAGAAAAACAAAAGGACCTGGAAAAGAAAGAACAAGCACCTGAAACGATACTGTAGCTTCGCTCGGACTCCCCGAGTTTTTATCGAGGGTTTAAAGATGGTTCAAAAGTTGTTTGGAGTATTTTTATAACAGCATAAACCCGGCAATTATCAGTGCTGCGATTCCGGCAATCATTATTATTATCCCTGAAATTCTACCAACTTTTATACTTTTTCTAAAACCCCAGTATCCTATTGTTTCAGGGGTTGCGAAAGGGTATTTATAAAGAGTTGCACCAAGCAAGAATGTTGGGATGCCGAGTGCAAAAGCTATCATAATTTCATACTTCAACAATATGGTAAGAATAGTGAGTACAATATAGGCAAGCACGACCACTCCTATCATTATCAGAAATCTTTTGCCGTTTGTATCAGCGTATCTGATAAATTGTTCTGTTTGTATTCTGCATTCAACGCTACATATTTTATAACTTGAATGGTTATTGATTGATACCGGGGTAATTTGTTTCAAGTGCTCTGGTGTTAATTGTTTATTGCACCATGAACAGTTTGTATTCTTCATAAATATTATAATAAAATGAGCATTCGCATTTCATGCACCAAATTTATTATGTTTTTATATCTTATCATACTATTAGTGAACTGAACAAATACATGAAGCGCGGGGTTTTTCTGTAAAACATTTATTATGAACCTATTCAGACTTGCATTAACAATTGGAGCAGGTATTATTACCGCCAATTTAGTACGATCAAAGATACAAGAAGAGGAGAATAAGCTTCTTGAAGGCAAGACCTTTGTTGTAATAGGTGCCTCAAGTGGAATTGGCAAAGGAGTTGCCATAAAACTTGGTAAATATAGGGCCAACGTTGTGCTTGCTGCACGAAGAACAGAATTACTGCGCGAAGTTGCCTCCGAAGTGAGGCAAGCAGGGGGACAGGCATTGATAGTAACCACTGATATCAGTAATTATGATGATATACGAAATCTGGCGGCTGCGGCACGTGATGAGTATGGATCTATTGATGTATGGATAAATGATACAGGAGTAGGCATGATAGGTCGTTTCTGGGAGACCCCTGTAGAAGACCAGGAGCGTCTTATTGATGTAAACTTTAAAGGAATCCTTTTCGGGACATATACCGCATTAAATATTTTTGTTGAACAGGGCTATGGTGCAGTCATTAATGTAGGCTCAAGTGATAGTGAAGTTCCTATGGCATTCCATGCAGCATATTCAGCTACGAAGGCCGCAGTTAGAAGTATTGGTCAGTCAATTAATCAGGAGTTGCGTTTGTCAGGACTCTCGGATATTAGAATCGTGACTATCGAACCATGGGGAGTTGACACTCCATGGTGGCGTCATGCAGCAAATTATAGTGGTGGTACTCCACGCATGGCGGCAATCGATCAGCCGGGCAAGGTTGTTAAAGCCATTATAGCAGCTGCACACAGAGGCCGGGGAGAGGTGACAGTTGGTTGGAAATCTTCATTGTCGCAGATTTCACATCGCTTATTCCCTCGCTTTACAAGGGAATGGTCGGCCAACCTGAATTACAACTATCAGTACGCCACAGCACCTCCTGCTGAAGATACGTCTGGCTCGTTGCATAGACCCATGGACGCTGGCACTGGCGTAAGTGATGGCGTACGGGCACGCATTAAGGAAGAAAAAAACCTGTATAAAGAATAACAGTTTTTTATTTTTCGGTGTTACGCATATTGGAATTGTGTATAATTTTATGCAATCAAACTATTAAGTTATGATAGCACAATCTGATTTTGCCGCTGTGGGCGTAATGAGTCTGGCTGATTTTACTGATGCTGAACTAACTGCTATAAAAAAGTGTCTCGAAAAGGCCGGAGGGGTTAGAATATATACCCCTGATGGGTTACAAAAGGACCTTGAGGAATTTGAAAAACAAATTGGCGGTATCTCTGCATGTAATGCAGTGCCCTCAGAACTCGTGTTAAAAATTAAAAGCCTTACTTGCACTCAACGTTACGATCTACTAAGAGAAATTATTCAATGGGATGAAGTTTCTTTTTAACTGCTCTCTATGCAACATATCTCTCTATGATGTGTTTATTGTGATGTAATTAACACATTTTTAACTTTTTAAATACACAACCGAACAGTGTATTGTTTAAATTTGTGCCATAAGCACAATCTCAAACCTTAAAAAATGAAACATTACTACTACAGGATTGCTCCTGCACTTCTTGTGCTATGCTTTTCCCTAATCATGGTGGCATCTGCTTCAGCACAAACTTTCAGTGAAGACTTCCAGGATGGAAAGATCTATTTAAAGTTCAAAGACACTGAAAGCATCACCTATACAGTTGACGAGGATAATAACGTAGCCATAAGCTCTGTTCCTGTTATAAACAGACTTGCTTCAGAATACAATATTAAAAGCCTCAGCCGACCATTTTATATTAATAACGATGGCAAACTTCTCAGGACACTGATGCTTGAGATAGCCGACTATCAACTCATTGAACAGGTAATTGAAAAGTTGAAAAAAGATCCTGCTCTTGAGTATGTTGAAAAAGTACCGCTTGATAAAGTTAGTTATTTGCCTAATGATTCACTATACACTTTATACAATGGACCGCAAAATTGGAACTGGCATCTTGAATTGATTCAGGCGGAACTAGCCTGGGACATTACAACAGGTAACCCTGAAGTTGTGGTTGGAATAGTTGATAATGCTGTTTGGGTGGATCATCCTGATCTTGCTGGCAAAATAGTGGCCCAACGCGATGTAATTTATGGGGTAAATAATGCTAATCCTCCTGGTACAGGTGATCCCGGCGAATGGTCGCATGGAACTCATGTTGCAGGTTTGGTTGGCGGAGCAAGTGATAACAACATCGGCGTGGCTTCAATTGGTTTTAATGTAAACCTGATTGCAGTTAAGGCCGCGAACAATTTATCACCTCGTTCAATAAGCGGCGGTTACCAGGGTATACAATGGGCAGCTAATAATGGTGCTGATATTATTAATATGTCATGGGGAGGTTCGGGTTTTTCACAAACCAACCAGAATATAATTAATACTATCAGTGCAATGGGAATAGTATTGATAGCTGCAGCAGGTAACGATAATGTTTCTGCACCTCATTATCCTTCAGCATTCCAGAATGTTATTTCTGTTGCCTCTATTGATTATAACGATGCCAAAAGTGATTTCTCAAATTATAGCACTACCGTTGACATTTCAAGCCCTGGTGGAGTTGCATCTCCAGGTCCATCAGGAGTTTTAAGTACAACATACAGTTCGGGCACATTGGGTAATTTTGATTCTTATATTGGCACTTCAATGGCCAGCCCTGTTGTTGCAGGAGTTGCAGCACTTGTACTTTCAATGAATCCTGATTTAACACCAGCTGAAGTTGAAAACATCCTGAAAACCACAAGCGATGATATCTCAACGCAGAATCCTTCATATAACGGTATGCTTGGTGCAGGAAGAGTAAACGCCTATACTGCTGTATCCTCCACACCTTTTCAGCCAACAGCAGCGTTCACAACCCCGGTAACCATAATTACCCCTGGTACAGCAATTGATTTTGAAAGCCTGGCAACCGGTGTACCTTCATCATGGTCATGGACTTTTCAAGGAGGATCACCTTCAACCTCAAGTGCGGTAAATCCTGAAAATATAGTCTTTAATGCGCCTGGCAGTTATGATGTTACCCTTTCTGTTACCAACCAGTTTGGGACAAGTACTTTAACCCTTAATGATTATGTTCAGGTAACTACTGCTCCAACTCCATATGTTTTCGTTACAATATCTGACAGCGTTCCCTGTATTGCAGAAACAGTAACTCTGAGCGACAGTTCGCTCTATGAACCGAGTTCATGGGCATGGACTATTGAACCGACAACCTATGAATTTGTAAATGGTACCAACGCAACCTCTGAAAACCCACAGGTTTCATTCCTGATGCAAGGATATTATCATGTTACTCTGGCAGCAACCAATCAAAACGGAACCGGGTCGAGAGTATATACTAATGCAATTAACGTAAGCGGCATTGCTCCTCCTTATGCACTTGATTTTGAAGATGGAACTTCAGGATATTTCATACTTTGGGACTCAACCAAATCGCAAACAGCTGTTGATTTCCGGGCTGCCAATAACAGTATGAAAGGTATTCACTTTCATGGTGACCCAATACCGACAGGCTGGAAAGGACATCCTACAACTGGTACACCAGAGCAGGTTTGGGTTGAAAATCCGACATTCATGAGTGAAGCACATTTATGTGGTGTTGATGCACGAACATTCACAAATGTTAAATTGGCATTCGACCTTCGTCAGACATATAGTCTTGGTGATAAATATTCCTGGTTCAGAGTACTTATTAACGGTGTCCCGGTAGCTGATTATCAAGGTAAAATCAATTTTAATCCCCTTACGGCAGGTTCTGATCCATGGCAAAGAGTTGAATACGATCTTACTCCATTTGCAGGGCAGATTTTTGATATCACCTTACAGGCATGTAATAGGTTCTCTAATAAGACTCAGGGTGAAGGTGACAATGTGCTGATTGACAATCTTGAAATTGTAAACAGCGTATCAGTAAATGCTCCTGATAGAAATGATGGAATATCAGTTTATCCAAATCCGGCTACTGATCAGATCAATATTAAAGTAGATGGAATTTCACAAAACTCCCTTGTTGAGATAGTTAATACCCGTGGTAAAGTTGTTTACCGGGCACTTATGCAAAAAGGCACCAGCCTTCACGAAATTCCAACGAACAATATGACACCAGGCCTCTATATGGTAAGGGTTATGAAAAACGGAACACAGGAAATATCAGCTAAGGTTGTTATTACTGAAAGATAATTAAAGTTTAGCTTTTAAGTTCAGCATAAATAAAAAAAGCACCTCTCAGGGGTGCTTTTTATATGAGCGTTAATCTGCACTCAATGTTCTGATATACTCAGCTACAATTGCTTTAGCCCTTTCGTGGTCAGCTTCTGATACATATATCTTCACAGCACCTGCACCACCGGGATCAGACCACCATGGGGCAAGGGTTCCAATTATATCATCTTTAAAATATGCATCTATTTGTGCATCCTCAAGTAGGCTTTTTACAAAACCTGCCTGTAACATACTTCCTGCGAATACCTGTACAGGATTCATTTCAGGGTCTTGTTTATTGTGGTTCATTTTGCTTATTTATTACCTTCTATTTGATATTGACTATAATTACCCAATCCACCATAACGTAAAAATAGATGTAACTTGCTATTATCTGTGAATTCTCCATTGCAGTATTGTGTAGGGAAATTTGAGAGTTTGCCATCAGTTCCAATAGCAAGAGTTATAGAATCATCAGGTAAAAATCTGATGGTTAGTTCGTTTGCCGAAGGTCCTTTTTTAACAATGCCTACTGATAAGGTACTGTCATACAATGTTACTGAAGGTTCTACCCCATAGTGTGCGGTTCGCACAGTAATGAAACGCCAATTACCTGTATAAACATCGCGGTAGTCAACTTCGGCCTCTTTTTTACATGAGGTTATGATTAATGATACTATTAACAGGAAAAGCATCTTTTGCGAAATTGTTTTCATTGATTAAGGGTTTAACACTGTTATATATTTAAGACAATTATAAAGTCATTTACCCTAGTAGATATGATATATTTTTTATCTTAAACACTCCCCTTAACTAAAAATCGTACCTTTGCGCCTCATTAAAAAATACAAATTTCGTAAGCAATGCTGGAACTATCGTACATAAGAGAAAACGCATTTGAAGTTGCTCAGCGACTGGCAATTAAGAACATTGACGCTACTGCAACCCTTGAGCAGATTATTGATCTTGACACCCGCAGGCGGGAAGCACAAACTGATCTTGATAATTCGCTTGCTGAAGCTAATAGTATTTCACGTGAAGTTGGTAACCTCATGAAGGCAGGCAAGGCATCTGACGCAAGTGAATTAAAGAACCGGGTTGCAGAACTAAAACTGCATGCCAAGGAACTTTCAGAAAACCTCGACAGGCTGGTTACAGAGCAAAACAACCTGCTTCTAACTTTGCCGAATGTTCCGCATATTTCAGTTCCAAAAGGTAAGACCCCTGAAGATAATGAGATCGTTCACAGCGAGGGTGATATGCCAGTATTACAGCCTGATGCAGTACCTCATTGGGATTTAGCTACCAGGTATGATATAATTGATTTTGAACTTGGCAACAAGGTTACAGGAGCTGGTTTTCCTTTCTATAAAGGCAAAGGAGCAAGACTGCAACGGGCGTTGATCAACTTCTTTCTCGATAATGCTATTGCTGCAGGATATATGGAAATTCAACCTCCGCTGGTAGTAAATGAGGCTTCAGGTTACGGCACAGGTCAGCTACCTGATAAAGACGGTCAGATGTACTTCTGCCAGGTTGACAAGCTTTATCTTATACCCACAGCCGAGGTGCCGGTTACGAATATATACCGTGATGAGATTGTAAAAGCCACTGCTTTCCCTATTAAGAATGCTGCATACTCAAATTGCTTCCGCCGTGAAGCTGGTTCTTATGGTAAAGATGTGCGTGGACTTAACCGCCTGCACCAATTTGATAAAGTGGAAATAGTTCAGATACAACATCCTGACCATTCATATGAATCTCTGGAAGAGATGCGTGAATATGTTTCAACTTTGCTCCGTAAACTTGAGCTTCCCTTCAGGGTACTTAAACTCTGTGGTGGCGATATGAGTTTCACTTCCTCACTAACCTATGATTTTGAAGTATACTCTGCTGCTCAACAGAAATGGCTTGAGGTTAGTTCTGTTTCAAATTTTGAAAGTTTTCAGGCAAACCGTATGAAGCTGCGCTTTAAGGATGAGTTTGGCAAGACCCGTCTGTGCCATACACTAAACGGCAGTGCACTGGCGTTACCACGTATAGTAGCTTCATTACTGGAGAATAATCAAACTAGTGATGGAATTCGGATACCTGCAGCCCTGGCAACTTATACAGGGTTTGATTTGTTAACTTAAGTCCAGACTTAAATCTATTATGCTCAGGGATTTCATCTATGCTGTTTTTAATCTGAAACATTTCGTTTTCATCCGGAAGAGAAAACCAGGTGAAATCCGCTCTTTGCCTGTGTCCAATTTTAAACTATCAACTTTCCTTTCTGTTATTGTCATCATACTTCTATTACCGGCCATTCACACTGTAGCACAGGTTGCAACTGAACAGCAACTCGGATTGCAGTTTTACAATGACCGGGATTTCCACAAGGCTGCTGAAGTTTTTGAACGGCTTTATAAACAAAAGCAGGATCATTTTACCTACACTTATTACCTACAAACACTGCTTGAGCTTGGCAATATTGAAGAAGCCGGCAAAGTTGTGAAACAACAAGTGAAGCGTTTCCCAAATGAAGCAAGATATCAGGTGGATCAGGGTTATATAATGATACGAGGTAACCAGGCACAGAAAGCAACCAAATTGTTTGATGACCTGATCAAAGATCTGAATCCTGACCAGCGCAGTGTAATGGAATTGGCAAATGCATTTACAATGCGCCGGGAGCAGGATTATGCAATACGCACTTACTTAAAAGGTCGTCAGTTATTATCGCCTGAGCACACATTTGGTTTTGAACTTGCTCAGATGTATGAAATACAAGGGCAGTTTGACAAGATGGTTGATGAATACCTGACCCTAATAGCCCAAACACCCCCTTTTGCTGACCAGGTGAAGGTGAGGTTGCAAAATTCGCTGATTAATGATCCTGAAAACAGCAAGACCGAAGCATTAAGAAAGGCACTGGTAATGAAAGTGCAACGTACTCCTGACGATATAGTACTAACTGAGATGCTGGTATGGTTATCAATTCAACTTAAGGATTTTGAATCGGCACTCATACAGGCAAAGGCTCTCGACCGTAGGTTGGGAGAAAATGGCACCAGGGTATTCGCTCTTGGGCAATTGAGCGTTACCAATGGTAATTACCCTGTAGCTGCTGATGCGTTCAGCTATGTCATGGATAGGTCTGATGACCCTGCCTTAAGAACAATTGCAGAGGTTGAGTTGCTCCGTTCAGAGTTCGAGTTGGTTACCAATACTTATCCTGTTGATGAAAAGAAGATTAACGAAGTGTCAGACAGATATGCCAAAGCCATTGACAGAAATGGCAATAATCAATTGGTGTATCCCTTAGTGATGAATCTGGCGCATATTGAAGCCTTCTACCTTAAAAATACGAATAAAGCAGTGGTTCTGCTTGAAGACCTGATTCAAAGAACAGGTAATGACAAAGTTATGCAGGCACAATGTAAGTTGGACCTTGCCGATATTTTACTCTTCAGTGGTGAACCATGGGAAGCTACATTGTTATATTCGCAGGTTGACAAAGCCTTTAAAAATGACCCTCTCGGTCACGAGGCAAGGTTCAGGAATGCACGATTGTCATTCTTTATTGGTGAATTTGATTGGGCCAGGGCACAATTGGATGTGCTTAAAGCTGCTACTTCAAAACTTATTGCCAATGATGCAATGCAAATGTCATTACTTATCACTGATAACATTGAAGCCGACAGCTCAACTCTTGCCTTGGGTTCCTTTGCAAGAGCTGGATTATTACTCTTCAGGAATAATACTGGTATGGCAGAGGCTTTACTTGATTCAATTATAGTTGCATTCCCCGGACATTCAATAATTGATGATGTTTTAATGAAGAAAGCGGAGATAAAGTTGAGAAATGGAGATTTCACGGCAGCGGAATCAATGTATACTGAAGTGATTGCCCAATACCCTGATGATATTTTGGCAGATGATGCTATGTTTAACCTTGCAACACTCTATGAAGTTCATTTAAAAGACCTCACAAAAGCGAGTGATACATATCAGAAACTCATGACCCAATATCCCGGCAGCATATATGTAGTAGAAGCACGAAAACAATTCAGGACCATAAGAGGCGATTTTCAGCAGCAGGAACAATAGAATAAACCTTAACAATATTGCTGCTTGAATATAGGAATAACAGCATTCCAATTTGTTGCTAATCAATAGTATAACTAATTCGGTATAATAATTCAGCATAAATAATTCAGCTTAAATAATTCAATTTAATAATTCAGCTTAAATAATTCAGCTTAATAATTCAACATAAATAATCCAGCTTTACTAATTCAGTATCTAAAACTTTCTAATTTGTACCCTGTAAGAGCAAAAAAACACCTTGGCCAGCACTTTCTAAATGATGAGAACATTGCCAGAAAGATTACCGAAAACCTTAAGCTGCCTTGTGATGCGGTATTGGAGGTTGGACCCGGAACAGGAGTTCTTACAAAGTATCTGTTGGAAATGCTTGACTCTTCTACCAGCGTTAAAGAGGAGAATTCTGTAAAGGAAAAACTTGAGTCGTCTCCTTCAGTTAATGTGGGGAATTCAGTGAAGCAAGTGCTGGAAACCTCTGCTGCATTGGAAGATAACAAAAACGGAAGCATTAAGCAGTTCCTCACTTTAGATGTTGATAGAGACAGTATAGCTTATCTTAAAGAGACTTATCCTGACCATGCAGCCATATTCCGCGAAGCAGACTTCCTGAGATTCAACCCTGAGGAGTTTTTCAAAGGTTGCTTTTCAGTTATTGGTAATTTCCCCTACAATATATCAAGCCAGATATTCTTCAAAGTACTGGACCACGTTGACCAGATACCTGAAGTAGTTTGTATGTTGCAGAAAGAAGTTGCTGAACGAATTGCTGCACCACCAGGTAGCAAGACATATGGAATACTGAGTGTGTTGCTGCAGGCATGGTACAACATTGAATATCTCTTCACCGTTGAGCCACACTTATTCATACCTCCACCAAAGGTGAGATCGGCAGTTATAAGACTTACCCGTAACACTACCACAGAATTAGGGTGTGACCCTATTATGTTTAAAACGGTAGTAAAAACAGCCTTCAACCAGCGACGTAAAACTTTACGCAATGCATTAAAAAGCCTCAACATAACTTTAAGTGAGGAAATGAATGAAATGCTTGACAAAAGGGCTGAACGTTTAAGTGTCGCCGACTTTGTATATATTACCAATAGTTTAGCGATTAGACCAACAGATCAGAAGGGTTAGACATAATTACCTTCCTATGGATGTTCATTTGATCAATGGTTGTATATACTTCATAATATTCAGCCTTTTTTCTTTTCTTTGCATTGAAAATAAGCATACTAAGCTCTGCTAAATCATATATGAAATCAATAAGCCCTACCTCATTAAATGAAATCAAAAATACAACCCGGCACTCCATCAGTAAATAAGTCAGCCCAACCAATGCCTCAAAAGCATCCGGCAAAGGCACTAAATGCCAGGATCTATTATCTAATTATTGCTGCGTTGGCTTTTGTACTTTATGGCAATACGATTTCCAATAACTATTCTCTCGACGATTCTTATGTTACGGCTAATAACCCCGTTGTTCAACAAGGTATTAAGGCTATTCCGCTCATCTTCTCTTCAAATTATATTACTATGAATGCTGAAGAAGGTGGCCAGCACAGTTATGGTTATCGGCCGGTGTCAAAAGCAACTTTTGCTATTGAAAGAACGCTTTTCGGAGAGAATCCGCACATTAGTCATTTCTTTAATGTGCTCTTGTATGCTTTAACTGGGTTGTTGCTGTTTTTTATACTACTGAAACTTTTAACGGGTCATCACATAATGCTCCCATTCTTAGCGGTTGTATTCTTTATGGTACATCCGCTCCATACTGAAGTGGTTGCAAGTTTAAAGAATCGTGAGGAATTACTTAGTTTTCTTGGAGCACTTGGAAGTATACATTTCTTTCTAAAGTGGCATGAAACGTCAAAAAAGAGATTCGTTTTTTGGGCGCTGCTATCCTTTGCTATAGGCTACCTTTCGAAGGTGAATATTATGACGTTCATTTTCATTATACCGCTTATATTCTGGTACTTCACTGATACTAAGCCACGTAAACTTCTGATAACATCATTGATGGTAATAGGAGTTATTGCATTGATGGTTTTGATACCGCGGGTGCTGCTGGGAACAGCGGTGCGCCCGATGCAGTTCATTGAAAATCCTTTACAGTTTGATCCAACTTTACCTGAACGCCTTGGTACTTCAATGATGGTGTTGTTATTCTATCTGAAGATGCTGGTATTTCCACATCCGTTATTATTTTATTACGGCTATAACATGATTCCTGTTACAACATTAGGAAATCCAATAGTATGGTTAAGTTTCATCATACATGCAGGTTTATTTGGCTATGCTCTATATACAATACGCCGTAAAACCATTCTTTCGTTTGCCATACTCTTCTATCTTATAAATATTGGTATCTTTTCTAACTTGCTGGCCCCTCCCACAGGCATTGTAGCAGAGCGCTTTCTTTACGTTGCATCGCTTGGTTTTTGTATTGCGCTGGCTTATGGCATCTTTAAAATTTTCAGGCTTGAAACTTCTGAAAAAGTTATTCCAGCAAAGGTTATTGCCCTGATGGCTGGCATTGCTTTACTCATCTCAATACCTGCTGTTGCAAAAACTATCGACAGGAATAACGATTGGGAAAATGAAATGACATTATATGAAGCTGATATGCCATACCTTGAAAAGTCAGCTAAAGCCAATTTCATTTATGCTACTAATCTGAGGAGTTCTGTAGTTGCACGATTGAAATCAGGAGTGCCACGTAAAGATATCATCCCCGACGCCCAAACATCTATACTGCATTTTAAACGTGCTGTAGCAGTTTATCCTCAGTATCCTGATGCATGGAATAACCTGGGGGAGTCGTTTCTTCTTTTACTGAATGAAGCTGATTCATCGATAAAGTACTTTGAAAAAGCGGTTGAGGTGAATCCTCAGCTTCATGCGGCATTCTATAACCTGGGATATACCTATCAGATTACAGGTCAACTGGAAAAATCTGTAGAAAACTACGAAAAAGCGCTGGAAATTGAGCCCTGGGAAGTGAGAACTATGTCGAATCTTTCAGTTGTATACGGGAAGACAGGTGAACTTGATAAGGCAATCCAACTTAATGAAGACATTATCAAGATAGATCCTACAATGGAGGCTCCTTACCTAAATCTTGCTTCTTTTGCAATTCAAAAGGGAGATAACCTAACAGCACTTGGGCACTTTGAAAAAGCGCTTGAGGTGAATCCTGATAATTTCAACCTTAGTATGAGGCTTAATGAATATTATAAAAAGGCCGGCGACAGTTTAAAAGCTGAGTACTACCTGGATATTGCAAGAAGGGCTCAAAAGTGATACTTTGAATAAGATTGCATTATATAACATTCAGAACTCAAAGCCGCGACTACCAACTACAAATTACCAACCGAAAATAAGATCATGCCGCAACTAAGCGATTACTATAACCAATCACTCACATTACCTGATATACTGCGACGTGCTGCAGCAGCTTCAGAAAACACAGTAATAGGGTTTCTAAACGAATCGGGGGAAGACACCATTTCATATTCTCAGCTTCTTGATGAAGCTACATTTATTGCAGTTGGGCTTATAAATGAGGGGATTATAAAAGGTGATAAGGTTATCATTGCAACTGATAACAACAGGGAAACCCTGGTTATCCTCTGGGGCTGTTTCCTCTGCGGGGCAATACCAACTGTATTACAGCCGCCACCTACCTTTTCAGGGTACAATCCACCGATAGTTAAATTGCTCAATGTTTATGAACAGCTTGAGCAACCGTTGGTGTTCATGACTACCATTCCTTCAGGAACCGATGTGCCGGAAATGAGATTCAAAAGAAAAGATTCTTTAAATACACTCGGCAAATTGCCGGAAGTGATTATTGATGCAAATGATCTGGCCTTTATACAATTCTCTTCAGGCAGTACTGGTGACCCAAAAGGTATCATGCTTACGCATTACAATATAATGGTTAATCTTGATGCTATTCGCATTGGTTTAGACTTCCACCCAAATGAGGTTACAGGAAACTGGATGCCCTTGTTTCACGATATGGGATTAATTGGTTATCATTTAACTCCCCTGTATTGCTCAATTCATCAGTGGCATATTGAAACGATAGACTTTATCAAGAATCCCGGGTTATGGCTTGACCTGTTGACACGAAAAAAAGTGAAGATAACCGGTTGCCCTAATTTCGGGTTAGCGTTGACTTTACGCTTTATTAAGAGACTCAAGACAAGACCTCAGTGGGATTTTTCAGCATTAGAAGGATTATTGAATGGTGCAGAGCCAATTTCAGTTCAAATAACGAACGAATTCGTGAAGGAACTTGAGCCATATAACTTTAACCCAAACGCCATGATGCCCGTTTATGGCCTGGCCGAGGCAAGCCTTGCAGCAACATTCACACCGCTTATGACACCTTATGTTGTAACAGCATTTGACGCGCTAAGTCTTGACAGGGATTACAAGGCTGTTGAAATTGAACCAGATCATCCAAATGTCAGGTTGATAGCAGGTGTAGGAGTTGCTCTGAATGATATAAATATCAGGATAGTTGACCATAGCAATTGTGAAGTTCCTGAAGGAACTGCAGGTATCATTTGCCTTAGTGGAGGATCCATTACATCAGGTTATTATAATCGACCTGCAGAATCAGCCTCTTCCTTTATTGACGGGTGGTTTAACACAGGTGATATAGGATTTCTTTATAAAGGCAACTATTATATCAGTGGCCGTGAAAAGGATATCATCTTCAAGAATGGACGTCATTATTTTGCCAACGATCTTGAGGAACTTGCATTCAACGTTGAGGGTATCACCTATGGAAAAGTCTGCTTTGCAGGAATTACCGATCACAAAACAGGGACTGAAGCAGTTATTGCGTTCGTGGCAGGGTCAGTAGGTGAGAAAGCTCAGGAGATGTACAAGGAATTGCGTAACCTTTTGCGAAGCACACTTGGTATAACACTTGATGAACTCATCATGGTTCGTTCAAATGAAATCCCAAAAACTTCGAGCGGGAAGTTGCAACGTTACAAGTTGATACAACGTTACCTCGCCGATGAATTCGCAAATTCAGTCGTATCAGGCACTTTACCTGCAAAGGAGCTTGAATAAGTCTTTGTAAGCCTGCTCCACTTAAACAGGTATATAAGCATGAGAACTTTATCAGTAATCTTTAGATAAAGTGATCGCTTACGTTTTTTCCATTCCATACTTCCATTAACACCTTCAGGATCCTTTTCTATTATTTCCTCTAGTGTCATACGCCCGTAATTATGATTTGAGGCATATGTCCAATATACGGTTTCGAGGCTTTTGGTATTCCACCATGTTCTAAGCATCTTGCGGCGAATGGCTTCTTTATTATATAGACTTAACCATATTTCGCGCATAATTTCATCAAGCTCTTCCTGTTTGATATTGGGGGTATTGATCACTGCTTTCATACAATGATAGTGCTGCCAGTCGCGGGGATAATCATCATTGATGATATTATCCCTTTGCTTCATTCTATGGAACAATTCTGTTCCCGGAAGAGGAGTTAGTATTGTGCACTGATAACAATCAATGCTACTGTTGGCAATGAAATCGCGTCGTGCAAATAAGTCTTCCCTTAAATCACTGTCCATGCCAAAAATCATTGTTCCAAGGATTCCAATCCCATGCTTGTGAATCTTCTTGAAAACACTCTCGTAATTATCGGGTCCCCGCTTAATATTAAGATTCTTACGCACATCTTTTAAGGCACGTGCTGTTTCAGCTTCCACTCCCATTAGAACCAGTTTACAACCAGCTTTCTTAGCCCAGTATAGAACTTCATCATTATCAGCGAAGTTTACTGCCACTTGTGCAAGCCAGTGCTTCTCGAACCCACGCTCAACCATTCCCTTAAATAATCTGATGGCTCTATCGGATGCTCCCTTTTTATTGTTAATAAGGTTATCATCTACAAAGAACAGCAACTTACGGGTAGTTTCCCCCAGTTCCTTGAGTACGTCGTCTATATCACGCTCACGATACTGCTGTCCACACATATGCGTTACAGAACAGAAATCACAGCCCATTGGGCAGCCGCGCGAAGTTTGTACCAGGTCATAAGTGTAAGGATATTTGCTAAAAATGTCTCTCCTAACATGTGCGATAGCATCAACACTTACAATTCCTCCATAATAAATCTTTTTTAGCTCACCTGCCTCGAAGTCCCTGATGAGTTGAAGCCAAGCACCCTCAGCATCATGGGTTAAAATAGCATCGAAATGTTCCGTTGCTTCTTTTGAATACATTGTTGCATGTATACCCCCCATTACTGTTTTTATACCTTTATCACGGTAAATAGCAGCTATTTGGTATGCTCTGAAGGCATTGGCTGTAAATGCAGTGAGTCCAACTAAATCAGCTTCTTTAAATTCAAATTCTTCGAAACTTTCATCAATAAGCTCTACTTCCCAATCATCAGGAGTAAGTTGGGCAACTATACCAAGACCAATTGGCATAAAACGGGTACTTATATCATTGATGAATCCTTTTCTTGATTTATTTGCAGGATTAACCAACAATAGTTTTTTCTTTTTTAAAGTCTCCATCAATTTTTATAGCGAATAACTAGGATTGCAATTGTTTGAGTTTGTGTAACTATCCTATGAGCCAGTATAGCTTTTGCATAAGTTAGGGTTGCAATAATAGTTAATTATTTCAACATATTGGGCTTTCACGATTAAATATCAATGGTTTAAGTAGCAAAAAAAAATTACCTTTGCAGCAAAGAAAACACCAAAAATGACTATTCAAGATTTTATAGCTCGCATTGAAGAAGAATTTGATGATATACAACCTGGTACACTAAAGCCTGAGAGTGTATTCAGAGAAGTTTTTGAATGGAATTCAATCAACGCGTTGATACTCATCGCTATGGTTAAGACTGAGTATGATGTAACAGTCAATGCTGAGGATATTGCCAACTCCAAAACTGTAGAAGATATCTACCGGATAATTAGTTCCAGAGTTTAATTTCCACTCACCAGAAATATTAGCAACTGCTCAAACGATATGTAATTGAGCAGATTCTACTTCCCTGCGAAGCTTTTTGTGATTCCTCTCCATGCAAGCTGATAGAAGAG
The DNA here is from genome assembly GCA_023417935.1 of Bacteroidota bacterium. GTDB lineage: Bacteria > Bacteroidota > Bacteroidia > Bacteroidales > Lentimicrobiaceae > Lentimicrobium. The sequence continues at coordinate 45,801 of JAEZDY010000006.1, forward strand.
CCACACAAGCTTATCAGTAATTTTCAAATAGAGTGAACGGGTTTTGCCTTTTGAGTCGTGATCAATATTGTATATTCCTTCAAGGCACATTCTGCTATATGCATGATTTATGCCATATGACCAGTAGGTGGTCTTGAAGCTTCTGGTTCTCCATAATGTTCGAAAAAGTCGTTTACGTACTGGTTCTTTGCTATATAGGCTGAGCCAGATTTCTTCCATCGATTTTGATATTTGAGAAGTTGTAAGGTGAGGCATCTCCAATACTGACTTTGTACCATCGTATAGTCTCCAATCGTTGGGATAATTATCGTAGACAAACCTGTTATTTTGCTTCATCCTGTCATACAAGGCAGTACCGGGCAGAGGGGTGAGTATGGTAACCTGATAACTGTCAACACTGCTATTTTTTATAAAATCGCGCCTGTTAAAAAGATCCTGGAGGGTATCACTTTCAAGGGCAAATATCATAGAAGCCAGGATACCTATACCATGCTTGTGTACTTTTCGGAAAATAAGCTCGTATGAGTCAACCCCCTTTTTCAAATTAAGGTTCTTCTTCATATCCTTAAGTGCATCAACTTTTTCTGCCTCAACACCAAGCAGTATCATAATACAACCACTTTTGCGTGCCCATTTTAAAACATCCTCATTATCAGCAAAATTTAATGCAGCTTGTGATAGCCATAGTTTATTCATCTTCCGCTCAACCATTCCTTTAAAGAGCTCAATAGCACGTTCCTGTGCCCCTTTCTTTTGATTGATAAGATTATCGTCAACAAAGAAAAGAAGTGACCTGTTGGTCTGTTCAAGCTCATTTAAAACATCCTCAATCTTACGTTCCCGGTATGTTTTGCCGCACATCTGGGTAACTGAACAAAAGTCGCAACCCATAGGGCAACCTCGTGAAGTTTGAACCAAATCATACACGTAAGGGTACTTATCATAAATATCCCTTCTTACGAAAGGTATTTCATCAACCTCAGCTAATTGTCCGATATATAAATTCTTAGGAGTGCCCGATTCGAGATCTTTAATAAAGGCTGGCCATGATGTTTCGGCTTCGCCACTGATAATGGTATCCATGAATTGCATAGCTTCCTCAGTACACATACTGGCATGTACACCCCCCATTACAGTATGAATGCCTGCATCCCTGTATACTGATGCTATTTCATAAGCCCGGGGTGCATTGGCGGTAAAAGCGGTAAACCCAACTAGATCTGCTTCGGTATAATTAAATGGTTCGTAATTTTCATCAAGTAATTCAATTTCCCAATCTTCAGGTGTAAGTGCAGCAACAATTCCTAAAGCCAGTGGCATCATCCTGATACTTTCATCCTGAGTAAGCCCTCCTAAACCCTGCCGCGATGGATTGATTAAAAGCAGCTTCTTTATTTTACCTTTCTTTTCCATTTTCTCCCAAAAAATGCAATTATACTCATTATTGATTTATAAACGACGAACTAATTATGCCTGTACGTGAAATTTGGCTGTGTATAGGTAATTCGAATCAATAACCACTTTTTTATTACTTTTGTGTATTCCTTGAGGCGGAATACTCACTCATTTACAACACTATGGCTCTCTTTGAAATTGCTGACGTACGTATTGCCGGCATCTCGGCTTGTGTGCCTGAGAAGGTTCTCTATAACCGTGATTATAACTGGATTAAGAGTAGTGACCGCGACTTGCTTATAAAAACTATTGGCGTTGAACAGCGGCATGTGGCGCAAAGTGGGCAAACCACCTCTGATTTATGCTTTCAGGCAGCCACACAGCTTCTTAATGAACTTGATTGGGATCCATCAGAAATAAACTTACTGGTTTTTGTATCACAATCGCGCGATTATATAATACCATCAACTTCGACCATACTACAGGATAGGCTTAAGTTACCAAAAACCTGCATGGCCATAGACATAAATTTAGGTTGTTCAGGATATGTATATGGACTCTCTGTTATCAACAGTTTGATTAAGGCCACTGGCATAGCAAAGAGTCTGTTATTGGTAGGCGATCTTTCAAATGTCACATCTTCATATCGTGATAAGAGTACATACCCTTTATTTGGTGATGCTGGTACTGCAACTGCACTGGAATACAAAACGGGCGCACCTGCAATGAAGTTTAACATGCAGAGTGATGGCAGTGGACATGAGGCAATTATTATTCGTGATGGTGGTGTAAGAAACCTGGCAAGCAAGAATTCGTTTGCCGTTAAGAAGCATAGCGAAGGAATTTACCGTAACCGCCTGCAGATAGAGTTGAACGGAATTGAGGTTTTCAATTTTTCACTCCGTGAAGTTGTGCCCAATATTAAGATTGCCCTGAAGCACTTTAATCATACTCTTGAGGAGTTCAATTACCTTATTTTTCATCAGGCTAATAAGCTCATTAATGAAACCCTGCGCAAAATGCTTAAAGTTGATCCTTCTAAAGTCCCTTATTCATTAAAGGACTATGGCAATACTAGTTGTGCTTCAATTCCATTAACATTAGTTACACAACTAAGGAATGAACTGCAGGATCAGCCACAAAAACTTTTACTTTCAGCGTTTGGCATAGGCCTGTCGTGGGGTACCGTATTACTTGAGACAGATAGGATAGTTGTACCTGAAATTACACATCTGAATATTCAATCTGAAAACACCATGGGCAAGAATTAGATGTCGTACCCAGGTATGGAAGTTAACAGATAAATACAAAAAGCTGATGCTAGCAGAAAACGCAAAAACTATGAATCCTTTCAGTTTAGATGGAAAAACAGTACTTGTTACTGGGGCATCCTCAGGACTTGGCAGGCAAACAGCAATTACCTCATCACAAATGGGGGCTAAGTTGATGATTACCGGCAGAGATAAAGTCAGATTACAGGAAACCTTTGATCTTTTAGAGGGAACTGGTCATAAACAATTTATTGCCGATCTTACAGATCAGCATGACATTGATACCCTGGTTGCATCACTTCCTGAGCTCAATGGTGTTGTATACAGCACTGGCATTTCTGATCTTTCACCTGCACGCTTTATCACTGCTGCCACAATTGAGAAAACTTTCAGCATTAGTTACACTGCATCAGTACTACTCACAGCAGGTTTACTGGCAAAGAAAAAACTTGCCAGGAAAGATTGTTCACTGGTTTTCATCTCATCCATTTCAACGCGTTATCCATTTGTTGGTGGTGCAATGTACATTAGTGCAAAAGCAGCTATTGAAGCCTATGCCCGGGTTCTTGCCCTGGAACTTGCACCCAAAGGAATCAGGGTTAATTGTGTTGCACCTGCCTTCGTAAAAACACCAATGCTTGACCAAACTGCCACTAACTACTCACAGCAGGCAGTTGATATGATTGAAGCCCGTCAGATTCTTGGTCTTGGAGAGCCTGAAGATGTTGCGAATACAATTGTTTATTACTTATCAGGTGCATCAAAATGGGTATCAGCCACAAGCTTAATCCTTGGTGGTGGTTGATGAAACGGAGTTCCCCCATTCTTAAAGTGAATCATGTAGGGTTAAAGAATAAACGAACTTAAATAAAAAGCAAATGCCCGATTATTCAGTTATTGTGCCGGTTTATAATAGTTGTGAGTCGTTAAAGGAGTTATACATAAAAATCTCCGAAACACTTAGCAATACTGGCAAATCATACGAAGTGATATTTGTTGATGATGCAAGTACCGATTGTAGCTGGGAAATACTCACCGAATTGCAGCAGTTGTATGATGACAAGGTTATAGCTATACGATTAGCAAAGAACTTCGGCCAACATAATGCAACCCTCTGCGGCATTGCTTCCGCTACCAGTGAATTCATTGTTACCATTGATGATGATTTGCAAAATCCACCCTCTGAGATAATCAAGTTGATTGACAAAATGAAGGCTACGGATGCTGATCTTGTTTATGGAATTTATACCACCAAGCAACACTCAATAGTAAGGAATCTGGGAAGTGCAGCATTGAAAAGTTCATCTCGCAGGGTATTCCAAACCAAAGGCAACGGTTCATCATTCAGACTTATGAAGTCCTCACTTGCGAGAAATCTTCTGAACCATCAAATCAACTTTATATACATTGATGAGCTGTTTAACTGGTACACAAACAGTATTGAATTTGCCACTGTTGAACATCATAAAAGACCTTATCAAAAGTCTAATTATTCATCCGGTTCATTGATTAAAATGCTGTCAAATCTGGTGATATACTATACTGCAGTTCCTCTGCAACTAATGGTATATGGGGGATTCATCTCTTCCCTACTCAGTTTTTTTGCCGGCATCATATTTATCTATAAAAAGCTGGTAAATGATGTACCACTGGGATTTACGGCCATGATTGTTACGATTCTTTTCTCAACAAGTATTATTCTATTGTCACTTGGCGTGTTAGGTGAATACCTAAGTCGTATTTACAATGTACAGAACCGCAAACCGCCTTACTCCATAAAAAGCATCCTTCGTTCATGAAAGTGTATAAATATGGAATTGTGCTTGAACGTTTGAAAGAACACGACATTGAACTTGTGCGCCAATGGCGTAATTCCGATGCAGTCAGGCTTAATATGGAGTACCGTGAAATTATTACTGAGGAGCAACAAATAAAGTGGTTCAATTCAATTAACAACCTCAGCCATAACTACCTGATGATATGGTATAAAGGCGAGAAAATAGGCTTGTTAAATGATAAGAACATTGATTGGGAAAAGCGTACTTCTGAATCGGGCCTATTCCTTGGCCGAACTGAGTTTTACAGCACTTTTGTACCATACCTTGTTTCAATTGCAGGGATAGAACTGAATTTCCATTTCCTTAACTGGCAAAAACAATATGCCCGTATTCTCCGCTCAAATAATAATGCTATCAGGTATAATATGGCATTAGGGTACAGGCTGATTCCGGGACAAGAAAATACAGAAAACCAACTGTATGAAATGACCCCTGAAAGCTACAAACTTGCATCAGTTAAAATACGTAAGGCAGTTAAGGCTATAGCAACAGAGAACCTACTTCCTAAACTCCTCCTGGAACCTGAAGATTATAGATCAGGACTTGCCACACTGATTGAGCCGCTGCTCCTTAATCGCTCAGAAATAGGGATAGCAGAAACACATGAAGGAAAATGGTTCATTGAATCTTGTTGATTCATTAACTTATAGCTGAATTATCTCTGAATATTAAACAGTTAAAGTAATCCAAAAACAAAACACCTTTAATTTCAGATAAGCGCTAATTCGTATCTTTGCACCCTGATTCCCACTTAAAAATTACTGTATGCTAAACGATGAAAGGCCAGCAAGGACCGAACTCTCCGAACTTGGGGAATTCGGGTTGATTGACAGGTTAACCCGCAATATAAAATTGGTGAACTCAAGCAGTGTTAAAGCTGTAGGAGACGATGCTGCAGTGATTGACCATGCCGGTAAACTAACCCTGGTATCAAAGGATTTATTGGTAGAAGGGATTCATTTTGATTTATCATATACACCATTGAAACATCTTGGATATAAAGCAGCGGCGGTAAATATTTCAGATATTGCTGCTATGAATGGTAAGCCAACCCAGCTTTTAGTTGGTATATCAGTATCAAACCGGTTTTCCGTTGAAGCTCTGGATGAATTGTATTCAGGCATTCGTTTGGCATGTGATAAATATAAAGTTGATTTGGTAGGTGGTGATACTACTGCATCAGCAGCAGGTTTGTTTATCTCTGTAACAGCTATAGGTATAGCCGAGCAGGGTAAAGTCACCTATCGAAGCACAGCGAGAGAGAACGATCTCATTTGTGTCAGTGGTGATTTGGGGGCCTCATACTTAGGGTTACTTGTGCTCCAAAGAGAAAAGGAAGTTTATAAAGCTAATCCGGCAATGCAGCCTGAACTTGAGGGCTACGACTATGTGCTTGAGCGTCAGTTAAAACCTGAACCCCGAACTGATGTGGTTGAATTGCTAGGCAAGGCAGGCATTATACCTACTTCTATGATTGACATAAGTGACGGCCTCGCAAGTGAAGTATTGCACCTTTCAAAAGATTCAAACCTGGGCTGTAGAATATTTGAAGAGAAGATTCCTATTGATGTGGTTACTGCTGATGTTGCTTCTGAATTCAAGATGGATCCAACTACTGCAGCCATGAACGGTGGAGAAGATTATGAACTTTTGTTCACTATTGATCTTGACGACCTTGATAAAGTGAAAGCAATAAAGGGTATTTCGGTTATTGGACACATGACATCAAAAGATGAAGGTGAATATCTTGTAAGTCGCGGTGGCAGCATGTACCCCATTCAGGCGCAGGGTTTTGAGCATCTAAAAGATTAAATTAGCATAGGGATGAGCAAGAACTTTGATCTGATACTGAAAACACTGCCGGACTCACCGGGAGTATATCAGTATTATGACAAAGAAGAAAACCTAATATACGTTGGTAAGGCCAAAAACCTGAAAAAGAGGGTGTGTTCATACTTTAATAAAGACACATCATTAAGCGGCAAGATCAGACTGATGGTATCAAAGATAGTTGATATCAGGTGGGTAGTCGTCAAGAGTGAGTTTGATGCACTGCTCCTTGAAAACAACATGATCAAGGAATACAAGCCCCGTTATAACGTCATGTTAAAAGATGACAAAACCTATCCATGGATTGTCATTAAAAATGAGCCTTTTCCCCGGGTGTTCTCTACCCGCAATGTTGTTAAGGATGGCAGTGAATATTTTGGACCTTATGCTTCAGGGAAAATGATGCATACACTGCTTGACCTGATCAGGCAACTATACCCCCGACGTACTTGCAGCCTTAACCTTACAGAGAAGAATATAAAAAGTGGCAAATTCAAGGTGTGCCTCGAATATCATATTGGTAACTGTGCTGCACCATGTGTGGGAAAACAGACCCAGGAAGAATACAACCAAAGTATTAAGAATATTCGGGAAATCATAAAGGGCAATATAGGTTCGGTAAGAAATCAGCTTGTTAGTAACATGAAGGAACATGCTGCTGCATTTAACTTTGAGAAAGCTCAATTGGTAAAGGATAAGATTGATATGCTTGAACGATACCAGAGCAAGTCTACTGTGGTAAATCCATCAATCAATAATGTTGATGTCTTTTCACTTGCCGAAGATGAGCAATCAGCTTATGTTAATTTTTTAAAGGTAGTAAGTGGTGCTATAGTTCAGTCGCATACCATTGAAATTAAAAAGAAACTTGACGAATCAATAGAAGAGCTTTTATCAATTGCAATAGCAGAATTGTACACTAGTTTCTCCACCGGTGCAACTGAAATTATTGTGCCTGTAAAGCCCGATTTTGAAATTCCCGGCGTCACTTTTACAATTCCTGTGAGAGGTGACAAGAAACATTTGCTTGAGTTATCTGAACGTAATGCAAAGTACTACCAGCTTGACAAACTTAAGCAAAAAGAACTGGTAGACCCTGAGAGGAGAACTAACAGGGTATTAGAAACTATTAGGAAGGATCTAAGGCTGAAAAGTTTACCTGTGCATATTGAGTGCTTTGATAACTCAAACACTCAAGGTACTTATCCTGTAGCAGCACTAGTGGTATTCAGAAATGCCCGTCCTGAAAAGAAGGATTACCGACATTTCAATATCAAAACGGTTGAAGGCCCTAATGACTTTGCCTCAATGGAAGAAGTGATTTACCGACGCTACCGTAGGTTGATAGAAGAAGAACAAGCTCTGCCTCAACTCGTTATAGTTGATGGTGGGAAAGGACAGCTTAGTTCAGCAATGGCGAGCATTGAAAAACTAGGTCTGCAGAACACTATACAACTCATTGGTATTGCTAAACGGCTTGAGGAGCTATACTTCCCCGAAGATCCTATGCCTTTACATCTCGACAAGAAGTCAGAAACTCTTAAAGTTATACAACAGATGCGGGATGAGGCGCACCGCTTTGGCATCACACATCATAGAAAGAGAAGAGAAAAAGGCACAATAAAGACTGCACTAAGTGACATTAACGGCATAGGGCCAGCAACTGCACAAACATTATTGAGAGCCCTCAAATCAGTGAAAAGAATAAAGGAATCAAATATTGAAGAGCTTGCTTCCGTTATTGGGAGATCAAAAGCTCAGGTGGTTTTTGATCATTTTAGTCAACAAAAAAAACAATAGTCGTACATTTTAATCAACCGGTTTATGCATCGGGCATTGCTCTTAGCAACATTAATAGTTTTCAATTCATTTCCGGTGTTTTCACAGAATAACCGCTCAACCGGAAGCTCGTCAAACAAGGTAAAAAGTGCCTTCGCTCGCCAGTATCCTGGAAGTACTGATGTTATCTGGACTTTTCTGGAAAGAATGGCTGTTGTTTCATTTAAATCAGGTGATTGGTATAAGGAAGCATTTTATTCCCCTGAAGGTAACTGGCTGAAAACCGAAACTGAAATAGAAATGAATGACCTACCCCCTGCTGTTAAAAAGGTTATTAACTCGCCTGAGTTCAATGAATGGCATAAAGGTAGCTATTTCCTAATTGAATTACCCGGTAAGAAAAAGCGTTATAAAGTATATATGTATAGTGCTGACTGGCATGAACTTGGACTAATATTTAATGAAAAAGGGCAGCGACTAGCCGATAATTTTTAATATGAGCGAAACCTACTACCAGCCACGCAATAATCGGGAAGTTATAAAACTACAGATTGAACTGCTAAAACTCCAGAAATGGATCTATGATCAGCGTTTGAGAGTTGTTATAATATTTGAAGGGCGCGACACTGCAGGTAAAGGTGGTGCCATATACAGGTTTGCCCGCTATCTAAATCCACGCTTCATTAGAGTTGTTGCCTTACCTAAACCCACAGAAATAGAGAAAGGACAATGGTATTTCCAGCGCTACATTAAAGAATTACCTAACCCGGGCGAAATGGTTTTCTTTGACCGCAGTTGGTATAACAGGGCAGTGGTTGAACCAGTTATGGGATTTTGTACGCCTGAACAATATGACTTATTTATTAAACAGGTTCCTGTGTTTGAGAATATGCTGCTGGAAGATGGCATTATATTGATCAAGTTCTGGTTCTCAATTGATATTACTGAACAAAAAGTGAGAATTGAGGACCGCATGAAGAATCCGCTCAAGCGATGGAAACTGAGCACTGTTGACCTGAAGGCGCAACAAATGTGGGATGTTTTTACTGAATATAAAAACCAAATGTTCCTTCATACCCATAAGGAAAACAGTCCATGGGTAATTATCAAAGGTAATAATAAGCAGGTTGCGCGAATGGAAGCAATGCGTTATGTGCTATCACAGATAGATTATCCTGAAAAGAAAAAAGCAAAAGTATCCCTTGAACTAAAGCCTGAAATTATCAACCTGTTTGACCCTCGTATGATTTAATGATTCTGATTAGTGAGTGAGTATCATATCAGGTAGTGAAGAACTGCTTGATAGAATCAACAATATATTCAATTTCAGTATCTGTGATGGAATAGTAAAACGGGAGCCTGAGCAATGTATCTGAGTAACGCTCTGCATTCGGTAATTGCCTTTTGCCATGATGCGGCTTAAAGTAAGGTGAATTGTGCAATGAGAGATAATGGAATACCGCATGTATTTCTTTTGATAAGAGGAACTTTAACAGCTCACTTCTAACATCAGGTGTTTTCACTGTAATATAAAACAAGTGACCATTATGTTGAGCATATTCCGGAATTACCGGAAGTGCAATATGGTCAGTTAATGCAGGGGTGTTTAACTTTTCAAAATATGTGTTCCATATCTGAAGGCGCTTTTCCTGTATTTGATCAATATGTTCAAGTTGTGCCTGCAGGAATGCGGCTGTTAGTTCATTTGGCAAAAAAGAACTGCCAAGAGCTACCCATTCGTATTTTTCTACTTCTCCCCTTGCAAAAGCAGCCCTGTTTGTACCTTTCTCCCACATTATTTCTGCTGCTTTTACTTTATACGGATCATTGATGGTTATCATTCCCCCTTCGCCTGAAGTAATGTTTTTTGTTTCGTGAAATGAAAATGTACCGAATGAACCAATAGTACCAAGCTGTCGTCCTTTGTAACTTGCTTCAAGTCCCTGAGCCGCATCTTCAACAACTCTTAAATGATAACGTGATGCTATATCCATAATGCGGTCCATGTCACAGGCTATCCCTCCATAATGGACTACTACAATAGCTTTAGTATTTTCTGTGATAAGTTCTTCAATTTTTTCTGCATCAATGTTAGGGCTGTCGACCATACTGTCGGCAAAAACAATTTTAGCACCGCGTAAGGCGTAGGCATTGGCAGTTGATACAAAAGTATAGGAAGGCATAATTACTTCATCACCTGGCTTTATCTCGCACAGTAAAGCTGTCATCTCAAGTGCATCGGAACAACTGGTTGTAAGCAGTACCTTTTGTACAGAGTATCTTTGTTCAAAGAATTGCTGACATTGCTGGGTATACTTTCCATTTCCCGAAAGTTTTCCTATTAAGGCAGCTTGCGACAAGTGATACACTTCCCGGCCGGTAAAATGAGGTTTATTAAAAGGAATCTTCATTACTCAGTCAATTATACTTGATTTAACCATTAATATACCAGACAATCGGTATTATTGCGCAAGTTTCTCATCTCAAAAACAATGCTTAATCTCTATTGGGCTGAATTAGTCATACCCACGTCCTGTTGGGCTATAATAGTTTATTAAATGCTTACTATTTTAATTGTTTAGATAACCTGGAACTTTTTAAAGGTACTTTATTTTCCTGGTTTTTAGTAACGGCTAAATTAAGAATTATTCTATTTGGCAGTTCTTCCACTTTTTAGACGCAATTTTGGCATAACTATTGCAACCTAACTTAATAAATTAACTAATTTTGTTCAATTAAGAATTTAAAATATTAGAACTCATGAAGAGAACTCAACTATTCACTTCTTTGCTGGCAGTATCGTTTATGGTATTTTCTTTTGTTAGTCTAAACGCACAATCAGTGCAGTCTGACAAAGCTAAAACCATTGAAACACAGAAGCGAGCTACGCCGGTTAAACCAACCACTCAAAGTCAAAAAGCAACATCTGCTACTCCGGCTACTCCGGCTAAACCAGCAGTGAGGCCAACATCAGCTGCCAGCATTGCCAGCACTGATCTTACGGGATTTTGGCTGACAGCGCAAAAGGGCTCAATTATTGAATTCAAGAAAAATGGTGAGGTTTATGAAGGCAAAGTAGTATGGTCAAAGAATGCAAAAGGAAGAGACGGGAAGCCATTGAAAGATGTGAATAATCCTGATAAATCAAAAAGAAATAATCCTTTGCTGGGTACCACAATGATAAGCGGATTGAAATACAATCCCAAAACTGACACTTATGAAGGTGGTAAGATCTACCAACCTCAAACCGGACGCACATTTAATTGCAAGGTAAACCTCGATAAAAGCAAAAACGCTATTCAGGTGCATGGCGGTGTTGGTTTTATCAGCAAAACCCTTACCTGGACACGAACAAGTGGAGTGCCTGGTAAATAAATGCTCTAATACCTGATGGTTCCAATCTTCTTTATCATAGGGCGTCCCAGGACGGGTACAACCCTCCTGAGATCGCTCTTTGATGCTCACCCTGACGTACAAATACCCTGGGAATGCCAGTTTGTTCTAAACCTTTATCCCAGATATGGAAAGGTTAAACATTGGACTAAAGCTTTAATCGATAACTTTTACGCTGATCTTATTGAGCAATGGCAGTTTAGTTCATGGAATATTAACCACGATAAACTTAAGACTGACCTACATGCTCATGAAGGTGAATCTTCTTATGTAAAAGTATGCGAAACCGTTTACCTTAATTTCATCTCTTTTTATCCCAAAAAGGAGATAAAGCTTATTGGCGATAAAAATCACGGTTACACGATCTATACTGACAGGCTGAAGAAAATATACCCTGATGCAAAGTTTATATACATACTCAGGGACTACCGCGATAATTACCATTCAGTAACTAAGGTTGATTTTGAGTTGCCTGTTATTTCACTGGTAACATACAAGTGGAAGTACTTTTACAAGAAAGCATTAAAGGCGGCAGAAAAGTATCCAGGTTCATTCTATTTTATCAGGTATGAAGACCTTGCAACAGATCCTCACCTTCATTTCAAAAAAATATGCGAATTCCTTGGAATTGAGTATTTACCCGAGGTATTTGAATTCTATAAAATGAAGGAAAAGGCGAGTGAGGTGTATCCCGATGATATCCTCCAAAAACACCATAAAAGCTTGTTTAATCCTATAAACACCAGTCGTCTGGGATTATGGAAGCAATCACTCTCATCATCTCAGATAAAAATTGCTGACCAGGTTGCAGGTAAGTATGCTGATTTGGCAGGTTATGAAAGGCAGTATAAAGAATATAATCTATTAACAACTTTGAAGGCTGCTCCAGGAACTACCTATGCAAGTTTGCTTTACCTTATGACATATATTATCGATCGGTTCCCATATAGGTTAAGGGAGAAGCTATTAAGTAAGGGTCCTTTATGGCTTGCTAAAGTTTTTGGGAAATTAAAGCAATTGTAGCTTCCTTGGCAATGTTATTTTCTAACGATTCAATATCCTCCTTCAAACGCTGTGTAAGAAGATCAGAGCCTTGAATATTCAGGTGGTCGGGGTCAAAGAAGTATTCGGGATTATCGAAATACAAGTTATGATAATCAAAAGTGCCCTGATATACAGTATAGCGTGAAGCAATACTTTCAACCTCTCCGTATAACTTATCAGCCGGTACAATTTTCTTTTCTTCTTCATCAAACTCCTTAGTTAGAGGATATCTGATTAAAACAACCTTCACTTTGTGCTCCTGGCATAGCTGCATCATTTTATCGAAATAATGCTTGATGGCATTGTCAAAATACACATCACCTGATAAGATCAACTGGGCTTTATTCCATGCAGTTTTACGTTTGTTAGTTTCATCCGCGAAGTTCTTATAGTCACGATGAGGCCTGTAACCATTGTACATTTCAAGGTTCTTCATCTTCATACGGTATACGATAGATAGTTGAATATCTTTATAATTGCCGGCGTATGAAAAAAACTTTCCTTCAATCCACTTTGTTAAGATTCCCCTGTCATCCTTTACTTTCGCCAGTTCCATATAATCTATGTACTTGATCCAGTATGAGTTGTACTCATATCGGTTGGATATCTTCTCACCATATGATGAGAGGTCAGATTGTAACAACAGGTATTCGGGTTTTTTGCCCGTATTTTCAAGGATATGTTTCAGTTTATAGTACGACTGTATGTAATTCTCACTCGGTGACCCGTAATTAAAACTCTTGTCAAGGATATGAGTATTGATGCAGTTATGTGAATTACCCAGAGCCAGGAACTTAAGAGTATCGTTATATTCAGCAAACTGCTCATCCATTTTCTCATTCAGGATATTGTGAACCGAGAATGCCTTGAACGACTGATCAAGTATTGTGTTGATCAGCAAGATCAAACCCACAAACAACATTAACCTTATGGCGAATTTCCTTGACATCCTGAGTTAAAACTGAAAGTAAATAAACTTATTCTCGTGAAGTACACCAAACAAAAGAACAAAAAACACGAAGCCTGAATATAACGACCATCTTATCATCAATGGTTTTGAGGCAAGTGCTTCTACTAAGTTGCGTTTAGCGTGCATGTGCTCTATAATTAGTAATCCCAATACCATGAGCATGCCAAACAACACCTCATTACTTCTCAATATATAAGCTACTGCTTCACTCGTTGTGCTGAAATCAAATGAGTTTCTTAAAAGTATCAAACTATCTGAAAGGCTGTTTGCCCTGAAGAAGTATAGTGATACAGTTACAATTGAGAATGTAAAGAGTATCCCGAGTGTGTTCCTTATTGAATTTGAATTACTTATACCTGTATAGTCATATAAGTTGGTACGGGCTTTCTCAGTAACTGTTTCAAGCACTAACATTATTCCATGAAAAAGTCCAAATATCACAAATGTCCATGAAGCACCATGCCATAAACCCATGAGAAGGAAAGTGATGACCAAATTACGGTAGAAAAGATGGTATTTAACCTGATTTCCTTTGATATAGGGTAGCGAGTACAAAACATAATCGCGGAACCAGGTGGTTAGTGATATATGCCAGCGGTTCCAAAAATCTCTAAGTGAAGTAGCTGTCATCGGCCGGTTAAAGTTAATCATCAATTCATACCCAAGTATTCTGGCAGAACCTCTGGCTATATCAGTGTACCCTGAAAAATCACTATAAAGCTGGAAGGCAAAAAGTACTGTTGCAAGTATTATGGTGATACCTGCATGTTGTGATGGATTTTCATATACGTAATTAACAAACATTCCAAGTCTATCCGCTATAACAAGCTTTTTAAAGAACCCCCAAAGCATTAACTTTAACCCACTTACCAATCGTTCTTCGCTGAATTTGTTAGGTTTATTAATTTGTGGAAGCAAACTTGTTGAACGTTCAATTGGTCCGGCCACTAATTGTGGGAAGAAAGATACGTATAGTGCAAACTTTCCAAGATGCTTTTCAGCAGGGGCGTTACCACGATATACATCAATTGTATAACTGAGCGATTGGAATATAAAGAAGGATATCCCCACCGGCAATAGTATATCCCAAACAGGTGAAGAAACATCTGAATTGAATGCTCCAAGTACATCATTAACGCTCTGCGAAAAGAAATTGAGATACTTGAAGCCTGCAAGCATTCCAATATTGACAAGAATGCTTAGAATAACCAGGAATTTCTTTTTCTTCTTATCCTTTTCCTTTCCCAGTTTCAAACCAATAAAGTAATCAACCAGGGTAGTAAACATTATAAGCAGCACATATTCAGCTTTCCAGCTCATGTAGAATGCATAGCTGGCTATGAGCAATAGCACCCACTTCCACTTATCAGGCAGGCTGAAGTAGAGAGCCACCACCGCAGGAAAAAAAATAAGGTATTCTATAGAATTGAAAAGCATGAAATATCCCCTGTTTCGGGTGCAAAATAAAGCATTTTCAGTTAATTAACTACGTGATGAAGGATATTTCCCTAATTTTACTGCCTGATAATCTTCTGTTTACACTATTAAGGCACACAAAAAACCTTTTTACTTGTTGCCGACTGGTTTTCAGAATGTTAGTACAGTACGAATCAAAACTATCATAAGCTGCAACTCATTTAATGCAAGATAAACCATTCTTCTTCATTATTGGCCGCCCCAGGTCGGGAACTACACTTTTGAGGTTACTTTTTGAGGCACATCCTAATCTGCTGTTACCCCCTGAAAGTCCTTTTATCATTATCTTGTACAAGAAGTATGAGAAGATCACACATTGGAATGAGACAATAATTAAGGAGTTTGTTGAAGACCTTTATAAAGTCAGGTATTTTGATAAGTGGCTGATTGATAAGAAGGAACTTTATGATCACCTACTGAAGTTAAAAGGTGAAGCTACCTTTAAACAAATGGTAATGCAGGTGTACGAATCGTACCACTCAGTGTATGAGAAGAAAGATATTACCATGATTGGCGATAAGAACCCAATGTATTCACTATATGCCGACCGGATACATAAACTCTTTCCCGAATCAAAGATCATTCATATAACCCGTGATTACCGCGATAACTACTTGTCACTGATCAACGTCAACTTTGAGGTGCCAATTGTTCCCATTGTAATCTACCGGTGGAAATATGCCCTGAGGAAAATGTGGAAACTTAAGGAGAAACAACCGGAACTGATATACTCCATTAGGTACGAAGATCTTGTTGCCGATCCGGAACATCATTGCCGACTGCTATGCGACTTTCTTGGGATAGAGTTTGATCCTTCAGTATTATCATTTTATGAAAAGAAGAAGGATGTTGAAAAGGCCTATAAGGGTGCTGAAGATATAAGCCATATACATAAGAGCCTGTTTAATCCCATCTCCACAGAACGTATGGATAAATGGAAAACCGAAATGACACCCCGGCAAATCAAAGTGGCTGATCTTGTAATGGGTAAAACAGCAGAAAAAGCCGGCTACAATAGAATGTTTCCAAAATTCAGTCCCGGCCTTTATTTATGGATAATGCCATCTCTTGTGTATGCTTCCATCATGTACAGGCTTATCATGCTTGGTGATCATCTGCCTTATGGCATGCGCAACTCCCTTAATAAAACACTGGGCATCTTCCTGAAGTTATACTGGAAATTCAACCAGAGAAAAGTAAAGCCTATTTGAATCGTACAGCACAAATTATGTGTGCCATACGAAATCGGGTTTTAATTGCACTGTAATAGAGCTTTATTTGAGATTCATTTTACTTAGCCTCTTTTTAGGTTCATTTTAGCTTCATTCTAACCTCATATTGGAACCGAGGCTAGAACGAAGCTAGAAACAGTGTAAAACGAGGCTGAAAGCAGGCTAAGTAAAATGAAACCCAAGTGAATCACCATAATACATGCTAACCACTTAATTTTCAGGTGTGCTTTTCATTATATGAGTCAATGAACTGTAACTACCTATGAAACATTCTGTAACACAATTAATTACCAATAATTTCAGTGCATCATTTCTTTTCCTATTTTTGCACGTTTTAATAGATTTGCCCCCTTATATGAGCTTGACTAACTTTTTGAACGATAGTATCACACCAGATGATACTTTTAAATATACTTTGCCTGAAATTCTTCAAACGCGTGCCCAAAATACACCTGATAGCACTGCGTTTATATTCCTGAAGGATGGTGAGGATGATGAAGAGCGCATAACGTATTATGAACTCGATAGAGCTGCAAGAGAAATAGCCTCTGCATTAATGGCGCTCAATATGAAAGGGGAACGTGCACTTATGCTCTATCCCGGTGGAATTGATTTCATAAAGGCTTTGTTTGGTTGTTTTTATGCCGGCATTATTGCAGTACCTGCATATCCCCCAAGGAAAAACAGGTCGCTTGAAAGGATAAAGACATTGGTAATTGATTCAGGAGCTAAGATTGTTCTCTCAATGGAAGATATTTTTGCATCCTGTGAGAGGTCATTCTCTGATCTTGAAGATTTAAAAAACCTCAATTGGGTTCTTACTGACAATATTCCAAATAAAGAAGAAAATCTCTCAAGTGATAACATAATAATCCCTGTTCCTTCTGATATAGCGCTGTTACAGTATACTTCAGGCTCAACAGGTTTACCGAAGGGGGTTATGGTTACGCACAATAACATTGTTAGAAATCTTGAGTTCATACGTCAAAGCTTCAATCTTAAACCTCAAAGTGTATCAGTAACATGGCTACCAAGCTTCCATGATATGGGACTTATTGACGGGGTAATAGGCCCTGTTTACAATGGCTATTTGGGAGTTATAATGCAACCTGTAGCATTCATCCAAAAACCCTTAAGATGGCTTAAAGCAATAACCAAATACAAAGGCACCCACGGCGGTGCTCCTAATTTTGCTTTCGATCTGTGTGTTGACAGCATCACTGAAGAAGAAAGAAAAATACTCGATCTGTCAACAATGGAGACTCTTTACTGTGGTGCTGAACCCATTAGGAAAGAAACCTTTGAGCGCTTTATACAGGTATTTAGAGACTTCGGCATTAAAAAAGAATCATTGTATCCATGTTATGGTATGGCTGAAACAACGCTGATCATTTCTGGTCCGGAAGCGGGCAGAGGACCTGAATATCTATGTGTGTCGGGCAGTGCCCTTGAAGGAAACCGTATTGTAACAAATGATCCGGACAATCCTGACTCGCGTTATCTTGTTGGTGTTGGATACCCTTGGGTTGATACGAAGGTTGAAATTGTAAATCCTGATACATTAGAAGTATGCGGCAAAAATGAAGTAGGTGAAATTTGGGTATCTGGCTCAATTGTTACTGCTGGCTATTGGAATAATGAAGAGATAACCAAGCAAACCTTTGGCGTTAAAATACCTGCCGTTGGACAATCATCAGATGGTAATAAAACCAGTTTGCAATACCTCAGAACCGGCGACCTTGGATTCATCCATGATGGAGAGCTTTATATAACAGGTCGCCTGAAAGACATGATTATCCTCCATGGCAGAAATTACTATCCTCAGGATATTGAGTATATCACAGAGCTTAGCCATCCTGCTATCCGACATTCGGCCAGTGCTGCCTTTTCAATAGAAGTTGATTCAAACGAAAAACTTGTTATTGTGGCTGAGGTTGAACGCTCCTATATCCGTAATATTGATACAGAAGCTGTTTGTGATGCCATCCGCATGAGCATTTCTGAAGATTTCGAACAACAAGTGTATGCTATTCAATTGCTTCGCACTGCAAGTATCCCTAAAACCTCAAGTGGTAAAATTCAGCGCAAGGCTTGTAAGGAAGGGTTCCTTAACAAATCGCTTGAAGTAGTAGGTGAATCTTTAGCCGAAAACCAAACAGGTGGTAATAATACCGCACTGGTTGATTTAGTTGCAATTCAAGCCTGGTTGATGGTATGGATACATCTCAAGCTCAACGTTGATCTTGAAAAGATCGATAAAGGACGTATGATTTCAGCGTATGGTTTGAATTCATTGAAGGCGATACAACTACAACAGGACTTCCTGCAAAAGTTTGAAGTTAACATACCACCGTATATTTTCTTCGATAAGATTACACTTGGAGAATTAAGTGAGAAGGCATTTGCTCTATATAAGGAGTCAGTGAAAGTTGATTAAATTCCTAAATTTACACTCGCTAACTAAATATAGCTTGAACTCATAATTTCATCAGTGAAAACAAAATCACCATTAATACGACCAAAGTCATTTTCAGGTGATATAATTAGTGTTTTTACAAGCAATGTGTTTTCACTGGTAGCGAACCTGCTTATTGTAGTATTGCTAACGCGGGTGCTTGGTCCTGAGGCTTATGGACTTTATACAGCCATACTGGTTATTCCTCTTTTGGTGGTTAGTTTCTTTCAGATGGGTATCAGGCCAACCACTGTATTTATGATTGGCTCGGGGAAGTATGATAACAATCAGGTAGTATCTGCAGTCGTGTCAACACTACTGATCACCAGCACAGGCGGCATTATATTCAGTGCCATCGCCTACCTGCTTATGTTTAAAACCGGTTACACTCCGTTACTTATTATCCTGGCACTAATGACTATTCCATTGAGGCTGACAGCAATTTATGCCGGTGGAGTATTTCTGGGAAAAGAAGAGATAAGGAAAGCCAATGTAATGAACTGGTTTACAGCGTTACTTATGCTGGTGTTTGCTGTAGTTTTTGTTTGGTTGCTAAAATTAAGAATTCATGGAGCTCTGCTTGGGCTTATGCTGAGCAATCTAATAGTTTCTTTTTATGCTATCAGTTTGTTGCAGAAAGAATATTCCATTAAAATATCCTTTCTAAATCCCATCATTATACGCCTGCTTAGATTGGGAGTGATTTATGCTGCATCCTTTTTAATAATTCAACTTAATTACAGGATTGACATTGTGCTCTTGCAATGGTTGTCGAGTGTTCGTGAGGTTGGCCTTTATTCTCTGGGAACCGCTGTAGCTGAACTGCTATGGCAAATACCTCTGGCCATAAGTATAGTAGTTATGACACGAAGCGCTAATGCAACTGATCAGCAAAAAATGAACGAAAGTACAGCACGTTTGCTCCGCCTATCATTACTATCAGGAATAATACTCTCAACTTTTATTTTCATACTGGCACCATATATCATTCCACTTGTTTTTGGCAGCGAATTTATTGGAAGTGTTGCTATTGTTCAAACGATATTGCCGGGTATCATCATTGTTATTATTTTCAGAATATTGAGTGGCCGGTTATCAGGTTTAGGAAAACCACAGGTGGCCATTAAGGCATTTGCTCCAGCTCTTCTCATTAATATTGTGCTTAACTTTTATTTTATACCAAAGTATCATGGTTTAGGAGCTGCGATTTCAACTAATATCAGTTATCTGGTAGGGTCGATAATCTATTTGAAAGAGTATTGTAAAATTACCGGTACTCCATTCACAGGTTTGATAAAGTACTCTTCTGAAGACTTCGCTTTTATCCGAAAATTTATACAAAATCGTTAGATCAGTTCCTTTTAACAAAAATGTTACAGTCAGCACAATTGGTATCTAACATGCTGTAATTCATCACTTTTAAAGAAAAATAAAAAAAATCTTTAAAAAGTACCGGTTTTTTCTAACTTTACCGCACTAACCATCAACTACACATTCATGATATCAACTAACTATGGTAGTGATTTGGTTGCGCCAGTTAATTCGAATAACTCCCTGCTGCCAGAAATACTCAGATCACACGCTGAGAAAACGCCTGATAAGGTATCCTACATTTTCCTCACTGATGGGGAACAAAACGAAGAAGTAATAACCTGCAAACAACTTTATGATGATGCGATAAGAATTGCAGTGCAACTCCAACAGTTGGGGGCAAAAGGAGAAAGAGTATTGATGCTTTTTTCTCCGGGAATGGAATTTATCAAAGCTGTATACGCCTGTTTTATGTCAGGTGCTATAGCTGTCCCTGCTTATCCGCCAAGGAAAAACAGGTCACTTGAAAGAATAAGAACAATGGTCAAGGATTCAGGCGCCACCATCATATTGTCCACTACCGATATTTATGCGTCATTTGAGCGCTCATTTTCTGATCTTATCGAATTAAAAGACCAAAACTGGATTTTGACTGACAACCTATCAGTTGATTTAGCTGATTTCACAACATATACGCCTTTGCCTGAAGATATTGCCTTACTTCAATACACTTCAGGCTCCACAGGCACACCAAAAGGTGTGATGGTTACTCATTGTAACATTATTCGTAACCTTGAATTTCTCAGGCAGGTTTTTAACCTTACCTCTCAAAGTATATCAGTCTCATGGCTCCCCATTTTTCACGACATGGGGTTAATTGAAGGCTTGTTGGGTACAGTTTATAATAATTGTTTGGGTGTATTAATGGCACCTGTTTCTTTTATCCAGAAGCCAGTAAGGTGGTTAAGCGCAATCACCAGGTATCATGGAACTCATGCCGGTGCCCCAAATTTTGCTTTTGATCTTTGCGTTGATGGTATTACTCCTGAAGAACGTAATGGCTTGGACCTCTCATCAATAGAAACATTATATAGCGGGGCTGAACCAGTTAGGAGGAATACTCTTGAACGATTTATTAATACCTATTCGCCTTACGGAATAACCCCAGCTTCCATTTCACCTTGCTACGGTATGGCGGAAACAACCCTTATTATTTCAGGTCCTGAAGCTGAGCGTGAGCCAGTTTACCTTGATGTTTCTTCAAGCGCTCTTGAGAATAATAAAATATCAGTTGTGCCTTCAGATGATCCTGATGTTAAGCATCTTGTTGGTGTAGGGCACCCCTGGCTCGATACAAAAGTCAAAATTGTAAACCCCGATAAAATAGAAGAATGCAAGAAGGATGAAGTTGGTGAAATTTGGGTATCAGGTTCCATTGTCACAGCAGGTTATTGGAATAATCCTGAAGTTACATGGCAAACATACTTTGTAAGCTTGAATGGCGAAAAGTCAAAATACCTAAGAACAGGTGACCTTGGGTTCTTCCATGATAACGAATTATATATAACCGGAAGGCTTAAGGATATGATAATATTGCAAGGCAGGAACTTTTATCCGCAGGATATAGAATACATTACTGAAAAAAGTCATCCCGCTATACGCCCTTCGGCTAGTGCAGCTTTTTCAGTGGACATCAACAATCAGGAGAAACTTGTAATAGTTGCTGAAGTTGAACGTACCTATTTGAGAAACCTGGATGTTGAGTCAGTTTGTTCAGCAATACGACAGAGCATTTATGAAGAATTTGAGCAACCGGTGTATGCTATACAACTGCTGCGAACTGCTAGTATACCCAAAACTTCAAGCGGTAAAATTCAGAGAAAAGCTTGTATGAGAGGTTTTATTGATAAATCACTGGATGTGGCGGGAGAGTCAGTTCCTGAAGTAACAGCTTCTGAAAAAGTTGAATCACACGATATTAACCCGGCATCTTCACTTGCATGGCTTATGCTATGGGTTCATCTTAAACTTAACGTTGAGTTTGAAAAAATTGATGTCAATCGCAATATAGCTGAATATGGTTTAAACTCCCTGAAAGCAATGCAACTACAGGAAGATATACTTCAAAAATATGAAGTAGATATTCCACCATACAATCTCTTTAACAAGATCACTATTAAAGGTTTGAGTGAAATGTTGCTATCACTTATCAAATCAAAATAGAAGGCAAATTCTCTTTCTGAACATCTCGATTTTTTGTCTCATTTCTCATGGTAATTGGACAAAATCCACTATCTTTGCAATCCTATTTTAATTTAATCTAAATTAGGCTTTAGAATAATATAGATGGAAAAAGATCCTAAAAATATAATTGACGAGGTAACCCAGAGTGAGTATAAGTATGGTTTCTTTACCGATATTGAAATGGATACAGCCCCAAAAGGGTTAAATGAAGATATTATCCGCTTTATATCGCTCAAAAAGAATGAGCCCCAATGGTTACTTGAGTTCAGGCTTGATGCTTATCGCAAATGGCTTGGTATGACTGAACCTACATGGGCACATCTTCATCATCCTCCAATCAATTACCAGGACATTATCTACTATGCTGCTCCAAAGAGGAAGAAAGAATTAAGCAGTCTTGATGAAGTTGACCCTGAATTGCTTGATACATTCAGCAAACTTGGCATTTCACTTGAAGAACAGAAGCGCCTTAGCGGCGTTGCTGTTGATGCAGTTATTGATTCAGTATCAGTTAAAACCACCTTTTCAGAAACCCTTGAGAAAAAGGGTATTCTTTTTTGCTCGTTCAGTGAGGCAGTACAAAAGTATCCTGATCTGGTAAGACAATATATGGGAAGTGTTGTTCCATCTAATGATAATTACTTTGCAGCGCTTAACTCGGCAGTATTTACTGACGGGTCTTTCTGTTATATCCCCAAAGGTGTGCGTTGTCCGGTTGAACTTTCTACTTATTTCAGAATTAATGCCGCAAACACCGGGCAATTTGAAAGAACCCTTATCATTGGCGACGAAGGAAGCTATGTTAGCTACATGGAAGGTTGTACTGCACCAATGCGCGATGAAAATCAACTTCATGCTGCCATAGTCGAAATTATTGCTCTTAAGGATGCGCAGGTAAAATATTCAACAGTACAAAACTGGTATCCGGGCAACAAGAAAGGTGAAGGAGGTATTTATAACTTCGTTACCAAACGTGGTATCTGCAAAGGAAACAACTCAAAGATATCATGGACACAGGTGGAAACGGGTTCAGCAATTACCTGGAAATACCCAAGTGTGGTACTAATGGGTGATAACTCGGTAGGAGAATTCTATTCGGTAGCAGTTACCAACAACTACCAGCAAGCTGATACAGGTTCAAAGATGATTCATCTTGGTAAAAACACTAAAAGCACTATTATTTCAAAGGGAATATCAGCCGGATTCAGTAACAATAGTTATCGTGGACTGGTTAAGATGACTAAACGCGCAGAGAATTCACGTAATTTTTCCCAGTGCGATTCACTCCTGCTTGGTGATAAGTGCGGCGCACATACCTGGCCCTATATTAAAACTGAGAATAAATCGTCAATAGTGGAGCATGAAGCCACTACTTCAAAAATATCAGATGATCAATTATATTACTGCAACCAGCGCGGAATCAGCACTGAAAACGCAATAGGACTAATTGTGAACGGCTATGCCCGTGAGGTACTGAAGCAACTACCCATGGAATTTGCCGTTGAAGCACAAAAGCTGCTTGCTGTTAGTTTGGAAGGCAGTGTTGGGTAAAACTAAAAGGCTAAAGGCTGAGGGCTGAAGGCTAAAGGAAAAAGTGGGGTTTGTTGATTGCTGAATGCTAATTGCTGAATGCTGAATGCTTTGTGAAATTATTAAAATAACAATATAAATGCTTGTAATTAAAAACTTAAGGGTGGCCATTAATGGCAAGGAGATACTAAAGGGTGTTAACCTTGAAGTTAAACCCGGTGAAGTTCATGCTATCATGGGACCTAATGGCACTGGTAAAAGCACTCTTGCATCGGTTATAGCCGGGCGTGATGTATATGATATTACCGATGGGGAAATTTATTTCAATGGCAAGGACTTATCAGACTTGTCAGTTGAAGAAAGAGCATCAGAAGGAATATTCCTTGGTTTCCAATACCCTGTTGAAATACCCGGAGTAAGCATTACCAATTTCATGCGTACCGCAGTTAACGAGCAACGCAAGTACAAAGGACTTGATCCAATGCCTGCAGGCGAATTCCTCGCCAAGATGGAAGAAAAGAAAAAGCTTCTCGACATTCAGGCTAAGCTGGCTAATCGCTCAGTAAATGAAGGTTTTTCAGGTGGTGAAAAGAAGAAGAATGAAATCTTCCAGATGGCAATGCTTGAACCTAAGCTTGCTATCCTTGATGAAACTGATTCAGGCCTTGACATTGATGCCCTGAAAATTGTGGCCAACGGAGTAAACATGCTCAGGCGCCCTGATAATGCATTTCTGGTAATTACACATTATCAGAGACTACTTGACTATATCGTGCCCGACATCGTGCATGTTTTGTATGATGGAATGATTGTTCGTACCGGAGGAAAAGACCTTGCAATTGAATTGGAAGAAAAAGGTTACGAGTGGATCAAAGCAGGTTTGGTATAAAAACCGTTATATCTTATTATGGAAGAAATTTCAGTTATAAACATAAAAGAAGCTTTAATACAGCACTTTCACGATAACATGCAATTCATAGGCAAGGTTGACAGCCCGCGTATTGCAGCTATTCGTGAGCAAGCCATAGATATATTCAATGAGCTTGGTTTTCCTGATATTAATCAGGAAAAGTGGAGGAATACTGATCTGAGCAAGGTGCTTGAACGGTCATATTCATTTTCTGCCACACCACAGCCTCAGAATGTGAATGTGGATGAATTATTCAAGTGTGAAGTTCCCGGCTTTGATACCCATTCAGTTACTGTTCTTAACGGATGGTATATGAACGGTGGTCAAATGCTTACCACTTTGGCCAATGGAATGGTAGTGGGTAGTCTTAGGGCTGCTTTTGAAGCCTTCCCCGAATTAATTGAACTGCATTATGCGAAATACGCTGATCATAAAATCCACGGACTGAGCGCGCTAAATACAGCAATGGCAATGGATGGGGTGTTCATATACGTCCCCGACAATGTAATTGCAGAGAAAACTTTACAAATGGTGAGCGTAATCAATATGAATGAAGATTCAATGATACAGCTTCGCAACCTTGTAATACTCGGCAAGAATAGTAAGCTCACTCTTGTGCAATGTGACGACTCAATTGATGACCATAGAAGCTTCATAAATACAGTATCAGAATTCTATTTAGCTGATAATGCTCGTTTGGATCATTACAAACTTCAGAATAAAAACGACCGTTCAACCCTCATAAACAGCAGTTGGTTTCACTTGGAAAGAGGTGCAAACCTTTCGAGCAACGGTATAAGCCTTAATGGCGGATTTATCCGGAATGAATCATATGCAACACTTGCAGGCAGCGGATCACATGCTGATATATTGGGGTTATATCTTATGGACCGGAATCAGCATATCGATAACCAGGTATTTGTTGACCATGCTGTTCCTGACTGCACCAGCAATGAGCAGTTCAAAGGAATACTTGATGATCATGCCAGTGGTGTTTTCAACGGACATATTCTGGTTCGCAAAGATGCCCAAAGAACCAATGCATACCAGAACAACAAGAATATACTTATATCTGACAAAGCAGTCATTGATACCAAACCATTCCTTGAGATCTACGCTGATGACGTGAAATGCAGTCACGGTGCAACCATTGGCCAACTTGATGATCAGGCTATGTTTTACTTGCGTTCACGTGGAATTTCATACGAAAATGCACGTATGCTGCTTATGTATGCTTTCGCAGCTGAGATAGTCAACAAGATATCAATTGAGCAGTTACGAAACCGTATTGATGATTTGGTGAAAAAAAGATTGCGTGGTGAATTATCCATTTGCGACCAATGTGTGTTACATTGTAATGCCCAGGAACAACGAATGGCCTTTAAGATTGACATGAGCCGTATATAAACAACAGAAAAGCACAGGTTGAATGGAAAAGCAGTTGCAGTTATTTGATCCGATGATCATCCGAAAGGATTTCCCGGTTTTATCGCAAAAAGTAAATAACCGACCACTGGTATACTTCGACAATGCAGCTACTACTCAGAAGCCGCAGGTGGTTGTTGATGCCCTTACCAACTATTACCAGAACTACAATGCCAACGTGCACAGGGGCGTACATCATTTAAGCCAGGTGGCTACAGCCGCATTCGAAGAATCACGTGATACCATCAGGCGTTATATCAATGCAGGATATACACATGAAATAATTCTCACCCGTGGCAGCACTGAATCAATAAACCTCGTTGCCTCAACATGGGGACGACAAAATATTAAAGAGGGCGATGAAATACTAATAACTGAGCTTGAGCACCACTCAAACATTGTTCCCTGGCAAATGCTTTGTGAAGATAAAAAAGCCAAACTCAGGGTAATACCAATCAATGATGATGGAAGCCTGAACATCGATGCATTCCATAACCTACTCAATTCAAAAACAAAGCTGATAGCTATTACCCACGTTTCAAATTCACTTGGAACCGTTATACCATTAAAAGAGATTATCAAAGCAGCTCATTCAAACAATACACTTGTACTTGTTGACGGAGCGCAGGCTCTCTCGCACCTCAAGGTGGATGTAATTGATCTTGATTGTGATTTCTACGCATTTTCAGCCCATAAAGTATATGGCCCAATGGGTATTGGAGGCCTGTATGGCAAAGAAAAACTTCTTAATGAAATGCCTCCATACCAGGGTGGTGGTGAAATGATAAGCACTGTTTCGTTCGAGAAGACCGTATACAACGAATTGCCTTTCAAATTTGAGGCAGGCACTCCAAATGCAGGGGGTACCATTGCATTTGCAGCAGCACTTAATTACCTTGATGGTTTAGGAATTGATACTATTGAAGCTTATGAAAAAGAACTTCTTGACTATGCTACCCAAAAGCTGCAGGAAAAACCCAATATTCGAATTGTAGGTACTGCTCCCGGTAAAGCTGCCATCATTTCATTCCTCATCGATAAAATTCATCCATACGATGCCGGCACCATACTTGACCAAATGGGAATTGCAGTACGTACCGGTAATCATTGTACCCAGCCATTGATGCAACGATTTGGCATTCAGGGAACTATAAGAGCATCACTTGCTTTTTATAATACAAAAACAGAAATTGACAGTCTAATTAATGGGATTTCTAAAGTAGAAGAGTTATTTTTGTGATAAGAATGATAAGTGATTACGATAGTCACTTTTTAGAATTGATTAACATTATAATCACTAACCAACTATTATTAATCACTAATCAGATATTACTTATCACTAATTAACCATTCAATAATTACCAATCACTAATTACCTGATAATGAAGATAGAAGAAACATCCGATACAATAATCAATGAATTTGATAGTTTTGACGATTGGATGGATAAGTATAATTATTTGATTGAACTTGGCAAGTCGCTACCAATGATTGACGAGAGATACAAGGTTGAAAGTAACCTTATATCAGGCTGCCAGTCGAGGGTATGGCTGCATGCCGAATTCGACGGAAAGTTAGTACACTTTACCGCCGATAGTGATGCCGTTATAACCAAAGGTATTGCCAATCTGCTTATAAGAGTCTATTCCGGGCATTCACCTCAGGAAATACTTGATGCATCAACTGAATTTATCAAAGAAATAGGCCTCACTGAACACCTGTCGCCCACTAGATCAAATGGACTCCTTTCGATGATCAAGCAGATCAAAATGTATGCCCTGGCTTATAAAACCAAGCAAGCTATTGATAATTAAATAGCATAATGATCTAACAGACAATCTGTTGTTAATCAGACAGTATTAAGATCAAAACTGACATTCTGTTGATAAACAAACAGCTTAAAAAACAGTTCTTAATTTAAGATTTACTCATGTTTCTTTAGTTTCTAAGACTGTAGTAATACTAAATTTAAATCACCATGCTGGATAACATTATGAATACTAATCACCATAAAACTCAGGAATATAGCAACCGCATTATTGAAAGGTTAAAGGGTATATACGACCCTGAAGTACCTGTTAACATATATGACCTGGGGCTTATATACGATATTAGCGTTGATGACAATTCCGTGGCTCATATCCTTATGACGCTTACTGCCCCCAATTGCCCGGTTGCTGAATCATTACCCGAGGAAGTTCAAATGAAAGTAGCAGCAATTCAAGGCCTAAAAGGAGCAGAAGTAGAAATCACCTTTGACCCTCCCTGGGATCAGGACATGATGTCAGAAGAAGCCCAACTTGATTTAGGGTTTTTGTAAAGATCGGTTTTCAAATAAAACAGGCCTGCAGTGATCTAATAATTCATAAATAGCAATTCCTTCGGCTTGTTTAATCCAACACTTCATAAATAGTTAGTTCCTTTGCCTTGTTTTTCATAGTTATCTGGCCAATAAGGCGACAGTTGAAGGACTGTTTGACTTTCTGGTAACACTCCTCTGTTATAACGATCTGGCCATTAATTGCGGCGCTCTGGATACGTTCAGCTGTGTTTACAGTATCACCGATTACCGTGTAATCAAGCCTGCGGAGTGTTGATGAACCAATGTTGCCTGAAATCATTTCGCCACTATTGATACCAACTGATACCTGGGGATGAAAGCTGTTTTCGTTGGGTAATTTTTCAATCTTTGTTTTAATTGCCAAACAAGCATCAATAGCCCTATCAAGATGAAATGGCCCTTTGAAAACTGCCATTATGGAATCGCCTATGAACTTATCCACTATTCCCTGTTGTGTTATGATCTCTTTTACCATAAGATCGAAGTAGCTGTTAAGTAATTCAACTACTTTGTTTGGCGGCTCATTTTCACTGATTGCAGTAAACCCGCAAATGTCAATAAATGCAACCGATGCTTCCACTGTTTCATTAACCAACAATGAGGATTCAAATTCATTTCCGCTCATAAAATTCAATACACTCTCATCAACATACATTTTCAGTATATCATTCTCCTTGATTGCTCTGAGTGTTTCTTTCATTTGGTTGACCTGTGTTATAGCCTTTCGTATTGTAAGTTCAAGATCTTCAAAGTTTACCGGTTTTGTAATGAAGTCAAACGCACCCCGGTTCATTGCAATACGAATGTTTTCCATATCGCCATAGGCAGAAACCACTACTGATTTAAGAAGCAGGTTCTTCTCATTTAGTTTTGACAAGAGTGTAAGACCATCCATCTCAGGCATATTAATGTCACTGAGTATGATTGAAATATCAGAATGTTTTTCAAGCTGTTCCAGGGCGTGGACACCATTTACTGCAAACACAAATACGTATTGTTGGTCACGTATTTTCTGACGAAACTTTTGCTTGATCAGTAACTCCAGATCCGGCTCGTCATCTACTACAAGTATTTTTGTCATTCTCTGGTAATTATTATCAAACCTATTTTGACTAAACCATTATTATTAACTTTTGTTACTTCGCATCCATTCTTCAGTCTTAATACATAGTATCAGAGCATAATATCAAAGGTCACGATCACCTTAACAGCAATCAATCTGGTGCAATCACCTAGGCAGTATTATTATAAACCTGGTACCTTCGCCTTCTCTTGTTTCCACCGTTAATTTACCTCCATGGCCTTTGGTAATAATATCATACGCCAATGACAAACCTAATCCTGTACCTTCCCCTGTGGGCTTGGTAGTGAAAAATGGTTGGAATATTTTGTCCATTACTGCCTTTGGAATGCCGATACCATTGTCAATAATTCTTATCTCAATATTTTTTCCCAAATTCTTTGTACTAACTGAAATTGTAGGTAGATAGCCGTTAATGTTAAGTTTCTTTTTCTCGCTTACCGCATAGAATGCATTGCTAAGTAAGTTTAGTAACACGCGTCCTATTTCTTGAGGCATTACATTGATTTCGCCTATCGAGTGATCGAAGTCAGACTTCATGCTTGCGTTGAATGATTTATCTTTTGCTTTGAGCCCATGATAGGTCAGCCGCAGGTATTCATCTGCAAGCGCGTTTATATTGGTAGGTTCTTTCTTACCGCTGCTGCTGCGGCTATGGTAGAGCATACCTTTTACTATTGCACCCGCTCTTTTCCCATGGTGTTTTATTCTTTCAAGGTTTAGTTTAACCTCTGAAGTGATAGAAATGGCTAGCTGCTTATCATCATTGTCAAGGGCAGTCTTCATCTCGTCAAGTAGTTCATTACTTACTTCCGAGAAGTTGGTAACAAAGTTCAGTGGATTTTGTATTTCATGTGCTATACCTGCAGTAAGTTCACCAAGGGAAGCCATTTTTTCCGATTGTATAAGTTGTGATTGCGTAATCTCCAGTTCCCGGTTTGATTTTTCAATTTTCCGGTTTATCCTAAGGAGTAATATAGCAATAACTATTGCTACAACCATCCCTCCCAGCAGTAAGTAAAGCATGAGCA
Organism: Bacteroidota bacterium; assembly: GCA_023417935.1. Lineage (GTDB taxonomy): Bacteria > Bacteroidota > Bacteroidia > Bacteroidales > Lentimicrobiaceae > Lentimicrobium. Next base: position 76,357 of record JAEZDY010000006.1, read on the forward strand.
TATTGCGACTCCTAACCCTGTCTGCTTCTAGTTCTTTCATCTTCAGCTCTTCATTAAAAGAAATATTCTGGAAAGCCCTTATTTTTTCTGTGTTGTACATTTCATCCTTTATCTTTAATGACATCTTCATGTATTTAAGGGCGCTGTCCTTTTCACCATTCTTTTCATAGATATCACCAAGCATCAGAGTAAGTTCAAGTATGCCGGCAGGATAGGAATGTTCTTTTATCTCAGAAAGTGTTTTTGAAGCATAAAAGAGTGCTGAGTCATTATTGTTTTCATTCCTGTTAAGTTGGGCAATCCCTGTATAAATCTCAATGAGGTCACTGTTCAGGTTGTTCTTCTTGGCTGATATTGTAGCTTTCCTGTAAAACTCATATGCTTTTGATGTATTACCTGTTTTGGCATAAATTGACGCCATCAGTCGTAACCCATAAGTCCACTCAGGATCCCTTTTATAAGCTTTTGTTGCATAATATAATGCAGAGTCCAACTCGTTTTTCTGAAGGTAGATACCACTGATACCTCCCCAGAAATAATGCACTTGCGACTGGTCACTATAGTTATCCAGCAAACCCAACGCCTTATAGTAATAATATAAGCTTTTCTCAAAATCCCCTTGTCCGCTGTAGAAATTTCCAATACTGGTGCTGGTGTTACAAATGCCCATTGTATCCTTTAGTTCCTCAAATAATTCAAGTGCCTTGAATCCATAATTTAACGCAAGGGGGTCATTGCCGAGCATTGAGAATGTTTCACACAGAAACAACCTGGCCAAAGCAGTGTTATGCCAATCTTCTTCTTTTTCTGCTATCTCAAGCGCTTGCTGTATATACGTTAACGAACTGTCAGGATGGGTATACCTGTAATAGTCAAATATTGAAAATAGAAGGGCAACTCTTTTTGCTTCATCCTTCTCTGTAATGAGTAATCTTTTAAGGCTATCCACTTTTGGCGCAGCAGCATACACCGGTGACAGAGCTAAAAGCAACCATATAGCGACAATTACTGTTCTTTTCATGGTTTATTGTTTATGGGAAGTCTGACCTTAAAATCTGTACCCACCCCTTCAATAGATTCAGCTATAAGTTCACCTTTGTGTCTTTTTGTTATTATTTCATAGCTCATACTCAATCCAAGTCCGGTACCCTGTCCTGCAGGTTTGGTAGTGAAGAATGGCTGGAATATCTTATCCATCATGTGAGGTGGAATTCCATTCCCATTATCACTTACTTTTATCTCAACTATGGCCCCAAGATTCTTTGTAACCAATGTAACGGTTGGTTCATATCCATCTCCTGTGATTTTCTTTTTTTCCATCACCGCATAAAAGGCATTGGTAAGAAGGTTAAGTATTACCCGGCCTATTTCTTCAGGTATTGCATAGATGTTTCCAATAGATCGATCAAAGTCTGTAACAATGCTTGTATTGAAAGTTTTATCCTTAGCACGCAGCCCATGGTAACTTAGTCTAATATATTCATCAAGCAGCGAATTAATGTCAGTTGGTTCCTTCAATCCTGTACCAGTGCGACTGTGTTGTAACATTCCTTTAACAATGGCATCTGCCCTTTTGCCATGGAAGTTGATCTTCTCTTCGTTTACCTTGATATTCTTTGCCAGGATAATAGCACTTTCGTTGTTTCCTGACCTTATCTCACTCTCCAGCTCTTCAATCAATTCAGCATTTACCTCTGAGAAGTTATTCACAAAGTTTAGAGGGTTCTTAATTTCATGAGCAATTCCGGCAGTTAGCTCACCCAAAGAAGCCATCTTCTCTGATTGTATCAATTGCGACTGTGTGTTTTTTAATTCAGCATATGCTTTTTCAATAGCGCGGGCATGTTCAAGCTCACGAGCAAAGTTCAACTCTTTCTCCTTCTTGATCAATCGGTTACGGAAATACCTGTCGGCAATGAGTACCAGTATGATAGCCAGGATGAAGTACGAGAGATATGCAGGTATGGTTCTCCACCATGGAGGTTTAATTACTATCCTTAACGAAGCGCCCCGATCATTCCAAACACCATTATTATTTGCAGCTTTCACCCTAAAAACATATTCGCCCGGTGGTAGCTTTGAATAATAAGCAAATCGCTGATTGCCAATTTCATGCCATTCGGTATCGTAATTCTCAAGTTTGTACGCGCTCTTGTTTTTTGATGGGTTGAAATAATGAATCACCTGGAATTCAAGTGTCAAGGTGTTCTGGTAATGCTTAAGTATAACCTCTTCTGTCTGATAAACTGGTTCCTTTAATATTCCATTCTTGTCGGGGATAATTGATTGATTAAAAAGCTTCATGTCAGTGAGGAAAACATTCGGAGCAACTGAACTGGTGTGTACGTCATCAGGTTTGAATAGTGTAATCCCATTTGAACCTCCAAATATAAATAGACCACCAGAGGTCCGTAAATATGACCCATCAGCAAATAACTGGCTCTGTATCCCATCAGCAAGTGAGAAGTTGCTGAATTGCTCCGTCTTCATGTTAAATCTGCTTAACCCTTCAAAAGTACTTAACCAGAGATCGTCATTATCTTCATCGCCCAGTATACCTTGTACACTCATTGAAGGTAACCCATTGTTACTGGTATATGTTTTTATACTACCCATTTTCACATTATACCTGCTTAAGCCTCCCTGCCAGGTTCCAACCCAAACAATTCCATCACGATCCACATAGAGTGAATTAATATCCTGACTTATGAATACATCACCCTTACTTTTCTCTACTCCATGTCGTACAATTCTGTCAGTTATATAATCATAAAGAAACAGTCCGTTGTTTGTGAGTATCCAAAGCCCGTGTTCCTTGCTTTCGTATAAGTTAGTAACCTCATTACTTGAAGCATTCGAAGGATTTATATGTGTTAGGTCATACCTTTTGAAAGTTTTGTCAGTCTTACTTTTCCTGAACAATCCGTTAAAAGTACAAAGCCAAAGGTTTTCCCTGCTATCCGTGAAGAACTGATAAATAACCAGTGAATCATGAATTGCACTTAATGATGCTCTTCTAAATGCACTATCAACCGTTGAAAACTGATAAACACCACTGTTGGTGCTGATAAGGAATTTAGAACCTGAAACCTGCATCACACCAAATATTGTATGCACGCCTGGCAGAAATGACTCGAAAGGGTAATTTTTGGTCATACCCGTTTCAGGATTAAGCAAATTCATCCCCGTAGAGTTTCCCGGCCCCGTAGTGGTGATCAAAATTTCACCTGATTTGCTTTCGAAGATATTATTAACCCATCCGGAGGTAATTGAGTTTTTAAACTCTTTGGTGTAACTATAGGTCTTAAAAAGTGCTTTCTCATCATATCTGAAAAGACCTCCTGAGAAAGTACCTATCCATAGTGATCCGAAGGGATCAGTGTTCAGTTCCAATATAGATGCTTCTTTCAAAACGCTGTTTGCGATAGAATTAACAGTTTCAAATTTTTTTGTTTTCCTGTCGTAATACTGTAATCCTTTGTCGGTCCCCATCCATAAATTCCCTTCCTGATCAATAACAATGTTAGGATAGCTGGATGCAGTAGGTATGATTTCTTCCGGGCCCTGAGGAAAGTGGATATTATATTTCTTTAATTTCTGATCGTATTCAAACAAACGGATCTTATTTGTAATAAACCAAATGTGACCTTGATTATCGCCCACAAGGTCATTAAAATACTCACCTTCAGCAATAAGCTCATTTAAAGGCGAATCAACCTTTGTGACCACACCTTTTGCGTCAATTTTAATAAGGCCGGCTAAGGTTATAAACCAGAGATTTCCGTATACATCTTCAGTGCAGTTATAAATATTTCCGGTTCTTATACCATCGTACTTCTGAACCTTATCACTGTTCTCGTCAATGAACAGCAACCCATCACTAATCTGTTCATTATGATTGGTGGTTACTCCAAGCCATATCCTCCCGGTGTTATCCTCACCAATTGAAGATATTCCCAATTCAACATTATCCTGATGTTCAATCAAATCCTTAAACTCATACTGTGTAAAAGTACCTTTTACCCTGTCATAAAGATTCAGATATGAGGGGCCGCTGGCAACCCACATCCTTCCCTTTGAATCCTCATAAATAGCCCACACATTCAAACCCTTGAATGATAATGAATCATTTGGATCATTATAGAATCGTTTGAATTCAGTGCCGTCAAATCTAGCTAAACCGTTTATGGTGCCAATCCACAAATAACCAAACCGATCGTTTATGATTTTATATATCTGGGAACTTGGTAATCCATCCTCTTCAGTGTACCGGCTTAGATTTATAGTACCGGTTTGTGCAATTGTGGTTGTTTGTAATGAAAGAAACATTGCTGTTAAAGCAATTAAAAGATAGTTCCCTATGAAATCTTTCATTGAAAACATAATCATTACCGGCTAATGGTTATTCTTAAGAGAAGAACACAGCCTGATAGAAAGGAATGTGCCTTAGTTTTAATAAACAAAATGATTCACCGAAAGTTAACTTTCATTAACCTCATACCATATCATGTTACTAAAACATGCTTCTTATATCAATCACCCCAAACAAATCGGCACTGGTGATCAATATAATTACAATGATGAACCATCTTATAAACCCTGCTCCCCAGGAGAGGGCGTAGCGTGAGGCAATGAAGGCTCCTGTTACATTGCCAATTGAATGTATTAGCCCAAACTGCCAGTTTACTTTATCGTTAAAAATAAAAACCAACAGTGCAAAAATTGTATAAAACAAGACAATAAATCCTTTGATGGCATTTGCTCTTACCAAATCATATCCGGCGCTTAAAACTATGCCGGCCAACAGGAAATAGCCCACACCAACCTGCACAAATCCACCATATATTCCTATAAAGAAGAATATAATAAGTTGCTGCCAGCTAACTTTTTTCTCCTGAAGGCTTAATTGACCTTTAATCCATTTATCAGGCTTCACAAGCATGAAATAGATCATCATCAGCATCACCAATCCGATAGCTTTCTCAAAAGTGGCTTCATCAATCTCAACCGACAACTGTGCACCTATTATAGACCCTATTACAGCGGGAATAGCCAGAACAATCGCTTTTCTTGAGTCGAGTAGCTTTTGAGTTTTGAATGAAGCTGTAGAAGTCAGGTTCTGCAGGATAACGGCAATCCTGTTAGTCCCATTGGCTACATCTGCCGGTAGACCCATAAACATAAACAGCGACAGAGAAATGATCGTACCTCCTCCTGCCAATGTGTTGATAAAGCCAACAAATACACCTGAAACTATAAGGGCAATGACTTCGAGGGTTGTCATAGCAAATTTCATTATATACTGCAAAGGTATTATATTTGAAGTGTCATAAACAATCACATCATGAGAAGAACGTTCTTTACAGCTTTACTTTTAGCAATCGCCTTGAGTGCTTACCCGCAGTGGTATTGGGTAAACCCAAGCCCTACCGGTCAGCATCTCTCAGATGTATGCTTTGTAAATGATACTGTTGGCTTCGTGACCGGACATAATGGTACTATCCTTAAAACAACAAATGCAGGTGAAACCTGGAATTCAATTCCACTGAATACATTCAGGCAAATGAAGAAAGTGTGGTTTTGTGATCTCAATACAGGTTTTATAGCCTGCGATAGTGGATTTGTATATAAAACTGCAAATGGTGGTGATGACTGGATGCAAATTGAAACCGGAAGTACAGGAATAATCAATGATCTTTTATTCATCGATGATCAAACGGGATTCATTGCATACGATGATGGTAATTTAATGAAAACAACTGATGGCGGAAGTACTTGGGTTAGTAAAATAAGCAACAACCCGTTCTGGTCTATCACATCAGTTGCTTTTGCAAACCATACCAGGGGAATTGCAACAACCAGCCTTGGCAAGTATTATATCACCAATGATGGCGGTGAAACATGGGCAGCCAATACTGAACCTTCAAAGGTTGATCTGGTTGATTCTTACTTTCTTAATGAAAATGTTTGCTTTGTTTCTGGTCGCTTCAACTTTTTCATGAAATCAAATGATGGTGGGCTTACATGGGAATCTTTCAACTGTCATGTACCAGTTGAAAATCTTATATTCAAAGATGAGAACACTGGATTTGGTCTTTCTGACGAGTTTTTCTATGGTGATGGACTGATATATAAGACTATTAATGGTGGACATACCTGGACTCCAACTGAAATTGAATTTTGCAATGCATTTACCTTTACAGATGATAACACCCTGTACGCAGTGGGTGAAAGTGGTAGATTGCTGAAATCGCAGGATAATGGTGCAACTTATTTTAATTATAATCACGCGGTTACTTATGATGATTTTCTTGATATTCATTTCCCCTGTGCCGATACAGGGTATGCCGTTAGCTTTTTTGGAGAAATAGTAAAATCTACTGATGCAGGTAAAAACTGGGAATTGCTTCCTCAGGGACCTTTCCAGCGGCTTAATGGTGTGTGGTTTACCTCGGCTGATCATGGTTTCATAACTACCGATTCAAGTGTATATGCAACTGCCAATGGTGGCATTTCATGGAATAAAGTGTTACATGCACCCGGATGGATGACCAAGATTCAGTTTATTAACAATCGCACCGGTTTTGTTATAGGTGAAGGACAAGGATTGTTTTATAGAACTGACGATGGCGGTGCCAGTTGGCAGTTGTTATACCAGAGTGAACTTGAATGGCCCAGAGGAATGCATTTTGTCAATAATAATGTTGGGTACCTGGCACTTGATTATACTGTGATCAAAACTGTTGATGGTGGTATTACATGGTCGCTCACAAGCTTAAGTCCCGAGGATCCTTATTGTAGTTTCAATGAAGTGTTTTTTGTAAATCAAGAGATAGGTTATGTTGCCGGAGGTTGCTATACTGCCAAGACATTTAAGACTGTGGATGGAGGCAATAGCTGGATTGAACAATCTGTTTCTGACAATTATTTCCGCGGCTTAACCCTTTATTTTATCGATGAAAATAAGGGATTTCTTGGATGCGACGGACATGGCTTCTTCCAAACCAACGATGGAGGAGATACCTGGACAAGATTGGAATATATGACCGGCTATCATGATGCCATCACCTTTTCATCCGATGGATCAGGCTATGTCGCCGGTTCCAATGGAAAAATCATGAAAACTATCAATAAAGGAATGGTTCCAGTAATTTCCCCCAACAAACCAACCTTTTATTTTACCCTGTACCCTAACCCTGTTTCGGAGGAAATAATTATAACTTCCGAAAACTTAACCGGCGCCGTATCTGTCAGCATCTATAACAGCAGTGGCAAATGTGTTTATACCAGCAAATTCGAAGGAAAGGCAATTCAAATTCGCACTTCTGCCTTAACGTCAGGACTGTATTTTGTAAGAATTAACAGTGCAAATGGGACTGAGGTGAAGAAGGTGGTGGTGTTGTAGAAGCTATTATATCTTCTCCGCCATTACCACCCACTTCTCAACCAGGGCAGCTTCCTTTTTTACTGTTTCGTTTTTAGTTAGCTGAGTAAGTGTGTTTAGCACTTCAGCGGGTAGCTCATTGAAGTCACTGTTGGTGTAAAAGAGCAGCAGTACAATCTTCCCCAGGTATTTCAATTGTTGTTCCCTGGTTTGAGGGCTTTGGGTTTGTTGCAGCTCTCTTTGCAGCATGGTAACAAGCGCTGGTTTAGCAGGAAGGTTGGGGACGAATGTATTAATAGTCCTTACTCTAACATGGCTTGGCAACATACATGGCAAAATCCTGTAATGCATGTACCTGTCGGGGATATCAATCATAATCTTATCCTCGCTGAAATCAACCCATAAATACAACGAATCGCTTGGCTGATTTTGAGACCTGGCATGTACTGTAACTAATAAGAATATTATAATCGGTAAGAGTTTTTTCATAGAATGTTTTTTTACCTCACCCCGGCCAAGGATCACCTCACCCCGGCCCTCTCCTCAAGGAGAGGGTGAAGGATCAAATATAACTAATTTTTTAACTACCCCGATACTACGTGAACCACCTTTGTACTATCTTGAACCACCTTGAACTATCTTGAACTATCTTGAACTATCTTGAACTACTTTTAATAAATCTCGCACTTCCCACTCTTTGGTTTCCTGCATATACAATAGCCATGTAAATGCCGGGCGACCATGAAGAAATATCCATTGTTTTATC
>JAEZDY010000023.1 GCA_023417935.1 Bacteroidota bacterium
GTAAAGGCTGCCTCAGGTATTGACACATTCTTAACAAGCATTCTGATAAGAATGATTTAACAGTTCAACTACTTATATTATTTTGAGCGGAAAACGGGGCTCGAACCCGCGACCCTCAGCTTGGGAAGCTGATGCTCTACCAACTGAGCTACTTCCGCGTTAAATGTTGCTGCAAATCTACAAAAACATTTATTTCTTTTCAAATACGTGCTTGTTGTTGAAGTGTATTTTGCGAAATTGTGGATTGGGCAGTAAGCACCAATATTTGATAATTGCATGATCTCACGTCAATTTTTACTTAATCAAGATTTATTTCTTTAACCAGAGCCCTGTCATGATGTAAACACATTGTTTATGTGTAAATTTATCCCCTGAAAATCACATAAAGGTCATTTTATGAAAATGAAGCCCCGCTTGTCGTTTTGGCAAATATTCAATATGAGTGTTGGGTTCCTTGGAATCCAGTTTGGTTTTGCTCTACAAAATGCAAATGCCAGCAGAATACTAATGACCTTTGGTGCTGATGTTGAGCACCTTTCGTGGTTTTGGCTTGTTGCACCAATTACAGGTATGATAGTGCAGCCTATTATAGGGCATTACAGTGATAATACATGGAACCGCCTGGGAAGAAGAAAACCTTACTTTCTGGTTGGTGCTCTTATGGCAGCTGCCGGATTGATCCTTATGCCACAATCGCCGATGTTTGCCGCTTACCTTCCTGCTTTGTGGGTTGGTGCCGGGATGCTTATGATCATGGACGCTTCCTTTAATATTGCCATGGAACCATTTAGGGCACTAGTAGCCGATAAACTGCCAACTGATCAGAGAACACTGGGCTTTTCTGTGCAAACTGCCCTCATTGGAGTTGGAGCTGTTATAGGTTCATGGCTTCCATACGTGCTTACTAACTGGCTGGGAATATCTAATACTAATACCGTGGGACTGGTACCTGATCATCTGCTGATATCTTTCATAGTTGGTGCTACAGTTTTGGTTGGTACGATACTCTGGACAGTTTTCACCACCCGTGAATATCCTCCACAAGAGATGGCTGAATATGACTTTCACGAAACAGGAGTTGAGCATATTCCAAGTAAAGAGAAGGCAAGCATTTTTGATATCTTCACTGATTTTGCAAAGATGCCTACTACTATGAAGCAGCTTGGACTGGTTCAGTTTTTTTCGTGGTTTGCTTTATTCTCCATGTGGGTATTTACTACTCCTGCACTGGCACAGCACGTTTGGGGATTGCCATCAGGTGACAGAAGTTCAGCCGCGTTTAATGATGCTGCTGATTATGTTGGAAATATTTTTGGTGTGTACAATCTCGTAGCAGCTTTATTTGCTATGATGCTTCCTGTAATTGCTGCAAAAGTTGGTAGAAAGCTCACTCACTCCATTTGCCTTACAGCAGGGGGTTTAGGTTTAATATCCATAATGTTTGTTACTACCCCCGATGTAAGATGGGTGCTCAACCTAAGTATGGTTGGTGTTGGTATTGCCTGGGCAAGTATACTTGCAATGCCTTATGCTATTCTGGCAGGCTCAATTCCAGCACGTAAGATGGGCGTATATATGGGAATTTTCAACTTCTTTATCACCTTCCCTCAAATTGTAAATGGTATTTTTGGTGGCCCTATTGTAAAGTACTTCTACAACGGACAAGCGATCTGGGCTATAGTAACTGCCGGAATACTGATGATAGCGGGTGCTATATCGGTTATTTTTGTCAGGGATCAGGATGATGTTGTGAAGCTTGACGAGGTTATTCATAAGAAATGACGAGTCATCACTGAGAGAATATTTAATTATTTGGAGGTAACTCTCAGAACTACAATGCCTCAAGTACTAAATAGCCCCAGGGTTTAAGCCTGAAATAATAGTCATCAAAGATGGTGTATTTCTCATCGGTGAAGATTTCTGAATAGTATCCTTCGAGGCGGTGATCGTGCAGATGAGCAAACTGTTCATGGCCTGAGAGGTTCAGTATTACCAGTACTCTTGAGTTTCCTTTTTCCCTGATGTAAGCTATAGTGTGCGCGCCATTTCCCGTTTCAAGCAATATCAGGTGGCCGCCATAAGGCCCATTCCATAAGGCCTCATTCTTTTTCTTCAAAACAACAAGTTTTGAATAGAACGGGAACATTTTGTCTTCTTTCCACTCAATTTCATCTTTCTCAAAAAAGCTGAGTCTTTTCCAAAGTCCCGCTTCCTGACCACTATAAATTAATGGTATTCCGGTAAGCGTGAAGTATAAAGCACCGAAAGTCTCGAGCCCATAGCCCAGCCTTTCAAGTTCTGATCCGTTCCATGAGTTCTCATCGTGGTTGGAAATAAACATCATCTGATAAGCATGTGAAGGGAACTGGTGTATTTCACGGTCAATCATATCCGAAAGGTCCCAGGCTGACTTCTCCCCTTTTGCAATATTGTCCATGGTATGGAATATATTCCAGTTATATATAGCATCAAAGGCACCTTGAAGCAATTCCTTCTGCTCAGCCTCAGCCAACATAAAAACTGGCTTTACTTTATCAAGTTCTTTTCTTGCATACTGCCAAAAGTCAGTAGGCACAAGATTAGCCATGTCGCATCTGAACCCATCAATATCTGTTTTTTCAAGCCAGTACTTCATGGCACTGGTCATATAATCCCTTAATTCAGGATTGCTGTAATCTAATTCAATTACATCAGCCCATTCAGGGAAAGGAGGTTTAACTCCACCAAGCTCGTTTGATGTGTAGAAGTTGCGATTGGTATTCACTAATTCATTATCCCATGCCGTATGGTTAGCAACCCAGTCAAGGATAACGTACATGCCCATGTTATGAATCTTACTTACCAGCGCAATAAACTCATCCATGGTGCCATAAAGCGGATCAATATCTAAATAATCTTTAATGCTGTAGTAGCTGCCAAGGGTACCTTTACGTTCTTTCTCACCAATTGGCTGAAGTGGCATGAACCATAAGATGCCTACTCCCAACTCTTTTAGCCGTGGTAAATGATCCTCAAATTCTTTGAAAGTGCCTGATTTTGTGTACTGACGAAGGTTTACTTCATAGATAGTGAGATCTTTCGACCATTCAAGTGGTAGGTTCTTTGGCATTATAGTTATGGTTGGATTATTATTTTGATATTTCCTTTGAGACTGGTTGATTTACCTGGCTCGGCGAACTTTATAGTCCATATCTATCAGTAGATCGGCTCTGTCCTTGAGCGATTGCACCACCTGATGCTCACGTTCAAGTACCTTCATCCTATATTCATTCTGAGGCTCTTTACCTCTAACTACCTGTGCTTTCTTGGTTTCATGGTAAGTGAGCTCAATGAATATTTTCAGATCAACACCCTCTGTCTTAATTGCATATAATCCGTCAATGATAAGCATTTCAACACCATTAAAATCAGTGGTAAGCTGATCAACCTGTTCAGTTACGAGGTCAACGCAAGGCATGGTAGAGGTTCTGTTGTTACGGAAATCTTCAAGATTGCGGTAAATGGTATCCCAATCGTACTCTGTATACCCAACTGCAGTTTCAATACCGTTTGCTTTCCGCCACTCGGTGCGCTCCAGTGGATGTGTGAGGTAGTAATTGTCAATATGAATTGGCTTGCAAACAATACCTTCACGGCGAAGTAAGCGTGCAATAACATGCGCCAGTTCTGATTTCCCTGAACCTGATTCACCAGACACAGCAATAGTGTATTTGTCTTTTCTTTTCTCTAAGATGAAAGGTAATATCTCACGTGCAGCAGCCTCGTGTTTTTCAGTTATTAATAATACGTCACCAAGCATTTTATTTGATTTTTATTTATTTAGTCGGTTTGTTTGGTTATTATGATATTGCCTGCAATTTACAGAAATAAGTCAGATCTGCATAAGATGAATTACCGGGACTATAAAAAAAGTCCCGGCTTGATCCTTAATCAATTGACACATCTATAAATATACCATTAGTTATTATCACTTGCATATGATGTATCAGTAGTGAAAAATTTCACTTGATGTTTCGAAGTCGAGGTAGAAGTCTGCCAGTGGTTTAAGTGATTGAACTACTTTATGCTCTTGTTCCAGCACTTTCATTCTGAACTCATCAAGTTCTTCCTTACCTGTTATCTTCTGAATGTCCATTGTTTCTTTGTAGGTGCTTTCAATGAAAACCCTTAGGTTAGCCCGTTCCACCTTCATTGAATAAAGCCCGGCAATTATCAGAATATCAATCTCTTTGAAGTCAGTGATGAGATGGTCTATCTGGCCGGTAAATAAATCCACACATGGCATTGTTGCTTTTTCATCCTTCAGAAAAGCATCAATATTGTCATTAATAGTTTGCCAGTCGTATTCCTCAAATCCTACTTTTTCAATACCATGTTCTTTACGCCATTGGGTGCGTTCAGTTGGTGGAATCTTATAGTAGCTGTCCATGTAGAGCATCTTTACCTTGATGTTCTTTTTCTTAAGCAGCCTACCCAGCATGTGAGCTACTTCTGATTTGCCGGTTTCTACTTCGCCTGATATGGCAATGATGTACTTACGGCTATACTCCGGCATTATGCGATCGAGAATAGTCTGGGCAGCTTTTTCATGCTTGTTGTTTAGTAAAAGAATTTCATTGAGCATTTTATAGTTTTTTTAGTTCAGATTTATCCTTACTAACATCAACCGAATACTCCTGTCCACGGAAAGTGAATTTAAATTTGATACTGTTCCATGTTTCAGGTAATTTAGGGTTAAGTGCTAATTGTTCTCCCTTTATTGTAAGTCCTGCATATGAGTTTATCGCAATAAGAATGGTGCCTGCCATTACCCCGAGGTGAATACCTTCAGCAGTTGTGCCACCTTGTATATCATCAAAGTCACTGCTTAATGCATCATGATATAAGGTATCACTCAGCTCAAAGTCGCCAATCATGTTTGCCAATTGGGCATGCACAACCCTGCTAAGCGTTGAACCATGTGATGTGCGGGCAAGGTAATAGTCCATATTCTTTTTTAGAAAGTCAGGCTCCAGACTATATCCCATACTTTCAATAATGTCTTTTACTTCTTGTTTATCAAGGATGTAGAAGATCATTAGTGTGTCGGCTTGTTTGGCAACCTTAAATTCATCAGGTGATTTGCCTTCAGCTTTCAGGATTCGGTCGAGGCGGTATATATTGCCGTATTTCTTTTTGTAGTAATCCCAGTCAAGTTCCTTCAGTTCGAAATATCCGTCATACTGGGCAATGATTCCTTCATCAGAAATAACGAGGTTGAGCTTTTGCGCGATTTCTTTCCACGACAACAACTCATCAACAGATAAGAGTGCCGATTCTCCTTCATCAACCCTGAGCAAATCATGTATAAGAGCTGCTTTCCTGAATGCCCAGGCAACCAGTATGTTGGTATATGCGTTGTCGCGAAGGCCTCCTTGTTGGGAATCATGATATTGTTCATGAAACTCATCAGGACCCATTACACCAGGTATGCTGTATCTTCCGGTTTCGCTGTTAAAGATAGCTTTACTTGCCCAGAAACGGCAAATTTCGTAAAACATCTCAGCACCATAATTCTTTAGAAAATCATGATCACCGGTTGTTTCAAAGTAGTTCCATACGTTATATGCAATGGCCAACGATACATGTCGCTGAAGTGAACTATAGTCATCACCCCAGTGACCTGTTAATGGATTCAGATGCACAACCTGCGTTTCTTCCCTTCCATCACTTCCACTTTGCCACGGGTACATTGCTCCTTTATAGCCATGCTCTTTAGCATATTCCTTTGCCTGGTCGAGCCTGTTGTACCTGTACATGAGCGTGGCCTTAGCTGTTTGAGGGAAATGGATGTTATAGAATGGTAGTATAAAGAGCTCATCCCAGAAAATATGTCCGCGGTAAGCTTCACCATGTAAGCCCCTAGCAGTAAAACTTGCATCAATAAAGCGGTTGTGCGGTGACGCAGAAACCATCAGGTGGTAAAGATGTAGTCTTAACAGTTTCTGGTCTATTCTGCTCCCATCAACCTGAACATCAATCTTTTCCCATATTTCTTTCCATGCTGAGGTGCTTGCGTCAGCCAGTTCATTGTACCTGTTAGGTAATGATACCAGCTTCAAAGCCTCCTTTACCGGGTTTTGGACATCATCATGCTTAGAAGTAAAGATTGCAACAGTTTTCTCAAGCATAATCGACTGTCCCTGTATCACATCATAGGTAAACTCCTGGAATGCACATGCCGGGGTTATTTCACTTCGAGGCTCAAGCATAAGCTCATGCTCCTCCAGGAATATGCGGTGTGCAGCAGCTTCAGCAATAGTGATGCCCGATTGAGTTGTTTCTACAACCACATATACTGTTGATCCCTGAAAACCTTCCTCACCTGGTTTTAAGTGCTTTTGGTTAAGTTGCTTATATCTGTCAACTCCTTCATTAATGATATCACCTTTAATGCCTGAGCGTATTGTTATATGTCCGGAATAGCTAAGCGGTGTTATAATGTATTGAAGCGCAGCCAGATGTGGATTATGCATTGAAGCAATACGGTGTGAATCAATGGCTGTTAACCTCCCCTGCTCATCTTCAACTACAAGCCTTCGGCTGAAAGCACCGGTACGGAAATCGAGGGTTTTGTTAAATTCACGGAATTTAGCTTTCGAAAAATCAAACCATGGTTCTTTATCTACTCTAAATGTAACAGGAAGCCAGTTAGGAATATTCACAAAATCCTCATTCTCAACAGTGCGGTCACCAACCTGAGATTCAAGGCGGTTATATAAACCTGCAACATAAGTTCCCGGACTGTGATGAGCCGATGGAGTGATTTCTTCCATAGCGCCTCTTGTACCAAAGTAGCCATTACCAACAGTAAGCAGTGCTTCTCTAGTACGTTCCTTAATGGGGTCAAATTCCTGGTAAGTAAGTGTCCAGCACTCATTCTCAATTCCGGCAACAAACCAGTCGTTAATACCTTCAAGCGATATCTCCGAAAGGTCAGCTACTACAAGGTCGGCTCCATTCAACAGAAGTTCATGCTCATTCTCTTCACGGGCTACGCCAAGTACTAAACCAAAATCACCTTTCCTGCCGGCCTGCACTCCTGAAACTGCATCTTCAACAATAGCAGTACGTTCGTATGATACGCCAAGATTATCAGCAGCAGTAGTGAAAATATCAGGCTCGGGTTTTCCTTTGAGGTTCAATTCAACAGAAACCACCCCATCTACCCTTGTTTCAAAAAGGTCAAGTAACCCCGCTGCTTCAAGTACCGGAGCACAGTTTTTGCTGGAAGATGCTACTCCTATCCTGATGTCGTTTTCTTTAAGTTGTTTTATAAGGTCGACAGTACTATCATATACTCCAACCCCATCGCGCTTCAGTATTTCATTAAAAGCATAATCCTTTCTGTTGCCTAAACCGCAAACTGTTTCTTTATCATGACTGTCGGATGGATCGCCATAAGGCAAATTTATGCCTCTGGAAGTAAGGAAATCCTGTACTCCTTTGTATCGGGGTTTCCCGTCAACAAAAGGGAGATAATCAGCAGTATGGGTGAATTCTTTAAATGGAATGTTTTGTTTTTTTGAGTATCCTGTAAGGAACTCGTCAAACATTGTTTTCCAGGCTGTACTGTGCACCAGGGCAGTCTTGGTTATTACTCCATCTAAATCAAAAATTACGGCATCAAATTGCAGATTTGGCATAACTATCGTCTATTAATTATTGCATGAGAATTACTATGCAAAGATAACCATTAACAGCATGGATTGTTACGACAAGCCATCAGAACAAATAATACTGGCGTACATTTGTGTTCTTGAAATCAGTAAAGCCCTAAACCATTAAAGCTCCTTACCGGCAACGGTATTTTTGTCGTTAAACTTGAAAACTTTCATTAAATAAGCAATGGAAGGAAAAATAATAAGAATACCAATGATCAACGCCCAAAACAGCATTGTCATGGTGCTTTCAGGTGCCCGGCTGTTGTAGATTGTGAGATCTTCACGACCTGACATTAATATCATTACAGGGAACTGAATTGCATACCAGCCGGCAATAATACAGGCAGTTTGAACTCCGGCAATGATCCTCGAAAAAATAATCTTTCTTTTTTTGAGGGCTGACAACATAAATGGAATACAGGCAGTTGCAATAACAACACATGCAATACTTACGGGTGACTTAATAAATTCCCTGAAAAAATGCACATTATAAAGCTCAGCGACAATGAAAACACTTAAGCCTGATAATACAAGCAGGAAGTAGAATATCCTGGCAATGCGTGTGAAAATAGACCCATCTTCAGGAGTTTTTGTTTCTCCCACGAGATAAACAGCGGCAAGCCATCCGAAAAGTAGTGTAACAAAAATACCTGTTGCAAGAGTAAAAAAGTTGAACCACGAGGCAATAAATACATCATAAAAAGTACCGGCTAATTCACCTGTGATACGGCCCATCATAATAGCGCCTAAAATAACACCATAAAAGAATGGAGTTAAAATGCTTGAAATCCTAAAAAACAATGTGAAATAATAGTGCGACTTATCCTTGGCTACATCATAATACCTGAACGTAAATGCCGAACCCCGCATTACAATACCAAACAAAACTATTAACACAGGTATATGTAAGTATGTACTGATTGAGGTATATACAAGCGGAAAACCGTTAAATAGTATCACAACCGCCAATATCACCCATACATGGTTTGCTTCCCACACGGGGGCAATGGCTTTTGATATTATATCAACACCCTTTTTACCTGTGAACAGTTCTATTATTCCTGCTCCGAAATCTGCACCTCCCAGAAGCACATATACCAACAATGATATACTGAGTACTATGATAATTATTTCGGTCATCTTTTGTATTTGTATAATTTATAACTCAACCTTTATCTACTACTAGTGATTAGGGTCATCTACCCGGTGTTCATCATGTAATACCCTGATCTGTCGTTTCATAAGCCATATTACAACAAATGACAGTACAATGTAAATGAGGGTTATAGAATATAGTGTCCACTGCAATCCCGGCATTGGGGAAACTGTATCAGCTGTTTTCATGATCTTCCAGATAATCCATGGCTGACGGCCTACTTCAGTAACTATCCAACCTGCTTCAACAGCGAGGAATCCCGCAGGTGTTAATATTGTAAGTAGTATCAACCACCACTTGTTAACCAGCAAATGCTTCCACTTCCAGGAGAACAGAAGGTAAAGTATTCCTGTACCTGCCATTAAAAAACCAAGCAGAACCATGATTTGGAAGGCAAGATGAACTATCAGTACCGGAGGCCTCTCATCAACAGGCACCTGATCAAGACCGGCAACTTCAGCATTGAAGTCGCCATGAGCTAAATAACTCAGTGCTTTAGGTATTTTAATTGCATAATCAACTCTCTGTTCTTTATCATTAGGAATACCTCCTATTACCAGATCAGCAGGTTTAGAAGTTTGATACAAACTCTCCATTGCAGCAAGCTTTGGAGGTTGGTATTTAGCCACATGCTTTGCTGAAATGTCACCACTAAGAGGTTGCAAAATAGCAGAAATGGCACCAAATATTAAAGCAATCCCGACTGCTTTAAGATGTAAAGGATGATTTTTGTGTTTCAACAATAAATATGCATGAATTCCGGCCACAGCAAAAGCTGTTGACACAAAAGCAGCAATTGTCATATGTAGAGCCTGGTGAAACCAACCACGGTTGAACATAGCAGCAAAAGGATCAATGTTAATAGCTTGTCCATTCACCCACTCAAATCCAGCAGGGTTATTCATCCAGCTATTAGCCGCAACCACGAATATGCCTGAAATCACTCCGGCAATACCAACAACCACCCCAGAAGCAAGGTGTACCCACTTATTAACACGGTTCCATCCATAAAGGAAAAAACCCAGGGCAATAGCTTCAAGAAAGAAAGCTGTGCCCTCCCATGAAAACGGCATGCCTATTATAGCACCAGCATGCTCCATAAAACCTGGCCATAATAGTCCCAGTTCAAAGGAAAGTACGGTACCTGATACTGCCCCCACTGCAAACAGGATTGCAACACCTTTAGCCCATGCTTTTGCCAGATCAAGGTAGACTTTTTTGCCTGTTTTAATCCATCGCCATTCAGCAACAACCATTAGCCATGGCATTGTCATGCCGATACATGCAAAAATAATGTGGAAAACAAACGATACCGTCATTTGTAACCGAGCTGCCAGAAGATCATCCATGTGTGATATTTTTATACTTCGAATGTGTGAATCACAACAACAACGTATTTATTTTGTTGCTGATATTTTCCATAAAAAGCTTTCTTTTGAAAGCATGGCTAAAGTTATAAATTTTTTAGGTACAAATACCTAATGCAGTACGATGTGAAACTTTTAGAGGTTGAAATCTGTTGATTAGGAAATAAAATGAGTAAGAAGCTTCAAAAAAGATTGTTTCTACCTGATTGGTTAGGAAAACTTATTAAATTTGTTGCCATAAAATAAATCTGCCTAAACATGGAAAATAAACTCTTCACATCAAGGATGATGTTTGTATTAACTGCAATAATTGTAGCTGCCGTTATGCGCTTACTACCTCACTGGCCTAACTTTACTCCTGTTGCTGCTATTGCAATATTTGGAGGAGCGTATATTAACAGGAAAGCCCTGGCATTTATTCTTCCCATTGCTGCTATGCTTATCAGTGACCTTATTATTGGATTCCATTCCACTATGGTTGCCGTTTATCTTGGTATGATAGCCTCAGTAGGTATAGGAATGATGCTGCGTAACAGGGTTAAGGCCGGTAACGTTGCAATTGCCTCAGTTAGTTCATCATTGGTTTTCTTCCTGATAACAAACTTTGCTTCATGGTATACAGGTTTAATGCCTTATACCAGGGATTTTGCAGGGCTACTTCAGGCATATGCTGCCGGAATTCCGTTTTTCAATTCAGGCCTTGTTGGCGATTTATTCTATAGTGCCGTTATCTTCGGCAGTTTCTACCTTGTTAGTCGCAGGGTTCCTTCTATGATAGAGGGGTAATATTCCTTTAAAATATTCAACAGGACCCTTTGCAAATACAGAGGGTCTTTTTTTATTCTTACCGTTTTAACTCCAGCAACATCAAGTTTTGAATGAAAGTTAAAATCAACACACAATAATTAAATGATTATTTTTGTTGATTAAAGGATAATGCTGTAAAATGCGGATAGGTGAGTAGATTTTAAAGATAGGAGAAACTTTATGAAAATTATTGCATTCAGAACCAGGAAACCAAAGAGGTTTACTTACAAACCTCTTTATTATGATGAGCGCAAGGAAGAACTTGAGAAATTGAAAAAGAAATATAGCGAACCTGCTCCCGATGGTATCAGTCCAGATTTCCGTGATAGACTCCGTTCATCCTGGCATATCAAGGAACAGAGGACAGGAAACATTTCAAAGGCTACCTTGATTGCTTATCTGGTGGTTGCCATGTTATTGCTTTACTTAATCTTTTTCTACTAAATGGCTGATATTATTCGCCTTCTGCCTGATTCAGTAGCTAATCAAATTGCTGCAGGTGAAGTGATTCAACGCCCGGCTTCTGCAGTGAAGGAATTATTGGAAAATGCTGTTGATTCAGGTGCTGATCATATTGAACTTATTATAAAGGATTCGGGTAAAACGCTGATCCAGGTTATTGATACAGGATGTGGAATGTCAGTTACTGATGCGCGGATGAGTTTTGAACGCCATGCCACTTCCAAGATCAACAATGCCGATGATCTTTTCAAGATTCGCACCTTTGGATTCAGGGGTGAAGCACTTGCCTCAATAGCGGCCATTGCCCAGGTGGAATTAAAAAGCCGCCGTGTTGGTGATGAATTGGGAACACATGTTATCATTGAAGGCTCTTTCGTTAAATCGCAGCAGCCATGTGTATGTGAATCAGGCACTTCTATTCAGGTGAAGAACCTGTTTTATAATGTGCCTGCACGCCGGCAGTTCCTTAAATCTGATGCTCATGAAATGCGACTGATAGTTGAGGAGCTTCAGCGGGTAGCACTGGTTAATCCAAATATTAGTTTTACCCTGATAAATAATGGCAAGTTGCAGATGCAACTTCCAGTTGCAGGTCTTAAACAACGAATCAGCAATATTTTCGGGAATAACTACCAGGAAAAACTTGTTCCGGTAGAGGTTGATACTGAAGTTGTAAAGGTCACCGGCTTTATAGGTAAACCTGAAAGTGCCCGCCGCACAAGAGGTGAGCAATATTTCTTCGCTAATAAGCGGTTTATCAAACATCCATATCTTAATCATGCCGTTGAAGAGGTGTTTAGCACACTGATTCCTGAAGAGCATTATCCTTCCTATTTCTTATATCTGGAAGTTAATCCGCAGGATATTGATATAAATATTCACCCCACTAAGACTGAAGTTAATTTTCAAAGCCACCAGGCAATTTACGGCATCCTGAAATCAGCTGTTAAGCAGGCAATTGGCAAGTACAGCCTCTTCCCTACTATTGATTTTGATACACAGCCTGAGTATAATTTCTATTTCCCAAAAGATAAACCTCTTGTTATACCGGGTGTAAAGGTTAATCCTGATTATAACCCATTTGTTAAGAAGCAGTCACCTGAGCTCGGACTGTCATCATTTTATGTAAGCCCGGAAGTACGACCTGATTATAGGGATGAAAATAAAGTCGTACCTTTTGAAGGACAGCAAACCCTAACCGTGGGCTCAGATTTTGAATCAGATGAGCAGGAATCACGAGGTTTTATCCAATTCAGGAAAAAGTATATTCTCTCTAAGATCAAGTCTGGTATAATGATAATTGACCAGCAATCAGCTCATGAAAGAATATTATATGAGAAGTTCCTTGAGCGAATAGAGCAGCGACCGGCAAATGTGCAACAACAGTTATTTCCACAAACAGTTAAACTATCAGCCCCCGATTGTGACTTGATTAATGAGCTCATGGATGAATTTACAAAATTGGGCTTTCAACTTGAGAATTTCGGTCAAAATACATTTATTGTTACCGGGTCACCTGCTGATTTCCCTGACGTCAATGTTCAGCAGCTAATTGATGGTATGCTGGAAAATTATAAAACCAACAAAGTCAATCTGAAGATCGATAAAATTAATAACCTTGCCAGGTCTATGGCTAAAAATCTATCTCTTAAACCAAACAAAACTCTATCCAGTGAAGAGATGCAAGGGCTGGTTGATGATTTGTTTGCATGTAAAGTTCCTGGAATAAGTCCATCAGGAAAATCTATCATTGTGAACATTACTATGGATGAGATAGAAAAGAGATTTCAACAAAACCTGATGTAACCTGATATGAACCAACAGTATTCCCCACGCGGCTTCAGCATGTTGCCACCTGTAGTAAAAAACCTGCTTATTATTAATGGACTGGTTTTCCTTGCACAGATAATGTTTGAGAACGTTTTCCGTCTTGACCTGGTTAATTACCTGGGCATGCACTACTTTGGTTCTTCTAAATTCAATCCCGCGCAGCTTGTGACGTACATGTTTCTTCACAGTACTATGATGTACAGCCATATTATCTTTAATATGCTTGCACTGTGGATGTTTGGTTATATGATAGAAAATGTGTGGGGATCAAAACGTTTCCTAATATACTACATGGTAACAGGTATCGGAGCAGCAATCATACACATGATTGTTATGCACATAGGTATCAGTGGTATACAGGCTGATGCCGCCATGATAATGAATGCTCCTGATCCATCAGATTTTTCGCGCTTTGTGAGTGAGCACTTTCCTTATTACAGAAACAGTTTGGTTGATTTTATAAATGCCTGGTCGCTTAACCCTGAGAATCCACAGATGATTAACCAGGCCTCACAGTACCTTAATGATCTTGTTGAACTCCGTAAGGACGTTCCTACAGTTGGAGCCTCAGGTGCCGTGTTCGGTATTCTGCTTGCATTTGGAATGATGTTTCCGAATACTTTAATTTATCTTTACTTTTTTATCCCCATAAAAGCAAAATGGATTGTTATACTTTACGGAGGCCTTGAGCTATATCTCGGTATAAGGAATAGCGCAGGCGACAATGTTGCTCATTTCGCACACCTTGGTGGTATGATCTTTGGCTTCTTTTTGATTCGTTATTGGAATCGAAAAATTAAACGATATAATAACTGGGACTAATAATGTAAGCTATGTATCCTCAGACTTCTCCATTCGAAAAAATGAAGATCTTTTTTACCAAACGAGAAGCCCTTTCCCGTATAATCCTGATAAATATTGCTGTTTGGCTCGTTATTGCACTTATCAGAAATCTTGCTTTCCTGTTTTCAAGTCCTGAAGTTGGTACCTCTGGACTTTACAAACAGTATCTCTCTGAATATCTGTTGTCCTTTCTGGCCTTACCTGCAAATTTAAATGTTTTCCTTGCAAAACCCTGGACTATATTTAGTTATATGTTCCTACATTTCGACTTTTTGCATATCCTGTTCAATTTGCTGTGGCTATATTGGTTTGGCTCAATATTCGTTCAGTATTTAACCCAAAGACAATTCCTTGCTACATATATACTTGGTGGAATTGTAGGTGGAATTGTTTATATGGCAGCATACAATGTTTTCCCTGTTTTTGATATTGTGAGGGGAAATGCTCTGGCACTTGGTGCTTCAGCTTCGGTACTTGCTATTGTGGTAGCTATTTCCTTTTATGTGCCCAATTACACCATCAACCTGTTTATACTTGGGCCTATCAAGATAAAATACATAGCCCTGATTACTATTGCTATGGACTTACTAATGATCAATAGCGGCAATGCAGGTGGGCACCTTGCACACCTTGGAGGGGCACTTTGGGGATTTATGTATGTTAAAATGCTGCCCTATGCAGATCCCTCGAAAATATTCAGTATTTTTTCTGACGATAATGTCAAAAGATTCAAAACTGCACGTAAAAATAAGTTTAAGGTACATTACGGTAGACCTCACGTAACTGATGAAGAGTATAATTTGCTCAAAAAGGAAAAGCAACAGAAAATTGATAAGATTCTCGATAAAATAAGTCAGTCAGGATATAACAGTCTAACAAAAGAAGAAAAGGAACTTTTATTCTCAAGTAGTAATAAACAGAATAATTAAAAGTGTGACACCTACAACCACACCACAAAGAAGGAGGCTCTCCTTTTGGTCTGCCCTGCTCCTATTGATTAATGTTTTCGTATTGATGCTCCTGGCAGCGGGATACTTTGCTGCATTCATTGCACCTGACGATAACTGGATGTTTGCTTTTGCAGGTCTTTTATTCCCTTATGCAGTACTCGCTAATGTTCTCTTCATCTTTATCTGGATGTTTCTATGGCGAAAACTTTTCCTGATATCACTTATAGCACTTCTTTTATGCTGGAACCGGCTGGCAAACTATATTCAATGGGATACCAGACAAGCTGTAGTAACTACTAATGCTGAGGAAGTAAAAGTCCTTTCTTATAACGTGCAGATATTCGACCTGTACAATTGGAAGAAAAATAGGATTAGCGAAAAGGGCTCCAATATTCTTAACCTATTAAAAAATGAGCAGGCTGACCTAATATGCCTTCAGGAATATCATGCCGGTATCAGGAATAAAGTTGATATCTCTGATTCTATAATGCAAATTACAGGCATGAGATATAACCAGATAGCCTTCGTTAAAAACAACGGAAAGGTAATGCCATATGGCATAGCTATATTTAGCCGCTGGCCCATTCTAAATAAAAGGATAGTCCATTTTGATAATAACCCTTTCAATTTCTGTATTTATAGTGATATAGCTATTAATGCTGACACAATCAGGTTATTCAATGTTCACCTTGAATCAATACGTTTGAGCAAAGAGGATTATCTATACGTTGCCGATTTACCTAAGGCAGCAGATAACCAGGAATTGTTTACTGAAAACTCCCGAAAGATATTACGTAAGTTTAAAAGAGCTTTTATTAACCGTGGTCCGCAGGCACGACATGTAAAACAACTAATTGACAAATCACCTTACAAGGTTATTTTATGCGGTGATTTAAATGATACACCTTCATCATACACATATCACCAGCTTTCAACCAACCTAAACGATGCCTTCAAGGAATCAGGACGTGGCATCGGGATGACTTATGCAGGTTCACTTCCTTCTTTCAGGATTGACTATATTCTGCATGATGAAAGCTTTCAGTCGTTGAACTTCAAAACACTCAGAAACGCATACTCTGACCATTACCCCATTTCAACCAACATACTCCTGCATTGATGTTCAAAGGTTTAATTATCATAGTTTCAGTTGTATTTATGCTGTTGCTTGTACTCGCAGGTTGCGCATCATATATACCTCCATCAAAAAGTTTAATTATTGCTTTCTTAGGTTTATCGTTTCCCGTTCTTTGGCTGTTGAATCTTATTTGGTTAATTTTCATTGTAATTTTTAGATCAAAGACTTTACTTCTTTTCATGACAGTTGTGCTATTGATCACTTCCGTTAAGATGTCACATTTTTATGTCGTACCCCTTAAATCTGAAAAAGAAGCTTATCCCTATAGTCTTTTCAATTTCAATGCTTTTGGAATGAGAAGTCCTTTTGATGAAACGCATATTTACACAAATCAGGATACTATTCACCGTTTTATAAACGATCAGAAATTTACTGTTGCGTGTTTCCAGGAATATCCTATGAAGGGTTTTAAGCATGCAAAATTTTATAAAAAGTTGCAGAATGACTTGGCTTTACCGCACATTAGTATGTCAGAATATAAACCGGATCAAAAGAGTACAGATTTTATTCTTGTAACAGCTTCACAATTCCCGGTTAAAGAAGAAAAGGTACTCACTTACCTGTCGTTGCCTTACGCAATGTATTCTGATGTTTCCTTTCCTGAAGGTACTGTCAGAATTTACAACGTTCATCTGCAATCAGTAAAATTCACCGGTGAACGCAAATTACTGATGTTTGATCATGAACGCAGCATCAGCTCAATATACCAACACTTTAAAGGAGCTTTTAAGAAACTAAGGTTAGCTTTCCTGCATAGAGAAGCACAGGCACTAAGGCTGTCTGAAAGTATCAGCACTTCACCATATCCAGTAATTGTAGCAGGCGATTTCAATGACACTCCTGCATCATTTGCATATCATCTGATTGCAGGTAAATTAAGAGATGCTTCTTCATTTACAGTCACAGGATTTAAAAGAACATTTAAGTATAGCCTGATTCCTTTACAGATTGACTATATCTGCACCAGCCCAAACATCCAAAGGTCCTCATACAGAACAATATCTTCTCCCATATCTGACCATTTTGCCATCAGCACTAATCTAAAGATTGAAGCTTCGGAATAACGTGACGGCAATATTTAGTAACTTTGTGAATTATCAGAGAAAAATATTCTTCTGTCTTGTTATAATGACGTTGCAAAATAAACTTATTAGACCAAGAAAGAACTTTTCGTCTACAGGTGAAACAGACTTAAGGAAAGTTGTTGCATACTGGAATTGAATAAACATAAAAACTCGTGAAATTTAAATTAACCTCTGAATACAGCCCTACCGGTGATCAGCCTCAGGCAATTCAACAACTTGTTGAAGGACTAAAGCGCGGCGACCCTGCTCAGGTGCTGCTTGGTGTGACAGGATCGGGTAAGACTTTTACTATAGCCAATGTTATAGCACAGGTGAACAGGCCTACATTGGTGCTTAGCCATAATAAAACACTGGCAGCACAGTTGTATGGTGAATTCAAGCAGTTCTTTCCCGATAATGCTGTTGAATATTTCGTTTCCTATTATGATTACTACCAGCCCGAAGCCTTCATTCCATCATCAAATACTTATATTGAGAAGGATCTCTCTATTAATGAGGAAATTGAAAAACTCCGGTTGAGTGCTACTTCTTCTTTGTTGTCGGGTAGAAGGGATGTTATTGTAGTGTCATCAGTGTCATGTATTTACGGTATTGGTAATCCTGACGACTTTTCTAACAGCGTTGTCAGACTAAAAAAAGGTGATAAAATTAGCAGGAAGCAACTACTTTGGACATTTGTTGAAGGATTATATAACCGCAGCGAGGTTGAATTCAACAGAGGAAATTTCAGAGTAA
Source organism: Bacteroidota bacterium (assembly GCA_023417935.1). Lineage (GTDB taxonomy): Bacteria > Bacteroidota > Bacteroidia > Bacteroidales > Lentimicrobiaceae > Lentimicrobium. Next base: position 18,077 of record JAEZDY010000023.1, read on the forward strand.
AGGGTGATACAGTTGATATTTTTCCTGCTTATGCTGATTATGCTATAAAAATCTTGTTCTGGGACGATGAAATTGAAGGTATTGAAACCTTTAATCCTATGGACGGGCATACTATTGAGAAACTTGATCTGGTGAATATTTATCCTGCCAATATCTTCGTTACCTCCAAGGAAAAGATGAAGGATTCTATCCAGGAAATCCAGTTTGATCTTATGCGTCAGGTTGACTATTTCAACGAGGATCGTAAAGCAATGGAAGCCAGGCGTCTTGAAGACCGTGTAACCTATGATATTGAGATGATGAGGGAATTGGGCTACTGCCCGGGAATAGAGAATTATTCGCGCTATTTTGATGGTCGCAGCCCCGGTTCACGGCCTTTCTGTCTGCTCGATTATTTTCCTGATGATTTTATAACTGTCATCGACGAAAGCCATGTAACTGTATCGCAGATAAGGGCAATGTACGGCGGCGACCGTTCACGCAAGCAAACTCTTGTAGAGTATGGTTTCAGACTACCTTCTGCAATGGACAACAGGCCTCTCAAGTTCGATGAATTTGAAGGCTTAACCGGTCAGACTATCTACGTAAGTGCTACCCCGGCAGATTTTGAACTGCAGAAATCAGAAGGTGTGGTGGTTGAGCAACTGATCAGACCTACCGGCCTGATTGATCCGCCGGTGGAAGTCAGGCCCAGCTTATCGCAGGTTGACGATTTACTCGATGAAATAGATAAAACAATCAAAAACGGTGGCAGGGTGCTGGTTACAACGCTTACCAAACGTATGGCTGAGGAACTTACCAAGTACATGAGCCGGGTGAATATTAATTGCAGGTACATCCATTCTGATGTTGATACCCTTGAAAGGGTGGAGATATTAAGGGATCTGCGCCTAGGTCTGTTTGATGTGCTAGTAGGTGTTAACCTTTTGAGGGAAGGACTCGACCTGCCGGAAGTATCATTGGTTGCGATACTTGATGCTGACAAAGAAGGTTTCCTCCGATCGGAACGTTCACTAACTCAAACCGCTGGACGCGCAGCACGGAATATCAACAGCAAAGTGATCATGTATGCCGATAAGATAACCGACTCAATGCAGCGCTCAATGGATGAAACCAATCGCCGCAGGATCAAACAGATAGCATATAACACTGAGCACAATATCACCCCAACCCAGATTATCAAGTCAACCGCTTCTATCATGGGACAAACATCTGTAGCTGGTGCTTCAGGAAAAGCAGGCAAGGCATATATTGAAAATGACACCCCAAGTGTAGCTGCTGATCCCGTTGTTCAGTACATGGATTATAGTCAACTTGATAAACTCATTCTCAAAACCCGCAAGGCAATGGAGAAAGCAGCTAAAGAGCTTGACTTTATTGAAGCTGCCAGATTGCGTGATGAAATGTTTGCTCTTCAGGATAAACAAAAGAGCCTTACACCAAAAAACTAATAATTATATAATGCTGCGGGCTTTAACACTCTCAATAAGTTAGGCAATGAGGGGAGCATCAAGGCAATACCAGGTAGTATTAAATATTTGGCAATAAACACTTGCCCTCGAAACAACTATAATATGACCGAAACCAATCATAGGGATAAACTTTATACCACAGCAATAAAAGCATCTGTTGAAGCAGGCAAGGTTATTTTGGAATATTATTATGATTCCTATTCCATTGAATACAAGACAGATAACAGTCCCCTAACACTGGCCGACAAAAAAGCGCACAATTGTATTGCAGGTTATCTTGAAGAAACTAACCTTCCTGTTTTGAGCGAAGAAGGCAATAAGATTCCTTACGAGGAAAGAAAAAACTGGCGGGAATTCTGGATGGTGGATCCTTTGGATGGTACTAAGGAGTTCATTAATAAAAACGGAGAATTCACCGTTAACATTGCCCTTATAAGAGATGGATTACCGATAATGGGTGTAGTTTACGTACCGGTAACCGGCATTTTGTATTTCGGTAGTGAAGAATACGGCTCCTACCGTATTGATACAAACATTTACGATCGTAGTGAAAAGTCAGCACTCAGCGCTCAGCACTCAGTTGGTAGTTATGATGAAAATGCTCATGCAAGCAAGCATGATGCAGATAAAGATTTAAATCATCTTTCAACTTTGCATGATTTCCTTTCGAAAGCAGAAAAACTACCGCTAAATCCGAGCAACAGAAGTGTAACTATAGTAGGCAGCAGGTCACATCAAAACCCTGCAAATAATGAAATTATCAAATCTTTCAGTTCCAACTTTGAAACAGTGAACATGCTTAATGTTGGCAGTTCCCTAAAATTCTGCAAGATAGCTGAAGGAACCGCCGACTTCTATCCACGTCTGGGACCTACAATGGAGTGGGATACCGCTGCCGGGCATGCTGTATGCAAGTTTGCCGGTGCGAAGGTCTATATATACAAAACCCGGGATGAGGTTATCTACAATAAACCAGATCTGCTGAATCCATATTTTGTAGTTGTTAACTTGCAATTTCAGAAGTATCTTGAAATTTAGCTGTTAGCTGTCAGTTATCAGCTTTTAACTTTGTTCACCACTCACCACTCACTACTCACCACTCACTACTCACCACTCACTACTCACTACTCACTACTCACCACTCACTACTCACTACTCACTACTCAAAACAAAAAAAAACCGCTATCAGCGGCTTTTTTTGTTTTGTATAAGTTTACACTTATTTCACTTCCAATAGCTCAACATCAAATACAAGTGTTGCACTTGGTGGTATAGTAGGCATGCGTCCATCGGGGCCGTAACCTAGTTTTGATGGAATAATCAGTTTAGCTTTTCCTCCAACTTTCATCATGGCGATGCCTTCTTCCCATCCCTGTATTACTTGTCTTTGTCCAAGCACAAATTCAAATGGCTCATTACGATCGCGTGATGAATCAAACTTTGTTCCATTTAACAGGGTACCGGTATAATGAACTTTTACAGTTTTACCTGCTGCAGCCTGAGCGCCTGTTCCTTTTGTTAGTTCTATGTAATACAAGCCTGAAGCGGTTGGTGCAGTATTGATGTTGTTTGACCTAATGTAATTCTGCAAGTTTGACATTTCCTCTCTTGCACTTTTTTCTTTTTGTTCAGCAGCAGCTTTTTCCTTGTCGGCTCTTTCTTTCTCAACCTGTGCTTTAGTGAGGATATCAACCATTTCAAGATCATACAGCAATGTAGTGTATGGAGCAACCATTTGTCCCCTGCCTTGATCACCAAATGCCAGTGATGATGGAACTATAATAGATGCTTTCGCTCCTTCTGATAATAATGATAAGGCTTCGGTGACACCTTTAGTGTCAAAGTCTTTTCCACTTTCCCACATCATCGGTTCACCCTGATCGTAAGTTGAGTATATCTGGCCACCTTCAATGGTTGATACTTTAAAATGAATTTTAGCAAAATCACCAACCTTAGGCTTTTGACCATTTCCTTTTTGAGTCTCAATGAAATAAAGACCTGATGGAAGTGGCGCAACTGTGATATTTGAACTCTGAAGGTGGCTTTGCAGTAAAGTTTGCTCGGCTGCCTTTGCTTCTTCCATCTTAACTTGGTACTCAGCTTCCATTTGTTCTTCTGTCTTCGCAGATATAAGCTTCACTGCAAAGAAAATCTCTTTCCCTGCAAAAGTAGAATCAGGTAATTGTGGCATTTTAATGGTTTTCAGGAAGAAAGAATCAGCTGATGTAATAAATGTAGCACTATCGCCCGGGTTGAGCATTGCCAGACCTGAGTAAAAATCACCCGGGTATGAAGGCTCGATTAAAGGGAGCATGAAGTCCTGAGGGATATCGGCTGTATTAAATAGTACTGAATCGTTGATTGAGTACTGCAGTTTCAGGTTTAAAACCATACCTGGTTTGAGGGTTGTAGTGTCATCAGATTTTACGTGAATCTTGTAATACAATCCGTCATCCGTTTTTTTGAATCCCCGGTGTTCAGAACATCCGATTATGCCCATAGATATCCCTATGGTTAGCATGAGGAAATAAATGTTTCTGTATTTCATTCTGATAATGATGTTATTAAGATTAGTGATTATTTTAAGTCAAGAAGTTCAATATCATAGATAAGCGTCGATTTCGGGGGCACTTTGTCCTGGTCGCCCAGCAGCCCATATCCAAGATGCGAAGGTATGATTAATTTTGCATGGTCACCAACCCGTAATAATAATATTCCTTCCTCCAGTCCGCTTTCCACGCCTCCCCTGCCAATTAGGAAGGTTTTTGGGCCTGACTGCTCTGAAGAATATATTACTTCACCGGTAATTAGTTTTACTGTATAATTAATTGTAACCAGCTTGCCGGTTTGAGCTTTCTCACCGTTGCCTTTTTTATAAATCCCATAGCGTAAACCCGATCCCGTTTCCTGTACTTGCCAGTTGTAACGCCGAATGAAGTTGTTTATCTGTTCTTCTTCAGCCTTAATTGCTTGTTTGTTGGCATTTATTAATGGCTTTTCAAGAGACTTCGGATTTATTTCCCTTTCAGGAGCTTCTTCCCTGTTTCCGCATGAGAGTATTCCAGTGGAAACAGTTAATGTAATTATAACAGCAATTAATAATCTTGGCATTGTTAGCAACTTTCTGTACAGCTTCGAATATTTGTCAAGTCTTAGAACTTTTTTTTGCAGCATTTTATAACAGGTTAGTGTTTAGGCTTTCTTGTTCTTAACGAATAATGTCCTGATCAAAGTATGGAACTTTTTTGCGCTGCCGAAACAAGTGCTTCCTTGTATTGAGGCAACAGTTCGGTGAATTGCTTCAGTGTTTCTTCCATTGATAATGACGAATCACCTCCCGCAGCATTCTTATGTCCCCCTCCGCCGTAATGTGCTTTGGCGAATTCATTGACTGAGAAGTCTGACTTCGATCTAAAAGATATCCTTATGCTCTCCTTCTTTTCAGTGAAAAGTGCCGCAAAGCTTATATTCTTAATCGACAGCGCAAAGTTAACCACTCCTTCTGTATCACCAGGCTGGAAGGAGAATTTTGCCAGATCTTCCTTTGTTAATGATATGTAGGCTGTGGAATATTCATTCATTACTACCAGCTTTTCACTCAGGCAATAACCCAGCAATCGCATCCTGTTTTCCGAATATGTGTCGTAAACCAGTCTGTGTACCAGTTCAGTGTCCACACCTTTTTTTATCAGGTCGGCCACTGTTTCCAGTGTATATGGGTAGTTGCTGGCATAACTGAAGGATCCTGTGTCGGTCATCATGCCTACATATATATTCACACCCATATCCACATTGATCATACCCCCATCGCCCATTGCATTAATGAAGTTATATATCAATTCAGCGGTTGAGGATACGGGTATTACTGACAGCATATGGTCAAACTGGGTTTCAGGCTCCGGATGATGGTCTATTAATATTTTTATGCCCGGTGCTTCTGCCAGTTGTTTCTCGAAAAGATTCACACGTGAGAATGCGTTGTAGTCAAGGCAGAATATGATCTCTGCTTCTTTTAGCATTCTGTCAGCTTTCTTTGAATGGTGATAATATATAATCGCATCCTTAATACCCGGCATCCATTGAAGGAATTGAGGCACATCGTTAGGAATTAACACCTCTACATCATGGCCTTTGGCTTTAAGGTAATGGTATAATGCAAGGGATGAGCCTATTGCATCTCCGTCAGGATTATAATGGGTGGTGATCAAAATTTTCTTTTTGTCGGTCAGCAACCTTTTTACATCACTGAGGTTGTTTTTATTGAATCGGTGCAAATTGATCGAGAAGTTTAATGAATGTTGTTGATAATTGAACACAAAAATACTGATTATTGTTATTTGTGCCTGTTTACCCAAATTTTATATATTTACATCCCTATAATGTTAAAACACGAACAATGGCAGGTACTATAACTTTTACAATGATTAAGCCCGAAGCGGTACGCAACCTTCAATCAGGTAAAATACTTGATACTATTATTAATTCAGGATTCTCATTGCGCGCACTGAAGCTGGTAAGCCTGTCGCACGAAAAGGCGTCTAAATTCTACGAAATCCATAAAGAAAGGCCATTTTATAACGATCTGGTAGCATTTATGTCATCCGGACCCGTTATTGCGGCCGTACTTGAGAAAGACAATGCTGTTGAAGCATACCGCGAACTTATTGGCGCCACCAATCCCGCTGAGGCCGCAACAGGCACTATCCGCCAGCTTTTTGGCACCTCAATCCAGAACAATGCGGTTCACGGATCTGATAGTGATGAGAATGCTATTAAAGAAGCTGCTTTCTTCTTTTCGGAATTCGATAGAGTTTAATCGTATTCCCCGGTGTCGTTAATTTTACCGGATTAGCGGGTTTAATATTAGCATCACTCGTTTCCGGGATAGTATTCCGTGAAACTCCTGTCGCTGTAAAAGATCACAATCCTCGTAATCTCCTTTCCGGAGATGCCTGGCGCTTGTATTCCTTGTTTGCTGAGGGTTTCCCTTCCGGGGATGCCAATTGATTCCTTTGCTGATATACCTGGTGTTTGTCTTTGATGCTTATTAGCTGATTCCCTTGCGGGGATACTGTTTCCCAGTTTTTCAGGTATGCCCGATGCTCTGTTGTATGGTAATCTTTCTTCATTCCGTGAAACTATTTCCTGAGTCGGATCATCCTCTTCAAGGTCTTCCACTTCAGATGAATCAGGCAGTTCATCATCATCATAATACTCTTCTGGCTGGTCAATACTGCTTGCTTCATCCTGAGGATCATCGTCTAACTGAAACAAATCCATAAGAGGCGCTTTAGACGCAGGCGGTTTATTTGCCACACCACCTGTTGAAGGGTATGGGTTCATCATTGCACCTTCACCAAGCATCAACCAGGCCATACTGATATCAGGATATCTTTTTAGCAGCTTCTGTATAAAGTCCAGACTAGGTTTATTCCTACCATTCAAAATGTGAGAAACCCCCGACCGCTGCACTCCAATTTCATCTGCAAGCTGAGAAGGGGTGATGTTTTTAGTACGCAGTACTAAGGATATTCTGTCGTTCATAATTGATACATTTGTAACTTCACCATTCAAATATACAACTAATCCCAATGATACAGTTGTTGTTTACCAACAAAAAATACGATTATCACAATTTACTTCAGTGGCATTTTATAACAGTCTGATATAGTGCATTTTATAATCATACATTAATTAACATCATTACTCCGCATATAATATTGCATATCTCCCTTATTAATTGACATAAGCAATGCTTAGTATCTGATTATCTAAGTGGTATATTTTGCATAAGCACAATTACTATCTAATTACAAATGTTTACACTTGTTGCAACTAATTACAGATGTATATACAATTATTCATGCTTCCATGTTACAGTTGTATACATTATTTACGCTTTTCTCAATATAGAGCATTTGCTAATGTTGGTATTAAACACTAATTATGAAGTGTTTATGTAGTTATAAATACTTTGTAGGTTGTAATAGTGGAAGATATGGTTTGTGTCGAAGGGAGTAAAAAGCAAGAAAAAACAGGTATGTTACAAATGTAACAGGGGAAATTACCCAGCGTAGCACATCACCCCTAACCCCTCTCCTCAAGGAGAGGGGAACAGGTAATTTCTGGTAGATTGTGTTAGCCCTGAATGGGCGAAATATTACAGCGATGGGTGTTACCCATCGTTTAAAGGACATAAATAATACAAGCCCTGACAGGGCGAAATAACAGGAATGTTAAAAAGAATAGTGAGGTTCCTCCTCGTGAGGTTCCTCCTCGTGAGTTTCCTCAATCAGCAAGGTTCCTCCTTCGTCGGAATGATTGGGTGTAATCTAATTTACTTCAGCACATTCACATTATGATAATATGGCAGCCATGACTGGCAGCAATAATATCTGGTATTAAAAATACTTACTCTAATGGAAACCAGCAGACCGTTTATTTCTTCGTAGTCAAAATACTTGACAAATGCTGTTAATGAGGTGTTTTCCTTTATGTATATTGTTTTATACACTCCAAAGTCATAATAGAGCCTGTCAGGATTATATTGTATGGTTGCATTTAATGCTGCATCACGAAATAGTCCATAATAAGGCGTACGTAATGAAAGTCCTGCCAGGAAAGAAAAATGACTGTGTTCATTGTCCAGATACTCAGAATAAGAGGCTCCATAATTAAATGAATGATCTCTCCATTCATTTGAAAGCAGAACTCTGTATTGGTTAAAAAATATGCCTGCTTCAGCATAATCAATATTAGTGTTGGCCAAATGAAGATTGTCGGGCAGAAACCTTCCTTTAAACAATAAGCCTTTGTTTAATGAAATCTCATATCCCCTGTTCTCCTGCAGATTACTCCAGTATTTAAAACCGGCATTAAGGTGAAAGTCCACCTTTGAGATCCTTTGCAACGAATAGTTAGCGATGAATCCTACAGGCGCATTGTACATTTCGCCTAGATATCCAAAATCCAAAACATGCTTAACCGGCTTATCAGGCTGTGGATCCTGGCCAAATATTTCTGCCGAAATGAAAAGCATCAATATCAATGTAAAAAAGCGCATCATTTCAATGATTTTATGGTTTACAACTCCTGAGTTTAAAGATTCAATGAACCAGAGATTGTAATTCTCTCGCCTGGTTTGTTCAACAACTTTATTCTAGGGTTATTATCCTCCGATGTGATGTGATGGCGGGGAGCAATGTGGTAAATTGCAAACATCATACTAACATCACTCAGTTTAATCCCTTTTTCCTTTGCATCCGTTATTATCCAAACTGGAATAAATGCCCATTCAATATCCTTAAAGGTAGCAATGGTTTCTGCGTGTTCGGTATCCCCTGAGATAAATAATTTCTTGTTGTGCCAGGTAATCAGATAGGAACAATGATTAATAGAATACAGGTGTTTTGTCTTAAAAGCTTCAATGTGGAAGTCTTTTATTCTATCATTGAGATTTAAAAGTTCTTTTTTGTTCCAGGGGCTATATATTTCCCCATCACGTTTCTTCGCCAATTTTTTAACCAGTTTTCCGGAATAATGGTCAGCATGCTTGTGAGTATAAATAAAGATTGGATTGCTCTTTACGCTGTCGAGTTCGGATAAATCATATTCCATTAAATTGTAAGCACCTGATTCGTATGGAAAATCAATATAAATATTCGAATTTCCATCAGTTAAATAGAGACCGCAATTGCCAATAAACTCAATTTTTATTTCGGAAATTTGACTTGAAGCTACAATCGAAACACACATTAGTGCCAGGAAGCCTACAAATTTTAATATATTATTCATAATCGGTTGTTTATTAACAAGTTAACCTCCTCAACTGCTTATCAGTTTATTACGCTTCCAACAAGTTCGTTAAATATCGATTACCTACAGTTACAGTTGAAATAATGGCACTAACCACCTCGTTTTGCAACTACTTCTTGTCATTTTATTTCAATTATTCTTTATTCAATATTTATTACATTATCGGAAGTTACTGTTGTTGACTGTAGGCTATAAATTACCCAACCTGTTCCATGGATTCTTGAAGCAGTCAGTGTTTCATTTACTAATTCTTTTAAATCTTCCCGTTTAGGCGGATCAACTTTCATATTCTTTGCCATTGTTGTCAAGAAGTTAAATGTGGCATTGGTCAACTGCTCCTTATTTACTTCTTGTGTTGCTCTCATAATAAAGTTATTGTCCTCTTCATTAATCTCGTCAAGGTAAACTGTGAAGTCACAGTCAAATGGTTCTTTCCCATAAAGGTTAGGCACTTTTAATGTCCCTTCTAAAACTTCTCCTAATTTATATTTAGCACCGTGGAAAGTATGAAATTGTTGAATGTCCTTAATTGAAGCTGATTCAATAGCTTCTCTTGTCGTGTAGGTTGCTTCAATTTGTTTGATGATTTTGTCCATTTCTGGAATATCTTTATAGTCCTTTCTTAAAGTTGAAGTTGCTTTTTGGATAAAATCTTTAATCTCTTTCCAATTCAAGACTTCAACAAATACTCCTAGCTCATCAGTCTTGAAAATTACTTTCATATCTTTAGTGATATTCATAAGTTTTTGAACTGTTGAATTCTGACTATTTGTCGTAATATTTTTATAGAGCCATTCTATTGTGTATGACTTATCATCGGCATTTAACACTGTGATTTCAACGTCATAAGTGTTAATTTCTCTTGAGGTCGTATCAGTACCTATAATTTTAATACTTTCTGCTATTACAGAATAGTTTTGTTTTTCTCCCTTTTCCCAGTATGTTATGACTTGAGCTGTTGAGTCAGCCATATTTATTTGTCCAAAAGTTGTCAGTCCTATTAGCAGGAAAAATGTTGTCAAAATTCGATTCCTCATCAGTAACTAAGAATTAAGTCCTTTGCATTTAGTTGAATTAATCTTTAAACCTAAGTTGAAATTAATCAACCCAATCATAGTGGGATCACTTGAATATAAAGTATGTAAGTAATGGAAATATTTTTTCATGCGACTGCAATTGCGCCAAACAACTGGTGTGTGCTTTTTATGTACTCGTTAAAATGTAAATAATAACAATTGAGAATATAGACCATAATAAGAGATAAAGAAATTTTGAAGCCACTTGAAATTCATCTTTATACCACAAATATAATGATGTGATCGGAATTAAAATAATAGTAAGAATCATTGGTAACCAAAGAATTTCAAAAATTGCTCCAACTATCGCATAGCGATAGACATTTGTACTTTGACCAATAAACCACACAGTCATTGCGATAAGATTGATTAGTAATAGGAATATAAATAAGCCTTTTCTTTTTAACATACGCTTAAATTAGCATATAGCATTTCAACCTCAGCGGGTTCAATAGTATATGAATATTCGTAATCAGAATCACCCCAAGCATCTTCTACCGTTTTTCCTATATCATAGCCATCAAAAACCAGTTGGTTGCCATCGAAGTATAACTCCATGGATTGTAAATACGTATCTACTAACTTCCCCTCAAGCAAATATATAAAGAAGTATTTAATTTAAAAAATTGCGTTAAGAAAGTTGGCAGGAGGATGGTAATTTAAGTCCTCAATCTCAATATTACAGCACACCGCTTATAAATTATGTATTAAAACTTTAGCATCAGGAATGGTTTATTTTGCGATTTATAGTTTGGATAGATTTGAATTTCGTTCACTTCTTCCAAATAGCAACCTAATATTACGTATATTGTAACATTGTACAATGTATAAGCATATATTAGGTTGATACTAGGTTGCTATTAGGTTGTAATAAGGTTGAAGGTAAGGGAAATTAAATTAATTTGATCTTTCGGGGGGCTTCCTTAACAACATGGCGAGGTGGTATCATCGTATTCACATGACACGGAAATAGCATCAGTTAAAACCAGTTGTTATTGATTGTCATCCCCTTTGGGTAAGAACCATAAGATTTAGAGACACAATGCTTGTAAGAAAGGAAAATGGGAATAATAACGTCCTTAGGATCGTTACAAAAACTACTTTACTACCTTCCTCGTAAAACTCCTGGTCCCATCAGAAATCTGGATAAAATATATTCCATTGGGCAGTAAGCCGAGGTCTTCAAACTTTATTCTGTTGATGCCTTGTGTTAGGGTGGCGGGTTTGTTGGTTTTGATGACCATGCCCATGGAGTTGATTAGCCTGACTTCGGTTTGGGCGGTAGCGTGGGTGTAGAACTCAGAGATTATGAAATCACTGAATGGATTGGGGTAGCTTTTTATGGTATTGTCAGCAAGTGCCTCGCTGATATTGCCTACCAGCAGTGAGTTGGCGACTACAAAATCAGGTATACCCCACCCTGTGAGATTGTCGGGGTTTGATGATTTATTGCCACTTTGTTTGATGGCATTGTATATTTCCATGTTGGTATATGTGGGATTGGCTTGCCACAGACAAGCTGCCGCACCACTCATTATGGGCGAGGAAAATGAAGTACCACTGGCAGCAGCAATACCTGAAGGTACAATGGCCACAATAGCCTCATAACCCTGCGCTACAACATCTGGCTTAATTCTTCCATCGGCTGTTGGTCCTGTGGAACTAAAGTAGGCATATTGTCCCATATAGTTCACTGCTCCTACAGTTAGTACACTGTCGCCATCAGCAGGCGCAGAAATGTATCTCCATGGGTTTCCACCTTCGTTGCCGGCACTATTGATCACCAGCATTCCTTTTTTAGCGGCCATATCAGCGCCTATTGTAATTGGGGTGGTATTGCCGTCCATATCTTCGTAGGTATGATCTTCGAGGGGGTTATCAAAGCGAGTATAACCAAGTGATGTATTGAGTACATCAATACCCAGTGAATCAGCGTATTCAGCAGCTTGTACCCAATAAAACTCTTCCATAAGGTACTCAGCAGTAGCATCTTCTGTCCTGAAAAGGTAATAAGAAGCATGTGGGGCAGTGCCTACAATTTGTCCTGGTAAATTGGCACCCATTGTTGACAATACCATAGTCCCGTGTGTACTCAGGTTGTTATTGTATACATTATTACCCGGTTGTACGAAATCGCGGGTGCCGAGTATCTTATTACCGGCACGCAGACTGTCGAACACAACCATAGTATTTACGCTGTTAAAACCTGCATCAATCACAGCAATGGTAATGCCGTTGCCGGTATATCCCTGGTTGTGTAGTTGGTCGATCTTTAACATTTGAGCCTGGTTAGCAGAAGGCCCGTAATTAAATCCCAAACTCTTATAATTCGCATATTTGTCAAGGTCAATCTTTTGATATTTCTCACGGGTGAAGAACTGTTTAAAAGACTGCTTTTCCTTACTTTCCTCTATAACTTTCGATTGTCTCACATCCTTCACAAAGCTAAGACCTTTTATTTTATTAATATGTTGATCATCATCAACATACGCAATGGCAATATTCAACCATTTAGATGTATAAAATATCGCTGCACCATTGTTTTTGATTTCATTGATATAATCGGGATTAACAGGAAGATCAGTTTCATCAAGCGGTATTTGCTGCAAAAGACGCCTCTCTATGGCTCTGTCAGAAAGGAAAGTCGTAGGATTCGATATGCTATAGCTGGGTGATTGTCCTTTATCCTTGAATTTGATTATGTAAGTTTCCCGGGTGTTCTGGGCAAACATGATGATTGAAATAAGGGTAAAAGATATTACAGATAGAATTTTTTTCATTATTATGGTTTAATTACGAGAACATTAACAAAATCAACGGATTAATAGTTTACAAAAATGCAAAATTCCTGAATACTACCGACGTTGGTTAATATAATTTGAAGCTCTAATAAAACGGTGTTTTCCGGACATATCGTTCAATAGAGATACATCTTCAAAGCCACTGCCGGTGAACAACTCCAGCATGTTAGAGCCTTCGCTCTCATTAATTTCAAACCACAGGTTACCGCCCGGCTTCAGGTTGTGATGTGCGAAATTTACAATTGACCTGTAGTACAACAGTGGGTCATTATCATCTACAAACAGTGCCAGATGCGGCTCATGCAGGGTAACATTGGCTGACATAACTTCCATTTCTGACCTTTTTACATAAGGTGGGTTGCTTACTATCAGGTCAAAATTGAGGTTTGCAGGTTGGTTGGTTGGTTGTTCGTAAAATAGTTTATACAGCTGTTCATTCGGATGCTGATTAGGCTGATAATTAGCCTGTTTCTGGAAAGATTCTTTCTTTTTGGATGCATTCGCTGGATCCCAATGAAGGATATCAGCTTTCAGGAAATCAACTTTCAACTTATTCTTATGTGCATTAGCTGCAGCGGTATCAAGCGCATGCTGTGAAATATCAATTGCCGTAACTATTGCCTTTGGCAGAAGTGCTGCCAATGCAATGGCAATAGCGCCACTTCCGGTGCCTATATCGAGTATCCGGTATGGTTGATTCTTATCGGTTTCGCTCACTATCTTCATCACCATTTCCTCTGTTTCAGGGCGGGGAATCAGCACATGGGGGTTAACGTCAAGCTCAAGATCGCAGAACCATGCCTTGCCGGTTATGTACTGAACAGGCACTTGTTCCTTCAGTTGCCTGACACTGCGGTGAACAGCATCGGCCAATTCATCGCCGGCTTCTTCCCTGTAAACAGGCAATAACTCAGTCATGCTTCGTCCGGTCAATGCTGTGAAAAGATAACGCTGTAGCGCCACCGCTTCCCTATCGCCGTATAGCGGAGTCAATTCTTTTACAATTAAAGCTGCAAGCTGATGGTAAGTCATATGAATACCCTTATTTTTGCCGGTTACAAAAATAAACGTTCTTTAGTCAGCAATCGTCCTTTATTTTCTGGTGGATAATTGCTGACAAATACTTGTTTTTAGAAGTCAATTGTGCAAAAAACTGTGTTGGTACAACTTTATAATATGGAGCTTGTAATATCTGCTGTAGCCGGAAAGTCGAGTACCTGGTATCTGCTATCAGATAAGGACAACTCTCCGCTTGAGCACCACCTTTACACCCATGCACACCTGCCTGCCATCAGGGAAGGTGAATGGTTTAAACCGGTGGTGGAATACGACCGATCAGGTATCCTCAAGGAGATAACCAACAATCAGTTGATGGTGGTATTGTACTTCTACCTGAATGACAATTCCCGATCGGCTACCATAATGAAACAATGGCTGCTTGACGTTGGATGCAATGAAGCACAGGCGGAGAGTCTTACAGAAACTATATACATTGCCAGGCTTGAAAAAGAAGGTTTAGCAGATAAAACCTTAATTATAAATACATTGATGCAGAGTACCCTTGCAGAAATGCTTTCAAATATGGGAGTTGGAGAGGGCATAAGCTGGAGCTTTGATCTGCTTCCGTTTACCAACAACAACAGTCGTAGCAATTATAAGGTGCTGAATCTCTCAACAGTAGAAGAAACAGCAATGCTTATTGAAGATCACCACTGTATTATTGCAGGCTACACTGTTGACATGACCTCTTTTACAGAACTCATTTGTGGAGAGAATGAACCATTGGCAGGTCAATTGAGTGCATTAGTACCACTTCACCTGCGCGACCACTACTCAGCAGGCCGGTTGTTTATTGAGCACCCACAAGTAGAAGCGCTGCTACTGGTAAACAGGTTCAGCAGCATTGAACATTATGGGTTAGGAAACACAGGGCAATTAACCCAATTTAGTGGGATCTCTCAATTATCTCACAACCCCCGGAACACTCTTCCATTTTACCTCAAATTGATTAAAAAACTATAACTCCTATGCACTTCCTGATCCTCGCGATGCTTGCATCAACATCCATTTTGATCTGCTTCAAGATATTCGACAAGCTTAAAGTTGATACAATCACGGCCATTACTGTCAACTATCTGGTTGGTGCAACACTTGGTTTTATGTCACTTACCCGTGTGGAGGGAATGATGATAAGTCGTGCGCCCTGGTTTTTTATTGCCATACTGATGGGCTTTATACTAATTGCAGGTTTTATACTATTTGCAATTTCAACCCGACAGGCGGGTATAGCCATTACATCAATAAGCAGCAGGGTTTCGGTTATCTTTTCAGTACTGCTGGGAATATTTGTTTTTAGCGACAGCATGGGAATTGTTAAAATTGCAGGTTTTGTACTTGCCATCGTAGCTCTGATACTGATTTTTAGCAGAGAAAAGAATTCAAAAATATCACCGGCAACTATTTACATTCCGCTGTTGGTATTTATTTTATCGGGTATGAACGACAGTACGCTCAAAATTGCACAGCACTATTACATGAAAAGCACTCAGGTAGATTATATAAGCTTTGCTGCCACTTCTTTTTTTTGGGCTTTCATACTGAGCGTACCTTTAATTATATATCACTTTATCAGTAAACGGCTTGGTATTAATCTTAAAAGTGTAATTGCCGGAATAATCCTGGGCACGCTTAACTGGGCATCAATATACCTGATGTTGAACGGTCTTAGTGTTATGGAAGTGTCATTGTTCTTTCCTATCCTTAACATTGGAGTGGTTACTATGGCAACTGTTACAGGCTATTACATTTTTAAGGAGAAGTTACGCATGATAAATGTTATAGGCATTGCTACTGCTGTTGTTGCTATTGTTTTAATTACTTATTGAGTGTAAATGACCTATCGGGTGAACATGATTGTTAACTTTACATCTGATAAATTAAACCGCAGTAAAAATGAATAACAATTGTCCGTTTTGTGATCCTGAAGTAGTTAATATTGCCTTTGCTGAAGGATTGGGCTTTTATGCAGTTTACAATCATGCACCTGTAGTTACCGGCCATTGTTTGGTTATACCATTCAAACATACAACCGATCTGTTAGCCCTCGACACCAGGGAATATACTAACTTCTTTGCCTTTGCCCGTGAAGTAGTGGTGTTTCTGAACAGCTATTACAGTACATCAGAGTTTGACATGTCAATTCAACAGGGTGAAAATGCAGGACAGAGTGTAGCACACCTGCATATGCATATACTACCCCGGAAGGCAAATGATCTTCCGCAAGGAGAGGAATGGTTTCATAAGTTAAACGAGGATGAATTCACTTCGCTTGATTCAACGAAATTCCTGAGTGATGAAGAGCTGAAGTCAATATCGCGAAAGCTTCGTATAGCCTGGCAAGCGGGGTTAAATAAAAAACAGTGACACACCGGCAACAGCAATCAATGCACCTATTATTTCTATAAGGGTGATCTTCTCCTTCATAATAAATACTGAAGGTGCAATAATAAGAACAGGTACAATTGATATAATAGTAGATGCAATGCCCGATGTAGTGTACTTTACTGCCAGCAACGAGAAAGAAACGCCCAGGAAAGGACCGAAGAATGCGCCTATTCCCATCCGCTTCATGGCTGAAATATTCATAACAGCACTTTTCACCCGTAGCCAGAAGCCTGTATAGGTTATAACTATTATAAACCCGACAATACCGGTGATTACTCTGATTTGCGTGGCAGCAAAAGGATCATAATCCTGTATTCCATAACTGCTGAGTACCAGGCCTACCCCCTGCCCTGCCGCACCACCAAATGCCAGCAGAATGCCTTTAAGCGGATATTTAAAATGCAGTGATGTGCGAGTTCCGTTTATGGCATCGCCGGTTGTTTTACGGGCAAGAATGGTGATGCTGATACCAACAAAAGTTAGTAACATTCCCAATAATCCTTTGGCATTCATAGTTTCACCCATTAACATCCAGCCTGCCAGAGCAGCAATAGGCGGGGCCAGCGACATGATAAGCATGGATATGCGTGCACCAATTACAACATAAGCCTGGAAAAGAAAAAGATCACCCAGCACAAACCCAATAAGTCCTGAAATGGATAACCAAATCCAGTTGTGCGCTGATGCGCCCATAGGGAAAAACTCACCGCGTGCAATAAGACTGAATATGCTCAGGTAGAAAAATGCGAGAGTAAGACGAATGATATTGACTGAAAGAGAGCCAACCTTTTTACCAGCCGACTCAAAAGCAAGAGCAGTAATTGTCCAGAATACAGCAGTGGTGAGTGCTGCAAACTCTCCAATATAGTTTTGGAACATCTTAGGAATTTAGGCTGCAAATGTATAAAATAGCTGCTGGTGTTGAGTAGTCGTTTAAATAGATTATCCGCCCGGGAAAATTAATTTTCTATTTTCTGAATATCCTGAAAAATTTGCAGAAAAAGCTCTATGTTTGACAAAACAACCTTTAAGATCAAATCAGGTTGATTATCAGCTAAAATGCTTTTTGAAGACACATACAAAACTTTAGTAGCCCCTGCAGAAGGCATATATAAGGAAAAGGGTAGCAAATTTCTATCCTTTGCATACCCTGTGAAGACTGAAACAGAAATAAAAACTTTAATTGAGCAATTAAGAAAAGAATATTACGATGCAAGACACCATTGTTATGCCTTTATATTAGGGTATGACAAATCAGCATGGAGAGTAAATGATGACGGTGAACCGTCAGGTACTGCCGGTAAACCTATATATGGACAATTGCAGTCGCATGACCTTACAAATGTGTTGATTGTTGTTGTTAGGTATTTTGGAGGTATAAAACTAGGTGTTGGTGGCTTGGTGAATGCCTACAAATCAGCAGCGAAAGATGCTTTAGCGAACGCCGATATCACTGAAAGGACCATCAATGAGATATACAGACTTGAATTTCCTTACGAAATGATAAATGAGGCAATGAAGATTACCAAGGATTTTGGGGTTCAGATTCTTGAAACAAACTTTGATAACAGGGCCCAAATTATCTATAAAGTAAGGAGAAATGATGCTCAGAAGATAAGATTGAAGTGTGAGGCTACATATAGATTTAGTGTGATATATGTCGGTACTGAATAATTTCTGATTATCAAACTATACGGTTAGATTTAACTTTTTAGCAATAGTGATTTTTTTCTGCAAACACAATAGGGAAATGATTTTTTTTTACACTTTTTTTAAGTGAATTTTGTTGAAAAGATATTCGAGGGGAATGTCGCTTTATTTATTGACACCAGATTGTTAATGCATTTTTTTAAAAGCTATTAGTTTATAACTTTTAGGTACTATATTTATTTTTAAATTTTAGAATGAAAGAAGTTCACAACGAAGTTTGGGAGAATTGTCTGAAAATCATTAAGGACAATATTAATTACCAAAGCTACAAGACATGGTTTTCGCCTATCAAGCCAATCAAACTTCAGGATAATGTTCTTACTATACAAGTTCCTAGCCACTTCTTTTATGAATGGTTGGAGGAACACTACATACCGCTACTCAAAAAAACTATAAAACACGAACTTGGTCCTGCAGGAAGATTAGAGTACAGTATCATAATGGAAAACGCTATTGATGCTAATGGGCCATATACCATAAAAGTACCAACCAGCAACAGGAATTCACTGAGTAATCCATCTGTTCAGATGCCTATCGATATAAACCGGGGATCAGCCAAAGAAATACCTAATCCCTTTGTTATACCGGGCTTAAGAAAGATACAGGTGCATTCGCAATTGAATGAAGCATATTCTTTTGATAATTTCATTGAAGGTGACTGTAACAGGCTTGCACGTTCAGCCGGATACGCTGTAGCTACCAATCCGGGTAAAACTGCCTTTAACCCGTTGTTTTTATATAGTGCTAACGGATTGGGTAAAACACATCTTGCTCATGCGATTGGAATTCAGGTGAAGAATAATTTCCCTGATAAAACCGTACTTTATGTTACCGCTGAGCAGTTTATTCAGCAGTTTGTACAAGCCAACATCAATAAAAACCAGAATGACTTCGTGCATTTCTATCAAATGATAGATGTGCTATTAATAGACGATATTCAATTCCTCTCAACCAAAGAAAAAACACAGGATGTATTCTTCCACATCTTTAACCACCTGCATCAGAACGGCAATCAACTGGTGATTACCTGCGATAAGCCTCCTGTTGAACTTAAGGGTATGGAACCGCGACTACTTTCACGTTTTAAATGGGGCTTAGCTGCTGATCTTCAGGTACCTGACCTCAGTACCAGAATTTCAATCCTGAACAAACGATTATATAAAGATGGCATTGAAATGCCTAAAGAAGTAATAGAATACGTTGCATACAGTGTAACTACCAATGTGAGGGAACTTGAAGGTGCTCTAACTTCTTTAATGGCTCAGTCGTCACTTAACAAAAAGGCTATTACAATTGAGCTGGCCCGTCAAATGATTGATAAATACGTAAAGAATTCATTACGAGAGGTCTCAATTGATTATATACAAAAAGTTGTTTGCGATTTCTTCAATATTCAGATAGATAATCTTAACTCGAAGACACGTAAGCGTGAGATAGTGCAAGCAAGACAACTTGCCATGTTTTTCTCAAAAAAACATACTAAGTCGTCACTTGCGTCAATTGGCATGCAGTGTGGTAATAAAGACCATGCTACTGTACTTCATGCTTGCCGCACAGTTACCAATCTTATTGAAACTGATAAAGAGTTCAGGGTTTGCGCAGAAGAGATCGAGAAAAAAATTAAGATCTGATAAATCAAGGTGCCACTTTTACCTGTAGCGCATTAATGGCTGCTTTTCCAGTATATCAATGGAAATCAGTGTTTCATTCCGGCTATGATAGGCTGGTGCACAATCTGTAAGTTAGAAAAGCGTTATAGAACTCTATAATTTTACTAATCTATACCTATTAAGATTAAAGCATGGTGAAAATACTAATGGTCTGTTTGGGAAATATTTGCCGGTCTCCACTTGCCGAAGGAATCCTTAAAGATAAAGTCAAGAAAAATAATCTGGATGTGCAGGTTGATTCATGTGGATTTGAATATGATCATTTAGGATGCCAGCCTGATTACCGGGCAATAGAAGTTGCCTCACATTATAACGTAGATATAACTGACCAAAAAGCAAGACTTTTTACTCCGGCAAACTTTGATATTTATGATAAGATCCTGGTGATGGACAAGAATAATTACAGGATGGTAGCTGAGAAGGCAAGGAATGAAAAAGATATTGAAAAGGTTGATTTTATTATGAATGTGATTAAACCGGGCAGTAATCTTCAGGTTCCCGATCCATATTTCGGAAGGAAAGAGAATTTCCATGAAACGTGGAAGATGCTTGACCAGGCAACTGATAGAATCATTGAGTTAATAAAAACAAAAGTATGGGCTTAAATCCCATTCCGGAAAAAGGCACAGATTCGTTACCGGTAAAGATCCTCATCCCGGCAAAAGATGATATTGAAATTGCCGCTACGCGAATAAAACCCTACCTGCATATAACACCTGTACTCACCAGCTCAGCAATTGATGAGATAGCTGGGTGTTCCATTTTCTTTAAATGTGAGAATTTTCAAAAAGCAGGGGTTTTTAAAGCCCGAGGTGCAACAAATGCTGTTTTCAGCCTTACTGAAAACGATTTGATTAAAGGTGTTGCCACACATTCTTCAGGTAATCATGCTGCAGCACTTTCAATGGCTGCTTCATTACGAAACACCGTTGCCCATATAGTAATGCCTTCAAATGCCAATAAGGTTAAGATCAGAGCTACAGAACATTATAATGGAAAGATCACTTTTTGTGAGCCTACTTTACAAGCACGAGAAGAAACTCTTGCTAAGGTTGTAGAAGAAACAGGTTCAGTTGAAATTCATCCTTATAATGATGTGAGAGTAATTGCCGGACAAGCTACCGCTGCTAAGGAACTTTTATCACAGGTTAATGATCTGCAGGTAGTTATGTCGCCGGTAGGTGGTGGTGGCTTGTTAAGCGGAACTGCTCTTTCAGCCTATTATTATGGGAACAAAATTGAAGTAATAGCCGGTGAACCAACAGGGGCAAATGACGCATACAGATCATTCCGGTCAGGTAGATTCGTGCCTTCTGTTTCCCCACAAACAATAGCTGATGGGTTGCTTACATCCCTTGGTACTATTACATTTGAAATCATCCGTAAACATGTTCACAATATTCTTATAGTGGATGATACAGAAATAGTTAAAGCTATGCGTCTGGTATGGGAGCGGATGAAGATAATTATTGAACCGTCATCAGCAGTACCATTGGCAGCAGTTCTCAAAAACAAGGAGCTATTTAAAGGGAGACGTGTGGGAATAATTATATCAGGTGGTAATGTTGATCTGGATGCCCTTCCATTTATTCTGTTCAAATAATTACATCATGGCAATTGAAAAAGGTTCTCTTTATCTGATCCCAACTCCACTGGGTGAAGTTCCTGTTGATCAGGTTATACCGGCATACAACCTGGAGATTATTTACCGCATTGATGTCTTTATAGTAGAAGAACTTAGAACTGCCCGCAGGT
This sequence comes from Bacteroidota bacterium, assembly GCA_023417935.1. Taxonomy (GTDB): domain Bacteria; phylum Bacteroidota; class Bacteroidia; order Bacteroidales; family Lentimicrobiaceae; genus Lentimicrobium. The sequence continues at coordinate 39,820 of JAEZDY010000023.1, forward strand.
TTTTGAAGAGATGTGGTTACAAGAAGGATTTTGATAGTGTAACCTTTTATACGCTTAACGAACACACTCAGGATGTTGAAATGACAGGCTTTCTTGATAAGGCAATGCAGGGTACACCAATAGGTCTTTTGTCAGAAGCCGGTTGTCCTACAGTTGCTGATCCTGGCACTTCCGTTGTAACCCATGCCCACCAAAAGGGCATTAGAGTAATTCCATTAACAGGACCATCTTCAATATTATTATCATTAATGGCTTCAGGGCTTAACGGGCAACAGTTTACTTTTCACGGATATCTACCGGTTAAATCACAGGAAAGGAAACAAAAGATTAAGGAACTTGACAGGTCGGCACAAAGGGTGCCATTCGATAAGTCGGCACAACGGTTACCACATACGCATATCTTTATTGAAGCCCCATACCGGAACAAACAGATGATAGATTCTCTACTTGAAACCTGCAGCGCAAACACTCTGCTCTGCATCGCAAGCAATATCACTATGCCTGATGAATCAATTAAAACGAAAAGTATTAGTGATTGGAAAAAGAATAAACCTGACCCTGGAAAGAATCCTACTGTATACCTGTTATCGTGATGTTTAAAAAATCGGGAAACCGATCCAATACCGTAGATGTATTGTATGCCTTAAGTAAAAGTTTTGACTCAGAAAAAATGGTATGACTTTGAGACAAGACATACCATTGAGGCAGGGCATGTGCTGTCTTAATAATGGCATTGAATGCCGGATTAATAGAAAATCAAACGGTTGTAATTATACAACCGTTTGATTTTATTATATTCTTAATGATGATGGCCATGAGGTCCGTGAACGTGACCATGGCTTATTTCATCCTGAGTCGCATCGCGCATATCAATGATCTGGCCGGTAAAATGAAGTGTTTTCCCCGCAAGTGGATGATTAAAATCCATCTTTACACTATCATCTTTAACTTCAAGGATCTTACCTTCAAGTGGATGACCTTCATTGTCCTGCATAGGTACAAAGTTGCCGACTACAAGCATTTCTTCATCAATTTTACCATCGATTTTAAAAATTTCAAGTGGTAAGTCTACAATCGCTTCATTGATCGTATCCCCGTATGCATCTGCAGGGTCCAGCGTAAATTCAAAGGTGTCGTTTACCTTCAGGTTCTCAAGATGAGATTCAAACTTCGGAAGCATACTGCCGGTACCATAGATAAACATGAGCGGCGCTGAAGCTTCCGCCATATCTACGGTTTCACCCATATTGTTATCAAGTTTGAGTTCGTAGGTCAGTGACACTACTTTGTTTTGTGAAATGTTCATTGATGATTTCTGTTTAAATTTATTATTAGGTCAACAGGCATTACTGCTTTGTCATATACTCTTTATTATAGATGTTTTGTTTTATAATTCCATGAGTGTATGAGACCTTTCCTTTGCTCTAGCCTTCAAAACATTTTGAGGGAAAGAAAGTTTAAAAACAAGGCTCATTTTTTATAAATCTATTTCAGTTATTGGTTCAATCACAAGAGGATCACCCATATCAACATCATCTACTGAAGTGCTGTCTGTTTTGTAAGACGGCGATACACATGAATACGGCTTCGAGATCTTGATATCAGGCTTTGGGAACTTCCCTCTATAATGCTTTAGTGATTCATCTTTTAGCACAAGCTCCATAAAATAGCCATACGCAGGTAAAGCTGTTCGTAGTCCCTCACCAAGTTGTGATGTCCTGAACCTGATATTACGATGCTCCCCACCCACCCATACACCTGATACAAGTTTAGGGGTAACACCTATAAACCAGCCATCAGAGAAGTTTGATGAAGTGCCAGTCTTACCGCCAAACTCGGTATCGTATTTGAATATATCAAATTCCCACAATCCCTGTGTGGTACCACCATATTCTGTAAGTCCCGACCTGAGCATAACAGTCATAAGGAAAGCTGTTTCTTCATCAATTACCTTCTTTGCTCCTGGTTGGTGTTCAAATAAAATATTGCCCTCACGGTCGGTAATTTTTGTGACTAGAACAGGACTATTAAATTTGCCTTTATTAATAAATACACTATACGCATTTACCAGCTCAAGTAAACTTACATCACTTGAACCAAGGCTTACTGAAGGGACATTGATGAGTTCTGATTTAATACCCATGCGATGCGCGAGCTCTATAATCTTCTCCCATCCTATTTCTTTTGTTAACTGCACTGCCACTGAATTAATTGATCGGGCAAAAGCATTTTTAAGTGAAACGTTATCCCAGGTAAATATCCAATTAGAGTTATGTGGGGACCAGCTTTTATTCTTACCTTTTTCAATGTAGTTGATTGTTACAGGCTGATCTGTTCTCCGGTCACAAGGTCCCAATCCGCTCTCAAATGCTGCTGCATAAACGAATGCTTTAAACAAAGAACCTGGTTGGCGTTTTGCCTGTGCAATATGGTCGTATTGAAAGAAATTATAATTAATACCCCCAACCCAGGCTTTCACATAACCGGTTTGGGGTTCAATGCTTAAAAAGCCTGTATTCAGGAGATGGCGGTAATATTTGATGGAATCAATCGTACTCATGACAGTATCATTATTCCCATCCCATGAAAACACCGACATCTTGTGTGGAATATTCAAATAGAACTCAATGGAATCACTATTATCGCCATACTTCGCTTTTAGTGATTTATATGCTGATGTTTCTTTAACCAGGTTCTCTATAAAACCTTCAATGAGTTTGCCTTTACTATCTACCCATGGGTTTTCACCCTTCCAATGTTCAAAGAACTTTCGCTGAAGCTTTTTCATGTGCTTTTCCACAGCTGCTTCAGCATGTGCCTGTAACTGAGGATCAATTGTTGTATATATTCTCAAGCCATCAGTGTATATATCGTAACCTGATTCTTTGCTCCATTCCTGAAGTTCACGGGCCACTGCATCCTTGAAATACGTGGCATCTGTAGCATCAGGAACTGGTTGCCTATATTTCAGCTTGATTGGTAGTTTTTGAATTGAATCGGCTTCATGTTCAGATAGAAATCCGTACTTCCCCATTTGAGATAGTATGCTATTCCTTCTCCGCATAGCATTATCCTTATTTGAAACCGGACTATAATACGTTGGAGCTTTGAGAAGACCAATAATCAGTGATGTCTCTTCAGCTTTAAGTTCCGATGGCAACTTATTGAAGAATGTTCTTGAAGCTGCTTTAATACCAAAAGAGTGGCTTCCAAAATCAACCGTGTTCAAGTACATTGTAAGAATTTCCTCCTTGGAGTAATAATACTCTAATTTGAGTGCATTAATCCATTCCTTTGACTTGTCGATAGCAATATTTAATCCTTTAATATTGCCCAATAAACCTTTCTTATTCTTGTGTCTGGTTTTATAGAGGTTTTTTACCAATTGTTGTGTAATTGTGCTTCCACCCCGTCTTTCCCCTTTGGCAGTGCTCCATATAGCTGCAATTGTAGCTTTTACATCAACACCATTATGATTATAAAACCTGATATCCTCTGCAGCCAATAATGTGTTAATGATGAGTGGTGAAAGATCACTATAAGTTATTGGACTTCGGTTTTCGATATAGTATTTGCCAATTTGAGAACTGTCGGCAGCATATAACTCTGATGCAATGCTAATATTGGGTTCTTTTAAATCCTTAACTTCAGGGGAGTCGCCGAATAGTCCTAAAAAATTAATGTCAATAGCAACAACAAGCAGAATGAAAATTATCAGCAACTGGACCACTCTGAATAATGCCTTTTGCCACCATGAACGGGCGAAAGAAGGCACTGAGAATATCTTCTTAAGAAACAATCTAAGCTTTTTCAATGATGAATTAAACTACAGGATATAGATTCGATAAATGACAGAATTCTTTAATAATTGACTACCAAATACTTAAGCACATACTCATTATATTATAAAAAGCTGGCAAGTTACATTGATTTTATTAAACTTCTACGGGTATGTAACTTTATCCGCACTTGTTCGTCAATCTAGTATAATTAATACTATAAACCCTGATTGCAATTGATTGTTGAACTTGCAAATTGCATTTTTCTTCTTTTGATCATTATCTTTGCTACAAATAAAACGTTTCATGAAACAGACGTTGATCTTTATTCTCTTAAGTCTTAGTTTATCCGGTTATGCATCGGGTCAGAGTGCATCTGATTATCTAAAAGCTGCCATCTCGGCTACCGGACAAAAGAACTACAAACAGGCCATTGCATATTGTGATCTGGCCGTTAATGCCAACAGCACCTATAATGCTGCCTATTTCCATCGCGGGTATAATAAACTAATGATGAAGGATTATGCTGGTGCTATAGTGGATTTCTCAGTATGCATTGACCTTAATAGTGATTACCTGGATGCATACCTCTACAGGGCACTTTGCAACCAAAAAGCAGGCAATACTATGGCCGCCACCAGAGATTATAACCTTGCACGCCAAATTAATGCTGTTGAAACATTGGCATTTCTTACAGGTAATTTATTCAGATCAGGTCTTGGGTCTAATTGATCTCCCTTTATAACTATTTTTTAAGTGCAATAATTCTTTGCAGTAATGTTGGATGAGAGTAATGGGCCCAAACGTACAGCGGATGAGGTGTTAAATCAGACATATTGTTGGAAGTTAATGACTTTAGTGCTGAAATCAGCGCAATTCCTGATGACTTATCAGCAGCATATTTATCAGCCTGGTATTCGTATTTTCTGGAAATATAGTTAGTGCCAAAAGAAATTAGAAAAGATACAGGACTATAAAGAATAAAGAAAACAATCAAGCCTATATGAAATCCGGGTACGATGCCTATAGCAGCATAAATTGCAGGATTATCTATTATAAGCGAAAATAAGAACAACAGTAGGCCTGTTTGTATAATAGAGGCTATAATGCCTTTTATTGTGTGTTTATGCTTGTAATGGCCTATTTCATGCGCAAGAACGGATACAATTTCATCTAACGATTGGGTTTTTATAAGAGTATCGTATAAAACGATTCGCTTTTTTGCACCAAAGCCAGCAAAATAGGCATTTGCTCTTGTTGATCTCTTTGATCCATCAATCACAAACACTTTATCTAACTTGAAGTCTGTCAACTCTGCCAACTCTTTAATCCGATTGCGCAATTCACCCTCTTCCAAAGGTGTTTGTTTATTAAACAATGGTACAATTACATTTGAGTAAAGGAAACTGATTGCTACCGAAAGAATGGAGACAAATATCCATACCATCCACCAAAAATCAGGACCGAATTTAGAGTATAACCAAATGATAAGGTATAAGACGGGCACTCCAATAATTATAGTCAGGAAATAGGATTTAAGCTTGTCAAGGAAAAAAGTCCTGTTAGTCATGGTATTGAAACCATACTTCTGTTCAATTACAAATGTTTGATAATAAGCAAATGGCATGAAAATAATGTCGGAGGCCAATCCAATTAAACCGAAGAACATGATGCTTAGCAATATCTCATGCCCAATAATTGACCTTAGCCATTGGTCCAGTAACTTAAAACCAACTAATAACATGATGAGGGTAAGGGAAAGCGACAAGAATGAAGTGATAACTGCGAGCCTGTAGTTTTCCTTTTTATATTGTTGGTAGGTATAATACTTTTCCGCAGAATAAACATCCCTTAAATCGGCAGGAACGGGCTTTTTACGCCACATATTATTTAGATAGCCTAATGATTCATCAATCATAAAATTGATCACTACGAGGGCTAAAATCAATATTAAAAGTCCATCCATTTCACTAGTAACTACTTTAACAATACTGGTACATCAAAAAAGGCATAAGCTACAGGAATCAATTATATCCCATGAATTTATATGCCATGTAACCTATCCATTCGTGAATCAACAGATTCCAATTTTTTAATGTGACAATTGATGGAATAAACAAATGATCGAAGTTATATAACCTTTCACCTGTTATCCTGGCTGTAGTATAAGGTGTCACTGAAACACCTTGTTTAGCAAAAGTACCAAGGGCTCTTTTCATATGGAGTGCCGAAGTAATGAGCAGAGTAGTACCGGTAATATTGTTTTCCTTCATCAGCTGGGCTGTATAGGTTGCATTTTCAATGGTATTCATCGATCTACTTTCGTAGAGAATGTTCGATTCATCAATACCTATCTCAACAAGGTAATTCCTGATATAATCAGCCTCCATCCTATCTCTGTAAACAATGTGACCAGGTCCACCACTTATAATGATCTTTTTTATAACACCCTTTTTGAAGAGCTCAATAGCTTGCATTAATCTGTCAGCACCTGAACGGAAGATAACCCTATCTGTTGCCCTATCGTAAGAGGCAATGTCACCACCCAAAATTATACCTGCACTATAAGTTTCAGTAGGTGTTTTTGTTAATGGCATTTCCCAACTTCTAATCGCTTCATCACCAATAAATGGATTTGTGAAAATGAGTAAAAGTAAGAAAGCCGAAATGAGGAATTTCTTTCTTCTTAGTGGTTTGCGTGTGAACACAGCAAATATCATTAAAATTACAATCCAAGCCAACGGGTTAATTATGTAACCTATGAGTTTGGAGAAATAGAAATACATCATTAACTGGTTTTGATTAGTTTCAAATATTGAATTCTGTAGTCGATTACTCAAAGGATAACTGCTGTTTCAAGCGATACAATAGAATCACAGTGAACAGCTGCTTCATTAACAGAAGAATCAGTTTCTTAACACAATTTAGTAACTGCCTGAATATTTCCGAAGAAGCCATTCCGCTCCTAACAGCAAAAAAAGCAAGATCATTAATGGATAATAATCAATTAGATCCATATAGTTCCTTCTGGTATAGGTTACGGACTTTACATCTTCTCTTGCTTTGATATCACTTGAAAGGGCTGAAAAGTTACTCGGATAATAGGATTTCCCTCCCGATTCTGATGCCATTGTATTCAGGAGTTTATGATTGGCTAAGAGATTTATATCCTCCATCTTAACAGCTGTAACTACAAAGGTACCTCTTTTCACCATAACTTCTCCCGGGAAATTAGCTTTTGCTTCAAAGGTATACATTCCCGGAGGAAAAGTCCCCACCTTAATGTTGTAACGTTGATTGCCAGAAGAAAATGAATAATCAAAATTCTGACCATTCTCATCAGTTATTTCCATGGTGACTTCAGGCTCTGTCACAGGTTCGTAACTTTCATTTAAAAGCAAGGCGCCGAATTCTATGTTTTCGTTTTCAGCATAGAAATTATTCCAGTTAACCCTGAATCTGCTCTTATCGGTTTGAGCTGTAAGGTACTGAAACACTTTTATTATGAGGTTATCAAAGTTGGTATGGGAGCTGTTTTGCATGTAATCATATATTCGCCACCTCCATATACCTTCACCGGAAATAATGCTTATACGCTTACCTTGTTTTTCATTGAAGAGTATGAGGGGCATATTGGTAACAGTAGGACCAATTGTTTGGCTTGCAAACACCTGAACTGAATTGGCGATATTGTAGCTTGCAAAAGGTGATACTAATGGAGGTACTCCCTCCAGTAGTCTTTTCTGGGCTTCGTTGTATAGAAACAATGAAAATGATTGATTCACAGAAGGCAGCGCCTCGTTATATGATCCTTTAAAATTGGTCAATGAAAGTCCTAAGTCAAATGAATTCAATGTCTGCACATTACTCTGACCGCCAATGATAAACATCAGCGGCGTATTTGATTTTATGATATTATTCATTTGAGCAGTGAAGGCATTTTTGACCGAAGGCAATTGGTTCAGAATAATCAGGCTGAATGCTTCAGGATTCTTACCGGCAAATTCAGATGCCATATATAATTCCAGTTCAAAATTATTGCTGCTTTCAATTACCCTTTGCAAGGCTGCTACATCAGGATGAGGAGCATCGGATATCAAAGCGATCCTGATTTTGTTTTCCATCACTTCAATGAAAATATCCCGGGCATTGTTGCCTGTATTCACCTCTCCTTCCAATTCATCAACTAAGATCCTTAGCCGTTTAAGCCCAGTTTCATCTGCATTCAGTAAAGCAGGCACAATAATTACCTGATTGTTGGAAGTGATACTTATATCATGTGTGAAAACAGTCTCATCGCCGTCAATTATGGAAACAGTAGCTTTTTCACCTTGCACTTCAATAGCCTGGATCGTGATTTCAATGGGAAAAAGATTACCTTTAAAAGCAGTTTTATTGTGTACAACCTTTTGGATTCTTATGTCCTTGCGTGATGTTGTATCACCAAGGTTGATAGTATAAACCGGAAACCTGGAATTTCTCACCTCATATATGGGATCAGAGCCGCTATTGTATATACCATCGCTGGCAACGATTACAGCACCGATATTCCTGTTGAAATAGCGTGTACCAACTTCATTGAAAAGCGATGAAATGTCAGTCAACTGATCTTTAAAATCAGGGCTACGATCTACTGAAAGGCCTTCACCAAAATTATAAGTATGAACTTCGTAATCATCGCCTAGATCTTCCTTAAGATTACCAATACCTTTAAGGAATTCCTTACGATAAAAAGCTGAATCCTCATTCATTACAATAGAAGAGGAATTATCAATGCCGATAATGATTGCAGGTTTAATAACTGTACGTTTTACCGTCCTTATCATCGGTGAGATCAAAAGGAAAGCAAGTATTGTAACTGAAATAAACCTAAGGAAGGCGAGTGTCCACACTACCCCAACAGGAAACTGTGCTTTACTGTTTCTGGAGAAATAAAGCAGTATAGTCACTCCCAGCCCTAAAGCAACACAGAAAAGAATAAACCACCAGGGGTATCCGGTTAAGAGCTTGAAGTCCAAAATATCTTATTTTCTTAATGTAGTCAGTTCAGTATAACCCATTAATTTACCATTCTTACTATAGCTTTCAGTTCTCACAGCACCAGCATTCTTAGCATACCACTGTATTGCTTTACTAGTAATTTTTATGGGAACTTTCATCTCTATATCGTATGATATTTTGTAAGCTTCGAAAGTGCCGGCTGGTGTAGTAATGCTTTCAATAGCTTCAACCTTACGGTTAAAAATATTTATACTCATATTCATCGGAATTGGCCCTGAAGCAAATGCCATTGTCATGCTTCCATCAGGTAAAGTCTCTCCCGGTTTAATATTAGCGGGGAACATAAGGTCCTTAGCATCAATAGTCATTTCTGTATCCTCCGTGTTACCCATTGCAGCCTGGTTATAGAAGTTCTTCATGTCCATGTAAAAAACTCCATCTTCACAACGCATTTCGAGTTCCTGAACTCCAAGAGATTTATCACTTTTATCAAGTTGTTCGCTTTGAACTTTAATAACCAGACCGTTTGCCTTAGCTTGTACGTCAGTAACGGTTTGCTTAATAGTACCTGTTAACTTTCCTTTAGCATCGTAATTCTTCATTTCAGTGTATGTACCTTTTTCAGTAGGAAAAAGAGACTCACAATCCTGTGCTTTCAGTAACAATCCTGTTAGCAGGAATGATAATAATAAAGCAATCTGTTTCATAATTCAATGATTTAGAAATGGATAATTTAATAAGTTGACTGACCTGAATCTGCTTCAAGCTGAAGACAATAACCTACGTATGCATGCCACCGCATACACTAATAACCTGTCCTGTTACATAAGAAGATAATTCCGATGCCAGGAATACTGATACATTTGCAACATCTTCAGGTTTACCACCTCTTCTAAGGGGTATTTGTTCTGCCCAGCTTTTCCTAACTTCTTCTGAGAGTTTGGCAGTCATTTCTGTTTCAATAAAGCCGGGTGCAATAGCGTTACACCTGATGTTTCTGGAACCAAGTTCCATTGCAATTGATTTGGTGAAACCAATCAAACCAGCCTTTGATGCACTGTAATTTGATTGACCTGCATTGCCATCTAGACCAACAACAGAACTCATGTTGATAATAGAGCCGAATCGCTGCTTTAACATCACTTTCTGCACTGCCTTAGTCATGTTGAAAATGGATTTCAGGTTAACTTTAATAACCAGATCCCAATCGGCTTCTGACATTCTCATTAGCAGATTATCCCTGGTAATACCGGCATTATTTACTAAGATATCAATTTTTCCAAATTGCTGAACAACATTATTTACTAACTCTTCACTACTTTCAAAGGAACTTGCATCAGAAGCATATCCTTTAGCAGCAACGCCAAAAGCTTCAAGCTCTTTTTCAAGTGCCTCAGCCTGTTCATCATACTTTAAGTCGGAGAATGCAATATTTGCGCCTTCTTCTGCAAATTTGAGAGCTATTGCTTTTCCAATCCCTCTAGCACCACCTGTTATCAGTGCTACTTTCCCTTCCAGTAATTTCATTTTGTATAGGTTGTTTTGGTTGTTAATACGTTTTTTTATCTGGTACCTGTCTAAGAAGATAATGTTTTTTTAAACTTCACCTTCTTACTCCTTTGAAATCCATTTAACAAGGTTAAAATCCTGCCTGTGCGGCAATAATGGGTGTTTTGGATAAAGCCTGAAAGCAAAATCGTATACACCCGGTTGTTCTGTTCTTATCTCGATAAAATATGTAACGATGCTTCCATTTACACCAGCAACGGTCATTTCTTCAACTGAAGTAATACGCTTTACCTCATCATTTTCCTTTTGTCCGAACAGGACTTCCATACCTAAATCAGCAGGTGAAAGTTCATTTACATTAAGGACTATTTCAGCTACAAAGTTTTCTCCTAGTCTCAGTGGTTTAATTGTGGAGTCAGGCATACTTACTGAAACTACCTCAATATTATCCCATCGTCTAAGTACCCGACGCTTCCATGCTGCTAATTGCCTAACTTTCTCATAGTCATTCTCGATCATAATGGATGAACGTTCTACCAGATTATTGTAATATCTTCTGAAATAATCGTCAATCATCCTTTTCATTGTAAATTCCGGTGCGATTTCGGCAATAGTCTTCTTAACATGACTTACCCATTTCTCAGGAATACCTTCCTTGTTCCTTTCATAAAAGGCAGGAACAATTTCGTTTTCAAAAATATTGTAAATATTTTCAGCATCCAACTCATCCTGGAACTGTTGGTTATCATACGATCTTTCTTCTGACAATGCCCATCCGGCTCCCGGCTTATAGCCTTCAGCCCACCAGCCGTCGAGTACACTGAAATTCACGACCCCATTCATTACAGCTTTCTCGCCAGAGGTTCCTGATGCTTCAAGTGGTCGGGTTGGTGTATTAAGCCATACATCAACTCCTTGTACCAATTTACTTGCAAGGGTCATATCATAATTCTCAACAAAAATGATCTTACCAAAGAACTGCGGCATTTGTGATACCTCTACAATACGTTTTATAAGATCTTGTCCTGCCTTATCAGCCGGATGAGCCTTACCGGCAAAAATAAACTGTACAGGCCTATCAGCGTTGGTAACAAGCTTGGCAAGTCTTTCAATATTTGTAAATAGAAGATGCGCTCTCTTGTATGTAGCAAATCGTCGGGCAAAACCAATTGTTAGAGCATTTTCATTTAGTAGGTCAAGTGTTCTGATAATATTTTTAGGGTTTTCCTGCCTCATTTTAAGGTCAAAACCTAATCTCGATCTTACATTCTTGATCAATTCACTGCGATGTGACTGCCTAAGGTTCCAAATTTCTTCATCAGGGACATCATAAATTCTCTTCCACAGGGCTTTATTATTTTGTTTTTCGAGGAAATCATCACCAAAGACCTTTTTATAAAGTTGCTGCCATTTAGGGGATGCCCAAGTTGGTAAGTGAACCCCATTAGTAACATAGCCTATATGAAGTTCTTCAGGAAAAAAGCCTTCATACATTCCATTAAACATTTCCCTGCTTACTCTTCCATGAATAAGACTAACGCCATTCATTTCCTGTGATAGTTTAGCAGCAAGCACACTCATTGAGAATCGTTCATCAGATCTGTTTTCCACAAACCTACCAAGATTCATAAAGGTGTTCCATGGAATATTGAGTCGCTCAGCATAATGTGGAATATAGGCTCTTAACACATCCTCTGTGAACGCATCATGACCAGCAGGTACAGGGGTGTGAGTTGTAAATAGTTGAGTAGCTCTTACAATTTCAACAGCCTGATCAAATGAAAATCTTTTCTCACTGACCAGAATTCTCAACCTTTCAATACCTATAAAGGCAGCATGTCCTTCATTACAATGGTAAATATCAGGGTTTATGCCCAGAGCCTTTAACATTCTTATTCCGCCGACACCAAGCAACAATTCCTGTTTAAACCTTGTATCCCAGTCACCCCCATATAATTGATGGGTAATGAAACGATCAGCTTCTGTATTATCTTCAATATCACAGTCAAGCAGATATAATGGAATTCGGCCAACATCTAATTTCCATATCTTAGCATATAAGTTCCTTCCGGGCAATGCAACTGTAATCTTAAGCCAATCACCTGAAGCATTCCGTACTGGCTTTAGGGGCATGTGGGTAAATTTCTGCGGATTGTATGTATTTACCTGATCGCCATGGGCTGAGAGTGTTTGTCTGAAATAGCCATAACGGTATAGTAATCCAACACCAATAAGGTTAACATTTGAATCACTGGCCTCTTTCAAATAATCGCCTGCCAGTATACCAAGTCCGCCAGAAAATATTTGAATAGTATCATGTAATCCGTATTCCATACTAAAGTATGCAATCTGGTGTTTAGGCTTCTGATGAGCTTTCTTCATGTAAGCTTCAAACTTCTCATAAATAGAATCAAGTTTTGAAGTGAACTCCTCATTATGCTCAAGTTCATGCATTTGATTGATAGTGAGCGACTCAAGCATCGACATAGGATTATGGTTGTGTGCTTCCCATGCTTTTCTATCAACCATGCTAAAAAGTTCAGTTGCTTCAGGATTCCATGACCACCACAAATTCCTTGATAAACGCTTTAATCCATTAAAGCGCTCAGGTATTCCAGGCTTAATAAGCACTTTATTCCAGACTGGTGCCTGTGGTCGCTTAACCGGGAATGCCATCAGCACATCAGGGATACGTTTGTCACGATATAATTCTTCCCGGCCATCAGCCTTTGTTATGGCAATGCTATAGGCAAGTTTGTATTGGTGAATTAGCTCATGCCATAAGGCTATTCGCGATAGTTCAAATGCCCTAACCCGGGCATCAGAAACTTGCTGTTCATCGTATTTACTGTATTCAAGCAAAATGGTGCTAATCTGCTCAATCACTTCCTGACTATTAGTCTCATTTCGCTCTAACACCCAGGCGCCTGGAATTGGATTTTTTTCTTTCTGCCTTATCCATAATCCGAACCCTGCCAATGAGGTGGTAATAGTTGGTATATGGAAAGCGAGACTCTCAAGAGGCGTGTAACCCCAAGGCTCATAGTAAGATGGAAACACTGACAAATCGAAGCCTATCAGCAATTCATAGTAATCGTAATTAAATATCCCATCTCTTCCATTAAGATAAGATGGAACAAAGATGAGTTTAACCTTATCATCAGCCTTGTTGGCTAATCCTGCCATGATAGCTCTATTAAGAATGCTATCGTGCTCGGCATCATATAGACCATGTGTGAGGAACCTACCTTCTACAGGACTACTATAATCCGCATTATTAAGTCGTTCAACGAGTTTCTTGCTAACGCCCGATTGATTGGCCGGGACAGTAATAAAAGCAACAATTTGCCTGTGGTTGTCAGGATTATTGTTGAGTTTTGCAAGCGCATCTATGAAAATATCTATACCCTTATTCCTGAATTCATACCTTCCGCTATTAATGATGAACAATGTATCGTCAGGCATTTCCATATTAAACATGGCACATGAAACCTGCATAAGTTTAGTGCGTGCCATATCCCGCCGAACATGAAATTCACCATCGGAGGGTACAAAACTATCATCAAATCCATTTGGGGTAATAACATCCACAGGTCTGCCAAGGAAATGGGCAGCTTCTTTCGCTGTAATCTCACTTACTGTAGTAAAGGCATCGCTGTTTATTGCTGCAGAGTGTTCAAGGGAATGCTTGGATACAATGTCAAATCTTCTGGCAGTTGATTCGGGAGGATATATAGTCATATCGCCATACAACGGAAGATGATTGCCAGCAACTGCTCTGCCAAGTGCTGTTGCATGAGTGGTAAATACTGTTGCAATTTGTGGAACCTTTTCATTCAGGTATAGAACTCCTGTACCGGCCATCCACTCATGAAAGTGAGCAATAATACGCTCACGCGATGAAATATTAAACTCATAAAAGTTTTCAATTACCCGTCCTGCAGCATAGCCAAACAGGGCTGGTTCAATATAATCCCATTGTCCTGAGATAGAATCGAGCTGATACTTTTCCCAGAAGCTGGCAAAGATCTTATCCTTTATTTGAAAGTATTGGGTAAATTCAACCAGGATAACTATCGGATTACTCTTAATATTCCAGCGTCCTATCCGTACATGTAATCCTGAAGCTTCTGCATGTTCACGCCACGACCTGTACAAATATTTATCTTCAAGAAAGTCAGGATTGCTATTTGTTTCTTTCCATACATCAGGACCAATTGTAAGGTAATTATCACCAAATTCTTCCTGAATTCCTGGGGCTTTGGTGGAGATTACTGTGTATATTCCCCCAACTTTGTTACATATCTCCCAGCTGGTCTCAAAGATATAGTCGGCTTTAATTATATTATCACTCATTGAAGTTTTTTTACAAAATTGTATAAAGGCAACCTTCTTTCTTTAAAAAGGAAACCACTGTTTTTGTTTAATCGTCTGAAATACAATTCCTAAACAGATAAGCTTAGGAAAATATGCCAGCTGGCTAAAATAAATTAAAATACGATTGAAGTTTAGAGGCTACCTTTTTTCTGTAATTGTCAATTGTTGTCCGCCTGGGTTTCTTTATCTCCCTGATGATTTTATCGAGTTCACTTTTATAAGCCACTGGTAGTTTTGCCATGAGTTCACTGATCTTGTCGTCAGCTTTTCCATATAAAGAATAGGCAAGCTCCTTTATGTCAACTGAGTCAATTGCTTTTTTGAGATCCTTCTTTGAAAGAGAGAAAATTACATCAAAATCAGGTTCTTTACGCTCAATCTCCCCTTGTGATGTAATACCTTGTCCTTGAACGCTTTGCTGCTCAGTTGCTGAAGAAGCAAATAATTCATTTTCATTAGAGCAATGTTCCTCAAGTCTGATGGTAAAATCACTAAGTACGTTCATGTAGTTTATAAATGCTTCATATGGAGTTACGTATGGATTGAAGTACTTATGTACAGCTCCGTCAGAAAACCATTTTGTACACATGTAATAAAAGTGGTCAGATGTTTGAAGATACAACCAATCACGTTGTATTTCTGCATCATTGCATCTTCTAACTTTATCCCTTAGACTGTATAGCAGGTCAAACGCCTCATCCTGCATTTCATTACCCAACCATGCTGTAAGGTCACGTTCCTCGTCGGCCCATGAAATAGGAGTTGGAACTGATACAGCTGAAACCGGCTGCAGCGTCCTGGCAAGTTCTGTTGGTGTTCTGAAATTGAAATTTGTTCTGGAGAAAATCTGTTGAGGCAGTGCCTTCATGAAATTAAAAATACCTGTCTCAGCCCACTGGTGTTCTCCAAATGTTTCATAATCAATGAAAATGTTTACAACTTGCTGATTTTGATATGTATTGATCCACTTGGCGAACTTCTCTGCAGTGAGTGGCCATTCTATCCATGCCTGGTTTGAAAACCGGAATCCAATATCGTCACTCAATTGAAAATTGCGGAGCAGGAGTTTTAATTTAGGATTAACCGTATTGCAATACATAAAGTTTGGACTTTTCCATCCTAATATATGTTTTGCTCCTTCTGTCAGCATAATATCGAAGCCCATTTCAAGTACTTTCTCTCCAATCTGATCGGAATATATCATTTCAGTATTCCTGAATGCAGTTGGGCGCTTTCCAAACAATTCTTCTACAGTATCAGCATGTTTTTCAACCTGTCGCCTGAATTCATCGGGGTCCTTCAATGATACCAATGAATGGGCATAGGTTTCAGCTAAAAACTCCACATTTCCTGTATCAGCCAGTTCCTTGAAACTATTTATCACTTCAGGCGTGTATTGTTTGAATTGATCAATGGCCATTCCTGAAATAGAGAAACTAACTTTAAATGCAGCGCCATACTCTTTTATCAGATCAAGCAAAATGCGGTTCATTGGTAAATACGACCGTTCAACCACCCTCTTAACGATAGTCCTGTTCTGGTATTCGTCATAATAATGGTGGCTACTTCCTATATCAAAGAACCGGTAAGTCCTCAATCTAAATGGCTGATGAATCTGGAAATGAAGGCAAATTGATCTCATAATATGTTTTTAATTATAATGAGGCAAGGGCTATTATACAGCTCATGCCTTGTAAATCTGTTGATATATCGTTTTTATGTGCCGAGCAGCATTTTCCCATTTAAGGTTTTCAACTTCAGTGGCACCATACTTTGCAAATGCTTTCGATAAGCTCTTATAATGTAGCAAGGCGTATATTGCATCAGCCATAGCATCCACATCCCAAAAGTCTACTTTAAGGGCATGCTGAAGGACTTCAGCGACACCTGATTGCTTAGAAATAACAACAGGCACGTTTGAACGCATAGCTTCGAGTGGTGAAATACCAAAAGGTTCAGATACTGAAGGCATGACATACACATCACTCAGCGCAAACATCCTGTCGACGTTATCACCTTTTAGGAAACCTGTAAAGTGAAAACGTGATGACATTCGCAGTTTTGCTACACGGCGAATCATTTTTTCCAGCAGGTCACCTGTACCTGCCATAACAAAGCGTACATTGTTATCTCGCTGGTATACTTTATGCGCAGCCTCAATAAAATACTCCGGACCTTTCTGAAAAGTAACCCTACCGAGGAAAGTCACTATTTTCTCGGGAACATGCTTATCATATGCCTGAAATTCTTCACGGTCAGTTGGTTCAACAGCATTATGTACTGTATAGACTTTCCGTGGGTCAATGCCATAGCGCTCTATTACGATGTTCCTTGTGAGGTTGCTTACAGCAATTACACGATCAGCAGCTTCCATACCACTTCTTTCAATTTCATAAACCTGGGTGTTGATGTTCTCACCCGATCTGTCAAATTCAGTGGCGTGCATGTGCACTACTAAGGGTTTACCGCTGGCTTTCTTAGCAGCAACCCCTGCTGCATAAGTAAGCCAGTCGTGTGCATGAATAATATCGAATCTGCTCTCTGTTGCTATCTGCGCCCCTACTAATGCATACCTCGATACCTCTTCAAGCAGGTTAGCACCATATTTGCCTGAAAACTTATAATTTGCATTAAAGATGGATTCTTCATTTAAAAGCTCATTTGACTCCATCTTTTCAACTACATAGTCGAATGCAAGTGGGTCAACGTAAGGTACAAGGATAGAATTGACTTCAAGGTAGGTAATCTTCTTCCAGAATTCCTGGTGATCCCTGCGCTTTACATCAATAGTAATATCGCTTGCATTAACAATCCTGACAGCCTCTTCACTCTCATCGCCGTAAGCCTTAGGCACAACAAAAATCACCTCTACATCATTCTTCATCAGCCCTTTAGTCATACCATAACAAGCAGTACCAAGGCCCCCGGTGATATGCGGAGGAAACTCCCATCCAAACATTAATACTCTCATGCGTTGTAATTAATGATTTGTTTCTAGTATTTAGTATTGCATGACGTGCAAAACAATGTGAATTGCACATTCACTTTTTCAATCTTTTTGATATTGTTTAATGAGTGAGCCAATCCGTAATAATTCAGCTACACACCATGCTTGCGATATTGCACCAGCACCCCGATGAGGTGGGTCGCCATCATAAACTTCTGATATTGTTCCAATGCCATGCTCATCCATTTCATCTTCAAAGCCGTAATAAATATCTTTAACCATTTGTATAGCAGCTCTCTGGTGAATAGCAAGGTATCCTTCTACGAAATGACCTAATAACCATGGATGTACTGACCCTTGATGATATGCGTGGTCACGCTCAGCCTGATTACCTTCGTAAACTCCTTTGTACAGAACATTTTTTGGAGCAAGTGACCGTATTCCCCTTGGAGTCAGCAATTCCGATTTAACCCTTTCAAGTATACTGTTTCGCATTGGCTCAGGCAGTGCGGTATAAGGCAATGATGTTGAAAAAATTTGGTTTGGCCTAACTGAAAAATCTTTGTAGTCACCATTAACATAATCAGCAAGGTAACCACGTTTCTCATCCCAAAAGGTGTTTATAAATGACTCAGGGAATGCTTCTGCCGTTTCCTGCCACTCCTGTACAAATTCCTTATCACCTGCCTGTGATGCCAGTTGCATGGCAAAGAGCACAGCGTTATACCATAAGCTATTTATTTCAACACAGTATCCTATGCGAGGGGTAACAGGCTTGCCATCAACAACCGCATCCATCCAGGTTACTGCAAATCCTGTTTCACCACTATATATTAAGTGATTGTCGTGCAATTTAATATTATAAGATGTCCCTTCTCTGTATCCATTAAGGATAGTTTTAAGGTATTTCCCATATTCTTTCCAAAGTTTGGCATTACTATCAGTATACATGCCATATTGTTGCAGAGCCCAAAAGAACCACAAAGGAGTATCGGCCGAATTGTATACGGCTTTCTCACCTATACCCATATTAGGGAACAGAGGCCCTTTTAATTCCAGCAACATGTTATCAATGACTGACTTAGCTGTTTTGTGATCCCCTGTAACAAGGGTCAGTCCGGGTAATGACACAAAAGTATCCCTACCCCATCTGCCAAACCATGGGTAACCTGAAATTATTTCAGTCTTCTTACCTCGTTTTACAATAAACTGTTGTGCTGCGTTTATCAAACAATGCTCAAAACTATCCCTTGGCACCCTGCTATTAACTTCGGTTTTAAATGACCGGGCAAGAGATGCAGGTGAAACAGGCTCAACACCGGCAGCAAAATAAATGCTTTCACCCTTTTCAATTGGTAACTCAAAATACCCGGGTACATATAAATCCTCAAGGTAATCATAGCCTCTTGCTTTCTCTTTTATATACTCAATATTGTAGTACCAATCGGGAACATGAACATATTCAGGCTTCTTTGAGAACTGTAAGTGGAGAAATGAATAACCCCTATACATTCTCAATTTTATTCCATTCTCAATTTCTTCGTATCGTGTGTCAACATCATAGTTTGAACGCGTTAGAAAGTGTATATTCCTGAATGCAAGGAAAGGCTTAAACCTGATGCGGGTAGGCGAATGTGCTTCAACAAGGGTATATTTGATGATCATACGTCCATCTTTGTTTGAAAGCAGCATTTCTTTTGTGAGTTCCACTCCTCCTACATGGTATGACAACTTAGGTATTGGATCAGAAGTGAAATCTTTAAGATACTTGTGTCCTTTTGGGGAAAAAACCTCACCCTGATATTTGTGAATTGCAAGATTAAACTCAGCGTTGTGCTGTATCACCGTTTCATCAAAAGATGAGAGCAGCACGTGGTTACCTTCATCAATTGCAGGCTGCGGCATTACAAGAAGTCCATGGTATTTGCGGGTGTTGCAGTTTATAATGGTACTGCTGCTGTATGCACCTTCGCGGCTCGTTCTGAGAAGTTCTTTGGTCAGACTGTATTCCAGATTAACTAACTGGTTCTTTTCAAAAGTGATATAGTTCATTATTACTGCTTTAGCATTAAACATGCATAATATAGCCTTACCCCTGGTAAAGTGACTTATGCAAAGATATAGTAATTTGTACTGAAATATGCTAATTTATATTGTGAAAATTGATTCAAACCATGTCAAAATGCTACTCCCACCCAATAGTTTATTGGCTCGTAAAACACGAAAATAGAGGAAATGTTTAAAGTTTTATAATGCTGCATCCTCCATATAAATATATCGGGCACATAACTGAAATAGTCCTTTCTCTAAAGCATTCTGACCATCAGCATTATATGGATCAAAGTACCTTTTATTAGTTAGATGATACGACAGTGTTTAACCTTTATGTCGTTTGGTTGTTTTTGATTATACTTATTCAACGGTTACAACAGAAAAAGATATACAATGGAAGATGTTAAAAAATTCACCTCTACTATCACAACCCAGATGGGGGAATTCACTTATTTTGATCTACATAAACTTATAAGTAATGGCATTGATGTAGATAAATTTCCATTTGCAATCAGAATACTTTTAGAGAATGTTGTAAGAAATTATAATGGGGCAACCTTTACTGACGAACACCTTAAGAGTATCTTCAACTGGAATCCCAATCCCGCATTGGTTGATATTCCTTTTTTGCCTGCCAGGGTGTTGATGCAGGATTTTACTGGTGTACCTGCTGTTGTGGACATAGCTTCAATCAGATCAGAGGTTGATCGCAAGAATAAAAATGCAGCCATTATTAATCCTGAGGTACCTGCCGATCTTGTTATAGACCACTCAGTACAGGTAGATTTTTATGGTTCAAGTTATGCTCACAATAGAAACGTAGAGCTTGAATACGAACGTAACCATGAGCGCTATGCCTTACTGAAATGGGGGAACCTATCAATGAACGACTTTAACGTACTCCCACCGGGAATGGGCATTTGCCACCAGGTAAATCTTGAATACCTGGCTAAAGTTGTGACCTACCGCAATGGGGTCATATTTCCCGATACTGTTGTTGGCACTGATTCACATACTCCAATGGTTAATGGAATTGGCGTAGTGGGTTGGGGTGTTGGTGGCATTGAAGCCGAAGCAGTTATGCTTGGTCAGCCAGTGTACTTTATGCTTCCTGAAGTAATCGGTCTGAAACTTACTGGTAAGTTAAGGGAAGGAACTACAGCTACCGACCTTGTTCTGTCAGTTGCTGCCCTTCTGCGCAAAACCGGAGTAGTTGGGAAACTAGTAGAAGTTTACGGTGATGGTTTGAATAATCTGTCAGTCCCCGACAGAGCTACAATATCTAACATGACACCTGAATTTGGATCAACTATAACTTATTTCCCACCTGATGAAAAGACGCTCGATTATCTGCATAACACAGGCCGGAATAAAGAGCATATACAAACTGTTGAAAAATACCTGAAAGCCAATTTGTTGTGGCGAGAAAATGAAGACAAGATCAGATACACAAAAGTAGTTGAGCTAGCCCTGGAAGATGTTGAACCTTCACTTGCAGGACCAAAGAGACCGCAGGACAGGATTCCTCTGACAGAAATGAAGAAAACCTTTATTGATCATCTGGGAAGTAGCTATTATAGAAGATATATCAGTGTAGATGAGCGTGATGAAGCACGTTGGCTTAGTGAAGGCGGGAGCCTGCAGGAGTATGATGAAGAAAAGCAGGAGACTGATAAAACCATTGAACAAGCGGGCATTGAAGTAGGCACAAAACGTAATTACGAAGGCCTTAAAAGCGTAAAGATCAAGACAGGCAGCAGCCGTATCCTTCTCAGTGATGGAGCTCTGGTAATTGCTTCCATTACCAGTTGTACCAATACGTCAAACCCAAGCGTAATGATTGGTGCCGGATTGGTTGCAAAAAAGGCTGTTGAAAGGGGCCTTGATACAAAATCATGGGTTAAAACAAGTATGGGCCCCGGGTCAAGGGTTGTTACCAAATACCTTGAAAAGGCTAATCTAATCCCTTACCTCGAAGCACTTGGATATCATCTCGTAGGATACGGTTGTATAACATGTATAGGTAACAGCGGCCCTTTACCCGCACATATCACCAAGGCAGTTACTGAAAATGAATTAATTGTATCATCAGTCCTGTCTGGGAACCGCAATTATGAAGCTCGCATACATCCTCTGGTAAAAATGAATTTCCTTACTTCTCCTCCACTGGTGGTTGCTTATGGAATTGCCGGGCGGATTGATATTGATATGTATAATGAACCGCTCGGCTATGATCCTAACCTCGAACCGGTTTACCTGCGCGATATCTGGCCTACGCAGGCTGAAATTGACCAAGTCATGCAGCAGGTACTTTCATCAGAAGATTACCTGAACAACTATACGAATTTTATTGAAGGTGATGAAAAATGGGATCTGTTGAAGGCTCCTATGAGTAATGTTTATCAGTGGGACCCTGAGTCATCGTATGTTAAGGAAGCCCCATTTTTCAAGGATATAGCTCTACAACCAAATTCAGTCACAGATATTTATAATGCACGGGTGCTGCTCAAACTTGGTGATACTGTAACCACCGACCATATTTCTCCTGCCGGAGCAATAGGGGAAGAATCACCAGCAGGCAAATACTTAAAGTCATTAGGGTTTGAAAGAAAAGAGTTTAATTCATACGGTTCACGTCGTGGAAATCATGAAGTAATGGTAAGAGGTACTTTTGCCAATGTACGGTTGAAGAACCAACTTGTAAACCGGGAAGGCGGATGGACAGTTTACCATGAAACAGGTGAAGAGTTGACTGTGTATGATGCAGGGATGAAATACCAGATGGAAAACATACCTACTATTATTATTGCAGGCAAGGAATATGGCAGTGGTTCATCACGCGACTGGGCAGCAAAAGGCACAAATCTTTTAGGTGTTAAGGCCGTTATAGCCCAAAGCTATGAACGGATTCACAGAAGTAATTTAGTGCAAATGGGCGTGCTACCCCTCGAATTCCTTCCCGGTGAAAGTAGTACTTACCATAATCTCAATGGAAAGGAAACATTCCATATAGTAGGTCTTGAAAAAGTGGTGCCTCATGGTGAATTGCAAGTGACTGCTGTAAAACCCGACGGACAGGTATATGAATTTAATGTAATTGCGCGACTTGACTCACCAACGGAAATTGCCTATTACCGTAACGGGGGCATACTGCAGTTTGTGCTCAGAAGGTTTCTTAATGAACATAATAATCATTAAACTATTCAACCGGATAACCGACACTTTGCGCGAGTATAGGACGTTTGCCGGCGGGCAGGCCAAGTACTTCCGTAACTTCCTTCTCATCAAAATACCTTCTGGTTACTGTATTTAAGCCTCTTGACGCGCAATACAGGTATATATTTTGCATTATTGCGCCTGAATGTATTCCGGCATAAAGTAATTGATTATCAGGTGTTGCATCACCAAGTTTACCCATGTCAGAAACGATGATTAAGTTTACTGATGCTTTCTCTACGAAATCCTGCTTCCCGGTATTCGTCATGTAGTTACCTGACTTTATAAACTTCAGGATATTACCCTTGGAGTCGTAAAAATAAACACCTCCCGGAAGCACCACATATACTTCCATATTTTGCCTGTTATTGGCTGTTGGTGCTGTATTTTTGCCATCTTTCTCCCTGTTGATGCCATTAGCAGCCCACAACAAATTAGAGAGTTCCTGATTAGATATTTCTTTTGATGCGTATTCGCGATTACTTTTACGTTCAGCCATACAATCCATCAGTGGCTTACCTCCATCTTTTTGAGGTTGAGGAAGTACAATATCTGTAACCGTTTGACTCATGCTATCTTGCGGGCACATTATGAAGAAAATTAAGGTTAAAACTACTGTAATTGAATGTTTCATATCGTATCATTTTGATGGTTTCCTGTATTTATTAATGGTTTCCTGTATTTAAAATATCCGATGTTACAACCTGGTTTCATAGTTACAAAGTTAGAAAGTTGCTTCAATAAAATAGTATTCAAAATCATTATGCACTATTCCATATCTTTGTCCGTTATTACCACTATGATGAAATACAGCTTCCTTTTTATAACATTAGCAATTGCAATAGCTATCTCTTCATGCAGGAAGGATGATGCGATTGATACGGATAACAATCTGAAATTAAGCTTTTCGCAGGATACCATTCTATTTGATACCGTATTTACTACTATTGGCTCGGCTACTCAAGTGTTGAAGATATACAACCCTTCTGAAAATAAGATAAATATCAGTTCTATTCGATTAGGCAAGGGAAGTGATTCACCTTACAGGTTTAATGTTGACGGTATTTCATCTCTTGAAATAACTGACCTTGAACTTCAGGGAAATGATAGTGCATTTGTATTTGTGAAGGTCACAATTGATCCTAATGAAGCTAATACCCCATTAGTGCATCAGGACAGTCTGGTGTTTGTCACTAATAACAATACTCAGGACGTTAAGCTGGTTGCGTGGGGACAGGATGCCTATTTCTACAACCGGGCCATAATTGGATCGGATTATGTATTTGAAGCTGATAAACCTCATGTAATATACAATTACCTTGTAGTTGACTCATTGTATACTTTGGAAATACTGGCAGGTGCACATATTCATCTCCACCCCGGTGCTTTTATTCTGGTTTATAACAGTGCATCACTAAAGGTAAAAGGAACAGCCGAGCAACCCGTAATTATTGAAGGTGACAGGTTGGAGGATTATTACAAAACTCTACCCGGACAGTGGGGACGAATTTGGCTTTATGCAGGAAGCGTTAACAATGAAATTGACTACGCCATTATTCGCAATGGTGAAACAGGCATACAGGTTGATACTGTGGGTAATTCTACAAACCCCACACTGCGCATAAACAATTCAATAATCCATAACATGACCGGCATAGGCCTGTTGGCGCAGGGCACAAGTGTTGAGGCACGCAATTGCGTTTTTGCAAACTGTGGCTCCTATACAGTTGCCCTTACACTTGGTGGAAGTTATGATTTCAGGCATTGCACCATCGGAAACTACTGGCGTAACTATCAACGGAATTCTGGACTTGTTCTTAATAACTACTACATTGACATTAATGAAAACCTACAGAGCAGGCTGCTTGAGAAAGCTTATTTCGGTAATTGCGTTATTTATGGTGATAATACTGATGAGCTAACTCTTGATCAGGCACCTTCAACAGCAACTTTTAATTATCTGTTTGACCATTGCCTTATTAAAACAACACTGCCCTTATCTGACCCTGAACATTTCATCAATACTATCCGCAACCAGGAACCGTGGTTCAAAGACCCTCTGCTTGCAGAATTTGAGCCCGATAGTACGCTCTCAGCGGTAATCAACAAAGGATCTCTTGATGTGATTAACACCTCCAATTTCGACCTTACAAAGGACTTAAAACAAAGGAGCCGTATCAGTGATACAGCTCCCGATCTTGGTGCTTATGAATTTGAGGAACGGTAACCCAGAATAATTACAATATCCCAGGCTACTGCTCACTATTAATTCGAAATACGCTTATAATTATTTCAATAATTCAGCCATTCTTTTGCCAATTTCAGCCGGAGAGTCAACAACATGTACTCCGCATTCGCGCAAAATAGCTTTCTTGGCTTCGGCAGTATCATCCTTACCGCCAACAATAGCGCCTGCATGACCCATTGTACGTCCTTTAGGAGCAGTAGCACCGGCAATAAAACTAACCACAGGTTTAGTACCGTGTTCTTTTATCCAGTATCCGGCATCGGCTTCCATTGATCCGCCAATTTCACCGATCATTACAATACCTTTGGTTTCATCGTCGGCCATAAATAACTCAACTGCATCACGTGTAGTTGTTCCGATGATAGGATCCCCTCCTATTCCGATAGCGGTGGTTTGTCCCAGTCCTGCCTTTGTCAATTGGTCAACAGCTTCATAAGTTAAGGTGCCTGAACGGCTTACAATACCTACGATGCCTTTTTTGTGAATGAAGCCCGGCATGATACCTATTTTTGCCTCTTCAGGAGTGATGATACCCGGACAATTTGGTCCGATTAAACGGCAATCGCGCTCCTTAATATATTCCCTGGCAATTATCATATCCTTTACGGGGATACCTTCCGTGATACAAACAATCACCCTGATGCCTGCTTCAGCAGCTTCCATAATAGCATCAGCAGCATAAGCCGGTGGAACAAAAATAATGGAAACATTTGCTCCGGTTTCCTTTACAGCCTCTGATACAGTATTAAAAACAGGCTTGCCAAGATGCGAAGTGCCTCCTTTACCCGGGGTTATACCACCAACAATGTTGGTTCCGTATTCAATCATTTGTTCTGCATGGAACGTTCCTTCTGTACCGGTGAAGCCCTGTACAATAACTTTAGAATCTTTATTGACCAAAATGCTCATGACTTGTTTAGCTTAAGTAAGAATTAATAACGCAAGGAGCCAAAATTCGCTAATTTTGTTCAATAAACTGATGATTTTTTTCAAATTTATTGCTTAAAAAACACAGTTAAATTCAAACGCTATGAACCTGAGCTACTTACAATCAAACGATACCATCTGCGCAATTTCAACCGCTCAGGGCATGGGAGCCATTGCCCTAATAAGGCTGTCGGGCCCTGATGCTATCTCAATAGCAAATTCACTTTTTAGAGCAGCATCTGAGAAAGAACAGCTTACACAGATCAGCACCCAAACTGCACAGTTCGGACGCATTTATGATGATGATACCTTAATTGATGAAGTAGTTGTTACAACCTTCAGACAGCCACATAGTTACACCGGACAGGATATTGTAGAGATTTCATGTCATGGATCAGTATTCATACAGCAAAAACTTATTGAATTACTGATCAAACAGGGGGCAAGGATAGCACAACCCGGTGAATTCACCTTCAGAGCTTTTATGAAAGGTAAAATGGATCTTTCTCAGGC
The DNA here is from genome assembly GCA_023417935.1 of Bacteroidota bacterium. Taxonomy (GTDB): domain Bacteria; phylum Bacteroidota; class Bacteroidia; order Bacteroidales; family Lentimicrobiaceae; genus Lentimicrobium. The sequence continues at coordinate 66,389 of JAEZDY010000023.1, forward strand.
AGAGGCTGTTGCCGATCTGGTAGCTTCCAATTCTGAGACATCCCATCAAATGGCGCTAAATCAAATGAGGGGTGGCTTTTCATCCAAGATAAGTGAACTCAGAGCACGTCTGGTGCATTTTGCTTCCCTTATTGAACTTGAACTTGATTTCAGCGAAGAAGATGTTGAATTTGCCAATCGCAAAGAACTAAAGAAGCTGTTGAAAAGCATCCATACCGAAATTGACAATCTTAAGTCATCCTTCACATTGGGTAATGTAATGAAACAAGGCATTCCTGTTGCCATTGCAGGTAAACCCAATGTAGGGAAATCCACCTTACTCAATGCTTTACTTAATGAAGAACGGGCACTCGTTTCAGAAATACCCGGCACCACCCGCGATGCTATTGAAGACACCATAAACATTAACGGGATGAACTTCAGGTTCATTGACACGGCAGGTTTGCGGCATACTGAAGATACCGTTGAAAGCATGGGCATTGGTCGTACTTATGAGAAACTTAATCAGGCCTGGATAGTGCTGTATGTATTTGATATCAACGAAACCAGTGAGGAAGAGATTGATGAATCCATTGCTGATATACGTCAGCAATTGCAGGATCCTGATAAAACTATCATTCCAATTGCCAATAAAACAGATATGCTTACCGAGTCGCCCCATAGTTTCCAACGTTTGGTTGAACTCGACACCCTATTTATATCTGCCAAAAGAACTGAAAACATAAACCTCATTACTGAGAGGTTACTTGATGCTGTTCAGATCAACAATCTCAGCGACCAAACCATTGTGTATAACCTGCGCCACTTTGAAGCACTCAAACATTCTGCAACAGCAATTACCTCAGTATGCGAAGGATTCAAGAATAACATCCCCTCTGATCTGATTGCCATTGACATCAAACAGGCACTTCACCACCTGGGTACAATCACCGGTGAAGTCACCAATGAAGAGATCTTAGGGAATATATTTAGTAGGTTTTGTATTGGGAAGTGATTCATTTTTATGCTTTGCATACATTCAACCATCCGTCAATTTCATTGTGATGGTGGTGAGGTGATACCGATTCAATCCATCATAATCCGTTCAATCCATTGTAATCCGTTGTAATCCGTTTCCATCCATCGTTCAGACGCCAGCATGGCGTCTCTACATTTGATGGTGTTATAAAATGAATCATCCATCGTATGAAAAATCAACGTTTAACGCAACCCCGGTGTAGAGACGCAATGCTTGCGTCTGAAAAGAAGGAATGTACCGCGCCGTAGGTGAGAAATATCGGTAGAGAGATACAGCATCACCGCAGGATAATAGTTCAATTTCTTCCTACCTTTAATACGATGGTAGATTTCAGTTAATTGATATTCTTCAACTATTTCACAGTTTTTGTTTCCAAAGCATATGATAGACGTCGGTCTTTTAACTCTACGAATTGGGCGCCTAATGTGGCCTGTTCTTCTTTAGTTATTATATTATCGACTTCAGGAAACAAATCGTCTTCCTCTTCGCTCAAATGATCTTCAAGAATTTCTTCAAAGACCTTAAACTTCACCATCCACCGGGAATTGTCTTTCGGGAAATCGGCCAAATCCAGTAGTAGAATATTCAGGACAAAATGTTCCTCTTGAGATTCAAGTGATACGTCATTAATTTCTTTCCTGACATTTAATTTGCTTAACAACAAATCTTCTTCTAATTCGTGATGAACGTCAAGATGTTTCTTTAGTAGAATAAATCTTGATGGATCTGTTTTTATTTCCTTAACAAGTTTTCGCATTTCACCATGATGGTCAATGAGTGCTTCTGTGATTGTCTTCATTTTTTACTATTTATGAAAAGTTTTATTTTAAATGAAGAACTAAAGTTACCCCCTATACCCATTTTAGTGTTATATAATTTTTGCAACACGTTACATCATTGGCAGATATAATCAATTGCACTCCATATATTGTATCTGGAAGTAACCGCCTCAAACCTTTCCCCGAAACCCTCTAACTGAATAATATGACTGTGCTCCATTATGATAAACGAATACATGTCCGTAGCGGTAATCAGCAAAGAGTGCACCGCCAAGTTTTCTGATATCTGGTGGAGTGACAATCCAGCTTGATGTTTTTGCATCGAAGCTGCCCAGTTTCTGGAGTTCCCTGTATTCTGCTTCGGTAAGTAGCTCTATACCCATTTCTGCGGCCATATCAAGGGCACTGTTTTGAGGCTTGTGCTCTTTCCGTGCATCAAGGGCTTCACGGTCATAGCAAACATTACGCCGACCTTTTGGAGTCTCAGGTGAGCAATCATAGAATATATAATCATCTTTTGCTTTATCATAACCTATAACATCAGGCTCACCGCCGGTTCGTTCCATCTCATAAAGCGACCTTAATTTCCTATCATTATTTTCAAGTTTCGACTGTATGTGATCCCATTCAAAATCCTTGTGACGGTTCATGTTCTTTTCAAATCGTTTCTTTAATGTACCCAGAATTTCAGTACTCTGTGCAGTGGATAATTTCTTATAATTCTCAGTCTGCTTGTTCATAAGTCAATCTTGAGTTTTTTTGTGTTTATTAAAATTGTGATTTCGCAAATACCAATAACTGTCGCAACTTTATGACTACAATAAATGATTAAACAATAATTTAGTAGTTTCGCATCACGAAATTGTAAGTTTTGCAGATTAGCAAACACCTTCTATGATAAACCTATGGAGATTATAATTATTTGTATTGCCGCTTTTGCAACAGCAATTTTAACTTTCTTCTCAGGATTTGGTTTAGGAACTATTTTATTACCGGTGTTTGCTGTTTTCTTTCCTGTTGAAATAGCGATTGCTCTTACCGGGGTTGTGCATTTTGCCAATAACCTGTTTAAAATAGCCCTGATTGGAAAAAGCGTTGATAAAACTGTGCTTCTGCGTTTTGGTATCCCCGCTATTTTTGCTTCATTCCTCGGGGCATGGTTGCTTTTAAGAATTACTGACCTTCCTAATATATATGAGTATCAAATGTGGGGCAGGTTATTTGAAATCACCCCTATAAAACTCATCATTGCCATATTATTGATCATATTTTCATTGCTTGAGATCTCACCATCCTATCAGAAAGTACAGTTCGGCAGAAATAAACTTGTGTTGGGGGGCGTATTAAGCGGCTTCTTTGGTGGTTTATCAGGCATACAGGGTGCTATCAGAAGCGCCTTCCTTATAAAGAGCGGACTCAGCAAAGAAGCTTATATAGCAACAGGAGTTGTAATTGCAAGCCTTATCGATATAACCCGATTATCAGTTTATGCTTCGCGATTTACATCCGCTAACCTACAGGAAAATAGCACACTTCTTATTGCAGCAACACTATCAGCAATCTCAGGTGCCTATTTCGGCAAACAGATGTTGAAGAAAATAACCATGCGAAATATTCAGGTGCTTGTTGCCATAATGCTGATCCTTATTGCCATCGCTTTAGCATCAGGATTGATTTAATTCCCTTCCGTCGTTTTATCCGTGCATTATCATTTTTTGCCCGGTATTAATCACTTTAGAGACAGGTCATGCCCTATCTCTACCGGATATGCCGTGTCTCTATAGAGCGTCATTTTATTGACTATTTTGGTGCTTCATTACCATCATCTCTATGTCATCTCTATCTCATGTCTATCTCATGTCTATCTCATGTCTATGTTTTAGATAGAGATGAGATACTTTTAACATAGTATTCACATAGGTTTCATAAGAATAAAGCAGGTGCAAAAGTACACTTAAAACAACAGACTCATTTGATCAAATCCCATGTTTAAAAACAAGCTGTTTTGACGACGAATCAGGTCAACAAAAACCCCTTCCGTTTGTTATCATGCCCTACTAACAATACTATTCTAACAAACAACAGATCATGAGTGAATTAATTAACAATTCAAGATTCAGGAAAGAGAAACTGAAGGAGTTGATCCTCAAGTTACATATGGGTATAAACCCTGTTCAGGTGCGTGAGGAACTGGTAAGCACGCTTGCCCATATACCATACGGGGAAGTGGTTGAAGTTGAGCAGGAGTTAATAAATGACGGACTGCCCGAATCGGAAGTATTGCGTTTATGCGATATTCACGGCGAAGTTTTAGGTGGTCACATTGATTTAAGCGGAGCAGAAGACATACCGGAAGGACATCCTGTTGATGTATTCACACAGGAGAACAAGGAACTCCTGAAGGTGATTGACAAGACTGAGACCCTAATTGCTGAAGCAGAAAATGTGAGTGATGAAGATTTTGAAAAACATAAATATAAGATACTGGGCTGTTTCAACGAACTGATGGATGTTGATAAGCACTATAAACGCAAGGAGTATCTTGTGTTTCCTTACCTTGAGAAAAATGAGATTACCGGTCCGCCAAAGGTTATGTGGGGAAAGCATGATGAAATACGCGAACAGCTTAAGGGATGTATTGAGATATTAAGATCAGACGAACTTACAAAAGCTGACCTGGCTGATGCAATGGATATTCTTTTCAAGCCTGTGCTAAAGGCTTTGGCTGATATGACCAAAAAGGAAGAAGAGATCTTATTCCCGATGAGTATGGATACGCTCACTACCGAAGATTGGTGGCATATTCACAATCAAACATTGGAATTCGGCTTTACCCTGTATGATCCTAAAGTGGAGTGGAAACCTGAAGGCATGCCCGAAAAGTCGTATGACAATACAAGTGTGCTTAATGAGAATGGTGCCATTCAACTTCCTTCGGGAAGCTTCAATGCCGCCGAGATAATGGCTATACTTAACAGTGTGCCTTTCGACATGACCTTTGTTGATAAGGACGACAAAGTAAAATACTTCACACAGGGCAAGGAGCGCATTTTTGCAAGGAGCAGGTCGATCATAAACCGTGATGTCCGCTTATGCCATCCTCCGGGAAGTGTTCATATCATCGAGAAGATACTTGAAGATTTTAAATCAGGCAGGGCCTCACATGCACCATTCTGGATACAGATGCATGGCAAGTTTATTCACATAGAGTATTATGCTTTGCGCGATGTTAATGGTGATTACCTGGGCACACTGGAAGTATCGCAGGATCTTACACATGTGCGGAGTCTTGAAGGAGAGAAACGGATTTTATCATACTCTGACAAGCAGGAAAACTCGTAATAACATTCACAGTGATGTATCTTAGAAATGAATAGGTTGCAGAGTGATTGCCCTAAGTTAGAGAGTAATTGCCAGGAATGTGAATCTAAGATTAATCAAGATCATTGCTTAACAAACAATATAAATGCAGATGGAAAAACTTATAATTACACCTAAAACCAAGATTTACGATTTACTGGAAGCATATCCGGAGCTGGAGGACACACTCATTAGCTCAGCACCCGAGTTTAAGAAACTTCAGAATCCAATGCTTCGTAAAACCATTACCCGTATCACAAGCATTGGACAGGCAGCTACCATAGGCGGTTTGAATGTTGAGGACCTCGTAAATAAATTACGTACCCAGGTAGGTCAGAGCAGCATCGAGCAACTCAACGATTCAGGAACAAAGTTCACCACTGAAAAGCCTGAATGGTTCAATGAAAACAAAGTAGTTGAGCGTATTGATACCCGCGAAATGCTTAATAAAGGTGAGCATCCTGTGCATGTGGTTCTGGCGGCTGCTAAAAAGCTGAATGACAATGAAATATTGGAAATAACCACCCCATTCATTCCGGCTCCATTGATTGATAAAGCAGTGAGCCTGGAGTTCAAACACTGGCTTGAGAAAGTATCAGATGGGGAATTCAGGGTTTATTTCAGCAGGTAGTTTAATCCATTTTTTATCTCGCCAGCTTGGTAGGTTTATTTCTGCAAATTGACAGGAATAATTTAGCAAGTAGTTAGAATTATTTCAACAAGCAAATTGTATTTGCTGAATAAGATTCAGGGTTGTACCGGATTAACGGTTACAACCCTGAATTTTGTTTTAAGATGCAATCATGGCAAGTGGTTTAATACCAACTTACATTGATTACCTGTAATTACTTTATTGTCATTTTCTTAACAGCACTATAATTGCCTGCAGTCAGCCTGTAAAAGTATACCCCCGATGAAAGACCGGAGGCTTTAACCTTGATACTATGCGTTCCAACTGAGTATTCCCTGTTTGTTAAGGTTCTAATTTCAGTTCCAAGTAAGTTGTAAAGTTTCACCACAACATGAATGGTCTCAGGAATAGAGAACATAATATCAGTTTCGTTTGCAACTGGGTTTGGTGAATTTTGTTTAAGAGAGAAGACATTATCAGAGATTTCAGCTTCATTCACATTGATAGGATCACCAATTGTAAAAGCACCGGTAGCTGCATCACTACCTATATAAGCAGCATCAACAGCCCTTACGGCCCATTCATAATTTCCATCAGGCAAACCGGTTAATACCCATTGTGTTACGGCGCTAACTATACCCGGTGCGGGTAACCGTGCCTGAAGTAAAACTGGAACATTATTGTGGAATACCTCCAAATCGTAAGTCAAAGCGGTTGATGGTGTATTATCGTCACTTGAAGCTAACCATGTCAAACTAACAGAGCCATCACGAAGAAGTGTTTCTTCTAGTCCGGTTGGAGGGTCCGGCGCACTGTTGATACCTGGTGCATCATTGCGATAAACATGCATTTGAGCTTCAACCAATCCATTTCCACCTGGAACAAAGTACTGACCTGCTATAAAGTAATCAAGGTCGCCATCATTATCCATATCAAGCCAGGAGAAGGTTCCTCCCCTATCACCGCTTGCACGGGGAGCAGGCAGTTCATTTCCTGAAGGTGCAAATTCACCGTTGGTGTTAATGTAAATGCGGGCCCTACCTTCTATTTGGGAGCCTGAATTATAGTTTCCGGCCAATAAAATGTCAATATCGCCATCAGAGTCATAATCAGCCCAGGCTGCTGCAGTGATGTCAAACCATCCCTCACCAGAAAGCATTGGAAAAAGATCTATCATCTCATATTGTTCCTGGTTATTACGGTATATTCTTAAAGTCATTGGAGTGTAACTTCCATCGACTTCCCTTACGTCACCTGCTATAAGTATATCGAGATCACCATCTCCATCATAGTCGCCCCATTGAACTTCTCCATGCTCAACAGCTATATTTCCAAGAATATCTTGCCCGGTAAAAACTCCATTTCCATCATTCCTGTAACGGGTGATAAAACTGTCGTCTGTTAAAGGTGCTTCATTGACTAACAGAAGATCAAGATCCTGATCATTATCATAATCAGCCCATGCGCTGTGCCCGTGACTTGTAGGTGCGAACAATGTATCAATTTGCGTAAATATCCATCCGTTTGCACCATTTGCACCATCATTACGCATAAGTGCTGTATAATAGAAAAATGCGGTATCATTAATTGCTGATGGTATTAAAAGATCAGCATCCCCATCATTATCGTAATCAGCCCAGGTAACAGAACGCAAATCAAAGTATGCCTGACTGTTGTCTTCATAATAAGCGGGAAGATTTGTATCGATAAGGTTTAGGGTTCCGTCATCGTTGCGATAGATAACAGTGGTAAAATCAGAAGCAACTACGAGATCCTGGTCACCATCACCATCGAGGTCACCCCATGCAAGGTCCGATTGGCCGGTTGATATATCTCCCAGAGGCACATCAATATATTCAAATTGCCAGGTAGTGTCGTTGGCACTTCCATTGTTGCGCAACATAACAAGCCTGTCTTCAACACTCTGGTTATAAACAACGTAATATCCAAGCACTGCAATATCCAAATCGCCATCATTATCAAAATCGGCGGGAGCCGTAGTAATCACCCAAAAATCTTCATCCTGTGGTGTAACAAACATGGTATCAATAGGAGTTACTTCAGTAAAGTTGCCAAATGTGCCTCCGGGATTAGGCTGAACAACAACAAACATCACGGCATTTCCGGTGTCACCATCATCATCAGTAACGGTAAGTTCCACAATATTAGTGCCTGAAGCAGCAAATGTATGTGTGGGATTTTGGTCAGTTGAAAAAGATCCATCACCAAAATCCCACTCCCAGCTTACTATAAAACCATCGGTATCAAAGCTCTCATCAGTGAAAACTACTGTGAGTCCTGAAGTGCCAAAATTAAAGGCAGCGGTTGGAGGGAGATTTAAAGGCGGAGTTGGAGGTCCTACAAAGTGTTCAATGTAGCCCTGATATCCTACAATCCAGGCATCGCCGGCGGCATTAGCTGATATTGCACTAAAAGAGCCCCAACCTTCTGATTGCGGCTCTAAAAGCGACCAAGTTTGTCCGCCAGATGCTGTATAAAGGACTGCGTTGTTGTTTGTAGAAAGCCAAAACTCATTTTCGCTTAGCAAATAGATGTCAGTAATATCATAATCACCAGGTGGAAGGGTGAGAGTTTCCCAATCTACTCCCCCATTAGTACTCTTGAAGGCAAATCCCCAGTGACTAACCGCATAGCCGGTGCTGGAAGTAACGAAATCCATGTCAGTAACATTTAAGGGTGACCATGGAAGTTCTTCATCAATCCATGTTACACCCCCATCCACACTTCTGTAGAAAACAGAACCGGAGTTGGCAACCCAAATGTTTGAACCTATAACATCAATTGCAACCCATGATCCTTGTATTTCAGGTACAGGCGTCCATGAAACTCCCCCGTCAGTTGTATGATACACAGCTGAAGTTGTATAACCCTGCCCAACAACCCATCCATCAAGCGAAGTAGTAAAATGAAGGTCACTGGCATTGCTAAGGTCTGATGGCTTTGCAGTAGAAGCAGTCCATGAATCGCCGCCATTAGTGGTAAGATAAATGCGACCTTCTTCATCAAGTATCACTGCTTCAGTAGCAGAAAGCACATGTAAAGCTGTAAGATCAAGTGTTGTAAATGCCTCATCAATAATCCAAGGGGTGGTGCCATTGCTCCTTAGTATCATACCGTTTTCACCAACAGCTATCATATTCCCATTTGAGAAACGATCAATTGCGTTTAAAGAAACACCTGTGCCACTTGATATCTGCGACCATGAAACACCACCATCAGTTGTTTTGATAATAAAACCTGCACCGTATCCAAAATATCCGGTAAGATTATTGGCGAAAACCGGTACAGAACTACTCAGGTAACTTGGTTGTTGACCACGGGTTTCAAATGAAATATTCCAGTTCAATCCACCATTAGATGAATAGTACATATTGCCTACCATATCAGCAACTACCAGCATCTGATCATTAACGTGTTTAAGTGCAAAAACACCTGCCGGTATTATTTCGCCTAAGTCAGTCCAGGTTTGACCACCGTCGGATGATCTGAAAATCCTGTCGTCATAATCAGGCCAGTTACCCGACCGACCCCACGCAACTATAATATTGTCAGTTACAACAACCAGGCTAGTTCTGCCCTGCGCTGATGTGCCGGTTGCCCAGGTGAGTCCACCATCAGTAGAACGAACAAATGTATTCTCAGCAATGCCCACCGCTATGCCAGCCGAAAGGAACTTTGCTGAGAATGATTCTCCGTTGTATACCTCTGTGAAAGTGTTTCCTCCGTCAACTGTTCTATAAATACCGGTTCCAGAGACACCTAATCCAATTAAAGCATCACTCATATCAATGTGAAAGATACCATTGGGTGACGGTATCCAGTTATCACCACCATCGTAGGTAATATACTGGCCGAAATTACCTGTTGCAATACCAAGTGTAGGTGTATAAAATTCCAAGCCATAGGTTGACCCAAGGAAAGGAAGTTCAGTCCAGGTATTGCCACCATCGTTTGTGCGATAATTCTCGTTTCCGTATGCCCAGCCATTTTGAGTATCATGGAAATAAATTCCATTTAATGGACTGCCCAAACTAACAGGAATGTTCTGTTGTACCCAGGTTAAGCCAGCATCATTTGACTCAAACAAGGCACCTCCATCGTCAAATGAATTATCATCAGTGGCAATAAATACCCTGTCGGCCGTAGGACAAGCAATACCCCTTACATCAAGAAAAGTAGGAACCGGACTTTGATTAGTCCATTGAGCATCAGCACTACTGGCAAGAAATACGAAAGAAAAAGCCAGTAACCAATGCAAATGTTTGAAAGCTGTGTTTTTCCGACTCAACTTATTGCGAAAAGTAGAAAATTTATACATAATGTTGGGTTTGTTTTCAAATAAAGTCTGATAGAAAACACACATCAGGAAATTTAGTTTGATGCTTTACATTCAATAGCTAAAATATATATGTGAGAACCTCTATATAATTATCTTACGTGCTGTTATTCAATCGTTTAGACAAAAATGAAACTTCACAATATTTTTAACTTTTGAAATTTGCGGTCTACTGTTGCACCGATATTACAGGTTGCTATTATTGGCGCCTATTAGCCGGCATATTAACACATTTAACGAGTGTTTGAAGGTTATTGAACAGCTATAGACTGATTATGAATTCAATCAAAACCGGTACATTTGCATCAAGATATCAATGTTTAAGCATGAATTCCCACTTCAGCCCAAAGTTTAACCTACTCTCTGTATCTGAATTCCGTGGTGTTGTAAACTCCTGATGCATGAATAAGGTTATATTATACTTGAGTTGCAACTTGAAACATGAATTTGAATGGATAACTGGAAACGTATATTTGCAATAATCTGGACTGGTCAGTTGATTTCTATACTTTCCAGTTCGGTTGTTGGTTATGCCATAATCTTTTGGGTAAGTATTGAAACAGGATCTGCTGAAACATTGGCCATTGCTGCCATAGCATCTCTGCTGCCGCAATCCGTGCTGGGAATGTTCACCGGAGTGTATATTGATCGGTGGAACCGTAAGCTGGTTATGATACTGGCCGATACATTCATTGCATTATCAACTTTGGCACTCGTACTACTCTTTTATTTTGGCAAAGCCGAAATATGGCATATATATTTGCTCGCTGCAGCCCGTTCAACAGGTGCCGCATTTCACATGCCGGCCATGCAGGCATCAATTCCTCTCATAGCCCCTGAATCACAGCTAATGAGAATTGCCGGAATAAACCAGATGATACATTCAATAAGCAGTATTGGTGGTCCGGCCATTGGTGCATTGTTGCTAACATTACTCGATATGAGTTATGTACTTTTGATCGACATAGTGGGTGCTTTATTCGCTGCCGGCACCCTGCTTTTTGTTACAATTCCCAATCCCACAAAACCTGCAACTGATGAAAAGCCTCATGTATTAAGGGAAATGAAGGATGGCTTGCGCGAAATTGCACGCGACAGGGGGCTATTCCTTATGTTTATATACTCTGTTATCGCATTTTTCTTCATCATGCCCGTTGCAGTGTTATTCCCATTGATGACTCTTAATCATTTTGGTGGTGGAGTATGGCAAATGAGTGTGGTTGAAATTTTTTGGGGCGGGGGAATGTTGCTTGGGGGTGCTCTACTAGGCATTAAAAAAACGGAAATGAACAAGGCGATCCTCATAGGTTACATGTACCTTATCTTTGGCATCACATTCTTGTTCTCAGGTTTATTACCGCCTTCAGGGTTTACATGGTTTGTTGTCCTAACTGCTATAGGAGGCGTTAGTACGGCTGCCTACAATGCTTCCTTTACTTCTTTGATACAAATAAAAATCAATCCCGCTATGCTTGGAAGGGTTTTCTCCACTTACACCAGTATGACTTTGTTCCCGGCAATGATAGGATTGCTCGGCACCGGCTATATTGCCGACCACATTGGGTTGGTTAATGCCTTCATCATTTGTGGTATCATTAACCTTGTAATTGGCGGATTATCATTACTTACACCCTCCATTAAGGCAACCGGGAAGGCTTAATGTGTGCAGGAGCACAACATTGTGTAGGTGTTTTTCATGAACTAATTGTTCATATCTTTGTATCTTGATAGAAGCACAGAAAATTTTTATCTGACTGCTTCTTTCTTTTTGCCGGATTGTTATATTAATGTTTCCGGATAGGGACAGAAAGACACAGGTTACATTCACCAAACATTGATTTGATGCTTAAAAATCTGGATTCCAAAATAGCCATTACTTATGGTGAGGTTAAGATATCATACCTCGAACTAAGGAAAAATATCAAAATATTTAGTAACAGATATTCACTTGAGACTAATGACCATGCAGTAATATTTGCGGAAAACAGGCCTGAGTGGATTTATGCTTTTTACTCCGTTTGGCATAAGAAGGCTATTGCCATACCGGTGGATAATCTGGCCACAGCCGAAGAAACTTCGTATATTTTGAAGGATTGCCAGCCAAAAGTAGTGTTTACCTCTGCCCTTAGGAAAGATGTAATAACCAAGGCTATTGAACTGGCAGGTGTGCATCCATTAGTACTTTATATTGATGACCCCTCGGTGGCACTTTTCAGCAATGATCAGCCTGCAACAGTACCAGCAGATACAAAGGCTACAAATCAGGATAAAAATGAAAAAGGTGCACCTACAAGCACTGGTGCAATTTCAAATACAGAACCTGTTCATTTTGAGGAACCTGAAAAGGAGAATACTGCGGTTATAATATACACTTCTGGCACCACAGGAAGCCCTAAGGGTGTAATGCTCTCATACCAGAACCTCATTACCAATATAAAAGCTGTTTCTGATCATATTCCTATCTATAAGCCTGAGTCAGTGGTAATGATGTTGTTACCCGCTCACCATGTCTTCCCATTGGTTGGCACTATGATCATTCCGTTGTACATCGGGGCAAAAATAGCTATTAGCCCATCAATGGTGTCGACGGATATTATGAGTACCCTGAAAAATAATGCTGTAACTGTGGTAATTGGGGTTCCCCGCTTATATGCAGCCATCCGCAAAGGGATCATGGATAAGATAAACAAGAGTGGTGTGGCTAAATTGCTGTTTGCTGTTGCCCGAAAAGTTAATAGTCCTGCATTCTCAAAGAAGGTATTTGACACGGTGCACAATAAAATGGGGGGTGCTATTGAAAGTCTGGTATCAGGCGGTGCTGCACTGGATAAAGAAATAGGTGCAGATTTTCAGACACTGGGGTTTGAAGTGCTTGAAGGTTATGGTATGACAGAAGCTGCCCCGATGATCACTTTTACGCAGCCCGGAAGAGTACGACTTGGCTCGCCAGGTGAGGTTATGAGTGAAACGAAAGTTAGGATAGTAGATGATGAAATTACGGCATCAGGCCCTAATATCATGAAAGGTTATTATAACAAACCCGAAGAAACAGCCGAAATATTAAAAGATGGATGGCTTTATACAGGCGACCTGGGATACCTTGATAAAGATGGCTACCTGTTTATTACAGGGCGTAAAAAAGAAATCATTATACTCTCAAATGGCAAGAATGTTAATCCTGTTGAACTGGAAGAGAAGATTGCTGCATCACCATATATCAAAGAGTGCGGAGTGTTCTACCATGATGATCAGTTACAGGCTATTGTTGTGCCGGAATACGAAGCTATCGTTAACACTGAGTTGCATTCAATGGAGGAGTTCATAAAATGGGAAGTAATTGAGCCTTTTAACAACACGGTTTCATCCTACAAGAAAATAATGGGCTTCCATATTATTGATGAGGAACTTCCACGAACACGGCTTGGAAAACTACAACGATTCAAGCTTTCATCGCTTGCTCTATTGGCTGATTTGGAAGTTGCAGGAACGGATGATACCCCTCAATCGCCAGAGTATCAAATGATCGCTAATTTCTTAGAGGTTGAAAAGTCGAGGAAAGTATTGCCGAGGCATCATCTGGAGATGGATCTGGGAATGGACTCACTTGATAAAGTCAGTCTTCAGGCATGGTTGATGCAAACGTTTGGGGTTGATATGGACCCATCGGAAATGACGGCCTTTAGTAACGTCTCAAAGCTTGCAGCCCATGTATCCGAAAAGAAAACCCGCATGGAAGAAACAAAGCTTGACTGGACCGATATCATCAGGGAAAAAGTCAATCTGCGGCTACCATCAAACTGGTTTACAGGCAGGTGGATGGTATATACTTCTAAGTTGTTCTTCAACCTGTACTTCAGATTCAAGGCAAAGGGTGTAGAGAATATACCTGAAGGTCCGGTAATTTTCGTACCGAACCACCAAAGTTATTTTGACGGTCTGTTCATTGCCTCCTTCCTTCGTAGGAAGCGGTTGCGTGACACCTACTTCTACGCTAAAGAAAAACACGTAAAGCAGGCATGGCTTAAGTTCCTGGCCAGCCGCAATAACATCATAGTAGTTGACTTGAACAAGGATCTTAAGGAATCAATTCAAAAGCTGGCAGAAGTGCTTCGACAAAAACGCAGCTTGATTATCTTCCCCGAAGGCACACGCACTAAAACTGGCGGTTTGGGGCAATTTAAAAAGACTTTTGCCATCCTGAGTCGCGAACTTGATGTACCAGTTGTTCCGGTTAGTATAAAGGGTGCATTTGAAGCATTGCCTTCAGGCAGTCATTTCCCGAAACCATGGAAACGTATACAGGTTGAATTCCTGCAGCCCGTTTATCCAGGAAACTATTCCTATGACACGCTTACAGATCATGTGAGGAGTCAGATCGAAGGAAAGCTTAGTCATTAGTTTTACTTCTAGTAATCATTACCTTTGCACTCAAATTAGCTTGCAATGGAAAAGATTAACAGGAGTTTGGCCCTACCACAATTGAGTGATATTATACATGCCCATAGTGTATTAAAGAATATTGTTAAGAAAACCCCACTTGAGAGGAGCAAGTCGTTCTCTGCAATGTCGGGGGCCAATGTGTACCTGAAACTGGAAAACCTTCAAACAACAGGTTCATTCAAGGTGCGTGGTGCATATTATATGATCAGCCGGTTAACACCTGAAAAGCTTACCAATGGAGTTTTGTGCGCTTCTGCAGGAAACCATGCGCAGGGAGTGGCTTATGCTGCTTCAAAGCTTGGAGTTAAAAGCACTGTGTTTATGCCTGTGTTTGCGCCACCACTTAAAGTAATTGCCACACGCTCCTATGGTGCTGAGGTTATACTTACCGGTGATACATTCGATGATGCCTTCAATGCTGCCATGGAATACGGCAGTAAGAGCGGCGCTACTTTTGTGCATCCCTTTAATCATCCTGATATTATTGCCGGACAAGGAACTGTTGGTTTGGAAATATTTGAACAACTTGAGCAGATAGATGCTGTACTTGTGCCTATTGGAGGAGGAGGTTTGATTGCAGGAATTGCAATTGCCCTGAAACAGTTGAATCCGGGTATCCGGATCATAGGAGTTGAGGCAGAAGGTGCACAATCGATGAAAGTGTCAATTGAAGCTAAAGAGCCACGCACCCTGAATTCAGTTAATACAATTGCCGACGGTATTGCGGTAAAGTCACCCGGTGACCTTACTTTTGGGGCAACCAGAACATTGGTTGACGAACTGGTAACAGTAAATGATGCCGAGATTGCCCAAACCACCTATATGCTCTTACAGCGTGCCAAAATACTGGCCGAGCCTGCCGGTGTTGCCGCAATGGCTGCTGTGCTCTTTGGAAAGGTTGATCTCACAGGCAAGAATGTGATACCCGTGATAAGTGGTGGCAATATCAATATGAGTATATTGGAGCAGATACTAGAAAAGGGAGTTATGGATGTTGGTCTCAGGGCACGTATCCAGGTACTGGTACCTGATCAGGCAGGTGTTTTAATGAGTATCATTGCCATCCTCAATAAAATGAGAGCAAGTATTCATGATATCTACCATGAGCGATCCACTACAAGTGTTCCAATTGGTCATGTTCAAATCACAATCACCTTCAACCTTCAGGATACTTTGCAACTACCTACCCTACTCGCCGAACTTGATAAGAAAGGCATGAGTTACCAGGTGTTGCATTAAATACTTCGCGGACTCGCCAGAGTATTTATCGAAGGGTTCAAAGGTTGTTCAATGCAACTACCGTGCGCTCAATCTTAATGAACTCCTAAATGAAGATCATCTTCAGATATTCTGCTGCACCAGTCCTACAGGTCCCATAGGTCGCACCAGTCCCACTAATTACACAACCCTTTGAACATTTTCCCGTTTAAATTGTATTAATTACAATCAAGGATTTAATACAATCAACGGTGGACTCGATACGACATGACATACTTTCAAAACTCACAGGCTGCGGGCTTAAGATAACACCGCAGCGTATGGCTGTTCTTGAGGTGCTTATAAAATCAAAAAACCACCCTACTGCCGAAGCTATTTACAAAGAGGTTGTTGGATCTTTACCCGGTGTATCGGCAACAACTATTTATAATACGCTTGATACATTTGTTGTGAAAGGTTTGGTTAAACGAGTAAAGACAGAAGCTGATGTTATGCGTTATGAGGCTGTTACCAGTCATCACCATCACTTGTATTCCTCAGCATCTGACAGGATGGAAGATTATTATGATACGGAACTTGATGAAGTGCTTAAAGCTTATTTCGAACGGAAGAAGCTTAAAAATTTTCAAATAAGTGAGATTAAACTGCAAATAATGGGCAGTTTCAAAGACCCGGACAAGAGATAATGCAACACTACTTCAGGACGATAATCCAATAAAGTCTTCAGAAATAAATTAGACGAAACATTAATAATTAAAATCTATAAAGCATGAAAACAATGGAAAAATTAAATGAAATTGGTCTTGACCAGAAGCTATCAGTCCAATTGATTGAGAAATTAAATGACCTGCTGGCTAACTACCAGGTTTTTTATCAGAACACACGTGGTTTTCACTGGAATATCAAAGGCGACAAGTTCTTTGAACTACATGTAAAATTTGAAGAGTTATATACTGATCTTCAACTTAAGATTGATGAAATAGCAGAGCGTATTCTTACACTGGGAGGTACACCCCACCATACATTTGAAAGTTATCTGAAGATATCAAAGGTAAAGGTAGTTGAGAACGAGTCGGATGGTTCTGCATGTGTTGAAAATATCCTTGATGCTTTTGCCATTATTCTATCAAAGGAAAGAGAAATATTGAATCTTAGCGATGACCTTGAAGATGAAGGAACCAACTCACTGGTAAGTGATTATATAAGAGAGAAAGAAAAACTGGTATGGATGTATTCATCCTTCCTTGGAAGGTAATCTTCGAAAATATTAACAGGAAACCGGCGCATGAAACCGCCGGTTTTCTGTTTTAATATCACGGAAAAAATTGCAATTGTTCGTAGTTTAATGCTTCACTATTGAATATGTTTGATGACAATACTTATTCAAAGTCATAGACTGAGGAGGTATAAAGCGTACCTGTAATTTTATTCTTGATCAGAAACCATGTGTTTTAATGGATATTTGATCTAATTTTATAACCCAAATTCATCAAAAATAGCTTTATGAAATACATTGGAGCGCATGTGAGTGCAGCAGGAGGCGTTAATAATTCACCGGTTAATGCTGAGGCTATTGGCGCTAAAGCATTCTCGTTCTTCACTAAAAACCAGAGGCAGTGGGTTTCAGCACCTTTAGCACCGGATGCTATTAAAAGCTTCAGGGATAATTGTGAAAAGCTCGGCTTTAATATGAAGCATGTTATGCCCCACGATAGTTATCTTATAAACCTGGGACATCCCGGTAGAGATGAATTACAGAAATCAAGAAACGCCTTTTTAGATGAGATGCAACGCTGCGAGCAACTAGGTGTAGTACTACTTAACTTTCATCCAGGAAGTAGTCTTAATTTGGTAGATAATGAGACATGCCTGCTTACTATTGCACAATCTATAAATATGGCTCTTGAGTCTACCAATGGTGTAACAGCGGTTATTGAAAATACCGCAGGACAAGGAAGTAACCTGGGATATGATTTTGAGCATCTGAAATTTATCATTGATAATGTACACGATAAAAGCCGCGTTGGCGTTTGTTTAGATACATGTCACACATTTTCAGCTGGTTATGACATACTTACCCCACAGGGATATGAAGAAACATTCAGGCTGTTTAATGAAATTGTTGGTCTTGGTTATTTAAAAGGTCTGCACTTAAACGACACAAAGAAAGCACTTGGCAGTCGCGTTGACAGGCATGAAAATATAGGAAAAGGGCTGCTTGGATTGGATGTTTTCAGGAGAATTGTAAATGATATCAGGTTTGATGACATTCCAATTATACTTGAAACACCTGACGAAACACTTTGGAAAGAAGAAATTGAGTTACTCTATAGTTTTATCGAGAATTGAAGTAATTGGTAAGAAGTTAATTTTATAGACATTAAAGTAAACTCATTACATTTATAGTACGCACCAAACATTGTTAGTAAATATTTGAGTATAGTGTGATTTATTCACTTACATTTGACATATCAAGTTGATTAATAATTGGGGTGTTTTTGATTCTCCATAAACAGTTTGGTTAACATACAGCAACTGAAATCATTGCTCCTATTCAAGAGACAAAAAACTGCAACATCAGTGAACATGGAAGAAAACATAACTATGTCAGCAAATGAGACTAAATTTGAAACCACCTTGTCAAGTATTAAAATACTTGTTGCTGAGGATGAAGATTCAAGTTACAGAGTGATTGACAAGATATTTAGTGAGCATGAAATCACCATTACCAGAGCTGTGAATGGCAAAGAAGCTGTTGATATTGTATCATCTAATCCGAATATTCAACTTGTGTTGATGGACATCAAGATGCCCGTAATGAATGGCATCCAGGCTACCAAAGAAATAAAGAGGTTAAGGCCTGAACTTCCGGTAATTGCCACATCTGCTTTTGCTATGCCCGGTGATAAACAGATTTTTAAGGAAGCAGGATGCGAGGACTATATCTCAAAACCAGTTAAAGCTGATCAGTTGATTGGTTTAATCAAGAAATATACCTCCTGAATTAAGGAGTTAGATTTAATGGAATCTCCAGGAAGAAAGTAGTTCCTTTTTCATCAGACGAGAAATAGACCCTGCCTTTTAAGTATTTTGCAGTTAGCAACCGGGCCATGTAAGTTCCGATTCCCCTGTGTACAGCTTTAGTTGAGAAGGAACGTTGAAATATTTGGTGTTTTGCTTCTTCAGTAAGCTCTTCCGGATTGTACACCCAAAATTTTATAATTTTATCATTCAGTCTGGCACCTGCTTTTACAGTTTTGCCTATAGAAGTTGCCTCTAAAGCGTTATTGATAAATCCTTTAAGTATCTGAATAACAATCTGTTTATCTGATACAAACTTGACAGAATGGGTGAACGGGTCAATAAACAATTGTTTTCCTTCAGCAAGGGGTTGTGATTTATAGAATACGTCCAACTCCCTGAATAATTGCACTGAATTGCATAAAGCAGGAGTTACAGAAAGTTTCCCATCTTCAGCTTCATTCAGCATTTTTTGAGTATGAAGATCGAGCATAAGCTCATGATTCACCCGTTCAGCATTTTCAACAATTGATCTATTACTGTTATCAAGACCATCCTTATCAATCAATGAAACAACCTTCTTAAGCTCTGAGGCAGTATCATATATTTCATTGACGTATGAAGTTTCAAGAATGGCACGGCGTTTCTTATCACTTATATCGTTTATTGAAAGGATAGTATAGTCCTGATTCCTATAGTGCAACGGACTAGCTTTTATTTTCAGATCGTATGAGGTGATTTCTTCATCCGACCGCGCAGAAATGCGTGCTTCCCTAACAACAGGTTTACCTGAAATCTGACTATCAACTATGGCATTAACTACACCACAAAATCGGCAAGCTTTAGTAGTTCCACATCCGGAAGGTTGCTCATCAGAGTGGATGCAACTAAGCAGATCGCCCAAACGCTCTCCCAAAGGCAGATGAGTGTCTTCAATGTCAAGAAACTTGATAAGATTACTGTTTGCAAACACAAGTTGACGATCGGTATTTAGGATCATTGCCAAGTCAGGCATTGCCTCCTGGAATGTACGAAGTATTGGATCATTCTTAAGAATATGATAAGAACTCTCTACTTCAGCTTCCGAAGCTTTCTCAGCTGTAGCAAAATACGTAAGAAGCTTTCCTGAAGAATTTTTCATTTACTGCAAAAATATAAATTAATGGATTCACCCAAACATGCAGATTCTTAATATGTGCCTTGGATGTTGGTAAAAGATGAGCATTCAACATCTTCAAAAAATTGCTTCATCCTTTATCTTTCCACTGATTGTTAAATCTGCCAACCATAATGCTTGAAAGCATTAACTGTAACGAATGGTATATCAGAACTGGAAGTATGATTAATCCAACAGCAGGATTGCCTGCATACATCAATCTACCCATGGTACTACCATGCACCAATGATTTTGTGCTTCCGCAAAATAAGGCAGTTATAAGATCTGGGGTTTCCAGCTTTAAACGTTTGGCGAGTATGTATATGCCAAGATTTACCAATATAAAAATGAATAATAGCGCTACTATCAATGTAGTTATGTCAAAAATGCTTAAACCTGCAAATTGATTAATAGAAAATGAATGGGCAAATGAATAATATACTATCGAAAGAATAACAGTTTGATCGAAATACCTTGTGAAGTTCCTATATCTGATTGCAGTTTTCCCGAATACAGGATTTAAAATTACCCCAACTACAAGAGGTAAAAGTATTTGAAGCGTAAGCTTAATAAATACATCTCCAGTATTAAAGCCATCGCCCGATAAACCTGTTATTACACTTAGAAATACAGGTGGAATTATAACACCAATGATGCTCGATATACTGCTATTGAATAGAGCGGCAGGTACATTGCCATTTGCAAGTGAAACAAGTACAGCAGCCGAAGACACTGTGGATGGCATTATGC
The DNA here is from genome assembly GCA_023417935.1 of Bacteroidota bacterium. Taxonomy (GTDB): domain Bacteria; phylum Bacteroidota; class Bacteroidia; order Bacteroidales; family Lentimicrobiaceae; genus Lentimicrobium. The sequence continues at coordinate 87,119 of JAEZDY010000023.1, forward strand.
TAAGGAAAATAATTCCTTGCCATAAATAGCCATCGTTGCCAATGGTATATCTACCAATTAATGCGATAGCAGGGAAGATCAGGAAAGTAGCTGACTGTATCAGAAGATGAAGCCTCCAGTTCCACATGCTTTTTATTACAGTACTGAAATTGAGCCTGAAACCATAAAGCAGAAATATTATAGATACGCCGATCCCAGAAAGCACTTTGACTGAGAAAGGCCCTGTACCTATGCCTCCCTCAGGCCATAAACGGGCTAAAATAATAGCTCCTATCAGGGCAGGAACAAACCAATCTACTTTGAAGGTATTCGTTAATCGCATCTAATATGAATGAGGCAAATTACAGTTGTTACTAGATCACATGCAAAGATAGGCATGTGTGGAGATAATTAATTAACCTAACTTTGCAATCCCATTTATAATTATGATGCGCATTGATATTTTAACCATATTCCCGCAGATGTTTGAAGGACCATTTAGTCATTCAATCATAAATCGTGCTGTGAAGAAAGGTAAAGCCGAAATTGTCATACATAATATACGCGACTACAGCACCAACAAGCACCGGAGTGTTGATGATTATCCTTTTGGAGGAAGCTCAGGCATGGTTATGATGATTCAGCCTATTGCTGATTGTATTGAAAAACTGAAATCAGAAAGGGAATATGACGAGGTTATTTTTCTTACACCTGACGGAGAGAAACTTAACCAGGGTATTGCAAACCAGCTAAGTCTACACCAAAACATCATACTCCTTTGCGGTCATTACAAAGGTATTGATGAACGTATAAGGGATAAATACATTACTAAGGAAATTTCCATTGGTGATTATGTGCTTTCAGGGGGGGAGCTGGCTGCAGCTGTTGTTACTGATAGTGTTATCCGACTTATTCCAGGTGTTTTAAGTGATGAAACTTCTGCCCTTAGCGACTCTTTCCAGGATGGGCTGCTTAGTCCCCCGGTATATACACGCCCTGCTGAATACAATGGCATGAATGTGCCTGATGTATTGCTTTCAGGGAATGACAAGGAAATAAAGAAGTGGAATTATGAGCAGGCCATTGAAAGAACTAAAAAGCGAAGGCCGGATTTGTTAGAAGAAGAGGGTAATTAAGAAAGTGAATAAAATTTACAAAGTCATTTGCTAATGTGAAAAATTTTGCCGTATATTTGCACTCATTTTCAGAAACGCCAATAATTAAATACTTAAAGTAATGAGCAAGAAGGAATTAGTGAAGTATGTTGAGGAAACCTTTGTGGTTACCAGGGAATTCCCCAGCTTTAAAGCAGGCGACACCGTTACCGTTCACTATAAGATAAAAGAAGGTGATAAGGAAAGAATCCAGCAGTTTCAGGGTGTTGTTTTAAAGCGCTCAGGCGAAAGCACTACTGCCACGTTCACTGTCCGCAAGGTATCAGGTAACACAGGAGTAGAAAGAATCTTCCCTATTACTTCTCCGTTTATAGAAAAAATTGAAGTTAACAAACATGGCGTTGTTCGCAGAGCACGCATCTTCTACCTCCGTAACCTTAAAGGCAAGAAAGCCAGGATTAAGGAAAAGAGAGTTTAATATTGTTTTCATAAGTGTTGGGGAAAGGTCCATCTCTAGGGATGGGCCTTTTTATTTGTTGTTTCAAGGTAGCAGGTATTATTTTCTTGATTGCTCTCCATGGCTTATCTTTTGTATTTGCTATTTCCAATCTTCAGGTATCTTTTTGTTGATTGCTCACAATCAATTGAAAGATCTTTTTGTTTCTGTTAATTGCCAAGGTTTTTAAAAAGGGTATGGCTTTTGTTTACTATCTTAGTAAATCGTTTCAATACACAATATGAAGAATCCCAATCTCTCAACTTTTGTTAAGCTGATAGCGCTATGCATTTGCTGCATGTTTTGGATTTCTTCAAATCTTCCGGCACAAAATGCTGACACCCTATTACTCCCATTCGACCAAAATGGTAATGGTGAATTGAGCCGCAAAGAAACCAAGGAATTGTTGAGACGTATTGATGCATCCGACAATTTCTACAGACGAATTAAGGAAAGAGCCGATAGTGGATACATCTACAAGCAATTATACCCACTTATATTCCGTAAGCCACAGGATGCTGAAAATGTAAAGATGAATAACCTCCCGGCTAATGCCACATTCAGGAGGTATCGTGGTGATGTGATCCGCTCTGTTAGAATAATCAAAATAGATGTTTTCGGAAGCTCAATATATGATACAATTCAGGAGGCGAGGGTAGGTATTATTAATACCCTTAATAAACTTCACACTAAAACCCAAACCGCGGTTATCATGAATTATCTTCAGTTCAAAGAAGGTGATCGGCTTGACCCTGTTAAAATATCCGACAATGAGCGTGTTATCCGTAATGCACCAATATTTGAGGATGCCCGATTTATTATAGAACCTGTTAACCGCGACACTGTAGATATTATTCTCGTAGTTAAAGATGTTTTCCCTCTGGGAGTTGATGTTAAAGTAAATTCAATAAATAACGGTTCACTCCGTATAACTAACCGTAATATATTTGGTTTCGGTCATCAATTGAGTCAAACAATAGGATACAATAATGACTACAGTCCCGCTTTTTTCCTTAGTGAAGGAGCATATGTGATCCGAAATATTTCACACAGTTTCACTGATTTCAACCTTTTTTGGTCGGATAATCCGCTTTATAAGAGAAAGGGGTTCGACCTTTTACGTCCATTCATAACTCCGGAGACAAGATTTGCCGGAGGGCTGAACGTCACTTATAACCAGTCGTGGTTATATCACATGAGATCAATTGACAGATTTCGATTTAATAATAGGTTATTTGATGTGTGGGCAGGTTATGCAACAATTACCAACAGGTTAAAGGATATATCATCACGTAGGCAGCAAATTGCGCTTACAGGAAGGTTTTATCAACTTGATTTTTTCCAGACCCCGCACTTCTCTCTGCTGAATCAGCCACCCATGATTAATACAACCAGACTGTTGTTTGCTTTCAATGTGCTGAGAAGTGAGTACTACCGCACCAACATGCTTTACGGATATGGCCGTACTGAGGATTTACCTTTTGGGCATCATGCCGAGCTGGTATTTGGATGGGAGAACAATGAACTGCAATCTAGGATTTATTCTGCACTAAAGCTTGACTTAATGCAACCTACAAAACATGCCGGAATGATTGGTATTGATTTTCAGATAGGGGGTTATCTGAACAAAGGTTTCTATGAGGATGGCATCCTGAAAACACAGTTAAAATTGATTTCTCCACTCATGAATGTCGGCAGACACCATATCAGGAATTTCGGTTTTGTAGGATACACAACGGGCCTTGATAGAAAAATACCCGGTGTAATCTCAATTAATGATGGCAATTCAGGTAGCCTTTTTAATAACTATGAGCTTTTAGGGTATCAGCGCTTACGAGGGCGAATAGAATCAGTAATTTTTACACCATATTATTTGCTTGGTTTCCGATTTGCCCCTTTTTGGTTTGCAGAAGCTGCAGTGATTGCCGGGAAGAATGAACGGTTTGTAAATCAAATAATCTACCCAGCTTTGGGTGTAGGTCTCAGACTTAGAAATGAAAACCTTGTTTTTTCAACGTTTCAGTTATCTGTTTCCTGGCATCCGGTGGCTCCTGATGATGTAACTAAATTTGAGTTTCTGTTTTCCGATATTCCACATACAGGTCTTGAGAGATATCTGGTTGATAAACCAGAGTTGGTAGAATTCCGATAAAAAATAACTCACTATATTTGCGAATTACAAAACCAAAAGAAGTGGATAACACAAACAACCCTGCGTTTACAAAGCAAGTGATTGAATTACTTACTGTTGCAAACGAATTTTGTCTGTTTACCCAAAAGGTAAATGACTATAGTAAGGAAGACATTGTGATTTATTACAGACGCATAATTCCCCTGCTCTACTTAAAAGGCTCATTAGTTAAAGACATTTTGCCCCAAAATCCAGATCAAAATGAACGTTTTGTGCTTGAAGAAGAATGGGAAACAGTTTTTAACAATATCAGGAATAAACTATATCCTGATGACCATTTCTGGGTATGTGCCGACCCACATAGTGAAGATACTGAAGCTGAAAAAGCCAGTATTGCCGAGTGCATTGCTGATTGTTATCAGGATATGAGAGATTTCGTAATGCTTTATCAAAAAAACCTGCAGGATGCCAGGGAAAATGCTGTTCACGAGGTAGTAATAAATTTTAATGACCATTGGGGACCAGCATTAACAAAAGCACTATATGCCCTTCATTTCCTATCTGGGGGCACTCAGTAATTAAATACTTCGAACTTGCCATCTTCATTATAATACGAGGCTGTTTTATCAATCCTTTTACTTATTTTTGGATATTTTAGGAATGATATGCAAAAGAAAATTTCGCGCCCTCAGCGTTTTAAAGCTGTTATCGATTGGTTTGAGCAAAACGTACCTGTTGCTGAAACCGAACTAAAGTATGGCAATCCATATGAATTGCTGGTTGCTGTTATACTATCAGCACAGTGTACTGATAAGCGCGTGAATATGATTACCCCACCTTTCTTTGAAAAATTCCCTGATGTATTTGCGCTTTCTAAGGGGACAGAAGAGAATGTTTTTAACTTAATTCGTTCATGTACATATCCCAACAATAAAACAAAGCATCTTTTAGGGATGGCGCAGAAGTTAGTTAACGAATTCAACGGAATAGTTCCTGATGATCTTAAATTATTGCAACAGCTTCCGGGGGTAGGCAGGAAAACTGCAAATGTGATTGCCTCTGTAGCTTTTGAAAAGCCTGCCCTGGCTGTTGATACACATGTACACAGGGTTGCTGCAAGGCTTGGACTTACTGTTAATGCAAAAAACCCTTTGGATACTGAAATGCAGCTTGTTAAATTTATTCCTCAAAACAGACTGAATATTGCTCACCATTGGTTAATTTTACACGGAAGATATATTTGTATGGCACGTAAACCTAAATGCGAAGTATGTGGGTTAAAACAGGTTTGCAAATTTTATCAGCAAATTGAATCGGGGAAAGTCAGTAACATTTAAAACCAAATTTCATGAGCAATTTAAAACAAGGCGACAGATTACCTGATTTTGAAACAGTTGATCACCTGGGAAATACATTTAATACCCAATCGCTTAGAGGCAAAAAGAATGTAATTTATTTTTACCCTAAGGACATGACTCCCGGCTGTACAACTCAGGCATGTAATATCCGTGATAACTATAAATTGCTGCTTGAGAATAATTATAACGTTTTTGGAATCAGTCCTGACAGCATAAAATCACATGCAAAGTTTGCTGCAAAGTATGACTTGCCTTTTCCATTAATCCCAGATACGGATAAAGAGCTTGCCAAGCTGTTTGGCGTTTGGGGGCGCAAAAAATTTATGGGAAGAGAGTATGACGGTGTTAGCAGAACTACATTCGTAACTGATGAAGACCTCGTCATCACAGAGATAATTGACAAAGTTGACACTTCAAAACATACTTCACAAATAATTAAAAAGTGATTTGCTAAATATTAATATCTATTTTACCTTTGGTTAATCCGAACATTAACCAATCAAAACAACCTAACTCATTGAAAACATGAATAAAGAAGTTAAAGAGAACAACTCAGAAAAATTAAAAGCCTTACAATTAACCCTCGACAGGATTGAAAAATCATATGGTAAAGGTGCTATAATGAAGCTTGGTGGAGCACCCGTTGAAGAAATGCCTTCAATCTCTACCGGTTCTATCTCACTTGATAATGCGCTTGGTGTAAATGGACTTCCTAAGGGAAGAGTAATAGAAATATACGGTCCTGAGTCATCAGGAAAAACAACTTTAGCGCTTCATGCAGTAGCTGAATCGCAGAAACAAGGTGGCATTGCAGCTTTTATAGATGCAGAGCATGCTTTCGACCGCTATTACGCACAAAAACTGGGTGTTAATATTGATGATCTGCTTGTATCACAACCTGATAATGGTGAGCAGGCTCTTGAGATTGCTGAAAATCTTATACGTTCAGGTGCGATTGATATAATTGTTATTGACTCAGTGGCAGCCCTTACTCCCAGGAGTGAGATTGAAGGTGAAATGGGTGACTCAAAAGTAGGTTTGCAGGCGCGGTTAATGTCACAAGCACTTCGTAAGCTCACTTCTACAATCAGCAAAACTGGCTGCTGCTGTATATTCATTAATCAGCTTCGCGAAAAGATTGGTGTAATGTTTGGCAATCCTGAAACCACAACAGGTGGTAATGCCCTCAAGTTCTACGCTTCGGTGCGACTTGATATAAGACGTATCAGTCAAATCAAAGACAGTGATACTGTTATAGGTAACCGAGTTAAAGTTAAAGTGGTAAAAAATAAAGTTGCCCCTCCATTCCGTCAGGGTGAGTTTGATATCATTTATGGTGAAGGTATATCCAAACTAGGCGAGATTGTTGACCTCGGCGTGGAAAAAAATATCATCAAAAAAAGTGGTTCCTGGTTTAGCTTCGGTGATACCAAATTAGGTCAGGGACGCGACTCAGTGAAGAAATTACTTATTGACAATCCTGAACTTGCTGAACAGCTTGAAGGTTTAGTAAGAGCTTCATTGAAAGAAGCTGCACTCTAGTAAATGACTCAAGGTCACCGTGAGCAGAGGGCGTGAAGCATTGCCTGCCAGGTGAAGGGATTTATAAAATCTAATCAGGAAAAAACCAATAATCACTTTCCTGGTTAGATTTTTGACGTTTCAAGCACTTAGTTCACTGCCAGATGCTTCCCGCACCATGGTTATTAGGCTCTCACCTATAAGCTTTTTTCCTAACTTTGCACTCGTTACAATTCACTGAGAAATTATGTTCTATTATAGATCCCACATTATAGCGTTTAGATCAATTAAGGCTACCTTAGCAAAAGTGAAAATGGCAAATAGCAATTTTCTGCCGGTAATAGGTGTACTGGTTATTGCAACAATGATTTCCTTCTCATCATGCAATAACAAAACTACAACAAAACAGGAAGAAAAGGTTATGAGTGATAGCATTGCAAATGAGCTTGTCAGGCTAACCGCAGCTATCAGTGCCAATCCGCTTGAAACTGTCCCTTACCTCGAGCGGGCAAAGTATTATGTGCATAATGACAAGTTTAATGAAGCACTTGCTGATGTTAACACAGCACTTGAAATTGATGCCAGTGACCCGGCTGTTTATATCACACTATCAGAGGTTTATTTATATTCAGGTAAAACTCAACGTGCCCTTGATGCTCTGAAAAAAGCTAGTGAACTCGACCCCACTAATGCAGATGTAGATGTTAGTTCAGCACGTATATTTCTCACCATGGGCGATTACAAACAAACATTCAACTCCTTGCGCGATGCTGTTGCTAAAAACCCTGATAATGCTGAAGCTTTCTTCCTCAGTGGTTTGGCCAGTGAGGAAATGGGTGACACTACTAATGCCATAAGCAGCTACCAAAATGCAGTAGCAAGGGATAAGAAACATTATCACGCACTCAAACAATTGGGCATCTTGTTTTCCATCAGGCACGATAAACTTGCAATTGATTATTTAAGAAATGCTGCTCAGGTTAAGCCTGAATCTCCTGAACCATTATACATATTGGGGATGCATTACCAGGAGCATGGCCAGCCTGATAAGGCACTTAGTGTTTATCAGGAAATCCTGCAGATAGATTCAACCTTTAAACTTGCACATTATAATAAAGGCTATGTTTATATGGTTTATAAGGCTGAATATGACAATGCCGTTGATGCATTCAACAGGGCTTTGAGTATTGATCCCGATTACGTAGATGCCATTTATAACAGAGGGTATGCTAAGGAACTTAACGGTAAGTTTGATGAAGCCCGTAAGGATTATCAGCAGGTACTTCGCATGAAAGTAAATGATGATAAAGCAGTTTTAGGACTCAACCGCCTTGATGCCCTTACCCGGTAGGGGTTATAAGCTCTTCCTTGATCTCTTTCAATTGAACTGCCATAGCGTGGACGTGGCTGTTAAGTGTATCCACCATTTCAGTCAGGCTATGCGCATCATAGGCTGCAGGATCTTCAATTAACTTTGAACCAGTATCTTCCAGTGTTTTAGCTATTTCCCATGCCGGCTTAGCATAAAAGTTTGCTATAACCCCCTTCATGGCATGTGCGTCATATCTAAGTGCCTTATAGTCACCCGTTTTTACGTCACTGTATAGTTTACCAATCCTTGATTCGTGTTCATTGAGGAATATGTCAATTATCTCAACAAGTACCTCATTGTCAATGTAATTATACGTTTCAAGGAATTCCTGTTTATTTATCATTTCCTTTTGACCTTTGAGCAGATTCAACATTCTTCTTAAGTTCCATTATTGAGCACCCGGAACAATCAGAAACACACCCTTCACAACCCGACTTCTTTCCGCTGATGCTTTGAATGAGCCTGTATACAGCTATGATAACCGCTATTCCAATAATGGCAAAAACTATGATTTCCTGTATATTTTCCATCTTTCTTTCCTATAAATATAACCTATGCGCACTGAAACAACTTATACTTTGTTTTCACCCCATCATTTGTATGATATCGGGAAAATAATTCACTACTGTGTAGTAAAGCACAAATGCTACAACTACTCCATTCAATAATGCCCAGATGCCTGCCGGTATGCCTGTAGTCTTCTGTAAATTCGTCATATCACCGGCTTTACGCGGGTTAGTTAAACCAAGAAATGTAATCAGCATGGTGCTCATAAAAGTTTCGGTAACAGCAATCAAACTGATGAACAGAACGAAAACCCACAATAAAGTACTGCTACTATATACCGTAACAGTCCCTAATAACAACGCGAATACTGTTAACCAGAAAATGCCATAAATATTCCGAACAAATAGTATCAGGTTAAGCAGTGCAAGTGAGAGTATAACAAATGCTACTGCTTTCTGATATCCGCTTAAGGTAAGTGTTAGAAATAAACAACTGGCAATTGCTGCAAACGGATAACCTGAAAAGGATGTTATAAAAGCACTAGCCCGACCTTTACTCTTTGTTTGAGCAACTCCCGAAGTATCTTTATTTAGGTCAATCCGCAGCACTTCACCACTTGTAGCTATAGCTCCAATAGCATGGCCGCTTTCATGCAGCAGCGTATTGAAAGTACGAAAGAACACCCCGATGAAAGGAAGCCTGTTAACAAGAAATGACAAGGCCATCAAAGCGTAAAATGACTTTGCGGGATTTGTGGTTATCCAGGTTAAAATTTCCTCCATCTCTAAAAAAATAAACTCCCTACCTGATAGGTAATTAACGAAGCAAGATAGGCCAGTACAGTAGTGTAAACCACTATGAATACGGCCCATTTTACTGCACCCGATTCTCTGCGAATTGCTGCAACTACAGCAATACAAGGAAAATAGATCAATATGAAGAGCATGAAACTGAAAGCAACTAGTGGTGTAAATACTGGCTGTCCGGCTTTAGGTCCTTCTTTATATGTTTGTTGTTGCAGCTTTGTTATAAGGGAAGTCTGGTTGATATCATCGTCAATATCTGCCTGATACAGCACACCCAGTGTGCCAACTGTTACTTCCTTTGCTGCTACCCCTGTTAATACTGCAACACTCATTTTCCAGTCGAATCCCAGTGGCCGCATAGCTGGTTCAATTAACTGGCCAAGCCTACCAATATAGGAGTTCATCTGCCTGTGACTTTCAAGTTCATGCTGAACTTGACTTATAGCTTCATTTTCCTTTAGTTTGAGAGCTTCTACCACTTCACTGCTTTGCTGAGTCTGCATAATCATAGTAGCATATTGGCTTCGGATATCAGCAATATTCTTCTCATAAATGTGATCTTCTGAAGTGCTTCTAGGAAAATAACCCAATGCCCATATAATTATTGAGGCTACCAGTATCACTCCTCCCATTTTTCGCAAGTACTGTTCGGCTCTATTCCACATATGCTTAAGCAAAGTGCGTATGGTGGGTGTCCTGTACGGAGGAAGCTCCATCACAAAAGGTACATCGGCTTTCCTGAAGATTGTTTTTTTGAACAAAAGTGATGATCCAATAGCTAATGCCACACCTATGCCATACATAGAAAATAAAATAGTGCCCTGGTAATTGACAAAAAATGCACTTATGAAAAGTATGTAAACCGGTAACCGTGCACTACATGACATGAAGGGGTTTATAAGCATGGTTATGAGCCTGTCGCGTTTGCTTTCAATAATCCGTGTCGACAATATTGCCGGTACATTACACCCGAAGCCCATCACAAGTGGTATAAATGATTTACCATGCAAACCGATCTTGTGCATTACCTTATCCATGATAAATACAGCTCTTGCCATGTATCCTGTATCTTCCATGAGTGATATGAACAGGTACAACAATAGTATATTGGGCAGGAAAATTATCACCCCTCCTACCCCACCAATGATACCCTGTATGAATAGATCGTTTAGCATGCCTGAGGGCAAAAGTGCCGATAGTTGCACCGATACAAACTGCACCAGCATCTCAATGCCCATCATTGGGTACTCACCGAGCTTAAAAGTGGCATAGAATGTGAGCCACATAAGGAATATAAAGATAGGTATACCCCAAATGCGGTGTGTAACTATAGTATCAATTACTTCACTGTTTTTACGTTGCAGTACCGGATTAAGCTTAAATGTTTCTTTGAGTGCACCGGCAATAAAGCCATATTTGGCATCAGCTATAACACTCTCCGTATCCTGTTTGTATGTAGTCTCAATTCTGCCAATTTCTTCATCAGTGGCAGCTAGTATCAGCTTTATGTTGTCATTCTTTTCCAACGATACCTCGGTAGCTCTGTCTTTCTCAAGTAACTTAATTGCAAGGAATCTTGATGACACTCTGTTAGTTAAATCGTTATTGCAGCATGATTTGTACAATAAATCCTGTATCCTGTTAATGGCGGGTTCAATTACATTTCCATAGCTTATATGAATATGTCGGTATGTTGTGTCTCGATCTTCGTATACATCAATGATCTTTTGTAACAAGTCAGGAACACCTCTTCCCTTCGACCCAACCGTAGGAACAAAAGGCACGCCAAGCAATAAACCCAATTTTTCATGGTCAAGTACATTACCACTTGCCTGCAGTTCGTCGTGCATGTTCAGCACACCGATCATCTTTATGTCCATGTCGATCAACTGGGTGGTCAGATACAGATTACGCTCAAGATTTGAACTGTCGATAATATTAACCACTACATCGGGCACCGAGTCAATAATAAAATCCCTGACAAAAAGCTCTTCTGGTGTATATGCTGTAATGGAATAAGTACCAGGCAAGTCAGTGACATTGAAAATATATTCACCCTTTTTAAACCTTGCTTCCTTAGCATCAACAGTAACGCCCGAATAATTGCCAACATGCTCTTTCAATCCCGAAGCATGATTAAATAGAGTGGTCTTACCAGAATTAGGATTTCCAACGAAAGCTACATTAATGGTTTTGGTCTTTTGCTTCAGTGCACCGGTAAACAGGCTTCCAACCCTGGAGCCAGTGTTAATCTCATTCTGTTCAATAGTTTCAGTTTGTGAAAGTATCTCAATTAAACGAGCTTCGGCATTGCGCAGTGACACATTGTAACTCATAACATTATACTCCACAGGATCCATAAGTGGCGCTCTTTGAACCACACTTACCTCCTTACCTGAAACAAATCCCATTTCAAGGATTCGCTTCCGGAATGCCCCTCTTCCTCTAACTTTTGTAATTATCCCCTTATCCCCGGGAGCCAGGTCAGCCAATGTCATCGTAAATTATTTAGAATCGTTATAAATTGAAGCAAAAGTATCATTTATAAGCACACCAAATTAAACTTTTAAAAAAAAATGTAACACAGTTTCACTGTAATTACGATGATAGGTGTGAGTTTTACTGCCAATGGTGGGCTTTTCAGTTAACCTTTTCCATAAAGGAATGATTTTTTGAAATTCAAGTGGATCAAGGTTGAATCTTCATTAAATTGAACCAAGTATCACCCTTATATAACCCATGTTATAACCATGTATAATGTATAAGCTTATACAAGGTTGATACAAGGTTGCAATATAGTTGTAACAAGGTTGTATCAAATGAAACTAAAATGGATCATAATGTTTTTTTCCTGGTCAATGAACTGATTGGAATCAAAAAACGTGATTATTTCATAAATTTTGCCAAATCAATAGAACAAACCAATTTTTCCTGTTACTTTGCTTTTTAATTCCGGGTTAACCCTTTATGATTGTTAAATCCAAATTATAAACGTAATATTTTCAGTTAAAATGCGCAAAATCACATTATTAATTCTATCTGCTATATTAATTTTTGTGGCTGCCTGTAACAGGAAGTCAGCTGAAGTAACTGCTAATTTGCCCGAGGGTATGCGTGCAGCTACCATTATTGAAGTTAAGCAGGGAGCATCATATTCTTATTTCCAGGTCTTTGAGAACAACCATAAATATTGGATGGCAACCACCCATCTGGATGCCAAGGAAGGTGATGTGATCTACTATACTAATGCCTTTGAAATGAAGGATTTCAAGAGTAAAGAACTCGATAAAACTTTTGAGTCTATTATGTTTGTGAACGATGCAGCACTTACTTACGAGAAACCAACTCCTGTTTCACCGGGAAAAGTTAACCCAAGGCAGGTTCAGGAACTTGAAATTGAAAAGGCTCCGGGGGGTATAAGCATTGTAGAGTTACATGAGAAAAAAGCGGAGCTTAATGGTAAGGAAGTTACTATTAGGGGAATGATTGTTAAGTACAACATGAACATTATGGGTAAGAATTGGGCTCATATTCAGGACGGATCACGCCATAAGGACGGATATGACTTAACTGTTACTACAATGGACTCACTAGCTGAAGGACAGATTGTTACCTTTACAGGTACGATAGTACTGAATAAAGATTTTGGCCATGGTTACAACTATGATATTATCATGGAAGATGCAAAGGCTAGTGATGTTGCTGAAGCAGGCGCTAACTTGTAACAATGGAATGAGCTACCAGGGCTGCCATTGAAAAGCAGCCTTGTAAAAGGTATCCTCCTGTGGGTGCATCCCAATTAACCATTTCGCCAATCACAAATATTGATGAATTTGATTTCAGGGAGAAATTCTCATTGATATCATTGGTGCTAATTCCACCTACACCACTAATTGCTTCCTTAAGCGGTCTGAGTGAGTGCACCGGAATTATTAAGTTCTTGACTGTCTGGCAGAATTTTTCCTTGCTGTGGAGTATATCTGGAGGGGTAAAAGCCTTTATAAGTGCCATGTGCTCAGTCTGTAATGATAGAAGGTTTTTATAATCGGGCACTTTTGATTTTGATTGCTTACCAAAGCTATCTATAATCTCTGGATTTTCACCTGGTATTTTTTTTAATAACTGATCTAAAGTGTTCTGTGGTTTGAAGTCAATGGATATAAACGCCTTATTGCCAGCAGCAAATAAGCTCCGTAACATTGGCACTATGCCATAAACGGCAGCACCTTCTAATCCATCATTGGTAATAAGTGCTTCATTCATTTGCACTTTTGCAGGTGTTATAGCTTCCTCTTCCCCATTTACCAGTTTAATGGTGATATTCTTAAGTGGCTTACCTACATGGAATTGTCTAATATTAGTTGGCCATTCAATATTGATACCGCAATTGGATGGTTGGAAAGATAGTGTAGATATCCCGTTTTCATTAAACATATTAACCCACATTCCATCAGATCCTGTCTGTGGCCAGGAAGCACCACCAAGCGCTAGTATACAATAATCGGCACTATGTTTTATTTTTATCGCTACCTTAGGATCAGTCATCTCAAATGTAAATACATTTTGTAAGGTAAAACCGACAAGCCTATGGTTGAGATGAATATTCACTTTTCTGTCAACTAGGGCATTTGTCATTTTTTGCACCACTTCAATTGCTTTGATGCCTTGTTGGGGAAACACTTTTCCACTGCTGCCTATGTAGGTTGGAATACCTATGCTATGAAGCCAGTTTCGCAAAGCTTCATTATCAAGCACATCAAGTGCCTGATCCATAAAACCGGCAGGAGTATATGCTTCTCTTATTTTTTGGATTGAATGGTTGGTTATATTAAGTCCGCCTTTACCGGCTATCAGGATCTTCCTGCCTAATGACGAAGATTGTTCGAACAAATGTACTTCGTATGCACCACTAAGGCACCAGGCAGCAAAGATCCCTGCAGGACCACCACCAACCACAATTATTTTTCTTTGCTTAATACTCATTGTATGGTATTGTTCATCTTCCCTTGCGGCTGATCATACTCACGTATAGATTTTCAACTTTCTCCCTTGCCCAAGGAGTTTTGCGAAGGAATTTTAGTGACGATTGAACTGAAGGGTTATCCTTAAAGCATCTGATATCAACATAATAACTTAACCGCTCCCAACCATAATGAGCAGAGAGTTCTTTTATAATAGTTTCAAGTGTTACCCCATGCAATGGGTTATTTGGCTGATGTTCCATAATACAAAAATACAGGTTTTAGTTCATACAAGTTGCTCGCTATTTTATGCGAAATGAACCCATGTCAAGCCCATGAAAACAACTTTTTTGACTATGTACTTGTTATTAAGTAAAACATTTTTAATGACTTTAAAGCATAAAACAGTGTTCCTCGCTGACGATGATGAGGATGACAGATTGTTCTTCTCAATGGCAGTTGAGGGTATTGGTGATAACATCAACCTGAAAACCTTCAATGATGGTGAACAATTGATGAATTACCTGAATGTAGATGCAGAAATACCTGATATCCTATTTCTGGATATCAATATGCCCCGGTTGTCAGGCCTTGAATGTCTGGAAAAAATAAGAAATTCGAATAAATGGAAAGATATGCCTGTTGCAATGTATTCAACCTCGGGCAGTGAAATAGATATTGAAAGGTCGAAAGAACTTGGAGCCCAAGTTTATATAATGAAGCCATTTAAATTAAAAATCCTGATAGAGATAATTGAATGGGTTTTAAATACCGATTGGGAAAATACCTCTTTATCTCCAAAAAGGTTCTTCATTAAAGAAAGCAACTGGTAAGAAATGTTAACTTTCTTCAAGACTTTTTACTTTTTGCAGCTTTCGTAAAAAACAGTATCACTACCTATAGTAATTCCTTTCAGCCTGATCATCAGGATATCTGAGCCTAACTGAGATTGGGTTAAATCCGGTGTCCATAATACCGATAATACCGTAAATAGTTTCGCCGCTTTGTATATCGCGGTTCATAACGTTATATTTTACCAGCTCCCTGCTTAGTCTGGAATTGGCATTTACGGCTGTGATCATGTTTATTAATGTGATGCCTGGGCCCATAGCCAAGCCTACATTATAAGTTTCAATTACTCTTCCATAATTGTCCAAGGTATTGAATTGGAGTGGAGTCAAAAGCAGATAGAAAAGATAACCGGCTGTTGACTGTTTGATTAAATTATGAACAACATAAGGATTTACAATAGTGATTTGGTCGTTGCCTGAGTAAAAAATGATATCACGGCCAATATTCAATGTAGTATCATAGTTATTGGTAATTTTAACTGCTACCAGCTTCACACCTTTTTTTCTTTCCTTCTTAGCATATCGCATATTACCGCGTTCAGTAAGTACATCATATTTATAAGAGAAGCCAATGCCGTCGCTAACATCGCTGTTATAATAATGTATTACAGGTGGATTTATATCCTTATATATACCTGCACAACCGTTAATCAAAATTGCGAATGCCAGAATTGCCGCATAACCCAGTAATCGTTTCATGGAAAAGATGGTATAAAAATTAATAAATAGTTGATTTTGAATACATTAAAAACGCCTGTCTAACTTTGAAGGAAAGAAGTAAATATAAAAAGTATTCGAGATATATAGCGCCAAAGAAATAAAATTAATTTAAATGAGAAAACATTGGGTAACTTATTAAAAACTAACTTCATTGGTGGTAAAGATTGTGATTGACAATCTAACGCCTACTTGCTGGTATTCGAGGCCCTGAAACCCGGCAAATACGCCAAGGTTAAAAATAATTCCGCCTATGCCATAGCCCGGCTCAAAGTAATTCTTATGCTGTGGTGAATATAAATAGCTGAAGAAAAAGCTCTCATCCCAAAGCCTGTTTCTTAAAATAGGTAGTCGCTTTAGTATTATAAAGGGTGATTTATATTGCAAATGGCCCGCTGCGAAAAAGTCGTTGGTGCTAAACTCATAACTATTGAGCAGAAGGAAATAGGGAAAAAACTCTTTAATACCAGCAATAAGGGGTCGCTTGGCGAAATGCTGAAATTGTGGAAACCACATTGCTCTTGAGTTAACGAAATAACCTGCTTCAGCCCTGTAATTAAGCTTGTTACTAACGCCTAAACGCTTCTGCTGATATACCACAGCTTTTATCAGGTCGTAGTCAGTATCAAATGTCCCGGTAGGTATTCCTTTTTTCCAAATAAGACTATATTCAGGGTAATCATTAAAACGCCTGTAAGTTTTTTTGACACCGTCTTTTATATAATAGAAAGGTGCCGGTTTATAACGTAGCGCTATCTGCATGGAAAGATCTTGATGATCCACCATAGCAAATAACGGGTTGTCAGGTATGTTGGGTTCGTACTGCTTACTTTTCCTATAAAAAACCGAGTAATCAGTTACATTGCCAAGTGTTTTATTGTTGGAAAATGACACCTGAAACACTGATACTAATCCATGAACAGGCTCCATACTATACTTTAAATCGAGGTAGGAACTTTTGTAGAATTTAGCAGGATTCTCTCTGAAAACCAGGGCTTCAATGCTGCTTTCAAGTGGGTGAATGCCATCGGGGTTATAATCAACCGCTTGATTCCCAAGCCTGATTCCTGCCTGCATATTGAGTTGTTCCGACTTCCATAATAGAGGCATATCGCCATAAAGCGCATTTCTTCCAAATGCGTAACCCAGCATTGGATAAAATGAGAGTGATTGTGCATTTGGTAATCGCCGTATAAAAGAAATGCTATTTTGATATCTTAAGCCATCTACCAGGTTAAAACTGATGTTAACCGGATTAATTAATCCCCGATTGCGAAGTTCGGTAGTCGTATCATTAATAAAATAACCTCCAATGAATATTTTGCCAAGCCATTTAAAACCGGCTGAGTTCACGGAATCGGATTTACTTTTCTCTGGTTTAATAGTATCAGAAGCTCTTAAACTTGAAAGCTCATCGCCCGACAAGGGAATTGGCCTGATTGCATTCCAGTATGATGAATCCAGCTTCCTGGCATTACTATCAATAGTAGTCCGGTATGATTCAACATATTCATGGTTAAACCTTAAGGAATCCTTTATTCTCAACTCCTGCTGTTGCTGTTGAAGTCGGGCCAGACGATAAGATTCGGCTGTGCTTAATTCTTCCTTTTGTGATAGCTTATCAATGACCCTTTGTTTACTTGCAATTTTATCATCTATCTTCTTATGATAAACTTTTTGACGGTCGGAGATGTCAGTTTTGGTTATTAAACCTATATCATTTACCTTATCTTGAATTTTGCTTTGCGCTTTAGACTTGAGTTTAGTGGTATTAACAACTAACTCTCTATATTGAATGGATGTATGATAGTCAAACGAACCACTATTTCCCAGAAGGTCCATCTCTACTTTCAGCCTGTTCGACACAGGTAACCATACTCCTTCCTTAACTTCATTGTAATTCTGTGAGAGTTGAAGCTTAACACCCATCTGTTCGTCCTTGAATACATTAAGGTTGCTCAAACACCATAAACCATCTACTACATAGATGGTTCCCTGAATATACTGCGATCCTTTACCTTTTGGAATTACTGTAATCTTGTGAATTGCATAATCGCCATAAAGAGTTCGACCCTCATGCTTGAAACGGTAATGATTAAAGGCACCAGCCCTTAGAGGCGAGATAGCACTTCCGAAACCACGTGGCTGATATATATTACCTGAAATGAAGCCCATTGCACTGTTTGAACTGTTTTCACCAAAGTCAGGAAAATTGCTTTGGATCGATTTTACCCTTTGTGTCACTTTGTCAGGACCGGTAAAAGAAATCTCATTAACTGATTCTTCAAGGTAAGTATCACCAGCCTTTATGTTGTACTCTTTAAGGTCATCCTTAGCAATCCACTTCACAAGTTTTGAAATACCAGTTATGGTAAGGCTTCCTTTGATGTAGACATCAGCTTTATAGTGCTTAATTATGTTTGCAAACAGAGGTGCATTGGCAATTACCTGACGCATGACATTGTATGCAGGGTCTTCCTTGCTTCCCTTTATTTCAACACTGCTCAGGTCATAAATCATATCAGGAAGTATGATTGTTAGTGCCGGTGATCCTTTCTTGAGGTCGATTTCCTTAACCACAGTTTGGTAGCCCATACTCTGGAAAACACAAACATAACTACCTGCACTAAGCTTAAGCTCAAACCGCCCCTCACTATTGGTTGCTGAGCCTAGTGAAAGTTCCCTTATATATACAGTTGAGTAAGGTATAGGCGTACCTCTGGAATCAACAATAATCCCTCGTAAAACCTGGCTATGCGAAGTGATAGCAATAAGAAAGAATAGCAGGAATAAAAGTGATGATCGTAACATTAGTATTTTTGATGTGAATTTAGTCAAAAAAATCAATACCTAACTATAAAACAAGTAATTACTAACATATGACCTTGATGAGCTAAATTATTCCACGGGATTCAATCGTATTGAAACTAATACAACAACATTTCAGAAGTTTCTTTTAGGTCATCAATAGCCAAATAACTTTGAAAACTCTGATTAAATTTCTTATCTTTGAAAAAATAGCTGACGGAACATATCGTCGAATAAATCGTTTTCCTATAACAACATATATCAGAATGAGAAAGCTTTCATTATTGATACTGTGCATCCTTCTTACATACGCAGGCCAGGCACAGAATAAACACCAATCTCCTGATCCTTACACAATACCCGTTCATGGCATTATTCCGGGACTTTCGGATGAAGAAATCATGGATGTGGTTCAACGGCAGACCTTCAGATATTTTTGGGATTTCTCTCATCCTGTTAGTGGAATGGCCAGGGAAAGAAGCAATGTAGCATTTGATTATGGCGATGAGGTAGTAACTACAGGTGGAACCGGTTTTGGTGTTATGGCTACTGTTGTAGCAGTGCACAGAGGATGGATATCCAGGGATTCGGCGGCACATCATTTACTTAAGATGGTTAAGTTCCTTTCAAAAGCTGACGCTTATCATGGAGTATTTCCTCATTGGATGAATGGAGCAACCGGGCAAACTATACCTTTTAGCAGAAAAGATGATGGGGCTGATCTGGTTGAAACATCATACCTCTTTCAGGGGCTCCTCACGGTTAGGCAGTTCTTTAATCGCGACACCCCCGTTGAGTCAGAATTAAGAAGCAGAATAAATTGGTTATGGAACGATATTGAGTGGGACTGGTTCACCCGGGGTGGTGAAAAAGTATTATACTGGCATTGGAGTCCAGATAATGGCTGGGCAATGAACTTTCCTATAAGAGGATACAATGAATGTTTGATTACCTATGTGCTTGCTGCCAGTGCCGAAAGGCATCCGGTTGATGCTTCAGTTTATCATCATGGTTGGGCTAAAAGCAACTTTTTTAAAAATGGTAAGGAATTTTACCGACACAGGTTGCCCCTTGGGTTTGATTACGGAGGCCCGCTCTTCTTTGCTCATTACTCCTTCCTTGGTCTTGATCCTTACGGTTTACAGGATACCTATGCAAACTACTGGGAGCAAAATGTGAACCATACTCTCATAAACAGGGCATACTGCATTGACAATCCTAAAAAATTCACTGGTTATGGTAGGAGTACCTGGGGCCTCACGGCAAGTGACAATCATGAAGGATACAGTGCTCATTCACCCGAAAACGACCTTGGAGTTATTTCACCAACAGCAGCGCTTTCATCATTTCCTTATACTCCAGACTATTCAATGCAAGCCCTGAGGAACTTCTATTATAATCTTGGCGAAAAAATATGGAGTGAATATGGATTTGTAGATGCTTTTAATGAAAGTAAAGGATGGTATGCAAAATCACATTTGGCAATTGATCAAGGTCCAATCATTGTGATGATTGAGAACTATAGAAGCCGATTACTGTGGGACTTATTCATGAGTTGCGAAGAAGTTCAGAATGGCCTCAGGAAGCTTGACTTTACCAGTCCACACTTGAAATAAGATTTAGAGGTTTATAAGTGACTAAACTGGAATCATAATACGGCTCAAATAATAGAAAACATCGATGAAATTACTCTATTTAGTGGTTATAGGATTATTCATATTCACAAATGTGAATGCCCAACAGTCTAAAACCTATTGCAACCCGATGAACCTTGATTATGGCTATACACCTATACCTAATTTTTCAGCAGGTGGCAAGCACCGGGCAACTGCTGATCCGGTGATAACATTATTCAAGGGAACTTATTATTTATTTTCAACAAACCAATGGGGGTATTGGTGGAGTGATGATCTGCAAAGCTGGACCTTTATCCATCGTAATTTCCTGAAACCATATCACAAAGTTTACGATGACTTATGCGCCCCGGCTGTTTGGGTGCAAGGTGACACGATGTTTGCTTTTGGTTCTACATACACTTCCTCCTTCCCTATTTGGATGAGTACTGATCCGAAATCAGGCATTTGGACAGAGGCAATCGACTCCTTACTTATTGGTGGCTGGGATCCTGCTTTCTTTCTCGATGATGATGGGAAACTATACATGTACAATGGTAGCAGCAATATGTTTCCTTTATATGGCATAAGAATTAACAGGACCACTTTTGAGCCCTTTGGCACTCGCAAAGAAATGCTATTATTAAATGAAGAACGGTATGGTTGGCACCGGTTTGGGGAGCATATGGATAACACTTTTCTCGATCCCTTTATTGAAGGTGCATGGATGAATAAGCACAACGGCAAATACTATCTGCAATACGGGGCACCTGGTACAGAATTCAGCGGATATGCAGATGGTGTCGCTATTTCTGACAATCCACTCGGACCATTCAAACATGAGTCTATGCCTTTTGCATATAAACCTGGAGGATTCGCAAGAGGTGCAGGCCATGGATCTACTTTTCAGGATATATATGGCAATTACTGGCATGTGAGTACTATGGCTATCTCAGTAAAAAACAACTTTGAACGCCGCAATGGATTGTGGCCTGCAGGTTTTGACGGAGATGGAGTGCTATATTGCAACACAACATTTGGTGATTATCCTCATCATATTGCAACGGACAAAGCTGATCATCTTCAGAGCAGATTTACAGGTTGGATGTTATTGAATTATAACAAGCCCATTACCGTTTCTTCAACATTCGGAGGATATCATCCAAATTACGCGGTGGATGAGAAGATTCAAACCTATTGGAGTGCAGAATCAGGCAATAAAGGGGAATGGATTACAACTGATCTTGGCAATGTTTCAACTATCAGGGCTGTACAAATCAATTATGCCGATCAGGATGTTGAATTTCTAGGTAAGTCGATGGGTGTATTTCACCAGTACAAATTATTTCATTCAATCGATGGCAAAAAATGGAAGATACTGGTCGATAAAAGTGAGAACAAAACTGATGTACCTCATGATTATATTGAATTACCTCAGTCCGTTGAAGCACGATTTATTAAATTAGAGAACATTGCAATGCCTACAGGTAAATTTGCAATAAGTGGCTTAAGGGTATTTGGCAACGGACATGGAAGTTTACCTGATACCGTAACAAATTTTATTGTGCTAAGGACTGAAAATGACAAGCGCAGTGCCTGGATAAAATGGAGACAAGTTGATAACGCCGTAGGCTATAATATTTACATGGGCATTCATCCTGATAAACTTTACAATAACATATTGGTTTATGGTGCTAACGAATATTGGCTAAAAACTATGGATAAAGAAAAGCCTTATTATTTTTGCATCGAATCTTTTAATGAAAATGGCATTTCAAATAAAAGTGCAGTGATTAAAGTTAATTGAAAAAGTCAAAATAACAACCTTATCTTCAGTACAATGATAAAAAGAATCAGTTTGATAATTAACCAAATTAACATGAAGAAACTTTCATTGGTTGCAGCATTATTTGTGGCATCCTTAAATGTATTTGCACAGCAGCAAAACGACAAGAAGATGGATGATTTCATAAATGAACTCATGTCAAAGATGACATTGGAAGAGAAGATTGGCCAGCTGAACCTACCTGGTTCGGGCGACATAGTTACCGGCCAGGCAGCCAATTCAGATATTGGTAAGAAAATAAAGGAAGGAAGTGTTGGTGGGTTATTCAATATTAAGGGAGTTGAGAAGATTAGAGCAGTACAAAAGGTAGCAGTTGAGGAAAGCAGACTTAAAATACCGCTAATATTTGGCATGGATGTTATACATGGTTACCAAACTGTATTTCCAATACCATTGGGACTAGCAAGCACATGGGACAGATCCTTAATAGAACAAAGCGCCAGAGTTGCAGCCCAGGAAGCAAGTGCTGATGGAATATGCTGGACCTTTTCCCCCATGGCCGATTTAAGCAGAGATCCCCGTTGGGGACGCATTGCTGAAGGTCACGGTGAAGATCCATATCTGGGATACGAAATGGCTGCTGCCATGGTGCGGGGCTACCAGGGAAATGATCTTTCTGCTAATAATACAATTATGGCCTGTGTAAAGCATTTTGCATTGTATGGAGCATCAGAAGCCGGGCGGGATTATAATACTGTTGATATGAGCCGATTGAGAATGTATAACGAGTATTTTGCTCCTTACAAAGGTGCTATTGATGCCGGTGCAGGCAGTGTTATGGCTTCATTTAATGAGGTTGACGGAATTCCTGCAACAGCTAACAAATGGTTAATGACTGAAGTACTACGCAATCAATGGGGCTTTAATGGCTTTATTGTAACTGACTACACAGGCATAAATGAAATGATCGACCACGGTATAGGGGGTCTTAAAGAAGTATCAGCATTGGCATTGCAGGCTGGTATTGATATGGATATGGTTGGTGAGGGTTTTCTTACCACTCTTAAATCATCACTTTCGGAAGGTAAAATTACAGAGAAACAAATTGATCAGGCTTGTCGCAGGGTTCTTGAAGCAAAATACAAACTCGGTTTATTTGAAGATCCTTATAAGTATGCTGATCCCCAAAGATCAGCCAGGGAAGTTTATACTGAAGAAAACAGGAAAATTGCCCGTAATATTGCTGCCAGGAGTTTTGTATTGCTCAAGAATGAAGGCAAAGTACTGCCCATTAGGAAGACGAATTCAATAGCATTGGTTGGACCTCTGGCTAATGCCAAAGAAAATATGGCAGGAACCTGGAGTGTTGCAGCTGATTTCTCGAAAGGAATTTCGGTTATGCAAGGACTTCAGGAATTAATGGGCCAAAATGGTTCGATTCATTATGCCAAAGGTTCAAATGTATACAGTGATTCAGCTCTCGAAGCCAGGGTAAGTGTCTTTGGTAAGAATACTGGTTGGGACAAACGGCCGGAAAAAGAATTAATAGATGAAGCGTTGGTTGCTGCAGGTAAAGCAGAAGTTATTGTCGCTGTTATGGGAGAAGCCGCAGAAATGAGTGGTGAATCATCAAGCCGAACAGATATTGAACTACCTGCAAACCAAAGAAGGCTATTAGAAGCTTTGCTAAAGACAGGAAAACCTGTGGTATTGGTAGTTTTTACCGGTCGGCCATTGGTATTGAAATGGGAACATGATAATATTCCTGCAATTCTTAATGTATGGTTTGGTGGAAGCGAAGCGGGTTATGCCGTAGCTGATGTTTTGTTTGGGGATGTTGTCCCTTCAGGAAAAATAACAGCTTCCTTTCCACAGCATGTTGGTCAGATCCCTATCTATTATAATCACAAGAACACAGGAAGACCATTACCAGAAGGGCAATGGTTTCAAAAGTTCCGCTCAAATTACCTCGATGTTTCAAATGAACCTTTGTATCCATTTGGATATGGATTAAGCTACACCAATTTCAGGTATGGACAACCAACTTTAAGCAGGAATACGATGAGTGCAGGGGAAGAAATTGAAGTGAAATTCAGCATTACTAATACTGGCGACTATGATGCTGAAGAGGTAGTTCAATTGTATATACGTGATTTGGTTGGGAGCATTACACGTCCGGTTAAAGAATTAAAAGATTTCAAAAAGATCATGCTCAGGAAAGGGGAATCAAGCCAGGTAAGTTTCACAATTGACATTGAAGATCTCAAATTTTATAATAGCGATCTTAAATTTGTAGCAGAACCGGGTGAATTTAAGGTATATGTGGGTGGTAACTCACGCGATGTAAAAGAAGCAATCTTTGCATTAAATTAAATTTAGGCCTTATTAGTGTTCATCGAAAAAGTTGCATAATTTTTGTGCATTAATTCTTGATTCCAAACCTCTGAAAAAGACTTTGCACAGACCTTGGTATTAGAATATAGCATAGAAATTAGGATTATTTAAACAAAGGGGTCTGAACTTTTAAAATGACTAAATAAATGAAAAGATATTTGTTAATTGCGATTGCAGGATTCATTGCACTTACTATGCAAGCCCAGGAAGTAACAAAGAGTCTTCCTCATGCGCAGATTACACAAGGGAGTCTATTTACAGATGCAGGATTGCCTACCCCGTTTTCAACAATACGATTTAATATGGTAACGGGCATGAGCTTTGGGACTTTTGGGCAGGGCAATTTTTTACAATCATTCATTAATCCTGCCTTCTCAATGCCTTTGAATAAAAAATTATCTGTTTCTGCCGGAATATTATACTCAAACACACTATTGAACAACACACCACTAATTGGTATTTCTGGTGAAATAATGGAACACTCAGGTACATTAAATACATTAACATTTCATTCCTCAGGCAGTTATATGGTAAATGACAAACTTACTGTTTCAGGTGCTGTTTATAAAACTGTGAACCCTGCACTCAACAGCCGACTCAACCCTAACGCAATTAACTTGGAGGCTCAGGGAGTAGCCGTCGGTATAGGATATCAACTGAATGAGAGCCTTCACATTGGTGCATCAATAAGAATGCAACAGGGCGGCTCCAGCTACCAAAACTACTCATCACCTTTCAGGCATTCATTCAATACTGACCCACTCTTACCTTTCAATTCCTTTAGGACCCCCGGGGTATTTTAGGTGATCAACCACTTATAAAAATATCATGAAATCCAACAAACCTATACTGTTTGCAATTCTCTTCTTGAATATAATTGTACTATCAGGTCAATTATTCCCGGCATATGCTCCGCCTTTTGCAAGAACTGTTAATATAATTTTCCTTGTAGCAACAATGGCTTATTTAATTGTTGCATTGGTATCAAAAAAAACTGCCCCATGACCAGTGGGGCAGTTTTTCAATTAACCAACATTACTATTAATTAAGCAAGATTATGTGAGCTTTACCTGTTAGTTTAACGGTTAATACTGACAGTGCTCTTGAGTAGTTTAACAAATTCCTGATTACTGAGTCACTAGGATTTTCTTTCATTTCGTTTTCACAAAATTCATCATGTTCCTTTGAAGAGTTTTTCTCAGAATCGAATTTTAAGTGTGTAAAATTTTTTGTCATAGGCTGTTTTGCGTTTAATGTTAAACGGTAAAAAACAGCCTATTATTATCTCTGAGTAAAAATTATTTAGTTATTTTTTTGTTAAAGTAAACCCTTAAGGATCAAGTAATTTAAATTCCACTGCAGTGAGATCTCTTATAGTGAAATCCCGCTGCTGTTCAACGAAGCCTCAATTCTTCAATGAACTATCAATCCTTGATTCACACTGATAATTTGATTTCTTTACGTTCAATCATCTTCCTTAAGTTAATGAGTGCATACCTCATGCGCCCGAGCGCAGTATTAATACTCACATCAGTTTGTTCGGCAATTTCTTTAAAGCTCATATCAGCATAATGCCGCATAATGAGTACTTCACGCTGCTCAGCGGGAAGATACTCGATCATATTACGAATATCCTGATGGATCTGCTCTGTTATCATACGATCCTCAATGGACTCGTCATAAACACTCAGATTGTCGAGAATATTATACTCTTCATTCTGGCATTCAACAACAGGAATTCGTTTGGCTTTTCTGAAAAAATCGATTACCAGGTTATGTGCAATACGCATAACCCATTGTATGAATTTTCCTTCTTCCTTATAAGAACCGGACTTTAAAGTATAGATTACTTTAATGAAGGTATCTTGAAAGATGTCGTCAGCTGTTTGTTTATCCTTTATCACCATATGGATATAGGAAAAAACTTTTGTTTTGTGACGGTGTATTAACTGTTCCAGGCAGAATTCATCACCCGATAAATATCTGTTTATTAGCTCCTGATCGCTAACGCTTTGGGCAAACATGGCGCCTCCTTTTATGTTAGTAATTAAAAGCGTAGATGTTTATCCGATAATTTATCTCCTATATTTTAGTTATACTTTGAAACAGTAATTGAAAGGAAAGGTTTCCTTTAGAGAACAAATGTATAGTAAAAATCCATACAATACAAAGAAAACTAAAAAAAAATTAATTTTGCCAACTGAAATTACACTGAATGCTCAATATAGATTCAAAAAAAAACATCCTTATAAAGGGAGCCAGAATACATAATCTGAAGAATGTTTCTCTAGCAATCCCGCGAAATCAATTAGTTGTATTTACAGGATTATCAGGTTCGGGGAAGTCTTCACTGGCTTTTGACACTTTATATGCAGAAGGACAGCGACGATATGTAGAAAGCCTTAGTGCATATGCACGTCAGTTTCTTGGTAGGATGAGCAAGCCAGAAGTAGATCAAATTATTGGTATTTCTCCTGCAATCGCAATTGAGCAGAAGGTAAATTCAAGAAATCCACGCTCCACAGTAGGGACCTCCACTGAAATATATGAATATATCAAACTGCTTTTTGCCCGTATAGGCAAAACATACTCACCTGTATCAGGCAAAATTGTTAAGCGCGATTCAGTGAATGATGTGGTAACCTGGTTATTGTCGCAAAATAATGAAACCAAGGCAACAATTATGTGCCCTCTTATTTTAAAACATGACCGTGATTTAAGCAATCAACTCAAAATATTCCTGCAACAGGGCTTTACCAGGATAATGCACGATAATAAGGTGCAGAGGATTGAGGATCTTATTGACCAGAAGCTAGATAAGCAAGCATCTTACTTCCTGATAATAGATAGAGTAACAATTCGGCGTGATGATGAAGACTTGCCATCACAACTTGCTGATTCAATTGAAACTGCTTTTTATGAAGGTGAAGGTACCTGTATTTGTGTTGTTGAGATTAGTGATAAACAGTGGGTTGAAACCTTTTCAAGCAGGTTTGAGGCAGATGGTATAACATTTGAAGAGCCATCAGTAAATCTTTTCAGTTTTAACAATCCATTTGGTGCATGTAAAACTTGCGAAGGGTATGGAAGCATTATTGGCATTGACGAAGACCTTGTTATTCCGAACAAGAGCCTTTCAATCTATGAGGATGCTGTAGCCTGTTGGAAGGGTGACAAAATGAGCGAATGGAAAAGTGAACTCATCAGGAATGCCTATAAATTTAACTTTCCGGTTCATAAACCATGGTATGAGTTAAGCGATGAGCAGCAAAGGCTGGTTTGGAATGGGAATAATTATTTTAAAGGTATTAATGATTTTTTCAGATATGTTGAAGAACAGACATATAAGATACAATACAGGGTACTGCTTTCTAGATACAGAGGCAAAACCGTTTGTCCTGACTGTAAAGGGAGCAGATTAAGGAAGGACTCCAATTATGTAAAAGTAAATGGGCAGACGATAACTGATATAGTGCTTATGCCTATCAAGCAGTCACTTGAGCTTTTTAAAAAACTTGAACTCGATGTCAATGATCAGGCAGTTGCTTCCTGTCTGCTTGTTGAGATAAAAAACAGGCTGCAATTTTTGTTTGATGTTGGGTTAGGTTATCTGACTCTAAACAGGCTTTCATCCACGCTATCTGGTGGGGAATCACAACGTATCAACCTGGCAACATCTTTAGGGAGTAGTCTGGTAGGTTCAATGTATATTCTTGACGAGCCAAGCATAGGACTCCACCCACGTGATACTCATTTGCTTATAAAAGTTCTCAAACAGCTAAAAGCACTGGGGAATACAGTTATAGTTGTTGAACATGATGAAGAAATCATGCGCCAATCTGATTATCTTGTTGATATTGGCCCATTGGCCGGTGAAAATGGTGGAGAAATAGTTTTTGCTGGTACCTATAGTGAACTACTGAATTCAAAAGATGGAAGCCTTACTGCCAGGTATTTAACTGGAGAAATGAAAATTGAGATCCCAAAACATAGAAGGAGCTGGACTGACTATATAGAAATTACGGGAGCCCGTGAGAATAATTTAAAGGGTTTTGCAGTTAAATTTCCTCTCAATATTCTGGTTGCCGTCACAGGTGTAAGTGGATCGGGGAAGACATCTCTGATAAAACGAATCTTGTTTCCGGCTTTAAAGAAAATTTACGGCGGTTATGGTGATAAAACAGGACGATTTGACAAAATATCGGGTGATTATAATAGGATAAGCGATGTTGAAATGGTTGACCAAAATCCAATAGGAAGGTCATCACGGTCAAATCCTGCTACCTATGTCAAAGCATATGATGACATTAGAGCTCTATATGCTGATCAGCAGCTGGCTAAGACCAGAGGCTACAAACCAGGTTTTTTCAGCTTTAATATTGCAGGAGGTAGATGCGAAGAGTGCGAGGGTGAAGGAATAGTTGAAATTGGTATGCAGTTCATGGCTGACATACACCTTGTTTGCGAAAGCTGTAAGGGAAAACGATTTAAAGAGGAGGTAATGGATGTACAGTACCAGGGGAAAAATATTGCTGACATCCTAGACATGACTGTTGATCAATCAATTGAGTTTTTTTCAGCAAATGCTAAAAACCATAACACTGAGGCACGCATAGTGATGAAACTGCAGCCCTTAGCTGAAACAGGATTAGGATATTTACGATTAGGTCAATCATCAGACACCCTAAGTGGTGGAGAAGCGCAGCGCATAAAACTGGCAAGTTTCCTTATTAAAGGAAGTACAGAAAAACCTACCCTTTTCATTTTCGACGAACCAACAACAGGATTGCATTTTCATGATATTCGAAAATTACTTGATTCTTTTAATGCTCTGATTTCTAAAGGTCATAGTGTTATTGTCATTGAACACAACCCTGACATCATTAAATGTGCTGATTGGATTATTGATCTGGGACCTGAGGGTGGTGATACAGGTGGAAATCTGGTTTATGAAGGAACTCCTGAAAACCTTATAGGGGTTAAAGAATCGTATACCGCGCAATACTTAAAAATTTCCTGAGAATAATTGTTAATTCAGGGTTACAATTTGATCAAAGCACCATTAAAGAATAAATAGATAGTTTTAATCCAATTGTTATACAGGGTATCATTTTGTTTTGTACTTTAGTTGGTCGAAAACAATTTGCACCTTATCATTGATGTTATTCGCTTATGGAAAACATGGAAAATAATTCTCAATATTCTCGCGAAAGCCTTCTTGAGGAAATAAAATCACTTAAAGAAGAACTAAAAAAACTGGAATATCTCAAGCTTCAGGAGAGTGAGCTCATAAAAGCTAAGGACGAAGCTAAGCTGGAAAACATGATGAAATCAGACTTTCTGGCAATGATGAGTCATGAGATCAGAACACCTATGAATGGTGTTATTGGTATGACAAGTTTGCTACTTGATACACCTCTGAATCCAGAACAAAAGAATTATGTTGAAACCTTAAGGGTAAGTTCTGATAACCTTATGACGATCATCAATGATATTCTTGATTTCTCGAAAATTGAATCAGGGAAGATGATGATCGAGGAAGCTCCGTTTGAGCTACGCAATTGTATTGAAGATGCCCTGGATATATTTGCACCTAAAGCCATTGAAAAAGGAATTGACCTGCTATATCTGATTCAACCGGATGTATCGCCATTTTTAGTTGGTGACGTTAATCGCCTTCGCCAGATAATGGTGAATCTGATCAACAATGCTATTAAATTTACTGAAGAAGGAGAAATATTTATCTCTATTGAAAAAATAGAGGAAGGTGATGGTTATCAGGAATTGCAGTTCTCTGTTAAAGACAGTGGGATTGGAATACCTCAGGAGAAAATTGATATTATGTTTGAAGCCTTTACTCAGGCAGATGCGACAACAACACGACGTTATGGTGGTACTGGACTTGGTCTTGCAATCGCGAAGCATTTAATCAATTTGATGGGTGGCAACATATGGGTCGAAAGCTCAGTTGGCAAGGGTTCAACCTTCTACTTTAGTATCAAATTGGCTACATCAGGTATTGGAAAAACAAAGTTATATGTTCGCGGCCAAATTCCTGAATTGAAAAATAGCAGGGTATTAATTGTTGATGACAATGAAACCAATAGACACATCTTTACCCTGCAATTTGAGTCGTGGGGAATGATACCCTTTACTGCACGTTCAGGCCAGGAAGCTCTAAAGGTAATTGAAGAACAAGAGGAACCTTTTGAGCTGGCAGTAATAGACATGCAGATGCCTTCAATGGATGGGCTTGAGCTAGGAACAATAATTAAATCTATTCCTTTCAAGGGTGATATTCCAATGATAATGCTTACATCATTGGGCAAAATAAATAAGTTACCAACAGAAATTTTTGATGCACAACTCTCCAAACCAATCAAATTAGCTGAACTTTTTGAAGAAGTGCTGAGAGTTATTGCGGAAACCAGAAACCGCAGGAATAATCTCGCTGACCATAATATTGATAAAAATCTGGCTGAAAAGTTGCCAATGAGGATCTTGCTGGCAGAAGATAATATTACGAATCAGGATCTGGTCATTACTCTTCTCAGTAAAATGGGATACAAAATTGATGCTGTGGAAAATGGTCGCAAAGTGCTGGAAATGCTTGACAGAAAGAAATATGATATTATTCTGATGGATATTCAAATGCCTGTTATGAATGGCATGGAAGCTACTAAAATAATCTGTGAACGATATCCCGAAGCTGAGAGACCAAAGATCATTGCAATTACTGCCAATGCAATGACAGGTGATAGAGAAAGATATTTGAATGCTGGTATGGTGGATTATCTTCCAAAGCCCATTAAATTTAAGGATGTTCAGTCAGTCCTTATTAAATGGGGAAAGAAAAAAACTGAAACTGCTAAATGAGATTTATAATTGATCATCTGTAAAAGCAAAACTTAAAGCCTGTTCAATTGAACAGGCTTTAAGTTTTACCAAATTAATATCTTTGCGCAAAAAAGCAGATGAAGATTTCAGGCTTTACCTTTATCAGAAATGCAATAAAATTCGATTACCCAATCGTAGAAGCTATTAATTCAATTTTGCCTATTTGCGATGAAGTAATTGTTGCAGTAGGACAATCCGAAGATAACACCCGTAAGCTTATTGAAGACATAGGCTCGAGCAAAATAAAAATTATTGATACAGTTTGGGACGATTCGTTGAGAGAAGGCGGAAAAGTGCTGGCTGTTGAAACAGACAAAGCCTTTGAGGCAGTAAGCCGTGACAGCGACTGGGCCATTTATATACAAGGAGACGAAGTACTTCATGAAAAGTATTTGCCGGTTATTAAAGAAGGAATGTTAAAATGGAAAGATGATAAGCGAGTAGAAGGCTTACTCTTAAACTACGTTCACTTTTATGGCTCTTACGATTTTATTGGTGACAGTAGGCGTTGGTATAGAAAAGAAGTTAGAGTAATAAGAAATGACAAATCAATCAGGTCTTACCGTGATGCTCAGGGATTCAGAAAATCAGACAGACCTCTTAAGGTTAAAAGCTTAAATGCTGAAATGTATCACTATGGCTGGGTTAAACCTCCTGAGGCCCAACAAGCTAAACAACAGTCATTCAATAAGCTTTGGCATACAGATGAATGGGTGGAGAAGAAAATCCCAAAAATCAATTCGTTCGATTATTCACAAATTGATTCTCTATCATTGTTTAAAGGCTCTCATCCCGCGGTTATGAAAAATAGAGTAAAGGCCTTAAATTGGGAGTTCAATTTCGATCCAAGTAAGAAACAACTGCCTCTAAAATCACGCTTTCTCCATGGTATCGAGCAATTAACAGGTTGGAGGCCCGGCGAATATAGAAACTATAAGATAATATAGCACTATCTTTGATCAAATTCCTTATTTTTGCAGAAAACAAATCGTATTTTATGGAATTAAAGGAAATTATGGCAATCACCGGAAAACCGGGACTTTATAAGATGGTCGCACAAGCCAAGAATGGCATCATTGTAGAATCAATCGTAGATCAGAAAAGAATCCAGGCTTTCACGCATGATAAAATAAGTACTCTTGAGGAAATCAGCATTTACACTGAAGCTGGTGATATTCCTTTAAGAAAGGTTCTTAAGTCAATGCATGAAAAACTTAACGGACAAGCCGCACCTGAAAATAAAACCGACAACAATAAAGTAAAACAGTTTTTTGGAGATATCTTACCCGATTATGACAAGGAGAGGGTTTATGTTTCACACATGCAAAAAATAATTAACTGGTACAATCTTTTGCTCACTTATAATTTGATCAATCTTGTTACTGAAGAATCAGCTGATTCAGAAGTAGATTCTAACGTCGATTCGAATGAGTCAAACACAGAAGTGACTGAGCAAACTGAAAAAGATCAAGATGAAGAAATTGAATCGGACAATAAGCCTAATGACACACAGAGTAACGATAAGTAAGAAATAACTGTTATACCTGGGATTAACAAAAAATTTCTTATACCTGGGAATAACAAAAATAACATAAGTCCGTATCAATACGGACTTTTTCGTAAGTTAGCAATTGGCAAATATGAAAAAACAAAAAGCTGAATTACAGGTTGTTGGGAACACTCCCCTTAATATAAAACATAATATTCTTGAACTAAGATCTTCCACCCCCCTGCCTGAAATGGCACCAGGACAGTTTGTGGAGATTAAAGTCGAAGGATCAGAATCAACTTACTTGCGACGTCCTTTTTCAATTCATAGAGTTGATTACCTTAAAAACACAATTCACCTCCTAATCAAAGTGGTAGGAGCTGGAACAAAGAACTTATCGCAATTAAAGACTGGTGAGAGTGTTGATATCTTATTCCCTTTAGGAAAAGGATTCAGCATAACCAAAAATGAGAAAGTTCTTTTAGTTGGTGGGGGTTGTGGAGTTGCTCCCCTATACTTTCTGGCTGAGCAGCTTTATAAGAATGACAATAATGTCAATATTCTTATTGGCGGAAGAAGTGCAGATGACATCCTACTTCACGACCAATATAAAGCATATGGAGATGTGTATGTTTCCACAGAAGATGGAAGTTATGGAGAAAAAGGTATGGTTACTGCACACTCGTTGTTCACAAGCCAGACTTTATTTAGCAAAATATACTGTTGTGGACCTGATGGAATGATGCGGGCTGTTGCTCATTATGCAGAAAAACACAAAATACCATGCGAGGTATCGTTGGAAAATACAATGGCCTGCGGTATTGGAGCCTGCCTTTGTTGTGTTGTTGAAAGTGTTCAGGGCAATGTTTGTGTTTGTACTGAGGGGCCAGTATTTGATAGTTCAACTCTCAAGGGTTGGACTGTTGAAAATGAAATTGGATGCTCATTAATTTGAAGTGTGAATGCCTCGCGGTGATGCAGTTATGCTGACCAAGAATTTTGAAGTTTTATATTTTGTGTTCTAAATTTTAATCCAATGGCTGATCTGACAGTAAAAATCCACAATCTCGAGCTTAAAAATCCCGTTTTAACTGCATCGGGAACTTTTGGCTATGGAAAAGAGTATGATGATTTTATTAATGTCAATGATTTGGGAGGCATAATCGTTAAAGCCACAACATCAAAGCATCGTGAAGGTAATCCATATCCTAGAATGGCTGAGACTCCAATGGGTATGTTAAATGCAGTTGGACTACAAAATAAAGGAATTGAATATTTTGTTAGGGAGATTTATCCAAAACTTACAGAATACAAAACTAATGTAATTGCTAATGTTTCAGATTCCACCATAGAAGGTTATGTTAATGTGGCCAGGAAAATGAACAAGCTTGACCATATCGCTGCAATTGAACTGAACATATCTTGTCCCAATGTCAAGGAAGGGGGAATGGCTTTTGGAACAAGTTGTCCTTCAGCAATGGCAGTTACCAGGGCTGTGAGAGAAGTATATGACAAGACTTTAATTGTAAAACTCTCACCCAATGTAACTAGTATAACTGACATTGCATTAGCAGTTGAAGAGGCTGGTGCAGATGCAATTTCTTTAATTAATACACTATTAGGGATGGCTATCGACGTTGAAAAACGTAAGCCGATTCTGTCCACAATTACTGGCGGTTTATCGGGTCCGGCAATCAAACCAATAGCAATTAGGATGGTATGGCAGGTTTCAAAAGTAGTGAAGGTACCGGTTATTGGAATAGGTGGCATAGCATCTGCAGCTGATGCAATTGAGTTTTTACTCGCAGGAGCTTCAGCAATACAAATAGGTACAACAAATTTCATTGATCCGGCAATTACAGTCAAAGTCATAGCCGGAATTGAAGAATACCTCTCGAGACACCGCATTGCAAAAGTTACAGAACTTACCGGAGCTCTTATCACATAACAAAACCTTCTAAATTATGCACTTATAAATCAGGTTGTATTAACACAATCTACAAAGTCCATACATTAGTCTGTGAACTTGTCAGCGTATTGTGCGACTTCAGAAGCAATCTGCCTGTTAAATTCAAATGCGAGTGTTTGGTAGTTCACTGCATCTACTATTGTACCAATAAAACAAAGTCCGACAGTGAAGAAATAGAGAATTCCCATACCTATCTGATTCAAAAGAAACCTATGGATTCCCGCAATCCCTAATAAGCCAGCCAAACAAGTTAGAAGGACTAGTTGTGGGTCACGCCTTCTGGAACGGTAGATAGCCGCAAAATGCATAGCTTGCTTATCATTATAATCCTTGATTAACATTTGAACGTGGTTTAATTCCATACCTTGAATTTCTGGTAGATGTAACAGTGCATTTGCCATTTTCTGATTTTTTTAATGTGAAAAACTATAGTGACTTGTTATTCTATATATTACAGGAGGTTACTCTTATACGGATTGTTTACTGGTGAAACTTTTATTCAAAATGTTATATTTAATTAACTCGAATATCCTAAATATTAAGATGAAAACAGCAGCTATCCCAAGTGGATGTGACCTTAACGATGCAACAATGTTACCCTGGAAGAACCATGAAATAGAATGCCCTAATCCACATCCTGGACAAAAATCGAGTCCCGAAGCTTTGAGGGGACAAAGACTCATGTGACTATCAGTAGGTGGAAAAAAAGCAAGAAGAATAAGAGCAGTTATCCATATTGAAAGCTCAAAGTACCTGAAAAAAAACAAACTGACAACCTTCTGAAAAGTCATATTGTTACTCTTGTTTTGAATGTGCACAATTTTGCTGCATCCTTGGTCAATAGTTTAGACGTTGATTCTTACTGTGGGTTACAAAATTTAATTAAAAATAAATGGCTCTGACACGATCTATAACCTTGTAAAACTTCAAATATAAAAAAATAGAATACCCAGGTTGGAGATGTCAAATATTTTTGTAATTTTGCCGGCCATTTCAGGGTATCATTTTATCCTTCCCTTTGGAAATTTTACTATTATATCTTTCTGAAAATCAAAAGTTTTGATAGATTGTTTTTCAGATGAAATCAAATTTAAAGCTAATTTATCAATTAGATGCAAACAATTAAATTAAGAAATATCGGAATCGCTGCCCATATTGATGCAGGCAAGACAACCACCACTGAGCGCTTACTATTCTTTACTGGCGTAAACAGGAAAGTAGGTGAAGTACATGATGGTCAAGCTACCATGGACTTCATGAAACAAGAGCAGGAACGTGGAATTACAATAGCATCAGCAGCCATTACATGTTCATGGAATGATTATCAGATAAATATAATAGATACTCCCGGGCACGTAGATTTCACAGTAGAAGTTGAACGATCACTCAGGGTTATTGATGGAATGGTTGCTCTGTTTTGTGCTGTTGGTGGAGTAGAACCTCAGAGCGAAACTGTTTGGAATCAGGCAGAAAGATATAAAGTTCCAAGAGTTGCATTTGTTAATAAAATTGACAGAACCGGAGCTGATTTCTATGAGGTGGTTAATCAAATGAACCAAAACCTTGATGCTCGTGCTCTTGCATTTCAAATTCCTGTAGGTCAAGAGGAAGAGTTTGAATCTTTGATTGACTTGATTCTAATGAAGGTATATACATTTGATGGGAAAGAGACTGTTATTAGTGAAATTCCTGACCAACTGAAAGAGAAAGCGTTTCAGTACCGCCAGTTAATCATTGAAAAAGTTGCTGAATTCAATGAAGAAATTCTGGAATTTTACCTTGAAGACAAGGAGGTACCATTAGAACTTCTCAAATCAGCCTGTCGTGATGCTACACTGAAACTTCTTATAACACCTGTATTCTGCGGTGCTTCTTATAAAAACAAGGGCATTACACAATTATTGGATGCTATTGTAGATTATCTTCCTTCTCCCATTGATAAAGGTGCAGTTATAGGAATGGACATTGATGACCATGATAAAGCTCGCCAACGCAACCCATCACCTAAAGAGCCATTCTCAGGTTTAGCTTTTAAGCTAATACACGACCCATACGTGGGCCAACAAACTTTTGTTAGAATTTATTCTGGGACTGTTAAAAACGGCATGCAGATCATGAATTCAACGAAAGGCAAACCAGAGCGTATTGGACGAATCTTAAAGATTCATGCTAAGGATCGTGAAGAAGTCCATGAGGCAGGCCCCGGTGATATTGTGGCATTTATCGGTTTAAAATACACCAAAACAGGTGATACGTTATGTGATATGGATCATCAGTTGCATCTCGAATCAATTCACATTCCACCAAGTGTTATCGAATTAAAGATTAACCCTGCAAGCCGTAAGGATCAGGGAAAATTGGGTGAAGCTCTTTCAAAATTAGTAAATGAAGACCCTTCATTCCATGCTAGATTTGATGAAGAAACTGAAGAAACTGTAATTGCGGGAATGGGTGAATTGCATCTTGAGATTCTGGTAGATCGTTTGAAACATGAGTTTGGCATTGAAGTAGTGGTTGGCGAACCATCAGTTGCATTCAGGGAGACAATAACTCAGGAGATTGAAGTTGAATACCGCCATTCTAAACAAACCGGTGGAAAAGGACAGTTCGCTCAGACATACCTTCGCATGGAACCCAATGAAGGCAAAGGGTATGAGTTTATTGATAAAATTAAAGGTGGAGCAATACCAGCTGAGTATATATCATCTGTTAACAAAGGAATTACAAAAACACTTGCAGATGGTGTCCTTGCCGGATTCCCTGTTGTAGACGTTAAAGTTGTTCTACTTGACGGTCAGTTCCACCCTGTTGACTCATCGGATTTTGCTTTCCAAATATGCTCATCTATATGTTTCAAGCAAGGTTTTATGAAAGCTGCTCCAGTTTTACTTGAACCAGTAATGAAAATTGAAATAAATACACCTGATGATTATATTGGGGACATTGTGGGTAATCTTAATAAACGACGTGGGAAAATTGAAAGTATGCGCCGTCATCGTAAGGGATCTCAGAAACTGAATGGATACGTTCCTCTGATGGAGATGTTTGGTTATGCAACTTCTTTAAGAAACCTCTCGAGCGGTAGAGCAAACTATTCAATGGAATTCTACCAATATATGCCTGTTACAAGAGCAGTTCAGGAGGAAGCACTAAAAAAGATTGCAGAAAAGAAACGGCAGGAAGCCGCACGGTAATCACAAAAAGCCTCTTCATTGAGGCTTTTTTTTATAATCTCAAACCATCAGCTTCTAAAAACCAATTTATCTTGCGATAATATAGCCTCTTCTTGATTTTAATACCTGGTACAGGAATTCAGACTTTTGCCTATTATGTTACTTATAGGATAAATGACCCGAAAAGAACTACTATTTGAACCTTATTTAAAGATACTTTAAGTCTACGACCCAATAAGTTCAGATATTTTGTTTCTTTGCTAAAAAAATGAAATGAACATCCTTTTACTTGGTTCAGGTGGTCGGGAACACACTTTAGCATGGAAATTATCTAAGAGCAAACTGTGTAATAAGTTATATATAGCCCCCGGAAACGCAGGAACAATTGAATATGGGGAAAATGTTTCAATAGACCCTAACGACTTTGATGCAATAAGTCATTTTAGCATTCTTAATAATATCAGTCTTGTAGTCGTTGGCCCGGAAGAACCTTTGGTTAATGGGATTTATGATTTCTTTAAAAGTAAGGAACAATTAAATCATATTTCAATACTTGGACCATCGAGAGAAGGTGCACAGTTGGAAGGTAGCAAGCATTTTGCTAAAGATTTTATGTATAGACATGGTATTCCAACTGCAGCATATAAAACTTTCAATAGGGAGCAAATTAATGATGCAGCTGCATTCCTTAGTTCTCTGAAACCACCTTATGTGATTAAGGCTAATGGACTGGCAGCAGGTAAGGGAGTAGTGATTGTTGATGAATACGAAGAAGCTCTTGAGCAAGTAAAAGATATGTTATTGAATAAGAGATTTGGCGCTGCTTCGGATACAATTGTTATTGAAGAATTCCTGAAAGGTATCGAGCTTTCAGTCTTTGTGCTAACCGATGGTAAAGAATGGGTTCTCCTCCCGGAAGCAAAAGATTATAAACGCATTGGAGAGAATGATACAGGGCCAAATACAGGAGGTATGGGTTCAATCTCTCCGGTTCCTTTTGCAGATAAAGATTTTATGCAGAAGGTAAAAGATCTGATTATTGCCCCTACTATTAAAGGTTTGCAAACAGACAATATTGATTATAATGGTTTTATTTTTTTTGGGCTAATCAATGTGGATAGTAAACCTTATGTAATTGAGTACAATGTAAGACTTGGTGACCCAGAAACCGAATCAGTAATTCCACGGATAAAGTCAGATATTGTGCAAACTTTAAACGAGTGTGCAAATGGTAATCTAGTAAATAAAACCATTGAAATTGACGTCAGATCAGCCGCAACTGTAATGCTTGTATCAGGTGGTTACCCTAATAATTATGTGAAAGGTTATAAGATCACTGATTTAAAACAAGATAATCCCAATACACTTATTTTTCATGCCGGTACAACTTGTGTCGATGAAAATATTGTCACAGCCGGTGGTAGAGTGATTGCTGTTACCTCACTTGCGAAATCTGTAAAGGAGGCTTTAGCGCTTTCCTTTGAGAAAGCTGAACGCATATCGTTTTGTGAAAAATATTATAGAAATGACATTGGTTTTGATATCCTTTAAAAATCCTTTAGTATTTAAATGCTTAAAAAAATAGCTAAATCAGGGGAATATGTCCATTTCTTAATGATTGGGATTATCCTTGTATTTTATTACTTTACTGCTCCAGTCACTGCAAAATCCCAACTTCCAAGTCTATACACTGCTCCATTAGGTGTGTGGATTCAGGATTTCAGCATATTATATCCCACATTAGGAAAGTTGATTAATGTCATATTGATAGCAGTGACCTCATTATTTGTTAATAAAATAGGAACATCAACTGAAATATTGCCTCGCCAATCCTTCATTACTTCAACTATACTGGCATTATTCCTGTTATTTTCTCCCGAAACATCACAATTTACCGGAAGCTTAGTTCTATTGTTATTGCTAACTTTTAGTTTTAGTAATATGATTGGAATTTTTGGTAAACAGTATCCATTTCAGCAAATTCTAAACGCAACATTAGCGATATCTGTCTCCTCAT
Source organism: Bacteroidota bacterium (assembly GCA_023417935.1). Classification (GTDB taxonomy): domain Bacteria; phylum Bacteroidota; class Bacteroidia; order Bacteroidales; family Lentimicrobiaceae; genus Lentimicrobium. The sequence continues at coordinate 127,079 of JAEZDY010000023.1, forward strand.
TGATAATACCTCAATCTATTGTTTTCATTGTTTTTATTTGGCTGGGCTTTTTTACCTATAGTGTTAATACATTCAGGGAATGGATCATATCTTTTATCGGATTAGCTATCCCATACATTTACATGTTTTTTGCATGGTATTGGTATGATAACCTTGGTTATTTCTATGAAATTTATGCCAACTACTTCAAAACTTTTAGTATAGCGTTTAACGCCCCCCATACTTATCAGATAATAACACTTGCATTACTGGCATTGATTTACTTTTCTAGTCTGTTTTACTTTATAAATACGACATCAGAGAAAATTATTAATGTTAGAAAAAGAATGTGGCTAACATTTCAATTTTCTTTCATTAGCATTGTAACTTTGGCAATTGGAGGCAAGTCTTCTTTCTTAATTTTACCTCTGGTTTACATTTCAATGTCAATCATGCTTAGTTACTCTATTCATTACCAAAAACAAACTAGAATACAAGACATTTTAATGCTACTTCTGATTATTTCAATTTTTATTAACCGTGTTGTTGTATAAATGCTTAAGTGTCGATACTCTTTTTCTGATATTATAGAAGCCGGTACTGATGAAGCTGGTCGAGGATGTCTTGCAGGACCTGTATTTGCAGCAGCTGTCATCTTGCCTGAAAATTATTTCAGTCCTATTCTGAATGATTCAAAGGTATTAACAGCTCCTATTAGAGAAAAACTTAGGTACGAAATTGAACGGGATGCCATATCCTGGTGTGTGGCTAGTGTAAGCGCAGAAGTGATTGATGAAATTAATATACTTCAAGCGTCTATTAAGGCCATGCATCTAGCTGTTAAGGGATTAAGTGTAGTACCACAGCTATTACTTGTTGACGGGAATAGATTTAATCCGTACCCGGGATTAAGCCACCAGTGCATAATTAAAGGAGATGGTTTATATATGTCGATTGCTGCTGCCTCAATCCTTGCAAAAACACACCGTGATGAATATATGCAATCATTGAGTTCCCAATTTCCTGATTATGGGTGGGAACATAATATGGGATATCCTACACCAGAACACCGTAGAGCAATTGCCAAGCATGGAATAACAACCTGGCACAGGAAATCATTCCACATTAACGACCAATTAGTTTTAGAACTTGAAGATCAAGATTAACCCTATAATCAGTTAAACCTCAGTAGGTCTCTGAAAGATAATTTGAGATAGAAGTCCATTTGGGGTGTTAAATGTGAAGTTTCATCCAGATTAATTTTCATGAAATGAACTGATGCTCCAGGTTCAATAGCTACCACTGGACTGAATTCAAATCTTACACCAATACTGGCAAACATGCCAAATCCGATTCCTCCCTGCCTCACCTGAAATATTTGTTGGTTACTGTTAGGAATATAAAGATTGTTACCATAAATACGCATAAGATTATATTTCTTTTCGGAAATATAAATATAATGCTCTTTAACAAGCGTATTATTCATGCTAACCCCTGCTCCTACTGATAATCTAGATACTTTATTAAGACCAAATGAATGTGAAATTCCAAGGTCGAGTATATTTCTTTCCTCAATACCGGTTATTGGGCAATGTCTGATCTTTCTTTCATACAATGCATCAATAGGTGGATCAACTTCTACTGTTACAATATCATTTGCTCTTAACTTAACATAATAAAACTGAGCATAAATACCTGTTTTACAATTAAGATCATACTTTACAAATAAACCGAAGGAAAATGCAGGGGCGTAACTCATTTTCTCCGGGTAATCCAGTACATAGGCAGTGTCCTTAAAGAAATCCATCTTCCATAATTCTTCATACCAGTGCGGATTATTAAAAACGTAGTTAACATAATTTTCTTTATCAGGTTCGCCTGAATAGAAGGCGGCTGATGCTTTATCTGCGATGTAGATGCCAGCAATTGCTCCATATTCAAAGCCTGTTCTTAATTTACATTCCTCATCAGAATATTTGTTCTGACTATAAACCTGGACAGGGAAGAAAAGAAGACCAATTGCAACTATAGGATGCATGAGTTGCTTTATGGATATAAATGCAATAGGTTGAAATTTCATTAATTGATCCTTTTTAACATCAAACTTAAATCATTTTATGGTAACTTTCAACACATGCACCCAATTTATTAACAATTTATTGTTCATTAGTAAGTTGAGTTACTTGAATGCAACGGTACAATTGATCATATCTTTGATCAAAATTGTGATCGGTGAGAAGTTTGAGGATTGTTATAATTCTTGCGATAATTTCTGTAATAGCTATTTTCGTTGGATCTGCCGCAAGAAGCTATTATAAATTCCTAAAGGAACCGTTATCTCCTGTAATTAATGCAGTACCTTCTGATGCTTCAGTCATAATAAAAACGAAGAATGTTTTTCATTTTTTTAATGCCATAAATAATTCCGTACTCTCAGATTTGCTTGGCACATTAGAAGATTTCACGACCATAAATAGGTATATTGACTCTATTACATTAAATAATCCAAAACTGTTTAATTTTTTAGAGTCAAATGAAGTTCTATTTGCAATAGTCCCGGGTAGCGCAGAAAAAATGAGTCTATTGTTCATTACATCTGTAGGAAAATCTAGTTTAGGTACAATTAACAATTACATTAAAAGTGTATTGACTGATAATGAATACTCTACCATTAAAATTAATAATCATTTATATAGACTAAACCACGAGGGAATTAGCAACTGGTATTACATAAAGCAAGGCGTGTTTGCGATCAGTAATGATAGTTTAGTTTTGTTTAATTCATATAATAGTCTTGTGTATGATAGCTCAATAGCGACAAATGAGTCATTCTATAAACTATATAATACAGGGGGAAAAAAAGTAGATGCTAATATCATTGTGAATACTAAGGTATTGGCCGCATCATTAGTACCTCATTTGTATAAAAAACTTGAAAAAGCCACCCCTTTTGACCAGTGGACAACCTTCGATCTTAATATTAAGAAGAGTGAAGTTCTTTTTGGAGGCTTTACTTTCACAACCTCCAGGCATTTATTTATCGGTCAGGAGCCGGTGGAATTTAGTGAACTTTCTGATTACCCACGGAACACTGCAATGGCAATAACTTTGTCGTTGAGTGATCAGGAATTATATTCAAGCCACTTCTTTAAAGGCGATACCATCCATGTTAAAGGTTTTGACTCATCTATCGGGGAGCAAAATAAAGAAATTTTCAACAGGAAAAAGCATATCAATGCCTGGATTGGAAATTCAGTTAGTATGATTTACACTCAAGATTATTTTAGAGGTGATAATTCGGGGATGATTATGATGGTAAGGCACTCCAATGCTGATAGTGCGAGAAGTTATTTACTTCCATACCTTGAACCACAAGGAGATTCAATTTTTAATATGCATTTTGCATCTTTTCCTGAAAAACTTTGGGGCTCCCTATTTAATATGCAAGGGAAACTATATTGCCGGTTCATTGGTGACCATGTAATTTTCTCACCAAGTAAAAGAATGTTGAAAATTTTCGATTCTGAAAATACATTATCAAACAGCAAGGAATTCAAAGTAGCTAAAGAATGGTCAGGTAATAGTTCTAACATGTTTATTCTATTGCGCCCCGATGTTGTTGGCAAATGGCTAAATGATTCTCGCTCAGGTTCAAATAGAGATCTTGTTAATTTTTTTAAGGAAAACTCTTCAATCGGAATTCAGTATAGTGCTGGAAATGACTTACAATATACGCTAGGTTGGCTCATTCCAAAAGCACAAAACAATTTGAAGAAAAAGGAAAAGAGTAAAATCCCCAACAATAAGACAGATAATAAAGCAACTGAACTAGCAAATGCTGATTCAAAAACCGACGTGAGCTTAAACAAATCTCAAGAAACCACTGATGAGCGAATAGTTAAAAGCAAAGAAAAGCAGCTTGCATTTGACTTGAATACCAGAACTTCCACGATTCAAATTGTAAATGGGAAATCAAAAAATAGTAAGCTAATTTCCGTAATTCAGTCAAACGGTAAAATTAATTTACTTGATAATAGAGGAAACAAAGTATGGGATTATAATGCTCAGGGGCCAATAATTTCAAAAATCTCCGAAATTGACTATTACCGAAATGGTAGAACCCAGTATTTGTTCTCAACAAATAATAAACTTATTATTATTGATCAAGAAGGTAAGGAAATTAAAGAATCTCCTGTAAGACTACCCAAAGCTGCTAAGAGTGAAATTTCAGTTTTTGATTATGACAATAAGAAGGAGTATCGAATACTTTATGTTGGAACTGATAATAGGATTTACAATATCACAATACAAGGTTTAGAATTACCTGACTGGCGTAAGCCTGTGGTATCAGGACAAGGCAAAATTGAGTTTCACCGAACACATGGCAAAGACTATATCACCTATAAGAATATTGATGGCTCTATTAGGATATATGACAGAAGAGGGAAGGAAAGAATTAAAGTTGATCTGGACTTAAAGCTCTCCAAGCAAACTAAACTCTTCTCAAACACCACAAATAGCAAAGGAATTTTTATTTCAGTTTCAGAAAAAGGTGAACTTATTTATATTGATGGGAATGGTAAAATAAGCAAGTCAAATTTCGGCAAATTTACTAATAACCCATGGTTTACATATGAAGATTTTGATTCTGATGGTTCAAAGGACTTTATTTTCGCCGAGGATGAGCAAATAATAGCTTTTAACCGCTTGAAGGAAAAAATCGCAGCCATCAATACAAAAGGCAAATTCGGAGTACCATTTGTATATGCATCATCATCTCAAGATGTATGGATATTTGCCCGAAATACTAAAACCAATGAGATCACCGGCATTAATAACAAGGGCAAAATTTATAAGGGACTTTCAATTAAATCAAATTCTGATCCAATTATCTTTAATCCAGGTGGTAGTATGAAGGAAATCATGGTTACTACACGAGACAACAAATTAGTCCTTACAGAATTAGAAGGACTCTAAATGTACAATTAACTCTTAGTGATTATTTAACTTTACTTAAAAGGACTTTGGTACCCACAGTGGGTTCATGTCCAGTTTTAATATCATTTCTTTTATAAAGGACTTTAAGCTTTATAGCATATAATTGAGCAATGTCCCGCATAGTTTCTCCTTCAGCTACTATGTGATATTGTGTATTATTTTTACTTTTTTTGGGTTCAATGTAAATAATTGAGCCTTCTTTTATCTTTTCATCCCGTCCTAATTCATTATATTGCAATATTTGGAAGGTATGTACTCCAACATCATCAGCAATGGTCATTGCTTTATCGCCTTTTCTTGCATAGATAAGGCGTACACCATTGTTAACGTATATGCTTCTATTACCAGCGGTAACCTCAACATATTCATAATTTTTCTTAGGTAATACGGGTGAATCAGTTTCAATTTTTGAATCATTAGGTAAACCAGGCCCTGTATCAGCTATCAAATCCGATTTCTGAGGTTCATATCCACTATCAAACAAGAATAGTTGATGCTCCTCGATTATTTTAATAAGCATTTCCGCGTACCTTGGGTTAGTGGCATAACCGGCACTTTTTAGACCATGAGCCCACCCCTTATAATCAAGAATATCAAGTTTAAATAAATTTGCATACCTTGGCCTTGTTGTCAAAAACTGTGAGTGGTCATTAAACGACTCTTCTGCTGAAGCGTATTTTCTAAAACACTCTCCTTTTTCATCGTCATCCATTGTATAGGTCATACCAGTCCATTCCTTATGGCATTTTATGCCAAAGTGGTTGTTTGCATTAACCGCAAGGTCAGATTTTCCACTTCCTGATTCAAGTAATCCTTGTGCTAATGTAATACTGGCAGGAATTCGATATTCCTGCATCTTTTTAATGGCGATTGACTTAAAATTTTCTATGTATTGTTCATAGTTGTTTTTGGGAGTAGTTTTTTGCGCATTAAGATTATTGAATATAAAAAACAATAAAAACAATGAGAGAGATGAGTATTTGTGAGGCATAAACGTTAATATTTCCTTGCAAAGATAATTAACTCGAAATAATGAACCAGATGAATATTGATTGATACGCTAAAATGTTTAATTTAGTGGTCAAACTACCATAGTTGTTGAATTATGCATAACCCGAAGATATTAATTGTTGAAGACCATGTAAAAATGGCTGATTCCATCAGAAAAGGATTGGAGGAAAACGGATTCGAAACGGATGTTGCCTATGATGGATTTATTGGCAAACGACTGGCGGATACGAATGAATACGGACTTATTATACTTGATATAAATCTACCCATAATAAACGGCTATGAATTATGCTCACAAATCAGGAATAATGACCCGCAAATTCCCATAATAATGCTGACAGCACTTGGAAGTACGGAAGATAAATTAATTGGATTTGACAAAGGAGCAGACGATTATATAGTAAAACCATTTGAATTCAGAGAATTACTGGCCAGAATAAAGGCTTTGCTCAAACGAATTCCAACTAATAAAAAAAAGCAAACGGTTTTAAGGGTGGCAGATCTTGAAATGGATACCGAGAGTAAAACAGTTAAAAGAGGTAATAATTATATTGAACTAACTGCGAAAGAATTTTCTTTGTTGGAATACCTTGTCCGAAATACTGGAAAAGTAATATCGAAGTCTGATATTGCAGATAAAATTTGGAATATCAATTTTGATACAGGCACCAATGTAATTGAGGTATATGTTAATTTTCTAAGGAAGAAGATTGATAAAAATTATCCTGTGAAGCTCATTCATACTCAAATTGGAATGGGTTATGTGTTAAAAGAAGTGCACGGTAATGCAGATCAGAAATAAGTTAACTCTCAGGTTTGCCCTTGTTGTTGGAAGTTTACTACTAGCTTTCTCCCTGGTGATTTACTTTTTGTCAGCAAATTACCGGAAACAGGAGTTTAATCAGCGATTGAAGGAAAAGTGTGTGAATACAGCCAAGTTGCTTATAGACGTAAAAGAGATTGACGACAACCTTCTAAGAATTATCGATAGCTCAAATTACAGTGTACTTATCGGAGTTGAGGTTACTGTGTTTGATTACTTCAAAAAAAGCAAGATTTATTCATCATCAAAATCTTCAAGTATGGTTATTGATGAAGATTTGCTTTCAAAAATCAGGAATGATGGTGAATATACTTTCAACCAAGGTGACCGTGAAGCCCTAGGTCTGCTTTACAGTAATGACTTTAGGCGTTTTGTTGTTATTGCCTCGGCTATTGACATCTATGGTATGGATAAACTAAAAAATCTGTTTTTAGTGCTCACAATTGGATTTGTTGTTTCTGTGATGGTGATTATTTTAATAGGGAGATATTTTTCATGGCAGGCATTAAAACCAATTATTAACGTAATATCTGAAGTTTCATCAATTAGCGCAAATAATCTTGCTCAACGCGTGAATGAAGGAAATGGGCACGATGAAATAGCACATCTGGCAGTAACATTTAATAAAATGCTAGACCGGATTGAAACAGCTTTTAAAATCCAAAAGATCTTTGTTTCGAATGCATCACATGAATTAAGAACGCCATTAGCCTCTATAACAAGTCAGATTGAGGTAGTGCTTATGAATGACCGTGAAATTGATGAATACAAAAAAGTATTATCTTCAGTTCTTGATGATGCAAAAAGTTTAACTAATCTCTCGAATAACCTTCTAGAGATTGCACGTTCTGAACAAGAAATCTCATCAATGCAGCTTACTAAAGTAAGATTGGACGAGTTGCTCATTGAAACACAGTCTGAATTTATGTTATTAAATCCTAAGCTTAAAGTAGATATTGCAATTAATGACAATACCAATGATGATGACCACGATCTATCAGTACTCGGTAATGAAAACTTACTAAAACTGGTATTTACTAATTTGATAGACAATGCATTCAAATTTTCAAACAACAAACCTGTTGATGTAATCATTGATTATCAAAAAGAAAATGTAGTTATGAAAGTTATTGATAGAGGGATAGGAATTGATCAAGCTGACATTTCTCATGTTTTTGAACCATTTTACAGAGCTGCTAATGCTCAGAATAAGAGAGGTCATGGCATTGGACTATCTTTAATAAATAACATTATCAGACTCCACAAAGGGTCAGTTCAAATCCATTCAAGCATAGGTATAGGCACCGAAGTTGAGGTGATACTACCATACAAACCAAATTAATAAATGGAGATTATTACTAAGTATTTTAAAGATCTAACCTCTTCTCAGATCGATAGTTTTGTAAAATTAAATGATTTATACAGGAAATGGAATGAGGCAATAAATGTTATTTCCCGTAAAGACATTGATAATCTCTATCTGCATCATGTACTGCATTCATTAGCAATTGCTAAGATAATAAAGTTTTCTCCCGGGACTTCAATAATAGATGTTGGCACCGGTGGGGGCTTTCCAGGTATTCCACTTGCCATTTTGTTTCCTGAGACTAATTTTCATTTGGTCGATTCAATTGGAAAGAAGATTAAGGTTGTTAATGAAGTTGCAACTTCACTGGGGCTTGAGAATGTAACTGCAACACAAAACCGTATTGAGGAAATAGTTTTCAGATACGATTTCGTAATCAGTAGGGCGGTCATCTCTTTACCTGAATTTGTCCAATTAACGAAGAAGAATATTACAAGACGATCAATTAATCCATTGCACAACGGCATTTTATATCTCAAAGGAGGAGATTTAAAAGAGGAGCTTATAAAAACAGGAGTAAAAAACAAAGTCTACCCTCTTAGTGAATTTTTTGAGGAATCTTTCTTTGAAACAAAGCACCTAGTCCATCTTTGGTTTTAAAAACTCTCTTCTGTACTTTATTACTAAGTATCCGTTATCAACCATTAATAAAGAACTAAGAATGAGGTTGTCTTTTTTATTGTACCTTTAAACCTCGATATTCTGCATATCAAAAACATATTCTTTAAACTAACTTAATATGAACAATCAAATTTTAAGCCTTAAACCCGAATCTGTATGGAAGAATTTCTATAGTCTTACACAGATACCAAGGCCTTCAAAGAAAGAAGCAAGAATTATTGAATTCATGCGAAATTTTGGTCAATCACTTGGATTAGAAACCATAGTTGATCAGGTCGGAAATGTAATAATCCGAAAGCCAGCTACTAAAGGAATGGAAAATAGGAAGGGGATAATCTTACAATCCCATCTTGACATGGTTCCTCAAAAAAACAGTGACAAAACCCACGACTTTGAGAATGATCCTATTGAAACGCTCATAGATGGCGAATGGGTTAAAGCTAATGGCACAACTCTAGGTGCTGATAATGGTATGGGAGTTGCAGCTATAATGTCAGTGCTTGAAGCGACTGATTTAGTTCATGGCCCTGTTGAAGCTCTTTTCACCATTGATGAAGAAACCGGTATGACTGGTGCCAACGAATTAAAACCTGGTCTTCTGCATGGGGATATCCTAATAAACCTTGACTCAGAAGATGAAGGAGAGCTTTATTTTGGATGCGCCGGTGGTATAGATGGCACTTTTACTTTTAACTTTAAAAAATCATCTCCTGAAACTGGCACTGCTGCGTTAAAGATTAATGTTACAGGATTAAAGGGAGGACATTCCGGACTGGACATTAGTTTAGGCAGAGGCAATTCTTGCAAAATATTAACTCGCCTCATATGGCATGGGGTTAAGGATCATAATCTACAACTGGCACATATAGAAGCTGGTAATATGCGTAATGCTATTCCACGTGAAGGCTACGCTATTTTTACTATTCCACAGGATCAGAAAGCAGCGTATATAGACTGCGTTAAGCAGATTACTGAAACAATCAAGTCTGAACTTTCCGCTACTGAACCTTCTTTAAGTATTTCAGTTACAGAAACTGATATGCCTGCATCAATAATGGATACGGATACTCAGAACCGAATGTTAAGAGCAGTTTATGCATGCCCTAATGGTGTAATGCGCATGAGCAATGCAATGGAAGGACTGGTTGAAACATCCACTAATCTATCTATTATCAACACTTTGGAAGATAAAGTAGTTATAAAATGCCTACTTAGAAGTTCAGTAAATTCAGCGAAGACTGATTTGTCAGTTATGATGGGCAGTATTTTTGAATTGGCAAATGCCGAGGTTGTATTTGAAGGTGAATATCCTGGTTGGAAACCAAACCCTGATTCACCAATTTTGAAGACAATGCAGCAGGTATATAACAATCGCTTCGGTAAGATACCAGAAATAAAAGCAATTCATGCTGGATTGGAATGTGGGTTATTAGGAGCTGTTTATCCAAACTGGGATATGATATCTTTTGGACCAACTATTAGATCACCCCATTCACCGGATGAAAGAGTGCATATTGACTCAGTGGAAAAGTTCTGGATATTCTTAACCGAAACACTGAAAAACGTTCCCGCTAAAGCATAAAAATCTTCTGTTGGATTTAAAAAAAGTGCAAATATTGTTTGGAGTTTAAAGATTATTTATATCTTTGCAGTCCTAAAAAATACAATAATGAGCAAGAGAACATTTCAGCCGTCACAAAGGAAAAGAAGAAACAAACATGGTTTCCGGGAGCGTATGTCCACAGCCAATGGACGCAGAGTTCTTGCTGCACGGAGAGCTAAAGGCAGGAAAAAACTTACAGTTTCTGACGAAACACGCCCTAAATAGTTTTATTAACAGCTAAATGCTGATAAAAAGTTTGCAAAAGGAGATAATCTTGAATTATCTCCTTTTGTTGTATTCTATTCAAGCATTTCAACAAACACCTATAATTTAAGTTAGCTTTGTGTGATTATACACTCAAACTGTCAGCAAAATTTAATTAATTTCGCAATTATAAATATTATACGAACCAATTGCAAGTGTAATGTCCGGACTTCTTAAACTGATAATAATTCTACTTTCTTTCTACTTGTTTTTTAGATTATTTACCATATATATAGCACCTTTCCTTGTCAAACTTTTCATCAAGAGGGTGCAGAAGAAGTTCTTTAACCAGAATCCGGAAATGAATCCCGATTCATGGACAAAGAAAGGTAAGGTTACGATACACCGAATGAAGGATAAGAAGGATAATGATATCCCTTCTGATTTAGGTGATTATGTTGACTATGAAGAATTAAAAAACAATCAAACCGACAATGATGATAAAAATTGATTTCAAGAAACTAGTACCTCATATAGTGGCGGTATTGGTGATGATCGTTATTTCCTTTGCTTATTTGCATCCATTGCTTGAAGGGAAAAGATTGCAACAATCTGATATCACTCATTGGAAAGGTATGTCAAAGGAAATTGTTGATTTCAGAGAAGAAACCGGAAAAGAAGCTCTCTGGACGAACAGTATGTTTGGAGGAATGCCAGCATATCAGATTTCAGTGAAACATGATTCAAACCTCATTGGCTTTTTCGATAAAATTTTTACTTTGGGACTTCCCCACCCTGCTGGTCTTCTATTCCTTTATTTTATAGGATTTTATATCCTATTGGTTAGTTTACGTGTTAACCCATGGATTGCCATCGGGGGAGCCTTAGCATATGCATTTTCATCATACTTTCTTATTATCCTTGAAGCCGGGCATAATAGTAAAGCGCATGCTATTGGATATATGGCACCAGTATTAGCTGGAATTATGTTAACTTTCAGAGGGAAGTATTATCTCGGTGCAATTCTAACGGCCCTTTTTCTGTCGCTTGAAATTAAAGCAAATCATTTGCAGATCACTTATTATCTGATGCTGACTGTTCTGCTTTTAGCAGTATGCGTATTTTATAACGCTTTGAAAGAGAAGAGGATTAAAGATTTTATCAAAGCAACCGGTTTTTTAGTTGTTGCTGCAATCCTTGCCATTGCAACAAATATAACTAACCTCTGGGCAACATGGGAATATGGAAAAGAAACCATCCGAGGTAAAACAGAATTAACCACACAACTAGAAAATCGAACTACTGGTCTTGATAAAGACTATGCAACACAATGGAGTTATGGAGTCGGCGAAACATTTACCTTGCTGATACCGAATACTAAGGGTGGTGCAACAGGCGCACTTGGAAACAACGAAAAAGCACTGAATGGCATTGATCCACAGGTTGCATCTACAATTGCTAATCAGAACCATTACTGGGGTGATCAACCTTTCACTTCAGGGCCGGTATATGTGGGTGCAATCATGGCCTTCCTGTTTGTGTTAGGATTGTTTATTACAAAAGGTAGCACCCGTTGGTGGTTATTAACCGTCACTATTCTATCAATAATGCTTGCATGGGGTAAAAACTTCATGCCTTTTACTGATTTCTTCCTGAACTACATACCGGGTTATAACAAATTCAGAGCAGTGTCAATGACTCTGGTAATGGCAAATTTAGCTATTCCTCTTCTTGCTATTCTCGCTCTGCAAGTTGTTTTTAACAACCGTGAGGTCCTTAGGAACAACAAGAAACCCTTATGGATATCGGTGGGTATAACCGCTGGCCTTGTTCTCATTTTTTATTTGATGCCAAATACTTTTTTCTCGTTCTTAAGTCAGGCTGAAGCATCATCTATTCAACAACAACGCCAATCACTTGATGCTAGTCAGGCTCAAGGGTTCGATATGGTTGTTTACAATCTGAAGGCTGCAAGGATCAGTATTTTTAAGGCTGATGCTTTGCGTAGTCTCTTGCTTATATTTGCAGTAGTCGGTCTTATATATTCTTGGCTCTATATTAAGCTCAATAAAGCATACTTTTTTGCAGCATTTACAATATTGATCATGATCGATATGATTCCTGTTGCTTCCAGATATCTCAACAAGGAAGACTTCCACAGCAAGTCAGCTGTTGCAAACCCATATAAGCCCACTGATGCTGATAATTTGATATTAAAGGATAAAGATCCAAACTTTAGAGTTTTCAATCTAACAGTAAGTACATTCCAAGATGCTAGTACATCCTATTTTCATAAAAGTATTGGTGGTTATCATGGTGCTAAGTTAAGGAGATATCAAGAGATCATTGAACACCATATCTCCCAAAACAACATGAATGTTTTAAACATGTTGAATACAAAATACTTCATTGTTCCTGGACCTGATAGAAGACCCGAAGTGCAGATCAATTTTGAAGCACTGGGTAATGCCTGGTTTGTGCAGGATATAAAAATAGTTAATAATGCTGACCAGGAGTTAGAGGCACTTAATGATTTCGATCCTGCAAAAATTGCAATAGTTGATAAACGCTTCAATAATCTTGTATCAGATTTTAAACCATCTATAGACACTATAGCAAAAATAGATCTTACAACTTATGCTCCTAATAAACTAAGTTATAAATATGAGAGTTCAGCTGATCAATTAGCTGTATTCTCTGAGATATACTATAGTAAAGGTTGGAATGCTTATATCGATGGAAAACCTGCACCTCATTTCAGAGTAAACTATATATTACGTGGAATGATCGTACCTGCTGGAACTCACACTGTTGAATTTGTATTCGAACCATCTGTCTATTATACCGGTAGCACAATTTCTTTAGTGAGTTCAATCCTGCTTTTGTTGTTAGCAGCATCGTACTTATTCTATCTCTATAAAGGAAGGAATAAATCTGTAGTGGAACAAGAAAAGGCAATCCCTGATTCTGGTTATACAAAATCAAAAAAGTAATATAATCTCATGTTTCCTGATGCCAAACAAAGTATTGATAATCACATATTACTGGCCTCCTAGTGGAGGTGCGGGTGTACAAAGATGGCTCAAATTTGTTAAGTATCTAGGTCAGTATGGTTGGGAACCTGTTATTTTTACACCCCTTAACCCTGAATTTCCGGCAATTGATGAATCTTTACTAAACGAGATTCCTGATAATATAAAGGTATTAAAGACCCCTATTTGGGAGCCTTACCAACTATATAAACGACTTACAGGAGCATCACCTGATAAAAAGGTAAATGCATCAGGTTTTATAAATGAAAATCAAAAGGGTGGAAAATTGCATAAGATATCGCTCTGGTTCAGAGGTAATTTTTTTATCCCCGATGCAAGGAAGTTCTGGATTAAGCCCTCAATCAGCTACTTGACTAAATGGCTTTCCAATAACCATGTTGATGTAATTGTTTCATCAGGTCCACCTCACTCCATGCATATGATTGCAGCAGGTGTTAAGAAGAATACAGGCACTCCTTGGCTCGCTGATTTTCGGGATCCATGGACAAACATTGATTTTTATCAGGAACTTGATCTAATGGGTTGGGCTGATAAAATTCATCATAAACAGGAGATGCAAGTTCTTAATGAGGCAGATGAAGTAGTTGTAATAAGCAAGTCAATGAAATCAGATTTCCTTAATATTAAGGAGCGAAAGTACTCGGTTATTACTAATGGTTTCGATCATTCAGACATTGAAAGCATAGTGACTCTTCCTGATGACAAATTTACAATTTCACATATTGGGTCAATGCCCAAATCAAGGAATCCAGTTAACTTGTGGAAAGCCTTAGCATCACTTAAAGAATCAATTCCTGGTTTCAATAGTAACTTAGTTATTAAGCTAGCAGGCACAATTGATCATGAAGTAATTGATTCTATTGGCCAGAACGGTCTATTAGATAACTTAGTTAGAATTGAGTATAAGCCTCACGACCAGATAATTGAACTTCAAAAACAATCCAGAGTACTCTTACTCATAATCAACGATACTCCGAATGCAAAAGTTATCTTGCCAGGAAAGCTATTTGAGTACATTGCTTCAGGTAGGCCTATATTATGTATTGGCCCGAATGATGGAGATGCTGCCGAAATAATAAGGGAAACTGGTTCTGGTTATGTTGCTGACACAAACAGCTCTGAGGATATGTTGGAGAGTCTGAGGAAGCTCTATTCCGCATTTATTACCAACACTGACAAAACAGAAACGGAAAACATTTCCAAATTTTCAAGAGAACAACTTACAGCTGACCTTGCGAAGTTACTTGAAGAATTAAAGGGGACTTATAAGCTCCAAAGCGACACTTAAACCTCGACTACAGGTTCTGAAGTAAGAATATTACTGATAAATTTCTTTATATCGTAAGAGCCGGCAAAAACCTTATTCAGCTCAAATAACATCATATATTTTTCTTCATTGGCACCAATTTTCTTCAGCTTCTCCATGATGATGTCAACAGCTACCCTCCCTTCTAGAACTACTTTTCCGGAAATATCGTCTGAAAAGAAACCTTTACCTATCAATAAACCCAAAGTACGGTTTCGGCTAAGGTCATTTAATGCTGTAAGGCCAAAATCCCCTATCCCACAATAACGAAACATTGTTTCTTGTTTACCACCGAATAATATGAGTATCTGGAGCATTTCATTGAATGCTCGGGTGAAAATAAGGAACCTCAGATTCGGTGAATTAAAATGTGCATCTATGATTCCTATGATGATGGCGTAAATATTTTTTAAGATGCTAAGTATCTCAACACCGTTTACATCAGATGAATAATCTATATGGATGGAGGTACCTTTAAAAACATTCAGCAACTTTTCATAAATATCATGACTATCAGCTCCAACAGTCATTGCAGTGGGCATATTACTTATTAGTTCCCTGGCAAATGTTGGCCCTTTTAAACTACAAACTGTATTATGTAGAAGGTTCCGTAAATCATCAACAATAGTTTCATGATTTCCAGCGAATCCTTTTGCCAGATTAATGATAACTGCTGAAGGCTTTACCTTATCAATATGTTTTGACAAATATGGGATTACCGAAGTTGAAGGTATGGCAAGAAAAATGTAATCAGAGTCTTTTAAAATATCTTCATTACAGGTAGCTTTTAACCTATCATTCAATCTTATCTGTGGAAAATATGTCCGATTAAAATGCAACTCATTTATATCATTCACAACTTGCAATTCAATAGATAGCAAAGTAACATCCAGGTTTTCATTATTTGCCAGTATCTGACCAAGTGCGGTACCGATTGAGCCGGCTCCAGCAATACAAATTTTAGTCTTTTGCCCCATTATCAAATGTAATACTTGATGCAAAGATACATTAAATCGCATGTTTTCATACTAGCAGTGTAACTATGGAAAATGTAATTTAAATTAGCCTATATTTGTGACTTCAGTACTATCTTGTAATTGAACAACTGAAGGACTACCTAAACAATCAACGGATGGAGAAAAAAACCAACCTGCTCCTGCTGGGTGGTGGCGGACACTGCTTATCTGTAATTGAATCCATTGAGAGTACTGGACTTTTCAATATTATAGGTATTAGTGACACTCCGGATAGAGTAGGAAAGTCCATTTTGGACTACAAGATATTGGTTTCTGACGATCAAATACCTAATCTGAGGATTGAGAATCTTAAATGCCTTATTACAATTGGTCAAATTAGAACCGCAGAGCCAAGGATACTGGCATACAACTTCCTGAAGAATAATATGCATGTTCTGGCAACAATAATTGACCGTCATTCTATGGTTTCAGAAAGATCCTCCATCAATGAAGGAACTGTTATACTTCGAAATTCTTTTATTAACTCAGGTGTTGTGATTGGACATAATTGTATTATCAATACCGGGGCCATTATTGAGCACAGTAGCATCATAGGCAATCATGTCCATATTTCAACCGGTGCCATAGTAAATGGTGATTGTAATATTGGCGATCGGTGTTTTGTTGGAAGTGGTGCAATCATTTCCAATGGAATTTCAGTGTGTTCTGATACAATAATTGGAGCAGGATGCATCGTATTAGTTGATATAGAAGTTCCGGGAACGTATTTAGGAAACCCTGCACGTAGAATTAAGTAGGTTGATAAAAAATTAAGCATAATAATTAAATGGTCAGAATCATAGCAGAAGCTGGAGTTAATCACAATGGTGATATCAAGCTAGCCTATCAGCTTATAGATATAGCATACGAATGCAAAGCTGATTACGTTAAGTTTCAAACTTTTATTCCTGATCAACTCGTATCAAACACTGCACAAAAGGCTGACTATCAAAATAAAGCTACTTCAGAAGGGACGCAGATCGAGATGCTGAATAAACTCGCTCTCACACATGATCAGTTTGGTGAACTCTCCGACTACTGTAGAAAAAAAGGTATAGGATTTCTATCTACCGGGTTTGATGTAAAGAGCGTAAAGTTTATTGACTCTCTAAATGTTGATTATCATAAGGTCCCATCGGGCGAAATAACAAACCTCCCCTATCTTAGGCTAATTGGTAGTCTCGGCAAAAAAGTTATTCTTAGTACAGGTATGGCAAATCTGGATGAAATAAAAGATGCTATAGCAGTGCTTTGCCAAAAATCGTTAACCATTGATGATATAATTGTATTACAATGCACAACTGAATATCCAGCACCGCTTGATGAAGTAAATTTGAGTTCAATGACCTCCATGAGGGAATTGTTAGGTGTTCAGACTGGTTTTTCGGATCATACCCAGGGTATTGAAATATCTATAGCAGCAGCGGCAATGGGCGCTGTCATAATTGAGAAACACTTTACAATCAGTAGAAACTTACCTGGTCCCGATCATCAGGCTTCACTTGAACCTCATGAATTAGCAATTATGGTCAGTGCTATCAGGAATGTTGAAAGAGCAATAGGCAAGGGCCTGAAGGTTCCAACGCCTTCAGAAGAAAAGAATATAGCTGCTGCCCGACGGAGCATTCATCTGGGTAAAGATCTGACCAAGGGGCATATCCTGGAGGAAAGTGATCTAAGCATGAAGCGCCCGGGAACAGGGATAAGTCCAATGTTAATGGAAAAGGTCATTGGCCGACAGTTAATAAACGATCTTTCAAAAGACACACTTCTTGAGTGGGTGCACTTAAAAGATCAGGAGTAATCACAAAAAATTCAAGAGAATGATAAACCTGGTAATTCTCACAAGCTCAAGAGCAGACTTCGGAATTTATGAGCCTCTTTTAAAGCTATTGAGTAATTCAAAAGATATTGATACCAAGATTGTTGCATTTGGCACACATCTCTCGGAATTATACGGTTACAGCGTTCAGCACATAAAGAAAACAAACATTGAAATCATTGCTGAATTTGATACTGCACCGCTTGAGGATACTCCAGCAAGCATATCCTCAAGTATGGCTCTTACCATCCAATCCATGACCAGCGTATGGAAGAAACATAAGATCGATTTATTAATTGCACTGGGCGATCGCTATGAGATGTTTGCTGCGGTTGCATCCGCAATACCTTTCAATATCAAAGTAGCACATATTCATGGTGGTGAAACCACTTTAGGCGCTATTGACAATGCTTTCAGGCATTCAATTACCCACATGTCCAATTTACATTTTACAGCCTCTGAAGACTATTATAATAGAGTAATTGAGTTAACTGGATCAAACCGGGGAGTGTATAATACCGGCTCTCTGAGCATTGATAGCCTCTCCACTGTCAGCTTTCTAACTAAAGAGGAAATTTCGGAACAGTATAAAATTGACTTTAGCCGTCCGGTTATCTTGATCACCTTACATCCAGAGACGCTCAATCTCAATAGTAACAGTAGCTATGCTACAGAAGTAATCAAAGCTCTCTCTAATAGATCAGATACTCAACAGGTTATAACCATGCCAAATGCTGATACTTCTGGTTTGATCATCAGAGAGAAGCTAAACCTGTATGCAAATCAATCTAAGAATGTTATCCTCGTTGAAAACTTTGGATCAAGAGCATACTTATCTATCATGAAATATGCCAGTCTGCTACTTGGCAATTCTTCCAGCGGATTTATTGAAGCAGCCTGGTTTCCAAAATGGGTGATTAATATTGGTGACAGGCAAAAAGGCAGGATAAGAACACCTAATATAATTGACGTTCCTTTTGAATCTGATTTAATTGATAATGCAATTTCAAAAGCCCTTTCATCCAAAACACCTGAGGTTAAACCGATTTATGGAACCGGCAATGCTGCTGAGAAAATACTCAAACATATATTAAATGAATTCACTAATAATTGACAAGCAAACAATCACCCAGGATAAGGAACTCAGGTTTGCGCTTGAGAAATTGAATCAGGTGCCTGATAATCTTACTTTGTTTGTTCTGGACAGCAACCATGTACTGGTAGGATCACTTACTGATGGTGACGTACGACGCGGTCTGTTAATGGGCCATACACTTGACGACAAAGTTGAACATTTCATGTTTAAGAACTTCAAATATATTGCTGAGCATAACTTTTCACTACAGGATATCAGGCATTTGAAGGAGAGTCGCATCAAGTTAGTCCCTATGGTTGATAAGGATATGCATATTATCCGGCTCATCGATATGGTTAAATCTAAATCAGTGCTCCCACTTGATGTGATAATTATGGCTGGAGGAAAGGGAGAAAGACTTAAGCCACTCACTGATAATATGCCCAAACCATTGTTAAAAGTGGGGGATACTCCTATTCTGGAACATAACCTTAATCATATCGTAAGTTATGGCATCAACAGGATTCATATTAGTATCAACTATCTTGGTGAAATGATTATGAACTACTTTGGTGATGGCAGTAACCGCAATATTGATATAAGGTATATTAATGAAGATCAACCACTGGGAACACTTGGGGCTGCTACATTGATGAAGGAAATCAACTATGATCATATACTTGTGATGAATGCTGATGTTCTTACTAATATTGACCTGGAGGATTTCTTCAAAGAGCATCTTGAACAGGAAGCAGTAATGTCCATAGCGTCCGTTCCTTATAAGATCAACATGCCATTTGCAGTACTTGAAACCGCCGAGAACAGGGTTATGGCTTTTACTGAGAAGCCCGAGTACACATATTATACAAATGCTGGAATATACCTGATTCACAGGAGCTTGCTCTCAAGAATACCATCCAATACAATGTATCATGCCACTGACCTTATGCAGGATATTCTGAACAAGAAGGAAAAACTAATGCAATATTCCATCCACGGCTTTTGGATGGACATCGGAAGAAAAGAAGATTTTCAAAAAGCGCAGACTGAAATAAAGCATTTTTACTCCAAATGAAATCACTATTTCTGATTCCAGCACGTGCCGGTTCAAAGGGTATAATAAAGAAAAACATCAGGGTTATTGGTGGTAAACCATTGGTTTTGCATGCACTAAGTCAAGCTCGAAGCTATGCCTCTGACAATGATATATGCTTGTCAACTGATGATACAGAAGTTATTAATGTTGCTGCCAGCGAAGGCTACAAAATCCCATTTATACGACCGGAACACCTTGCAAATGATAATTCCGGTATGCGTGAAGTTATTCTCCATGCCATTGACTTTTATGCTACTTTAGGCAGGACTTATGATAATGTGGTTTTACTACAGCCAACCTCCCCTTTTCGCCAGCCTGAAATGATCGGGAAAGCCTTAGAGTTATTTGACAGTTCAATTGACATGGTTGCATCAGTCATGGAAAGCAAGGCTAACCCCTACTTCGTACTCTTTGAAGACAACGATAACGGGTTACTCGTTAAAACTAAAACAGGGGAATTTAAATCCCGGCAGGAATGCCCAAAAGTGTGGCAATTGAATGGAGCAATCTATGTGATCAATACAACATCTCTGGCCAAAAGCAGTATTGCTGATTTTACCAGGATAAGAAAACTTGTTATGGATCAACTTCACAGTTTAGATCTCGATACTGAAATTGACTGGAAGTTAGCTCAGTTATTAAATGAGGAATATAATCTGCTTTCTTGAGGTTGAAATTGTATGAAATTAATGAAGTCCTAGAGCTGCTGGATTAGTTTATTGGTTCGTGCAGTTGCTTGGCCGTCAATTGAGTAAGCATATTTCTTTATGAACTGTTCATATTTCTCTTTATCAACTCTTAAAGAACTGTTTAACAACCCTTCAACCAAATAATTCAAACTATCAAGGTCGGTAGCTTGAAATGCAACTGATTCCTGAACGTATTTTAACAGATCTTCTCTTAGAGGATCATAAATTATCAGAGGTTTACCAAAATAAACAGCTTCAGATCCAACTGTAGAAAATGCAGTAACAACAATGTCAGCTGCTGCTAAAACTTCGTAAAGGTCAATATCATAATGAATATCCACTGTACGATTCCCAGCTTTTAAAGCAATATCCCTGTAATAACCAACGTCATGCCTTTCAGCCGGATGAAGCTTTTGTATTAGCTTAACCTGCGGATAGCGACTGAGGCATTTATACGTGTCAAATGCGATCTGAAACCGGTAATTAACATCTGCTATTGGTTGTGAAGCAAACAATACCAAATATTGATTGTCACCAAGCCTCTGCCGGAATGTAACGCTCTTTCTTAACATTGCGGGAATAAGATCACTTCTCATCTGTCCGGCAATCTTTATAGAATCAGTTGGATAATTTGATTGTTGGGTAAGAAATTCTGCCCAGTAATGGCCCCAAACGATCGTCATATCAGCCATAACATGATTTCTCATGTCCCTCTTAGTGTAAATATAAGCCGGTTGAGCATTACCAATGTTACCATGCTGAATACCTATTGATTTGATTGACAACGATCTGGCTGCATCTAGTATACATTTCGTAGCCGGGCTATTCTCATCAATGGCAGATATACTTTTGAAAGAATACTTCCTGAAAAATCTCTGGTAACAAAGATATTTTAGAATATAAAACCCTGAAGATTTATGCAGCGACATGAAAATAGAAAATAACCTAATATTAACATTAGCGTTATTAACATCTCCTGGGTTATTCATGGTTTCTGCAAAGTCAGGATCCTTTAATTCCGTAAGGAATTGTTTTACCGCAGCAGCATTATGCAGATATGCATTGTATATCTGCTTCCTCTTTCTATGAATGCTAAACGAAAACAAGCCTTTGAAAAGGATATTTTCACCATAAACTGTCCGTTCGCCTCTACCTTCACCATTGAAATGATACGAATGAATTAAAAATGGTGTAGAAGACTTGAATTTAGGCGTTTCAACTTCTGATATTATCAGTAATCCCTCTGGATTTGAGTCAAATAGAGGAGATAAGTTATAATTATCAAGTTTTGGCTCCAGAGTGTTAATATTCCTGCACTTCTGCCTGATCGACCTGTCAATGACAAGGTGGGTTTTCTTAAGTGGGTTATTTGACCTTAAAAAGCCTATTAAAACTCTAAGACTAAAAAAGATTATATAATTGAACAGTGCCTTGTAGTTTCTTTTTGTTTTTTCCGCAACATACCCTCTTGTATGATCCCCTATTCCATCTTTGATAATCGTTAGATTTTGAAGTCCTTCATCATAAATTTTCGCATCAAAAGGCACAAAGCATTCCAGATTAATGTTATCAGCCAGATACTTTTTAATGCATTGGTTTATAATCCATTCTCTCTTGAGCAAAAAGAATAGTCTGAATCTTTGGTAGTGCCAAAGAGGGATTTTTTCAACAGTAAGAATCTCACTGATGCTCTTACCATTTATTGAGCGATCACCAAGAGAATTAATTGCATTGATTAAATCAATTGAAGCCTGAGTAACAAAACCTTCAGGGATTTTAGTTGTGGGAACCGTCAATGAAACAGATACACCAGGAAGATAAAAAACTTGTGTTTGAGAAAAATCTTTACTGATTACAGATGCTTGCTCCATTTCTGACAATGGGCGAAAGATTAAGACTACTTCCATACTTTGGCCAAATAAGTTTGAATCTCAGCTCTGTATAGGCTCATCATACCAGCAATGGAGAATACGATCAGAAATCCTGATGTTAGAAATGGATTAAGGGAGAAATTAATCCGCAGTATATCAGCAATAATTGCAACTGCAACTACACTGAATGGAAAATAAAGAAGTTTTTGCTTATTCCATTCAATGTGAACAATCTTCTTCTGATAGAAATATATGCCAACAACCATAATAACATCTGCTATTAAACCGGCTGCTATTGCACCATAAAAGAAATAAGCAGGGATAAGAATATAATTAAGTGAAATATTAACGATCATACTTGCCGTATTCAAGTAGAGAAAGATTTTGGTTTTCTTCAGGTAATATGACGGATATGAAAAAACAATGAATTGAGTTCGCAGGATGCTTCTTATGAACACAAGAGATATTATGTTGACAGCAAGCCGAACATCAGTTTCATAAAGTAATGCCAGATATAGCATTGTTGGAAGTATAGCACCAATGATAAGAACCATACTTTGCATCAATAGTGCATTCGATAACTGTCTGATTTCGTGCTGGTGCTCATTAATTCCCTTCTTCATTATTCTGAATACCTCAGGTTGGTTTGCTCCTTGCAATCCTTGCAAAATGATGGCTATTCCGGCGCTAAAAGTTACAGCTGTATTGTATATACCCAGTTCAGTAGGAAATCTTTCTAAAAACAACCTATCAGCGTAAGTCAGAATGTAAACTATAAGGCTATATTGTGTTAATGGTAAAGCAAACTGGTTTACTGATTTCATCATCTTTCGGTCGTAACTAAGGCCCGATTTCCAAAACAAATAGCTTAAAATACAAAGTGTAACAACTCCTGTCCCAATTGCACTGCCATTGATATAACCCAAAAATGACATGTCAAAATAGAATAATCCAATTAATTGAAAGCCTGTTCTGAATAGACCAAGGCCCATACTTACCAGGATGAATCCTATAATACGTTTTTCATTTCTGAATAATGCCGCTGCAGTGATGTTAACTGCCCTACCCACTCCTGTAACTAAACATGCATACCCATAGGAACTAAAATCTTGCAACTCAGGTTGATTAAAAAGCTTGCCAATATAATTTTGAAAAGCAAATATCAGTACCAATACAATCAGACCTCTGAATAATATACTTGAAAAAATACCGGCTATTAATTTCTTGTAAGCAGAACTGTCTTCCTCAACATCATAATAGAAGCGGGAAATAGCATTTCCCATCCCATATAATGTGAATACAAATACCAGAGAGGTGATTAATTCAGTAATAGCTAAGTGAGAGAAATCTACAGCATTTAACCGACCGGTTCCTTCATAAAGAGGTTGAATCAGCACCTGCAATAAAGGCGCAAAAGCTGCTGTTGCAGTATAGATGAAAGATAACCTGAGCTGCTCTTTCATGTTAACTTCTTTCATCAGAGGCATTTTTACAAACTATTATAACTTCGTCGTGCTACTGAAATACTTGAGTTTAATTCCCAACCCACAAGGATAATCAATGAATTAAAATACAGCCACAACATGAATACGATCAGTGTACCGATGGAGCCATACAATGTATTATATCTGGCAAAATTGTTGATAAAATAATTAAATCCCACTGAAGTTACAATAAAAAGAAGAGTTGCAAGTGTGGAGCCTGCCGTAATGAATCGAAACCTATGCTTTACAGTTGGTGCAAAATAATATAGAACCGAGAAAGCTGAAAACAACAGAGTAAATATAATAACCCACTTACCAGCTCCTATAAGATGCAACGTTAACCAGTCAGTAAGCAAACCAATCTTTTCTACCCACTTTAATGCAATCGGTCCAATAGTTATTAAACTTATAGCTAGAATGACCAGGAATGCAAGTACAAATACGAGGAAAACAGAAATAATCCTTTGCTTGAAAGCTGATCGGGTTTCAACTGTGTAGTATGTTTTATTGAAAGCATCAATCAAACTATTAACGCTATTAGTCGCAAAGAACATAGCCATTAAAAAACCTATTGAAAGTAACCCCCCTCGTGGCCTTTTAATAATATCAAACAGTGTTTCCTGAACGGCCTCGTATGTTTGTTGCGGGATAAGATCATGAAGCAAATTCAAAAGGCTATCCTGGAAGTTATGAATGGGTATGTAAGGAATAAGCGTAAAGAAAAAAATAATAGCTGGAAAAATAGCAAGGAAAAAATTAAAGGCAATGGCTGAGGCTCTGTTTGAAAGATCACCCTTTTTTAACCCATTGAAGAAAAACACTCCTACATCAAAAATCGGTACACCCTCAAATCCTGGCAATACAAGTTTCTTGGTAACCGTAATGAATTTGTTTACAACTTTACTTGATAAGAAGTCGGAATAAGTATTATTAAACCAGGTGGTAATATGTTCCGGTATCTTTCTCACTATCAGTTGAACTAGTTTAACATGCTTTAAGACTGAGATCCAAACTTTTGATCTGATGGGTTAATGCTCCAACAGAGATGTAATCGACCCCCGTTTCGGCAAATGAGCGTATAGTCTCCATATTTATTCCTCCTGATGCTTCAGTTTCAAACCGTCCTCCAATCATTTTTATTGCCTGGCTGAGAGTGTCAGGTGCAAAGTTATCCAGCATAATTCTATGAACCTGGCCGTTCTCAAGTACTTGCTTAAGTTCGCTGAAATTCCTTACCTCAATTTCAATTTGTAAATCTAGTTTATTGTCTTTAAGATATTGCACTGCTGAGAATATTGCATTATTGATACCACCAGCAAAGTCAACATGATTATCTTTAATGAGTATCATGTCATATAACCCAAATCTATGATTATAGCCTCCCCCATGAATGACTGCTTCTTTTTCAAATGTCCTGAGTAATGGCGTTGTCTTTCTGGTATCAAGTATTTTTGAATTTAAACCTTTTACCTTACTAACATATTGTGATGTAGTAGTAGCAATGCCGCTCATTCTCTGTAAGAAATTAAGTACCAGTCGCTCAGCTTGTAGTATGCTTAGTGTTGATCCAGTCACGGTAAAGGCAATGTCTCCTGGGCGAATTTTATCTCCATCGTGCAAATACTCAGTTAATTCCAGACCTGAATCAACTAAACTAAATATCTTTTTAGCTATAGTCATTCCTGAGAGCACTCCTTCCTGCTTCACGAGTAATTGAGCGCTTCCTTTCTGATCAACTGAAATTGTTGATAAGGATGTATGATCACCACTTCCTATATCTTCAGCGAGTGCATACGCCAGTATAGCCTCAACACTTAGGGGTTCTTTCATAATGATGATTATTCTTCTCTCGATTCAAACTTAAGTTGGTGGATAAGCAATTGACCACCTATTGACTTTGTAAGATAATACGTGCGGAAAGTAACTGAGTTACTTTTGTAAGTGCCAATTGCATAAACCGACCCGTCGTTGGAACTCCCTTTATGATTTATAGTAAATGATACAGGGGGGTATTTTGTAAAAAAGCTCTTTAGGATTTGTTCAGCCTGTACTTTGCTATATGTGCCTTCACTTCCTGGAATAGTCAGATCAATTGAATTATTGAAATATTTCGAGAGTTCAGTAGAATTAGAGGATTTAATCGCCATTGATACCTTCCCATTAATATCCTGAGCTGATACCGACATTGAAACAATCAAATTAAACATTATGAATACCGAAATCTGTAAGAAAATCCCGAGTACCCTGTTATTGAGCTTGTTCATAGAAATTTTATAATTAATACCTTGTATTACACAAAAACCGAACCAATAACTGAATTCTACTTCTAGTAAGCTACTGCAAATATACAAATATACTAAACCATTAGGGAAAAAGCTATTTTTGTAACATGAAAATATCACTGATAACCGTTGGAAAGACCGAAAACAATTACCTCATAGAAGGAATCAGGATATATAATGAGAGGTTGAAGCATTATATTAAATTCGAAATGATTGAGATCCAGTTACCTAAAAATCTCAAGAAGCTAAATCCCGAACAATTGAAAGAAGCTGAAGGAAAACTCTTGCTCAACTCCTTCGAAGGTGCAGATATGATCATTTTATTAGATGAGAAGGGTAATACTTATACTTCTGAAACTTTTGCCGTATGGTTGCAGAAGCAGATGAATGCCGGAATCAGACATCTTGTTTTTGTTGTTGGCGGTGCATTTGGCTTTTCTCCTGAAGTATACCAGGCCGCAAATAATAAATTAGCACTCTCTTCCATGACATTCTCCCACCAAATGGTCAGGTTATTCTTTGTTGAACAACTGTATAGAGCTTTTACAATTTTACGTAATGAACAATATCATAATTCATGAGTCATGAAATCATTAGTATTTGCTACGAATAATAAACACAAAATAGAGGAAGCTACCAGCATTCTCCAATTTACATATAAGGTTGTATCTCTTAGAGAACTAAATTATACTGGTGATATTCCTGAAACTGAGGCAACGCTTGAAGGTAACGCATCAATAAAGGCATGGCACATCTTCAATAGATTTGGGATTGATTGTTTCGCAGATGATACTGGTCTTGAAGTTGATGCGCTTGATGGCGCTCCAGGGGTATACTCAGCGCGATATGCAGGTCCTGAGAATGATTTTAATAAAAACGTAAGCAAATTACTTGATGAACTCCAAGATATCAGCGATCGCAAAGCGCGCTTTCGCACTATTGTTTCTTTAATAATCAACGGTCGCGAAACACAGTTTGAAGGAATTATCAATGGAACCATTACAACAGAACGTTTTGGACATAATGGATTCGGTTATGATCCTGTGTTTATTCCTGACGGTTATTCACAAACTATTGCTGAGTTAGACCCGGATATAAAAAATAAAATCAGCCACCGCGCTATAGCATTGCACAAGATGGCTGATTTTCTAGGCCTTTAAATAGAGGAGGCTCTTTAATCTAATTCATTCAGGATATCCAGGATTTCAAGTTCTATGCTCCCTGCAGGAGTATTCCACTGAACCTTATCACCCTTTCTGTATCCAATAAGTGCAGTACCTACCGGAGCAAATATTGAAACTTTATGTTTAGCAATATCTGCATCCTGAGGATACACAATCTGTATTTTCACAACTTGTTTGTTCTTGTGGTTTAGTAAAGAAACTATAGAATTCATTGTGACTACGTCACGCGGCATTTCATCAGGTTTGACTTTACGTGCCCTGTTTAATTCGTTGATTAATGGCATCAGGTTTACAGGAGCTTTGAGGCCTCCCAAACGTGCCTTTTCAATGCAATTTTGAATGCGCTCAGCATCGATCGAACTAATCAATATCTCTTGCATGTCTTTAATGTTATGATTGTTAAAAATAAAAAAACCGGGGAAACCCGGTTCTTTCTATAAATGAGTTTCTTTCTATCCTTTCAGATCAAGTATTTGTGTTTAAGTATGTTTTGCATCGTCCGTTAATTTTATTACCAGTAAACAACCTCGAAATCATGCTTGACCCTATTAAGAAACTAAACACAAAGGAGTGATAAATGTTTCCTTCAAATGTGCATTGTACTCTTCTTTTAATTCTTTTACTAATGCCCCAACAGTTACAATAGAGTTTATTCTCCAAACATTACTTCCGGCAAATGCATATCCCTTATAGAAATTACCTCTTAATGCAGCAGTAAGTGATCCTATTATGCAGTATGCAACTTTATCAACGTCACATGTTTTAATACAATTCACGGGACAGGATTTAGGTTTTCGCTCTCCGGCTTCAACCGCTTCGAGAAATGGCGAATTAATAGCTCTGCCTGGCATACCTACCGGACTCTTGATTATTTTGACATCTTCTTTTTTGGCATCAATATATGCTTGCTTGAACTCATCGTTGGCATCACATTCAACTGTTGCAACAAAGCGAGTTCCCATTTGAACTCCAGCAGCACCCATCGTTATAAATTTATGTATATCTGATCCGGTATAAACACCACCACCAGCTATAACTGGTATTTTGCAATCGTGTTCTTTACCAAACTTATCAGCAACTTCCAGTACTTCGGGAATTAATTGTTCAAGTGCAAATGCTTTATCATTGATCTGCTCTAACTTAAAACCAAGGTGGCCACCTGCTTCAGGTCCTTCTACAACAATTGCCGGAGCTATATAATTGTACGTTGTAAACCATTTATTGCATATTAATTGAGCTGCCCTGGCTGAAGATACAATTGGTACCAATAATGTTTTTGAGTCAGGTTTAAGATATGATGGTAAATCCAAAGGTAACCCAGCTCCTGAGAAAATAATATCAGCGCCTGCATCAATAGCTGTGTTAACCATATCAGAGAAATTGGACAATGCAA
Source organism: Bacteroidota bacterium (assembly GCA_023417935.1). Classification (GTDB taxonomy): domain Bacteria; phylum Bacteroidota; class Bacteroidia; order Bacteroidales; family Lentimicrobiaceae; genus Lentimicrobium. The sequence continues at coordinate 155,955 of JAEZDY010000023.1, forward strand.
CCATTATATTAACACCTATTACTCCGGAAGTCAAACTTTTTGCTTTTACTATCTCAAATCGTAAACCGTCAATACTGTTTTGGAGATAATCACCTCCATTCTTATGAAGCATACCTATACCGGCAGCAGATATTACACCTATTCCTCCTTCATTTGCAACAGCAGAAGCCAGACCTGAAAGTGAAATACCAACGCCCATCCCGCCCTGTATTATGGGAAGTGAGCATTTGAAGTGACCAATTGTCATGTGTTTCATAGAAGATAAAAATTTACTGCAAGATTACATCATAACTTGTTATTATGCGAGAATAAGGGTTATAAACGAAATTTAGTGAGCAACTACAGCATTTTGGGATGAAATGCGTCTTTTTCTGGGACGAAATGCGTGAATAAATCTACTTATAGAATTATTGTTGCCTGTTCCACAGTCTGACTTAGGGTCTTGATCTGTCCTACTTTTCCTCTTGCAATCGGTATAGCAATGTCTAATCCCTTAAGTTGTAAAGAATAGCTACCCGATGAATTTGTCATTTTACTGAAATGTGCAAAATTAATGAGACAACATCTATGTGCCCTCACAAAATTTGGGTACGCACTAAGTAAGTTTTCTAGATTTGATAAAGTCTGTCGGAGAAGTGATTTTCTCACTTTCTGATCAACAACGAAATAAATCTCAACATAATTTCCGCATGATTTTAGCAATAGAAGCTTGTCAGGGTCAAACTGCATTGATTCCTTACCACTCTCAGAAACGAACTTCACATGTTTAACAAGTTGCTTTTTATCTTCTGCAAGCCATTGCTTTCCCGAGTCGAAAACGTGAACCATTCTAACCTTTAGTGAATTATTATAGTTGCTCAGATTAAATAAAATAATAGGTAATAATGCAAGAGCACCTGTTAGAAACAGCGGAAGTGAGTAATTGACTAATGCTATATTGAATAAGTATGCTAACAAAGCAAATGAAAATGAAAGGAAAATAAACATGCATATATTCTGTATTATTTCCTTTTTCACTGTCCACTTTTTTGAGTCAAAGGTTTTAGGGAAAATCCCTGGTAAAACCTGTGTATTAACAAAGAAGGTGATGGCAGTAAATATGCCAGTACCAAGAACGAAATAACCATCACTCGTAGACTTAAGGAAATTTACACCGAAAGGCTGGAAATAAAGTACTATAAGCATATATGCCATACTAACCAGGATGATGGTTTTGACACTGTGCTTGAAATTATTATTAAATATATATGGTTGATTCAAATTTTCAAACATGATTCAAATTTTCATTTACAAAGATACTCTTAACCTCTAATGAAAAACCGGAGGACACTACTTATTTCTAATAGCTTAATTTATAACTAGATAATCTTGGTTAAACCAAGTCAATATGTATCAGAATGATACCTTTAATGATGTGATAAAATTAATGCCAGGGGCACTTATTCCTGAAGCAAATGGTCGATATAACTGGTTAGTTATGTTTTCAATACCCGCATTTAGTGCTACATACCTGTTAATGAACCATGAAGCTTTTATGTTTAGAGTGTACCACCCTGGAACAAATGGTTGTCCTAAACTATTCCTGGCATATGGTGCACTGTCATATCTTTCTGATAAAGGAAGATCTACATATTCAATCCCTGCGTTATACTCAGAATAAAGATCTACCATCAATTTATGCTTCTCATATATTACATGAGTGCTGCCAAATAAAGGTACTGCATGACGGAGGGGATAATACTTTAAACTATCATCACTCTGCTCACGGCCAAGCTGGTAACTTATCTTGCTTTGTATTCTTATTCGTTTAACAGGAATGAATTCAATTCCTGCCTGAACACCGTAAACGTAAGCCCTGGTAATATTTTGAATGGCCTGAACCTTGCTAAGAACACCATCATATTCCAGACTATCTACTCCTTCGTATTTGAAATCTCGTCGTGCTAGAGCGTTTGAAAGAGATGTATAGTAAGCTGAGAAATTGACTTTAAGGATTTCAGCTTTTGTAAATGCAGTCCCAATTTCATAATTCCAAGCATACTCTGGCTTAAGATCAGGATTGGGCACTACAACTGTACCGGGTTCTGAGTCGAATACTTTACCCAGGTCATCAATATTTGGCGACCTGAATCCGGTAGAAATGCTTGTGTATAACTGCACATTCTTATAAGGTGTCCAAACCAAGCCCATGCTTCCATTTACTGAACCATTCTTCAACTCAGCATGTGTGAATGGAAAAGGAAACATTGTTGTATCAAAGTCAGCATTTGCCAAAACATAACTATAACGCAAGCCCCCGTTTATTATCCATTCAGTGTTAAGTTTATATTTCATGTTACTATATGCAGAATACGATTGCCAGTTTGAACCATCAGGGTATCGGGTATTAACGTTTGAAACTTCATCTGTTTCAATGTTGTTGCGGTATGCTGAAGAATTGACAGTGTTATAAATCCCTTCAATACCGTAATAAAGAGTTGCCTTTTCCGAAATTTTCTTGTCAAGATCCATGTTTAGGGAAAACGCATTCACTTCCTCTAACTGATTCCGTAGTTGCACATTATGCATTTTTCTGTCATGTCTGCTCTCCTTATACAGTTGGTGGGCAAATTCTATATTAATATCATTAAATAAACCTGAGTACCCCGATAATTTAGCTGTCAATCGGTTCATCATCCATTTTTGCGGTCCATAATACCATTCAGCATTAACAAGATTACCATGATCATCTTCCAGATAAAGCCTATCATACCTTGGCGCATCCGACAATTCAGAGTAATAAAACCCATAATCAAAGTTAAGTCTTGTAGTCGGGCGGAATTTTACTCTTTGAAGTAGATTGAACTGGCTATAAGCTGAAGATATTTGAGTACGATTATTTGGATTTATTAAAGTTGTGTCTCTGCCATTTATGGTCTTCTGGTATACAGGCCTAAGAAAGTGCTTATTACCATGCTTTCCGGCTTTCAAATCATTAAAGTCTGAGTAAGTTATAGATGTCCGGAATGCCCATTTATTAAGACCTATATTAAAGTTTAGGTGCCCGGTTTTTTCCATATTAGCAGTACTGAACCTTAAAACACTGTTTCCGGTAACCATTGGATTACCATTCAACGTAGTATGCGGTTCCAGCGTATGGAAATCCATGACTCCGCCTATTGCATCGCTTCCATACATCACTGCTCCAGGTCCAAACAATATCTCGCTACTTTGTATTGACAAGGCATCCAATGAAATAACATTCTGTACATTCCCGGTTCTGAAAATTGCATTGTTCATTCTTACGCCATCTACCATCAATAATACCCTGTTAGTTGCAAAGCCTCTTAGTATCGGCGACCCACCTGCAAGTTGACTCTTCTGCACGTATGCATATCCTCCCGCGGTTAGTAGATCTGCTGCCGTTTGAGGATTAGCGAAGGAAATATCTCTTTGAGTCATCTTTTCAATGCGATATGGAATCTCTCTATTCTGCTGTTCCCACCTGTTTGCTGATATAATTACCTCGTCAAGGGAGTAGTTACTGATTTCCAGTACTACAATTTTTTCAGCACCAATTTTATCATAACTAATTACCTTCTGCACATAACTTACGTGCTTAAAATAAATGCTGTCAACCCCCTTAAAACTGCCAATTTCAGCCTGCCCTCTGGCATTTGTAATTGTAGAGAATGGAGGATTCAGAGAGTAAATAGCTACATTTGATATTGGCTGAGCAGTAATATTGTCAATTACAGTCACTTTTTGACCAAAGGAAATAATGGAGGTCAAAATGAGTAGTTTTAAAAGTATTATTCTGTATTTCATTCCTAATAAAATTTCGCTCCTGATCTTATCAATAAGGACTAGTGTAAAAAAGCTCTTAGTGAATTTGATTCAAAAAGAAGTATTTAGGACTTGTTTTTAAGTTGGTCAAGAGCATTAGCATTTTTAAACAACTGCTGCAAAGGTAAGTAATCATTTAATTCAAGGCACTCTCAAGTTGTGGAACTTGAGTTATTGTTGACGGTTCATTATGAGGTTTTCCCATTTGGCAATGAGAGTTGACATATCATTCGGCAGCTCGGAGTTAAAGAACATTTTTTCTTTTGTAATGGGGTGTATAAATCCTAATGACTTGGCATGTAAAGCCTGCCTCGGTAAAATATTAAAACAATCTTCAACAAATTTCTTATATGCCCCTGAAGTGGTACCCCTTAGGATCTTATCTCCGCCATAACGCTCATCATTAAATAAAGGATGGCCTATATATTTTAAATGAGCCCTGATCTGGTGAGTCCTGCCAGTTTCTAGCTTACACTCCAGCAGACTGATATAGCTTAGATCCTTTAAAACCCTATAGTGTGTTATGGCGTGCTTACCATGATCACCGGATGGGAACACAGCCATCATTAAACGATTTGATAGATTTCTACCAATATGTCCAGTTATAGTACCTTCAGTTGCCTTAGGCACACCCCAAACTATAGCCTGATACGTTCTTTCAATAGTATGGTCAAAGAAATTACGTGCTAGCCTGCTTTGAGCCTCCTCTGTTTTAGCAACTATCATTATACCGGAAGTATCCTTATCAATCCTATGTACCAGGAGTGGGGCCATTTCCTTATGACCTGAATCTTCAAAATGCCATAATAAGGCGTTCACCAGCGTACCATCCCAGTTACCATGTCCGGGGTGAACAACTAAACCAGCTTCCTTATTAATGACTACAAGATGGTTATCCTCATAAACTATATTAAGTGGAATCTCTTGAGGAATAATTTCATTCAACCGAGGTGGATATGTCATGACTATTGACACAATATCCAACGGCTTAATTCTGTAGTTTTGCTTTACTGGAATATTGTTAACCAAGATGTTACCAGCTTTTGCAGCCTGTTGGATCTTATTCCTTGAAGCGTTCTCAATACGCGACATAAGGAATTTATCAATGCGTAACAGCCCCTGACCTTTGTCAGCTACTATCCTATGATGCTCATATAGCTCTGATTCAACGCTGCCATCACCTATCAGCTCCGGTAACTCAAATTCCTCATTCATTGAATATTCCCTTCCGCTTACCTGTTAATTATCAGCTTCTCAACACCTAAATTAAGATTGTTATCCTTGAGTTGGATAAAATATAAGCCGTTAGGAAGATTGTTGATATCAATTTCTTCTGACAAAGGATATTCATCTATAACACGTCCATCTGCAGTAGAAATTTGAATTGAATAATTGCTATCAGAAGAAGGTGAGAATTTAGTTTTCACTTTTACCTTTGCACCTCTGGTAGGGTTAGGATATATAACAAACTGCTTAATTATTGACTTTTCAGGAAGTGACAAAACGCTTTCCTGGCCTATTACAGGTCTGATCATTAATGCACCTTTATATAAACTTGTGCTCCAGTTATTAGTGGTACGGAATAATATATTAGCAGAAGCATCTTTATTTTTGTCATATCCCAGATTTAGGACATTGTCATTTGCTTGAGTCCATCCAACATAAAAAGTGAGACCCGGGAATCGCCCTGGCTCAATAAAAATGGCACTATCAAGCTCATAGTAAAAGAACTTGTTCAAGCTGTCTTCCATCACAGGCTGGTATCCGAATCTTGAATATATTAGGTCACCAGGCTCTCCAAAATAATCATTCCATACATTCAGATAAAAACTATTTACATTTCCCTGTGCTAAGGTTTGATTGAAGAACATATTAACACCAAAGAGAGAATCATTTTTATTTAACTTGAATCTGTAGGCAACTTCTGCCCCTGCTGGAGTGATGCCATAACCAGCTTCTGCTGTACCGTCATCATAAGCGAGGTAATTGCTGAATATTTGCCTGAACTGTATAGTATCGTTACTTCGCCTGCCCAGATTTGCTTCCGTATTAAGGATATGAGTTACTGTAAAAGAAACCGCACCCGTTTCATTTATCGGGTACTGAAAATCAACAGGCGGATTAGCAAATTTAGGCTCAGTAACGTAGCCGCTCGTTGAGTATGGAGGTACAAAGTAATTTCCTCCTGAATACGTATGAATTAAACGATTTGAATTATCAGTTACTTCATATCTATATGCTGCATTGTAACTTATTGAGCCTAAATTAGTAATGTTCAAACTTACGTTTTTGGCCATTTCAGTAACAAACTGCTTCCTGTATTGATCGTATGGCATTGAGGTGTACCTGCTAAGCATGTTAGGGGCTTCAGAAGCAAAAGCAACATCAGGATGAGTTTTATCATTTACGCCCCTGTCAATATTCAGATAGATATAATCTATATTCCACTGATCACCATTACTTTGCCAATCAGGTAATGTTCCATCTGCTAAACTGGCATAGTTCCTAAATCTAAATCTAAAGTCAGGCTTATAAAATCTGGCACTATCTCTAACCGGAATCAAAACCTGCTTAAACCAATTATTTCCATTATCATAAAAAGAGCTAAGTGTTTGTCCGCTTGAACTCCACACTCTGATCCATGTTTCGTAAATAATCGTATCAGCGGGATAATATAAAGTATCAGTGCCTGTCACAACGGTATCTGCAGGAATTATTACAGTGCGATCTTCATCAGGGGAAAGAAATTCAAGCACAAGAGAATCGCCGGCTGCAGGGGTATTGCCCAAGCCTTGCGGCTGATAATAAAAGCTGAAATACAGAGAATCCGATATATTAATTTTTCGGGGAGTTGTTGTTGTAAAAGTAGTATCAAGCCTGATTTCAACTGATGTTAATGTGTCAGCCCCAAAAGGAAATGGACTAGCCTGTTGGTATATCCCTCCAAAATTGTCAATTGCATCAAATGTGGCAACACCAACAGTAGGTGGATTAACTGCATAGTTATTATTTATAAACACGTAATTATCTATCCAGTGACTCTCCTTTGGAAACATACCATCATTATCACTAAAGTCATCAAAAAAAGGCAATGTCAATACTTGCTGAGTGGATTTAAATTTCTTCTGCATGTGTTGACTGTTTTTAACCCCCGGGTTTACAACCAACCCTGAAAGCCTTTCCTGGGCAGAAACCCAAATAAAAAGCATTGAAAAGATCAATGTGAATATCGAAATTCTCATCTTATAATTTTTCGTGTCTTATTATTTAACAATGTTTCATTCTTTTAATCACAGAATTTCTTCTTATTCTCCCTCTATCAAAATTTTTACTACTCCCCTTATTCACTCATTTGCTCGTTTGAATTCTCGTCTTCCATACTCTCAATATAATCATTGAAGTCAAATTTCTCAGGATCACGGTATGTAAGATTGACAGGCTGCCCGGCATTATATAGTTGTTTGTCATTTGCATCGGGTGATTGAGAATACACTTTAGCTGTTTCCGGTATAGCACCTTCCTCGAATGTTTCGTCACCAATTATAAAATAATATCTATTTAACAAAGCTTCAGCTTCTTCTCTTGTTTTACCGATAAGAAATGGTACAGGGAACCTGCCTGAACCACGTTCTTCGCCTACTTTAAGATCAATAACCGACCCTTTTAATAGTCCTTGACCCGGCTGTATCTCCTTTCCTTTGTAATACTGTCCGAGAACAGCATTAACAGCCAGATCGGGAACGTAATCTACCTTACCTAAACGCAGCCCATAGGTTTCTATTGTTGATTTTGCCTGCCTGAGGGTAAGGTCAACTAAATTTGGCATTGTAACCTGCTCAGGAAGAACTGCTACTGTAGTAAGGTATATCTTCCTGTCTTTCTTAACAAAAGAACCTGGTACCGGTTCCTGTATGAGCACGGTACCTTTTGGCTGACGTGAATCAAATACCGAATCAATTACCAGTACCTCAAAATTATCAATTGTTGTCAACTGATAGATCTGGGCAGGTGTCAATCCCACAAGAGAAGGCACTTTATAAGCCTCACCATGATGGGTATACCATTTCAACATGCCTAGAATAACTGAGATTATGATGGCTGAAATAACAACAGCAAGAATGAAATGCCGAACAAACAGCTTAGTTCGTAAAAAATCAATGAAATTCATGTCAAAAATGTTGCAGGATCCTATCTATAAAGCAATGTTAAACTGTGTAAGTATTACAGTTCTAACAATAAACCAATTAAGCATAATATTATTGTCAGGTTGCAAATATAAGTATTTTTAGAGGGCAGAATGACTACCTGAATTGACGCTTTTCTCTTACTTTTGCAATGTAAACTGAACATTGTATGATCAAAAAAAATATTGCCTTGCTAACAGGGGGCTTCTCCAAAGAATATGAAGTATCAGTAAGCAGCGGCAGAGTAATTGCTGCACATCTTGACAGTGCTCTCTTCAACATCTATCAAATTAATATTACAGCTGATAGATGGTTATACCTCGACGGTAGTTCAGCCGTTGAAGTTGACAAGAATGACTTTAGCTTGACAATAAAAGATCAAAAGATCAGGTTTGATGGGGCTTTCATTGGAATTCATGGTACCCCCGGTGAAGATGGGAAATTACAAGGTTATCTTGACCTGATGAACATTCCATATAACACATGTGGGCGCACTACATCAGCTGTAACATTCAACAAGTATTTGTCAAATGAGCTGGTGAGTGGATGGGGCGTAAAGGTTGCCAAAACAATATATCTTCACCGGAGGGATAAAATAAACCTGGATTATATTGTCCAATACACCGGTTTGCCTTGTTTTGTTAAGCCTAACTCAAATGGTTCAAGTGTTGGAGTTACAAAAGTTCGTACAATTCAGGAACTTCAGCCAGCAATTGACATTGCTTTTGCTGAAGATGATGAAGTTCTGGTTCAGGAGTTTATTGCAGGAGTGGAGATAACCTGTGGTATTTATGAGAAAGATCAAAAACCAGTGGTTTTACCGCTAACAGAAATTGTATCAGCCAACGAATTCTTTGATTACCAGGCAAAATATACACAAGGCTACTCTGATGAAATAACTCCTGCACGCATAAACGATGATCTTTCGAAGGAATGCAAAGAGATGTCATTAGTATTGTACCGCAAACTGAATTGCAGGGGAATTGTAAGATTCGACTTTATCCTAACTCCTGATCAGAATGGAAACAAGAGAGAATTTTACTTTCTTGAAGTAAATACAATCCCTGGTTTATCAGAAGCGAGTATAGTACCTAAACAGGCTTCCGCTATGGGTATTTCGCTAAAGGATCTGTTCAGGGATATTATGAATGAAACTCTGCAACATCATTAATTACAAGGGTGAATATATCAGCTTATGGAATTCTTCATCTTGCCCTTGGGTTTTAATACCTATTACGTATAGTCCTGCCGGATAGCCTGAAAACGAGAATTCTGAAGTTGATTCACCTGCAGGAATTATAAATTGCATTAGTCTCTTTCCAAGTGAGTTGGTAATGGTAATTAAATGCTCGTACTCTTCAGCTCCAACGAGTAGGTGCATGATATTACGTGTAGGGTTAGGGTAAATTGCAGGAACAACTCTGATGTAATTACTGAGTACAACACTATCCTCACCATATTCATTTGTAACAATTAGCGTAACATCATACGAACCAAGTCTTTCATAATATACTGCCTCCGGATTACGAACGTTTGATGTAGCAGGATTCCCTCCTTCAAATATCCATTGCCATGTATCAGGGTCATTACTACTGAGGTCAGTAAAATTTACCCGCGATCCCACTCTTACAACATTTTCATCAGCTGCAAATTGCGCAATAGCAACACGGGTGTTGTAAGAACCATTCAGAACCCTGAGTCCCGAGTTTAGCGGGTCAAGCCATGGTTTCAACCTTAATGAGTCAGCTGTCCCATTTTTATCCCATGAATGATAAAAACGACCATAATGATCTCGTCCACTGGTATTTTCACAATCAGACTCTCCACCAGTTAGTTGACCTATAATTTGCCTTGAAGAATTAAAAAGAGGCGAACCGGATGATCCTCCTTCAGTAACTCCAAAACCATTTGGCGTTTCACTCCAGCTTACTATAAAATGGGTTTCAGGAGTATTCCCCCATTGCGATAATTCAAGCTCAGTAACGTAAGTACTGATCTTTTTAACATCACCTGCAGGATGGTGTATGCTTACACCTGATGAACTCAGTCCATTTTGCGCATTCCATCCATGGTAAAAAGGTTCGTAACTATTCGGAATAACATCCTCCAACCGAAGAAGGAAAAAATCACTCCCGTCATTTCCTACTGATGAGCTGCTGGCTACTTTAATAGCACCCGTCAGGCTTTTTGAAGCAACCGGTGTATCATCGGTACAGGACTTTGATTCAAGATTAAAATAAAAAATCCACTGTGCCAAATCACTGGGTTTGGCATATACTCCGTTTGACAGTGCGCAATGATCGGCTGTCAATAGGTAAGATGTAAAATCAAGTGAGGTATTATTCATTATTGATCCGGTGCACCAAAATGCAGTCGACCCATTTTTAGCCATTATTCTAACAACACCGTTTATTTGATCCCGCCAATTATCGCCTTCCTCACATTTAACATTCACTTCACAATCACCTGAATCACCACTAATTTCCAACATACTTTTCCGATCCAGATTATCAAGTGTATTCAGATTAGAATTGTAAAAAGGCATTGGCGTATAAACCACCAAGACCTCCGAAATTACAAATTTACTTTCTTCAGGGTTGTTAATCAGTTGAACATACTCAATTATCACTGAATCACCTTTAACAACTTCAGTAGCAAATAACCCATTTTCCCTGTTGTTCTTATCAGTAAATGCCCCTATCAGGAAACTTCTATCTGCTGAATAAACATAAAGCTGATCGCCCGGAGCCATGTAAAAATCAGTGAAATAGAAAGCGAGGCCAACCGCTCCGCTTACCTCAACATTTAATCTCCAAATCCTCTGGTCATCATTTATTTGGGACCAACTGCCTGCATTGTTAATGGTAATTTCAGCTGGTAGCGTTACACCCATTCTTTCAGGCACACCCAATGAGCTGACTGAATCATCCTGTTGACGCAACAGCTCATAATCAGGTTGTTTGAATGAAATTTTTTCAATCAATTCTCTTGATACATCAGACGTAAAGCCCGGAGGGGTTCCACCAGCACTAAGTTGTGCAAAAGTATTAATGGAAACTGAAATCAATACAAGAGCAACTAAACAGCATTGCATGAAATACTTCATAGTGTAAATAATAAAACGGAAACGAAGTTACTAAATTAACTGTCGGAGTGCTTATTTGTTAGGTAATTTTGAATTATCTTATGTAAACATCCGCTGAATTCTTCATGTAATTTATGCCTCAGATCATGAAATTAGCAATTTAAGGTAAACTCAATCTTGTGATTTGGGACTATTCATTACTGTTGAGAATTAAATGAACATGTAAGAGGGTATTATGTTTATTGACGAAGATGAATAAGAAAACGCTATTATTTACGCTGCTCACAATGCTGATATTTAGCATTTTAGGTACTGCGCAATCACCTAAAAACAGACCTATGAATATTTCAAATTCCGAGTTTGCCACTTTTGGTTCAGGATGCTTTTGGTGTACTGAAGCCATTTTTCAACAACTTGAAGGTGTAAAGAAGGTAATGCCAGGCTATTCAGGTGGCAAAAGGGAAAATCCAACTTATGAGCAGGTTAGTTCAGGCGCAACAGGTCATGCAGAAGTTACACGTATTGAATATGATCCTTCAATAATCAGTTTCGATGAATTGTTAGAAGTGTTCTGGGTGTCCCATGACCCTACCACACTTAACCGACAGGGCGCCGATGTAGGTACTCAATATAGGTCAGTAATTTTTTTCCATGATAAAAAACAAAAAGAAATAGCCGAGCAATACAAGACAAAGCTGAATCAATCAGGTGCTTATGAAAATCCAATAGTAACGGAAATCAGTGAATTAGAAGCTTTTTACCCTGCTGAGGACTATCATGTTAACTATTATAATAACAATAAAAAAGCACCATACTGTGCTTTTGTAATCCAACCAAAAATAGATAAGGTAAAGCAAGTCTTTAAAGACAAGCTGAAAAAATGAAGTGCGGATAAGGAGACTCGAACTCCTACGCCTCTCGGCACCAGATCCTAAGTCTGGCGCGGCTACCAATTACGCCATATCCGCATTAAGAGGTGCAAAGATAAGCTTTTTCAATATCGTATAGCATTTATTTCAAGAAAAATTATTTGGTAGTCCTGGTTGTTGCAAATGCCACGACTTAAATACCTATTCCAAACTTTCTAATATATTATAGTGTTAGTTGTTTGATAATCAAATAATATACCTTATGAAACTCGTTATCATAACATTTACGGTATTAGCTGCACATTTTGTGTTAAGCGTTACTGCCCAGGAAGTATATAAAAACGACAGATTAGAAAAACTTTGGGAAACTAAACCCGGTTTACGCACACCTGAATCTGTGTTGTATGATCCAAGTGAAAAGTTGATCTACATCTCAAATATTAATGAGGAGCCCTGGGAAAAAGATAATAATGGTTTTATTACCAGGCATAAGGCTGACGGTGAAATCCTCAACTATGACTGGGTTGAAGAGTTAAGTGCTCCAAAAGGAATGGGACTGCTACAAGGTAAATTGTACGTCACCAATATTGATGAAGTTGTTGAAATTGATGTTACCTCAGCAAAAATTACTCAGAGGTATAAGCATCCAAAAGCTGTAAACCTTAACGACATTGCTATTGGAGCCGATGGAAGGGTATTCATTTCTGACAGCCAAGGGAATTATCTTTTTGAAATATTCAATGGTGTTATGGATATTCTCTACCAGTCTGATTCAGGGCCAACAAATGGTTTATTTTATGAAACTGGCCGGTTGCTCTGCGGACAGGATAATAGGGTTGCAGCACTCGATCTGAATACAAAGACAATGATTACTTATATTGATAGTACTGGCGCTATTGATGGAATTGAAGGGGTTGGCGATAGTACTTATTTAATCTCCGACTGGTCAGGAAAAATACATTTGATACAGCAAGGACAGCCAAAACTGCTTCTCCTTGATACTACTCCAAAGGAAATTAATGCGGCAGACATTGAATTTGATCCTTACGACCGAATACTTTATGTACCAACTTTTTTCAATAATACTGTAGTTGCCTACAAACTAAAGTAATAACACAGCAATAAAATCCTGAACATTGAATAAAATCTATGCCACACTCCATATTGTACTGGCGCTGGTAGTTATAGGCTGCAAAGATCAAAACGATAGTCAGAACAGCTACCCAGATGTCAAACTTGATACTACTATTGTAGCCAAAGGGCTAGATGTTCCCTGGGAGGTGCTTTGGTCGCCGGAAAACGAACTTTGGGTTACAGAGAGGGGTGGAAGAGTTTTAAAAATCAACCCTGAGACTAAAGAAATAAAGGAGCTCCTTGCAATACAAGTTACTGAGGAAGGCGAGTCAGGTTTACTCGGTATGGCTCTACATCCTGATTTCCCTTCCACTCCATGGGTTTACCTTGTATACACATACACACAATCATCATCAATTGTTGAGCGCCTCACAAAGTACACCTATCAGCACGATCGTCTATTAAATGAGGAGATATTAATTGACAATATAGCAGGCAACAACTATCACATAGGTTCAAGGCTCAAGTTTGGTCCTGATGGCAAGTTATATATGACTACCGGAGATGCCGGAAACATCAGCCTACCACAGAATCAGGCATCCTTGAACGGTAAATTACTTAGGATAAATCCTGATGGGAGTGTACCTAATGACAATCCGGTTCATGGTAGCTATGTTTGGGCATCAGGTTTAAGGAATTCACAAGGTCTGGACTTTTCGCCCGCAGGTGTACTTTATAGTTCAGAACATGGCCCAGAATCAGATGATGAGATTAATATTCTTGAAGTAGGCAGAAACTACGGCTGGCCAAATGTTAAGGGCATGTGTGACAACCCATCCGAAACAGATTTCTGCAACAGTCATAATGTACGGGAACCTATTCAGGTGTATACCCCTACGCTTGCACTGGCTGGAATTGCCTACTATCTAAATGATGCTATTCCTGAATGGAACAATTCACTGATCGTAACTTCATTAAAAGCTGGTAAGTTGATAATCCTGCATCTGGATGAACAGGGAATGAACATAAAAAATTCAACAACCTTTTATGACAATGATCTTGGCAGGCTAAGAGATGTATGTGTTTCAAGCGATGGAAGAGTATTTATAGCTACGAGCAACAGAGATGGCCGGGGTTCACCAAAATCAACTGATGACATGATTATTGAAATATCCCGATAATCTAAATAATTACTTGATAACAGCTTTATTACCATCATCTCTATGTCATCTCTATCTCATGTCTATCTCATCTCTATCTCATCTCTATGTTAATGATAGATATAAGGTATTTTTGACATGCTTTTGACATAGTTTTGAGATAGCCATGGTTCGAGTATAGCAAGAATATTAATTCGCTCGCATGAATGCGAAATGAAACACCAGGCTTGATTAAAAATAAAGCCCGGTGTTATTAAAAAAGAAGGTAAAAAGAAAAGAGTTGAAGTATTACTTACCTATAGCCATTTCAGATGTCCTTGGCTTACGACATTTATTTATGGCCTCGTAAATAACTTCCTGGATGTTTGTGCGAACATTGAGCTTAGTTATCTTTGAGTTTTCTGCATCAGGATTTATCCTGTTACTCAAAAATACATATACCAATTCTTCTTCTGGGTCCACCCACATATATGTACCAGTAAACCCACTATGGCCATAACTTGATGGAGGGGCTGACTTACATGTTGGACTTGGATCTTCAGGGTTTAATGGCGGTTTATCAAAACCTGCTCCCCTTCTGTTTCCTCTGCCCGGAAACTGATAATCAGTAAAGTCTGCTACTGTTGCGGAATCTATATATCGCTCACCACCATACTTACCATTTTGTAACACCATTTGCATTAGAATAGCAACATCAAGTGCGCTGGAAAACAGACCTGCGTTACCAGCTACACCACCCAGTAGTGCTGCAGTTTGATCGTGAACATCACCATGAACAAGTTGTCTCCTGAAAGTACGATCAAGTTCAGTGGGTGCAATCCTATCAATGCTAAATCTGTCGCGAGGATTGAAGCCAAGGGTTGGCAAGCCCATTTTACTATAGAAATTTACATTTAAGTAGTGGCTAAATGGTTGGTCAACCAACTCCTCAAATGTCTCTGCCATCAAAATGAAGCCCAGGTCACTATAGCGGTAGCCTTTTTTCACCAGCAGGTCAGAATTAATTATTGAATCTATGATAATCTCCGGGAGGTCTTCTCTTCCATAAAGGCGGTCGGCAATTCTATGGTGATAATCAATGCTATAATGTCTGGCCAGTAGATAATTTAGTGGCTTTATAGTATCAGTATTAAAACCGGTGTGGAATGGTATAAATGACTGTAATCTGGCTTCGTGAGCCATAATTTCCCTGATGCTAAAATCTTTTTTATTTGACTTTTTAAGTTTGTTATTATAGTGGCTTAGCTTTCTATCGGGATTGATAATTTTATCATCAGTTAGTTTCATTGCCATCAAAGTAGTACCCAGTACCTTCGTTAAAGAGGCAAGGTCAAAAATATCATCAGTCTTAAGAGGCTCAAAGCTTTTATAAGTAAGGGCACCATATGCTTTGTTAAAGATCACTGTATTACCCTTAATTATAACAATCTGAGCGCCAGGAAATGCATTCTGATCCATAGCATCATATACCAATGAATCGATCTTAAATAAATCATTGGAAGCAATCATTTTTTCTTCAGGCATACCAAAAGACACCCTGATCACTTCGTCTTGTAACAAGCCATCTCCCGACTTGAACATTGAATTTGCCGATACAGGTAGTAAACCATCGATATTTCTTCCCCCAAAAATAGCCTGGGCAGTAATTTCCTGCATAACAATATTGTCCTGATAGGAAACTATTAGTCCTTCAAGCAAATCGGTTTTGTTAAAGAAAGACAGCGAATAAGGACTTGCGAATAGGTTTAGGATTGTATTTTTCGCAACCGCCAATGAATCAATGAAGTTGGCAGCAGTTGCAGTAATATTAAACCTTTTTGCTGGAAGGTCACTTGATCTTAAGAATCCGGCAATAACTAAATTGAATGGTTGAAGGAGGTTCCTGATAGAGTCAAATTGTGCCTTTGTTGCTTCTTTAGGAAGATTGAAATGCGTAATGTTAGCATATTTTGATAGCATATGCTGAAATGGTGTAATTGCTGTATCGCCAATAACAAGGCTTGCTATTGTAAGTGAGTTCAGGTTTTTAACCGGTATTTGGTTATGTGGGTTCTTAAGAAGGGTAATAGCTCGTGAATTTGACTGTAAAGCAATCAAACGGGAGTTAATAAGGCTAAGATCCTCCATTAATCCATCAATCTCTATTACATTCTTTTTGGCGAGACCAGATTCGTATTTCCATGTAAGTACGCGCTTACACTTCTCATCAATTAATTCTTGTGAGATATATCCCGCGTCAATTGCATTGCAGATGTTAAAGATTGCATTTTGGGCATCCACAGGCAGAAGAAGGATATCATTTCCTGCTTTCAAGGCATCAGCTTCTACCCTTCCTATGTCAGAGAAATCAACCAGCCCTTTCATATCCATGCCATCAGTAATTATGATCCCTTCAAAACCCATTTTCTGTCTTAGCAAACCCTTTAATATAGGTTCAGAGAGCGTGGCAATTGAATTGGAGGCTGTATCTAATTGCGGTATTCGAAGGTGGGAAACCATTATACCTTTTATGCCCCGGTCAATCAGATACCTGAATGGGTATAGCTCGATTGAATCAATCTGAGCTTTTGTTTTATCAATAATTGGCAAGCTGTAATGTGAATCAATGTCAGTATCACCATGACCTGGGAAATGCTTCGCTACAGCTATAAGGCCTTGATCCTGCATGCCTTTCATATAGAAATAAGATTTCTCAGCAACTCTCTGACGATCTTCTCCAAATGACCTGGCATTAATTACAGGATTAAATTGATTGCTGTTAATATCTACTACAGGAGCAAAGTTCATATGGATGCCCAACCGTAACAATTGCCTGCCAACTTCAAGTCCCATGTCATATATATATTGGTCATTTCTAATTGCTCCCAAAGTCATTTGCTTAGGAAATGAAATAACACTATCAAGCCTCATTCCTAGGCCCCACTCTCCGTCAATGGCAACATAAACAGGCACACTGCTTTTTTGCTGAATGTTGTTTGTTAAGATAGCTTGTCGAACCGGACCTCCCTGGAAGAAACAAACACCACCTATCTTTAATTCACTTATAAGACGGGTTATTTCACTGTTATAAGCCGAGTCGCGATTTGAGTATCCTCGTATCATCAGCAACTGCGCAATTCGCTCATTTTCTGATAATGTGTTAAACACTGAGTCAACCCATTGTTCCTTCTGAAGTGTTTGAGATTGAAGAGATGGAAGACAAATTATAAAAACAAGTGCAAAACTGAGAATTTTGATTATATATGGCAGTGCAAGCATGTAAACAGAATTCAAAATGGTTATTTCTAATTAATTTATCGATGCAGTTTGAGAACAAAAAATATGTTGGTTCGCTGCAAAAATTTGAGAATAAATGATACAGTATCAGATCATTCATCTGACCGTCAAAGGTAATAGGAATCTTTTCAACACTATCCGATTTTAATTAACAAAACGGGAATGGCAGCAAAAAAGATATAAATTTGCTGAAAAAATAGTTTATGCATAATTTGGCTAATCTGGAAAACATTGCCACACAGGTAAGAAGAGATATCTTACGCATGGTTCATTCAGCTCAATCTGGTCATCCTGGTGGAGCATTAGGTTGTACTGAGTTCATGGTAGCACTGTACTTCGATTTAATGAAACACAATCCTGATGCTTTTACGATGGAAGGTAAGGGTGAGGATATGTTTTTTCTAAGCAATGGACATTTATCAGCATTATGGTACAGTGTTTTAGCACGTAGAGGCTATTTCCCGGTTGAAGAATTAGCCACATTCAGGAAAATAAACAGTCGCCTGCAGGGTCATCCAGCTACGGCTGAAGGTTTACCTGGTATAAGAGTAGCAAGTGGCTCGTTAGGACAGGGACTATCAGTTGCAATAGGTGCAGCGATGGCCAAGAGACTCGATGTTGACAAAACACTGGTATATTCATTACATGGTGATGGCGAGCTAAATGAAGGTCAGATATGGGAAGCCGCAATGTTTGCAGCTGCTCATAAAATAGATAACCTTATTGCTACAATTGATCACAATGGCCAGCAAATTGATGGGCCCACTGATAAAGTGATGCCTCTGGGAAATTTAAGAGCAAAGTGGGAAGCATTTGGATGGGAAGTTATTGAGATGGCAGGTAATGATATGCAAGCTGTTATAAGCGGCCTGCAACTCGCAAAACAAAAATGTTACAAGGCACGACCGGTAGTTATAATTATGTATACAGATATGGGCTATGGCGTTGACTTTATGAAAGGTAAATATCATTGGCATGGAATTGCACCAAATGATGAACAGTTGTTAAATGCCCTTAACCAACTACCTGTTACATTGTCAGATTATTAACAGATCTAATTTTCAGGTTTTGAAAAAAATAATCATCTTGTTATCTCTCTTTCTTCCTTTGCTCAGTATTGGGCAGAGCAGACCTCAATTAGAGAAGGATGATGTTCTTACCAGAATACTATTTGTTTTCGACGGATCGCAAAGTATGTACGGTCGTTGGCAGAGTGATGTAAAGATTAATATAGCCAAAAGGCTTATGGGTACATTACTTGATAGCTTAGCAACTTTTGATAACCTACAGGTAGCTTTACGTGTATATGGTCATCAAAAGCCTTATCCTCCGGCCGATTGTAATGACACCAAACTTGAAGTACCATTTGGCCCCAACAACTTCAATTTAGTTAAGAATAAAATCCAGGGAATTGTGCCAAAAGGTACCACTCCATTGGCATATGCTTTGTCGCAAACGGCTGATGATTTTCCAGAATGCAGTGATTGCAGGAATATTGTAATCCTTATTACTGATGGAATTGAAGAATGTGGTGGTGACCCATGTGAGGTTTCTATTGCACTTCAAAAAAGAAAAGTGGTAATGAAACCTTTCATTATTGGGATAGGCAAGGATTTCAAGGAAGCATTTAACTGTGTTGGAACATATTATGATGCAAGCAGTGAAACGCTTTTCCAAAAAGCATTACATACTGTTATTTCTCACGCATTAAGTGCTACTACTTTACAGGTTAATCTTCTTGATATAGAAGGCAAACCCCTTGAAACAAATGTTAACATGACATTCCTTGATAGATCATCAGGCAAAATAAAGTACAATCTGATGCATACTTTAAATACACACGGAATTCCTGATACATTACTTATTGATTCAGAAGTTACATACGATATTATTGTAAATACAGTGCCCCGGGTAAGAATTGACAGTGTTACTCTTGAAACTGGCCGGCATGTCACAGTTGCGGTTCCTGCGCCCCAAGGCTTTCTTAATCTTCGGATAGGAAATAATGAAAGAATAGTTAAGAATCTGCAAGCAATCATCAGGCAGAAAGGCAATTCGGAAACATTAAATGTGCAAAGCTTCGGCGATATTAAAAAATACCTCTGTGGTTCTTATGACCTGGAGATTTTAACATTACCCAGACTGTATATGAATGACGTTGTAATCAGGCAGAGTAAGATCACAGCAGTTGACATTCCCTTACCTGGTATAGCTGTTATAAAAAAAAGTGTAAAAGGCTTTGGTAGCCTTTATGTAATTAATGATGGAGTTCTTGAATGGGTTTATGATCTTAGAGAAAACCAATTAAATGAGAACCTTGTACTTCAACCCGGTAATTATAAAGTTGTATTCCGATCAACGCAGACTGATAAGTCGATATACACCCTTGATTATGACTTTTCTATATTCCCGGGTGGGACAACAAATGTGAATTTATTTGCTTACTGATTCAGTAAAAGCATTAACATATTTTTATCACCAGAACACTAAGTATGAAAGAGTATAAATTTAAGGATAAAAAAGATACACGTTCAGGATTTGGACAGGCTTTACTTGAACTTGGAAGAAGTAACCCGTTAGTTGTAGCCTTATGTGCTGACTTAACCGGTTCACTTAAAATGGATGCTTTTGAAAAAGAATTTCCTGAGAGATTTTTCCAAACTGGTATAGCTGAAGCAAACATGATGGGGATTGCTGCAGGGTTGGCAATTGGAGGGAAAATTCCATTTACAGGAACTTTTGCTAATTTCTCAACTGGCCGCGTTTATGACCAGATAAGGCAATCAATAGCTTATAGTAATAAGAATGTTAAGATATGTGCCTCACATGCCGGGCTCACCTTGGGCGAAGATGGAGCTACACATCAGATACTTGAAGATACTGGCATGATGAAAATGTTACCTAATATGGTAGTAATTAATCCATGCGACTATAATCAAACCAGACTTGCAACACTTGCAATTGCTGAGTATGAAGGTCCGGTTTACCTGCGTTTCGGTCGCCCTAAAGTACCTAATTTCACGCCTGAAGATTTTCCCTTTGAGATAGGTAAAGCAATTGTTTTAAATGAAGGCAGTGATGTTTCAATATTTGCTACCGGTCATTTGGTTTGGGAGGCTATTCGCGCCGGTGAAATATTAGCAGAACAAGGGATAGAAGCTGATATAATAAATATCCATACAATAAAACCCCTGGATGTTGAAGCAATTCTGAATTCAGTTAGTAAAACAAAATGTGTTGTTACAGCTGAGGAACATCAGATTAATGGTGGATTAGGTGACAGTATAAGCCAGGTACTTTCACTTAATACCCCGGCACCTCTTGAAATGGTTGCTGTTATGGACAAATTTGGCGAAAGTGGAACTCCTGAACAGCTTATGGAAAAATATGGTCTTTCAGCTGAAAATATTGTAGAAAAAGCACTCAAAGTAATTGCGCGCAAAAGCTAAGTTTAAAAGCTTTCGATCGGCAAACTATATGGAAATAAAAAATAATATTGTTGCGTTTGATTAGCAACTAAATTCAGTAGAGTATTAGTCCTCTGTAAACAATATTATCCTATTTTGCTGATAGTCTCAAGCATAGGTATATTCAGCAGATGTATTTGGTTGCCATCAACTGTAATAATTCCTTCATCCTTGAAAGTTTTCAAAGCTCTTACAACGCTTTCTTTAGTCATACCGCACATATCAGCCATATCTTGCCGAGAGAGACAAGAAGTGAAAGGATTTTTCTTATAGACGACCTGCGATAACCTTAGCAAGGTTTCAGCAACACGACCAGGAATTTGTTTGTGGGTTAGGTTGGTTAACTGCCTGCACAGATCAATTGTTTGATTGCTAATTTTTGCAATGAATTCATTGGCAAACTCATGATTGCTTTTAACTAATTCCTGAAATACATCAGTTGCAACCAAACATACGGTAGTTTCCTCACAGGCAATAGCGGTGAAATGGTGTCTTTTATCAATATATGCTCCAGGTGCAAAAATATATTCTACCGGCCTCACGAAACCTATGATGATTTTCTTATCATCCTCACCCTCCACAAAGCATTTCACCAAACCTGATGTCACACATACAAAGTCATGACAAGGAGAGCCTTGCTTAAAAATGATCTCGCCCTGCGAGTAGTGCATTGCTACCCGCGAATCATTTACTTTATTGAGTTCAGTATCATTTAGTCCGAAAAAAATGTCGGATCTGTTTTTGCAAGAGATACAATGAGTGGAAATTACCTTCATGTTGTTTCAAATTAACTTTACCATTGACATAAATCAATGGCCTTAATGCTATTTGTCTATAATAGACTACAAAAATATCAATTTTCAGTTACATACACCTAACTATATAATTACTTTCTTTGATCAACAAAAAATAACCCAATGATGAAACTATCTAATTGTAAAAAAGCAGCAAGAATGGCTTTTGCAGGAGTAATCCTAATGACCTTAGTATCAGCATGCGAGTACGAATATGCTGAGTTTCCTGAACCAGTTCCTTCTGAAGTAGAAGTGAAGTTTTCAACTGAAATTATTCCCATTTTCGTAAGCAGTTGCAACTCCAGTAGTTGTCATGCTACAGGTGCTGTTCCACCAGATCTTACACCAGCTAATGCTTATAACAGTTTAATGGAATTGAACCAGGTTGATACAGCTAATCCGGCTAATAGCATTCTGTATAAGAAAATGGCAACCGGAAGCATGGCACAATTCTCAACAGCTGCTCAGGCTCAGGCTGTATTTGACTGGATAAGTCAGGGAGCTAAAAATAATTAATTTGTACTAAAAACACTGATACAATGAAAAAAATATACAGGTTACAAAGCATAGTTGTCATATTATTGGCCTCATTACTTATCACAGGTAATGTTAAAGCCCAGGAGAACGATTCAATTGCTGAAGCACCACAGAAAGAACGTCCTGCTCGCCCAGCTTTTGAAAGTGGGTTGATATTTGATAATGCCACTTCTACCATTCAACCTTCCAAAACTCTTGAAATGGTAATCCAACACAGATTTGGAACCATTGACAACGGAATATCAGATGTATACGGAATAATGGCTCCTTCTACCATTCGTTTGGGTTTTAATTTTAGTTTACTTGATAACCTCCTGATTGGAATTGGATCTTCCAATAATCATAAGATGCAGGATATTCAGGCAAAATTCAATATATTGCAGCAAACCCGCTCAAATTCTATACCTCTTACTATTACATTATATGAAGTGATTGGTATTGATGCTATGGCTGAAACCAAATGGGGACCTGATTATAAATTCGCAAACAGGTTATCATATTTTAGCCAGGTAATATTTGCAAGGAGATTTAATGACAATATCTCATTCCAGATTGCTCCTTCATTCACACATTACAATGCACATATAGTTGACACTCTTGATCATGATAGAATTGCTATTTCTTTCGCAGGTAGATATAAATTCTCACCTCAGAGTTCAATTATTGTAGGTGGAGATTTCCCTTTGAAGATACAATCAATATCAGAACAAACCGAAACTGTAAATGAAGGTATTGAAAATATTAAACCAAACATTTCAATCGGATTGGAAGTATCAACAAGCACACATGCATTCCATGTATACCTTGGTTCTTCAAGATTAATACTGCCACAAGAAAACATGATGTTCAACGAAAATGATTTCTTTGATGGAACTATTTTCCTTGGTATGAATATTACACGTTTGTGGGGATTCTAAGAATTAAGGAGAGCTGGTTCAAATCTCTCCTTAATTTAAACTAATAATTTTTTAAGTTCACTGATAATGGTTAAAAGATTCAATAACGGAAAGCAGTTCATAGTTTCAGCCCTTACCCTGGTTCTATTGGGGTTTGGTATGATATCTTCGGCTTTTTCTGATGAAACTACGATTCCGCTCTCTGAAGAAACTCAAAAGTGTTTGAGTTGCCACGGTGGTGCACACTTTATATTGAGTGACACAGCCTCAGGTGACGAGGTGAAACTAACTATGTATAGGGAATTACGTGTAGACCCATCGAAATTTGCTAGTGGTACTCATGGAAAGTTTAAGTGTACTGATTGTCATTCATCTGATTATGACATAATTCCTCATCCCCTGAGTGTGAAGTTTGAAAGTAATTACGCTTGTATGGACTGTCATGGTGGTGATGAGGCTTATGCCAGTTTCAAATTTGAAACAATCGAAGAAGAATACAATGAGAGCGTGCATGCAAAGTTATTAGGTGAAGAATTCACTTGCTGGAGCTGTCACAATCCCCATTATTATAAGCTGTCAAGAAACATTTCAGTTATTGAGAGAGTAGCAACTGATAATGAAATGTGTTTGCAGTGCCATGGTAATGAGATAAAATTCAGTGACCTGAGCGAGGATGAGTTGCCTAACCTTATTAGTAAACACGATTGGTTACCAAATCAAACTTTGCATTTCAAGAAGGTAAGGTGTATTGACTGCCATGCTAAACAAAATGATAGTATTATGGTAGCACACCTTATTCAGGGGGGTGATAAAGCAGTTAAGAATTGTGTTGAGTGCCATTCTACTAATTCAATTTTGATGGCCTCTCTATACAAACATGAAGTGTCGCAACAAAGGGATGAAAGAGGCTTCTACAATAGCATTATAATGAATGAGGCATACCTTATTAGCGCTAACCGGAATTATTATCTCAATATAGCTAGTATTGTAATATTCGGTTTAACACTATTTGCAATCGCTATTCATGCCTATTTTAGAACTCGTAAAAATCATGCAGATGTCAGAGAATAAAGTTTACTTATATCCAGTTTGGGTTAGATTTTGGCACGCTTCAAATGCCATACTGTGCCTCCTTTTAATATTCACGGGCATAAGTATGCAGTATGCTAGCGCTGATTCTCCATTAATGTCGTTTAGCCTGGCTGTTTCAATGCATAACATAAGTGGAATTCTACTTACAATATTCTATCTTGTTTTTATTATTGGAAATTTGACAACGTGGAATGGGAAGTATTACAGACAAAGGATAATAGGTTTTGGAAAAGAGATTATAAAACAAGCACGGTATTATTCATACGGAATGTTTGTTGGAGAACCTGCTCCTTTTAAGATCAATAAAAACCGAAAATTCAACCCGATTCAGAAACTAACCTATATTTCAGTGATGTATGTGCTATTACCTCTTATTTTCATAACAGGTTGGGCATTGTTATTCCCTGAAATTATTGTAACAAGGTTATTTCATTTTGGAGGAATTACCCTAACAAGCCTTTTCCATGCTGTGCTAGGTTTTTTCATTTCGCTTTTTTTAATAATACACATATATTTTTGCACTGTTGGTCATACTCCTACTTCTAATTTTAAAAGTATGATTGACGGTTATCATGAAACACACAACTAATCAATTACACACACTTAACAAAAATTACACATGAAAAGAAAAAGTTTTTTATTCATTTTAGCGGCAGGATTCATGATGGCGGGAAGTCTCATGACAGGTTGTACTAAAGAAGGACCAGCTGGTAAAGATGGTAAAGATGGCGTAGATGGAGTAGCAGGTCTTGATGGAACAGCTACCTGTATTGAGTGCCACAGTCCAGATGGTATTGAAAAAGCAGCAGTTGAATATCAGATGTCAAAGCACAGTTATGGCGGTGCAGCATTTGAAGAAGCTGGAAGAGCAGCATGCGACCCATGCCACGTATCATTAGGATTCCTTGATGTTGTTGAAAACAATGTTCCTGCAACTTTTACTCTCAATGAAGCTACCGGAAAGTATGTAAATAATTATGAATCAGCTCCGCACGCTTTATTTGGAGCAATTGATTGCAGAACTTGCCATAGTGATATTCACACAACATACACTGAAGGTGATCTAGCATTAGCAACTGTAGCTCCAGTTGACCTTACTATGTGGGGTGGTTTGAAAACTGCTGATGTACCTGCTGACGGTGGTATGGGTAACCTTTGTATCAAATGTCATCAACCACGTCCTCTTACAAAAATGTCTGACGGTAACGTAATTGACTATGCTGCATTAGCTTCTAATCCTACAGGAATGGCTTATGACCCAGCTCCAGGTTCAACTAACTTACTAAGGCCAAGTTACAGAACTGGTGTTCATTACGGTGTTCAGGCTGTTACTTACACAGGTACAGGTGGTGTTGAATTCCCAGGAACTGCTTATACCAATTCAATCCACTCATCAATTGCTTCTTGCCAGGACTGCCATATGGCTCCAATGCAAGGAACATCAGGTGGACACAGTTTCTTCGCAAGAGGTAATTTCAACGGTTGTAATGCTGACGGTTGCCACAATGGTGTTGATGCTACATCAGCTAGCTTCTGGACAGGCCCACGTAGTGATATAAAGGCTAAATTAGATGAACTTGCTGCAGCCCTCACAATTGATGGTGTTGATATCATGAGCAGGAATCCTGATACTGAGCATAACTTATGGGCAGCAAGCACAACCAACATGTATGATGGTTATTTAAACCTTTATGATCCTATTACCAATCCACACGGTATTGAGAATAATCCAAATGGCGTTTTCCGTAACCCAGCTCCTTCAAATTCATGGAGTGCTGAACAGAAAGCTTTAAACGCTACTTTGCCAGCTCTTTCTCTTACAAATGCACAGTTAGGTGGAATTATTAATTTCCAGTTAGTTCTTAGAGACTATAGCCTTGGAATTCATAACTACAAGTATACTAAAGCTCTATTGGAGAACACAATTGCTGCTCTCTAATAATTGATTTATTACGAAAAAGCGAAAGCCGTTGCATTCCTGCAACGGCTTTTGTTCTTTTTAAGATAATACGAAATTTTGTTGTGGTGTATTTGTAGATCAATCGGTGTGTAATTGTAGATCAAGCGGTGTGTAATTATAGATCAAGGCACCTGGTAGCACAAGATCATTTTATGTGTAAAATAAGGTTATTGTATTTGTAAAATAAGGTCATTGCCCGCAAAATTCTATAATTTACTGGTAAGAGGTTTATTATGAAGTTTTTGCACGGATTCATTTAACAAACTTTGTATTTTTGCGATAAAATACTAACTTATGAAACTAATCCTAACTATCATATTCCTGCTTTTTAATGCATATATTTCCCAGTCACAACCAGTCAGTTTGCACTTTGAATTACAAGGTGGAGCTAGTAAACCTATCTTAGACTTTTCATCAACTAATCTTCAGAAAGGAAGTTTTGCCCTTACAGGTTTTGCTACATCAGCAGAATTGAAGGTTATTACAAACAATAAATTAGGTGGGTTTATTCAGGGCGGTGTGCAGCTATTACCTGTTGATGTAGGATCCTTGGGATATGAGAAGGTGAAAGCTGATCCATTTCTTCAGGATCTTTATATTCGAAGTGATCCTTTTAAAGTTCTTCATTTGCTTGCTGGTCCCCTGTATCAGATTCCATTGTGGAAATCCTTCTTTTTTGAAGGACAGCTTGGTGCAGGAGTCTTCTTTAGCAGTACACCCTATCAATTATATAAGCCAAGTTTTTTCTTCATGGGCCCACCATATTATGAGATCACACCATCAAAAGATGTTAGTTTCGCTTACGGTGCTTCTGTTAAGGCAATATACGATCTTACGCCTTGCTATCAGATAGCAATTGCCAGTCAGTTCATGAATTCTAAAGCTTCCTTTGACTTTGAAAGTGCAACCAGAGTTAGAACTGACGTTAGAAACATAAGCTTATTGAACACCTCATTATCATTAATTCTTAAATTACCCTCTGGCAATTGATGGTTTTAATCAGCACAAACTGCAATACTTTTTAAGTAGCGTTTGATTTATATCAATAGAAGTAGTAAAATAAAACAATTGTTGACTTGAATTTCAGCGTATTTAATGAATGGATATAATGTTATCTTTGTCATTGACAACAGTAAATTATAAATCAAATCTAAAATTGCTTTAAATTCAAACAACATGAGAAAATCAGTAAAACTAATTACTATTCTTTCAATAGCCATAATTTTTGGTGCAGCCAATATGGCTTTTGCTCAGAAAGATGGTGGACCATGGACAATCCCCGCAAAGTACAAAACAATGAAAAGTACAGTTAAAATAACTGACCCTACTGTAACTTCAGTTGGTAAGGATATGTACAACAAACATTGCAAATCATGCCATGGTACAAAAGGCTTAGGTGATGGACCAAAAGCAGCCATGATGAAAACAAAAATGCCATCTTTTGCAACTAAGGAGTTCCAGGCTCAAACAGAGGGTGAAATCTATTACCAATCAATTATTGGCCGTGATGAAATGCCAAACTTTGAAAAGAAAATTGCTGATGAAGACGACAGGTGGGCAGTTGTACAATATGTACGTACACTAAAATAGTTAAAAATAATATAAAAAGGGTGCCTGATTTAAACCAGGCGCCTTTTTTTTTAACTTTACAGTAAGATACGTTTTCCCAAACAGTACGATTTTCGTTCACACAGAGTTAGATTGCGATTAAAACATAATTTTATTGCTTTTAACACAGAGTTTGATTGCGATTAACAAAGAGTTTGATTGCGCTTAACACAGAATTTAATTGCGTTTCATACAGAGTTTGATTGCGTTTAACACCGAGTTTGATTGCGCTTCACACAGAGTTCAATATCATTTTACATAAAGAATGATCTCATTTTACATAAAGATTGATTTCATTTTACACACAATTCGATTTTAAATAACACCCACTTCGAAAAATGAAACTACCAAAATCAATTTACAATTGGATAAGTATTACCGGCTTTATTCTTGCAATAAATAGCCTGATAATTATCCTGGTTTTATTCCTATTCTCCTTGTTTTCAGAAGAGAGCAATGCATATTTGGGATTATTTATTTACATAATTGTACCCGGGGTAATGGTTTTGGGTCTTTTGTTAATACCTATTGGTATGTTAATACAAAGGAGAAAGAAAGATCCTGCTCCTGAAACAACCGGTAAATGGCCGATATTAGATCTGAATCAGAAGTTCCAGAGAAGTGCACTTATCAGAGTTTCTGTTATTACAGTAATATTACTTATTATCTCGTCAGTTGGTAGTTATCAGGCTTTCCACTACAGTGAATCAGTAGAATTTTGCGGTACACTTTGCCATGAAGTTATGGAACCTGAATATGTTACATATCAGCATTCAGCTCACGCAAAGGTTAAATGTGTTGATTGCCATGTAGGCGAAGGAGCCGGGTGGTATGTTAAATCAAAACTTTCAGGATTGTACCAGGTATATTCGGTAACTTTCAATAAATACGCCAGGCCGATTGAAACACCACTTCATAACTTGCGCCCTGCTAGTGAAACATGCGAGAAATGCCACTGGCCTGAAAAATTCTATTCTCAGAAACTTAGGACACAACGCTCCTACCTCACCGATTCAAGTAATTCAGAATGGGACATATCCCTACTAATGAAAATAGGTCCGGAACATAGTGCTCATGGTTTGGCTGAAGGTATTCACTGGCATATAAATAAGGATTATAAAATTGAATACGTTGCAAGCACAAACGACAGAGAATCTATTCCATGGGTTAAATTAACAAACGTTAAAACCGGCGAAGTTAAAATATATATGGATGAAGAAAATCCTATTGACGAAGCAGCAATCGATACACTTGAGAGAAGATCAATGGATTGTATGGACTGCCATAACCGTCCATCACATATATACAAATCAGCGCCTGATTTTATTGATCTTGCACTAACTGCAGGGAAAATACCATCAGATATTCCTTATATCAAGTTTGCTGCAATGGAAGCGTTGAAAATACCATATGAAACAAAGGCAAACGCTCATAAAGAAATATATACAACCATTGTTGGATTCTACAAAGATGAGCATCCTGATCTTTATTTAAAAGAATTTTCAAGGATTCAGAAAGCAATAAAGACTATTCAGGGCGAGTATGATAAAAATGTATTCCCATATATGAAGGCTGATGCAAGCAGATATCTAAATCACATTGGACATCTTGAATCGCAGGGATGTTTCAGGTGCCATTCTGACCGGCATAAGACAGAAAATGGAGAAGTTATTTCAAAAACCTGCGAAAACTGTCATAGTATTCTTGCTCAGGGGTTTGCCAACGAAACTGCTAAAGTACCATTAACAAATACTATGGAATTTGTTCACCCTGTTGATATCAGGGATACATGGAAAACTGCTATGTGTTCTGACTGTCATAAGACTTTATACGAATAAAGCTTCGGCTTTCTTTAAAGTTTCAAATAAAACAGTCGCTAGCTAAGCGACTGTTTTTATTTTATCACTTTTTAAGCTACTTGATAAAATAGCGATGCTTGAAACACCATATGCTTATAGAGTAAATCATTCCAAAACTAAACAGCCCCCTTATTGGAGGCTGCTTAAATTATTATATTATAACTAAACAGAAGAATGATACATTGGAATGTTCTTTCTTCCTTATAAGAATAATTTTATCCATTCATCGAAATAAGGAACTCCTCATTACTTTGAGTGTATTTCATTTTATCTTTTAAGAATTCCATTGCTTCTAACGGGTTCATATCAGCAAGATGATTCCTTAATATCCAGATACGTTGAAGTGTTTCTTTATCAAGAAGCAAGTCTTCACGTCGTGTGCTGGAGGCAACAATATCAATAGCAGGATAAATACGTTTGTTAGAGAGCTTCCTGTCAAGCTGTAGTTCCATATTACCTGTTCCTTTGAACTCCTCAAAGATTACCTCATCCATTTTTGATCCTGTGTCAATTAAGGCAGTTGCAATGATAGTAAGTGAACCTCCGTTCTCAATCTGACGTGCAGCTCCAAAGAAACGTTTTGGTTTCTGTAATGCATTAGCTTCCACACCACCGGATAAGACTTTACCAGATGCTGGTGATACAGTATTATAGGCACGAGCCAACCTTGTTATTGAATCTAACAATATAACTACATCATGACCGCATTCGGTCATTCGTTTGGCTTTTTCCAAAACAATGTTGGCAATCTTTACATGACGCTCAGCCGGTTCATCAAAGGTCGAAGCTATAACTTCTGCATTAACGCTTCGAGCCATATCAGTTACCTCCTCAGGTCTTTCATCAATAAGAAGGACAATTAGGTACGCTTCAGGATGATTAGCAGCAATGGCATTAGCAATTTCCTTAAGCAACACAGTTTTTCCAGTCTTTGGTTGTGCGACTATTAGTCCCCGCTGGCCTTTTCCAATGGGCGCAAATAAATCAATTACCCTGGTAGATAAATTAGAACCAGGATGACCAGTGAGTTTGAATTTCTTTTCGGGAAATAAAGGAGTCAAATAGTCAAAAGGAATTCTGTCTCTAACCTCATCTGGTGTTCTTCCATTGATTAACTCTACTTTGATCAGTGGAAAATATTTCTCCCCATCCTTCGGTGGACGTATAGTACCTCTAACAGTATCGCCTGTTTTAAGACCGAAAAGCTTTATTTGCGACTGTGATACATAAACATCGTCAGGAGAGTTAAGATAGTGATAGTCAGATGACCTTAGAAACCCATAACCATCGGGCATGATCTCAAGCACTCCATCACTCGAAATGAATCCATCAAATTCCCATGTAAACTCTTCCCTTTTCTTTTCCTGTCTCTCAGGTCTGTCATTTCTTTCAGGAAATCTTTGTCGTGGGTTTGGATAATCTCTGTTAAATCTTTCTGTAGGCCTGTATGGTTCAGGATCAATGTTTTTATCAGCAGGTGCTGATGGCTGATCATTTGATAGCGTTGAAGGAGCTGATTCTGTAGTCGGTGTTTCACCAGTTAATTCAGCAGATTTTTCAACTATCGGTTCATCAATGATAGGTTCATCAATGGGGGCATTACTTAGCAATAGAGCTTCAGTATCAATATGATCTGATTTTGAAGACTCCAGTATTTCTGATGCCTGTCCGTTATTCCGTTCTCTTGAGAAAGTATTTGGTGATTCGATGCCTTTAGTTTCTTCAGGTATACCTTCTTTTGGAGTGCGATCATTATTTTCTCTTAAAGGTCGGCCTCTTTTAGGCTTTTGAGATCTTACCTCTGATTTAACAGGTCTGTCATCTTGTTTAGCGGGCCTGTTATCAGCCCCTGTTGATCTGTTATCGGGCCTTATTGTTTTATCGTCTGATTTACCAGAGCCAGTTGGCTGTTGAATCTGCCTGTTTTCGAAATTCTTATGAGCGGGTTTTTGAGCCGCTTCATTGGTAACAAGATCTTTATTACCTTCTTCCTTAGCAATACTATTGTTTTTTCCTTGACTAACTGCAGGATTGGAAGAAGCTATAGGTTCTCCTTTTGCCGGTTTTGCATTCTGAGGAGTTCGTGGTTTATTGAATCTTTCGTCAGGAATTCTCTGTCTCTTAAATTTATTCTCCCTATTTGCTTTTTCTTTATCGAGCATTTCTTTGGAAGGATTTAACGCCTGATAATCAAGGATTTGATATATCAGATCTTGCTTTTTCATCGCGTCATACTTGGGAATGTTTAGTCCACGAGCGATGTCTTTTAGCTCCTCGAGAAGCTTGTTGTTAAGCTCTATGATATCGTACATAAATGTTAATTAGTGTTTTGTAATCAGAAATTGATCAGGATAAAAGGTGTATGTCTGTATCGCACTCCAGTCTATGCTGGCACTACTTTAAAAGCGAGATTGAAATAATGAGAGTGGATTGAATTATTTAAGAAGTTGCAAATATAATGCTTTTTTCCTCTTCTTTAATATTTTCTTTTCAATTAACTAAAAATAATGCTTACATCTTCAATAAGGAATAAAAGAACAAAATGTTCAGTATTTTTTAATGAATTTTAGAAATTGTTTTCTAAAAACTGCGTAGGTTTGCTTAAATATTTAAAACATTTAATACAGATGAAATACACTGCATTCACAAAAATCCACGAAGAGCTTGGCGCTAAGATGGTTCCTTTTGCTGGCTTCTATATGCCCGTGCAATATGAAGGTCTTCTCATTGAACATGAAACAGTGAGAAAAGGAGTTGGTGTTTTTGACGTTTCTCATATGGGACAAATATGGGTTAAAGGTCCGAAAGCACTTGACCTTATACAATGGATAAGCTCAAACGATGCTTCTAAGCTTACTGACGGCAAAGTACAATACTCATGCTTTCCTAATAATGAAGGAGGCATTGTTGATGATTTTCTCACTTACCGTATAGATGAGGTAACTTACTTATTGGTTGTGAATGCATCCAACACTGAAAAAGACTGGAACTGGATAAACTCACAAAATAAATTTGGTGCTGAGCTGTATAATGCATCTGATGAGATATCACAGTTAGCCATTCAAGGGCCTTTGGCGCTTAAAGCAATGCAAAAACTTACAAGTACTCCCATATTAGATATGGAATATTATACATTCAAGAAACTGGATTTCGCAGGTGTAAAAGATGTTATTCTCTCTATAAATGGATATACCGGCGCAGGTGGCTTTGAAATATACTTCGCCAACGAAGATGCTGAAAAAATTTGGAAAGCTGTCTTTGAAGCTGGGGCTGAATTTGGAATCAAACCCATCGGTTTAGGTGCAAGGGATACTTTGCGTCTTGAAATGGGTTTCTGTTTATATGGCAACGACCTGAACGATACTACTTCACCAATTGAAGCAGGGTTAGGATGGATAACCAAATTTACTGATTCCAAGGATTTTGTGAATAAAGCTGAACTTCTAAAACAAAAAACTGAAGGCGTTAAACGTAAATTAGTAGGTTTTGAAATGATAGATAAAGGTATTCCCCGTCAACATTATCTTATTATGGATAAAGATGGGAAAACAATAGGTGAAGTAACTTCAGGTACCCAATCACCCTCTCTTAAAATTGCGATAGGAATGGGATACGTTGAACCTGAGTATTCAAAACCCGGCACTGAAATATTTATAAATATACGTGATAAAGCTTTGAAAGCCAACGTGGTTAAATTGCCATTCTTAAAATCATAACACAAACAAAGTATAACCGGATACCTAAACAGTATCCGGCTATTTTTTTTCTTTCAAAAAACTCTTCCATGCCTCAAATTGAAACTTGTTATTCACCGGCATTGTATCACTTGCGTAGTAATAAAGCCGATACTATCACCGCGGTTATTGACGTCCTGCGGGCAACAACATCCTTTTGCACTGCCTTTAATTATGGAGTTAAAGCAATTATTCCAGTTGACTCACTTGAAAACGCTTTGAAACTTAAACTGGAAAATAATTTAGTAGCCGCCGAAAGCGATGGGATTAAACCTGATTTTGCAGATTTCGGTAATTCTCCATTCGACTTTATGGACGAAAACCTTGAAGGCAAAACAATTTATTACACAACTACTAATGGTACAAGAGCCATCCAAATGGCTTCAGAAAATGGCACGGTTGCTATAGCTTCTTTTTTAAACATCACTTCGATCTCAAATTGGCTTATAAGCCAAAACAAGAATATTATTTTGTTATGTGCGGGTTGGAAAAATTCCTATTGTATTGAGGATTCCTTATGTGCCGGAGCAATTGCTAACCAGATAATTCGCAACTCTAATTTCGAAATTGGAGATGATTCTACGCTTTCTGCAATCGATCTGTGGGATACCTGGTCTTTAAACCCAGCTGATATTGTTCGTAAATCTTCTCACTTTAAGAGACTTAAAGCACTTGGGCATGAGAATATTCTAAAATACTCTGTGCATTATGACCGGTCAAAGTGCGTACCAATTCTAGTTGATGATCAAATTATTGATATCTCAAATTCCCAGCTCAACAAATCTGTTTAATTTATGTTACCAAGTATGAAAAAAATTATCGTCGCAATTTTTGCGCTTACACTAATTTCAACTTCCTGTAATCAAATGGCTGAACCTGAAGAAAAAAAAGATGATTTTAAATACCTGCTTGAGCAATTTGCCGACCTTAAGATTATGCGTTATCAGGTTCCCGGATTTGACGAGCTTACCCTGAAACAAAAGGAGCTGATCTATTATCTTAGCCAGGCAGCATTAGCAGGCCGTGATATCCTTTTTGATCAGAATTTTAAACATAATCTGGCTATCAGACGTACGCTTGAAAACATAATAATCAATTATAAAGGTGACCGTAATACTGAGGATTTCAACAAATTACTCACCTATACAAAAAGAGTATGGTTCAGTAATGGTATACATCATCATTATTCTAAGGACAAATTTATACCCGAGTTCAGTCCCGAATATTTTGCTGAAGTTGTCAGAAGCACACCAGGTGACTCCTTCCCTATTCAGAACGGACAATCGATTGACGATTTCATCAATGAAATTACCCCTATAATTTTTGATCCTTCCATTGCTCCCAAAGGTATTAGCCAGGAAGCTGGAAAAGATCTGGTTACTTATTCTGCAACCAATTTTTATGAAGGTGTAACTGAAGATGAAGTACTTGACTATTATGATGGCGTTAAAAAGAGAATTGTAGCAAATGGAGGTGATACTCTTATTTCATTAGGTTTGAATTCAAAGGTTATAAAAAAGGATGGCGAAATAACAGAACTTGTATATAAGAAAGGCGGACTTTATACAGATGCAATTGAGCAGATCATCTTTTGGTTAGAAAAAGCCGCAACGGTGGCTGAAAACCAACATCAGGAGCAGGTTATTAGAAAGCTCATTGAATACTATGAAACTGGCAATCTCACAACATGGGACCAATATAATGTTCTGTGGGTTAAAGATCTTGACTCGCAGGTAGATTTTGTAAATGGATTTATTGAAAATTATGGTGATCCGCTGGGTCTAAAGTCCACCTGGGAAAGTGTGGTAAATTTTAAAGACATTCAGGCTACTAAGAGAGCTGAAATTATAAGTTCAAACGCCCAATGGTTTGAAGACAATTCACCGGTTAACCCAATCTTCCGCAAAAAAGAAGTTAAAGGAGTATCGGCAAAAGTGATCACTGCTGCACAATTAGGTGGTGATTGTTATCCAAGCACTCCCATTGGAATAAACCTGCCTAATGCTGATTGGATAAGGAAGGAGCATGGTTCAAAATCAGTAACTATTGAGAATATCACCTATGCATATGATCAGGCATCTCTTGGAAATGGGATGCTGGAGGAATTCGCATTCTCTGAACAGGAAATAAAATGGGCAAAAGAGTACGGACCATTAGCAGGTAATCTCCATACAGACCTTCATGAATGTTTGGGCCATGGTTCAGGACAACTGATGCCTGGAACCAGAGGCGATGAATTAAAAAACTATGGTTCACCACTTGAAGAAGCAAGGGCTGATCTCTTTGCACTTTACTATATTGCAGATCCCAAAATGAGGGAAATTGGTTTGTTCGACAAAGAAGAAGTATACAAAGCTGAATACAATAGTTATATCCGTAATGGATTACTAACACAACTAACCAGGATACAGCCGGGCAAAACAATTGAACAGGCTCACATGCGAAGCCGACAACTTATTGCTTCGTGGTGTTTTGAAAAAGGACAGCCACTCAACATCATTTCCCTCAATGTTAAGAATGGTAAAACCTACGTTGTAGTAAACGATTATGAAGGACTTCGTGATCTTTTCGGTAAGCTGCTTGCTGAGATACAGAGAATAAAATCAGAAGGCGATTATGAAGCAGGTAAAAAGCTGATTGAAACCTATGCAGTTAACATTGATCAAAAACTTCATAATGAAGTGCTTGACCGCTTTACTAAACTCAATATAGCACCCTACGGCGGGTTTATCAATCCTGTGTTTATACCAGAGATGAAGGACAATAAAATAGTAGATGTAAAAGTCACATACCCTGATGACTATACTCAGCAGATGCTTTACTATTCTAAAAACCATTCGTTCTTACCAACCTACAACTAATAATCCAAATTTCCTGGTTTAAAAGTTATGGTTATGACTTGAGGTGATATAAACTGCCGGATCTTCGAATTATTTTTAAAGCTCAATTTGGTTAAAACTTCCAGCTTTAATAGTTGTTGATAAGGCTTAAATTGATTTGCAATTATGGAATTTCCCTTATTGATCAAGCCTGATTCAAAAGCTTCGGATATTATTGAGCATAATCCACTGCTGCTTCTACTGTTTGAACATTTGAAAATCCCCCTCGGGTTTCATGAAAAAACAGTAGAACAGCTTTGTTCTGACTACACTATAGAGCTTAGGCTTTTCCTTGTTATAGCTAATTTATTTAATGGGTTTAATCCTCATCTATCGGAAGTTGATTCATTGAAAGACATCAGGTTAATCATTTCCTATCTTGAAAATAACCATAAGCATTACACAACTGAAAAGTTTCCGTTACTAACTTCCTATATAAGTGAGATTACTAAACTGAATTCACATCCTGAGATCGAATTATTAAAGCGGTTCTTTGATGAATATCTGGATGAAGTAGCTGAACACCTGAAGTACGAAAACAACATCGTGTTCCCCTATGTACTTAATCTTGCATATCCAACGAAGGATGAAGCAATTTCAGAAGGGAACAAATACTCCATGGCTGAATACAGGAGTCATCATGATGATATTGAAGAAAAACTGACTGACCTCAAAAATTTACTCATCAGATACCTGCCACCTGACAAGGACATGCAAGTGCGGCGCAGACTAATTCTCACTCTCAATGAACTGGAATTTGACCTCCACATACACAGCCTGATTGAGGAGTCAGTTTTAACTCCCATAGTTGAGAAGCTTGAGCAACAAAATAAGAGATAGAACATGGACAGCAATAAGCAAATAATTGCCATTGTTGGGCCATCTCAGTTAATACAATATGGCTTAACTGACATTATCAGAGAGCATCTGCCGGGATTTCTTATTTACAATTTTAAGGATTTTCAGTTGTTTGAAAATGGAACCAGGCACCATACCCTGGCTGCTGTTATTATTGATGCGTCTATCGCCGGTTCAAGCATGAAGACTATGGTTTCCATTAAAAAGGAGAATACAAATTGTGCCTGGATCGTACTTCAATATCAATTCATCAGTTCTTCATTGATCAGTCAATTTGATGAGCTCATTACAATTGAGCAAAGCCCTGCTGAGATTGCATCCACTATAAACAGATCTATAGGAAAAGTTAAAGGTATTCAGAATGAGGTCAAAACTGATAATCTTAGTGATCGTGAAACTGATGTGCTTAAATTGCTGGTTACCGGATTCTCTGCAAAAGAAATAGCTGATCGCCTCAACATTAGCGTGAACACTGTAATTTCGCACAGAAAGAACATTTCAACAAAAACAGGAATTAAATCTCTTGCCGGCTTAACGATATACGCTGTTGCAAACAAGATTATCACGATGGATAGTCTTCAGAAATAAGAGAAGCGCCACTTGTGTGACGCTTCGCTTTAATTATGCAGCCATTTATATTTAATTATACTGCCGTTTCTCTAAAATTATGCAGCCATTTTATGGCATTCTTCAGCACACCTGTAGCATGCTTCAGCACATTTCTTACAGTGATCATGATCATGCATTCCGCATTCACGTCCACAATCTTCACATATTTCTGCACATAAACTGCAAACTCTGGCCGCATATTTTTCGCCTTTAGCCATAAATGAAGCAGCTAAACGGCAAATTTCTGCGCAGTACATATCAAGTTCAATGCACCTGGCCATAGCTTTTACATTCTCTTCCTTCAAACATGCTGTTGCACAGTGATCACACTCTGTTGCACAATCGTAACATGCACTGATACAACTCTGATACTTTTCGTGACTCATAATGCTCTATTTTAATAATTCCGTCAGATTCGCTGTTGCCCGCCTTCAGTTAATGATGTTGCCCATTAAAAAATCAACACGAGGTTTTAAGCATTGTTCAGCCGTCAAATCATTGAATTATTCTAAGCTTAGTTGAAATGGTTGTTAATTGAGCGAATATGCAGAAAACTTTAATTGCATTTTTGATGGATTACCTTCAAGCCTTTTAAAAAAGTATGATTACATCAAATTAAGAATAAAATGTATCCTTAGTCACAATTTATAAGAAACTCACAATCACTGCTTTCAATCTTGTCTTCAAACTCAAGTGTTACATGTGAAATGCCGTGTGAGCCAGCCACCTTTCTTATTTCCTGCTTTAATCCTATGATTTTTTCTTTTGGGATATCTTTTTCTGTTACAACATGCAATGTCATTATATTCTGTTCACCGTCGAGCGACCAAAGATGAAAATCATGAAGACCGATTACATCAGGAATACTATGTATTTGGGTAAGCATGAAATTGACATTAATTTTCTGTGGAACTTCCTGCAGTAAAACTTTGAATGTGTTGCGCAAATTCTTGTACACATTTGACAAAACCCATATAGTAATACCAATTGATAAAACAGGATCAAGCCATGGTACATCGGCAATCATCATAACTATACTCGCTATCAGCACGGCTACCCATCCAAACACGTCTTCCAGCAAGTGTATGGAAACAGCTCTCTCACTGAACGACTTTCCGGAATGCATTCTGTATGCCGCAAAACCATTAACTGCAATACCAAGAAAAGCAAATATCATCATACCCTGTGCATCCGCATGTTGTGGATCGAATAACCTGATAATACTTTCCCTTAAAATAAAAAATGAGCTTACTATCAAAACCACAGAAATGATAATAGCACCCAGCAAAGAGAATCTTTTATATCCGTATGAGTAATATTCATCCCTTTTCTGTTTCGATTTCTTTTGCAGAAACCAGGCAATACCAAGAGAAATGCTATCGCCAAAGTCATGCACCGCATCTGACAGGATAGCGATACTGTTTGTATACAAACCACCGGCTAATTCAATGATTGCAAACACCAGGTTCAGGAAAAATGCTAGTTGCATATTCCCTGCAGCCTTATCATGATGATGATGGTGGTGGTGGTCTTGCATATATATTCCCTTGCAAAGATTAATCGATAAAATTACTAAAATAAGCCTTATTGATATTTAAGCTAAAGAACAATTAAAGAACAACATGCACGGTGCCTATGTAAAGGAGGCATCTAAGCAGGAACGAGAAACCACTTCCGTTTAAAGTAAAACGCAACATTAACCAATGCGATCATCACAGGCACCTCAACAAGGGGACCAATTACTGCAGCAAATGCTTCACCTGAGTTTATACCAAAGATGGCTATTGCAACCGCAATGGCAAGTTCAAAATTATTACTTGCGGCAGTAAATGATAGTGTAGTTGATTGCTCATAATTGGCACCAGCCATCTTGCTCATGAAAAATGAGGCCACAAACATTACTACGAAATAAATCCCCAATGGAATTGCTATCCTCACAACATCAAATGGAATACGAACAATCAAGTCACCTTTGAGTGAGAACATTACGAAGATGGTAAACAGTAAAGCAATCAATGTAAGAGGACTAATTTTAGGAATGAATTTCCTGTGATACCAATCTTTATCTTTTACTCGTATTAGAATAAACCTTGTGAGAAAACCGGCAGCAAAAGGAATACCCAGATATATCATCACACTTTCTGCAATCTGGCCAATTGTTATCTGGGCAACCTTGTCATTAACCGGAAGCCCAAACCACCCGGGCAATACTGCTATAAAGAAATAGGCATACACTGAGAAAAACAATACCTGAAATATTGAATTAAAAGCAACAAGCCCCGCGGCATACTGGGTGTCGCCTTTAGCCAGGTCATTCCACACTATTACCATTGCTATACAGCGTGCAAGGCCAATAAGTATGAGGCCATACATGTAATCGATATTAAACTGCAGAAAGACAACTGCCAGAAAAAACATCAGTACAGGCCCAATAACCCAATTCTGGATCAATGATAAACCTAAAACTTTTGTGTTCTTGAAAACATCCCCCAATTCTTCATACCTCACCTTAGCAAGAGGAGGATACATCATTACTATCAGCCCAATTGCAATAGGAATGTTAGTAGTACCGGATGATAAGCTGTTC
This sequence comes from Bacteroidota bacterium, assembly GCA_023417935.1. Taxonomy (GTDB): domain Bacteria; phylum Bacteroidota; class Bacteroidia; order Bacteroidales; family Lentimicrobiaceae; genus Lentimicrobium. The sequence goes on from JAEZDY010000023.1 coordinate 196,308, forward strand.
CAGAATCCAGAAACCCCCGGACTAACATATCCAACCAGGATTCCTGCAAACATAGCCAGGAAAATCCATAGGGTTAGATATCTGTCTAAAAACTTCAATCGCGGTTTAGATGGCATATCACAGTTGTTAAAAGTTAATACCTGATGTCAATAAATTAATGCTGTGGTTTGTAAGCAGTTACTGTAAGGCTGAATAAGCCAGCACCTTTGGATTTGTATTCTAGGATTTCCTGATCATCCAAATAGCTTTTGAGTATTTCATCAGGAATATTGATCTGCTTCGATTTATGGATGGTAATACCTGAAAATCCCAGATTCTCAATAATGCTTAAATATTCGTCCCATTCAACGGCTCCTGATACACAACCTGCATACATTTCAGCATCATGCAAAATATTCTCAGGTAAATTACCTTTTACCACTACGTCTGATACGCAGAAGTGACCTCCGGGTTTGAGTACACGCAGAATTTCCGAGAATGCTTTCTGCTTGTCGGGAACAAGGTTTAAAACACAATTTGAAACTATAACATCTATAATATTATTGTCAATTGGCATTTCTTCAATGTCACCTTTAATAAATTCAACATTGGTATAGCCAAGCTTATTTGCATTTGCAACTGCTTTTGATAGCATCTCGTCAGTAAAATCAATGCCTGTTACATTGCCTGTTTCACCAACAATAGACCTGGCTACAAAACAATCATTGCCAGCGCCACTTCCCAGATCCAGTACATGCTGCCCAACTTTTATGTCTGCATAATCGGTTGGAATTCCACATCCTAAACCAAGGTCGGCATCTGCATGATATCCTTCTACCTGGTCGTAGCTATCACTAAATACTGTGTAGCTTTCAGTTGAACAACAACCACCAGAACCACAGCAAGATGATTCATTTGTAGCTTTATTCTGATTTGCTATCTGGCCATATTTTGACTTTACGATTTGCTTGAGCTCTTCAGCTTTCATATTTTCTTTCATAATTGTGGTTTTAATGTGTCATTATATAGTTTCTGAAATTCAATCTTAATCTCATCCCGCACTCTGATGTATTCACTGTCAATAAATTCAGGGGTACCAGTAGCTTTCGATGGATCATCAAAACCCATATGGAGCCTCGTTTTAACCTTACCAGGGAAGAACGGACAAGCTTCATTTGCCTGATCACAAACTGTGATCACATAATCCCAGTCAGTGCCTAGATACTTGTCCACCTGATCAGATGTGTGGCCACTAATATCTATGCCTGTCTGCTGCATTACTTCAACTGCTTTTCTATTTAATTCACCTGAAGCTTCAGTTCCGGCCGAATAAACATTCAGCCTTTTATCAAATGATTGAAGAAAGCCATGTGCCATCTGACTTCTGCAGCTATTACCTGTACAAAGAATGAGTATTTTCATGGTATTAATGATTGGTATTACAGTTAATTTCTGATAATCTTACCGGTTCAAAAAAAGTCTCAAAAGTATCAAGGTACTTTTGTATGGAGGATGTACATAAACAGTAATTTATTTTTAAACCATCAATCTCTCCATGTATTAATCCAATATCACGCAGTGCTTTTAAATGTTGCGACACTGTAGTTCTGCTCAAAGGAAGATAATCGGAAATATCACCCGAGATACACCCCGGTGTTTTTGAGAGATATTCGAGTATTGCAAGCCTTGCAGGGTGAGAAATTGCCTTTGCAAATGCTGACAATTCCTGCAGGTTATCTTCAAATTTCTGTGACTTGTTCATGTCTATGTTTTTAATGTCGCAAACATACGACATAAATCATTACTTTTTACATTTTGGTGAAAATTTTCCTTTGCTGCTAATCCCAGGATGGAATAAAGTCGAACGTATATAGGAGATAGATATAGATGTTAAATAACTATTTTATAATCCTGTAACCAACAATAAAGGAGAGATAGTCGGCCACATGCCGGTGTGCTTTTAGCCCTATACCGGTTGAAAAATTGTCGTTCCAACTATAAGAGAGCGTATATTTCTGGTATAGTGGATCATTGGGATTATATGGGGCATACAGATAAACCGCCAGTGCCTGACTAAATGTAAACCTGCCAAGCAAGAACTCATGTCCGGCGTAGATTGATATTTTCTTATGATCAGTATCAATTGCAGGATCACGCAGAATTTCTTCCTTATCTGATTCATCCCATTCAAACTCAGCTCCTGCTGTAAGTGCACTTAATCTTGCAACACGATAACTACCATGAGCATTAACACCACCAATAAAGTATTTCGTTAGCTCCGAGTGGTTTAGCTGCTTTCCCGTGCCAAAAAGGAACATACTGCTTGTTACCCTTTGCTCGGCATCAATTATATATTTCTCAGGGGTGTACTTTTGTAAGTTGTATGGTTTTGGTTTATAATCATAGCTCAACGCAATTGAAGGCCAGTTAATCCCTTTGTTTGGTTCTTTAAGTCCACCATTAGAGAGATGATTGTATATAAGTGTTAATCCCACGTTAGATTTCTCACTAATCCTGAAATTCATAGTTGTGCCCAAATGTAATGGGAACGAAATATTGGTGCTATATGATAAATTATATGGGTTGGTTTGCTCGTTATAAGGTTTTGTTAAATAAGCAACACCGAAAGCAGCTTTAATTGAAAAGAACCACTTTTTCCAACCACCAAAAACAGGCTCTATGAAAAAGTTTGCCAGATAACCATTTCCTAATATCTCAGGGTTATCGAAATCCCAAAAGCCTAATGTAAAACCCCTTCTCGGATAGCAGTTGCAAGATTCCCATGCATTTTTCCCTGTCAACTGGTTTACCAATGATAATTCTAGTCCCCTTGGATATGACTTACCAATATCCTTTATGTCCTTTGAATGAATTATAATTGACCCGTAATGTGCCCGAATATTGTAATAATAAGTATTGCCTGTGGTTTCCTCCTGCGATATCAATATCTTAAAAGGAATGCTAATTATAATAAATATGCCGAGCAAAGCTTTCATAACGATATTAACAAATAATATCAGCTAAGTTTTAGCATTCCAAAACCATGTACTTTTGCCAAAATTTTTTAGCGCGAATGAAAACTATACTGCTGCTTGTTGCATCTAACGTATTCATGACATTTGCCTGGTACGGACATCTTCGTTTTAAAGAAACCGCGCTTTGGAAAGTTATACTGATAAGTTGGGGTATTGCCTTGTTTGAATATATGCTGATGGTACCAGCTAACCGTATCGGTCACGGCACATACTCTGTCGGACAATTAAAAACCATACAAGAGGTGATTACTTTGCTCGTGTTTGCGGGTTTTTCAATTCTCGTGCTGAAAGAGCCACTCAAGTGGAACTACTTCGTTGGCTTTGGCTTTATCGTAATAGCCGTCTTCTTCATCTTTAAAGAATGGTAATTAGAGTGGCATCCTTGCATCATCTCCTCAAAAACCATTTAAATTAAATTATTGTCTCTTTCTTTAGCTAGAACTCAACAATAATTCCGATGCTAGGCAGAACAGTTCCGGCTGTACTGGCAACCTCCCTCAGTTGATATCGCATAGGATCATTCTCAACCACTTTTCTTACACCAGTATCATCAGTTTCAACCACAATAAACGGCTGTTCACTGGTTTGGAAATTATAAGCATTCTGAACATCAGCGTATAATGTGAGTGACCACTTGTCGAAGAAATATTCCTTGTCAATTCTGATATCCAATTGATGGAAAGCCTCAAGTCGCTCAGTGTTAAATTTATTGTAGTCAAGATAACCTCTTGGCTGTATGTTGTATGCTTCAATAATTGAAGAGCGGTAAAGATCATAAGGGGTATAAGGAGAACCGCCAACAAACCTCCACTTTAATCCTACGTACCAATCTCTTTTAAAATCTCTTGATAAGGTTAGGTTTAAAATATGTCGGTTATCCCATGAGGAAGAAATATAGTCACCCTCCTTGTCTTTAAATTCGCTACGAACGTAAGTGTAAGAGGCTATCAGGTCAAAGGTATTCATAAGGCTCTCGCGTACATAGGTTTCAAAACCAAACGCCCTCCCAGTACCATTTGATGTAACTTCCTCATTACCAAAGATACCAAAATCACCACCCTTGTTGGCCAATGAAATTGAATCAGTAACTGAAACAGGGTAATCACTATATCGTTTATAAAAACCTTCAAGTGTTATCTTCGAGCTTTCAACGCGTCGGTATTCCAAGCCCAGAACAATGTGATCAGCCTGAATGTATTTTAGATTATTAAACTTGTTAACCAATTCACCATCATTTGACCTGTACCCAAGTGTGGTATAGGCAGGTTGTTGCAGGAAACGACCGGTGTTCATGTTAATGAAGAATTTACTGCTTAATGCATAAGCAGCAGATAACCTTGGTGACCAGTTCTTTAAGAGGTTCTTAAATTCACGTGAGTAATTATTAGCATCGAATCGTGTACCAAATGATAAAATAAGGCGATCGGTCAGGAAGCCTCTGCTAATCTGCCCAAACAGATTCCACTTGAATAAATCAATTTCAGAACCAAATTCAAGAGCCCTTAAAGTATCAGCGGCTCTTGGAATAAAAACTCTCTGAAAGGTTGAAGTGTTATATTTTGCATATTCAAGCCCTGCACCTCTGATTATTTTAAAACCATAATATTGGCCTGAATTTTCAAACCTCAGTTTATTTTCTATCTCCTGTGATAAATAATTCTGGATAAAGGGCTTTGTTTTGTCATTATCTTCATGCTTGTATGAGTCATTGTTAAGCATGTTACGACTAAAAACCCAGGTATCAAATGAATGTTTTCTATAATGTTTGTAAACCGCTCCCATTGCATAGTTCCACTGTTCAAACACCGGCAGATAGTTCAGTATATATTGTTGTCCCTCATCGGGGTTCTCAAGGCCTGTATTCAGGTTAAACTGGTCAATGGCACCGATACCCAGAACCGTTAATTCATTTTTCTGGTCAAAGCGGGTTTTAACTTTAAACTGAAAGTCATTATAAGTTGGGAGGAAGGGTAAACCAATGATATCAAACACAAATTTCAGATACGACCTGCGTGCTGAGAACAGGAATGTGGTATTTTCTGACAATGGCCCGTTGAATGCAAGTGAGATATCAGTGGCACCAATAGCACCTTTAGTAATGATACGTTCTGGATTTCCATCTATCTGCTTCATTTCTAAGATTGAGCTTAATGCATTACCCCTGTTTGCCGGGAAAGCACCAGAATAGAAGTCGATTTCCCTGATAAAGTCTATATTTATCATCCCCACAGGCCCCCCTGATGCTCCCTGGGTAGCAAAATGATTCAGATTAGGTATCTCTATACCATCAAGATAAAATTTATTTTCACTGGGGCCTCCGCCACGCACAATAACATCATTACGGAATGAAACCGTTGAAGCCACACCAGGTAATGCCTGTATAACTTTACTCACATCACGATTGCCACCAGGACTACGTTCAAGATCCCTGATACCGAGAGTTCGCATTGAAACAGGGCTCTCCTCAGTTTTACGGAATGGAGATGCTTTTACTACCACCTGTTCAAGCTCAATACTCGATTCTAACATGGGTATATCAATGAAACGCACAGTGGCATTAGTAACCATTATTTCTTCACTGATAAAGCTTTCAAACCCTAAAGCCGAAGCTGCAATCTTAACAAACCCCGGTTTCAGTCCTGATATGGTGAAATTACCTGCAGTATCTGAGGTTGTTCCAATGGTAGTACCATATACTATCAAGTTGGTAAAAGGAAGTGGTTCATTGCTGTTTACATCGAATACACGTCCCTTAATTACGGCATTGCCGGCGTTACCTTGTGAGAATGAAGTAAATGGTATGAAAGCAAGAAGAATAACTAAATATCTAAGCACGTTGTTTAATTTTTATTGAGGAAATATAAACAAAATTGCACTTCTTTGGTTCAGTAAAAAACATGCAAATTTTAGCAAATTTCATTTCACCAAATTTCCACTATTTTTATTTCTGTTTTGCAAAAAAGCAAAACCAAATAAATAACACTCGAAATTCATTGAATTTACAAACAATACATAGGCGTTTTATAAGCGTTTTACAGGCGATAATTAACGCTTATAAGACGCTTATAAGACGCTTAAAAGACGCTTATGATGGTAATGAATCTTCAAATCATAATGATAATAAAGTGGCCGGCTGAGTAAAATTGGGACCCGCGCAGTTAAAAGATTCTAGAATTTATTTGTTTACAGGAGACCTGAATTCCTTAGATCTGTTACAATTGAGTCCACCACAATCTCGGTTTCATTTGGCAGCCACTTTATACTGATTCCACGACTTTCCATGCGCCTGAACCAGGTCATTTGTCGTTTGGCAAATTGATGAATGGCTGTATTCAGTTTGTTAAACATTTCTTCGTATGTAAGCTGACCTTCAATGTACATTGATACGAATTTGTACTCCAAACCATAGTAATAGAGGGTTGACAAAGGCACACCACTTTTAATAAGCTGCTCTACTTCAGTTATAAGTCCACTTTCAAGGCGGTCTTTAAGTCTTGTTGTTATCCTTTCCCTTATGATTTCGCGAGGGGTATTTATTCCATAAATAAACCGTGTGTTTGGTTTATTATCATATTGCCTTCCCTTCTGTTTGTCACTGGTCCTGGCAATTTGAATTGCTCTTATGAGTCTGTTTCGGTCAGTAAAATCAGAGGTATTATGGGGAACTTTAAGTGACTCTAACAAAGTAATTAATTCTTCCAATGATTTTTTTTCTAACTCCTCCCTGTCAGCCTCATCGCTTTTTACTTCCTTCAGGTCATACAAACCCAGTGCAGTTTCAATGTACATGCCACTGCCACCACAAATAATCGGGAAATTATCCCTGGTTGATATATCCTTGACAGCTTTACGAAAATCAGACTGGTATCTGAAGATATCGTACTTTTCTCCAGCTTCAGCAATATCAACAAGGTGGCACTTGATCTGCGTGTCGTCAACAAAGTAATCAATTAAATCTTTGCCGGTACCTAAATCCATATTCTTATACACCTGCCTGGAATCAGCAGAAATGATCTCCCCTCCTATTTTGGAGGCTAACAAAGCAGCTTTACGAGTTTTACCTGAAGCTGTAATACCAAGAATCATAATAAGCGGTTTACTCATACCATTCCATATTGTTTTTGCATTCTTCTTTCATTTACAAACATCAAGTCCCTGATAAGATTCAAACTTGAAATGGGGGCATTTTCAAAACCATACGTCAGCAGATGATCAATGGCTTCATGTAATTCAATGGACGGATTTAAATTGTTGATTATAAATGAAGCAAGTTTGTGCTCTTCAGTTCCATGATCAGTACTATTTGAATCCTTTAGGAATTGAAGTATTCTCAATCCATCAACTTTTTGGGTTGCAGCCTTAATAAATGAAGCTTTATCCCTGCAATTAGTTTTTAATGGTTTCCATAATTCGCCAATATCAATTTTAAAGCACTTTTTCAGGAAGTCATCCATAGGAGTGCTAACTTCCTTATCAAAAAGAATTGGGAACAAGTCAAACGTTGCCTTGATATCAAGGAAAAGATCTTGTGCATAAACAGGATAACTTTCCCAATTACCAGCAGCACCTTTAATAATAGCAGGGCCTGTGCCAAAGTAAACCCGGTCAGAAAACCTTGATGCAGGATATATTACTTCCTCACAATCAATAATGATTTTGCCTGCTTTTCTGAGTTTTTGGACAAAATAGAAATCTTCGCCGCTCATTTTTGGCGTTAGTCCCCGCACTTTTCTATACATGGAGCCTTTGCAGGCCATACCTGAGCCTATTGCTGAAAAACTATATGGATTGTTAATAAGCAGCATATTAAGCGCATAATTCCTCATATAAAGCTCATATCTGAGGATGCACCTATCATTGACTTCATTTCCTGTGAGAGGATGATAGTATGGAACTGACAACCCTGCTGCTGCAGGGAAATGCTCAAATGCATCTGTTACAGCCCTGAAATAGTCAGAGGTATAGTAAGTATCGGCATCTATACTAACAATGATATCATCATCGCCAGCTTTTGCAGAGGCCCTATCCATTGCTGTCATGCGTGCCCAGCCTACACCATGGTTTCTGCCAATCCATCCATTACCCTTGGTACTTTTATCAATTACAGTAATTCTGTTGTCCTCAAGAGATTCAAGGTACTCAATGGCTAATTTATTATTGTGGCATATTGAAACTTTATCTTCATTTTCATGCCATTCGTTTGGCTGATTTACGCAAACTATAAGTTCAAAATCAACATCTTCCTGTTCGAGGATATTGCTGATCACTACCGGAAGGTTCTCCAATTCGTTCAGTACGGGCAATGCCGCATAAACTTTAACCCTTTTATCGCTGTTTATACTCAACCCTTAGCTTTTTAATGAGGAAGCAAATTTAACACATCCTGCTATGGAAATGAATGAAGTACTTGACAAACTACCTGCTCATCTCATGAGTCTTGTTATTGAACAGCCCTATAATGAATATACCTCCCGTGATCATGCAGTATGGCGTTATGTAATGCGGCAAAATGTGCGATTTCTGTCAAAAGTAGCGCATGGCTCATACGTTGACGGATTAAAGAAAACAGGCATCAGCATTGATACCATTCCACATATGTATGGTATGAACCGTATTTTGAAAGAGATCGGATGGGCTGCTGTGGCGGTTGATGGCTTCATTCCTCCTTCAGCTTTTATGGAATTTCAGGCATACAGGGTTTTAGTAATTGCTGCTGATATTCGTCCGGCCGACCAGATTGAATATACCCCTGCTCCTGATATTATTCATGAAGCTGCAGGTCATGCTCCAATTATTGCCGATAACGAATACTCGGAATACCTTCAGTTCTTTGGAAAAATAGGATCCAAAGCATTCTCTTCAGCAAGAGACTATGAGCTTTATGAAGCCGTACGACATCTTTCCATCCTAAAAGCCGATCCTTATTCAGCAAAAGGTGAGATTGAAGCAGCAGAGAAAGATCTTGCCCACATTGATTCAACGATGGGAGAACCTTCAGAGATGTCAATGATCCGGAATCTGCACTGGTGGACAGTTGAGTATGGCCTCATTGGTGATCTTAACTCACCAAAAATATATGGGGCCGGTCTTTTATCGTCAATAGGCGAAAGTTATAACTGCATTCAACCCCATGTAAAGAAGTTGCCTTATTCAATTGAGGCTGCGCATTTTAACTTTGACATTACAACCCAGCAACCTCATTTATTTGTAACGCCCGACTTTAAAACCTTATCAGATGTATTAAATGAGTTTGCTGATGGAATGGCATTGCGTAAAGGAGGTAAAAGTGCAGTCATTAAGGCTGAGAATTCTAATAATACCGGAACTGTAGTGCTTGATTCGGGACTGCAAATATCCGGGACTTTCAATAACTCTGTTTTTGATGGTAATAACGTAGTGTATCTCAGAACAAATAGCTCAACCGCCCTGGCGTTTAATGACAAAGAACTTCCCGGGCACGGAAAATCATATCATACTGACGGATATGGTACACCTGTTGGCAATATCATAAACAGCAATAAACCTTTGTTTTTGATGACAGAAGATGAGCTTGAAAAAGCCGGCATAATTGAAGGAAAAGATGTTGAATTTGAATTTGTAACCGGACTTAAAGTTAAGGGACATCTTACCACTATCAGGAAACCTGAAGGCGTAAATTTGATTTTCACATTGCAGAATTGCACAGTTATATACAAGGATAAAAAGCTCTTTATGCCTTCATGGGGTGTCTATGACATGGCCACGGGCAGCAAAGTAGTATCAGCTTTTTCGGGACCTGCAGATCCCGCTGCATTTAACCTATCATATAAGGCGCCTGCAGAAACAACACATAAAATAGTTTACTCTGACAGCGATAAGATCCTGCATAACCTTTATCAGAATGTAAGGGATATACGTGCCAACAAAACACTTCCTGCTGCGGCAGACTTATTGGAACTGGAACGTATATGGGCAACTATTAAAGACAAGTATAGCTCTGAATGGTTACTCATGATTGAAATACTTGAACTATTGGAAAATAGTCATGAACCTACTTCAATCTCAGCTGAAAAAGGTGAAAAATCTCACCTATCAAGTGAAATAATTGAGCAATTAACGCATTTACAGAATACAGAAAAGAAGCTAAGTAAACTAATCTCTGATGGGCTTGCCTTATTGAGCAAAGCGCCTGTTATCTCTGATGTAACTTAAGTAATTATTACGCCGGTCAAGTACAGATTATAATGCTTTTTATCCTTTACTAATAGGGATGAAGCAGGCATTTAAGGCTTCCTGTTTCATCTTTTTGGTTAGAAGATTCTTGATGATCTTATGGAGTTGCCGCTGTTTCTCTGTGATTGATAATCCCATACTATCATCTAGTTTTGCAATCTCAGGGAGAAGCATTGCCGAATTTATCTGTTCAATTGTTGGAAGTGATTCCGAAGAACCAAGCATTCCAAGGTCATTACCAGTGAGGATATCACTTGTTCGGATATGTTGGGGCAACATATCTACCCCAATTACAGGTTTATTCAGCGGTTTAGCTACTTCAAAAAGTGCTCCTCCATTCGCCCTTACATAATATTCACCTCCCATTCGCCCAACCAGATCGACTAACGTTGGGTCGATGCTATTAGAAGGGGTAAGCACTAATTCATCAACATGTACCATAAGAACCTCGCAAATTACAAGGTTGGCAGCCCCACCCCCGGTTCCGGTTTCAATAATATCCCTCACCGAGCACTCCCATTGAACGGGTGATTCCAAAACCCTTAATGGCCTTATCTTTTCCGATTTGACCATAGTAAAACCTGCTTTATCAAACTCATTTATACCTTTAGGGAATTCGGCACTTGCCAGGCTGATTTGTTCAACCATATTGTACGTTACAGCATTGATACAGACTTCAGGAACAAGTTTAAGGTTCTCAAATGTGTCCTTTGTTGTGTTGTTTCTTGCTCTTCTGGCTGGAGAGAAAATGATTGTACTGGGATTTACACCAAAAGCATTAAAAAAACTGAACGGCGACAAGTTTGGCACCCCATCAGGATCAACCGTACTGGCCAATGCAATAGGCCTTGGTGCAATACCGCCTAATATCAGACGATGTAGTTCATTCTGCCCTATTACAGATGTATCAAATGATTTATGCATATTATTTAGCGGGTAGAACGGTGGTTTCGCATTCACCAAACCCTACCCTTGCTCCCTCCTTTGAAGCATATCCACGCATAATTATTGTATCATAGTCTTCAATAAATGAGCGCTCAGTAGCACCTACTTTCAATTTGTTCCTGCCTCGCCATGTTAGTTCCAGCATTGAACCATAGGAGCCTGGTGTTGGTCCGCTAATTGTGCCTGAAGCATATAAATCACCTATGCTGATATTACAACCATTTACCGTGTGATGTGCCAGTTGTTGATTGATATTCCAGTACATGTACTTAAAATTTGTTGCAGCAACTAAAGATGGTTCAGCCTCATCGGGCTTGATGTATACTTCAAGATTGATATCAAAATTATGAAGCCCGTTTGTTTTCAGATAATCTAATACTTCAGGCTCTTGAGCAGGGCCTTTTATTCTATAAGGCTCCAATGCTTCCAGGGTAACGATCCATGGTGATACCACTGAGCCAAAATTCTTTGAAAGGAAAGGGCCTAAAGGCACATATTCCCATGATTGTATATCGCGGGCTGAAAGGTCATTGAACAGGAGGAAACCAAAAATATAATCTTCAGCTTTATCTACCGGCACAGAGGTTCCAAGTTCAGTTTTTTGTCCAACAACAAAGGCCAGTTCAAGCTCGAAATCAAACATCCTGGTCGCTGTAAATACAGGAGTATCTTGTCCGGCAGGTAAAATCTGGCCCTTAGGTCTGTGTACAGGTGTGCCTGATATAACTATTGATGATGCCCTGCCATGATATCCAATTGGCAGATGTCGCCAATTTGGCAATAATGGATTCTGAGGATCCCTGAACATGCTACCCACATTGCTTGCGTGCTCAATACTTGAATAGAAGTCAGTATAGTCAGTTACCTTGACAGGCAGGCGCATTTTAACGTTATGAGCAGATGTAAAATACTTTCTGTCAAACTCTTCCTTATTACTGATCTCTTCAGTGTTTTCTTCCAATAACTGAATTATTCTGCTTCTTACTCCTGAGGTTACTTCCTTGCCGGCTTCAATAAATGAATTAAGGTATGGCAGGTTTAATAGACCTTCAAGTTTATGACCGAAATTATCAAAGTAACCATCTCTTTGCAATGCATACAGATTAATTACTTTATCGCCAATGCGACTTACCGCCACTATGGAATGATCGGGCAATTCCGCTATTCCAAATGGAATGTTGTAAATGGTGAAATCACTGCTGATATCAGTCTTCAACCACGAACTTAGATGGGCTGTATTGGATTCACTTTTCATTATAAGGTACCTCTTTTACCTTGTTCCAATTCAATGGCCTCAAACAGAGCCTTAAAATTACCTTTGCCAAATGATTTGGCACCTTTCCGCTGAATAATCTCAAAGAAAAGCGTGGGACGATCAACCAGTGGCTTTGTGAATATCTGAAGCAGATAGCCTTCGTCATCCCTATCGACCAAAATACCTAATTTTTTCAGGCTTTCAACACTTTCATCTATTTCGCCAACCCTATCTTCCACAATATCGTAATAACCTTCAGGAATTTCAAGAAAGTCAATTCCTCTATTCTTTAATGTGCTTACGGTTTCAAGTATGTCATCAGTTTCAAGTGCAATATGCTGGACACCACTAGTGCCGTAAAAATCGAGATATTCCTCAACCTGTGATTTCTTAAGCCCCTCGGCAGGTTCATTGATTGGAAACTTAATTCTTTCGTTTCCGTTGCTCATCACCTTACTCATTAAGGCGGTATACTCGGTTGAAATATCTTTATCGTCAAAGCTTATAAGTTGATTAAAGCCCATTACTTCAGCATAAAAATCAACCCATTTATTCATTTCACCCCAGCCTACATTGCCTACCATGTGATCAACGTACTTTAGGCCTGTGGATTCTGTTTTATAAGAAGTTTCCCACGGAATGTATCCTGGTAAAAAGACTCCATTGTAGTTCTTTCGTTCAACAAAAACATGAACTGTTTCCCCATAAATCCTGATTCCGGAGGTGACAACTTCTCCATTCTCATCAGTGGTAGTTGTTGGAGCCTGGTATGAATCTGCACCCCTGCCAGTTGTTTCTTCCCATGCTTTTGTTGCATCATCAACCCACAAAGCAATTACTTTTACGCCATCACCATGTTTCATGGCATGACGGCTAATCTCATTCTCACCATTAAGGGATGAGGTTAGCACGAATCTGATTTTACCTTGTTGTAGAACATATGAGGTTCTATCAGACAGTCCTGTTTCAAGACCTGCATATGCAAGTGGCTGAAAACCAAAAGCTGTTTGATAAAAAAAGGCAGCCTGTTTTGAATTGCCAACATAAAATTCAATATAATCTGTTCCTTTTAGTGGAAGGAAATCAGTTGTTTCTTTCATAACTTATGTGCGTTGCTAATGGATACAAGAAATCTATAATGCTTTAGTAATGAAAACAATAAATTTAAAAATCAGTCAATCCATGATTTAAAATAATCCGGATCTTCAATATGAAGCGCTGCTTTGGTGAGCCATAAAGGTCTGAAGGTATCTATCATAACAGCCAGTTCTTTTGTTTCACGGGCGCCCAGGCTCTTTTCAACTGTGCCGGGGTGAGGTCCATGGGGAATACCAATTGGATGCAAAGTAATCTGACCCCGTTCTACATGACTGCGACTCATAAAATCACCATCAACATAATAGAGCACCTCATCCGAATCAACATTGCTATGGTTATATGGCACCGGAATTGACAATGGATGATAATCATACATACGAGGCACAAATGCGCATGTGACGAAGTTATGTGCTTCAAAACTCTGATGCACAGGAGGAGGCTGGTGAATTCTACCGGTTATAGGTTCAAAGTCGTGAATTGAAAGAGCATAAGGATATAAGTACCCATCCCAACCTACAAGATCAAAAGGATGATTTGCGTAATGGTATGGGAAAAGTTGATCTTCCTTCTTTATCATTACCAGGAAATCACCTTTTTCGTCGTGTGTTGTCAAATTCTGAGGCTTGCGTATATCACGCTCGTAATATGGGGCGTGAGCTTCAAGCTGACCATACTTATTTACATATTTTTTAGGGAATCTAATATGTGAGAATGATTCAACTATGAGTAATCGGTTGTTTTCTGTTTCAAAACTGAGCTTGTAGATGGTACCCCTCGGAATAATCAGGTGATCTCCATAAGAAAATGGCAAACTGCCATACATCGTTTCAAGTACACCACTGCCTTCATGAATAAATATCATTTCGGCAGCCTGACTATTCTTAAAGAAATAATCACTGGTACCCTTATGCGGGGCTGCCAGAGAAATGTAAAGATCATTGTTTACCAGCACAGGAACCCTGCTTTTAAGGTAGTCGGTTTCAGGCTTTACTTTAAACCCCTGAAAGCTCCTGTGCTGCATGTTGTTTTGAACAGCAATGTCGGGTTTAACATTTACAGGTGAATCAATCGCCAGTACCCTGGTTGGAGGATTAAGGTGATAGGTTATAGAATAAACGTCAGAAAAACCTTCTGTTGACACCAGTTGTTCTGCATACAGATTGCCATCCGGTTTGCGGAATTGAGTATGTCTTTTTGGAGGAATACTCCCCAGTGTATGATAATGCGGCATGGTGTAAATAATTTAGTAGGATATGCACCTCGCTGCAATAACAACCTATGGCAATAAATGTTTATAATTATTGGCTCTTATCACCCAATAATGGAACGAACTTGAATATGCCGTGCTGAGTAATATTGGTTGATCCATCTTCATTTTTAACAATCAGGGTCATCACCTGGTAATCATTCTCATTGACTGGAATAACCATCTTACCTCCGGGTTTTAACTGATCTATTAATGGTTGGGGAATATATGGTGCCCCGGCGGTGACCAAAATACGGTCGAATGGTGCAAATGCCTGAAGACCATTATAGCCGTCACCGAAATGCACTTTTACAATACATCCAATTTTTGGCAGCAAATCCTTTGCTTTCACGAATAATGACCGTTGGCGCTCGATGGAATATACCTTACCTCCCATATTAAAAAGTATAGCAGCCTGATAACCTGATCCTGTTCCAACTTCAAGAATCTTATCACCTTTTCTTATATCGAGAAGTTCAGTTTGGAATGCCACAGTATAAGGTTGTGAAATTGTTTGACCCTCCCCTATTGGAAAAGCTTTGTCTTCATATGCATATTCCAGAAAACCAGAGTCGAAGAAATAATGCCTTGGTACTGATTCAATGGCATTTAGAACGCGCTCATCTTTTATACCCTTTGACTTAACAGTTGCCACGAGTTTCTTTCGTAATCCTTTATGTTTGAATGTATCAATAAGATTTGTGTTCATCCTAAAAAGCCGATTATAATGTGGCGCTAAATTACTAATTTCGCCCTGTAGAAAAACAACCATAAACTTAGAACGCTTGTTATGCTCAAAATCGGTGTTGTTGGAGCGGGCCACTTAGGCAAGATTCACATTAAATGTATTAAACAGATCGCGAAATACCAATTAACGGGTTTTTATGACAAAGATCCTGTGAATGCTGCCAAGGTTGCTAATGAATTTGATATTAAGTCGTTTGACTCAATTGATGAACTGATAAATGAAGTTGATGTAATTGACATTGTAACTCCAACCCTGTCACATTTTGATAATGCCTATAGCGCACTACGAAAATTCAAACATGTTTTCATAGAGAAACCTATAGTGACAACACCCCAGCAAGCATTAGAATTGATACAAATTGCTGATGAGGCTAATGTTAAAGTACAGGTAGGTCATGTTGAGCGATTTAACCCGGCATTTGTTGCAGCTTCAAAATTTATTGATCAGCCTTTATTTATAGAAACACACAGATTGGCACAATTCAACCCCCGTGGTACAGATGTTCCTGTAATACTTGACCTTATGATTCACGATCTGGATATTGTGTTAAGTATTGTGAAGTCAGGTATTCACAAAATAAGCGCTAGTGGTGTTTCAGTTGTTAGTGATACTCCTGACATTGCAAACGCACGTATAGAATTTGATAATGGATGTGTCGCCAACCTGACTGCAAGCCGTATATCAATGAAAAACATGCGTAAAACGAGAATTTTCCAGCGCGATGCTTACATCTCTATTGACTTTCTCGATAAGAAAAGCGAAATAATACGCATGACTGAAAATATAAACCATGACGACCCTTTTGCCATGGTACTTGACCTGGGTGTCAATAAGAATCCTAAACAGATCATTATGGAGAAGCCTGAAGTGCTTCCTTCAAACGCCATATTGAATGAGCTTGAAAGCTTTGCTGACGCCATTTTACACAATACCGTTCCACCTGTAACAATAACAGATGGGTATCAAGCACTCGACCTTGCATATCGTATAATTGAGAAAATGGAAGCCGCTGCAAACCTCGCTGAATAATTTCCCTTCGTTGGTTAAAATTTGTTAAAAATTAAGCAATAAAAAGAATTCACAGCCGTTGATTCTACACGGTTCCTTTATGTTATAAACTATAGTATGACCATCATTACCCAGAATGCTTTTATTTCAATAGTAACCTTCATCTTTGTCCTCATATTTCTGTCGGGTTGTGAACCAAAAGACGACCCAAATCTGGTACCTTCGTATCTACATATTGAAAAAATTGATCTCACAGCTGAATTCGCCCAGGGAAGTGCTTCATCAAACATAAGTGATGCCTGGGTATACATTGATGATCAATTTATTGGATCTTATGAATTACCGGCTACAATTCCCATTTTAACTCAAGGTCGGCAAAACCTGGTGGTTAGAGCAGGTATTAAGCTCAATGGTATTGGATCAACCAGAAGTGCTTATCCTTTCTATACTGAGATAAAAAGAGAAATCAACTTCGTGCGCGACAGTGTGATAACCCTGCATGATGCAACTGTAAGCTATCACGAAAGAGTAATTTTTCCATGGATGGAGAATTTTGAACTTGCAGGATTTTCAGTTGATACCACCTCAAAAAGTGACGTTGATATTTTAAAAACCAACGATCCGTCAATGACGTTTCCGGGTTACGGTGACTCATTTGCAGGATTCGTGCAACTAACAGCCGACTCCTCCGTCTTTGAAGTTGTAACAAATGAGAAATTCACATTCCCTGGTAACGGAAGTTCAATTTTTCTTGAGATGGATTACAACATAAACCACCCAATGGTTGTAGGGGTGTTTTATACGTCTTCAGGCCTACGGGTACAGAGACCTTTGATCGTACTAAATGAAACTAATGCGTGGAATAAAGTTTATGTGAATCTTTCAGTTCCTAAATATGATACACCGAATGCAACAGATTTTCAGATCTTTTTCGGTGCGCAAAAGGAATCAACTACTAATGATGCCAAATTCCTGATTGACAATTTAAAACTTGTGCATTTTAATAATTCTAAATGAACCGAAAATTACAAGTAGCGCGATATGTTTTTGCAGATATGTTCTCTGCGGTTTTGGCGTGGGCTATTTTCTTTACGTACAGGAAGTATGCAGCTGATCCAAACATATTCAACTATCCGGAAGTAATTTATAATGATAAAAACCTGCTGTACGGTTTAATTTTTATCCCCATTTTTTGGCTATGCCTATACATCATGATGGGCACGTATAGAAGGATATATAGAAAAGCCAGATTAAAGGAATTGGGACAAACATTGCTCATTACGATTATTGGCGTTATCATTCTGTTCTTCACACTCATCATTGATGATATGATTACTGAGTATCGTCATTATTATGACTCAATTCTGGTACTTTTCATTTGTCACTTTGTTCCTACTTACACGTTCAGACTCATACTGACATCCATAACAACCTACCGGATACACAACAAATTATTAGGATTCAATACAATCATTGTAGGCAGTAATGGGAATGCAATAGGTATATATAATGAAATTGAGAATCAGGAGAAATCAAGTGGAAACCATTTCGTGGGATTTGTTAACGCAGCCCCCTACAAAGATTATAAGCTTGAACAGTTCCTACCTCACCTGGGACAGATCAATCAGTTAAAAAGTATAATTATGGAGCATAACGTAGAGGAGGTTATTATTGCTACAGAAAGGTCGGAGGTTAAAACAATTGAGCAAATAATCACAGAGGTAGAAAGTACTAATGTTATCATAAAGGTAATTCCTGATATGCAGGATTATCTCTTAGGTACTATTCACTCAACATCCATATTTCATACACCACTGCTGGAGATTTCGCCTGATCTGATGCCAGCGTGGCAACAGTCGTTAAAACGGCTCATGGACATCTTTGTGTCAATTATTGCCATGATAATTCTGCTTCCCGCTTATATAGGTGTTGCTATAGGGGTTAAACTTACATCCCGCGGTCCGATTCTATATCGTCAGAAAAGAATTGGTGTACATGGCAAACCATTCACCATGATTAAGTTTAGAAGTATGTATTGTGATGCAGAAAAGAATGGAATACCACAATTATCTTCTAAGCACGACCCCCGTATAACATCCTTTGGATTATTTCTGCGCAAAGTAAGGCTTGATGAAATACCTCAATTCTGGTCCGTATTAATTGGTGATATGTCACTTGTTGGTCCTCGCCCTGAACGTGAATTCTTTATCAATAAAATTGTAGAGCGCGCCCCACATTACCGTTTACTGCAAAAAGTAAAACCAGGTATTACTTCCTGGGGACAAGTAAAATACGGTTATGCTGAAAACGTTGAAGAAATGGTAGAACGACTTAAGTTTGATATACTTTACATAGAGAACATGTCACTTGCCATGGACCTCAAAATCCTTATTTATACAGTGCTTATCGTACTCCAGGGAAGAGGTAAGTAGAGAAATATTTAATATTTCAGGAATAATAAGATAGCTGTATTCTATACAAGTTAACCACTATTGAATCATTAAATAGTCCCGTTTTCAATTCTTTGAACTATAATTTCAATATCACGATCCCTGCCATGAGGATCATATTTTTCTTTCAGGTTGTAACCGAATAAGCGGCTTAGGTTCTGCCAGAAGAAAGCAACAAAGGTTCCCCGTAGTTCCTTAACAATATGATAGGTTGGATCACCTGTTTCTCTGTCAACAAGCTTTAGCAGTATATGTCCCTGTGAAACGGTAAGAGCCTTAAGTTCTGCGCCAAACTGTTCCTTAAGCTCATCTTCAGCCTTGCGGTAAAGCTTCTTTTGTTCTTTTTCCGAAAGTCCAACCATCATCGCATCAAACTCTCTGAGTTTTATACCTGCCAGCCTTGCGTATGGGTATACTTTTTTAACATTACGGACCAGTCTTTCATACCTGCGCTGCTCAGCCGGGGAGCGATAAATGACATACCCCCTGATATTAACTTCAGGTAAGTCCATCATAGGAATAGTGTCACCATCGCTGATTGTGGCTTTGTATACAAGTATGTTACTTGTTGATTGAGCCAAAGAAGGCGAGATAAGTATAAGTGTTAATATCAGGCTATACAGTAAACGGGTCATTCAACCTACTATTTTATTAGCAATATTAACAAAAAGAATGCCACTATATTGTTCAGATCAACTGCTTTATTAACTGTCACTTAGACTCATGACTGATGTTCAGTTGTATCAAAGTCAGATAATCTTATCAGGCAACCCTTAGCTTTGACTGACTGATTTTACTAAGTTTCTGTTCGGCGTAAGGCAATGTAAGCCTGAATTCCTTAACGCCTTGATCAGATGGTAATTCAAACATTGCATCAGTAAGAATAGTTTCCATTATAGACCTCAGACCGCGTGCACCAAGTTTAAATTCTATAGCCTTGTTGACAATAAAATCAAAAACCGGATCAGAGATTGTCAGTTTTATGCCATCAAGTTCAAATAGCTGAGTAAACTGCTTAACAATGGCATTTTTAGGTTCGGTTAGGATTCTTCTCAATGCAGCTTCATCGAGTGGACTCAGATAAGTAACAACAGGCATACGACCGACCAACTCAGGTATAAGGCCAAAGCTCTTCAAATCCTGGGGTGCAATATATTGAAGCAGGTTATTCTTATCAATCTCCTGATCTTTTGCAGCCACATATCCCATTATATTAGCCTGCACTCGTGATGCGATCTTTTTTTCGATACCATCAAATGCACCACCTGCAATAAACAACACATTTTGTGTGTTAATTTGTATCATCCGTTGTTCGGGATGTTTCCTTCCACCCTGCGGTGGTACATTCACTACTGCTCCCTCAAGAAGTTTTAACAGTGCTTGCTGAACGCCTTCTCCTGATACATCCCTTGTTATTGAGGGGTTATCACTTTTTCTGGCAATTTTGTCGATTTCATCAATAAACACAATACCTTTCTCAGCAGCTGCAACATCATAATCGGCTGCCTGCAATAACCGTGAAAGGATGCTTTCAACGTCCTCACCTACATAACCGGCTTCAGTCAAAACTGTAGCATCAGCAATGCAAAAAGGAACATTCAATAATTTGGCAATAGTGCGGGCTAACAAAGTTTTTCCTGTCCCGGTAGCACCAATAAGTATAAGATTCGATTTTTCTATTTCAACATCCTCATTGCGGGATGATGGCTGATTGATTCTCTTGAAATGATTATATACAGCTACCGACAATATTTTCTTCGCATCGTCCTGTCCAATTACATATTGATCAAGATACGCCTTTATTTCTGCAGGCTTGTGGAGTTTTATTTTAGAAAAGTCTTTATCCCTGGTTGCTTTTGATTCTTCACGAATGATATCTTCAGCTTGTTCAACACAGTAATTACAAATATGAGCATCAAGTCCTGAGATCAACATATTTGTTTCACTGCGTGGCCTTCCACAAAAGGAACATCTTTCTTCTTTTTTTGGCATAATTCTATCTTGTTAATAATCAAAAACAACAGGGATTCTACTATACTATCAATAATCTTAAAAACCCAGAGTTTTTATATCTCACTATAACATCAAAACCAAAATGGTTCCAATTAACCTCTTCCCTTAAACAAAACTTCATCTATCATGCCATACTCTTTCGCTTCCTCAGCGGTCATCCAGTAGTCACGGTCAGAATCCTTTTCAATCTTCTTGAAAGGTTGACCGGAATGGTCAGCAATGATCTCGTAAAGTTCCTTCTTTAATTTCATAATCTCACGTGCAGTGATTTCAATATCTGAAGCTTGACCCTGTGCACCACCCATTGGCTGGTGAATAAGTATCCGTGAGTGCTTTAAAGCGGTACGTTTTCCTTTAGTACCTGCGCAAAGTAACACTGCTCCCATGGATGCAGCCATACCTGTACAGATAGTTGCGACATCAGGGGTAATGTATTGCATAGTATCATAGATACCTAGACCTGCATAAACACTTCCTCCGGGTGTATTAAGGTATATTTGGATATCCTTCTTGGCATCAACTGATTCAAGAAATAACAGTTGCGCCTGAATTATATTGGCAACATAATCATCAATAGGAACACCTAAAAATATGATCCTGTCCATCATAAGGCGTGAAAACACGTCCATAGTAGCGATATTTAACTGTCGCTCCTCAATAATGGTTGGTGAAATGTACCCGGATACCGCTGATTGATACTTACGAAGTGTGGTACTGTTTATGCCCAGGTGTTTGGTAGCATATTTGCTAAATTCATTTTGATCCATGATTTATTTATTTAGTAGAAGCTAATTTAACAAACTCCTCATAACTTAAGTTCTCCTGCTTAGGTTGAACTTTCTCTTTTATTAAATCAATCAATTTCTTTTCAAAAAGTTGGTTTCGAATCCTACCTGCATCTTCTTTATTCTTCATGAAAGAGTCGGCAATGCTATCAATACGTGCCTTCATCTCATCATCCATCTCGCCTGAACCTGGCCTGCGAAAATATCCTCTGAATACGTCTTTAACTTCTTCTTCAGATACCCCTATATTGTGTTCTGTAACTAGCTTATTTTCAATTAACTGCCAGCGCAATGAGCGGCTATAACCATCATAATCACGTTCAACATCTTCTGCTGTTAGTTTATCAGGATTAGTTTCAACCAGCCATCTTTTAACAAAATCATCAGGTAAGGTGATATTAGCAGCATTAATGATACTTTCCAGAGCATCATTAAAAAACTTACGGTCTGACTCCGTGCCAAATGATTGAGATGCTTCTTTCTTAATTCGTGCAAGCATTTCTTCCTCTGTTTTTATTTCTTCTCCAGGGAAGATCTTCTCAAAAAATTCCTCATTCAATTCTGCAGGATTCATCCGGCTGATAGAGGTAACAGTGAAATTAAAAGTTGAGTTGATATCTTTTGCACTTTCAGGTTCTATACCCAGCATAGTTGCTTTATCAGCATTGCCTTCAGTAATGTCAGTAGGGTTGATTGTAATTGTTGATCCAACCTGCAATCCGATAAATGAATTTACAACTGCTTCATCTTTAAGCACAGAAGTATTAATTATGCCTGAAGTCTTCAAACCTTCTTCCTTCACAGAGCCATCTTCATTAAGCTCGACGAAATCACCTTTTACAACATCATTTTTTTCAACAACATCAACATCTGACATTTCGCCTTGTCTCTGACGAATATCTGCCAGATAGTCAGTTGCCATCTTGTCAGATGCTTCTACGTTGTAGTATGGTATGTTTAATTCGGGTGAAAGGGTCACTTCAAATGAAGGAGCCATGGCTATATCAAAATAAAAGCTCATATCCCTTGCTTCCGCGAAATCTACCTGGTCAGTTTTTTCGGTATTTGCCAACGGATTACCAAGTAACTGAAGGTTATTATCCCTGATGTAATTATCAAGGGCCTCACTTAGTAATTTATTGATTTCATCAGCCGTTGCTGCCTGACCATACATTTTTTTTGTTAGTCCAAAAGGTACTTTACCGGGCCTGAAACCAGGCATTTGTGCTTTTTTTTGATATTCTTTAAGAACCTTTGTTACGTTATCCTGGTAGTCATCGCTGGTGAGGTCAATTTTTAATGTAGCTGTAAGATCGCCTGTTTTCTGAAGTTCAATATTCATACTAAATTTATAAAGTTTGCAGTTACTGAATTAAACATACTTAATATTCTGATGTATTTTGCAAAGATAATCAATAATTTATGCCGTTGTACCTCTAGTCTTTGCGAACTACTTCAATAGTGAAGTTGGCTGCCAATGCAGCTAATGCGCCAACTGCAGCAAGCACCGGAGCAAATACTGCACCAATTAACCCTATTGTAACAGGGATTTCAAGGTACACTTTACCCTCTTCGTTTTTTATTATTATTCGGCTAATATTGCCCTCGTGAAATAACTGCTTGATCTTAGCAAGCAATTCTTCGCCTTTTACTTTGAATTCTTCGTTCATGATATCTCGTTTTTAATGTTAATAACAGACTATCAATTATTGTGCAATTTTCATCGGGATTACTAACACATTAAGCTTAGTATGTGTTTTGAAGAGAAAAAGCAGCGTCAAACCGACGATGCTTTTTCTTCAAACCATATTTATAATAATAGGTATATACCCAACAAGTCCAGATGAGGTGTCTAATCTCAGAGTCTTGATGTTATATGCTCATCTTGCCTTGAAAAGGTCTTTTAAACAAGTCCTGATGAGATAAGGAACGTTGCAGCAAAAGCAATAATAGCATAGAGTTCAGGGAAAACTGCCAATACCATGGTTTTTCCAAAAACATCATATCCTGATGCTATGGATGCTATACCATTAGCACACACCCTACCCTGAACAATTGCTGATATTAAAGCAACTGTTCCAAGTGCAAGTCCGGCAGCCAGAATAGCCATTCCCTGGAGAACAGTCATACTTGCTGAAATTACACCTGAATTATTTATAATAAAAAAACCGGCAAAACCATATAGGCCTTGTGTACCGGGAAGAGCGCTTAGCAGCATATAGCTACCAAAGGCATCATCCTTCTTTTTTAGTGCACCCAGTGTAGCATTACCCCCTGAAACAACGCCTATAGCGCTACCGACGCCTGAAAGGATAAGCATAAGTGCAAGACCTACATAGGCCAGAATTACAGCAGTTGACATAATTTTCTCTCCTTAGAATATTTGATTTGTTGTTAATTGAAATTTATTTCTCTTTTAATGTTTGCTAAATGGTGCATACTTCTTACCTCCTCCCACAAAGCCGGCATTCTTGTAGAATTCCACAAAAGTTAGCCTCATCGGATGTACAAAAGCACCTAGCCCTGCTAATGCAAGGTTGGCTCCATGACCCACAAGCATGATGATTATGAATAATATAGGTCCTAGTATCGGAATACTGTCAAGCAATGGTAAAGATATACTGTTTATTACATATCCAAGTATACCGCTTGAAGCGCTTAAGGCAAATAACCTGATGTAAGAAAGTACATCACCAAAGATGCCGGTCAGGTTACTATATACATCCCAGAGGCCTTTACCAAATCGTGCAAAGATGTTAATGTCAGGGTCACTAAATAGAAACATAAGTGCTACGCCTGCATAAATAACATAAACCGACAATTCACCAGCAAATTTGAATAGAAAAACATCTATCGCTCCGAAGATACTCAGAAGAATTCCTATTAGTGACAAAGCATACTTGAAACCAAATTGTTTTGCTCGTGAATATGCTTGTATCATTAAGCCATAAATAATCTGAACCATCCCTAAGATAAGTGCAAGCCAGAATACCGAATTATCATCAAGCATGAATTTATGGATAGGTTTGAAGAAAGCTATCTCGTCCATGTTAAATCCCGCAATAGTGCCTGTAACCACGCCAAATATCATAGTTCCAATACCAAGGAATACGGCCAATGTTAAGAAAGGTTTTAAAGAAGGTGATACCCATCGGCGAAGTAATACTCCTGCCAATACGAGTATTATACCATAAGCTACATCGCCCATACAAAATCCGAAGAACATCATGAAAAAAGGAGCAAAGAAGGGAGTGAGATCCATTTCTTTGTACTCAGGCATGGAGAATATCTCAGTTATAGGTTCAAAGAGTCGGGCAAACCATCCATTTTTTAACATTACAGGTGGTTTGTCAGAAGGTACTGGTCTCTCTTTATAATAGATTGCATTTGACTTATTCAAATAGTTTTCCAGCTGATCGCTATCTGTCACAGGAACATAGCCGGTTAGTACGCAGACCTTGTCATCAGCCTGGCGATTTGTTTTCAGCATTACATGTTGATATTCAACCTCGCCAAGCAACTGCATCCTTGTTTTGTTCAAGGCCGGTATGAACAGGGCAGCATATTCGTCAAGCTTTTTATTTATTTGGGCAATTTCATCTTCTGTTTCTGCCAGCATTTGCCGGAGCTGATCAGGGGATACAGATGGTACTTTAATTTCATCAGCATCAATATCCTGTATTTTTTCAACTCCTTCAAAAGCAACAAAATAAACATTAGTTTGATATCTGCTTATCTCAACTATCCGTTGATCTTTGGCCAATTCATCTGTGAATCTTCGTTCAGGAGTGATGAAAAATCTTATGGTGTAGCCTTCGTTATGAAGCTTTTGAATCAACTCAGTTGAATAATCTCCCCATGGTTCAGCAATTGCTATTTCCTTTCGAACAAGCGATGCTTTATGCTCTGATTTTTCAAGATCAGATTGCAACTCCTTGACCTCTGATATTATCTCAATTCCGTCTTTATCAATTTCAATTTCTGTTGGAGTTATTTTCCTGTAAGTTAGATACTTAATCACATCTGTTACCTGTGCATTCAGTACCATTTTGTTACGGATGTTGTCGTCAACGGTATTCCGGTCAACTGAAACATCTACCACTCCTATCTCTGAGATATCTTTAAGGAAACTGTCAAATTCCCGGTGATAAACAACGAAGGAGTACTTATTCATTGGTACAATCATATTGTAGCCTCCAGTGTTTGTCTTGTTTTTACAATCTTCTGTGCTGATTTTGAAAGATTTTCTTCATCTTCCATGAATCGCTTGATCTTCATAATTGCTTCCTCATAGCCCGGTATCTGCACTTTTTCATACAAATTCACCTTCTGAGTGGTCTTACGGCGGGCATGATCCAGCAAATGCATGGTGCGAATACTAACTTCACGCTCTATACCAACAGTAGCAAGGTTTTTTATGATCATCACACCTTCACTGTACCACGCCGGACTTGCAAATAAACTATATTCACCTATCCTGAATTTAACTTCATTTAGTATTGGTATCCTAACACCGGCAATTTTCTTCATTGATAAGTCAACATCCTCAACCGCAACAAGGGTTTTATCAAATTCATTCCATAAGCGCGACATTGATGAATAAGCTTTAATGCTTTCTTCAATTCGCTGGTCAAGAGCCAGTGCAGCATCTTTAGCCTTTTTCACTTCCATACGAAGCGCAGATTCCTTATTTTTAATAGTTGGCAAGGCACGTACACGAACCTTCAGTTGCTTGTTTAGCTCCTGAAGTGACGTCTTGTTATATTGAAATTTTATTGCCATAGTTTATCAGTAATTCCTGGTTTTCTTATATGACCATCAAAACTGGGTAATCATATTTGATGATGAGATTACTCTTTTTCGGTCCAGTATAAGTCAACAAATTCTTGTTTTATCCCTACTTCTGCTTTGCTAAAGTGTCGTCCAAACAATCTCCAGGCAGTGTCAAGCATCTGGGTTGTGTCAATATTGACATCAATTGCCAGTAATTCCTTTGAATACTCCCTTGCAAACCGCATGGTCCTTTCGTCGTATGCAGTTAAATCGAAACCATTCTCCAGTTTCGTTTTTGCATTTGCAGCATCAGCATACAAACGCACTGCTGCATTCATAACCTGTGGGTGGTCAGCACGTGTTTGTTTGCCAATAACAAGTTGCTTAAGGCGTGAAAGTGAACGGAAAGGATCAATGATTACTTTTCCGATATCTGTATCACGACGAAGGAACAACTGACCTTCAGTAATATAACCAGTATTATCAGGGATTGCATGTGTGATATCACCGCTCGATAAAGTCGTAACAGCAATAATGGTAATAGAACCACCTTCAGGGAATTGAACTGCCTTTTCATATATTTTGGCAAGGTCACTATATAAAGATCCCGGCATACTATCCTTTGAAGGTATCTGGTCCATACGGTTTGATACGATACTAAGTGCATCAGCATAAAGGGTCATATCAGTAAGCAGTACCAGCACGGTTTCTTTCTTATCATAGGCAAAATATTCAGCTGCTGTTAGTGCCATATCAGGCACCAGCAATCGCTCAACCGGTGGATTTTCAGTTGTATTAACAAAACTGATGATCCTGTCTAATGCTCCGGCATTATCAAATACATTTTTGTAATACAGGTAATCGTCATTGGTTAATCCCATACCACCTAAAATGATCTTGTCAGCTTTAGCCCTTAGGGCCACCATTGCCATAACCTGATTGAAAGGCTGGTCAGGATCAGCAAAGAAGGGTATCTTCTGACCCGTAACCAATGTGTTATTAAGGTCAATACCTGCAATACCGGTAGGTATTAACTCCGATGGCTGTAAACGTCTTACCGGATTAACTGATGGTCCTCCAATTTCACGCTCCTCTCCTTCTACTTCCGGGCCACCATCAATAGGTTGACCATAAGCATTAAAAAAGCGACCTGCCAAATCTTCACTAACTTTTAGAACTGGCGGTCTGCCCAGGAAAGTAACTTCAGCATTAGTGGGTATTCCTTCAGTACCTGAGAAGATCTGAAGCGTAACGTTATTGCCATTAATCTTAACCACCTGTGCCAAACGCCCGTTAACCTCTGCCATCTCGTCATATCCTATGCCGGATGCCTGAAGTGTACAGGTTGCTTTGGTAATCTGGGTGATCTTTGTATATATCTTCTTAAATGCTGTAGTTTCCATCAGGCAGATTTTCTTTCTGTTAAAGTGGTCGATAATTCGTTTTCAAAATGACTGAACTGGTCTGACAAATAATCAGAGTAATTCATTTGCTTAAGGGTGTTGATGACCCGCTTAAAGAACGGGTTTACCTCTTCAAATGAATCAAATTCCAGTGGTGTATTACACACATCCAATACAAGGTTGAGCATATACTGCTGACGTTCCATGGGAGTTGAACTGTCAGTTTTATCAAATGCATCCTGCTGCAGAATAACAAAGTCAATAACTTCTGATCGCCAGTACCTGAGATGGTAATCAATAGGCACTCCATCATCACCAAGAATATTGATTTGTTCGTTTGCTTCTTTTCCTTTCAGCAACAAATTTCTGGTTTCTTCAACTTTATCAATCCATACCTCTGAAACATGACTTGAAAGGTAATCACGCACTTCATCATACTCCAGGTATTTTGAGTAACTATCAATTGGATCAACTGCAGGGTAGCGCTTACTATCAGCCCTTTGCTGTGATAGTGCATAAAAGCACCGTGCAGCCTTTTTGGTTGATTCGGTAACCGGCTCTTTTAGGTTACCTCCCGCAGGTGAAACTGTTCCTATGAAGGTAATTGATCCGGTAGCACTATTATTTAGCTTTACATAACCTGCCCGGGCATAGAAATTACTGATAATAGCAGGAAGGTCCATAGGGAAAGCATCTGGCCCCGGCAATTCTTCCATTCTATTTGACATTTCCCTGAGAGCTTGTGCCCAACGTGATGTTGAATCAGCCAGCAATAATACCTTCAAGCCCATTGAGCGGTAATATTCACCTATGGTCATAGCCGTATAAACTGAAGCTTCACGCGCTGCTACAGGCATGTTTGAAGTATTGGCAATAATGGTTGTTCGCTCCATCAACTTACGGCCTGTTCGCGGATCATCAAGATGAGGAAATTCATAGAATATCTCCACAACCTCATTTGCCCGTTCACCACATGCAGCTACAATAATAAGGTCAGCATCAGCCTGTTTTGACAATGCATGTTGCAAGACTGTTTTTCCAGAACCAAAAGGACCGGGTATAAACCCTGTACCACCCTCAACTATTGGATTCAACGTATCTATGATCCTGATTCCGGTTTCCATTAAGCGGAAAGGGCGGGGTTTTTCTTTGTACGCTTTAATAGCTATCTTTACCGGGAACTTCTGTACCATGGTTACTGGCACTTCCATTCCATCCTTATCTTCAAGTACAGCCATAACTTCAGAAGCTGCATAATTGCCAGCTTCAGCAAGCCATTTAACTTTATACGTATCGGTGAACTTAAAAGGCACCATGATCTTATGATTGATCCAGTTTTCCTTCACTTCCCCTAACCATGATCCGGCAGTAACCATCTCACCAACTTTTGCCAGAGGCTGAAAGTCCCACTTTGTGTCTACATCTATTGCTTCAGTGTATTCTCCACGTCGAAGGAATGTTCCTTCCATTTTGTCGAGATCATGCTGCAAACCATCATAATTCTTTGACAGTATACCAGGGCCAAGTGTTACCTCGAGCATGTGGCCTGCAAAAGCAACACTATCGCCTACTTTCAGTCCACGGGTACTTTCAAATACCTGCACATAAGCAACATCGCCAAGCACCTTAATGACCTCTGCCATTAATTCAACCCCGGCCAAATTAATATAACATATCTCATTTTGAGAAACCGGACCATCTACCCTAACCATTACAAGATTTGCAATGATTCCTGATACTACACCTTTTGTATTTTTATTTTTTTCCATCTTTTATTGAGAATTCATTAGGAAAATCGTAGCCTGATTGTAAATCACCAAGTAATTTGCGGAAGAGTTCTTCTCCTGTTTTAGGATCGAGCTTTAACCACCGCTCTATCATCATGATCTTTATCATATAGCTGATAACTACCTCTATTGAAAAATAATTAAACAGATTCATTTCATCGAGAACCGACCATCTGAGCAGGTCAATAGATTTCTCCCTGTTTGCTATTTCATTGATCTCAGCAATTTGTATTACCCTATTATAGTAAATCCACTC
Source organism: Bacteroidota bacterium (assembly GCA_023417935.1). GTDB lineage: Bacteria > Bacteroidota > Bacteroidia > Bacteroidales > Lentimicrobiaceae > Lentimicrobium. Next base: position 226,301 of record JAEZDY010000023.1, read on the forward strand.
AGCAGCTTCGCCTACATCACGTCCAACTTTACTTACCAGCGATCTGGCCAGATCAGTAACATTCAATAGTTCATTATTATAAGGAATGTTGAGTTTATGTGCAGTATGATATATAAGCAGATTCTTAACATTAGCCTCAAATTCCAGCCATCTTAGTAAAAATTCATTTTTAAGCTTAATAGCTTCACTATAATACAAGGTTGCCAGTAAAAGATCGCGGCTCTTTGCTGGCATAGGCTCTTCTTCATTAAAGAATAACCTTATAAATTCTATTAAATACAGCTTAACGCCTGAGGGCTCATCAGAAATTATCTTATCAGGTGACACCACTTCAGCTATTGCAAGTTCCAACTGCTCGCGTGTGTATATACCTGCGTTGTTCCACTGATCATACCTTTGAGTTAGCAGTGACAGAAGATTCTGATTATCGAAAGGTAGAAACAGCCATTCAATCAGTTTATAGTCATCACTTTTTAACTGGGTTTTCAGATATTCCCTGAATTCCACACTGCCAAATTGCAATTTACCCTGATCAATAGACAGGTCGGGCAGACCAGCTATCAAATAATAATAATTACGCTTTGCCATTACTCTTCACTGAATAGAAGTTCAATTGTCCTTGGCCTCATGAAGCTTTTAAAATAGTTGGCAAAGTCTTCATCGGTGAAACTTACTGTATAGTTTTCATTTGCTGGAATAATCTGGAAACCTGCTTTCATGGTTCCCTCAAACTTAACAGTAAAACCTTTTGCGAGTTCAGCGTTTAACCTATCACTGAAATAAGCTGTTATTTCAGTTTTTTCTGACTGGGGCAGTATAAGGGTCACATTATCATTGTAGCATGTTGCAACTTTCTCTATTAGCTCACCTACAAACTTTTTATCCTTCAATACATCTCTCACTGGTGTTTCTATTGCCTTTGCGATGATCATATCAACAATCTGCTGCTTCAAATTAGCCATTGCCTGTCTTGCTGCCATTCTGAGTTCCGACTCTGCATTTCTACTTAAATCGTTTGCAGTGGCCATTGCTTTCCTCTGTATTTCAGACGATTGCCTATGAGCTTCCTTAATAATGTCTTCTGCTTTCCTGTTTGCATCCTGAATTATTGCAACTGCATCAGCTTTTGCTTTTTCAATTCCTTCTGAGTATACCTTTTGGGTGAGTTCCTGGAGCTTATTATCCATATTCGTACCTTTATCGTATTAGATCTGCAAAATTAGGGTAAATATCTGACCCCAATAACCATTATCAGGGTAAATTGTTAACTAATTAACAAAATAAATTAATTGAGCTTTTGACGGGTAAAATCGTGGTACTTGAAAATTGTGGTTCCATAATTCTCAAAGCCTCCATCTTGCGACTTCATGAATATTAGGTTGTTACTTAACCCGGGACTCCGGAAATCTTCAAGGCATTCAACGAAATTCTTACCATAAGAATGAAGGGCAGTTAAAAAATACAAGGTCGCATCATAACCCAAATAGGCATATCTGTCAACTTCAGGTTCACCTGCGTACCGTTCCCTGTATTTTTTTATGAAATTCTTAATAGCAGGACTGCTATAATCAACAAACCATGGTTTGAAGAAATGGGTTTTAAGTTTCATCAGGTAGTCATAATCAAGTTCCATTGACTCCCATTCGGGTAACCCAACAACAGCAATATCCATGTCAGTAGCTTTGTACGATAAATCTCTCAATATTGCCGGTAAAATAGCCTTATCATTGATTAATAAGATTACAACGTTAGCTTTTGAAGACGATAAACTTTTACTGATTCCACTCCATCCATTCACACTATAGATTATTTCATTGTAGGTTATTCTGGTATCGGCTGAAAGTGTTGACTTGATCACATTAGCCATACTGTTATTTTCTTCTGCGTTGCGCCTTACCAGAATGATATTGTCATTAGAATGAGCTGTCTTTATATACCTGGTCAATGTATTGTATTGAGCCCAGGGAGTTGGCTGCATTTTAATGATGTATTCATTATTCTTAACCAACTCTGTACGTCTCGACAATGGATTAACTATAGGTATTTTATGTGTTTTTGCAAATTCCGCTACAAGGTCAAAGCTCTCAGCAAAAAAAGGCCCTATGATCAGATCCATTTTTGCCATCTCCGGTTTATTGAGTATTCTTCTTGTCTTGCCCACCTCATCGCCGTAATCGGCATCAAAAACATGAACCTTTACATTCATACCCTTCGCTGCCATAGAATCAGCTGCAATGACGGCTCCTTCGTAAAATTGGATAAAGTCAAATGATGTATATTCAGGGGCAGATTTTAGTCCTTTAGGATCTGAGACTGAGATACTGTCAACTAACTCCAACTGCATTGGAACAAGCATCGCAATGTTGTACTGTGATTTGTTGTCGGGAATTGATGAACATGGTCGCTTATCCAAGCTTCCAGTGGCCAGTCTGTCAATTTCACGACCCATGATAGTAGTATCGGGTTTTACAAATGGCCTTACTTCTTTTGTATACCTGGGAATCCTTATAAAATCCCCTTTACGGAGTTTGCCGTCAAAATCAGGATTTGCCTTAAGTATATCATTTTGTTCAACGTTGTATTGCTTTGACAAGCCATATAAAGTTTCTTTCCTGCCAATCTGATGAATGACATAAACTGTATCAGTAACCTGCACCTTCAATACCTCATCACCGGCAGTTGATGCCGGAACCATAAGCACCTGACTAACTTTTAAACCATCAACAACAGACGGGTTTAGCCTTTTTAATTCATCAACGGTGGTATTATACTTTTTGGCCAGACTATATAACGTTTCCTGCGGCATTACAGTATGTTCAGCATAACCACCGGTTATTACTTTTGTAGCTTCTGAAATACCTGGAATTGTTACATTCATGCCGATCTGAAGTACTTCGATGCCAGGATTGGCCTTAATAAGTTCATTTACCGGCAATTCATATTGCCTTGCTATACTGTACCAGGTTTCCTTAGGCTGTACTACGTGGGTGGTGCCTTTCCCTGATCGTTGAGTTGTATCCTGTTGAATCGTATAGTTGATAACACCTTTTGATTTCACAGGTATGCGTATTACTTTGTGAGGCTGTAAGCCGGCTGCAATCTCAGGGTTTGAGTTATAAATCTCAACATTTGTAACATTATATAATGTAGCCAGCGACTGAACTGTTTCACCCGGCATAACATAATGCATGTACCACGATTCACCTTTGTATGATTCAATAATCTCTGACTTTTTTGATTGTTGTTGTGCTGATACACAGATGGCAAAAATGCTGACAAAGACTATACTCAGTATTATTCTCACTACGAAAGTTATTAGTTAATAATTTCGGTTGATACTCTTATTCAATTAGTTAATAATTTCTATTGCTACTCTAATTCAATAGTTAATAATTCCGATTGTAACCCTATTAATCCTATAAAATTGCGTTATTTACTCCCATTCTATGGTTGCGGGTGGCTTTGAACTGATATCATATACAACCCTGTTAACACCTTTAACCTTGTTGATTATGTCATTTGATACCTTTGCCAGGAACTCGTATGGCAAATGCGACCAGTCGGCTGTCATGCCATCAGTAGATCCCACTGCCCTCAGTGCTATTACGTTGTCATAAGTACGTTCATCTCCCATAACACCAACTGATTTAACCGGAAGTAAAATTACTGCTGCCTGCCATACTTTATCATATAGCTGCGAAGACTTGAGGCCTTCAATAAATATATTATCTGCTTCCTGCAAAATAGCAATTTTTTCGGGTGTAATGTCGCCCAGTATTCTGATTCCTAAACCCGGTCCCGGGAAAGGATGCCTGTTAAGTATATTTTCACTAATGCCTAAACTAAAGCCAACCTTTCTTACCTCATCTTTAAACAGGCTTTTGAGTGGTTCAACAACCTTAAGTTTCATAAAATCAGGTAATCCGCCAACATTGTGATGTGATTTGATAGTTGCCGAAGGTCCATTTACCGAAATTGATTCAATTACATCCGGATAAATTGTACCCTGCCCCAACCAACTCACATTAGTGATTAAATGCGCTTCGTGATCAAACACTTCAATAAAAGTCCTCCCAATGGCTTTACGTTTCTGTTCAGGCTCTTCTAATCCTTCCAATCCTTTAAGGAATGCATCCGTAGCATCCACTCCTTTTATATTTAATCCCATGTTCTTATATGATTCCAGAACCTGGTGATATTCATTTTTGCGCAGCAGCCCGTTATTAACGAATATACAATGCAAATTAGTGCCTATGGCTTTATGAAGCAGAACAGCAGCTACTGTAGAATCCACTCCACCTGATAACCCCATCACTACCCTATCATTCCCAATCAACTCTTTTAACTCATGTATTGTAGTCTCAATAAAGCTGGCAGGAGTCCATAGTTGTGAGCAACCGCATATAGTGACTACAAAATTATGCAGTAGCGTACTGCCTTCTGTTGAATGGTAAACCTCAGGATGGAATTGAATACCCCAGGTTTCTTCTTCCCTAACCTGAAATCCTGCAATCTCAACATCTGCGGTACTAGCTATTATATCAAAAGATTCAGGCTTTTTAAGTATTGTATCGCCGTGCGACATCCAAACCTGACTTCCATTTGAGATACCAGTAAGCAATGAATTAGTTGAATCCACAAAACCAAGATTAGCCCTGCCGTATTCCCTTATCTGAGAAGCTCTCACTTCACCGCCAAAATTCTGTGCAAGAAACTGGGCTCCATAACAGATGGCAAGCAAAGGCACCTTACCTTTAATTGCTGACAAGTCAGGATAAGGTGAGTTTTCATCTCTAACTGAAAACGGACTACCTGAAAGGATAACTCCTTTAATATGGTTAGTAATCTCAGGTATCTTATTGAAAGGATGAATTTCACAATAAACGCTTAATTCTCTAACTCTTCGGGCTATTAGCTGGGTATACTGCGATCCGAAATCTAATATTAAAATGGTCTCTTGCATGGATGCAAAGGTAATAGTTAATGATTAATTTGGAGGTATCATCATAAGTTTTATTGGATAATAGAATGCATCATGCTAACTTTTATTATAGTTGAATGAGCAATATTGACACTTTGTTGTTACCTTAGTGCTATATTTAAGTGCTGCTATATGTCATTCATTATTATTCACCAAATATATAACCAAAATGACACACGAACGCAAACTATGGATTGCCTTCTCGGCTGTATTGATCCTTTCTTTTGCTGTATTAATCTACTATGGGTATGAAATTTACCAGAAAGCACCTCCGGTGCCTGTTAAGGTAGTTCTCACCGATGGTACGGTACTTTTCACAGGACAACAAATTAAAGACGGACAGAATGTCTGGCAAAGTATGGGTGGACAAGAGGTTGGCACTGTATGGGGGCATGGTGCATACATTGCACCTGACTGGACTGCTGATTGGCTGCACCGCGAGGCTTTAATCATACTAAGGCTCAGGGCTAAAGAGGAATTTAATACAACTTATGAAAACCTCGAAGAGGAACAAAAAGTATTACTTCAGAACCGCCTGCAGAAAAATATCCGTGAAAACACCTACAATCCTCAAACCGGTGTTTTAACCATCAATTCCTGGCGCAAACAAGCCTATGATTCCCTCAGTATGTACTACACTTCCCTGTTTATGGATGATCCTGATTTCAGGGAATTAAGAGCTGCCTATGCCATTCCGAAAAATGCGATCAGAGATCCTGAGAGAATGCAAAACATGGTTTCTTTCTTCTTCTGGGCATCTTGGGCATGTGTAACCGAACGACCGGGCGAATCAATTACATACACGCACAACTGGCCTCCTGAAGAACTGGTTGGCAACAAGCCAACAGGTAGTTTGCTTTTGTGGACCGGTTTCAGCGTTATAATGCTGTTATTGGGTATTGGTGTGCTGGTTTATTATTACGCGAGCAAACGTGATGAAACAGAAACAAACCTGCCTGTTGAAGACCCATTAATGAGTCAGCATATTACACCTTCAATGAAGGCAGTTGAAAAGTACTTTTGGGTTGTTAACCTGCTGATCCTCGTGCAGGTCATCATGGGCGTTGTAACTGCGCATTATGGTGTTGAAGGTGAAGGATTGTACGGCCTTCCGCTTCAGGAATGGATACCTTATTCTATTACGAGAACATGGCATGTTCAAATTGCCATTTTCTGGATTGCCACAGCCTGGCTTGCAACAGGTCTATACATAGCCCCTTCAATTGCCGGGCGCGACCCGAAATTCCAGGTTGCTGGTGTTAACTTCCTTTTTATTGCCCTCCTTATTATCGTGGCCGGTTCAATGATAGGCCAATGGATGGGTGTGATGCAGAAACTTGGTTTAGTTGAAAACTTCTGGTTTGGTCATCAGGGATATGAGTACGTTGACCTTGGCCGGTTCTGGCAAATGTTCCTTATGGTCGGATTATTCCTGTGGCTGGCGCTTATGATACGTCCATTACTGGATATATACAAGACAAAAACGCCTGAGAAACACATGCTCACCTTATTCCTGATCTCATCTGCGGCAATTGCTGTTTTCTATGCAGCCGGACTAATGTGGGGGCGGCAAACAAACCTTGCCATTGCTGAATACTGGCGCTGGTGGGTTGTACACCTGTGGGTTGAAGGATTTTTTGAAGTATTTGCCACTGTAGTAGCTGCATTTCTCTTCGTAAGGATGGGATTACTGCAAATTAAACTTGCAACACATAGTGTTTTATTCGCTACCATCATCTTTCTTTCAGGTGGTATACTTGGCACTTTCCATCACCTGTATTTCAGCGGTACCCCCACCGCTATTATGGCTTTAGGCGCTACTTTCAGTGCGCTTGAAGTAGTCCCTCTGGTATTAATAGGATTTGAGGCCTTCCACAATTACAGGCTCAGCCGTTCAACGCAATGGCTTCTTGATTACAAATGGCCAATATTCTGTTTACTCGCTGTTTCTTTCTGGAACTTCCTTGGCGCCGGAATTTTTGGTTTTATCATCAACCCTCCAATTGCTCTGTTCTACATGCAGGGACTAAATACAACTGCTGTGCACGGACATACTGCTTTGTTTGGTGTATACGGTATGCTGGGTATCGGACTAATGCTTTTTGTTCTGCGTAGTTTATACCGTAGGGACAAGTGGAATAACAAGCTTGTGGGATTTGCTTTCTGGTCAATAAATATAGGCCTGATGCTTATGGTACTACTTAGCTTATTGCCAATTGGCTTCCTGCAAACAGTTGCCAGTGTTAATGAAGGTATGTGGTATGCACGTTCGGTTGAATTTATGCAACAGGATCACATGGTTATCCTCCGTTGGTTACGTACTATTGGTGATACTATCTTTGCAATTGGAACCCTGGCATTAGGCTGGTTTGTTTTCTCACTGGCTTACAGGAACAGAAAGAAAGAACCGGGTACACCTGAAGCTACCGATCCTACTACTTATCAGGATAATTTAAGAAAATAAGTTTTGGAGAGACAAGAGGAGTTAAAGCTCACTCTAATGACTTATAAAATAAGCGTATTCTTATGACAAATTCTCAATTTGTCGCCTGACTTTTATCTTAACCAGGCTCATTTTAACAAGCTTGGTTAAGATAAAGAGCAGGACAAAAACAAATATGATGGTTGCCCCTGATGGAATATTATAGAAATAAGATATCAGCAATCCACCAATGGAACCTGTTATACCAAAGGCTATGGATAACCATATAATATAGTCAAATCGCTTGGTCAGTATATTAGCTGTTGACTGGGGTATGGTAAGGAATGAAATTACAAGTATGATTCCCACCAACCTTATATTTAGTACTATTGTGATAGCCACAAGGCTGATCATGATATACTTTATGAGATTAACAGGTGCTTTGTGCGATCGTGCATACTCTTCATCAAAAGCCACGAACAGTATCAAGTGATAGAATACAGTAAAAGTAACTATAAGTACGGCTGCCAATATACCAATCATCCATAAATCGGCATTACTCACCGTGAGTATATTCCCAAACAGGTACGACATCAGGTTTGGTGCATAACCCGGTGTTATAAAGATAAATATAATGCCTACTGCCATACCGAATGACCATAGTATACCAATAGCTGAGTCCTCACGAATGTTTGACTTTGTTGATATCCATTCTATACCCAATGCGGCCATTACACTAAAAACAGCTGCGCCCAACACCGGATTCAGTCCCATAAAATAAGCTATCCCAATTCCACCAAAGGATGCATGAGTAATACCTCCACTGATAAAAACCATACGCCTTGCTACAATGTATGATCCTATAATGCCACATACAATACTTGCCAGTATTGCAGCAAGCATTGCATTGTTAAAAAAACGGTAATCAAACAGTTCAAGAATTTGCTCAATCATGTTTGTGATTATGTATATGATCACCCAACACCGTGTGGGGTACCTGACCGTGCGTTATTAACTGAATTGGGCAATTGTACGCCTCCAGCTGACTCTGTGTAATAATATTCGATTGATGATAATGAAGGTTTCTGTTCACACATGCTATCGTTTTAACATAACTGGTAATGGTACCAACATCATGTGAAACCATAAGAATGGCCATTTTTTGATTTAGTATCCTGAGCAATTCATACAAATCATGCTCAAAGCTATTATCAACAAAGGTGTTTGGCTCGTCAAGTATAAGTATATGAGGATCTGATACTATAGCCCTGGCAAGCAGCACCCTTTGCATCTGGCCTCCCGATAAGCCTCCAACATTTTTATTTGACAGATGGCTAATACCCATCAGCTCAAGCACATTCTTAACCCTTAACCTATCGGCGCTTGTAAACCTGCCAGTAAATCTTTTAACTGACATCAGGCCTGAAAGAACCACTTCTAATACTGAAACCGGGAATTGCCTGTCGTTTTGATTTGACTGGGGTAAATATCCAATGTGCATATTCGCATCATTCTTATGCCAAACTATTTCCCCTTTCATAGGCTTAAGCAGACCGAGTATCACCTTAACCAGGGTGGTTTTTCCTCCACCATTCGGACCAATAATACCAATAAAATCATGGTCATCAACCACGAGGTTAATATCTTTCAATATTACCTCATCAGCGTACCCTGCGCTTATATCCTTTATTTCAACTATCGGCATATGATTACTTAACGGCTGAACTTATAATCCGGTCAGTAAAGGTAAGGAGGTTTTGCTCAACATTTTCCTCAAGCGGATTAAATGGCACAAGCTCCAAACTGAGTTGATCAGATAATGTTTGAGCGCTCTTTTTGTCAAATTGCTCAGAGTAGAAAATTGTGTTTATCTGGTTTTCCTTTGCCAAATCAATCAATTCCTTCATATACGCAGGGCTCGGCTCTTTACCACCAAGCTCAATGGGCAACTGTATTACACCATAGTCCCTGGAAAAATAACTCAAGGCTGGATGGTATATCATGAACACTGGTTGCCTACCTAATGACCTGAACTTATTAGCAATAACTATATCAAGTGAATCCAGCCTGTTGTTTAAAGCCGCGTGTTTCCCTGTAAATTCAGTCTCCATTTCCGGCTTAAGCCTGATAAGCTCTTTCAGGATAGTATTACTTTGAACCTTAAGCTCCCTGATAGAAAGCCAGATATGTGGATCAACGCCTGCATCGTGATGGTGGTGTTTTTCGCCGTGTGAGTGGTCATGATGCATTTCACCCTCAATCAAATCAACTCCTGAAGCTGTGTTTACAATCTTCAGGTCAGGATGTAATTCAGCAACCTTTTGAAGCCAACCCTTCTCAAAATCAAGCAAGCCGGTCATAAAATATGTTTTCGATTCACTAACCTCTTTCATCTGCTTAGCCGAAGGTTCATAAGTTTCAGGACCACTGCCATCAGCAACAAGTACATTGATGTTAAACTGGTCACCGGCTATCTGTTCAACCAGGTACTTCTGGGGGCGGATACTTACGGTTATGGTTTCTTTAGCTTCTTTGGTTGATTTTTCCGGAGCAGTATTACAACCCAATAAACTTATTGACAATAGTAAAAATAACAATGTGCGCATACTTCATATTTTTAGGAGTGCAAAGGTAGTAAAATAGTGGTTGTGGCCAGGAGTCAATTGAATGGTGATTATATAGAGTCAACCTTGTTACAACCTTATTACAACATTGTATTACCCTTGTATATACAATGTATATTTAATAAGGTTGATACTACGTTTTAATTAAGTTAAAACAAAGTGTGGAAAAAGGAATATCTATGGGATCATGCTCCTAATCAGGCAAACTAACATTACTTTTTAACCGGAATGAGTTTGCTGGATAGGTGATTGATGAAAACAATAAATATATTTTTATTTTTTTGTAATGCGTATTGATTTTTTTGTAAATTTGAGTGCTCAATTATATAATTTAAACCAACCATTTAACCCATGGAAGCTCAGAAAGTGGAAGAACGTAACGCGTTTGATATATTGGTAGATTATCCTTTAAAACACGGATTAGAGTTCGATACTCATCTGGATTATAGAAGATTTTTTTTGTTTCCCACTGATTCCATTCTTAATTCGAAATTTGTCATCTTTAAATATGGTTCTCTCTATTTATATGCTTACGATTCCTACACTGCAAGAATGTATATGTCAGATACAACTACCGGAATATATGGCATTTCAAATGTTGCTGAAGACGTTGAATTGAAAATACACAAAAAAGATTTTACTGATTTATTACTGAGGATAAATAAGAAGAAGACCGGAGTCAGGTATATTGATGATTACCTTACAATTACTTCAAACAAGGACCTTACTCTTTCAATACCAAAAGAAGCTGTATCACTATTTCAGGAAATGGCTAAGAGGTTCAGCCCATTTCATTTGGTTATTGAAAATAATTATATTCAAAATATTGGTGAGTTAAAAGACAAAAAAGTGATTGGACTGGAAACTCAGCAATGGCTTCACAAAGAAGAAGATGTTGATTTATTCTTACGACTAGGGGAAGAATTATTGGAGCATTTTAAAAATGTCTGACCAATTACGACAGGGAAATTATGAAAGAAGTTATTTAAAGACTGTCTGAAAGAAAAGTGTTGTTATATTTGTCAGACAGTTTCATTTATAAGCCATTAAAGTAGCATCCTCAGAAAGTATCGGTCATTACCCCATTTAAATAGAATCCATGAAAATTAAAAGCCTCATCCTTATAGCTTTTTGCTGGTTTATACTTCTGCCTGTTGGAAAATCGCAGGTTTTTGAACAGGAGAAGTTGTTTAAGATATTGCCTGCAATACCATCAAACCTTTCCACTGCTTCAGAAGAGCAAGTTAATGCATTCAGAAATTATTGCGATTCTATATATCTTGTATTGACCGGGTATGAAGAAAAATATAAGCGGTCGGGAAATTCTGAAACGAATAGTGCACTGATAATGGAGTATTATGACATAAGAGATTCAATACTTGACCTGCATGCCACGCAACGAACCAAGTACTATGATCTGGTTCCCTTGTTTTCAGATATGGAATATGAGTTATCAGGAAAGAATAGTTTAATTGATGACCCTGAGCAGATCTATGCCAACAGGATAGAATGCAGTGAAAAACAAATAGGCATATACCTGCAGTTCCTTAAAGATTACAGAACTAAACTTCATAACATCGCCGAAAAGGCAAACAAATCAGAAGTAATTCCCCTGCCTAACCATCTGAACAAGAATGTTTCTTACGTTATTTTGAATATTAAAAATTACCTTAACTACCTGAGTGAGGTGTATAAGTTTAATATTAGTCCAGAGTCGTTGGTTGAATAAGTTGTTGCTGATTGCTGATTGGTGCATTTCCTCCCTCTGATATAAACACACTGTAGAAAATTCTACACAAGTAAAAAAAAGCTAACTTTCTTTAAATTGCTTTATTATCAAGGCTTTACGAGCTTATAGATTGTTTGGCTTTAATTTTGAACAATGTGAAGGAAACACTAAATAACTCATAACACCATGAAAAAACTGATAGTTATTGCAATGCTTCCACTGATATTTGTTGCATGCGAAAACAAAGAACAAACAGCCAGAATAAACCAATTGCAGGAAGAGCAGGAAATGATGGTCAATGAAACCAGAACAAAGGATTCGCTGATCAATGATTTTATGCAAACACTAAACGAAATCGAAGCCAATCTGGCAGAGATAAAATCAAAAGAGAAACTCATTAGTAAAGAAACCGCATCAGGCACTGAGCTAAGCAGATCAGCACGTCAGCGGGTTAACGAAGATATAAGCCTTATCAATCAGTTGATGGCTGAAAATAAAGAAATGATTGCTTCACTCAATCAGAAACTCAAAAGATCGAATGTTCGTATTGCTGAGTTTGAAAGAATGGTTGAAGCCACTAACCAGCAGCTTGCTTTAAGGGATATGGAAATTGATTCTCTTAAAACAGAACTCTCCACACTCAATTTTACAATTGCAGTATTGAATGATACAATCTCACAGATATCAAACCGTAACATGGCTTTAAGTGGTGAGGTTAATGAAAGAACCAATGAATTGAACACTGCATATTATGTAGTAGGCGAGCGTAAAGAATTATTAGATCAGCATATTATAAGTAAACAAGGTGGTATATTAGGCATAGGCCGCACTCAAAAGGTTGCAGGTGACGTTGACTTGAATGAATTCACTAAAGTTGACATACGTAACTTAAAGACTATACCGCTTGATGTAAAGAAAGCAACAATTATGTCAGTACACCCTGCCGGTTCTTATGAACTTGTTGGAACTGATAAAAGAGTTAATGAATTGGTAATTAAAGATCCAGAATTATTCTGGCAGAAATCCAGAATGTTAGTTATTTCAACCGATGTCTAACCTTTGCTTCTTGTGATTTTCCCCCGTCAAAATAATCTGACGGGGGTTTTTTACGTTTATTGGTTAACTTTACTCTCTATTAGATAAACTACCGTGGGTATAAAAAGAAAGATTATAGCAGGTTTTCTGTTGTTACTGGCGCTCATCTTTGTAGCAGTATTTGCAGTGTTCAAATTAGCAACACAGCTTTCCCCGCCCGATGAGGGCATTTCATCCTCGGTAAAAAAACTTACGCTAACCAGTAATCTGCTTTCAAGCCTTATTGAGACTGACGGCATGGCAAGAGCCTTTATCAGTACAAATGATTCAAATTATCTTATACAGTATCAGCATCAACAACAAGTTACCCAGCATTTAATTGACTCACTAACCTTAAGCAGTATTTCAAATACCAACCAGTTCCTGCGAATGCTGGTTGTTGATAGTCTTATGGAGATGAAGCGGGTAACTTACAATAACTTCTTCACCTTGCGTAAAAGCAATACTAATCCCTACAAGGCAGTCGACCTGTCGAAGATCGGTAAAAGGTATGATACTATAAAAGTCACCACTAAAACTGTCACAAATGTTCCTGAAGAAAAGATTGCTGAAACACCGGATGAACCAAAAAAGAAGGGCATCTTTTCCCGCATCTGGGATAATTTGACAAGCAAAAATGAACCTGATACTGTTTCGCTTGCCGTTCCTACGGGCGAAGTGACCTATGATTCGGTAATATCATACAAGGCAGTGCGCGATACAACGTTGAGCCAGGTGAAATCGCAGTTACGCAGGATAGCGGCTGCTGAGAGTCACGAACGGCGATTGCTTGCTGAGCGGGAAATGATGCTGGTACAAGCTGACCAGGATATTATGAATGAGATCAGGGCAGTGCTTCTACTGTTTGAAAAAGAGGAGATTGCCAAAGCTATCAGCGGAACCGAAAAGAGTAGCAAGATCCTGAATTATCTTTGGACAGTTGCCCTCATATTGGCTGCATCAGGACTACTCACCACTATTGCCTTCATTGTCATGATTTGGAAGGATTTGGCAAGAAGTGCTTTCTACAGGAAACAATCAGAGCAGGCAAGGGCATTGGCCGAAAGCCTACTCAAGGTTAAAGAGCAGTTTCTGGCAAACATGAGCCACGAGATCCGCACACCACTGACTTCAATTATCGGCTTTACTGAGCGTTTGTCAGAAACCCGCATCAGCAACGAACAATCAAAATATATCAGGTACATAAATTCATCTTCAGAGCATTTACTGGAACTCATAAATGATCTGCTTGATTTCTCAAGGATTGGCAGCGGTAAACTAACCCTTGAATCTAAGACTTTTAATCCAACAGTACTTTTTGAAGAGGCGTATGAATCCCTTTCATCAAAGGCCAGGGATAAGGGCCTGGAAATAATCCTTAAACAAAACATACCGCCTTTGCTGCTTAAAGGTGACCCTTTGCGGATACGCCAGATTGTAATTAATTTACTCAGCAACAGCGTTAAATTCACTGAAAAGGGAAAGGTAATGCTGCAAACCAGGGGCACACTCAGTGCAAATGGTGAAATGATGAACATTATCATCAGGATTGCCGATACAGGCATTGGCATACCGAATGATAAACTTAAAGCAATATTTGAAGAGTTCTCACAGGTTGATCATAGCATCACGCGTAAATATGGCGGATCAGGTCTTGGCTTAGCAATAAGCCGGAAGCTGACAGAGATGATGGACGGGACAATAAGTGTGTTGAGTCGCGAAGAACAAGGCACAATATTTACAATCAAACTATTACTGCCAGTTAGCACAGAAACAATCATCGAGAACCGGGAAGTGGAAAATATAATGCATCCCGACCTTCAAAATTCAATGATTTTGCTTGCAGAAGATGATGTGACCACCAATGCCCTGATAACTGAATTCCTTCAAAGCTGTCATGCACAAGTATATTCTGCCACCGATGGTATTGAAGCACTTAAGATCTTTAAAGCTAACCCCGGAGGTTTTGAAATAGTTATTACCGATGTACAGATGCCGGGTAAAAGTGGCCCTCAACTGGTGCAGGACATCAAAGAAGTTTGCTCATCCACCAATAAGAAATTGCCCATCATAATAGGACTAACAGCACATGCCGACACTTCTGAAACAACAGCTTTTTTTAAAGGTGGTATGGATTACTTCATCCTTAAACCATTCAAAAACCAGGATATAAAGAGCGTATTAAATACCATTTCATCCAGATTAGGAAAGGGTACCTCTGTTCCTGAGGCATCTGATAATAAGAGGTCAAATCACGCGAACAGTGAGTCTCCAATTATTAATCCTGATTTGAATAATGTTGAACCTGAGGCAATAGACCTGTCGAGCTTCAAAGAATTTACCGGTGATGATGAGGATTCACTGAATACCATAGTTATATCGTTGCACGAAAACATCAGGCGAACAGCAGCTGAAATGCAGGCCGCATTTGACAGAAAGAACTTTGTTGATCTTTCCTTACTGGCTCACAGGATATTACCAAATATCCGCCTGTTGGGAGCCAGGAATACAGCTGCGCTGGTAAGGGAGCTCGAAATAAAATCAAAAGAAGAAACTGCTGACGAGTCTGCTATAAAAACTAACCTGAAAGCGGCAATCAGGGATATGAATAAACTTAGCGAACAACTACGGGCTATGGCTACATCAAAGCCTTAAGGTTTAATTCAAAATACCTTGACACCTCCTATTGTAGTGGGATGTTATACTGCCGCATCTTATTATACAACGTTTTCCTGTCGACATTCAGGATTTTGGCGGCTTTTGATTTATTGAACCTTACTTTTTCAAGGGTGCTTATAATCAAATCACGTTCACTTCTGTGTGCCGCATCCTTAAGTTCAACCGGTTCATACGGTATGTTTGGCGAAAAACTTTGTAATGATCCTGGCATACCTGGTGAAGAAGGTGTTGATAATAAAGATGATGAAGTGGTATTCAGGGGAGGCTGTGTAGCATGCTGCAGCGCTTCAATGATCATTTCTTCAGGCAGGGTATGCTTGAATATAGTATCGCCTTTGGTAAGAAGCACCGCTCTCTTTATTATGTTCCTGAATTCCCTGAAGTTACCGGGCCACGAATATCTGGTAAAAATTTCAACTACTTCATCTTCAAAAAACTCTACATTCTTATTAAGCTCAATATTGGCATGTTTCAAAAAATGGTTGGCAAATAGCATAAGGTCTTCCTGCCGCTGCCTTAACGGTGAAACGTTAATGGCAAATTCATTGATGCGGTGAAAAAGATCTTCCCTGAAATCACCTTTTGCAACAGCCTGCTTCAGGTCCTCATTGGTTGCTGTGATTATCCTTACGTCTATGCTGATCTCAGATGTAGAGCCAATTCTCCTGATCTTTCTTTCCTGTATGGCGCGCAATAATTGCACCTGAATATCATAACTCAGGTTACCAATCTCATCGAGGAAGATAGTTCCGCCATTGGCTGCTTCAAACTGCCCTTGTTTATCGCTGTATGCACCGGTAAATGAACCCTTAAGATGCCCGAAAAACTCACTGCCGGCCAAATCCCTTGGTAAAGCACCACAATCAATGGCAACAAAAGGCTTGTCACTTCGCACACTCTCAACATGTATTTTCCTTGCTACAAATTCTTTACCTGTCCCACTTTCGCCGGTAAGTAACACTGACATGTTAGTAGGCGCAACTAAACTCACATATTCACTTATTTTGCGTGCCGCCGGACTATGACCTTCGAGAAAGAAACTTGCTTTGTCGCTCGATTGAGTATTCTCAATTTTTGATTTTACAGGATTTAAGGCTCTTTTTAAAGTAAGCAGTATCTCATCAGGATTGACAGGCTTGGCAACATAATCAAAGGCGCCAAGTTTCATTGCCTGAACTGCTGTTCTGATATCGGCATAACCGGTCATAAGAATAACAGGCACCTGCGGACTCTCCCTCATAACGGTTTTCAGCACTTCCAATCCGTCATTATCAGGAAGCCTTAAGTCGGTCAACACAATATCAGGCTTGAAAGTACCAAGCTTCTTTACTGCATCCCCAAATGAAAATGATTGTTGAACTTTATAGCTATGCTTGTTAAGAAACGTTTCAAGCATCAGGCAAAAGGTAACATCATCATCAATAACAAGGACTTTACTCATAAGGCTTCATTTTAGATATTTGGTCAATTAACACGTACGCACTGGTTTTGTTGGTACACTATTCTATTCCCGAAAAATATTTCATAAACTGAACACGCTCCAGGGCAGCAGGGTTGTCATCTTTGCCAATGCTTAGCTTACCAATGAAATCGCCGGTAGTTTTAAAGTCCTTGGAAATCATCCAGTTTTTCAACTCATAATTCATGCTTGATATTCTCTCGAAACTGTTCTTATATAAGCTTGAAACCACCTGAACAGCCTTAGCTCCTGCCAGCATCAGTTTTATTACTCCTGAGCCGTCATGTGCTCCCGTTGAGGCACAAGCATCACATTGCATTCTGCTTGAAAGCATGGCAATCCAGCGTAAAGGGGTGGTGATTTCGTTGTACGAACTGAATACATTGGATGAAATGATCTCCATCTTATCTATATCAATATCGGGCGAGTAGAAACGATTAAACATCACTATGCCTTTGACCCCTGTCCAGGATAACTCAATAACTGTTTTTGCAAGTGACGAGAAGTAATAGCTGATCTTGATCGATACAGGAATGCTTATACTTTTTGTTACTTGCTCAATGATTTTGAAATATTGCTTCTCATTCTTTTCACTGTCCATTGCCGGATCACTGGGCAAAACAAATATATTAAGTTCAATGGCATGTGCACCGGCTTCTTCAATCTGACGGGCATAAGTGATCCATTCATCAGAAGAAATACAGTTTACACTGGCAATAATTGGAATTGTTGTTTGTTGGGTGCAAGTCTTTATCAATTCAAGGTACCGGCCAACCTGCTGTTCGCGACTGTAGTTCTTAATGTAATCGTATGCTTCAGGGTATTGAAGGTCAATTTGCTCACTATTTATATGGTGTGCAATTTCCTGCCTGATTTGTTCTTCAAACAATGATTTCAACACAACAGCCCCTGCTCCGAGCTGCTCGAATATCTTTATATTTTCTATTTTATTTGTCAGTCCTGAACTGCCTATAATAACAGGGCTCTTTAAATGCATGCCCATGTAGGTAGTTGATATGTCGGCCATAATTGAGAAATTTATAGTGGGATTAGGCAAACAAATATAGAAAAAAATTAACTTGGTTCAAGATTGTTCAAGGTTGTTCAATGTTGTTCAGGATTGTTCAAGATTGTTCAAGGTTGTTCAAGGTGTTCAAGATTGTTCAAGGTTGTTCAAGAGACGGTCCCCCAGTTTTAATCGAGAGGCCGAGTTTTTTTTCGAGAGGCCGAGTTTTTTTTCGAGGGGGCAAGGGGTTCGTTTCAAAACGTATAGGCAGAGCAAGCCCTCTCACTTCCGTGGAATGGTTTCTTCCGGGGTATGATTTCTCACATTGAATGGTCTCTTATGTGGTATGACCTCAATGGTTTCTTACACGAAACTATGGTGCAATACTTAATTTGGTGAACAAGGTTTCCTGTTGCATGATTTCGAGGGCTTGCATCAGTTCGTTATCTATTGGGCTGATAATTTCGAAGTAGCTGTTGGCATCGTAGAGGTTTCGTGCAATGATACCTTTAAGGATGTAGCGTATTTCTTCGCCTGATTTTTCCATTGAATCATCTTCAGGTTCTACCCCTTTGGCGGCTGCGAAAGCCAGGAACTGTGACATAATAGCTTCATCGATACCAAAGTTGGCTTTATAGGCAGCAAAACTCTTGTATTCTTTGGTGATCCGGCTTCTGTTGTTTTCAAGATAGGTAAGTACAAAATCATTGAATACTCCCTTGCGCCATAGATCAACATAGAACTTTGAACTGGCTGTTGTATCGAGGGGAATGAACACATCGGGCATGATACCACCACCTCCATAAACTATCCTCTTTGATGGGGTGTAATATTTGAGTGAATCAGGGAACTTAATGCTGTCGGCTGTAAGGAATTCGCCATGCTTAAATCTGTTGCTCAAATCGGCATAGTAATCTTCAGTACCACCTTCATACGACTTTTGAATGCTCCTGCCCGAAGGTGTGTAGTACCTGGCAGTAGTTAGTCTTATCACAGAGCTATCGGGCAGGTTAAAAGGCCTTTGCACCAGTCCTTTACCGAACGATCTTCTTCCAATAACAAGACCACGGTCCCAGTCCTGCACTGCACCGGCAACAATTTCACTTGCTGAGGCACTTCCTTCGTTAACCATCACAATCAAATTACCTTCTTCAAAGTTGCCTTTATTAGTGGCCTTAAACTCTATACGCGGGCTTCGTAAACCTTCGGTGTAAACAATAAGTCTTTGCGCTGAAAGGAATTCATCCGAAAGGTCAACAGCAATATCGAGGAAACCGCCTGAATTGTTACGCAGATCAAGTACCAGGTCCTTCATTCCCTGATCCTTAAGTTTGGCAATCGCCTCTTTCATTTCAATCATTGAGGTGCGGGCAAATCGCGTAAGCTTCACATAACCAACTTCATCAGAAAGCATAAAGGAGGCATCAATACTGTGTAATGGAATCTTATCACGTTTTATTTTGTAATCAATCAATGGCAATTGATTGTTACGCAGAATGCCAACTGTAACTTCCGTTCCTTTTGGGCCTCTAAGGCGCTCCATCACGTAGTTATTTGTTATCTTATCACCCACAGATTCAACACCATTAATGGTAATGATCTTGTCGCCGGCCATTACGCCAAGTTTATCTGACGGACCACCCGGAACCGCTGCTATTACTAAAATAGTATCATGATA
This sequence comes from Bacteroidota bacterium, assembly GCA_023417935.1. Lineage (GTDB taxonomy): Bacteria > Bacteroidota > Bacteroidia > Bacteroidales > Lentimicrobiaceae > Lentimicrobium. The sequence goes on from JAEZDY010000023.1 coordinate 245,953, forward strand.
TATCTGAAATTGGATTCCTACTCCATCAAAGTTGCCAACCAATGGCTCATTGGCCTTCTGAACTTCTTTTTTCGATAAATATACCGAGTGGGGATCAAGTTCCTTTAACATTGCTACTACCGCAGTCTCGGTAAGCTCGCTCTGACTGGTTGAATCAACATAGTAGTAATTGATGATTTGCAACAATGATGAGAACTTCTCTACGTTTTCACGTGTTTCATTGCGCTGTGCAATAGCACTGTTTCCAATGATAAAACTGATTAATAAAATACTTATTGTGATCGTGTTTTTTAGCATCCTTCCAGTCATGATAGCGTTCGGTTTATCTTGTAAAGCAAAACAAAAATAAGCTTTATTAAATTATCTAAGTGATTATTAGGCAACAATATGCTCAAATTAACATTTTTTAGCAGCAAAGCACAGTATAGTTTTTTACTATATTTACAAACCAAAACTATAATATATGCATAAAGTCCTTGCTTGTATATTGCCCTTATTTAAAGGACGTTACGAACCAACAACGGAACAAAATGCTATGTTATTGTTTAATTGCTCCACAAATATTGACATCAACCTCATCATTCAGCGCTGTTAGTAAGGAAGTGAAAGTTAAACCCAAAAATCGTTAACAATGAAGCCCATACAAACTATTTCTCTATTTGCAATAATTATCGCATTAACTTTCTCAGCATGTAAATACGACAGTGAGGAAGAACTTTATACCGTGTGTGATACTACTGCCGTATCATTCAGTGCAACCATACAACCAATACTTGCAGCAAACTGCAACTCATGTCATAATGCTACGCTGGCTGAAGCTGGCGTTATAACTGAAAATTATGATGCATTGATGATACCGGTAAATGCCGGTGTATTCCACAAAGCAGTAAACCATTTGCCCGGGCCAACGCCAATGCCTTATATGCAACCAAAACTGCCGGAGTGCGAACTAAATAAGATTAATGCCTGGATTAATCAGGGTGCACTTAATAATTAAGGTACCTGATAGCCCATAATAATTGAAAGAACCTGAAAAAATTGCTCTTATGAAATATATTTTACGAACCTTTATTATAGTGTTTTCCATTGCTTTCATGGCAAACCCGGCAAATGCGCAGGATGACCCTATGAATATGCTTGGCGATGAAGAACCTGGCACTGAGTATGTATCTTCAACATTCAAGACTACACGGGTAGTATCAGGCCACTCTATTGAAAATCCGGCAAACGGCGTACTGCTATTCCTTATATCACACCATTTCGGGAAAGTAAATTCAGGTGCCTATGATTTCTTTGGTCTCGATCAGGCTACTATACGGCTGGGACTGGAATACGGAATTAACGACTTTTTAAGCGTAGGTATTGGCCGAAGTACTTACCAGAAGACTTTCGACGGTTTCCTGAAAGCTAAATTGCTTCGCCAGAGTAAAGGAGTACGCAATATGCCGGTTTCAGTTACCGCCTTCACTGCCATGGACCTGTTTTCTCTTAAATGGCAGGACCCTGAACGTGAAAACATCTTTTCTTCCAGGCTGTCGTATGTCCATCAACTGATGATTGCCCGTAAGTTTAATGAAAACCTGTCGCTACAGCTTACCCCAACATTCGTGCATAAGAACCTCGTTGAAAACGCCAATGACAATGATACTTATGCCATGGGACTTGGTGGTCGATACAAGCTCACTAAGCGAACAAGTCTCAACATGGAATATTTCCATGTGTTGAGTGATAACCTGCCCGAATATTCGGTTAACCCACTGTCCATTGGCTTTGATATTGAAACCGGCGGACACGTATTCCAGTTGCATTTCACTAACTCGCAGCCAATGTTCGACAGGGCACTAATCACTGAAACCCAGGGTAAATGGAAAAACGGTGATATATACTTTGGCTTCAACATAAGCCGCGTGTTCACTATCAAAAAGCCCAAGGGGTTTAAATAATGTCAACCGATGAGGAAAAACGGAAGGTTTTATCTTCAGCACTCATAATATCGGGTGTAATTGCCCTACTGTGGGTAATAAAAGCCGTTGAACTGATCTTTAACATCTCATTTGCCTGGCTGGGTGTACTGCCCCTGAAAGTCGAAGGCCTTAAAGGCATCCTCTTTTCCCCGCTCATACACGGCAGTGTAGCTCATCTTATCTCAAACTCAGTACCCTTCTTCCTGCTCGGGGCAGCACTATTCTATTATTATCGCGCAAAAGCGTGGTCAATACTTATCTTTTCATGGTTACTCACCGGCTTGTGGCTATGGCTGTTTGCACGAGGATCATCCTATCACATAGGAGCCAGCGGCGTAGTTTATGCCCTCGCCTCCTTCCACTTCGTAAGCGGCATCATCCGTAAAGAACCCCGGCTCATAGCCTTCACCCTGCTGGTAACATTCCTCTACGGCAGCTTCGTATGGGGCATCTTCCCCGGCTTCTCCGTTGAAGAACGCATATCATGGGAAGGTCACCTCATGGGAACCATCGCCGGCATAGTAATGGCGTACTTCTTCCGCGACGTCGGTCCACAGAAGCAGGAGTATGAGTGGCCGGATGAGGAGGAGGAGGAGGATTTGAGTAGTGAGGAGGAAGTTGATAGTAGGGAGTAGTGAGTAGGGAGTAGTGAGTAGTGAGAAAAAAAGGCTAAAGGCTAAAGGGGTTAGTAGGGAGTAGTGAGTAGGGAGTAGTGAGAGAAAAAAAGGCTAAAGGCTAACCCCTCGATAAAAACTCGGGGACCGAGGCTAAGGGCTAAAGTAGAAAGTAAGGAAGTGAAAAAGAAAGTATTAATACCTTCCTATTGCTCTATTAAAAATACCATACAATGAAAAAAATCCTTACGCTGTTTATTGTTCTGGTGTTCATTTATATCACTGTGATAATGCTGGGTTGTAGTTCTCAAACAAAATTAATTTTCCATCCTACTAAGCTTGACAAGGCGTATGAGTATAATGCAGATCTTGGTCTTGAAGAAGTTTTTCTTTCAACCGCCGACGGGAATGAAATCAACGGGCTTTTCTTTCCTGATAGCAGCAGTAAGGTCATCCTGTACTTTCATGGTAATGCCGGTAGTCTTGATTCCTGGCAATATGTTTACAATGATTTCAAATCATTTGGGCACAACTTCTTTATCATCGACTACAGGGGTTTTGGTAAAAGCACAGGCAAAATTTCAGAAGAAGGACTTTATATTGATGCCCAGACTGCATACAATTACCTGTTAGAAAAAGGTTTCAAACAAGAGCACATCATTATTTACGGACGGTCAATTGGCACAGGCGTTGCTGTAGATCTTGCCTCCAACAATGGCTCAAAGGCACTGATATTGGAAAGCCCTTTCACCAACCTAAAAAAGCTTGTATCCGGACTGTACCCCTATTTATTACCCTCCCTGTTCCTTAAATACGAATTCAACAATATTGGAAAGATCAATAAAATCAACACACCCCTGTTAGTTATTCACGGAAAAAGGGATAATGTCATTCCTTTCAAACACGGATTAGAGCTGTATCAAAACTATCATGGTGAAAAGGAGTTCCTACCAATTGAAAACGGCCAGCATAACAACCTCAGTGACTTCCCGGAGTTTTAATTTTAATCATAATTTAAAAAATTAAAAAAACATGGGAAAACTATTTAATGTTACAATTTTTAAACTTATTTGATATGGCTAACTATCGGAGCTGCCCACACTGCAATTACGAATACTCTATCAGTTATTTCCTTAAAAGAGTTTTTACTGTATTCATTTGGAAAAGCTGGCAATGTGTATCGTGTAATTACAATCTTAAATTTTCAGTACCATGGAGAGTTATAAGCGCAATAGGTCAGATAATGATTCTATACCTCTTATTAATCTTTAGGGATCAAGTGACCGATGAGTGGTATTGGTATGTGATTGTTATTTTGGTTTTGATTTCCACAATAACACTTCTTTCTTTCCTAAACAGATTTAGAATTGCAAAGAAGCGGTGAAATTAGGCCTTTAACAACAAATGCTGTTTCAACCTTTAAATAAAAGAATCAGGAATTTAATTCCTGATTCTTACTGTTAATACAGTGCATATTGTTTTAATGCCGAATTTAGGATGATATTCCAATGATTACGTGAACGATGGATGGGATCTTTTGTTTCGCACCTATGGTGTAGAGACGCGATTAATCGCGTCTCTACTGGAATCGCGTCTCTACTGGATCAAAACATACCCCTTCACCCTCTCAAACAACCCCTCTTTACCAATAAGCACCTGCCTTATCTCTTCCATTGTTTTGTAGGAGCCTAGTTGCACTCTTTTATCTATTAGGGCTTTGGCGGTGTAGTAATCTATGTAGGGGTGCCGGCGGAGGGCTTCGAGGGTTATGGTGTTGATGTTTATTTTGGTGATAAGGGTGGTGTCAACGCGCACCTGGGGGGCAATGCCGGCGTAACGGGTGCTGTCGAGGCCATAGACCTCTGCCAGTTGCTGAATGCTGTAGAAGCCGCCGGTTTTGGTGCGGTATTTCAGTATGCGCGACGCAAATACCGGTCCTACACCGTATATCTTTAACAGTTCGAGGGAATCGGCGCTGTTTAGTTCTATCAGGGGTTTGTTCTTTGTAAAGTTTGGGAGATTTGCTCCAGCGCGCCCAACATCTGAGCGTTCTAAACCTGAGCGTTCATTACCCGGGAGTACACCTGCCTTATTCACCTGTGTGTGGTTAGGGTTGGCTATCTCCGTGTTTTTGATCTTAATGTAAGGCTCAAATATTCTGTAGGTGCTGCTGTCAACTACATAAAGCCGGCTGAAGTCTTCTTTTACCCTGAAGCTGCCTCCTTTGTTACGGTATCTGATGATCACTGCTGCCTGCTTTTCTGAAAAACCCATGGAGATGTAATCATCGGCAGTTGCGGTGTTGGGATCGAAGTTTCGGGGTTTGAATCTTGTGTGGTACGGTCGGCTGTTGCGGTTACTGCTATAATTGCGGTCACTAGTATTATTGCGCCCGTCATTATAACCACTTCCACCTCCTTCACCATAACTATTTCCCTCCTGTTGAATACCTTTTAAAAACTCCTCTGCTTCAACCCTGTAAAGGGCATCGGCAGCGGCATCGGGTACTATCACATCTTTCGTGAAGATATGGGGCAGGGATACCAGTATCATGATAACGGAGAGCAGTATGAGTATGCCTCGTTTCTCTGACCTGGTGAAGGAAAGGTAATCCCTGATATGACCGCTCACAAACTATCGGGGTTTTAGTTATTCCGTTTCACTCTCATCGTCGGGTAGTTATTCTGTTTCGCTCTCGTCGTCGGGTAGTTATTCCGTTTCGCTCTCGTCGTCGGGTTTCGGCTTGGTGGTCAGCACTTTCCAGAAGAAGTATCCCGTAAGGATTATCACTGTTGTTTCAACAGTAATCATCATGATCAATGCGCTGGTGTTCATAGGGCGTTCTCCTTTATGTTTCTTTTCCTCTTGTGGTAGGCTATGGATACTAACAAAGAGATGAGCAAAAATACACTGAGCAGCAGCATCCGCGCCATATCTATAAAGAACACGTTGTTGGCTACTTTTCCTGTGTAAAGTATGGTGCCTGCTTTCACGGGCTGGTATAGTTCTACCTGAAGTTTGTGCTTTGCAGGATTGAGCTTGTAAACTTTTGTCTGGTCTTTGCCTTCTGCAGTTGTGCCCGATACTGACACGTATGCCCTGTTTTTCAGGGTATAGATGGAATCAACCACTCCCCCGTTCTCTGCATAGAATTCACCGGCAAACCATTTATCGTTGGGGCCTATGCCCTTGTGCTGCAACTGCCCTATGATGCTCTGGTCGTGAAGCGGCCATCCTGTAAAGCTTAAGGTACTCCAGTTGTCGTTTACCGGACGTAATAAAGCACCCAGGAATACTATGATCAGGGCAACCGGGGTGATGTATTTGATGATGTATTTGTATATGAGCGGCACCCTGATATCGGCCCCCGAGGTTATTTCACGCCACCCTTTTTTCATGCCGAATATCCAGGCGAAGAGTATGGCCTCAAACAGGGCAAATACTACCAGTGAAACGGTCCCCGCCCAGTAGTCGTACTCGTCAAACACCCCCTCGGTGAAGTAGAAGATGGTGGGTAAACCCAGTATAAGTATCACAACGCCAAATGCCAGTGCCGCATTTTTGCGGGTCCAGTTGAATTCATCCATTAAAAAGCTGATGCCCGGTGATCCCATGGCAAGGGACGAAGTAATACCCGCGAAGAACAGCATACCGAAGAATGCCAGTCCCGCAAGGGCCGATAATATGGGTCCCCATTGCTCAAACAGGTATGGCATGGTACGGAACCCCAGTCCCAGCCCCCCTATATTGGTGAGTTCAACCACCTTGTCAATGCCCAGGTATCCTATGGCTATCGGTATGATCACCGCGCTGCCCAGTACTATCTCCACAAACTCGTTCATCCAGCCTGCCGACATCGCGTTAAGCGCCACATCCTGGTTACGGCGCACGTACGACGCGTAACATTGTATGCTGCCCATGCCCACCGACAAAGTGAAGAATATCTGCCCCGCGGCTGCCAGCCATACTTTGGGGTTGGAGAGTGAAGTGAAGTCGGGCGTCCATAAAAAGTTAAGCCCCACCGTACCATCGTTCACCGCCCCTGCCGTACCGGCCTTCAGCGTAATGCCCTTTATGGCCAGGAATATACCGAAACCAATAAGCATGGGCACCCCTATCTTAGCTACGCGCTCAATGCCGTTGGTAAGCCCCTTGCTCAGTATATACACGTTCAGTGCCAGGCATAGCAGGAAAAACACCAGCGCCTCGTAAGTTATACCTGTTGTGGATGTGGTTACATCAAGGTAATCGCTGAAAAACGCGGCTACCTGCAACTGGTTCATCGAATCAAAGGTGCCAAACAGCGAGTGGAACACGTATGATATGGTCCAGCTTTCCATATAGCAGTAGTATGACGCTATTGCGATGTTCGAGAAGATGCCGAACACCCCCACGTAACGCCACAGCCAGCGTTTGTCCATACTGTTAAGGATAAAAGGCGTGGAATGATGCCCGAACTTCCCGCCGAAGCGGCCCGACGACCATTCAATAAACAACAGCGGAATGCCCATTACCAGGAACGAAACCAGGTAGGGAATAATAAAGGCGCCGCCGCCATTTTGAACTGCCTGCACCGGGAAGCGCAAAAAGTTGCCAAATCCCACTGCGTTGCCGGCCATTGCCAGTACAAGCCCAACCCTGGTTCCCCAGTTTTCCTGTTTACCCATCAGCTTCTGAATTAAAAATTGCGTTAAATCAAACCGTACCCAATGAACATACTGCAATATTAAAAAAATATTCTCTAATACCACATATTTTCATGCTTTAACGTGTAATTGTGAGGAAACCGGGGGATTTTATGATCAAATTCCCTATCCGGCAGTTCAGGCAAGCCCGCTTATCACAATATTGCATCTTCAGGTGCATCAATGCCTGGGTGCTCCATGCTGTATCAGCTTTTAAGCCTGCTACAGTCCAACCACTGATTACCGAGTTGCGCTCACCGGGCAGGGCTTCAAACATGCTGAGTGCTCTATTACTTAATTGGTCATTGCCAGTTGCGCTTCCGTAGTTGAACATAAAGGGGAGCACTGCATTAATGATCAGCAATTGCGCTGCATCTTTACCCAGGTGTTTTGGTTTGCTGGATGATTCCTTGTTGGAAATATGCTGATGGGAGGTTTTCTCATCAGATAAATTCTTTTTTAAGGATTCCTTATCGGATACATTCTTAATAGTTGATTCTTTATCGAATACATAATGGTTATTCCAATATTCAGATGCATTGACTTGGAATAAAGCCATCATTTCTTGAACTGTATCCAAAGATATTAACTTCGACATTAATCCAGCATTGCGATTAATGAAACATGCAAATTGTGAAATCCTGATTGTTGGGAAATTCACTGGGCGCATCCTCATAAACTTCCACAATGAATCAGACATTGGCACCAGCTTATATTTTTTTCTAAGGTAGGAATACTCCTTAAAAAGCTCCTGACCGTATATATCAATAAGGTCATGGGATAACATACCAGCTTGTCCGAACAAAAGCGCTTCAATCTGAAACAAGTTATCTGAGTGTCTGGCTAGTATTTGATAAGAAACTGAACGGGCCAACATTTCAAAAGGCAATGCATTTACGCTAAAACCAAAGCTTCTTGCGATAATGTGGTAGAGTGCCTCTTCCCAGTCGTTCTGCGAAACGGTTAAGGCATCCTGCATAAAATCAGCCTTTAGTTCAAGTTTTTCAATCAACATTCTTTCGAGCCAGAATGAACGGTCTAATTCTGATACTTCTGATATTTTCGAACTACATGGAACAAATTCATTACGCTCAATGAATCTCTTGTATGCTTCAAACAGTTCAATATCAATTCTGCCGGCGAGTTCACAGACAGGCATTACTGAATCACTTTTGATGACATCATTATTATAGACAACGTGCAAAACAACATTATTATATGCTTCATCTAACTGATGCCCATGTTTGAACCAGTCAGATGTATTAATATGTATTTCTACATTGCCAGCCCAGGTTGTATCGCCAATTGTAAGCCGGGCATCAGAGAAATCCGGGCCTGAATTGTGATTGTGAAATCCGGTGCTTATAATAGTTATGGGATCACCATCAGTTGTTGTTAGTTGTTCTGCAAATAATCTGTTTTGCCAGAGATAGTGTAGGAAATCTTCACTCATAATGTAGTCTTGAATTAATAAATCTAATAGTATATCGCGTTCACATCTAAAAAATCATCTCTTCACCACCCTAACCCCATGCTCCAAATCACCTCCCCTAATTCTCACCACATACACCCCTGCAGGCAACACTGACATATCCAAATTAAAGGAAGGGCTTTCAGCATGATATTCGGCGTGAAGCAGCCCCATTGAATTATACACGCTGATATTATAACTTGTGCCGGCAGCGGGTAATTCAATTGTTAAAATATTGGTAACCGGGTTGGGGTAGTATTTGATATTGGGCAGGTTGAGTTCAGGGGTGCTAACGGTAAGAAGCTCATTGCAGCGCTCACCGGCAACTTCAAGGGCGCCCGACTTAAAGCACATAAGCATGTGATAGTTTTCAAAATAGTACATGGGAAAAAGAAATGGTCCTGCGCATCCACCTATGCCTTCAATCATATAAACCTGATCAAAGGTCCCCATGGAATAGTACCTGCGGTTAATGCCATCAGGGGTGGTAATGGTGTATACAGTATCAATCACTATCCAGTCAAGGGTATCGCCTGTTGTGAGTGAGAAGTCGAACAGCAGCTCATCGCCGTCGTCATAGTACCTGTACACCCGTTGGGTGGCAATATCTTCCCTGATAAAGATATCAGTGGGATAACCTGTGGTATCAACCAGGAAGGGAGCGCAGTAAGGCGGGTTATATCCGGTGATGCTTGTGGAATGATAAACATACATTATGCTGTAAGTTAGTCCGTTGATAAGGGTATCGCCACGGAAGAAATACCTGCCGGGGTTTTCTGAATACTCGCATAGCCATCCTTGTCCTATAGTACCAACTGCCCATGTTTTATTTTCGCCGATAAGGGGGATGTACTCCTGTGCTGATGTGCAGCTGAGTAGGTTGCAAAAGAGGATAAGAGTAATAAGTTTTTTCATATGCATTGGCTTCGAATAATCAAATGTATAAAAAGAAACATCATGAAAATGCCCGGTGCCAAATTTAATTTTGTATTAAAACCTGTAATTATATGAGGCGGGTTGCGTTTAATATGCATATATTTGAGGCAATAAATGGAGGGATAAACAGCATTGCCATTATGGAACTTTAATTTATCTTTGCAACTCAACCATGGATGCAGATGGAAAGCGCGGGTACATTGATCTCAGGCATTGATTACAAGATACGTAAGCTGATAAGCCGGGTTGAGGAACTTGAAAATGAACATAAACAACTGAATGATAAAATTGAGGAATTAAATACGAATATAAAAAGCCTGGAGCTTGAAATTGAGGGGCAAAAGGACAGGATTAAAGTGCTTAAATTAGCAAAATCATTGGATAATGAGGAAAGCAGAACTGAAGTTAAACTAAAAATTAATGAGCTTTTGCGGGAAATTGACAATTGTGTACGACTTTTGAATAAATAAACTGTTAATGTTGATAGAATGGATGAACTCTCTATAACCGTTGTAATTGCTGACCGGCCCTATAAACTGAAGGTGGCACGGAGCGAGGAAGAGGGCGTTAGAAAAGCGGCCAGGGTGATAGAGGAGCAAATGGAAAAATATGCAAGTTATTTCCAGTATAAGGATAAACAGGATTTGCTTGCGATGGTAGCATTGCAGTTTTCATCAAGTACCATTGAACTTGAGGAACAGTTAAGATACCGTGACAATGAAATGCTGGACAAGCTGGCAGAAATTGATAAAGTATTAACAGACCATTTAAGTTAGAGGCGCGTACATTTAGTTCTTTGAAAAGCATCAAGATATCCCGCATTGATTCGACTAGTTTGTAAACTCAACATTTTCAACTTTGGGGCAAAGCTCAGTTTAAGGATGGCGAACAGGCCTTAACCGGTTTCGGCCGGTCTCCCTTTACAGGGAGCATTGGAAGTTCAACATCCCTGGCAGCCTCAGTTATGTAGTTTTGGGGTTTACCAAAACTCACGGTCAATGCGGGTTTTTTTTCGTCAGGACTTTTCTCCATTATTCACATCATAAACTAACCAATTAACAACATGGAGACATTAATCATAGGCATTGTGGCAGCCCTTATAGGCATTGTTGCCGGTGCAGCGATAGCAGCTACCTTTTTGAGGAAAGCTATCGAGAAGAAGAGTGAGCATATCCTCAGGGACGCTGAGGAGAAGGGTGAAATGATCAAGAAGGACAAGATACTCCAGGCAAAGGAGAAGTTTTTGCAGATGAAATCAGATTATGACAACACCTACCAGGAAAAGAACAAGGAAATATTAAAGAACGAAAACAGGTTAAAACAAAAAGAAGCAACCATTTCGCAGAAATTCGAAGAAATTCAGCGTAAACAGAAGGAAGTAAGTACTATAAAAGAGAGCCTCAGCGCGCAGGTTGAGATCATAAACAAGAAGCAGCTTGAGCTTGATAAAGCTACCAAACAGCAGGTTGAACAGTTGGAAGCCATATCGGGCATGTCGGCCCAGGAAGCTAAAACCCGCCTGATAGAAACGCTGAAGGACGATGCCAAAACAGAAGCCATTTCACACATCAAGGATATTGTTGAAGAGGCCAAGTTAACGGCCAATACAGAAGCCAAAAAGATAGTTATTGAAACCATACAGCGCACCGCTGCCGAGCATGCCATTGAAAACAGTGTTTCAGTATTTAACATTGAGAGTGAGGAGATAAAGGGAAGGATCATTGGCAGGGAAGGCCGCAACATCCGCACCCTGGAATCGTTAACAGGGGTTGAGATCATCATTGATGATTCGCCGGAAGCGATTATATTATCGGGCTTCGACCCTGTGCGCAGGGAAATTGCCCGCCTTTCACTGCACAAGCTGGTTACCGACGGTAGAATACATCCTGCCCGTATTGAGGAAGTGGTTGGCAAAGTAAGGAAACAGATTGAACAGGAGATTATTGAAACAGGCAAGCGCACTACCATTGACCTGGGTATACATGGGCTGCATCCTGAACTTATACGCATGATCGGTAAAATGAAATACCGCTCATCATATGGACAGAATCTGCTGCAGCATTCAAAGGAAGTTGCCAACCTGTGTGCTACCATGGCTGCAGAGCTGGGGTTAAGTCCGAAGAAAGCCAAACGTGCCGGCCTTTTGCACGATATAGGCAAGGTGCCCGACAATGAGCCTGAATTGCCACATGCCATACTTGGAATGAAGATAGCCGAGCGCTACAAAGAACCTGCTGATATATGCAATGCCATAGGCGCCCATCACGATGAAGTGGAGATGGAAAGCCTGATAGCGCCAATAGTGCAGGTTTGCGATGCCATATCAGGTGCACGTCCGGGCGCACGACGCGAAGTTGTTGAAGCTTACATACAGCGCCTCAACCACCTTGAAGAGCTGGCCCTCTCCTACCCCGGTGTAGTGAAAACCTACGCCATACAGGCAGGCCGCGAGCTCAGGGTAATTGTAGGAGCCGATAAAGTATCGGACGACGATGCCAACAAGATATCATACGACCTCTCGAGAAAGATACAGGACGAAATGACCTACCCTGGCCAGATCAAGATCACTGTGATCAGGGAAACGAGAGCGATTAGTTTTGCGAAATAACCGAAAAATTTGTTCAAGGGGTTCAAGGTTGTTCAAGGTAGTTCAAGGTAGTTTTCAACCCCCTCAAATTCCTAAAGGATCTTGAGGGGGTTGATTTTTTATAGATTAACCTATTTTTACTGACGTCATTGTTAATGAACCTGCGACAGCTTTGTCGTTGAACAGACTTACTTCGTCATTATCTTCCTTTAATGACAGTGCATATAATAAAGGAAGGTAGTGCTCAGGGGTTGGGATGGCCAGTTCGAAGGCTTTACCGTGGCAGCGATAGTTGATCAGGCTTTTATGGTCGCCGTTGAGTATGTATTTCTTCATTTTCTCACCGGCTTCCTGTGCCCAGTCGAAGGCATAGTTATCCGTATGGAAATTGTGCCAGTCAACCATCCTAAGGTTGTGAACCATGTTGCCACTGCCTATTATGAGTACACCCTTTTCTCGTAACGGGGCCAGTTCTTTCATCAGGTCATAGTGGTATTGGGGTGGTTTAGCGTAATCAAGACTCATTAGCACTACCGGAACATCGGCATCAGCATACATGTGTTTAATCACGCTCCATGCACCATGGTCGAGACCCCATTTATAGTCGGGTTCAACTTCCGTAGATGTGATCAGTTCCCTTGTTTCTGTTGCCAGTTCAGGACTACCTTTTGCAGGATATTGCACCTGGAAGAGGGCTTCGGGGAAACCACCAAAGTCGTGAATAGTCCGGGGTTGCTCCATTGCCGTAACAAAAGTGCCACGTGTTTCCCAATGTGCGGATACACACAGAATGGCTGCCGGTTTAGGAATTGACTGCCCTATTGCCCTAAAACCGGCAACAAATTCATTCTCCTCAATAGCGTTCATAGGACTGCCATGTCCCAGGAATAAAACAGGCATCTTTTGCGTGCTATCGAGGTCTTTTACTATTCTGTTTAATGCATTCATTTAAAGTTCCTTTAGTCTGGTTAATAGTTCATTGGGACTTCAATAAGCAGCACTTCAGCATCATCTGAATCAGCTACTACACTGATTTTACCGGTATCCCAGATTCCAAATCCATCACGTTCATTCAGCCGGGTTCCATCAATTGTAAAATCGCCCTTAATGATAAAAGCATATACACCATTACCGGGTTTCTTTATAACATATTCTGTCCCCCGGGCTTTATTAAACCTGCCAAGATAAAACCAGGCATCCTGATTAATCCACACTCCATCATCTTCAGGATCAGGCGAAACAATTTGCTGTAATTTGTTCTGCCTGGCTGAAACATCCAGTGTGATCTGGTCATAATGCGGTTTAGCATTCAGTTTATTAGGGAAGACCCATATTTGAAGGAATTTCACCGGCACGTCAACGTTTTTATTGTACTCGCTATGTGTAATACCGGTGCCCGCACTCATCGCCTGCACGTCGCCTTGTCTGATGACTGACACATTCCCCATGCTGTCCTTATGTTCAAGATCGCCTTCAAGCGGTATAGAAACAATTTCCATATTATCATGGGGGTGGGTGCCGAAGCCTTTTCCTGCAGCAACATAGTCATCATTTAAAACCCTTAATGCACCGAAGTGCATCCTTTCAGGGTTATAATAATTTGCGAAGCTAAAGGTGTGCCGGCTATGCAACCAACCATGATCGGCATCACCTCTGCTTGCTGATTTATGAAGAATTATACTTGCCATGACTTATTGTTTAAAAAGAATTATTGAATCTAAAAAATGGATTAATTTTAAGTTAGATCAATTATTGAACTTTCTTTATAAATTGAATATCACCACTTATATTGACATCATCATTTACCAGCACACCACCGGTTTCGAGGGCGGCATTCCAGGTTAAGCCCCAGTCCTTGCGGTTTATTTTTCCTTTAAAAGAAAAGCCTGCCTTAACATTTCCCCATGGATCGGTATTACTTCCGCCATATTCCACATCAAGTGCCGCCTCTTTGCTAACACCCTTTATGGTAAGCAATCCCTTAAGCTTATACTCATCGTCATCAATCTTTTCAAAACTTGTGCTTTCAAAGGTGATGGCCGGATAATTTTCCACATCAAAGAAATCTGCACTTTTCAGGTGGTTATCCCTGTCAGTGTTATTGGTAAAAATTGACGATGCTTCAACTGTAACCTTTACGCTGCTGTTGTTGAATTCCTCATTGTTGATCTCAGCATCAAACTTCTTGAATTCGCCTTTTACATTGCTGATCATTAAGTGTTTTACTTTGAATGTAAGTTCACTATGTGATGGGTCGAGTACCCATTTTACTGCCTTATTGACTTCTACTGAATTATTGATTAGATTTTCCATTGTTTTTTATGTTTTGATTATAATGCAAAATTACAATGGTTAGCAGGGGGCGGGGTAATAGTTTCCGGAAGAAGGGTTGTAATCTTTTGCAATGCGACCAACGACGTAATGCAACAGGAGATTGTAAAGTTATTTAATTGTATGGAAACTTAAGCAATAAGATTTTGCATTTCTTCCCGAAATTCGGAGGGGGTTTGTCCTGATTTCTTCTTGAACACGTTTGAGAAATAGGATTTCTCATTGTATCCCAGCTCAAAGCCGATCTCTGAAATTGATTTTCCGGTGGTTGAAAGCAGATTCTTCGCCTCGGTGAGTTTCCTGGTTTCAATGATCTCTGAAACGCTCTGGTTCATGATCTTCTGACAGATCAGGTTAAGGTTTCTGGCCGACATAAATAACTTCTCAGCATAAAACTCAACACCGAGTGGTCTACGGAAATTGTCTTCCAATATCTTCAGAAAATTTATAAACGTTTCATTCTGGATTGAGCTATTTGAATTACCATTACCAGCCTGCTTTTTCCGGTCTGATTCAATCATGATAAGCAGTGTGCTCAACAATTGCCTTACTATAGCCAGGTCAGGGTTGGGTAGATTCATCTCCTGGTGAATCATTTCGCATATGGCTCCAAGCCGGTTAAAACACGAACCGGTGTGAAACATCAGGTTGGCGTTATTATGAAAAGTGCTGTATAGCTGGAAGATTGTTTCAGAAATAAACTCACTTTTAAAACGCAGCACCCACATATCAAAGCTGTTATCCTTCAAATGGGTGATAATACGGTGTGCCTTACCTTTTGAGATAAAACTCACCAGCGGTGCATCAACAGTATCAGACCTGAAATCAATAAAATGATCCAGCGTACCCTTCATGCCCACGATCAGTTCCTCGAAATCATGTACATGCGGCTCATCAGGATCGGCATTTATCTCCTGCGCCCTGATATCATCAATCCGGAATATGCTGAATAGAGAGTTCATTATACAAAAGTAGTTCAAAAGTTGTTCAAAGTGTTTAAGGGGTTCAAAGTGGTCAAAGTGTTCAAGGTGTTCAAGGTGGTTCAGAGGGTTCAAATGGTTCAAGGTGTTTTTCGCACAAAGCGCCTTATTAAAGCGCGATAATATCTTCAATGATCGCTGCTTTCCTGTACCGTTCAATTACTTCCGCGGGATCCATCATCATTTCCTTTACTGTTACTGAGAGGTACTTGCCTTTGGATGAATGTCGAACCGAGAATTTTGATTCATCGTCACCGAATATACCACGTAGTATAGCATAGTTGCGATTATTGTCGGGGATGATGAACTTGAACATATACACCTGTGGCCACGGACCATGATCAGCCAGTTGAGTTTCTAACCTTTGAAGAAAGTCGTCGTGTATTGCCATAATTAATTAAAGCTTCGCGTTCAAAAGTTGTTCAAAGATAATTCAAAAAGAAGCTAAGGAGTTCAAGATAGTTTCCTGCACGAACCCATCTGCCCTAATCAAGGGAGTCCGATACGGAAATATTGGACAAATTTACGTTGATGACAGGGCTAACGGGTTAAATTTCTTGGTTTCTCAGGCTGTTGTAAATTCAAATAACATCGCTCTGCCGGAAAAACAGAATTACATAATACCCAACCCGGCAACCGATGCAATTAACATTCAGCTTACAGGTAAGATTGATAAGGTGTTAATTTATAATATGTAAGGACAGCTTCACATGAGTTGCACCAATCAAAAATGCATTGACATCTCCCGACTGAAAGAAGGCATGTATATCGCGAAAATACAAACCCCGAAGGGAACTATCACAGAGAAGTTTATCAAAAAGTAAAAAAAGTAGTTCAAGGTGTTCAAGTAGTTCAAGATAGTTCAAGGTAGTTCAAAAGTGGTTCAAAGCTACGCGTTCAAAAGTGGTTCAAAGTTGTTCAAAGGTAGTTTAAAAGTAGTTCAAGGTAGTTAAGAGACGCGCCTTGAAAGACATAAAAAGGATTACCTAAACACCCAAGGAAAAAACGTCTCCCCTTCTCCCCGTGGGAGAAGGGGGCCGGAGGGATGAGGGCTTACGCCCTTTCACATCATCTTCATCCGTTTCAACAAGAACGGCAGAAGTATCTGCTTGAAGCCGAGGTTGATATCGGCTTCTACGAATTCAATGTGGTATTGGGCGCAGCGCTTCATGAGTTCTGAACGGAAGTTCGCGATACGGGCGATATATTCATCCCTGATTTCGTGGGGCCTTATTTTGATCTCTTCGCCTGATTCGAGGTCGATGAACTTATAGGGTTTGTTGTCGAATGAAAAATCGATCTCTGCCTTTTTATCGGTTACGTGAAAAAGGATGACTTCGTGCTTATTATGCTTAAGGTGCTGTAGGGCTGAAAAAAGGTCGGCATCAAAACCATGGTCAAACATATCACTGAACACGATAACCAGTGAACGTTTATGAATGTTATCAGCTATTTCGTGCAACGCTTCTGCAGCACGAGTGGCTTTTCCGGTTTTGGTTACGCCTTTTTCAACCAGCTCATTCAACTTTGTGAAAAGGTGTTTGCGGTGTACCTGGTTGGAGTGTGCCTCAGTGTGCAGATTGATGTGGTCAGTAAAAATGCTTAATCCCGCTGCATCACGCTGCCTGTGAAGCAACTGTATAATAGCGGCAGAAGCATAAACGGAAAAAGTCATCTTGTCCATCTGCTCAAGCGAGGGCTTATCTATTAATGGGTAATACATGGAAGAAGATCCATCAATAATGATCTGGCATCGAAGGTTGGTTTCCTCCTCATACCGTTTCACGTACATACGATCAGTGCGACCGTAGAGTTTCCAGTCGATATGCTTTACTGACTCACCCTGATTGTACAGGCGATGTTCGGCAAATTCAACAGAAAAGCCATGGAACGGACTCTTGTGCATACCGGTAATAAACCCTTCAACCACCTGATGGGCAAGAAGCTCAAGTGGGAGAAGTTCATCAAACCTTGCTTGTTCTATTGGCACCTCTTACAATAACTTTTCGAGTTTGCCGGCAAGCACTGATTTTGGCGAAACGCCAACATGCTTGTCAACTATCTCACCACCTTTGAAGAAGAGGATGGTTGGTATATTGCGAATTCCGTAGGTTGATGTAATGGAGGGGTTGTTATCAACATCAAGCTTGCCAATAACAGCCTTCCCTTCATATTCACGACCCAGTTCATCAACTATCGGACCTACCATACGGCATGGACCGCACCATTCAGCCCACAGGTCAACGAGTACAGGCTTATCAGATTTTAGTACCAATTCTTCAAAATTCGCGTCGGTTAACTCAAGTGCCATAGTATTGTATTTTTAAAGTTATTGTTTCTGACCTCAAAGATAGTATAAAGTATATTTCAACTGATAAGGACTTCAACTTCCTTTATGTTTTTAACCACTTTTACAGCAAAGGCAGGTGAAACCGGAACGCGGGATACGAGTCGTACCGTAACCTTTTCAGCTTCATCAAGCACTTCATAGGCGAGTGAGCAACTACCTTTGTTTTCATCTCTTATGGCCTTCAGGTTATTTATCAGCACTTCATCAAGCAGGTATGCATCAACTTTTACCAATATTTTGGTTGTAAGTTTCTCAAGTGCTTCGGCCAATAGCATCATTGATGTTATTTTGAACTCCCACGCTTCAGAATCCCTGAAACGTTTCTGGAACTGCCCTTTTATCAGCACTGCAGTGCCTTCAGTGAGCAGGTGGCGGAAACGCAGATAATCCTCTGAGAAAAGAGCCAGATTTACTGTATCCTGCATGTCCTCAAGTATGAAGGAGCCAAAAGGTTTGTTTTGTTTGGATACCAGGTGACGCGGATTAGTGATGGTACCGGCAACTGAGATGGGGATGCCCGCGTTGGCCTTGCTGTTTTCTTCAAGCAGGTCGTTAACGGTATGTTTACAGAAAGCTGCAACCTCCAGATCATATTCATTCATAGGGTGACCCGATATATAGAACCCCGCCACTTCCTTTTCCATTTTCAGTTTATAGAAAGTGCTCCACTCCTCACATTCGGGTAGTTTTATCTCAGGCATCTCCACTTCAGAGGCTCCACCAAACAAGCTAACCTGCGACCCCTGTTTTTGCGCCTGGTATTCTATGCCATTTTTGATCACCTTTTCGAGAAAGGTCATTCCTTCGTTTTGTTCTTTGAAGAAGTACTGCGCACGATGTGAATCAGGGAAACTGTCGAATGCTCCCGACATGGCCAGCACTTCCAGTCCCCGTCTGTTCACGGTGCGAAGGTTAACACGGCGTGTAAGATCAAAGATGTTCTTGTAGGGACCGTTCTTATCTCTTTCTTCAATCAGAGCTGTTACAGCGTTTTCACCGATACCTTTTAATCCCCCGATGCCAAAGCGTATCTCCTTTTTCTTGTTCACGGCAAACTGGTAGCCCGATTCATTCACATCAGGACCGAGTACAGGTATGCCCATACGCTTAGTTTCATCAATAAAGAAGGTTATCTTCTTCTGGTCGTTCAAACTGTGTGTCATCACTGCCGCCATGTATTCAGCCGGGTAATGGGCCTTGAGGTATGCGGTTTGAAAGGCCACGAAGGCATAACAGGTAGAGTGCGATTTATTGAAAGCGTAAGATGCAAAGGCTTCCCAATCGGACCATATCTTTTCAGCCACCCTTGCTTCGATATTGTTTTTAGCGGCACAACCTTCCACAAACTTAGCCTTGTTTTTGGCCAGCGTATCCTGGTTCTTTTTACTGATAGCCTTCCGGAGAACGTCGGCATCACCTTTTGAAAAGCCTGCCAGTTTCTGCGACAGCAACATCAACTGTTCCTGGTAAACGGTGATACCATAGGTTTCCTGCAGGTATTCTTCCATCTCGGGAGTATCATAGCTTACCTTCTCACGCCCGAACTTACGGGCAATGAAATTGGGTATGTATTCAATAGGACCCGGTCGGTATAGCGCATTCATGGCTATAAGATCCTCAAACCTGTCGGGTTTAAGTTCACGAAGCGCCTTTTGCATACCCGGCGATTCAAACTGGAACGTACCGTTGGTTTCACCACGCTGGTATAGCTCAAGGGTCTTCTGGTCGTCGAGCGGCACTTCATCAATTACAATCTTAACATTATGATTTTGCTCAATCAGAATGAGTGCATCGCGGATGATGCTGAGAGTTTTGAGTCCCAGGAAGTCCATCTTGATAACCCCGGCATCTTCAATTTCCTTACCTTCAAACTGCGTGATCAGCAGGTTCGTTTCCTTTGAGGTAAGTACCGGTATTATATCAGTAAGATCGGATGGTGCAATGATTATACCTGCTGCATGCAAGCCGGTACTTCTCACGCTGCCTTCCAGTGAAATGGCCTCTTTTAGCACTTCAGCCTTGAGATCCTTACCTAAGGCCAATTCACGAAGCTTTTTAACTGCTTCAATATCGTCATTGTTGTACTGTTCTTTTTCTTTTAAGCTGTCCTTACCAACCAGCGGGGCAAGCATTACACGCCTGAGTTCAGTACCTGGTTTATCAGGCACAAGCTTGGCCAGCGCATTTGCATCACTCAGTGGCAGGTTAAGCACCCGGGCAACGTCCTTTATAGAACTCTTGGCTGCCATGGTGCCAAACGTCACGATCTGGGCTACCTGGTTACGGCCGTACTTATCAACTACATAATCAATCACCTTCTGGCGACCTTCATCATCAAAATCAGTATCAATATCGGGCATGCTCTTCCTGTCGGGATTCAGGAAACGCTCGAAAAGGAGGTTATACTTCATCGGGTCGATGTTGGTGATGCCGGTGCAATAGGCCACTACAGAACCTGCCGCTGAACCACGCCCCGGACCAACAAATACCCCGAGATCCCTGCCGGCGCTTATGAAGTCAGATACTATAAGGAAGTATCCTGTAAAGCCCATATTCCTTATAACATCAAGTTCAAAATGTATGCGTTCCTCTATTTCAGTGGTTACATTGCCATATTTTTTACGGGCACCTTCAAAGGTCTTCTCATATAGGTACTGAAACTGGTCAGTAAAACCTTCCGGTAATGAAAAGTGTGGCAGCATGATATCCCTTTTCAGGTTCAGCAGCTCCACCTTATCGATGATCTCACTGGTATTGTCGATAGCTTCAGGCAAATCGCTGAAAGTGGCCGACATCTGGGCAGTTGTCTTAAAGAAGAACTGGTCATTATAGAACGCGAACCGCTTGCCCTGCACTGACACTTCATCGTCATTGTAATCCCTCATCTTAGGAGTTGCCTGCAATTCATTTGTGTTGACACAGAGCAAAATATCATGCGCATTGTAGAAATCCTGTTCCACATAGTGTGAATCATTGGTAGCAATGATCTTAACATTATGTTTCTGTGCAAAGCGAATGAGCACTTCATTCACTTTATCCTGATCAGCTATTCCGTGGCGTTGCAATTCAACATAATAATCCTCGCCAAAAAGGTCAAGCCACCACTTGAAAAGTTCTTCGGCTTCAGCCTCCCCTTTCTGCATTATAGCCCGGGGCACTTCGGCAGCCAAACAACAAGTAGTTGCAATTAGTCCCTTATGATGCTTCAGTATCAGCTCCTTATCAATGCGAGGATACTTACTGTACAAACCGTCAATATATCCGATTGAGCATAACTTCACCAGGTTATTGTATCCTTCAGCATTCTTTGCCAGGAACAACTGATGATAGCGCACGTCCTTATTTTCGCGGGTAAATTGTTTCTTATGCCGGTCTTCCACCACATAAAACTCACAGCCTACCACTGGTTTGATTTTGGGAGGCATTCCCTTGATATTGTGCTTTTCAGCCTCTGCAATAAACTTGAATGCCCCGAACATATTGCCATGGTCAGTTAGCGCAATGCCCGGCATATTGTCGTTTACAGCCTTTTTAAACATCTGGCTGATATCAGATGCACCATCAAGGATGGAATATTTTGAATGTACGTGTAAATGTGAAAACCTGCTCATGCTTTATTATACTGTTCCCCTTAAAATCAAGAGGGTACGATTTTTGTTTTGTCCTTGTAAAAATAGGTATTTACCATTGCCTCCTGCCGATTGTTGAAAAGTTATTTGGCAATTTTCGCGCGCAGATGGTATGTGCCTGTAAACGATGATTATAGTTAAATTTGCAAAAATTCCAGAAATTTGAATAACACCAGTAAACGTAAATATACCCGGATTGTTGGCGAGGGAAAAGGTAAAAATATCCGAATAGCCCTCTTAAGCATTGCCGGTTTGATAATAGTAAGCATAATCCTTTTCTTTAGCTTAAGGAATGTTATCTTGCGAAAGGTGATCGACCGCAAACTTAGCGGCATAGAACAACGTCTTAACGTTGATATCAACTACTCTGATGCAGTATTCACCGGCCTGAGCACTGTAAACCTTAGCGGATTTACATTAGTACCTGTTAACATGGACACTCTTGCAACAATCAGTTCCATGGCTGTGAGTGTACGGCCACTGGATATGATCTTTAACAGGCTGCGGTTCTCAGGTCTGATAATGAACGGCACCAAAGTAACCTTGCATCGCACCGGTGGAATCAGCAATTACCTGTTCCTTCTGGAGAAGAAGAAAGTTGATGCATCATCTGATTCAACTCAGATATACACTACCAGTGCGGAGCAAGGCTCTGATGAATCAAATAAACCCGCAGCTCAGATACCTGACAACAACCAGGCTCATGAACCCGGCAGCATGAATGTTAGCACTGCAAAGGAAACCGGCAAAGATTATGGCCAAAGGGTTAACACACTTATGAAGGCCCTCTTCAATTATATTCCTGCCAGCACTACTATACACGACTTCGCCATAACTGCCAATCTCGACAGCAATTACTTTTCATTCCATGTGCCTGATCTTCAGTTGAACGACATGAATTTTAATACCACAGTGCTTGTTACTGAGGATTCTATAGAAAGGAACTGGCTGGTATCAGGGCATATTGATAATGCTGTAAAGAACCTGAAGCTGTCACTAAAGTCACCCGATAGCCTTAAGATCACTATTCCCTATATTAAGAAGAGATGGAACACATTGTTTGCATTTGATTCAGCCTCAGTAGAATTATCGTTTTCACGAGACCTTAGTGAAGTGAGCCACCTTAAGGGTGATGCGGTACTCTCAGGTCCGCTGCTTAATCATCCGCGCCTTTCGCCTGAAGATATTGAGCTTACCCGGAGTGAGATAGCCTACGATATGAACATTGGCAAGTCTTTTATTGAAATTGACAGCTCCACGTTCATCTCATTCAATGAAACAGGCTTCCATCCTTATGTGAAGTATGTTGTGCAACCCACAAAGCAACTCACCTTGAAGGTGAATGAACAACAACTTGATGCCCAGGCATTCTTTAATTCACTGCCTGCCGGACTTTTCAGTAACCTGCAGGGGATCAAAGTACGGGGTGGACTGAGTTTTATACTCAACTTCGGAATAGACTTCAGCAACCCCGACTCACTTATCTTTGAATCAAGACTTAGAGGTAAAGGATTCGGCATTGAGCGATTGGGCAAAACGAACTTTGCTTATATCAATGAGCCTTTTGTATACTCTGCCTATGAAAACGGTCGTGTTGCAAGGCAAATATTAGTAGGGGAAGAGAATCCGGATTACCGCACATTATCAGAAATTCCCGAACACCTTAAACAGGCCATCATGACCTCTGAGGATGGGGCTTTCTATTACCACAACGGTTTTGTACCCGACGCCATCCGCTACAGCATAATCACAAATATCAAGGAGAAACGGTTTGCCCGTGGTGGTAGCACTATTAGCATGCAACTTGTTAAGAACATATACCTGAACCGCAGCAAAAACATCACCCGGAAACTGGAAGAGATGCTAATAACCTGGATAATAGAATCGCGCAACATGGTGCCAAAAGACCGGATGCTGGAGGTGTACCTTAATATCATAGAAACCGGCCCCGGTATTTATGGCGTTAACGAAGCTGCACGCTTCTATTTCAACAAGGATGTATCAAAACTAACCCTTGCCGAAAGTATCTACATTGCCAGCATAGTGCCGCGGCCTAAGCTTTTCAAATACTCATTCGACAAAGAAGGTAACCTACGCGAGTATCTCTCAAGCTACTACACACTGGTATCAGGCAAGATGCTCAATAGAGGCTGGATCAGTCAAGCTGATTACGATCACCTCCGTCCCGAAATAGCACTCAAAGGCCCGGCACGCGGCTACATCATCACCGATTCAATCCTCCCTGCCGACGAAATCATTAAGGAAAAGAAGGGGTTTTTCTCCATCTTCAATCTGGATATTTTCAAAAAGAAGAAGAGGGATAGGGAGTGAGTGGTGCGTGAGGACGAATTTCTCATACCCCGCCTTGAAAGACAGGGTTAGTTAGTATTAGCTGTGGCTTCTCTTTTTAAGATTTCACCAACAATAATCTCCCTCACTTTCTCCGGTTCCTCAAATATGGGGCTGTGGGCGGAATTCTCGAATGAATAGAACTTTTTAGATGGTGCGTTAAGTTTCTCAAAGTATTCTTTTGCAAGCTTATAGGAAACTGTATAATCATGAACACCATGGAAGAAATATACAGGGATGTCAACTTCTGTGATCTTCTGCGACAGGTCAGTAGCCACCATCGTATCCCACATTACACTGATACCGGAGCGGGACTTGCCACGCCACATATTGATTTTCTCCATCAAAGTGTATTCCTTGCATAGTAGCGATGGTAGGAAAATACCGCTGATCACTGATTTCATATCGTGCGTTGTTCCAACTCCCAGTTCATGCATAGCGCCATCCCGCAGTAGTGTGTATTCCCTTGAAACACCGTCCTTTGTATTTACCGGCGCTGCTTCTAATTTCCTTACCATCTTATGATTACCCTGCTCATCATATTTCGCAAGCATAAATTCATGTGCCCTGATTTCTGAACCCAGTTGATATGACATTTGAGCAATACCTAAATAGGCATAGTACAATTCAGGGTATCGGGCAGCCACATGTATGCCAATAAATGTACCGCCTGAATGCCCCATAAGGTATATCTTATCACATTTAAAGCGTTCGCGGAGATAATCTGTTACAGCCTTCGCATCAGCGATCATCTGTTCTAAGGTCATAGTTTCCTTAGGAATATCAGCACTATATGACATTCCTGATCCGCGCTGCTCCCACCAAACCACTGTGAATATATCCTCAAGACCGGTAGGATATTTGCCGGTCAGGAAATAATCGGGCATACCCCCATGCAGATATAACAGCACCGGGTTTGCCGAGTCCTTGCTTTTAATAAACATCCCCTGCTCAACACCATTCACCTGTAAATGCACCTTCTCTGAAATACTTCCGGCCAAAGGACTACCATCTGCATCCTTAAACGGCACCGGTTTACCCGGACTATAAACCAGTAACACAATAAATGCAAGTGCAATAATTGCAGCTAAAATCGAGAATATGAACAGCATAATACGACCTCCGGGCATATTTTCATTAGCTATCAACTGTCAGCTATAAGCTATCAGCTTGGTTAAACTCACTTCTCCCAACTCCTAACTCACTACTCACTACTCACTACTCCTTACTCACTACACTCCATACTCCCCACTCCCTACTCACTACTCCCTACTCACTACTCACTACTCACTACTCACTACTCACTACTCACTACTCCTTTACAAACCTCTCAACAACCCTCTTACCATTCTGGAATTCAATGCTGAGAAGATAGATTCCGTCAGGCAGGTTTGAGACATCTATTTTTGTTTGGGTAGTTTGTTTCAGAAGCCTTCCCTGCATGTCTTTTATCTGAATGTCTTTAATTGAAAGACCATTTTTAACAGCCACTACATTAACCACAATGGTTGCAGGATTTGGGTATATGGTAAGAAGCCTTTCGGGCGATTCATATTCTTCAATTCCAACATTCATCAAATAATCACAATCCTTGCCTATTGTATTATAAAGCGCAAAAGAGTTATCCTCGAAGCAGGTAAAATTGTAGTCATACCATTCGATGATGGCGGAGTCGCAGTTACTTTCCGTTGGAAACAGGTAATCATCAACAGCCCCGAAGCGTTTATAGATTTTTCCCGACAGCCCAACACTTGAACCGGGCAGCGTAGCAACATTGATCCATTCGTACGACTGTCCGTTGATTTCACTACTTCCGGTGGAGAGGACTTCAACTATCGACTGTCCGCATTGATAAACGTTGGTATCAACCCCAAGATTCCATGTGTCACCAACCTGTGCCCCCATATTATACAGAATGTGGAAATTGCCATTTACAAGATAAAACACTGTATCACCATTTGAGTATGTATAACGGTGTGATATGTCAGTACTGAGTAATTCACCCCCCAGTTCAAGCGGCGCAAACATATAACGCGACACCTGCAGGTCCTGACAAACCTGCCCATTGATAGTAGTATCTTTCACATACCCGATCATATCATAAGCCGGCAAGGTGCCCGACCACTCATAATGCCAGGTAGCGCCCTGGTCAATCCATACGGAGCCCTGTGAATAAACAGATAATGTAACGGCCGCAAGAACAATGAATAGTAGTGCTTTTTTCATGTGTTGAGATTTTGGAAAAACAAATTCATAGCAAATATACAAAATGGATTGTAATATTAAAAGAGATGAAAAGAAAAAAAATTAAACAAGACCGGACAAATATCTCCCGGTTACCGACCTTTCACAATGTATAATATCCTCAGGCAAACCCGCAAAGATAAGTTCACCGCCTCTTTTTCCGCCTTCAGGGCCCATGTCTATTATCCAGTCGGCATATTTGATGATGTCGAGGTTGTGTTCGATTATTATAACCGTGTTGTTTTTATCAACCAGCCTTTTGGCGATCTTGTAAAAGTTGTCGATATCCGACATGTGAAGCCCTGTTGTTGGCTCATCCATGATGTAGATGTTACTTTCCTTGTTGAGCTCTGTAGCGATCTTTAGTCGTTGGGATTCACCGCCTGAAAGGGAGCTGAGCGACTGTCCCAACTTCAGATAACCTAACCCCACTTCCCGTAATAGCTGCAGATGCTTTTTGATTTTCAGGGCATCGAAGAAATCATAGGCAAGTTTAACGGTCATATCAAGCACATCGGCGATGCTTTTATCGCGCAACTTTAAATCGAGTACTTCGGTCTTATAACGTTTGCCTTCGCACTCATCGCAAACAGTCTTTACTGAATCAAGGAAATGCAATTCGAAGGTCAGGATGCCCTGCCCGTTGCATTTCGGACAAGCTCCTTTTGAATTGAAGCTGAATAATGAAGCATCAGCCTTGGTAGCCGCTGCAAATTCTTTCCTTATCAGATCAAAAACACCGATGAATGTGGCTGCATTTGCCCTTGATGATTTGCCAATAGGCTGCTGATCAATCACTATTGCTTCAGGGTGTTGTTTAGCGAAGCACTCGTGAATAAGACTGCTCTTTCCACTTCCTGCCACGCCTGTAACGCAGGTTAGAACACCCTTTGGTATCTTCACCGATACATTTTTCAGATTATTGGCACTGGCATTTTTGATCTCGAAGAATTCTACTGCCGGTTTTCTCTTAAAACTGATTTTCTCCTGTTTGTACAAGTATCTGCCGGTAAGGCTCTGCGTGTGCGACAATCCTTCAGGTTCACCATTATACACAACCGTACCGCCAAATTTCCCTGCTTCAGGCCCCATATCAACAATCCATTCAGCAGCCCTGATGATCTCGGGGTCATGTTCTACCACAAACACTGAATTCCCCTTTTCTTTCAGCCTGAGCAGAATATTAAGCAGATTTTCGGTATCGCGGGGATGCAGTCCGATGGTAGGTTCATCAAGCACATAAAGCATGTCAACCAGATTACAGTCCATTTGCTTGGACATCTTAACCCGCTGTGACTCACCGCCTGAGAGGGTGCTCACAGCCCGTTCGAGTGAAAGATACCCCACTCCTATCTCAATCAGTTGCCTGAGCAGAAACTGTGCAAAAAAGGAAGCACATCAAACAGCTCAAGGCTGCATAATTGTGCAATGGTAAGTCCATTTATAGTTACACTTTTTGCCCTTTCATTCAATCGGGTACCTCCACACTGATCGCAGGGCTGATAGGCAAAATAGCGTGTATATGCGTTCTTTTCTTCATCAGCAACCTCATCATCAGCACGGGCAGCCACTGACTTCTCAAGCTTTCGGGCGATGCCTTCAAAATTGCGGTTATAAGCCAGCTTCTCTTTGGAATTCTTTATTTGAAATGCTTCGGAATATAGCAACATGTTTAATTCATCTTCAGTAAAGTCGTTCAACACCTTGTCGGGATTTACCACATCCAGACTCACCAGCTCTTTCCAGAGAAAGCCACCAACTTTATAGTGCGGGTGAGTGATCGCACCTTCGCGTATAGACATATCTCTGTTTAAAAATAGATCAAGGTCGATCTTTATCTGCTTTCCAAGCCCGTTGCAGTGCGGGCACATTCCTTCAGGGTGGTTGAATGAAAAGTAGAATGACGGACCAATGAACGGTTTCCCGATGCGGGAGTAGAGCAATCGCAGGTATGTATTGATCTCAGTGGCCGTACCCACGGTACTCCTGAGATTGTTACCCATCCGTTTCTGGTCGATTACAATGGCGGTTGACAGGTTCTGTATATCATCAACATCAGGACGCGACAATTTCGGCATCCTTGTCCGTGCAAACGTTGAAAAAGTTTCAATCAATTGCCTCTGAGCCTCAGTGAATAAGGTATCAAAGAGCAAAGACGACTTTCCCGAGCCCGAAACACCTGTAAAAACCACAAGCTTGTGCTTCGGTATCTCAACATCAATATTCTTAAGATTATTGGTGTGGGCATTCTTAATTACTATTTTACTCCTGTCCATAAATTAGATTTTGATCTTTTTAGCACCCTCAACATTTCTGCACAAATCACTGATAAACCGCGCCATCGGAGCACCGTCTATAACATCATGATCGAGTAGCACCGACATGTTCAGAATTTCCCTGATTTCAACCTTATCGTCAATCACTACCGGTTTCTTTATAATTGAGCCTAACCCAAAACAGACCGGATGCACTGTTATTGGAATGAACCAGCCTTTAACTTGTCCCGCCATACCTAAAGAAGTTATGGCAACATTTCCCATTTTGCTGTATGTGAGCCCGGGATGTTTCAACATATAACGCCAGACTAAACGCCTTAAAAACCCGGGAAGTCTATAATACAAGGTTTCAATTCGGTCAGTTTTCTTTTGCAGGACTATTTCATTGTTATCGAGCTGCTTTTCTCTAGCTTCATTAATTTGCCTGGATATCGATTCAATACTTATCTTATCTGCTTTCTCTATCAGAAGAGGGATTGGCACTCTTTGACCGTTCAAATTCTTTTCAACGATTATAGACACGTTAATATCCTCAAAGATCATCAGCCTGCCCCTCCCCTTCAAAAAAGAAGATACATCCTCATGATGCTTAATAGTATGTCCAATAACGCTGATCATCCACGCAAGGAAGGAAATCTTACTGTCGGCCTGATTATTCTCCCCGATCTCCCGGCAATATTCGCTGTTTTCCCTGTTATATTCCCTGATCATGCGGCGACTTTCAGTAACATCAAGCTCTATCAATCCGGTTACGTGATGCTTGCTCTTCCCAACCTCACAAATATCAACCGTAGCGAGCCTTGATTCAGGGAATTTCCTGATTTTATATTTAGCCATAGATTTAGCCTTGAGAGTGGATTTGTTTATCAAAATTATAAAAAAATACCCTCTTGTTTATCCAGAAAATATCCTATCTTTGCACCCCTAATTCTAAATAATTATAACACACTTAATTTAAAGATTTTATGCCAACAAAAATGAGATTACAACGCTTTGGTAAGAAGGGTCGCCCTTTTTATCACATTGTAATTGCGGATGGTCGTGCACCCCGTGACGGAAGGTTCATCGAGAAAATCGGCACTTACAACCCTGTTTCTAAGCCTGCCGAGGTTAACCTTGACTTCCAAAAGGCTTATGATTGGTTCCGTAAAGGTGCTGATCCAACTCCTACAGTTAAGAATATTCTTTCTGACGAAGGCGTTCTACATTACAACCACCTGATGAAGGGTGTTGATAAAGGCGCTTTTACCAAAGAAATGGCTGAGGTGAAATTCAACGAATGGAAAGATGCTAAACAGGCTAAGTTATTAAGCTCACTGAAATCAGTTCAGCTTTCGCAGAAAGAGGAAATGAAGAAAATTCATGAAGCTGAAGTTAAGATCAATGAAGCCCGTGCTGCCGAATTAGCAAAGAAACGTCAGCAGGAAGTTGATGCTGCACGTGCTGCTAAGGGTGAAGTTTCTGAACCTGCAGCTGATGAGGCTGCTGAAGAAGTTACTGCTGCTGAACCAACTGCTGAAGTTAAGGAAGAAGCTACAGAAGCTCCTGCTACTGAAGAAGCTCCTGCCGCTGAAGAAGCTCCTGCAACTGAAGAAGCACCTGAATCAACAGAAGAAAAACCGGCTGCAGAATAATTTTGCGCTATGGAAGGCTACTTCTATCTCGGCAGAATTCTGAAACCTTTCGCCGCTAAGGGTGCCCTTCTTATTAGTCTTGACGTTGATTCCCCTGAGGATTATGAAGATATGGAATCAGTTTTCGTTCTTATGAACGGACAACTGATTCCTTTTTTAATTGAACACGTTGACCTGAAACATAATAACCGCGCTGCAGTTACTTTCAGCGATGTTGATTCAGTTGAGCAGGCCTCTATCCTTGTCGGATGCGAACTCTACCAGCCTGATTCAATGCTGAAACCGCTTACAGGCAACCGCTTTTACTATCATGAGGTTAAAGGTTATGAAATTCATGATAAACAACATGGCTTTATCGGCACCCTCACTGAGGTGCTTGAATATCCGCATCAGGCCGTCCTGAGCGTCGCCTTTAAAGGAAAAGAAATCCTGATTCCTGTAACTGATCATATCGTGACAGGTATTGACCGCGAAAAGAAACATCTGTTTACGGAAGTTCCTGAAGGTCTGCTGGAAATTTATCTCGACTGATGCCCTTCCGCTTTAAGCAATTTTCTGTTGACGATTCGCAGTGTGCCATGAAAGTAGGCACCGACTCGGTATTACTGGGTGCCTGGACTGATTACTCAGGATGCGCCAGAATACTTGATATTGGTACCGGATGTGGCCTTCTTGCCCTGATAGCCGCCCAGCGGAGTGCTATGAACGATGCAAGGCAGAGTAACAACCTGCTGCCCGATCAGCAGGGCAATGCCCTCAAGACCGCTCCTCAAAATGCTACATTAATAACGGCAATCGACATTGATGCAGGTGCATGCAGACAGGCAGAGGAGAATTTCAGGAAGAGTCTATGGAACAGCAGACTTCAGTGCATTCACCAAGGATTGGAAGAGTTCACTTTAAACCGTCAGTCTGACAATAAGAAAGATACTTATCATCGTCAGCCTGACAATAAGAAAGATGCTGATCATCGTATGCCCGACAATAAGAAAGATGCCGATCACATATCAGAATCTGAAAATGCACTGTTCGATCTGATAATCACCAATCCGCCCTACTTCATCAATTCCCTTAAATCGCCACACAACGGAAGAAACACTGCCCGCCATAACGATGAATTGCCGCTGAATTCACTGTTATCATACAGCGCACTACTGCTAACCGATGCTGGAAAACTATCAATAGTATTCCCATATGCCGAAAGCAATATCCTGATAAACACAGCACAAAAGCACGCCCTGAACCTGTCGCGCCAACTCATCATCGTCCCAAAACAAGGAAAAAAGCCAAACAGAATACTGCTTGAATTCACCAAAGCACCTGTTAATAAGGTGGAAACAAATGAATTGGCTATCAGGGCTGAGGAAGGGAAATATACCTCGGAGTATGTTAAATTTACTGAGGATTTCTATTTGGGGTTGGTTTAAAGAATAAGGCTAAGGGCTAAAGGCTAAAGGCTAAAGTATAAAGTGAGGCCTATCTCGAAAACATTAACTCCTTGCCCCTTGAACACCTTGAACGCGAAGCTTTGAAGGCCGAAGGCTTTGAACAACTTTTGAACAACCTTTGAACTAAATCTTTATCTTTGTTAAATGGCACAAGAAAATTACCTGGCTCTTTTATCTCCCCACTTGTTTTGGGATGTGGATGTTAAGGATGTTGACCCTGAATTGCATAAGCAATTTATTGTTGGCAGGGTAATGGGCTATGGCACTATTTCAGACTGGCGGGTTATACACAAGCACATTGGGCTTGAGGAGATTGGCAGAGTTGCCAAAAACATAAAGGATCTTGATGTCAGAAGTTGTGCGTTCCTGTCGTTAGTTACAAAAATACCTTTGGAAGAGTTTAGATGCTACACTTCGAAACAATCAACGCCTCCACACTGGAACTTCTGAAACGGTTTCAGAAGTTGGATATTGCTGCAATGAAACTTGCAGCTATTACAGGGCGCGGCACCAAAAAAGATTTTATTGACCTTGCATTTCTGCTTCAGGAGTTTTCATTACAACAGATGTTGGATTTCTATGCACAGAAGTATCCTGATGGAGCTGAATTCCTTGTTTTAAAAAGCCTCGGTTACTTCGCCGATGCTGACATTGAGCCTATGCCGGTCATGCTTAGAGATTGGGATTGGAATCAAGTAAAAGAAACCATTAAGATGAATTTGGATGATTATCTGGATAAACTATCTTGAACCATCTTGAACTATATTGAACGCGAAGCTTTGAATCCCGCACGTGCGGGAAACAACCTTTGAACTACTGTTGTTTCCTGCGAGTATGGATATTTAAGATGATCGAAACAACCAATGCTATCAGGTATGATATTAAGGTTGCTGCATCCACAAATTTGCTGTTGATGTGAATTCCCAACACCCGATTGAAGAGATATTGCATATATGATGTCTCCTGTGGTATTTCACCCAATCGATCCAGTACCTGCCAATGCCAGTCGGTAAACGGACAATACCCGAAACCATAGAAAAGGCCTAAGCCAAACCACGATCCTCCGGTCAATATAAGAAGGATAAGATTTGCTATCCTTGTTTTCTTCCAGACCCATCCAAAAAGATTAAATACAACAATCCCAAAATGGAAGACAAGAAAGAAGTAGTCTATACTTTTCAACCAAAACATTTTTTCCAAAATTGAGAGGTAATCTTCAATAACCTGTGGTGTCTCAGATAGTTCAAACTACATTGAATCCCGCACGTGCGGGAAACCATATTGAACAACATTGAACAACATTGAGCAACTTTGAACTATTTCTTTATTTTCTCTTTTAGTTTCTCATTAAAGATGTAATAAAACCGAAAAGTAAACATCCCGTTATATTGGTCGCGGATGTTGGGGTAGCCGGTTTTTGAATCAACTATTTCGCGGGTTGCGATGGGGCGCATGGAATAGGCGTACCTTACATCAAAGTGCAGTCGTTTCACCAGCCTGAACCGTATATCCATCAGGAAGTTTATATCGCTTGAGCGGTAGATGCCACTGGTTAGGGTTGTTCCGGGCATGGGAATACTGTTGCGTTGTTCGGATATCTTTACTAAACCTCCCCATGAAGCACCTAGTCCGAAGGTTACTATGTCCTTGTCGGTATATTGAATCAGTACCGGGACATCTAGGTAGTTGAGCTTAAGGTCGTAGGAGCCATCGAGTGAATCAATAAACCTGGGGCGCTGGTGTGCACCTTTCTCACTGTAGATGTTTTCGAGTGTTACCGACCAGTTGCCTGTGATCGGTATGATGGCTGCAGCGCCTAAATTAAGTCCGAACTTCTTGTATCCGTATACTTCGTCGCCATCAACCTGGGTGGCATTTACACCGCCAATTAAAGCACCCATGATCTTCTGGGCATTGGCTGAGTGGGGTTGAAGGATTATAAGGGCCGTTACAGATAGTATTAGTAGTAATCGTAGTTTCATGATTATCAGGTTACCGGATTATGAACGCTTCATGTTTTTAAAAATTGCAACACATCATTTAGTCCTGGTTATTTTTCAGCAGATATGTCTTGTTTTTTAGAAGTGGCTCTGTTATCGGGGGAGTTCGAATGTCCCCTTCATCGTACAGAAAAGACCATATCTACCTTTTATAGCTGCAGTTATTTTAAAGTGGCGTACATCATTATATTTAAAATCCCAACTTAGAGGTATACATCACGACATTTAAAATCCTCACACTATTTTTGCTCCTTAAGCATCTCAATTTTGATTCTGCGCCTCCTTAATTGATAGTGATATTCTCTTTCTGGCAACATCCACTTCCATTACCTTCACTTTTACTGCCTGTGTTAGTTTGATCACTTCGTTCGGGTCTTTAACGAAGCGGTTTGCAAGCTGACTCACATGCACAAGGCCATCCTGGTGTACCCCGATGTCAACAAATGCACCGAAGGCTGTTATATTGGTGACTATGCCGTTGAGTATCATGCCCGGCTTCAGGTCTTCTATTGAATTGATGTTTTTGTCGAATTCAAAAAGATCGAACTTCTCCCTTGGATCTAGTCCGGGCTTTGAAAGTTCCTCCAGGATATCAACAATGGTAGGGAGTCCCGCTTTGTCTGTAATGAATTGCTCGGGCCTGATCTTTGCCCTGATGTCTTTATTGCCCACCAGTTCTTTTACGCTGCAGTTGAGAGCACCGGCCATCTTATTCACAATATGGTAACTTTCAGGATGTACTGCACTGCTATCGAGGGGGTTCTCTGCATCTCTGATCCTTAAAAAGCCTGCAGCCTGTTCAAAGGCTTTATCGCCGAAGCGACTAACCTTCAGCAGTTCTTCCCGTGAGCGGAAGGCTCCATTCTTTTTGCGATGTTGTACTATCTTTTCAGCGAGTGATGGGCCTACGCCTGATACGAAACTTAGCAATTGCTTGCTGGCAGTATTAAGCTCCACTCCTACCAGGTTCACGCAATTAACCACTGTATCCTCCAGACTGCGGTTAAGGGCTGCCTGATTTACATCGTGCTGATACTGTCCTACTCCAATCGACTTAGGATCGATCTTTACCAATTCGGCCAATGGATCCATTAACCGGCGTCCAATGGAAACAGCTCCTCTTACCGTAACATCGTATTCAGGGAATTCCTCCCTCGCAACCGAAGATGCTGAATATACTGATGCACCACTTTCATTTACCATGATGCTCACTACGGGTCTGTCGAAAGGTATTCTCCTGATGAAGTTTTCAGTTTCACGTCCTGCAGTACCGTTTCCTATGGCAATTGCTTCAATGCCGTAAGCTGCTACAAGATTTTTGATCTTCGATACAGCCGGACCAACTTCATTTTGTGGTGGATGCGGATAAATGGTTTCGTTATGAAGCAAGTTGCCCTGCCGGTCGAGACAAACTACCTTGCATCCTGTGCGGAAGCCCGGGTCAATAGCAAGTACCATCTTCTGTCCAAGGGGCGGTGCCAGCAGTAACTGTCTAAGGTTGATGGTAAATACCCTGATTGCTTCGAGATCGGCCTTTTCCTTGACTATCTGGCGCATTTCATTCTCAATGGATGGCTTTAACAAACGCTTGTATGAATCTTTGATGGCCAGTTCTACCTGCTGGGCTGCAGGGTTGGCTGCTTTAATGAAAACACGGTTAAGGACCTCAATAGGGGTGTTTTCTTCCGGATCAATTGATAACTTCAAAAAGCCTTCTTCTTCACCCCTGAACATGGCTAATATGCGGTGTGAGGGTGCTTTAATCAGATTCTCACGCACATCATAATAGTTCTGGTACAACATGCCCTCTAGCTCTTTTCCTTTAACAGGCTTTGAGCTAATAGCAGCCTCTCGGGTGAAAACATGCCGCATTCTCTCACGGGCAGTCTTATCCTCACTAATCCATTCGGCAATAATATCGCGCGCCCCTGATAAAGCATCTTCAATAGTGATTACCGACTTTTCAGGATTTATGAACTCCTCAGCCTTAAGCTCAGGATCAACAGGCATTTGCTTCATAAGCAACACTGCCAGAGGCTCAAGGTCACGTTCACGTGCAATAGTAGCCCTGGTTCTGCGCTTTGGTTTATATGGCAGGTATATATCCTCAAGTTCAGTAAGTGTAGCTGCATTAACAACTTCCTTTTCAAGTTCGGGGGTAAGAACCTCAAGCTCAGTCAATGAACTGATGATAAAGCTTCTGCGCTTTTCAAGTTCCTGCAGTCCTTCATAATTGTCGCGTACCGATGCCAGCACCACTTCATCCATGCCACCGGTCATTTCTTTACGATACCTTGCGAGGAAGGGAATTGTAGCGCCCCCATCCATAAGATTGATGGTGTTGAATACCTGCCAAACCTGCAGACTCATTGTTTTACTTATCTGTGCTGCGAACCATTCCTTACTACGTTCCATTGTATTATTTTTTACTATTCATTTAATCAACTCCAATAAGAGCATCTAAACTCTTTATATTCGGCTGTTCTTTATCTTAAAGTTTTTAAGCAAAGCATCTGCCATCTCAAACACTTGTATTACCTGGCGCACGCTACGTACCCGGCATTAGCACTAATTATCAATAATTACAACTGATTTTTCCGGGTACAACTATTCATCAATACTTGCATTTTTACTTTTAACCCCTGTTATAAAGCAATTTGGCGTATCCTTATTAACCAGGATCTTAACTACTTCAGTTTTCTCAAAGATAGTTTGAAAATACCTTGTTAGCATGAGTACACCGCTTTCATCAGCCAGTGAAGTCTGAAGTTTGTTAAACACCACCTTACCACCCGGTTTGAGTAGTTTTGAAAGCATCCTTACGAATTTCAGTGTTTCAAACTTAACAGGCACTTTATCATCTATGTAAATGTCAAAAACGATAAAGTCGTACGCTTCCTTACACTCAATAGCGAAGGCATAGGCGTCACTTATAACCACTCTGAGGCCTGACAGCTTATCGAGGGCAAAGTGCTTCCTGGCAGCCTCTATTACAGCGGGATCAATATCCACTCCTGTGATTGGACAATCAAGTTCAAGCTCATTGCGTATGATGTTTGCAACACTTCCGGCACCTAGTCCAAGCAATAAAACTTCCGAATCTGAATTAATTATAGGTTGGTCTTTTTTAAAGTACCTTCTGAATGCATCATGCAAAGGACCAAATGAGTAATTTACACTTCCGGCATTCAATTGGTAACGGCCATTAATAAGAGCTACCTCCAGCAGAGGATTGACCTCACTATCAAAAGTCTCTATCACTTTCTCTTTGAAGAAGCTGTTTAAATATTCGGATATTTTTTTCCCTTGACTCATTAATTTTTCATGAATTGCCTTCTACTGCAAAAATAAAAAAAGCCGGGATAACCGGCTTTATTATTAATCATATAATGTACGTTTACCTGAAAAGCATTATAGTACCGTTAAGTTTAATCATTCCATTAGTCATCTGATTACCCGGTACATTCAGTGCAATGCGCCAATTGTATATACCCGCAGGTGCAGGAGTTGACCCAATCTTACCATCCCATTTATCCTGGATGTCAAAGGTCTCCCAGATTAACTGTCCCCATTTGTTATATACTCTGAGAGAGAAGTCAATAACTCCTTCGCTTGGTCCTATAGCCTTAAAATAATCATTAACCCCATTATTATCAGGCGAGAAAGCATTTGGGATTTTAAGATCAAGCTCCATTACATTCAGGGTATCCATGTTTTTGCAACAGTTCATATCTTCAACTAGCACGGTGTAATCACCTTTTTCGGTGATTGTATATCCGATATTGGTACTGCCATCTTGCCAGAAGTATGAATACATTCCTTCTGTAGCATATACAGGATAACTTGAACCTTCAACGATGTAAACGCTGTCATAAGCAAATATATCAGATGGAAGTGGATTAATAGTAACTTTTAATGAATCAGTCCAACTCTTGCCACCATAATTTTCAGTGTACTTTACAGTAAAGTCACCGGCTTTACTAAACATATGGGATTCAGTCACAGAGCCGGTTACAATATTTGTAGGAGAGTCAGGATCGCCGAAGTTCCAGTCAACGCTTGTAACATTTTTCTGATTAAGCAATGTAAAAACTGTGGGATCACCATCGCATTTAGTATCATAGTCAACTGCCGGAATATCGAGATAAGTTGACACAAAATTTGGAAGCCCATTAAATGCTTTTACTCCATTTAACCCAAATGCAATCTCGTTGTAATTGCAATCAAGTGCCTCACGGTTTGGGTTTTCAATAGCACCTAAAACTGCCTGGTTTCTTCTCAATACATATATCTGACCATTCCTAGCTAACTGCACCTGCATAACATCATCATTAAGAGGTACATCATTCAGCAGTGTTTCAGTAGCTCCATTTAGAAGGTCGTATTGATACAGACGGTTATTTTCTCCATTCATTGAAGAAAGCTTAACTGCAGTTGCATATACCTTAGTCCCGTCAGGTGAGAATTCAACTGAATAAGGTCCGTGATTTGGCGAAGGAAGAGTTACATTTATTGTAGTTGGATTACTTACTTCACCCGTAGCATTGTTAAATGAAAATACCTGAACAATGCCATGGCCGTATGAGGTTAGAGCTATTTTATCACCTTTTGGTGAAAATTTAATATTACCGGTGAGTTCATTCGCAAAGATATCATCACTTATAGTAACACCTGCTGAGCTTTCAACTGCATTAGTTTCAACTCCTGACTCTGTTACTTTGAAAGCATGAAATTTATTGTCGTTCATGCTATGTGTCATTACCCAGAAATTGATGCCATCTGCATGCTTAACACCAGCTAGTAAAGGAGCTGCATTTCCAAGAAGTTGTGTGTTCAGTTCCATTACCTGCCCATGTCCGGCACTTGCTGTCAGGTCCACTCTTGAAACATTAAGTCCCTTAGTACCAACATTTGTCACCTGGTCAGTGGTAAAAACGTAAAGCATTTGTTCTACAGAAGGGTTCTGTATAATCAATGCCGACTGAGGTGATCCGGGATTTCCGGCCAGGGATGTCTCATTAGGATTAATGTTAGCATGACTACTATTGAACACTTTGTCGCCAATAGAGTATAACAATAGGTTTCCATCAGCATCTGAGAGAACTGCGCAACTATTACCAGCCGAAAGTGTTCTGACAGTTGCTGGCAGATTATTCACCTGAACAGTACCATCTGAAAAAGTGAGCCCAGCATTAAAGTAAAAGAGCCAGTTATCAGTTTGACGAGGCGTTACGTATGAGCATCTGTTCGATTGCGCGAGGGCAGTAAACTCCGCAAGGAGAATCAGTAAGGCAATAAGTTTGATCTTCTTCATTAAGTAACTTATATTTGGTCGTTAGATTTTTTGATTTTTATAGGTATTTACCTGATGATAATTTTTTGAATTATTACAGCTTCATTATTTGAGAGCTTCAGGAAATAAATCCCTTTCTGAGCATTGCCCAGATTCAGTTCCTCACGGAAAACCTTATTACCCACCAGCATGTAGTCAGTTGAGTAAACTATCAATCCCTGAGCATTATATACATCAACTTTGGTTGTACCCTTCAGATCTTCAATAAGCATATTAAAGATGCCATTTCCTGAAGGATTAGGGTAAACTTTCAATCTGTTATCAGCCTTTATTTCCTCAATGCCATAACTGCAGTTTGAGAAAGTGAAAGAGGCAGTAATATTTGCAGTATTGCTGCAACCGGTTTCAGGATTGGTAACTATAACATTATATTGTTGCATGTCAAAACTGATACCCGAAGTTGCCAGCAAAATTGACTGGTCAATTGAGCCATTACTCCATAGATAGGTTGACCCAGGATTACCTGCACTAATAGGAATGGTATCAAATACACATAGACCAATTTCGGAAGGACTAATTACAGTAACTTTCGGGTCATCAGGAATGAGGTCAATTACCGGCAATTGGTTGACAGTTACTGTAACATAACCTGTTGTAGTGTTGTATCCATCGAAAACATCAACCTGATAAGTAGTAGTCACTGTGGGAGTTACAGTTGGCTCAGCGGATGTTGAATTAAATCCGGCAGGGACTGATGTCCAGGTGTAAGATGTGTACTCATTTGAGCCACCTGAAGGCAAAGCTTTCAATAAAGTACTTTCGTTCCGACAAATGACCGGTTGCATTGCAATCGGGTTTACCTGTAGTGGACCGCCTGCTATGTTTACAGTCATTTCATCGGTTTGTTCGCATCCTTTTGCATCAGTAACCAACAGATTAAAACTTGTTGAACCATAAAGATTATTGGTAAGTGTAGTTTGGGCATTTGGTGTCACAAGCACATTTGCAGGAGTCCATGCATATTGATATGGTGAAACTCCTCCAGTTACTGTCGAAGCAAGACTTGTTGCGGTACCGTGTGGAATTGTCTTATCCTCACCGGCATTAACTACGGGTTTCTGATTTACAGTAACAGTTGTTTGGGCCTCAATTGTATTGAAGTTGTCATACACTGATAGATAATATGTAGTAGTAACAGTTGGTGTTACTGTAGGATCTTCAATAGTTGAGGTAAAACCGGGAGGATTTGAAGTCCAGGAATAAGTATAAATACCTGTTCCCCCGGAAGGAACTGCATTTAACACTGTACTTTCTCCAACACATATTTCAGAAGGTGATGCATTAACCACTCCTGATAACGGGCCTCCTGTAATAGTCACAGTCAAATCATCTGACTTCTGGCAACCATTTGCATCTGTTGCTGTAAGCAGGAAGTCAACCGATGCACCAAGTGCAACAGTGGTTGGATTAAGTATCGTTGCGTTGTTTACTTTATCAGATGGCGTCCAAAGATAGGTATGTGTCCCTGAACCACCTAAAACACTACCATTTAGCGAAGTGAAAGTACCGTAAGGAATTGAAACATCACTACCCGCAAAAACTGAAGGAGTTGGATTTATCAGAACAGGTGCTGTAATTGATTTAGAGCAACCATTATTAGCTGTTATTGACAGGGTTACATTATACGTGTTTGCATTGGTATATACATGTGTTGGGTTCTGCAAGTTAGAAGTTGCAGTAAGGTCACCAAAATTCCACGACCATGAACTAATGCTACCCCCGGTAACAGTGCTCATATCAGTAAACTGTGTGGAGAGGTTCGCACATGGATTGCTTGAATTAAATAAAGGTGTTGGCTTTGGTTTTACAGTTGCAGTAACTGAACCTGAAGTAGTACCACTGCACCCACTATTGCTGATATCACTCAGGGTATAAGTTACAGTATCATTTGGGTACACCCAAAAAGTATGTGTTGGTTGCCAGAAGTTAATGATAGTAGGTATTCCTGAACCACTGTTAAGTACCGCTCTGTATGGGCCTAAGCTAGTAGCAACTATCTGTAATTGAATAGAGTCACCCTGGCAAATTGTAGTGGGTGTAAGTGCTGATAAAGTACCGGTTGGAGGGGCAATAACATTCACATTCGTAATAGCCGGATCACTCTGAATACCCTGAACAGTAATAGTAACTGAATAAACGCCGCTATTAATTGCCTGAGCGTTTGTAATTGTTGGATTTTGCTGACTACTGGTGAATCCATTAGGACCTGTCCATTGGTATGTTGCACCAGGTGCGTTTGCTGCATTTAATTGTATGGTGTTACCAAAACATACAGGTGAATTACTTGATGCAGCGGGTGGAAGAATGGTACAGTCTGTTGATCCGTTACCGGCAGTTTGGCTGAAGGTTATATTTCCTGCAACATTGGAATAATTGGTTATTAATAATATAAAGTACTGCCCGGTTTGTCCACCTACTATATGAGCATGTTCAACACTACTCCCATCATAACTGCAATCATGAAGGTTTCCTGAAGGATAGAAATTTGGATTTGAAGTATTATTTGGACAAGAAGAACAGTTAGCTGTAAGCTGAGCAACGCAGGGAGTAACGGGGTTGGCATAAGGCCCCCAAAGTGCAAAATCAATATCTAAGCTAGTATTATTCAACTTTTTACCTACCATTCTGATTGTAATATCACCTGGGTCCTCTATTTTCATGTGATACCAAACAGGATTAGGAGTTGAACCTAAGCATCCGTAATTCGGACCTGATTGCCCATTTCCAGTATTTACACCTGCTGGAAAGGAATAAATGGTACCGGTACAAAAAGGCAGGGACTTATGGCATGAATCATTTTGTATGTCAGTGGGCGCTTTAATTCCCATAATAAAATCCATTACCTGGTCACCATATATGTCCTGACATGAAGCCATTAGGGAGCCTTTTACTTCTTTATCATATTGAGCATCAAGTTGCAATGTTTTTTCAAGGTAACCTGTCGCTTTGTTATATATCCCCTGTAAGGACGTTTTTGAATCAGCAGATGTAATTTCCACAATGCCTTTGCCATCAATGGCCTTGCATACTATGCTCTTATCATCAAGCAACTCGTGATATAACCAGACACGATTGAATAATCCATCTTCAAGTTGCAGAAAATCAACAACTACCTTATTGTCGGCCGTATTCAATGTCACAACATCATGATTTACCTGCAACTGTTGCGCATAGGCATCATGAAAATTAAAAAAAGCCAAAGCTGCCAAAGCAACTGCAATAATCTTAATTCTAAAAGTAAAACTTTTCATTTGTAATTGTTTTTCCCGTCTTTTATCTAAAGTAAATCCTAATTACGCTTTAATGTAGAGATATTATCAATATTTTAATATGGTTTAATAATATCAGTTCCCGGTATAATGGCTAATTAATTAAAATATTCCCGATAATCAGTGTCCAGGACTTAAGTGCTCAAAATTAAAAATTTATTGACCATTTCAACCGTAAAAATTAAAAAATAAACCATGAAAGTCAAATATGATATCTGGCATCAGTGTGATTTAATGAGAAATAACCAGTTTCCTGACTATGTTGCCGCTTTCAGATGATATCCTTATTAAGCAGGTAGTGTTAGAAATGGAAGAGAGATCAATTAAATGATTATAGATACCGGTGTTAGTCTTTTTAATATCTTGTTTTAAGATCGATCGGCCTGTAAGATCAGTCATTTCTACTAAAAAGTTCCCTTCTGACCCGTCAATTGATAATGTAACTGAACTACCGGCGGGATTGGGATAAATCTTAACAAGTTTATTTAAAGGCATTTCTTCAATACCATAGGAGCATGCAGTAAAAGTAAAAGCAACACTAACTGAGTCATTATTAACACAACCGGTAGCATTATCAGTTACCTTGATATAGTGTTTCTGATAATCAAAGCTGATACCTGAAGTGGCGACTGTGTTACTGAAAGCAGATGATCCATTACTCCACAAATAAGTACCATTGGTAAAGCCAGGATCAAGTGAGATTGAATCAAATACACATGCTTGTATTACATTATCAATAATGTTATATTCAGGCTTGTAAAGGTTTATTACAGGCAATGGATTAACAGTTACTGTAACTGATCGTGTGATACTGTTAGAGCCATCATCAACTATTAATGTATAAGTAGTGTTTTCATCGGGTATAACTATAGGAGAAGCGAGGGTTGAGAATTCATCACCATTAACTTTCCAGGTATAAGAATATGAAGCTGTATCACCACCACTTGGCAGGGCGAATAGTCTTGCTGTATCACCCAAACAAATAGTATTTGGCTGAGCTGAAGGAGATGCTCCTAAAGGCCCTCCAATGATATTAATGGTAACCATATCAGAAGCACCGGTGCATCCATTTCCATCAGTAACAGCGAGGGTGAAAATAGTGGCTCCCCGAAGTTTACGGGTTATTGGATTCTGAATGGTATTATCCCATAATGAATCAGAGGGTTGCCAATTGTAGATGAATGGAGGAGTCCCGCCAGGAACGGTTCCATTTAATACGGTAAAAGTACCATGGAATATACTGGTATCAGCACCTGCCTCAGCAACTGGTAATGGATTTACATATACAGTTACCTGAACTGAAACCGGATTGTATCCATCATCAACTAAAACAGTATAGGTAGTAGTTTCAAGTGGTTCAACTGTTGGACTCTCGAGTGTTGATGACCATCCATCAGGTGCGGTCCAGGTATATGTATATGGTTGCAGGATGTTGCCGCCTATTGCATTTACATCAAGTAATGCGGTTTCACCAAGGCATATTATTTCAGGACTAGCCGAAGCCGAAGCAGCTAAAGCATCACCTACAAACAATGTTGCAGGTTGCGATTGTGATGGAGGTGTGCAATCGCCGCTAACAATGCATCTGTATTGATTTTGTCCAAGGTCGATTGTTGCAGGATTAATAGTTAAGG
This sequence comes from Bacteroidota bacterium, assembly GCA_023417935.1. GTDB lineage: Bacteria > Bacteroidota > Bacteroidia > Bacteroidales > Lentimicrobiaceae > Lentimicrobium. Next base: position 289,707 of record JAEZDY010000023.1, read on the forward strand.
TACTGGTGGAGGTTCCTGTGTATGGTGCACCTTCATTGAGGTTTGTCCAGAAACCACCGTCCTGTCGAACCTGCCAGCGATAAGTATGTGTTCCTATTGTTTCAACATGAAATGTAGCAGTTGCTCCTATTGGCACTAGTTCATCATACGGCCCGTCGGTTACCTGGGGTAGTGGGTCCATTTCAGCATAAAAATCTACCGGAGGCGACATTCCCGGATTGAGACATAAATCTTCAACATTACCCACCATATTTATGGTATAAGTACCTGTGATAGTAATAGGGGGTGTAAATGAGCTGAGTGAGAAAAACTTTTCCTGAGTACCTCCTGCCAAACAGCCTGCACCGCTTACTGCATCCACGTAATGTAATCCGTCAGGACCTGTAATGGTAAAATCAGAAGCCTGGATAGATGAACATAGAATATTTTCGCTGAAGTCAAAATCAACAGTTGCTGAACCTGAACACCCTCTTACTGTATCTATAGCTGTGATCACTGCAGGGACATCATCAAATATATCAGCTGTTGAAGCACTGAAATCCAGCGTATAACCTTGGGAAGAACCAGGTGTCCAGTTACTTACACATAATACGTAGGTATCACCAGCCTGAACCGTCATGTCCGCATTCCATTTATTTGTTGGGCCGCCACCATTGCAATTTGTGTTGCCTCCACTAGGCGAACTAACACCTGTTGCACCATGATATCCTGCACCACCTGCTGCATTGCAACTTGATTGCATAAAAGCAGCATTGTTGTATATGTCACTGCATTCGTAATCGTTCAGGTTATAAACTGCCCAGTCGTAATCATCGCTAACATTCACCGGTGAAATAACAAAACGAAGTAAGCCACCTGTTTTTACAGAAATTACATACCAAATGGAGTTAGTTTCTCCATCCATGCAACTTTTAGGACATGATTGTGATGCATTAATTTCATTTGGATATGCTCCTGTTCCTCCATAAACTATTGGTTGAATATAAATATTCTGGCATACTGGAATTGCACCTAAGCAATCCTGAACCGTAGGAATTTGAGCAAGGAGGCGATTGAAAGTGGAATTCAAAAAAAGAATACAACAGATTAATGCCAATGAAGCGTAGAGTTTTCTCACATTCATTTGTTTGTTATTTTAACAGGAGATATGAACTGATGCAGGCTAAGAATGTTAACCTATAAAAATACATCAAAAAACAATGGTTTTTCAAGGGCAAATGTAAAAAAAACTTTAACCTTAACAAGAAATAATAAAATAAGTGACTGCAATGATGCTGAATAAATTACGTTTTGCTATCTTTACGGCACTTGAAAGAACTCACAGATAAAACATTATGAACAGATTAATTCTATTATTGGTAATAATAGCCATCGTTTCAGGGTGTAAGAAGGAAAATGACAACACTCAGAATCATCTGCCAAAAGCAGCATTTTCAATCAACCCTATCAGAGCTGAAGCGAATGATACAATTTACTTTGATGCAGGTATTGTTACCGACAAAGAAGACCCAATAGAAAGCCTGCAGGTTCAATGGTCATTTAACGGTGATGGTAATTATACAACATATTCTCCAGAAAAAACTGCAGTGAAATTATATGCTCAGGAAGGAGTTTATTTTCCGAAAATGCGGGTAATTGATACTTACTCTCTGACTGATACAGCTAAAGGCATGGTTGTAATTGTACATGACATTACAAACCTGCCTCCTGAAAGGCCCATACAGGTTTCACCACCTGAATGGCAAACATGGATGGATCCAACAATTATCTTCAAATGGACATCAGGTGATGATCCCGAAGATGATGTACAGTCATTTGACCTGTGGATAGGCAGTAGTGTTAATGCAATGGTTAAAGTCAGAGCCGGCATATCAGATTTCACCGTGGTAGGAGAAGAAAAGCTTTACGAGGTAACTATTGATGGATTCCGGTTCCAACAGGACTATTATTGGCAGGTTGCAGCGATGGATCCTAACGGTAATTATACATTAGGTCATATCTGGAAATTTACAACCCGCCCCGCGTAAATAGTTATTTTCAGGTTTAAAGTTCGTAACCTGAGGCTAGTACATCAACAAGATGGATGGTTTTCAGAGGTAGTTTATTTTTGTCAATATAACTCTGCATGAACATTAAACAAGATGCATCGGTACTAACAATATACTCTGCACCGGTTTCAAGAGCATAATTGATCTTATCGGTAAGCAGTGCAGTTGCAATAGGTTCATTGTTAACTGAGAAGAAACCACCGAAACCACAACAAACGTCCCTGTTTTCCATCTCAATGATCTTAAGCCCGCGAACATGATTAAGTAATATGCGGGCTTCGTCTTTTAAACCATACTCTCGCAAAGCAGCGCAACTGTCATGAAAAGTAATTGTATGGTTAAAGGTTGCACCAAGGTCTTTTATATTCATTTTGTTGACCAGGAAGTCAGAAATCTCAAAAATATTCTTCTTTAGCAGCCTATATTCGTTATGAAGTGCTGAATTATAAAACAGCTCGTCATAATACTTCCTCACCATGGTAACACAACTTGCTGAAGGTGCAACAACGGCAGGGCTATCCATGAAGTCACGAATAAATTTTTCACCTATCGACTTGGCATGATCCCAATACCCTTCTTTAAAAGATATTTGTCCACAGCATGTCTGGTTTTTATTGTAATTTACATCAATCCCTGCTTTTTCAAGAACTTTAACCATGCTGAAGCCTGTTTCAGGGAAAAGCTGGTCAATGTAACATGGTATGAAAATGTCAACTTTCATTGGTCATAAATAGAAGAACAAACCTACAATAAATCTTCGAATGTTCTCTACTGGACTTCGAAAAGATGCTAACACTAACTTGACATGTCACTATTTAATAATTAAAGGGTAAAATGAATTCATGATTCATTACCATCATAAGCGTCTTTTAAGCGTCTTACAAGCGTCTTTTAAACGTCTTTTTACGCTTATGTATCGCTTATAAAACGCTTATAAATTGTTTATATCAAAAAACGATCTAAAACTTTTTTAGGATCCTAATCATTTGAAATAAAAATTCTATACTGATTTTTGTTTCCAAAATCGCAGGTAATAAAATGCAGGTACAAGCATGCCGGTTGATTGAATGGAAGCCGGTATTAGAATAAGAACTGGTAAGTTGGAGAAATTAATTCAGAGGTTTATTCGATAATGAAACCTAATGTTTGTAAATCACCCCAGAATGATGGATACGATTTGTTAACTACCATTGGATCATTGATTACCAGGTTACCTGTTCTAATAGACAAAAGTGACATGGCCATTGCAATGCGGTGGTCGTTGTATGTGTTAATAGTATGACTAATAGTTTGAGTAAAACCCTTCAATATCATTAAGGTGTGGTTTGATTCAATGTTGCAGTTGTATCCTAGCTTTTTTAATTCGGTTTGGATGGATAAAAGGCGGTTGCTTTCTTTTATTGCAAGGGTTTCAAGCCCGGTTAGACTTGCATTCACCTGTAAACCAGCACATGTAACTGCTAAAGCAGGTGTTAAGTCGGGGTAGTCCTTAAGGTTGCAGGTGAGATAGTCGGTATACTTTCCTGTGTTTGTCAAAATCAGATCCCCGTTCACCCAGGTTGATTCAACACCCAGTTGCTTGTATATATCTTGTAAGATCTTGTCGCCTTGGGAAGAATCTTTATTAAGGCCTTTTAAGATTATTTGAATATCTCTGTACTTGCTATCACACATTGCAACCAGGGCATACCAATAAGATGCGGCTGACCAATCACCTTCAGCAATATCATGTTCAATTGTATAAACACCTTTAGGAATTATGATCTCAGAACCAATAAACTCTGTCTTTACCCCACAATCCTTCATGATTGCTGCTGTGAGATGAATGTATGGTCGTGACACAAGATTTCCTGTTAGTTTAATCTTTAGCCCGTTAGGCAACATTGGAGCTATCATCATTAGGGCTGAAATAAATTGACTACTCACAGAAGAATCAATATCAACAACACCTCCTTGCAACTTTGAACCGGTGATTAAAACCGGTGGATACTCTTCTTTTTCTAAATAGGAAATCTTAGCACCAAGTGATGAAAGTGCTTTTATTAATGGTCCACAAGGCCTGCTATTTAATGAAGTTGAACCGCCTAATACTCTCTTTCCAGGTGTTACTGATAACAGTGCGGTCAGGAATCGGAATACTGTACCGGCATCACCGGCATTATATTCAAAGAACTGAACCTCAACTCCATCTTCCTGATTATGGGATGATGATTCGAGCCGGAGTTGCTTTAAGAGGTTAAACATGATGAGTGAATCATTGCATTCAGGGAACGACACAATATCTTCCTTTCCTGCCAGGTATGCAATAACCAGCACTCTGTTTGCAATGCTCTTTGAAAGCGGCAAAGTAATGGTTGCTCCGGATAGAATGGGCGGAGGTTTTATGACAAGTTGACTCACCTTACTATATGACGTCTAAAATCAGTATATCTGAAAAGGCTCTCACGCACGAGGGCGGTTTCACACTGCTGGCCTTCAACTGCCTTGCCAATTTCTTTAAGCAGGGTCAGCATAACATTACCGTTCTGGTTTTTTTTGTCGTATATGGTAATTTCTACTAGCTCATCAATAGCGGATGTGTCGATATTATAGTGGTCGAAGTTTAGCAGAATGTTTTTGATTAATTCATCTCTCTGTGGATGAGGAAAATCGACCATGCGATATGATATATAAGCCTCGCATATCATGCCCATAGCAACAGCTTCACCATGACTAAGAGGTGATTCATCGTGCCTGAGTGAATAAGTCTCAAAAGCATGGCCAATGGTATGCCCGAAGTTCAGTAAGCGTCGTGAACCGGTTTCCATTGGGTCGCCATTTACTATTTTACACTTTATCAGGGCAGCATGGTAGATATGATCATCCCATGATTTGGTAAGTGCCATTGGCATCTTTAACAGCTTTTTCCAGAAATCAACGTCCGCAATTGCAGCATGTTTCATCATTTCAGCATATCCGGAAAGCACATACCTGTGAGGCAATGTTTTAAGGAAACCCGGCCAAATAAAGATACCCACCGGTTGAGAAAAAAGGCCAACGAGATTCTTAAGTGAAGCGAGGTCAACACCAGTTTTACCTCCTATACCTGCATCAATCATAGCCATGAGTGTTGTGGGTATATTAATATATGCCATGCCTCTATGGAATGTAGCTGCAGCAAACCCTCCCAGATCAGTAACCACACCTCCTCCAAGGTTTATAACCAATGAATGCCTGTTAGCTCCCATAACAGCAAGCTGGCTCCATATCACTTCACAGGTTTGTATGGTTTTATTCTCTTCCCCCGGTTTAACAATAATCTGGTATGCCCTGTTTAGTATGGGCACCTGCTCAAGAAGAATAGGCAAACAATGTCTGGCAGTGTTTTTGTCAGCAATTATGAAGATATTTTGTTTACCCTTGAATACCGTTTCAAGTTGGCTGGCTAGTTCTATTAGCGCTTCTTGTCCAAGATACAGTGGACTTCCTGCTACATCAAGTGTTCTTAGTTTTTTTGACAATATCATGCCCGACAATATTTTTACGAAAATAAATAAAATTACGGTAATCTGTTAATTGACACGCTATACAATTGTTATATTTGAACAAAACTTACAGAGATCAATGGATATAAATATTTATGACACCGCAATTGCTTTCAGAAGCAAAACAAATAAAGAGCTAAAAAGTGCTTACTACCTTTTCAGGATAATGAAAAACAGGGGTCTTGTTAAAACCGGCACCAAATTTATCATGACTGCCCTTAAATATAAACTGCCTGTTTCCTGGTTCATCGAAAACACCATTTATAAGCAATTTGTTGGAGGAAAGACAATAAGTGAGTGCCAAAAGGTTGTTGACAAATTAAAGGAATATAACGTGAGGACCATACTTGACTACTCCGTTGAAGGCAATACTACGCCTGAAGGTATGGAACGGACATTAGAAGAAACCTTAAGAACAATTGAAAATGCTGCAAACAATCAATTTGTTCCTTTCGCAGTATTCAAGCCTACAGCATTTGCATCTCCGCATCTTTTTGAAAATGCAATTGAAGGTAAGCCTTTTGATGACATGATGAACTCTCTTTACAATGATTTTCAGGTAAGGGTTGACATTTTATGCAAGCGCGCTTATGAACTTGGGGTACCCATTTTGATTGATGCCGAAGAAAGCTGGTATCAGTATTTGGTTGATGAAACAGTTGAGAAGATGATGGAGAAGTATAATGCAGAAAAAGCCATTGTTTTCAATACTTTACAAATGTACAGACACGACAGGATCAAGTTTTTGAGAGAGAGTTTCAGCAGGGCACGCAAGGGCAAATACTTCATAGGTGTTAAATTTGTAAGAGGAGCCTATATGGAGAAAGAAAGGGAAAGAGCTATGCTCAAAGGCTACCCCTCACCTATTTGTAACACAAAAGAAGAAACCGATAACCTTTACAATGAGGCCTTGACTATTTCATTAGACAATATTGATATAGCTGTAATATTTTCAGGCAGCCACAACGAAGAAAGCAACCTGTTGCTGGTAGATGAAATTCAACGGAGAAACCTAAGAAAAGATGATAATCGTATTTGGATTTCACAACTATACGGCATGAGTGATCACATTAGCTTTAATCTGGCACATCATGGCTTTAACGTTGCGAAATATGTTCCATACGGACCTGTTATGTCAGTGATGCCTTATCTCCTCAGGCGGGCTGAAGAAAACACCGCTATAGCAGGTCAAACAACCCGCGAACTAAATCTTTTAGTAAAGGAGAAAGCCAGGCGAAAGTTAGCATAATATCATGGAGGGTAAGTGTTTCTCAACAACTCTTGAAAGACTCTATAATCGTGTATGATTTACATGTGTTTTTAAGCATTCTATAGACCACTTATTCATTTAAACAACCGCTGTAAAGCTGTGTTATAACTCTAGATTTAACTACTCATTTCATCAACAAATCTCACACAGCTGCTGACATGTTAGAATATGCGAAAACAGTGCTCGAAAAGGTAAGTTTCAATCCTGATTTATTCAGAAAAGAGCTTAAAAAATCAAAGCAAATGCTAAAAGAGGATGAGATTGAACTATTGCATAGCTGGTGCAGAATGAGTTTCACTGAAAAATATCCAGATATAATAGGTGAAGTTTTTGACAACTATTCTGCCTAATTTTAAGTTTATACCTCTTTCATTACCAGCGCTTCCTGGTAAATACCTCTCATACAATAATCCTTCACTTAAATATAACACATATAATTGATCCTACTTGAAGAAGCTTTATATATTTGCAGCGTAAAATAACGGATGAAATCTAATTATAATACGCTGTATAAGCCTTCACATGCCATGGACAAAGTGGCATAAGTAGGTAAAAGATTGGGAATGAGGTAATTTATTTCTTTTTTAATAATAATATAAGCCCAAAAGCTTGATTAGTCAGATTTGCTTTAATATATTTGAACATTAACAATATAGCATCATGGAATTAACACCATTAAATTCAATTTCGCCTATTGATGGCAGGTACAGGAAACAAGTTGAAGGACTTGCCTATTATTTTTCGGAAGCTGCCTTGATTAATTACAGAGTTTTCATTGAAGTTGAGTACTTTATTGCTTTATGCAATATCCCGCTTCCTCAATTATCTGACTTTGAGGATTCAAAAATAGAAGATCTTCGGGCGCTTTGCAGGGATTTCACCTTTCAGGATGCTCAGGAAGTTAAAGATATAGAAGTTACAACAAACCATGATGTTAAAGCAGTTGAGTACTATTTAAAAAAGAAATTTGAGAAACTTGGCTTGAGCCGTTACAAGGAGTTCATACATTTTGGACTTACTTCACAGGATATTAACAATACTTCCTCGCCCTATGCTATAAAACTCGCATTAAATGAAGTGTATCTCCCCATTATTGAGGATGTAATACAACGTTTAACTGTGAAATCAAAAGCATGGAAAAACATCCCAATGCTTGCACGAACTCATGGACAGCCTGCCAGTCCTACGACAGTTGGAAAGGAGTTATATGTATTCGTTGAGAGACTCAAGCTGCAATTAAAGCAACTTAAGGCAGTTCCGGTATCAGCCAAATTTGGTGGCGCTACAGGAAACCTGAATGCTCACTATGCTGCATTTCCTGAAATTGATTGGGTTGCTTTTGCCGATAACTTCCTTAAAGAGCAACTTGACCTGGAGCGCCAGAAGTTTACAACTCAAATTGAGCATTATGACAACCTGGCAGCTATGTTTGATTCAATGAAGCGTATTAATACCATTCTAACAGATCTCTGTCGTGATATGTGGATGTATGTAGCCATGGATTATTTCAAACAGAAAATTGTTGAGGGTGAAGTAGGTTCATCAGCTATGCCACATAAGGTTAATCCAATAGATTTTGAGAATGCAGAAGGCAATCTGGGTATTGCAAATGCCCTCTTTGAGCATCTCTCTGCCAAACTCCCTGTTTCCAGATTACAGCGCGATCTTACTGATTCTACAGTTACAAGAAATATTGGCGTTCCAATTGCGCATACTATAATTGCAATGAAATCAGTAATTAAAGGACTCAATAAACTGATTTTGAATGAGGACAAAATAGAAATGGATCTTGAGGATAACTGGGCTGTAATTGCCGAGCCAATTCAAACAATCCTTAGGCGCGAAGGGTATCCTAAACCATATGAAGCGCTGAAAGACCTCACGAGAACAAATCAGAAGATCACAGCAGAAACAATCAGAATGTTTATTGATAAATTGGCAGTTGCTGAATCAGTTAAGGAAGAACTAAGAGCGTTGACTCCGCATAATTATACGGGCGCTTTCGCTATTTAAAATAGAAGGATACTATCTGTTGATTTAAAGGACAGTATCTGTCCCTTAAAGCAATGTGAATTAATGGAATGCAGCCAGGAGTAGTTCAATATCCTTGTGTGGAAGTTTGAAATGATCGCTGATATAACGATTGGTTGAGATGCCATTATAGAGGTAAACGCCGTTTCTAATGCCCCTGTCGGTGCGCAGAATATTGGTAATTCCACCCTCTTCACCTACTCTTATAATCATTGGTACTAATAAGTTGCTAAGTGCAAGTGATGCAGTACGTGGCACCTTGGAGGCGATGTTTGGAACGCAATAGTGCGTTACCCCATGCTTTTCGTAAACCGGGTTCTTGTGATCGGTCATAAGTGATGTTTCAAAACATCCACCCTGGTCAATACTAACATCAATGATCACAGCACCTGTTTTCATGCGCATAACCATATCCTCTGAAACGCAAACTGGTGAGAAGCCTGCTTTGGATCTTACTGCTCCTATTGCAACGTCAGCAGAAGCCAGGGCCTCTCTAAGTGCTGTTGGTTGAATAACGCTCGTGTAAACCCGCATACCTATATTATTCTGTAATCTGCGTAACCTGTAGACTGAATTATCAAATACTTTTACAAAAGCTCCCATCCCCATTGCTGCACGTGCGGCAAATTCACCAACAGTACCTGCACCCAGAATAACAACTTCAGTTGGAGCAATGCCGCTTAATCCACCAAACATAAGCCCCCTTCCATAACTGGGATGGCATAAATAATCAGCTGCAATAATAATGGATGTGGTTCCTGCAATTTCACTCATTGCCCTCACTATAGGGAAATTACCGTCGCGGTCTTTAACATACTCATAGGCAAGTGCAGTAATTCGCTTTGCCGATAATTGTTTAAAATGGAAATCAGTGAGACCTGCAATATTAAGGGAAGAGAAAAGCACCTGCTTGCCCCTGAACATAGATATTTCATTAGTGGTAGGTGGTGCAACCTTCACAATAATATCTGATTGATAAACAATAACTGGTTCATAAGCAATCTCTGCACCAAGGTCGCTGTATAATTGATTAGGAAAGTGTGAAGCTTTGCCAGCATCGTTCTCAACAACTACCCTATGACCATCTTTAATTAGTAACCTCACAGCCTCAGGTGACATCGACACCCTGTTTTCAAGCCATACAGTCTCCTTTGGAATCCCTATTGATAGTCTGCACGACTTATTAGGAATCTCCAAACGCTCTTCGCTTGGCATTAGCTGAGAGGTTGAAGATGGAAATAACTTGAAATCCTTGGTCTGATCTTCCATCATTGATTATTGGTTATCAATTAATGCAAAACTATAAAAAAATTGTATAGATGCGATTAATCTGGTCCTGCAGAGAGCCGATTAATCGCGTCTCTGCATAATGCGATCGCTTCTCTGGATAATGCATTGATTGCATATCTGCATAATGCATTGATCGTTTCTGCATAATAAGATTAATTGCGCCTCTACAATTTCAATTGCATACTGAATGTCCTTTCGCTTGTCATTTCATCTACTTCAATATTTATCATAACATAAACAGAGGGCATAAGGTCAATAGCCAATTCAGGCCATTCAATTAAGCACACAGAATCACTGTAGAGATATTCTTCATATCCCAGGTCAAGTAGTTCAGTGGGTGATTTAATTCTGTATAGATCAAAATGAAAAACGCTTTTGCCATTATCAGTCCTATACTCATTTACAATGGAGAACGTGGGACTGTTCACAACATCAATAACCCCCATAACATTGCACATTTCTTTTATCAATGTGGTTTTGCCGGCACCCATTTTACCGGAAAGTAGAAATATCTTCTCTGAAGAACAGGCTTCAAGAATATATTTGGCAATTGATTTTAGCTCGCTTAGATCCTTACATTTAAGTTGAAAGTCAGTCATTCAATCTAACGTGATTTTAAAGTAATAAAAGGAACCATAATTTCTTCCATGGATATACCCCCATGTTGAAATGTGTTCTTGTAATAGTTAACGTAATAGTTATAGTTGTTTGGATAAGCAAAGAAATCAGTATTTCGGCAGAAAACATAATTAGAACTAACATTTGTTCTGGGCAGAAAAGCGTCAGCCGGGTTCTTAACTTCAAACACTTCTTTTTTATTATAGCTAAGACTTCTGCCGGTCTTGTATCTCAAATTAGTGTTGGTTGCTTTATCGCCTATGATCTTAACAGGCGATTCTACTCTTACTGAACCATGATCAGATGTAATTACTACTGGTATTTTACGATCTGATAGAAACCTTATTATATCAAGCAGTGGTGAATGCTCAAACCATGAAACAGTAATTGAACGGTAAGCAGCTTCATCATCTGCAAGTTCCCTTATAACTTCCATTTCAGTGCGTGCATGCGACAGCATATCAACAAAATTATACACAATCACATTAAACTTATTGCTTATAAGGTTGGGCAATATTTCCACTAATTTCCTGCCTGCTGTTAGGTTAAGTATTTTATGATAGGAGTATTTGATATCCTTTCCAAACCTCTTTAACTGCTCACCCAGCAATTCACCTTCAAATTGGTTTTTAGTGCCTTCTTCATCTTCATTAATCCAATATTTAGGATACTTTCGTTCAATTTCAGTAGGTAAAAGTCCTGAAAATAAAGCATTTCGTGCATATTGCGTAGTGGTTGGCAATATTGCGTAATACACTTCATCATTCTCAACTCTGAAGTAATCCTCCAGAATTGGTTGTAATACTTTCCACTGATCATACCTCAAATTATCAATAAGTATCATAAACATCCCAGCGTTTTCTTCAACAAGTGGGAACATCTTATCACGAAACAAGGTATGCGACATAACAGGTCTTTCTTTTGCCTTGGAATTGATCCAGTCAAGATAATTACTCTCAATAAACCTGCTAAACATTTGACCAGCTTCTGAACGTTGCATCTTGAGAACATCAACCATGCTGTTATCTTTTGATTTCTCAAGTTCAATATCCCAGTAAACCAATTTTCTGTATATTTCAACCCACTCATTGAAGTCAAGCTTATTGCTTATTTCCATGCCAATGTTCCTGAATTGTTGCTGATAGGTATGCGTGGTTTTTTCGCTTATCAACTTCTTATTCTCAAGATTCTTTTTAATGCTGAGCAGTATTTGGTTGGGATTTACAGGTTTTATCAGGTAATCAGAGATATTTGAACCTATAGCATCTTCCATAATAGTTTCTTCCTCACTCTTGGTTATCATCACTACAGGGAGGTTAGGATATGCATTCTTGATCTGCATCAAGGTTTCAACACCTGAAAGGCCGGGCATTTGTTCATCGAGAAATACGATATCGAAATCAAAGGGCTGTGCCTTAATGATATCAATAGCTTCCACACCATTATTTGTGGTTATCACATTGTAACCCTTATCTTTTAAAAACATAATATGAGGTTTGAGGAGATCAATCTCATCATCGGCCCATAGTATTGATATTTTTTCCATTATTATCAGTTAAGTGTAATTACTTGTTAATACGTACATTTGTTAAAATTGCTATCTCTATCCTTTTATAAAGGAATTTTGTCGACTTTTATTATCCGTTTACCAATAATAAACAAATTTTAACATACAAAGATAGGCTTCGTGAACCAAATATATCCAAATCATCGAAAGATTGTAAATGATCCTGTTTATGGTTTCGTCACAATTCCTGGCGACTTTCTGTTTTCATTGATTGAAAATCCGCTTTTTCAGAGGTTGCGCAGAATCAGGCAACTTGGGCTAACATCGCTTGTATATCCTGGTGCATTGCATACACGGTTTCATCATGCACTTGGTGCAATGCACTTAATGATGGAGGCAATTGAAACTTTAAGAATGAAAGGATCAGTTATTAGTGAGCAGGAAGCCGAGGCCACATTAGCAGCAATTCTCCTTCATGATATTGGGCATGGTCCTTTTTCTCATTCACTTGAGCATACAATTGTTAAAGGAATGACCCATGAGGAAGTGGGGATATTGATTATTCAAAAGCTGAATAGAGAACTAAACGGCAGGCTTGATCTGGCCCTTGAAATTTTTACAGGGAAATATCCTAAGAAATTTCTGCATCAATTGGTGTCAAGCCAACTTGACATGGACAGACTAGACTATTTAAAGCGTGACAGTTTCTATACAGGTGTATCAGAAGGTGTAATTAATACGGATAGACTGATCAAAATGCTTATTGTGAAAGACGATGAGTTGATGGTAGAAGCCAAAGGAATTTATTCGATTGAAAAGTTCATTGTTGCACGTCGCTTAATGTACTGGCAGGTTTATTATCACAAAACGGTGGTTGGTGCTGAAAATTTGCTGATCAATTTACTGAAGAGAGCAAAACTCCTGCTATCAAGAGGAGAAGTCCTGTTTGCTTCGCCTGCGTTATTACATTTTCTTAAGAATACCTATGTAAAGGAGGATTTCTTAAACGACCCATATTTAATTGATCAATTTGCCAAATTAGATGATTTTGACATTTTTGCAAGCCTTAAAGTTTGGGTTGACCACAGTGACAGGATTCTGTCATTTCTTGCCGGTGGATTGGTACAGCGCAATTTATTCAGAACAGAACTCAGGAATGAGCCATACAGTGGTGCTGAAATAAATGCCCTTAGGAAGTTGATCATTGAAGAGTTCTCAATCACGGAAAGTAGTGAAGCTGATTTCTTTTTCAGCACCGGTACAATAACCAATAATGCTTACATTCCTGAACACGACAAGATCAACATTTTAAATAAAGATGGGACAGTTGTTGACATTTATGATTCATCAGATCAATTGAATGTTTCAATATTAACAAAAGCGGTCGCTAAGCATTTTCTCTCATATCCAAAGAGCATAAAACGCATTTAGAACATTGCAACGCATTTATTCTGTTGTTATTAACTTAAAATGGGTAAATTGCACCTTTTTTAGGGGTACCATTCTCTGGTTGCCTGCTAAGTAATAAATGAACTGATTGTCAGTATTGTACTAAACTTTAAACAATAATGAAATTCACTGCACAAGATATAGCCTCAATGATCAATGGCATAGTTGAAGGCAATCCTGCGATAGAAGTTAATAAATTGTCAAAGATTGAACAAGGTCAGCCTGGTTCAATTACATTCCTTGGAAATCCCAAATATACCCAATACATTTACGATACTGAAGCATCAGTTGTTATTGTTAATAACGACTTCGTTGCTGAGTCAGTATTGAAATGCACACTCATAAGGGTAGAAAATGCTTATGAGGCTTTTGCTAAAATGCTGGAAACTTACAACTTATTAGTTCAAGATAAAAAAGGAATATCATCACATGCTCACATCCCTGAGTCAGCATCATATGGGAGTGGATGTTATATAGGTGAATTCACAAGTATTGGTGATAACGTTCAGATAGGTAATAATGTTAAGATTTATCCCGGATGTTACATAGGAGATAACGTTTCAATAGGTGATAATACTACCCTTTTTGCCGGGGTTAAAATCTATATTGGCAGTTCTATAGGCAAGAACTGCACCATTCATTCAGGTGTTGTGATAGGTGCCGACGGCTTTGGCTTTTTCCCTCAAAGTGACAATCAGTACCAAAAAGTTGCACAGATTGGGAATGTTGTAATACATGATTACGTGGATATCGGTTCAAATACAACCATAGACAGGGCAACATTAGGATCTACTGTAATTGGCAAGGGAGTTAAACTTGATAACCTTATTCAGATAGCCCATAATGTAGAAATTGGTGAAAATACTGTTATAGCAGCTCAAACAGGAATTGCCGGATCAACGAGGATTGGCAAAAACTGTATGATTGGAGGACAAGTTGGAATTACCGGACATTTAGTAATTGGGAATAATGTAAAAATAGCGGCCCAGTCAGGTATATCAACTAACATAGCAGACGGGGAAATACTTATGGGAAGTCCAGCTTTTGATATATCCGTTTACAGAAAAGCTTATGTGCATTTTCGTAACCTGAATAAAATCATTGACAGGATCAACATACTGGAGAAACAAATTAAAAAGTAATCAACAGTTTCCTGTTAACCCCAAAAAGTTTATCACTTACTTTGTGTAATACCTGTTTTTCAACTTAGCAAGTTACAGAATAAAAATTATACTAATTTTGCCGACCATATGTCAGTTAAACAAAAGACACTCAAAGAAGCCGTAACAATTTCCGGCGCCGGCTTACACACGGGATTGGAAGTTATTATAACACTTCATCCGGCACCAGAGAATCATGGATTTAAATTTCGTCGGGTTGATCTACCCGATCAACCTGTCATAGATGCCGATGCTGATCTGGTAGTTGACACATCACGAGGTACTAGCATAGAGCATAACGGTGCAAGAGTAAGTACAATAGAACATGTACTGGCTGCCCTGACAGGAATGGATCTCGACAATGTTATGATTGACCTGAATTGTGCTGAAACTCCTATACTAGATGGAAGTTCGCACTTTTATGTGGAAGCAATTAAAAGTGTTGGAATAGAAGAACAAAATGCTGAAAGAGAGTATTTTGTTGTTGATGAAGTGATAAGGTATTTTGATGAGAAAAAGAATGCTGAACTGTTATTGATTCCTAATGACACGTACAAGGTTTCAGTAATGATTGACTATGAAACAAAAGTACTTGGAACACAAAATGCCCACCTGGATACGCTGGATAATTTTGACAGTGAAATTAGTGGGTGTCGCACATTTGTTTTTCTACATGAACTTGAGTTTCTAATTCAACATAACCTTATTAAAGGAGGCGACCTTAGTAATGCAATAGTTTTTGTAAACAGGCTAATTGAACAGGATGAACTCGACAGGCTCGCAACATTCTTTAATAAACCTCATGTTGAAGTGCTTCAGGAGGGAATTATAAATAACCTTGAACTTCACTTTGCAAATGAACCTGCAAGGCATAAGTTGCTGGATGTTATTGGTGATTTATCTCTAGCAGGGATGCGAATCAAGGGACATGTTATTGCAACTCGCCCTGGGCACAGTTCAAATACCAATTTTGCAAAAATCATTAAACAACATATTCACGGCAAAAAGTTATTAAACTTACCGCCTAAATATGATCCAAATGTTCCACCTTTATACGATATCAATGAAATAAAAAGGCTCCTGCCACACAGGCCTCCATTTCTCCTGGTTGATAAAATCCTGAGGATGAATGAGAGAGAAGTAATTGGACTAAAGAATGTGTCAATGAATGAAGCATTCTTTGCAGGCCATTTTCCTGATGAGCCGGTAATGCCGGGCGTGCTGATACTTGAATCAATGGCACAAGCAGGTGGAATACTTGTATTGAGTTCAGTGAAGGACCCTGAAAATTACATAACATACTTCCTTAAGATTGATAACGTTAAGTTTAGGCAGAAAGTAGTCCCCGGCGACACTCTTATATTCCATCTTGAGTTAATAAGCCCTGTGAGGCGAGGTATTTGTCACATGAGAGGCACTGCATACGTAGGAAATAAAGTAACAACTGAAGCTGAGTTAATGGCTCAGATAGTCAGGAAACAAGATCAATAATATGAACCAACCACTTGCATACGTTCATCCACAGGCAAAAGTTGCCAAAAACACGGTAATTGAGCCTTTTGTTAATATAGAAAAAAATGTTGAAATAGGCGAAGGAACATGGATTGGATCCAACGTAACCATCATGGAAGGCGCCAGGATAGGGAAGAATTGTAAGATTTTCCCCGGTGCAGTAATTGCTGCTGTGCCACAAGATCTTAAATTCAACAATGAAGAAACTATTGTTAAGATTGGAGATAACACTGTTATCCGTGAATTTGTAACAATAAACAGGGGTACTAAAGCTAATTATGAAACTGTTGTTGGCAGCAATTGCCTGTTAATGGCATATGTACATGTTGCGCACGACTGTATAATCGGAAATAATGTTATTCTTGCCAACGGTGCTACCCTTGCCGGACATATTGTAGTAGAAGACTGGGCAATTATAGGCGGCTTATCAGCTGTACATCAATTTGTTAATATTGGTGCACATGTTATGATATCAGGCGGATCGCTTGTTCGCAAAGATGTGCCGCCTTTCACTAAAGCAGCTCGTGAGCCTCTTTCATATGTTGGAGTCAATTCTATTGGTTTGCGTAGAAGAGGTTTCACTTCTGAAAAAATCAATGAAATTCAGGACATATACCGATTCATATACCTGAGAGGTAACAATGTTTCACAAGCTTTGGAGTACATTGAAGCTAATCTTCCAGCAACAAGCGAAAGAGATGAGATTATAACCTTCATTTCAAAGTCAAGCCGTGGAATAATGAAAGGATATTCAAAGCAAATTTAAAAGTTCAATTCATTAGAAACGGCCATCAATTTATTGGTATTGGTGGCCGTTTCTAATTAGTTATAAAACGATGGTTACAATTACTCTTGATAAAATAGGTAAGCAATATAATAATGATTGGATCTTCTCTGATCTATCGTGTGAAATTTCACCCGAAAACCCTACTGTGATCCTTGGCTCTAATGGTTCAGGAAAATCAACACTGCTACAGGTTATACTCTCAGCAATTACACCAACCCTAGGTGAAGTAAAGTATTTGAACGATGCCATAATAATAGCTCCGGAAAACGCTTTCAGACTAATGGCAATTAGTGCTCCTTACATTGAACTGATAGAAGAGTTTACCCTGGAGGAAATGATCAATTTTCATCGTCGCCTCAAGCCATGCTACCGCAATCTTACTGCAATGGAGGTAACCAAAATATGTAAGCTTGAGAAGAGCTTTCATAAACCAATAAGGAACTTCTCCTCTGGAATGAAACAAAGGGTAAAACTGGCACTTGCTATTTTAAGCGAAACACCTGTTTTGTTGCTTGATGAACCCACATCTAATCTCGACCAGGCTGGTATTGATTGGTACAATGAGCTTATAATCAAATATTATAAAAATCGCACTGTTATTGTGAGTTCTAATTCTATTGCTCATGAATTCAATTTCTGTAAGCAGAATATTAACCTTGAGGATTATAAAGGAATTCCAGTAACAGATCCTTCCCTCCTATTGTTTTAAGCATCAACCACATTGTTTTAAGCATTTTAACCTTATTGTTTTAATATCCTTATCCTTAGTTTTTTAATAGCATAACCTTAAAATTCAGTATAGTTGTAACCTGGTTATACTTCAAATAATCAACTACATCCCTTAAGTGTGTTGTTGATTCAAGATAAAGTATTAATTTTGAACCCTAAAATACATAAGATAATATATGGCAACAACCGCTGACTTTAGAAACGGCCTATGCATAGAATACAATGGTGATCTTTATTCCGTAGTGGAATTTCAGCATGTTAAACCTGGTAAAGGTGGTGCATTCGTAAGAACAAAACTCAGAAACCTAAAAACCGGCAAGGTAATACCAAACACATTTAACGCCGGAGTTAAAATAGATGTAGCTAGAGTAGAACGCAGACCCTATCAGTTCCTTTACAAGGATGACAATGGATATAATTTCATGCATAGTGAAACATATGAGCAGGTATCAATTGAAGAAACTATAATAAATGCTCCCCAATTCCTAAAGGAAGGACAAGGTGTTGAAATCTTGTTTCACGCTGAAACAGAAACTCCATTGAGTTGTGACCTACCACCTTTCGTTGAATTAACTGTTACTTACACTGAACCTGGCTTAAGGGGTGATACAGCTAATAATGCTTTAAAACCCGCAACTGTTGATACAGGTGCATCAGTAAACGTGCCTCTCTTTATTGGTGAAGGTGAGCGAATTAGAGTTGATACCCGCACCGGCGATTATTCTGAAAGAGTTAAATCATAATTAGTTTATTCAGAACCGGGTGTTACCCGGTTTTTTAATACAATTACTTCCCATGGACCTTCAACCCTCCATTAGTTTAAAAACTATTACAGATATTACGGGTGCAACAACCGATTCTGATACAGACCTGCAAGTTACCGGATTGAATGAAATTCATATGGTTCGCAATGGTGATCTTACTTTTGTTGACCACCCCAAGTACTATGCAAAAGCAGTTAACTCAAAAGCTACTTTTATCATCATCAATAAAATTGTTGATTGTCCTGAAGATAAAGTGCTTATATTACATTCTGACCCATTCGCTGCATATGTACAATTAGTAAGGAAATTCAGACCGTTTGAGCCAGCTGTTTCAATTGTTTCTCCATCATCTGAAATCGGAGAAGGTACAGTCATTCAACCGAATGCCTTTGTTGGTAATCACGTTAAGATTGGAAAAAATTGCATAATACATGCTAATGTTTGTATATACGACCACACAGTAATTGGCGATAATGTTATTATACATTCAGGCACTATATTGGGTGCTGATGCTTACTACTTTCAAAGGAAGCCTGAAGGTTACAGGAAATTTGAATCATGTGGCAGGGTGGTAATCAGCGATAATGTCGAAATTGGTGCCTTATGCTCAATTGATAAGGGAGTTTCGGGTGATACATTTATTGGAGTAGGTACCAAGTTTGACAACCACGTGCAAGTAGGACACGATACGTATATAGGCAACAACTGTTTAATTGGATCCCATTGTGCTATTGCAGGCGTTACAAGGATTGAGGACGATGTTATATTATGGGGTAAAGTCGTGATTAACAAAGATCTTGTTATAGGCAAAGGAGCAATTATCTTAGCAACTTCAGGTGTGGATAAAAGCATTGAAGGAGGAAAAACATACTTTGGTGTGCCTGTTGAAGAAGCCCGTAAAAAGTGGCGCGAACTTGCTTCACTTAGAATGCTACCTTCAGTTCTATCCGAACTTAGAAAGTTAATACCAAAGGAATAAATTACTTATCTTAATGCATTATCCTCTGTTGTACCAGCAGTGGAAGCCTTTATATTTCTTATTGGAAATTACTTAATCTTCCCGATAATAACCTGAAGCATCTTCAAGGTTATCAATATTTTCATCAAGAGATTGAATGTACTTATCATCCTTATGGTATAGGTCCATTGCTACAATCATAGCAAAAAAGCCCCAAAAAGGTATAGATGCCTTATCAGTATCCAGGAAATTATTTAATAATCCGTGCACAAAATAGGTGCATAAGGATAATACAGCAACCAGACTAAATAATTTAATCTCCTTGTTTTTTGCTTTCCTATATACCTTAATACCGGTGTATATAATAGTGGAGATCATTATGAGTATAATTATTAACCCTGGGAAACCTTGTTCAGACAGAGGTCCAATATATTCACTATGAGCATTACCCAAATCACCGGCATTAGTACTTATGATGGTGCGTTCCTGGGATCTCTGGAAAGGTGCGTAAATAAACTGGTATGTACCAGGTCCCCACCCTACAACAGGTCTTTCATAAAACATGCGGAAAGCTGATTGCCATCTATTGATACGTTCAAGATTTGACGCATCAGATGAAATGTTGTATATCGACTGAACATGCTCAACAAAATTGCCTGATGAATCTTGTTTATTTTTTTCTAACACATAAAGTATTTCGTATTGGAAAATATAGAAAGAAGAAACTAAGCCAATAGTTGTAATCATGATCCATCTGAACTTGATCTTAAAAACTATCAGTAGAGCAATAACAACAATTGCGGCAATACTAACCCAGGCTGCACGGCTATATGAAAGAAATAATGCAACAAGCAGTAATACAGTTAAGATCCCGGCGTAGAGCCTGTATGTTTTCGATCGGCTACTATTAAATGTAAAACCTACAAATACAGGAAGGAAAAAAGCGAGTATTCCCCCATAAGCAGTATGGTCATTATAAAAAGGTTTCATAACCCAATGCCCCTGCTTTTCAGCGAAGCCATAAAAACTATGCTGATAAGTTGTGTAAATGATTACAATACCTAAAGCAATTACATACAGCCAGTTGAAGTAATTAATATTCCTTGCGTTTTTAAATAATGCAATTCCAAGGAAATAAAAAGGAACCACAAACCATAAACGTGAAAAAAGGAACTTAAATGATACAAGTGGCAGTTCACTAGTTATACTGGTGATCAATATCCAGAAAAGACTCAGGTATACAGTCCATGAAACGGGATGGTTTAAGATGCGCTTATCATAATGCCCGTTAAAGATTGTTTTAAGAAAAAAGAGCAGTAATATACCAACAAGCAATGGCTCAGTGGGAATTGATACCCCAATACCCATTTCCTTATCAGCAATATTAACAGCCAGTGGTGCAAGGAAAACAATGAATAGTAATAACTTATCGAGCCAGAAGATATACATAAGGCCCACTATTATAACTACTGGAATGAAGATACCCCAGTAATGCTCCTTAACAATAAGAAGTGAGTTCAGTAGTATAAATAACCCACTGAGCAAATAAAACCATTTGACTTTAATTTTTGCCAACTCTCTTCCTCTAGATTACATTAATTTTATTAATCAGCTTTTGTCAACTCAGCAATAGCATGGTTTATTTTCCTGTTTTCCTTAACTGAGATAACAACAACAGAAAAGAATACTGCAGCTACAACTGAATAAAGTACAATGAGCCAGCGTATAGGATAAGATTTTTTATCAGCTATGGTGGGGCTGGTAACTACATTGAGGAAAGTGAATGTTTTTTCTGCATCATAAACTGCCATATCATACTTCAATTCAAAATCAGCGTATATGTGCATGATATCAGAGCGGCGTTGTGACAATACGGCCAGTTCTCCTGCCTTTTGCTCAAAGTTGGTTTTTAATTGTATCACATCAGTGGTTGGCTTTGCTCCGGTACTTCCATCAAAGGTTTTCAAATAACCTCTTGTAATTTCCGTTGCCTGTGCATCAAAATCATAAAGACCGTATTCCAGTCTTAACTTAGCTAGAGCGTTCTCTACACTGTCCAACTGCGCTTTCTTTTCTTTGAGAGTCCATCCAAGACTTTTTACTACTTCATTGTATTTATCCTTGTGTATTCTTCTAATCTTCTGATTGCAAAACTCCATGATTGAGTTGACCATGTTGTATGCTACAACAGGGTCCTTATCAGTAACCTGAATTTCAATTGACTCCCACTGGGTCTTATTTATCCTAACATTTTCATTGTATAAGTACATCATGGTTGAATAATAATACTTATATCCTGTATCAATCTTATAATGCTCACTGAGATTGTACTTTTTGATCACACTATCTTTGATATCTTTTGACTGTAGCCATTGAAGCATCTGTTCTGATTCACTCTCATCTGAATATGGCGCTATATTCGAAGGATATACCAGTGCATGAGATTTAAACTTAGGAGTTATAAAAAAGGGTGATGAAAAAACCATAGCCAGAACCGCTGCTGCAATAGCAATGACTAAAAGGTGCATCTTCCACTTGAGGAATATTTTCATCAAACTCAGGTTATTGAAGTAATTTTCCATATTCGGCTTTACTTTGTTCATTCTGAATAAATATCTTGCTTTTGTATAGAAGGAACGTTTTTTTTTAACATTCCTTTTGTTGTAAGTTTATCAATGCTAATAATTACCAATATAGAAATCAGTAAAGTAGAAATAACAGATACTAATACTATCACCCAACGAATTGGATATGATTTCTTCTCAGCTTTGTATGCTGATTCAACTACAAATTTCTGGGGAAGATTTTCAGTTGCATCTACTTTTGCTTCCTCATACCGAGCTTTAAGATAACTCAATTGTTTCTTTTCATGCTCTAACTGGTCTCGTATAGATACATATGCACCACCATACCGGGCAAGCACATCAAGTTTGGCGTTTAAAGCATCAATGCCTCGCTGATTACCACGAGCTATTTCAATTGCGAGTTGTTGATTCATCATCTCTGATTGAGTTTCGTAATCAAAAACTCCATATTCCCTGATCTTTTTAAGAGAGTCTTCCATTAAGGCAATTTCATTCTGCAGGCTCAAATATTCTTTCTCAACAATTTTGAAGCCCATTACCGCACGCTCTTTTTGCATTGCGTTCTTTGTGGAATCAAGTAATTCAGAAATTGTATTTGCTATATCGGCTGCTATCTGGGGGTCACGGTCAAGCACCGTAATTTTAACAGCCATATATTCGGTTCTGCGGAAGGTAATATTGCTCTGGTATTTTTTGTAAAGATAGGTGTACTTATACTTTGACTTTGGATTTATCCCATAATGCTCAACAAGGTTAAACTTTCCAACTATTTTCTCTCTGATCACACCTGAGTTCAGGATCTGTAGCATCTGCTCAGTTTGTTCATCTTCACCAAATTCCAGAATGTCAGATTTTGCAGATATCTGGTCAGTTAGCAGCGCTTTTGAAACTGAATTACTTGAAACCGGGAATAGTATTACTGTTGATTTGTATAAGGGTGTTATAAAATAAGGAGAAGAAAAAACAATAGATAGTATGGCGGCAATAACACCAATTACAATAAGGTGCTTCCGCCAGGAATAAAGATATACTCCAAAACTTGTCGAGTCAAAATCCTTCACTCCATGTAGGTTATTTTCCGACATCATTGTTATACGCTGAGGTAGATTTTATAAAGTCGTCAAAGATAGAAATTTTTTAATCAAACATCACTTTGAAACTCTTAATAAATCAGCCCACTTGCAAGGATTTTATACCTAATTTGTTCTTCCTTTGATAATTTCCAACAAATTACCTAAATTTAGCAATCGGAGAGCAATAGCAAGGGATATTGAACTGATTATCATCACTCCAACAGAGAATAGCCAGCTAATAGGGATAAATTTCATAACCGTTCCCAATCCAAATACTCCAGCCACAAAAAGCACGAGCTTCAGCAGAAATTTGTACTGTATTTTGATGTCAAAATATAAAACACTGAGTACAATTTGTAAAATAGCCATTACGCTTTGAGTTGCGAGGCTCGCCCATGCTGAACCATAAGCTCCATACTTTGGAATAAGAATAAGATTTATGACCACGTTGAAGAGCATGCCTGCAGCAGCCATATAATTTAACTGACGAAGATTTCCATTGGCTGTAAGTAAAGTACCAAAAACATAAGTAGTGGAAATGGCAATGAAACTTGCCATTAATATAGGGAACAACTTTGCTGATTCAATAATATAATGATCGTACAAAAGGTCAATAATCTGGTAACTATAGGTAAATGAAACAGCTGTTACTATAACTGATAATACAAATAAGATTGAGAAAGATAGTTTGACCATATTTTCTATCCTACCTTTTGACTTGATTAAAGTAGCAAATAAAGGCAGGAGCATAAGGGAGAACAAAAAAGCAAGACTTGTAGCGGCATCAAGCAGCCTGTATGAGTGTGCATATATTCCTGACTGAATCTTTCCAGCCGGGCCCTCAATTAAACGTACAATCATTACTGTATCTATTTTATTATAGAAGGCCATCAATAACACAAGTATGGCAAATGGCAGGCTCTGTTTAAGAATTACCAGGAAGAAAGGTAAGTTCCAGTTTAATCTTCTGAATGATGATTTCTTTATGACTACTATAAATGCCACCATAAAGGTTAGCGTATATGCTATGGTTTGCGAATACACAAACCATTCAATTCGGAATGGTGTATTAGTAACCCCACCCCATAACAGCACGCTGGTAATGGCAATCATTACAATTCTGTCAAGTACTGATAGTATACTGTCGGTCCTAAAAAGTAAAAGAGCTGAAACATTTGACCGCAAATATAAAATGAAGGATATAAGGAACTGATTGATGCCCAGAAAGAGAAGCATCTGCAGTTCCTCACCTTTATACCCCCATATAAACGCCATTAGAAATGTGACAATAAAGTAAATTACTCCCAATAACACCTTAAGGATCAATATACTTGAGAAATGCTTGTTAAGTAACTGATTGTTCTGAGCAATATTTCTGTTATTGAAGTTGGTAATACCGAAATCAAAAAGGATATTAAAAAGAAAAGAAAAATTAAAGAGATTAAAGTAAAATCCATAAGCTTCAGCACCAACAGTATTCTGCACACTTAGGTCAATACCAAATATCCATACCGGCTTTATGATAAGGTTAAGGAGCAGCAAAAAACTTAGGTTGGCAAGAAACTTTCGTTGCATGAATTTTATTATTGCCGCTTTAGGGATTATTTAAAGGTATGAATTAATTAGAGGTTTATCTCCGAGTGTTTACTAAATTTGCGCAAATTTAAAATTAATTGGAGATATATTCTAATAAACTGTGATTGCCAGAGCTTCAATTAGAGATGATCTATAAAAATGCTGGTAAGGTTAGGTTAATTAATAAGGATTAGACCTCAAAAACTGTAAAATTTGAGAATAGCAATTAATACACGGCTTTTATTGAAAGATAAACTTGAGGGAATAGGATGGTTTACTTATGAAAACCTTAAAAGGATTACAAAGGCTCATCCTGAACACCAGTTTTACTTTCTATTTGACCGTAACCCCCATAAAGATTTTATTTTTTCGGAGAATGTTACACCGCTTGTTTTGTTTCCGCAAGCAAGGCACCCTCTATTGTATTATTTGTGGTTTCAGTATTCTGTAGCGAAAACACTCAGAAGTATCAAAGCTGATTTATTTATTTCAACAGATGGATATATTTCGCTTAATACCAAAGTGAAAACACTAAATGTGTTTCATGATCTTAATTTTGAACATTATCCCCAGGATGTGCCGCCATTTGAAAGATGGTATTACAGGACTTTCTTTCCAAAATTTGCTCATAAGGCCGACAGGATAGCCACAGTCTCCGAATATTCGAAACAGGATATTATGGAGTTATACAGTATCCCGGAAGATAAGATAGATGTTGTGTACAATGGAGCTAATGAAATTTATGCTCCTGTGAATGAAGAAGAAAAGAAAGAAACACGAGATAAACTAACAGACGGACAACCATTTTTCTACTTCATTGGCTCATTGCATCCCAGGAAGAACCTTGCAAATCTATTTAAGGCTTTTGACATTTACAGGAAATCGGATAATGACCTTACCACCAAATTAGTAATTACAGGTGCTCGTAAATGGTGGACTAAGGAGATTGAAGAGATATACCGAAGTATGGAGTTCAGGAATGACGTTGTTTTTACTGGGCGAATGAAACTCGAAGAAATAAAAGATGTAATGGGTTCAGCATTAGCCCTCACTTATGTGTCATACTTCGAAGGTTTTGGTATTCCTATAATAGAAGCGTTCAGGTGCGGTACACCGGTCATAACTTCAA
The DNA here is from genome assembly GCA_023417935.1 of Bacteroidota bacterium. Classification (GTDB taxonomy): domain Bacteria; phylum Bacteroidota; class Bacteroidia; order Bacteroidales; family Lentimicrobiaceae; genus Lentimicrobium. The sequence goes on from JAEZDY010000023.1 coordinate 315,716, forward strand.
ATGTAACCTCAATGCCAGAAATTGCAGGAGATGCAGCATTACTGGTTGATCCTTTTGACCCTACTGAAATAGCAGCTGCTATGCTGAACATCACTAACGATGAAAACTTACGTCATCAACTTATTAAAAATGGCCATTTAAGAGCAAATGAATTTACCTGGGACAAGTCGGCGGATAGACTGTGGAATTCAATCAGTAAAGTATTGTAGTCATTTCAAAATCACTGTGGTTTATTAATTATTCCACACAGGTGAGGATATTTACTTCAGGTTCCAGTCGTATATTAAATCGATCAAATACTGAATCTGATATTTTTTCAGCCAACTCTTTTATTTGCCTGCCATTAGCTTTTCCATAGTTTACCAATACCAGGGCTTGCTTTTCATGAACTCCTGCATCGCCTTCGCGATATCCTTTCCACCCACATTTTTCAATCATCCAACCTGCTGCAAGTTTGTATTCATCGTCATTAATGAAGTATGGGATATCGATATGCTTTTCCTTGATGGCCATGAATTCTTCTTTGGATACCAAAGGATTTTTGAAAAAACTTCCTGCATTACCAATTTCCATAGGATCTGGTAATTTACTTTTCCTAATGTTAATGATTGCCTGACTTACTGAAGCAATATTTCGAGGAAGTTGAAGACGCATCATTTCTTGCTCCACAGCACCATATGACAGGTTAAGCACAGGCTTTTTTGAAAGCTTAAAAATTACTGAAAGTATAAGATAAACGCCCTTATACACCCCTTTAAAAACACTGTACCTGTATCCGAACTGACATTCCTCTCTATAAAATTCACGCACTTCCCCAGTTCTAAGTGATACTGCTTCAAGCATATAGAACACATCTTTCAACTCTACACCATATGCACCTATATTTTGGATAGGACTGCTTCCAACACTACCTGGTATAAGGCTCAGGTTTTCAATGCCACCGTATCCATTATTAATACAATAATTTACGAGGTCATCCCACACTTCACCTGCTTCTGCTTTTACATAAACATAATCATCATCTTCATCCAATACTTCAATTCCTTTTGTTGCAATCTTAACTATCAAGCCATCCCAATTGCCTGTAAAAAGAATGTTACTGCCGCCACCTGTAAATAATACCTTATCTTTAAAATTTGAAGCATAGCGCAATATCTGGGGCAATTGACTTTCAGAAATAAACTGAATCAGGTATTTCGTTTTACCCTGAACGCCAAAAGTATTAATTGGCTTCAGATCAACGTTTGATTCTATCCTAATGGCACTGTTTTTTTGCATACCACAAAAGTAGTATTTTTGCACATTGCATCGTTTAGAAGGGGAAATTGAAAAAAGTTATTGTTTCTGTTACGAATGACTTGAGCACTGACCAACGTGTTGATAAAGTGTGTTGTACACTTATGTCTTTAGGTTTTGAGGTGGTTCTGATTGGAAGATCATTACCAGGAAGCTTAAGCATCAACAAGCCTTATGCTACACATCGGATGAGTTTGTTGTTCAAAACAGGTCCTTTGTTTTATGCTGAATACAACCTCCGGCTTTTCTTTTACCTTCTTTTCCATAGATCACATTTGCTTCTTTCTAATGATTTAGACACATTACCAGCAAACTTCCTCGTACACAAGTTGAAGAATATTCCGATAGTATACGATAGTCATGAATATTATACTGGCACACCCGAACTTGTTGACCGCCATGTAGTTAGAAAATTCTGGAAGTCCATTGAAAGATACATCTTCCCTAAGCTCAAGGAAATAATTACGGTTAACAATTCAATTGCATCATTATATGAACAGGAGTATGGCAAAAAAATATTTGTTGTACGCAATGTGCCCCGCAAATTAGAAGAAAAAAGAATAACGGCACCAAGCCACATACTGGATTATTCAAATAAGCATTTAATAATCTTACAGGGTGCCGGTATTAATATTCAAAGGGGAGCGGAAGAAGCCGTATTGGCTATGAAATACATAGAAAATGCTGTATTATTGATAATTGGCGGTGGCGATGTAATCGACTCCTTAAAGCAAATTACTACTAATGAAAATTTATCCCATAAAGTAGTCTTTATACCACGCCAGCCGTATCATGATCTTATGGCTTATACTGCTGCTGCTGATGTTGGACTAACTTTAGATAAAGACACAAACATTAATTACAGATTCAGTTTGCCAAATAAGTTGTTTGATTACATACATGCGGGCACACCTGTACTTGCCTCATCATTGCCTGAAATCAAAAAGATAATTGAACAGTATGAAATTGGCCTGCTTATTGATAATCATGACCCTGAGCATATTGCTTCGAGGATTAGATTTATGCTTGAGAATAATTTTAAAGAAAAATTAAAAGAAAATCTTAAAAAAGCTGCCTCAGAACTCAACTGGGAAAATGAAGAAGAAACTCTAAAACTTGTTTATACGAAATATGTCTGAAAAACATCTCCATATAATCTCTTTTGATGTTCCCTACCCGCCCAATTATGGCGGTGTGATTGATGTCTACTATAAAATCAAAGAGTTATATGAAAAAGGAATACGCCTTCATTTACATATAATTGAATACCCTGGCCGTGATAAAGCACCTGAACTAGAACAATATTGCGAAACTGTGCATTATTATCCACGTTTAATCGGTATGAAATCGGCTTTCAATCTTCAACCTTATATAGTTCAAAGCCGACGTTCACCCAAAATGTTGAAGAACCTCCTCAATGATGATTATCCTATTTTGTTTGAAGGACTACATTCGTGCTTTTATATTGATCATCCAAAATTGAGTAATAGGTTGTTGATATATCGCGAAAGTAACATTGAACATCACTACTACTATAATCTCTTCAAGGCTGAGAGTCATTGGGGCAAAAAGGCCTATTTCCTGATGGAAAGTTTCAAACTCCTTCTATTTCAAAAAAAACTAAAGCATGCTGATTTCATGATGGTAGTTTCAAAAGGCGACAGAGATTATCTTCAGAAGGTATTTCCAAAAAACAAGGTTTTCTTTATCCCAAGTTTTCATGCAAATACTTCGGTGCAAAGCTTGACGGGAAAAGGAGATTATTTTCTTTATCACGGCAATATTGAAGTTCCGGAAAATGAGGCTGCAGCTAAATTCCTTATTCGTAAAGTATTTTCGGGAACAAAGCATAAACTCATAATTGCAGGAATGAATCCGCCACGGTCAATATATCAACTCGCATCAAAACATAAAAATCTTGAGATAATTGCCAACCCGAATGAAGGTGATATGACCAGACTTATCAAAGAAGCACAAGCAAATATACTTGTAACCTTCCAGGCTTCGGGACTAAAGCTTAAGCTGCTTAACACACTTTACAACGGAAGATTTTGCATAGTGAATTCTAACATGCTTAATGGCACTGATCTTGAAGATCTATGCATCATTGGTAATAAAGCATCTGACTTACGAAAAATTCTAGATGAAACAGCTGATATGCAATTTACAAATAGCATAATAGCTAAACGTTCTGAACAGCTTCAGGTTAATTTCTCAAATGCTGTCAATGCTGATAAAATGATCGATATTATTTTCAATGGATAGCACCTTTCCATTCTCACATTTCAATGTTCGGGAAGGAAATTTTTCCATCAGAGCGTAATTGTGGGTAGCCATGAGAACTGCCCTGCCAGTTTTACTGATATCCATAAGCAGTGACATAATTCCTGCAGATGTTTCAGGGTCAAGATTGCCAGTAGGCTCATCGGCCAGTATTAATTCCGGATCATTTATAAGGGCACGCGCAATTGCTACTCTCTGCTGCTCACCTCCCGACAATTGATAAGGCATTTTAAAACCTTTAGTTTTCAAACCTACTTTTTCAAGTACATCTTCCAGACGGTCTTTCATCTCATCTTTGTTTTTCCAGCCAGTAGCTTTCATAACAAAATTCAAATTATCATTTACACTTCTATCTGATAGTAGCTGAAAATCCTGGAATACTATTCCAATCTTCCTACGTAAATATGGCACATCACGCTTCTTTATTTCTCTGAGATTGTATCCAACAACACTTGCATCGCCATCAACTACAGGCAAATCAGCGTATAGCGTCTTTAATAAGCTGCTTTTCCCAGTTCCGGTCTTACCAATTAAATAAACAAACTCTCCCTTTTCAATGGAAATATTAACCTCTGATAATACCAGAATATTCCTTTGAAAAACACTCAGATTTTCAAGTTTGATAATGTTATCAAGCAACATAGTAACTCATTTTATGAACCTCAAAGATAAATATTTTTGTACTTAACCTTGAGTATAAAATTTAATTACTATAAGTGCAAGGTGTCAAGACTTGAGTCAGCTCCCTGGTCATGCTTTAGATCTTCCATTTTTACCAGATCCATCCCGCACTTTGGACAATCACCTGGCTCTGAGGCAGTAACTTCAGGATGCATAGGACAAGTATAAATAACTTCAGTCATTTCTGTTTCAATACTGCCATCATTATCATTTTCGCCTGCTCTGTTTTGCGGATTATTGCAACCTGTAAAAGTAAAACTCAATGCAATTAACAGGGTAAGAAACCAAATTTGTGTTTTCATAATTCCAGTTTTTGTTTAATTATTAACAAAACGGAATAAAAAATGACTGATAAATCTATTTAAGTCCTTTCACATAAGCAAATGCCGTTTCAGCAAAGTATTCCCATCTTTCAGAATGAGTGTATGGCACTGACTTTGTATGGCATCTGCCATGTTAACTCCGATTTGACTGTAGTATAATTCTGCGTTTGTCTTAAAACAAAGGTATTAATATCCAATCTAACTAGCATTTTACTGCACACTCACATTCCTTGCCCCTGGCTTTTTCGAATGCTTCTTTACCTTCAGAAACAGAAAAATAAATTAATCCTAAAGCTCCTATCACATCAGCATATGCAAAACTTGTCAACTCATAAATAAGACTTGATACCAGGAGTACTACCGACATATACAAGCACACTTTTGTGCAATTTGAGTCAGCGATAATTGGTTGAGAGCATAGCTGAACACCGGTCTTTCTCTTCGCAAGCATTAGCCAGGTCATAACAGCAATTGAAAGTAGTGAGATGATCACACCCCAGAAAGTAGTTTCAGGAGTATGATTGGTAGCAATATTAACTATTACGCCTGCTAATAACCCTATGGAGAGTAAATAAAAGGCTGTGCCGGTAATTCTGAGAGCAGTATATTCAAATTTATTTTTACTACTGTGTGGGTTTCTTTCTATTCTTCGAATCATAAAGGCAATACCAATACCTGAAATTACCTCAATAAAACTATCAACACCAAACCCAAAAAGTGCAAGGGTTTCATCTTGAATACCAATAGCAACCGACATTAATCCCTCAACTAAGTTATATATAATTGTAAATATACTTAATAAGTATGCTCTATGGTATAGTTTATTTTCCGAATTATCCATAATTTTATCTCAGTAGTACAAAGATACCCAAAACTATGGTAATGCCCAGTTTGGAAAAGATCTGTACCGCTAAAAAAATGTTTAAAAATTTTAATTCAATATGTAAGGTCATTTCGAGATTACTATCTTTGCGTTACTATGCAGCCAAAGAAATTACTACTAATTGCAGCGCTTTTTTTTGCTTGTTTTAATCTTATAGCTCAAACTGAATCACACAGACCATTGCTGGAAGCAGTGAGAACAGCAGTATCTCCAGATATAGATGGTTTTATTGATGAGGAAGCCTGGAAACAGGCAAATGTTGCTTCAGGGTTCACACAGGAAAGCCCACTGTATAATACTTCACCCCGGTTTAATACTGAGGTAAGGATTATTTATGATGATAAAGCTATTTATGTTGCTGCAATGATGTATGATACGCAACCTGATAGCATAAAGAAGGAACTTGCTGTTAGAGATAGCGAGGGAAAGAATGCAGATTATTTCTACATCGGATTTGATACATATAATAATAAACAGGACGCTTATATATTTGGAGTATCAGCTTCAGGTATACAGGTTGATCAAAGAATTGTAGATTTAACTTATGATGCTGTATGGAGTAGTGCTGTTAAAATTGTTTCAACCGGATGGATTGCTGAACTCAGGATTCCCTATTCAGCATTACGTTTCCCATCCCTGAAAAGTCAGGATTGGGGAATGCAGATTATAAGAACTATACGTCGAAATAGAGAAGAAGATCAATGGTCAATTGAACCTCGTGACACCGATAATACGCTAATTTATTGGGGTACTTTAACTGGCCTCAAAGACATAGATCCACCTCTCCGACTCTCAGTTTTGCCATATCTTTCAGCAGGAATCCAGCATAACAGTAATCAGAAGGAGGATCCTGTTTCATACAACTATAATGGTGGTATGGACATCAAGTGGGGACTTAACGAAAGCTTCACACTTGACATGATACTAATGCCCGATTTCAGTCAGGTACAATCAGATGAAGTGGAAAAGAATCTCTCACCTTTTGAAATTGTATATGATGAAAACAGGCCTTTCTTTAACGAGGGAATTGACTTGTTTCAGAAAGGTAGTTTATTCTATTCCCGAAGAATTGGACATACACCAACAAGGTATTGGAGTGCTTATGATTCATTGAACCCTGGCGATAATATGGTGACAAATCCTTACACTTCGCAACTACTCAACGCGGTGAAGCTATCGGGAAGAACTTCCTCAGGGTTGGGGATTGGCGTTTTTAATGCCATTACCGGCAACACATATGCTGTGATAGCTGACTCATCCAACAACAAGCGCGAAGTTTTAACTGACGCACTTACAAATTATAATATTCTTGTACTTGACCAGAACTTACCAAATAACTCATCAGTGTACCTTATCAATACAAACGTAACCCGTCCTGATGGTTGGAAACAGTCTAATGTTGGAGGTGGTGGATTTAAATTGAGTGAAAAATCTAATACTTACCAGTTGAGGCTTGATTTAAGCAGCTCAAGCATCATTGATCCGGGTAAACCATTGGATTATTCAAAGTCAGGAACCAGGAGCGGCCTCTTTTACAATGTAGAATTTCAAAAAACTAAGGGAAATTTCCGTTTTACATTATACCAACAGGCAATGAATGCCAGATACGATAAGAATGACCTTGGTGTTAACAAAACGAATGACTGGATTTACAGAGGATTAACAGTGGGATACAATGTATTTCAGCCTTTCAGTATCTTCAGGAACTATTACCAAAGTATTAACTTCTTTAGAGAAGAAAAACTGACCACTAAAGAAAATATTAATTCTGTTATAACATACAGATTCAATACAACATTAGTTAACTACCTCAGCATTTGGGGAAGTGCCGGATATTCACCTTACAACAGGTATGATTATTATGAGCCCAGGGTTATTGGAAGGTATTGGATCAATCCAGGTTATTACAGCACTTCGCTTAGTTTTTCCAGTGATTATCGTAAAGTACTGGCATTGGACGGCGACATAGAAGCCAGTAGGGACTTTGAGGAAACCAAATGGACTTTCTACAGACTTCAGCCAATTATTAGATTTAGTGACAGATTTAAACTAACACCTGAAACGCGCATACAAATTGGGCAGCACGATAAGGGTTATGCTTCGAAAACTGCAAATAATGATTCGGTATTCTTTGGAATACGTGATATCCAAACAATTACTAATTCAATTGCAGGTGAATACATGTTAAACAACAGGATTTCATTGAGCTTGTGGTTACGTCATTACTGGCAAAAAGGAGAATATGAGAGATTTCAACTCCTTAATTTGGATGGTAGCCTTACCGATTATCCCAACTATCCGGAAAATCATAATCATAATTACAATTACAATTCCTTCAATGTAGACCTGGTATTTGGTTGGGAATTCTCCCCCGGAAGTCTATTGAATGTTGTATGGAAGAATGCCATTCAGCGTGAGGATAATTTATATTTACTTAAATACCTTGATAACTTTAATCAAATGATTAGTTCACCGCAGATAAATAACCTCAGTGTGAAAGTTGTTTATTATATGGATTATCAAATGATAAAAAGAAGAAAAACAGGCAAGTAGTATATTCAGAAAATTATTTTTAGAGTCAATCATAAAATCAACATTTCTTCCACATTTTGAATGCCTCTTGTAGCAAAAAACGGAGGTAATCCTGCTGTATATTGAAATCATCGATCTGCAAATATCTATGTACTTTACCTGTGCCTCTAAGCATCAATTGAGGGTCATTAAGTAACGAGCCTTTATAAAACCCAATCTTTAGAGTTTTTTTAGATGGAATCATAGTACAGAGTGTATTATTATAACCTGCACCAAGCATAAAACCAACAACTCTTGCACTTTCATCAACAACTTCTTCAACCTCCTTATACATTCCCAATATCAACTCACGTGTTAGAAATGCGTTTGTCCTAACAGGTTCTGTGTAGTTACTTATGAAAGTCTCAAAGTTTGTTAGCATTGCTATTGGCAACAAAACCTCACTTCACCAACCCTGCAAACCCCATGAAAGCCATCGATAAAAGGCCGGCAACAATAAGAGTTAGAGGAAATCCCCTCATACCTTTAGGCATACCTAGTAGTTCAAGTTGTTCCCTGATGCCAGCCAGCAATACAAGCGCAAGCGTAAAACCAACAGCTGTAGCACTGGAATATAACACGCTTTCAACAAGAGAAAATTCCTTCTGAATTGCTAATATTGCAATACCAAGTACGGCGCAATTTGTGGTTATAAGTGGCAGATAGATACCTAATGCCTGATACAATGATGGTGCTGCCTTCTTCAAGATTATTTCGACCGTTTGCACTAAGAAAGCAATTACCAGGATAAATGTTATAGTTTGCATGAATTCAACCTGCAATGGGATGAGCAAGAAATAATGAATTAAATAAGTAACCATGTTTGCAAGTGCCATAACAAACATTACTGCAGCTCCCATTCCTACTGATGTTGAAACTTTACTTGATACCCCTAAAAATGGGCAGATTCCAAGGAATTGGGCTAATACCACATTATTAACAAGTAGTGCAAGTATAATTATGTTGATATATTCCATGATTAGATGTTGTTGTTTTAATTCCAGTTAAGCAATGCCTTGGTTACGGGTTACTGTGCCCTTGATTTTAGTTTATTCATAATTGCAATAAGATACCCATATGTTATGAAAGCACCTGGTGGAAGTATGAAGAGCAATATAGTTGAAGTATTATCACCAACCAATTTAATATTGAAAATTGATCCATTACCCAATACTTCCCTTATACTGGCAAGAATAGTAATAGCCAACATAAATCCAATCCCCATACCTAAACCATCAAGTAAGGAAGGAATAATTCTGTTCTTCTGGGCAAAAGCTTCAGCACGGCCTAAAATGATGCAGTTTACCACAATGAGGGGAATAAAAATACCGAGACTACTGTAAAGATCAGGAGTAAAGGCTTTCATAACCATATCAATAATTGTAACGAAAGTTGCAATAATAACAATGAAAGCAGCTATTCTAACCTTATCAGGGATAACATTTTTAAGTGCAGCAATTAAAACATTTGAGCTAACGAGCACAAAAGTAGTGGCTGCTCCCATTCCAATACCATTGACGGCAGATGTGGTGACTGCCAAAGTAGGGCAAGCACCCAGGATCAATACAAATACCGGATTATTTTTAATCAGTCCCTCGCTGAAAAACTTCAAATTATTCATTGTTCCCTTTCTTTCTATTTTGTTGAAGTGCAATTACTTAGCAGCAAAGTTTTCCATGTAGGCATTATATGCACTTTGTACTCCGTCGCAATAAGCACGTGATGTTATCGTTGCAGCAGATATTGCATCTATTGTACCTCCATCTTTTTTAACCAACAGCCTTTTATTTTTTAAATTTGCTATATTAAGGTTAAGAAACTGGTTCTTAAATTTTGGCAAAACCATATTCGTCCCCAATCCTGGCGTTTCTTTCTGTTCCAAAACCACAATATTGTTAATGGTGCCATCTGGCAGAAATCCAACCATTAAATCAAATCTACCGCTGTAACCCATCTCAGTGAAAGTCTTTGCAGCATACCCAACAGCACTATCAGAATTTGAGGCATAATAAAAAATTATTCCATCTATCTCCTTGGAAGTTGAAACAGGATCATTATCAAACACTGGCAATACTTCTTTAATAGCACTAACTTCTTTTTCTTTTATAGCAGCGGCAATCGGTTCCTTAGTAACATTATATACGAAACCAAGTGCAGCTGACATTACAAGGGAGATTCCAAGTAGGGAAAAAACCATGTTTCTTAGCGATGATTCAGGCTTAGCCATGTTATGCTGTTTGTTTTATGGCTTTGGTTACTTTCTTAATGGAAGTTAAGCCAAAGCGTTTTTGTTTAAATGCATTATTGATCAGAGGAGTAGCAGCGTTCATAATTAGGATAGCAAAGGATACACCCTCTGGATAAGCACCCCAGTTTCTAATTGTTATCGTTAGAAGTCCTGCTCCAATTCCAAAAACCAACTGACCTTTGGCTGTCATGGGTGAAGTTACCATATCAGTCGCCATAAAAAATACACCTAATAACATTCCACCTGCTAACATACTTATCACAGGGTCGAGGTATTTGTCAGGGTTAAGCCACCATAAAATGGCAGAGAATATAAATGCTGTTCCAAGGTAGGAAACTGGAATATGCCAAGTGATAATCCTTTTAGCAAACATAAAAATTGCACCTAACAAAAGAGCTGCGGCTGATACTTCTCCTAAAGAACCACCTTGGGCCCCAGTAAAGTCATTCATATATCCTGGAAAACCTGATGAAGCAATGATCTCACTTACAGTTTTACCTGCCATAATACCTTCTTTAAGCATACCAAGTGTGGTTGGTCCACTTATAGCATCAGCCATAATACCGGTGAAACCAGGCATGGGTAATGGCCATGTTGTCATCTGAACAGGAAATGAGATTAAAAGAAATACTCTGCCAATCAGCGCGGGATTAAAAGGATTTTTGCCTAATCCTCCAAACGACATCTTTGCAATACCAATAGAGACAAGGGCGCCAATGATGATGATAAATGCAGGAAGATTTGAGGGCACATTGAAAGCCAGTAGCACTCCTGTTATTAGTGCTGAACCATCTGTAATAGTTATCGGACCTTTTAACAGGTACTTCTGAATAAGGTACTCAAACAGTAAACATGCTGATATAGAAATGAAAATCACTCTGGCTGAGTCAATTCCAAAATAATAGAATGAAACCAGAATTGCCGGAATCATGGCAATCACCACGCCATACAAGATAGATCTTACATTTTGAGGTGCATGAACGTGTGGAGAACCCGATACTGTTAATAAGCTCATACTAGTTTTTTATTCTGTTTCTGATGATTGTTCCTACTTTATGTTTTCCTAGCCTGATGAAATCAAGCAATGGACGTCCGGATGGACAAGTATACTGGCATGATCCACATTCCATACAATCCATAATATGAGCTTTCTCAGCTTTATCATATAATTCATTGCTACTGTATTGTACCAAACTCACTGGTTCCAAACCTAATGGACATACTGTAATACAGCGGCTGCACCTAATGCAATTATGCATAGAAACACGGTGACTTTTCTGCTGTGGAAAGATCAGAATACCCGATGTTCCTTTCACCACGGGGACATCAAGTGAGGTGAGTGATTTTCCCATCATTGGACCTCCATTAATAATCTTACCTGTATCAGTCGGAAGGCCTCCTGCTTTTTCTATAAGGTAATTAACTGTTGTACCAATACGGACCAAATAATTGCCTGGATTGACCAGTGATTCGCCTGATACAGTCACAACCCGCTCAAATAAGGGTTTGTTCTTCTGAATGGCTTCGTAAATAGCTAATGCTGTACCAACATTAATGACTATACACCCCGTTTCAATTGGCAGTTTTCCTGAGGGAACCTCTTTACCTGTGATAGCTTTGATTAGCTGTTTTTCACCCCCCTGGGGATATTTCACTTTAAGCGGAACAACATTAATATGTTTATCCTTGTCTGTATACTTAGTAAGCAGTTCAATGGCGTCGGGTTTATTATTTTCAATGCCAATAAATGATTTATTTACGTTAAGAGCAATCATTAAGATACGTATGCCAATAACTATCTCCTCACTCCGCTCGAGCATGACCCGGTGATCGGCTGTAAGATAGGGTTCGCATTCAACTCCGTTAATAATAAGAGTTTCTGCCTTTTTTCCGGATGGGACTACAAGTTTAATATGGGTAGGGAAAGTGGCTCCACCGAGGCCAACGATACCCAGTTCTTTAATTCTCTCAATAATTTGCTCCCGGGAAAGTTTAATATCTGAATCGATCTTACTAGTACGGTCGATGGTTTCAATCCATTCATCACCTTCAACATCAATAGTAATTGCAGGTTTTCGATAACCGGAAGAGTCAGTGATATCCTCAATCTTTACAACTTTTCCTGATACTGATGAATGTACATTTGAAGAAATAAAAGCTTCGCCTCTCGCAAGTAATTGCCCCGTTTTAACAATTTGACCTTTCTCAACTAAAAGTTTAGAAGGTGCACCGAGGCTCTGTGCCAGGGGTATATGTACTCTGGAAGGTATTGGAAGATATTCAATGGATTTATTGGCTGTTATTTTCTTCTCTTCAGGATGAACTCCGCCAAGTTTAAAAGTTTTCAATTAGCTTATCCTTTAGTTTTTATGTTAATGTTGTGCAAGCTTTCTAAACTATAATGATTTAAAATACTATACCGTTAAGGCTGATTCAGGCTTTTCGGTATTATCCGTTCGCTCCTTTCTTGGAGGAAAGTTTAGCTCAATAATAGACCCCCTGGGGCAAACGGCTACGCATTTTCTGCATAATTTGCATTTATTTGGGTCGATATATGCAAGGTTGTTTGTCATTGTTATTGCATCAAATGAACATTCCTTAACGCATTTGCCACACCCAATGCATGCAACATTGCAATTCTTTATAGCAAGGGCTCCTTTCTCCATATTCACACATGAGATAAAGATTCTACGATCTTTTTTTCCTCTTGGTCTTATCTCAATAACTGATCTTGGACATGCTTTTTCACATGCACCGCAAGCAACACATTTTTCGTCTATAACCTCAGGTAGACCTGTTATCTTATTAATATTAATTGCATCAAATTGACATGATCTTACACAATCGCCATTGCCGAGACAACTATTAGGACAGCCGGATTCACCAGCAGAAAGATAGTGTGCAAATGCACATGATTCAGCACCTTCATACAATATCTTTGATGGAGCATTTACATGATTTCCACTGCACCTCACCACTGCTATTTGAGGTTCAATTTCAGCTGTATGTAGCCCAAGATATGCACCAATTTGGTTCATAATATCGTTTCCACCAACAGGACACTTATGCAAAGACAAGTCACCGGTTTTGACAATTAATTCAGCAAGTGCTCTGCACCCGGCCACGCCACATCCTCCACAGTTTGCGCCGGGAAGCATATTGTTTACAACTTCAATACAAGGGTCTTCAATAACTTTGAATTTCTGTGCAATAAAATAAAGTATAACAGCGGCAATAACACCGAGTGAACTTAATGTAATTACCGCGTATAAAATAGTCTGGTTCACTAGTAAGGAAAATTTATAATTACTAAGCTTAACGGAACAAAATTACGACTATTTGTGAATACTTTCTACAAAAGCATCACAAATCGACACATGTAACTGTTTGAATGTCAACAGTGTATTGGGCGTTATAAGCTACTGAATTATAGAATTTTAGTATTCTAAGAAGATTTTCCAACTACTTTAGACTCATTATAAATTACACATACAGGAAATTTTATGCAAATAACATGTCGTCTTTCACTAATGCAAAGGATATAGTTCGTCGTTATCATACAACTCATTAATAATCACGACAAAGTGAATTTGAAATACTTTCTCATCTTAGTTCGCAATGCATAAAGCAGTATGTAATATGGAATAAGTATTACTAAGGAAATTAGAGCTGCTATACTCTCAGAAGTAAATTCACTTGCAATTAGCAGAGTGCCAATCAGTATAATAAATGGAATTATATATCCAAAAATAACAGCCACCCAACCTGATTTAGAAATCATTTGTACGTCGACTATGTCCCCGGGTTTAACATTATGTCTATTATCATTCTCAACATCTATTATTCTGTCACCTGAGCCCAATGAAGTACAAACGCCTTTGGAATAGCACATGGAACAAGCACTATCGTTTTGAATCTTTACTTTGAGGTATTTTTCACCTACTACTTCAACAATGCCACTTTTGATTATGCAATCAACTTTATTATCCATCTTGCCAGGTTAATACTTTTAGAATAGTTTTCTTTATTATGAGCGGATTACAATATTAGTAGAATGAATAGTTTGATAAGTCAAGGTGTTGATAATGATAAAGGGAGTATTTTCCCATTCACCCAATTATGCCCATTAACAGCAAAGTGTGCTATGTAATCACCCATAGAGCGACTAGTAACTTGTGCAACATAACCAGGAAAAGCTTCTTCGAGCATAGTAGTTTGAACACTTCCTAAAGCCAAACAATTAACCGAAACCCCTATAGGATTAAGTTCTAAGGCAAGGCATTCGGTCAGGATGCTTAACGCTCCTTTTGAAGAACTGTAAAGTGATAAACCGGGGAATTTCACACTACCCTGATATCCGCCCATGCTACTGATGTTAACTATATGTGCACCTTTGTTAAACATAGGTATTAAATGCTGGATAAGAAAGAAGGGACCTTTAAAATTAGTATTAACAACCCTATCAAAATCAAGGCTATTGATCTCGGTGAATGCTTTGTTAACGATAGTACCGGCATTGTTTATCAGAATATCAACATTGCCAATTTTTTCATTGATAGTTTCAATCAGCTTTACATAATCTCCTGTAATCAGATCAAAAGGATACACAAACAGGCGATCTTCATTCCGAGGCACTTCATCATAGATACTGTTAAGCTTTACTTCATCCCGTGAGATAAGGAATAAGCTATTTTGTGGATCCTTAAGAAGTTCGAGGGCTGTAGTTCTTCCTATGCCACCAGAAGCACCTGTTATAACAATGTTTTTTGCCTGCATGTCTATTCTATTAAACCATTAAAAAAAGCTATTGTTGAAATATCCCAACAGCTCTATCATAAATACCATGAATCCATGCAATGGTCATACCATAATTTGTAACAGGTATCCCTGCATCAACTGCGGCCCTAACCCTGTTCATTACCTGTTTGCGTGTAAGTACACAACCTCCGCATTGAATCAATAAAGAATACTCTTTGATATTATGAGGTAAATTGCCCAGACCTGAAACAATGTCAAAGTGCAACTCCCTGGCTGTGTACTTCTTGAGCCAATTAGGTATTTTATGTCGACCAATGTCATCGCAGGTAACATGGTGAGTACAAGACTCAAGAATAAGTATCCGATCACCATCATTAAGTTTGTCAAGATAGGGTGTCCCCTTAAGGTAATTTGCGAAATCACCTCTCTGTCTGGCCAGTAAGATGCTAAAGCTTGTTAGAGAAATATCATCAGGGATTTGGCTTCCAACCTTACCAAATACCTGGCTGTCGGTTATTGCTAAAACAGGGCGGGGATGTGCCTTGGAGATGAAGTCCTCAACATCTGTTTCCTTACAAATCATGACAATTCCATCATGATCAAGTATATCGCGGATGGCTTGTACCTGTGGAAGAATCATTCGACCTTGTGGAGCTTCATTGTCAATTGGTGTAATGAGTAAAACTGCATCACCAGGATTGAATAGACCTCCAACTAAGGCATTTGAAGTATATGCCGATTCTGGCATTAAGACTGCGAGTGCAGCAAGGAGTTGATTATTATCAGTTGAAGAAATTGCACTGAAATCAAGGACTTCACATTGGTATCGGTTTTTTATTACCTGTGCTGTTCTGGTATCCAATGGCACAAGGTCACTCTTGTTGTGAATAACAATAAAAGGCACATCATGACTAATAAAACTACTAACTAACTTTTCTTCTTCTGGTCCAAAAATATTACCAGCAATAACCAGTACGGCAAGATCAATTATTTTTAGGATATCGAACGATTTAGCTATTCTTTTTAAGCCTAATTCACCACTATCATCAATACCCGCTGTGTCAATTAGAATTGCTGGTCCTATACCAGGAATTTCCATTGATTTTTTAACAGGATCAGTGGTTGTACCAGCTAATGGGGAAACAATAGCAGTCTCCTTACCGGCAAGTAAATTAATCAATGAGCTTTTGCCGTTATTACGTCGTCCAAATATACCGATATGCGGTTTGTTTTCTTTTCCTCTCGACATATTTATAATTTCTGTCAAAAGTACGATAAAAGGCCTTTTCTAAGGTTCTAATGGCTATTTTTGTTCTACATTTGAACTACAAAAACTTCCTGAGGTTAGTATTATGAACTTAATTCATCACTATGAGTGAAAAGATATTTAGTATTGAATCATATAGTCCACTCGATTTGTTTGGGGTGGGCGATCGTAATCTTAATGCGATAAAAGAATTACTTCCAAAGCTCAAGATAATAGCCCGGGGTGAACACATTAAAGTGATAGGAGACCCACCAGATATTGAATCATTTGAATCATTATTCAACCTGATGCTTATACATTATGATCACTTTGGAAAAATAACTGAAAACGACATAAAGCAATTAGCTGAACCAGGAGCTGCTGATATCACTACTAAAAGTTCACCTGACGTAATTGTGCATGGTCGAAATGGGCAAGTAATTAAGGCTCGATCAGCTAACCAAATCAAGATAGTGGAGAGTATTGAAAAAAACGACATGGTTTTTGCAATTGGTCCTGCCGGAACTGGTAAAACTTATACAGCTGTTGCTTTAGCTGTAAGAGCTTTAAAAAATCGCGAGGTTAAGAGGATTATACTTACAAGGCCTGCTGTAGAAGCAGGCGAGAATCTTGGATTCCTACCTGGGGACTTGAAGGATAAACTTGACCCTTACATGCAGCCGCTTTATGACGCCTTGCGTGATATGCTTCCACCACAAAAATTGCTTACATACATTGAGGATGGCACAATAGAAATTGCACCCCTTGCTTTCATGCGAGGAAGAACTCTTAATAATGTGTTTGCAATATTAGATGAAGCACAAAATGCAACCAGCAACCAGTTGAAAATGTTCCTGACTAGAATGGGGAGATCTGCAAAGTTCTTTATTACAGGTGATATTACACAGATTGACTTACCGAAGCATCAAAATTCAGGGTTGATGCATGCAGCCAAAATCCTCTCAAACGTACCAGGAATTGATATTATTCAACTTAACGAGACTGATGTTATGCGTCACCAACTGGTGAGTCAGATTATTAAAGCTTACGACAGAGATTAGCATTGGCTTAAGATAGTCCATAAAAATAAGAATCTGGAATACATGGTATTCCAGATTCAACAGATTTTATATATGGAACCTTATTATTAACGGACAATTATTTTTTGAGTTCCGCTTTCTATATCAGAAGTATATCTTACAATATAAATGCCAGGTGCCAAATCAGCTATATTTGTATTAATCACTATAGGCTCTGTTGTTGTATCACCTGAGAAAACTTGCCTTGAACGTCCATCAGCAGATATAAGATCTATTTTAATTTCCTCAGTTTTTTTTGACCTTAAATCAATTCTTAACCATTCATCTGCAGGATTAGGAGAACAGTATAAGTTAATATTTGGCTTATCAGGTCCACTTAATCCTGTAATTGTGCTTGTATAGCTAATATCCCAGCCCGGTGCACTATTTGAATTATTGGTAACGAACAAAATGTATCCTTTTCCAGAAGGAATCACAATATCATTTGGGAGCACATTACCTGAATACTCCCCCAAAAGAGTTTGTGAAATCATATCATACACCTTCACTTTATCAAATTCAGGCTCTGTGTCAAATGAATCAAATGATATTGTGATAGTAGCAGCATTATCAGGTTCGATGATATACTTGCAAATGCTACTATTTCGGTATTCTCTTGGGCCACTTCCATCTGAAAATGAACCTGCCGGATCCGTATAATGAGTAATACCCGGGCAATAATTAACAAGATAACTATTATAATGGGCTTGCCATCCCTTACCCTGATTACCCAAAGTGGCAAACTCAATGTACAATTTGCCGCTAACAGATGGAATGGCAGCTGGCAAAGTTGTTCCAGTATAGCTTCCAATCAATGGGAACGAACTATTTTCTCCATCGAAAACATTTAAAACATCACCACTTGCAAGATCGAACTTATCAAAATATAAGGTCAGACCTGAAACAGAATCTTCTGGTGAAATTAACCATCCACATTCCATTCCTCCAGTATAGTTAGCAACAGGGCCACTACCATCTTCAATTGTGCCATTATGACGATTAAGAACAGTAACACCTGAGCAATTGTAAGGATAATTATTGTTGTTGGGATAAAAATTTACTATCGCACCTTGGCCCCAGGTAAAGTCGTTCCCACCAGGGTTTAGGTTTGACAGGTAAAAGTACCCATTATATGAACCGCTCCATCCCCAGTTAAAATGGAAATAATCAGATCCTTGAAATCCATCTACGTTGAATGCATGACCTCCTGAGCCGAAACCATGATAATACATAGGCCAACCATTCTCAAGGTTATCCATAAGAAGATCGGCCCAGGCATCTTCTGAATAATCATCCTTGTATACAAGCTGTAGTGAAGAATTATAGCCAAAGTAATTCCTGAGAGCAGCTGCGGCGTCATCACTGTATGCTCCTGATCCCGAAGGTGAATACATCATATCAACTGCAATACCGGCGTGATATTGAAGTTCGGCCATTTCATAGTTATATTCTCCCCCAATGTTATAGTTCATTTGGTTGTAGTCGTACGTTGATGCACCATAATCAGCAAACAAATATCCGTAATCAGAATAATAGCCATGCGATCCTGTTCCCTGGAGAGGGTATCGCCAGTAATTCATAACCTGCGACATAGCAGTTGCAACGCAACCTGACCATACATGTCCGCCTGGTCCTGCGGGATCTTGTGGACATAATTCATTATATCTGGCACCCTGATCCCAGGTTGTGGTTAGTAAGGGACTAATTGTCCGTGTATCTCTGTTAAACCTTTCACCTTCTCCATTTATCAACTCCATCCACTCAAGAGATATTTTTTCAGTAGGTTGAATATTGTTATCTTTTAAATACTCAAGTTGCATGTAATAAAACTGCATCCATTCATCAACAACTGGGGGAATATTGGCAGTAGGGAAAGAACCGTCAAACGAATAACCTAATATTGGTCTGGATGCATCGTCGGCAGCAACAATCACAAATCCTCCTTTACTAAAATTTATAACATGAGCCATCGGAACCACATCTTTCACCAAAGAAACTATCTCACTAATTTCTGAGATATTGGAATTTTGCTGTGGGTATTGCTGCAACTTAGTTTTATAATAATTGCTAGCCACTTTTGCAGCTATTAATGTATCAACCGGTTTGGCAAAACCGGTAATTGCAATAATTATTATTGTAAAGCTTATGAGTAGTTTTTGGAACATAAGTTAATTCATGATTTGTGATTACTAATCGGTAAAAAAAGAGGCTTTCAACAGAAAGCCCCTTTAAAGTAATTTTGAATTCATTACTTGATTACAAGTTTCTTTGTAATTGAGCCTTTATCACTGGCTAATTTCAATAAATAAACACCTTTCGACAAACTGCCTAACTGAAGGGTCCGATTAACATATCCTGAAAGTAACTGTGATGATTCATTGTACACCTCTTCACCAAGCAGGTTAAATACTGATATTTCAACTTGGGATGGTTCATTCAGGTTAAATTTTACATCAGTATATGACGATGCAGGATTTGGATATACAGACAAATTGGAAGCAATATCAAAATTGGTAGTGTTAACATTTGATATATAATATGTTGCTTCAAAGCCTTGTCCATTGTTAAATCCATTGGAAGAGAACATAAGAAGGAACTGTCCTGTAGGTGAAACTATAGGGTCAGGCACCACATTACCGGTAAGGCTGGCAATTAGTTCATTTGTTGGAATAGCATAGACTTTAAGATAGTCTTTTCCTTCTTCAAGATCAAACTCAGTAAAAGCAAGGGTGAGTCCCTGAGCCCAGGGTGGTGCGATCTTCCATTTACAAACTGTGCTATTATTATAATTATACACTCCACTACCATCTGAAAAATCACCGGTTGGCTCCGAAAGAGTGGTGATACTATTAGTACAATATGTTGGGAAGCTTGAAGAAAACTCAGCCCTAAAACCATCACCTTCATCAGAGCCATCAGAGAGTAATTTAATGAACATCCTGTTGCCTGGTGAAGTTAAATCAGCTACTGAAGAATTTTGACCATAGGTGGCGAGCAATGGTGCATTTTCATTAGCACCTGCATAAATTTTCAATGAATCTCCAGATGCTAAACCCAGGGTAATATTCCGGATTGTAATTGATGTAACAGAATCGGCAGGGGCCAATAACCAGGAACATGCACCATTAGCGAGATAATCATCAATCGGACCGCTACCATCTTCAATACTTCCAATAGGTGATGTAACTATGTGATCATCGCAGAATTGGGGATAATTGGCAGGATTAGGGATAAAGTTACGAACCATGCCTTGTTGTGAACTGAATCCATTAACATCATTAAGAGCAAAGAAACCGTTAGAGCTTCCACCCCAGCCAAAATTGAAATGGAAAAGCTTACCCGATCCAGTTACCTGATAACCATCGCATACGAAAGCATGACCTCCTGAAGTACTTTGACCTGAATAATAAAGTGGTTGGCGGGCATCAATTTGTTCCATCAAAATACCTTCCCAGGCAGTATTTGTATAACTCATCTTTTGAATGTACTGCGCTGTGGTGGAATATCCAAAATAATTTTTTATTGCCGCAGGAACATCTGAACTATAAGCACCTGATCCGTCAGGAGCATATCCCATACGTACTGCAACTCCACAATGGTATTGAATTTCGGCAACAGCATTCACTGCATTGCCCATGGTACCTGTAATTGAATTTTGCATGGAATTCCAATCATAGTATGTTTCTCCAAAATTGGCGGTTAAAGTTCCATAACCACTAGCATAGTATGTGTATGAACCTGTTCCAACCTCAGGATATCGATAGTAGTACATGATCATTGACATTGCTGTTGCAACGCAACCGGCATATACATGTCCACCCGGTCCGGCTGGATCAACAGGACAATAGGCATTGTAGGGGAAGTCCTGATTCCACATTATACTTAATAAAGGATCAACATCGCGATTTCCATCAAGAAGTATCCGGGGATTGTTCATATTATTGTACTCAGCCCATCTTGCAGCAACTTCATTTTCAGCAGCAAGATTAGTTGCTCTTGCAAAGTTGATTTGATCAACATAATCCTGAAGAAAAGATGCAACATTCTTATCAAGTTGACCTGTAGGGAAACTGCCTTCTGGTGAATACCCTATTATTGGTGTATAAACATCCTCACCAGCTATTATTACCCAGCCTCCTTTGTCAAAACTAAAGATATAGAATGCGGGTAAGCCATTCGATTCTTGAACCTTCATCAAGTGAGGTTGCACTTCAGATACACTGACTGACAGCCCTTTTTGGACATAACGCTCATACATAAAGTTGCGTGCAACAGCTGCTGCAGCGTCTGGCTGTACTATAGCAGCCATTATATTGCCCGCAAAAAGTACCGCAATAACAAGGGAAAGTAGTTTTCCAAATTTCATAGACTTCTGTTTGTTTAATGATTTTATTTATCTTGGGCTCAAAAGTATAAAAAAATACTTTAGTAGTCGCCACCAAAATACATCACTTTTTTTAACACTTAACATGGCTTACTATTTTCTCAGAAGATTAATCAATCAACTTTGAGCTCTATCCTTTAACAATTATAAGCTGCGGTTAGATATTTTTAAAGATATTTACATGTTTTCTTTGGGGCTTTTGTAACTTTGTGTGCTTAAATTTAACACTGGTTATATGCCTGACAACCTTATACTCAAGAACATACACACCTTAGCTGGAATCGAAAATGAAGCTACCCAACTAAAAAAAGGTAGCGCTATGAGTGAATTGGGTATGATATCATCAGCATGGATGCTGATTGAAGAAGGGAATATATCTAATTTTGGACAGGGTGAGTTACCGTCTGCAGAATATAAAAACTATGATGTTATAGATTGCACAGGTAAAATGGTCTTTCCTTCTTTTTGTGATTCACATACACATCTTGTGTTTGCCGGTAGCCGTGAGATTGAATATATTGATAAAATAAGAGGACTATCCTATGAAGAGATCGCCCGGAGAGGTGGTGGTATTCTTAATTCCTCACGTCGACTTCATGATGTTTCAGAAGATGAGCTAACTGAAAGTGCATTAAACCGTTTGAATGAAGTAATTTCATATGGTACAGGAGCCATTGAGATTAAAAGCGGATATGGACTTAACACTACTGATGAACTTAAGATGTTAAGAGTAATTAGAAACCTTAAGTCATTAAGCCCTTTAACCATCAAGTCGACTTTCCTGGGAGCTCATGCTGTACCCGCAGAATACCGCAATCGACAATCAGAATATGTTGACCTGGTTATCAATGAGATGATTCCCATGGTTTCAGAGGAAGGACTTGCTGATTACATTGACGTTTTCTGCGACAAAGGGTTCTTTACAGTTGAAGAAACAGAAAGGATTCTTGAAGCTGGTTTTAAATATGGTCTTCGTCCCAAAATTCATGCAAATGAACTCGATTATTCAGGTGGTATACAAGCAGGTGTAAAATACAATGCTCTTTCTGTTGATCATCTTGAATTTACTGGCGATAACGAAATTGCAGCTCTCAGAAACTCAGACACAATGGCTACATTATTACCTGGTGCGGCTTTCTTTCTTAACATGATACATGCACCAGCCCGGGCGATGATAAATGCAGGCATTGCGGTTGCTCTTGCGAGTGATTTTAACCCAGGGTCTTCTCCTTCTGGTAACATGCAATTAATTTTATCTATGGGTTGTATTATGTTCAGGATGCTACCGACTGAAGCAATAAACGCATGCACTATCAATGGAGCTTATGCTATGGGAATAAGCGATAAACTAGGCTCCATAACAAAGGGTAAGATTGCAAACGTGTTTATAACAAAACCTATCCCCAGCATTGAGTACTTGCCTTATTATTACGGCACTAATAAAATTGACACTGTGATTCTGAACGGGGAAATAATTAAAACTTCAATTCCTGTTTAATCTCGCCCATTTTAAATCATAATCAGACCAATAACTAACTAATAACCACAATTCAAAATACAGCATGAAACAAATTATTGAATGTGTTCCAAATTTTAGCGAAGGACGTGACATGTCAGTTATTAAACATATAACTGACGAGATCAAGACTGTAGAAGGTGTGAAACTACTTGACGTTGACCCGGGAGCTGCAACTAATCGTACTGTTGTAACAATAGCAGGGGAACCTGAACATGTAATTGAAGCTGCTTTCAAAGCAATAAAGAAAGCTATGGAAATTATTGACATGAGCAAGCACAAAGGTGAACACCCACGTTTTGGAGCAACAGATGTGTGTCCACTTGTCCCGATTTCAAATATAACAATGGAAGAAACGGTAAAATACGCAAGGAAACTCGCGGAGCGTGTAGGGAGTGAACTCGCTATTCCGGTTTTTTGTTACGAAAATGCTGCTTTTGTAGAAGAACGTCGCAACCTGGCAAATAACCGCTCAGGTGAATATGAAGGTTTACCTAAGAAGTTAGCTGATCCTGCCTGGAAACCAGATTTTGGCCCTGCAACATTTCTACCTCGCACAGGAGCAATTGCTATTGGCGCCCGTGATTTTCTCGTTGCATATAACATAAACCTCAATACTACGTCGACTAGGCGTGCAAATGCAGTAGCTTTTGATATTCGCGAAAAAGGTCGTCCATTACGTGAAGGTAATCCTATTACAGGAAAAATAGTCAAAGACGAAAATGGCAATCAGGTTAACACTCCGGGATCATTAAAAGCTTGTAAGGCAATCGGTTGGTTCATTGAAGAATATGGCATTGCACAGGTTTCAATTAACTTGACTAATATTAGCATTACACCAGTGCATGTTGCATTTGATGAAGCAGTAAAAAAAGCACAGGAGCGAGGTATTCGGGTGACAGGATCAGAATTGGTAGGTCTTGCTCCTCTCAAAGTATTCACAGATGCCGGTAAGTATTTCCTTCAGAAACAACAGCGGTCAATTGGTGTTTCAGAATCTGAATTAATCAAGATGGCCGTGAAGTCACTAGGACTTGATGATTTAAAACCATTCAACCCAAAGGATAAGATCATTGAATATGTGATGCAGGATACAGCTTCATCCAAAAAGTTGATGGACATGACGTGTAGTGCTTTTGCTGATGAAACAGCTTCTGAATCACCTGCTCCAGGGGGTGGATCAATTTCAGCATTTATGGGTGCATTAGGTGTTTCACTTGCAACTATGGTTGCTAATTTATCATCACATAAAGCCGGATGGGACGATCGTTGGGAAGAGTTCTCGGAATGGGCTGATAAAGGCCAACAATTAAAGAACGAATTAATTCGACTTGTTGATGAAGATACAATTGCCTTCAATAAAATAATGGATGCATTCAGTTTACCCAAAGGTACCGATGACGAAAAAATTATCCGTACTGAGGCAATTCAGGCCGCTACGAAATATGCTATTGAAATACCCCTAAAGGTTATGGTTAAATCTTTTGAAGCATTCGAAATTATTAAAGTTATGGCTGAGATCGGTAATCCTAACTCAGTATCAGATGCAGGTGTTGGTGCTCTTGCTGTTCGGTCAGCAGTTTTGGGGGCTTACTTAAATGTAAAAATTAACGCATCAGGTTTGAAAGATAAAGAATACGTCGAAAAAGTACTTGCTGAAGGAGCTGAGATTGAGAAAAATGCTCGATTGCTGGAAGAAGAAATTATGACTATCGTTAGCAATAAGATAAAATGACCCACGAACTGCTTACTGTTGCACTTCTCTATTTTACATCGTATTTCGCGATCATAAATCCCCTTGGAGTGATGCCCGTGTTCATGACCATGACTGCTGACATATCCGAAAAACAAAGACGACGTACAGCCCTAAAGGCAGTGTTCACTGCATTTATAACTTTAATGTTATTCGCTTTTGCTGGTCAATTGCTTTTTAAGTTCTTTGGCATTTCAGTAAATGGGTTCAGAATTGTGGGAGGAATAATCTTCTTCATTATGGGATATGATTTGCTTCAAGCTCGTATTAGTAAAATAAAAATGGATGAAGAAATGGTGACTAAATACGTTGATGATATCTCCATCACCCCTCTCGGTATACCAATAATTGCAGGGCCTGGCGCAATTACAAATTCCATTATTTTAATGGAAGACAGTAAGAGCATTGAATTAAAATTTGTTTTAATCCTAACAATAGTGCTAACACTTTTTATCACTTGGGCAGTGCTTTTAAGTTCAGGTAAATTGTTGCAAGTGATAGGCCCGACAGGAAATAAAATAATGATGAAACTAATGGGATTAATCATGATGGTAATTGCAGTGGAGTTTTTCTTTGCAGGATTAAAGCCACTACTAATCGATATTCTTAGAATGGTCTAGAGATATTAACTGAATATGTATGAGTTAAAGTGGTCTGATTATTGCTTTTAGTGTTACATTATGATTGATTACAACATATACAAAGTTGACTTTAATCACTTCAATTTATCGCCTGAACAGTTTGACCAGCAGAGCTATCTTCATGGTATTAAACATACATATCGGGTGATGCTTCATTGTCTAAGGTTAGGAGTGCTTACCAATAAAATTAGGGAAGCAACAATCGCATTTTTTGGGGCATACATACATGATATGGCCAGGCTTAATGATGGATATTGTACTATTCATGGAGCTGACGCAGCTAAGTATAAACTGCCTCTGTATGAAGGACTTTTCACTAAGTATGGAGCACTGCCTGACGATATTCTCACAATCCGTCAAATAGTTACACGCCACTCCCTTCATGCTGAACCACCAAAGGAGAGCTCAACTTATAATACACTTGCTATACTTAAGGATGCAGATGCACTAGATAGGATAAGATTGGGGGTTCATGATCTTAACCGCGATTATCTGAGGCATGAAGTAACTCATAGATGCATTTCATTTGGCGAAGATCTCTTTTATGAGACTAATGAAGAAACCATAAATAGTTTTAAAGAAATAATTGCTATCGCTAAAAGAATTGAAACATAAGTACATACGAGTTGTTTTTCAACAGTGCATAAAAAATCAACGATCAGGTCTAAAAAAATTACTAAATTCGCCGATCGCAAAGAACATCTTAAGAAAATTGTTGTTTTTGTTCGTTGGTCAATCCCGGGGTTAACAACCCGGTTAAAACAAAACAGATGATATACACAGTCATAAAAGGATCAGGAAGTTATCTCCCAACAATTGCAGTTACCAATGCTGATTTTGGAAGTAATGTATTTTACGAAACCACTGGCGCTAAAATTGAGCGTCCGATAGGCGAGATAATTGATAAATTCCAGCAAATTACAGGCATCAACGAAAGACGCTACATTGAAGATAACATGGTTTCTTCTGATATGGCTCATCTGGCAGCAGAGAAAGCAATTGAGTCAGCCAAAATTAATAAAGAGGAGCTTGACTACATCATTGTAGCACATAATTTTGGAGATGTGAAAGCCGGAGGAACTCATGTGGATATTGTTCCCACATTAGCTTCGAGAGTTAAATATAAACTTGGCATTGAAAACCCGTTTACCGTTGCATATGACCTTCCTTTTGGTTGTCCGGGCTGGCTTCAGGGAGTTATACAAGCAGATTACTTCATTAAATCAGGTGATGCAAAGCATATATTGGTCATTGGAAGTGAAACCCTATCGAGAATATCAGATCCTCATGACCGCGACAGCATGATATATTCTGATGGTGCTGGTGCTGTAATTTTAAGTGGTGTTGAGAGTGAAGAGCCTGTTGGCATCCTTACCCATATCACACGATCAGATACTCGTGAACAAGCATTTCTGTTAAGGATGGACAAATCATATAATGATGAATTGAAAGACCATCTGTATTTGAAAATGAATGGTCGTAAGTTATATGAATATGCCTTAAAAACCGTTCCTCAAGCTATAAAAGCATGTATTGATAAATCAGGACTTGATATATCACATATTGAAAGAATACTCATTCATCAAGCAAATGAGAAGATGGACGATGCCATCGTCAATAGACTCTATGAATTATATGGCATAAAAAAGCGGCCTGAATTCTCAATGCCAATGACCATTTCAAGCCTTGGCAATAATTCAGTTGCTACTCTCCCAATTCTATATGATCACATTATTAATAAGCAGGTAGACAACCATTTGCTTAATAATGGTGATCACTTTGTGTTTGCTTCAGTTGGAGCCGGTATGAATGTTAATGCATTAGTTTATAAAATGCCAGAGGAATAAAGTACCTTAAAGGAACTAGTAAGCAATTTCTATTTTAACATTCTTCTTCTTTAGCTGCTCTCCCTTAATTCTCTTAAGTAAGATATTAAGTACGTTTCGGTCTATTGCCGCATAAGATGCAAAATCAAGCACTTCGATCTTGCCAAGTTCATCTTTTTTAAGCAATCCCTTCTGCATAAGAAATCCAGCAATGTCACCTTTACTTATTTTATCTTTTCTTCCTGCGCTTATGTATATGGTTTCCCATGGTGTGATGTTCGGAAGACTTATATCACCTTCAATTAAAACTTCCTCTATACTTTGGTTAATAAATTCTGGGATATAATCATTTTCTGCTAATAGTATCCAGGATGTACCATGCTCTTCCATTCTGGCAGTACGACCATTGCGATGTTTCCAGGCATTAAAAGATGTAGGCAATTGATAATGAATTACATTCCTAATTTGAGGGATATCTAAACCCCTTGACGCTAAATCAGTTGTGAGTAACACATGATTCGCTCCATTTCGAAATTTAATTAATGATAATTCCCTTCGCTCCTGTTCCATGCCACCATGGAATGTACCGTGGGCAATTGCTCTCGCAGATAGGAGTTCACTAATTCTGTTAACCGCTTCACGGTGATTGCAAAATACAACACTTGCCTCATCACCTAATTTGCATAACAATCTGAAAAGCAAATCTAACTTGTCGCTACTCTCAGCTCTTAAAGATTTGAATGTTAATTTCAGTTCATCTAAATCAGCATCCGTATAATCAATGACTATAGGGGTAGTCATTTTAACAAACATAGGTATCTCATCAAGGCTAGTTGCTGAAGTTAATACCCTGGTTTCAATTGATTCCAATTTACCTATTATATATTCCATCTCATCTTTAAATCCTAGTTCAAGCGACTTGTCAAACTCATCAAGTACTAAAGTTCTAATCGTCAGGGTATTGATGCTACCGCGTCTTAAATGGTCAGCAATCCTACCAGGAGTTCCTATTAGTAATGATGGAGCAACTGTAAGATTATTCAACTCAGTAGTTATAGGGTGACCGCCATAACAAGTATTCACTTTAAGACCTGTTTGCAATTCCTTGAAAACTTTTTCAATTTGTAATGCCAGCTCACGAGAGGGAGTTATTATCATTGCTTGTATGCCTGGTTTTGACACAATTATCATTTGGATCAAAGGCAATAAGAATGCTAAAGTTTTGCCTGACCCTGTTGGAGATAGCAATAAAACATTTGTACCGTTTTTAATTGTGTTGATAGCTTCAGCCTGCATTGGCTTCAACTCTGTTATGTTTAATCGTTTTAGGTATCTATCAATCATTTTAAAATCTGTTCCTGTATATGGTTACAAAGATACTCCTTATTTATGGCCTATTCTATGATCACCTTCGTATCAACTTGTCATAAACTATAGATTTGCACACTTTATCTATACTAATAAAAAATACAGCTTGCGACAAATTCTGCAAATTAATGGCCGTATGTTAACTTAACGTTAACAATTTAGTGTTTAGATCAGTCTTAGTGGTTGTATTTCAAATACATAGAAATTTTTCGATACTTATTTTTCGCATCTCACATCATGAATGAAACATTTTCTTAATTTCATTGATATTTTTGCACACTTAAATTTTATGGAAAACTCCATGTACAATCCAGCCAGTTTTTGGGAAATAAGTATCATAATTCTTTCAATCCTTGGGTCACTAGCCTTATTCCTTTTTGGAATGAAAACCATGAGTGAGGCTTTACAAAAGATAGTTGGTGAGTCAATGAGGAAATCATTTTCCTCAATCGCTAACAGTAATGCCAAAGCTTTTTTTTCAGGTTTTCTTGTAACAGGTACAATTCAGTCATCAACTGCTGTCACAATCATTCTGGTAAGTTTTATTAATGCCGGTATCTTTACTCTAAACCAGGCATTGCCTATAATGATAGGGGCTAACGTTGGTACTACAGTCACTGCCTGGCTTATTACAATACTTGGGTTTCATTCAAATTTGTCAGTAATACTGCTGCCTTTAATGGCTTTTGCTCTTCCACTATTATTCCGAAAAAATAAGAAGCACCGTAATATAGCAGAGTTGATTGTTGGCTTTGCACTTATATTTACAGGTTTCTACTTCATACAAGAATCGCTTCCAACCATAACCACAGGCTCCGGCTTTGTAGCTGCAATTTCCACACTTAGCATTAACAATCTTGGAACTGACTTGCTTTATGCACTAACTGGCATATTGTTAACTATACTGATACGCTCGTCAAGTGCCGCAACTGCTTTAACTATAGTGATGTGTTATAATGGTTGGATGAATTTTGAAAATGCTGCAGCAATGATTCTAGGCGCAAATATTGGTACAACTTTAACTGCCAATATTGTAGCCCGTCAAGCAAACAAATCGGCACAAAGGCTTGCCTTGGCTCATGCTCTATTCAATACATTTGGGGCTATTATATTTTTTGGTTACTTCAAATACTCTGTTATTGGCGCGGTAGAAATCACCAATTTTGTTTATGGGGTATCCCCACTTGATGCTATCTCAGCTGCCCCAATCGGTTTAGCAATTTATCATTCAGGCTTCAACATAATAACCGGTCTTTTATTCTTTGGTCTTTTGAAGCCAATTAATAGAATGCTTGAATTTATTATACCTGTCAAGCAAAATGAATCAAAAAAGATGAATCTGAGATATATGGAAACCGGGTATCTTTCAATGACTGAAATGTTGCTTATTCAGGTTCAGGATGAAATTGTGAATTACGGCAAACAAATCTCGGAAATGTTCTCCCTTATTCCTGAATATTTATCAGAAAAACGGGAAGAGAAGTTTATAAAACTCCAGAAGAAAATTTTCAAGTTTGAAGATAAGGCCGACAATAAGGAAGTTGTGATATCAAACTATCTAACTCGTCTTGCTGTGAACAGTCTGACTGAAGCAGCCTCACGCAAGGTTAGTTCCATGCTAAAGATAGTTGACGATATTGAAAGCATTGCAGATCAATGCGTACAACTCGAAAAAACCATTAGACTTAAAAATGAAGCTAATGCTTGGTTGAATCCAGAAATGAGGGAACAAATACTTAAAATGTTCACCCTGGTTCAAGAAGCTATTTTAAATATGAATAATAATCTGGCTAAAAACTACACTCCAGGAATACTAATCAAGGCTACTGAACTGGAATTAAAAATCAACAATGCACGCGATCATTTTATTACTATTAATAGCAAAAATGTTGAAAATGGGGAATATTCATATCAGAATGGGGTACTATTCGCTCAAATTGCCAACCATTGTGAAAAGATAGGTGACCATATAATTAACGTCAATCAATCAATAGCTTCCAACATAAAATCATAAATAGCAGTTATGGATACTTTATATCTCTTCTTTATCATTATACTTTTTCTACTTGCATTCAGCGACCTCTTTGTTGGTGTTGCAAACGATGCTGTAAATTTTCTCAACTCAGCAATCGGAGCCCGAGCTGCATCATTTAAAACAGTAATGATCATTGCATCTGTAGGTCTACTTGTTGGGGCGACTTTCTCAAGTGGCCTGATGGAAATTGCAAGAAAGGGATTATTTTATCCAACACAATTTAGCTTTTCTGATGTGATGATCATCTTTCTGGCTGTTATGATTGCCGACGTTGTGCTATTGGATATCTTCAATACTTTCGGGCTTCCAACATCAACCACAGTATCAATTGTGTTTGATCTCCTTGGAGCATCGGTAGCTGTTGCTTTGATCAAGATAAGTGAATCAGAGCAAACAATGCAAGATTTGGGACTTTACATAAATTCAGGCAAAGCATTGGCCATAATAACAGGCATTCTGGTTTCTGTAGCATTGGCTTTTACCGTTGGAGCACTAGTACAGTATATTACGAGAATGATTTTTACTTTCAATATCCGACATAATTTGAAGTACTTTGCTTCTCTATGGGGAGCTGCAGCTATAACAGGTATATTATACTTCATCGTGATTAAGGGAGCAAAAGGTGCATCATTTGTTACAACTGAGCATTTAGCATATATTTCGGAACATACATTCAATATACTATTGGTTAGTTTCCTGATACTTACATTATTATTACAATTGCTCATATTACTCTTTAAACTTAATGTCCTTAAACTAGTCGTATTTACAGGCACTTTTGCATTGGCACTTGCATTCGCTGGTAATGATATGGTCAATTTCATCGGTGTACCTCTTGCAGGATTAAAAGCATTCCAGCTTTTTACAGCTTCCCCTGGGGCTGATGCTGATACCTTTATGATGTCAGGGCTAATGGAAGACGCAGTAACTGAAACTTGGGTGCTTTTGTTGGCTGGTATTTTCATGGTTATCACTTTGTGGACATCAAAAAAAGCACGTACCGTCATTGAAACATCCGTAGATCTTAGTCGCCAACAAGAAGGAGTTGAACGCTTTAACTCATCTATCCTATCTCGAAACCTTGTTAGGGGTGCATTACGCTTTTCGAATGCCATTTCAAGTTTTATGCCCTCAAGCACTATTGCCTGGATAGAAAAGAGGTTTGAGGAACCCGATCACATTACCAAAGATGAAATGCCTCAAGGTGCAGCATTTGACTTACTTAGAGCAAGTGTAAATCTTGTAATTGCCAGCGTACTTATTGCAATTGGAACATCTCTTAAATTGCCTCTATCAACTACATACGTCACCTTTATGGTTGCAATGGGCACATCCCTCAGTGATAGAGCTTGGGGTCGAGAAAGTGCGGTATATAGGATTACAGGAGTACTATCAGTAATAGGAGGTTGGTTTTTTACTGCTCTTGCCGCATTTACCTTTGCATTGGCAACGGCAACTATCATATATTACGGCGGTTTAGTAGCTTTAATTTTACTTCTTGCTCTTAGCATTTATCTTGCATATAGGACACATGTTATCCACCTTCGCCGTAGTGATGATAGAAAAGCTGATCTCTCGCTTGATATGCACCCTGATGAAATAACTACTGCTACTATCATATCCCGTAGTTCTAAAAATATTCAGGAAGTATTGAAGGTGGTAATTGCAATTTTGAACGACACTATTGCGGGATTGGCTGATGAAGACCGAAAAGCTTTGAAAAGTGCTAAAGTGTCAGTGCAAAAGCTTAATAACACAACCAAACGATGGAAGACACATATGAGTACTGTTCTATCGAACCTCAAAGAAGACTCAGCTGATACAGGACAATACTATGTTCAAGCTATTGATTATCTCCGTGAAATAAACCACTGTATTTCTTACATAGTAAATCCAAGTTATGATCACATTGAGAATAACCATAAGTCACTTATAACATCTCAAATAGAAGAGATCTCTCGAATTCAAGGTGAAATCACTATCTTTATTGAAGAAATTGTCACAATGCTTAATAAGAGTAGCTTTGAGGATTTTGATCTTATAGTTAGCCGTCAGCAAACAATTATGAGGTTACTCGATGAGTCTCGAAAAAAACAAATAAAGAGAATTAAAAACAACGAAACAGGGACAAGAAATAGCGTTCTCTATCTAAACATCTTAGCCGAACTTAAAAATCTAACGTTATTCTCTGTCAATTTGCTAAAAACTGAAAGAGATTTCCTGTCAGTATCTAAAACTAAACCTCTAGACAAGTAGAATTCTTAAGTGTACCTGAAATGTACCTGGAATCATTAATTATTCTGGGGTGATGGCAATATAATGAGCGAATCTATAATCTGGATATTATTAGGTGACTGTCCTATAAATTTTACAATACCGGGCTTTGAGGCTTTGTATTTGAAAGTTGAATCAAGTATTTGATAAACATCAGTACATATACCATCAGTTGTTTCATAACGACCTATTCCAGTGATATTTATTACTGAATCATTTTGCTTAGTCATCATGAGTTCCAAATTCGACCAACAGCCATTAGGAGCACCTCCTCTTGCAAACACCTGCACAACATCTCCCACTCTGGCTGTGTCAGGTAAATTTAATTGGTCAATGCTTATATAACCTGTGTAACTAATATAATTGGATCCTTCTTTGAGGCAAGATGTCAGGAGGATTGATGATGCAATGATAAGAAGCAGCTTATTCATAATAAATAATTTAATCCAGTTATGATTATTGAACAGGGAACATTCAATCAACTACCACAAAATACCTGCCATATCTTTCAGATGTTAAGATTATCTTACACAGATATTGAGATACATAGTATAAATAATTGAATTGTGGCCCACAGATATTATCATGCCTTAAAACAGATGGTAATATAACTAATTATTTTACAATATTACATAATCCGGAAAGTAATATTCCTGAACTTTGTCCTTAACTTTGCAATAAGAACAACTTGCTAAATATAAAAACCATAGAATGCCGGCTATCATTACGCTAACAACTGATTGGGGACTTCTTGACCACTACCTAGGAGCAGTCAAGGGTTCAATTTTCAGTCGCCTGCCTGATGCAAGAATTGTTGATATTACACATCTAATTCCTCCATTTGATTTAAAGAAAGCTGCATTTGTCCTTCGTAATGCTTATCGTAATTTTCCTGATAATACTATCCATATTATAGGTGTGAGTACTGAAGAATCAGAATCTGTTCCACATGTTGTTGTGAAGAATAATCAGCATTACTTCATTGGAGCAGATAATGGAATTTTTACCCTATTATTCAACGGATTGCCAGAAGAAATTTATGAACTTAATATTCCACAAGATACAAGCTATTTTACTTTTTCAACACGTGATCGTTTTGTCAAGGCTGCAGTGCACTTAGCAAAAGGAAATGATATTACTGAAATTGGCGATTCCCGCAATCAGCTTACTACATACATGAATATGCAACCTCACCTTAATGGAAATCAGTTGCAGGCCAGAATAATGTATGTGGATAATTATCAAAACCTATATCTAAATGTTACAGCTGATGAATTCAGACAAATTGGTCAGGGAAGAAGTTTTTCATTGATAAATAGAGGCAAGCCTGAGAAAATCAAAATGGTTCATGATGCTTATGGTGAAGTTCCTGAAGGGGAAATTGTTGTATTATTTAGTACAACTGGTTTCGTAGAAATAGCAGTTAATAGGGGAACTGCGGCTAGCCTATTGGGATATAAACCTGACCAACAGGTGCTCATTGAATTTCATGACTAGATACAAAATTGCAGGTTCCCAAGTCCTATGTTGATTCCCGATCTTGATATTCAGGCAGGTTGTGCCACAAAATGGAGTTGAGAGTGAACATATTTTAAGTAAATTTGCCACTCTAAAGTTTCTTCCTATAAAACTATTATGTTTACACTGTACAGAAAAGAGATCTTCAGTTTTCTTAATTCCTTAATAGGTTATGTTGCCATTATTGTTTTTCTTGTTCTAAATGGTCTTTTTTTATGGGTTTTTCCGGCTGGATTTAATATTGTTGATTTTGGATATGCTTCACTCGACAACTTTTTTGTTCTTGCACCGTTTGTTTTTCTTTTTCTGGTACCAGCAATTACGATGCGATCATTTGCTGATGAAAAAAGACTTGGCACTATCGAAATACTTATCACAAGGCCTATAACTGACTTTCAAATCATCTTAGCTAAATATCTGGCAGGAGTAACGCTTGTAGTTTTCTCCCTATTGCCTACTCTTGTTTATGTTATATCGGTTTATCAATTGGGACTTCCAAAAGGAAATCTTGATTTTGGCGGCCTCTGGGGTTCATATATTGGACTGTTGTTACTGGCCTCCGCATTCACTGCAATTGGACTATTTGTGTCATCAATTACTGATAATCAGATTGTCGCATTTATTTCTGGGCTAGTCATCTGTGGGTTTGCTTTTTTGGGCTTTGAGCTGATTGCTGACATGACTATCTTCAGCAAAGCAAGCTTGTTTATCAGGTCACTAGGTATCCAAGAGCACTATAATTCTTTGAGCAGAGGTGTTATTGATACACGTGATGTTATTTATTTCGCAAGCATAATCGCAATTTTCTTCTTACTCTCTAAAATATCACTTGAGAGTAGGAAATGGGAAAAATAATTTATCACCTGCAACAACCCCTTTAAAATTTTCCCAAGCCTTTTAAAATGGAAAAAGTAAACAAAAAAAAGAAAGATCCTCGTTCAGATAGCTTCATACAACTTATTGCAGGACTCATCATTATTCTCCTGCTCAACATCATAGGAACTTATATCTTTACCCGCTTTGATCTCACATCTGAGAAAAGATATACTCTTTCATCTTCTACTCGGCAAATAATCAGGGAAACCGACGACATTATATACTTTAAAGTTTATCTTGATGGTGACCTCCCTTCTGAATTCAAGAGACTTAGCCAGTCAACCCGCGAAATGTTGGATGAATTCAGGGCTTATAGTGACAATATTCAATATGAGTTCATTAATCCTTTGGCTTCAGAGGATGCAAAGACCCGAAGGGATATAGCTGAAAGATTAGTTCAACAAGGGCTTGTCGCTACTGATATTGCAGTACGTACTAAAGAAGGACAAAAGCAGCAAAGCATTTTCCCGGGAGCTTTAGTGACTTATAAAGGTCGAACTGTTCCACTCTCTCTGTTAGCTAATAAACTTGGTGCAGCTCCTAAGGACATAATTAATAATTCAATCCAAGCTCTTGAGTATAATATTCTAAGTTCAATTCGTAAGCTAAATACTGTTTCAAAGCCAAAAATAGCCTTTACCAAAGGCCATGGAGAACTTTCAGAGCTTGAAACAGCTGATATTGCCAATGCACTTTCTGACTATTATAATGTCGAATACGTTGAACTTAAAGGCAACTTAAATGCTTTTACGGAAAGAATTGAGACTGAAAATGGAAATTACAATATTATAAATAAATATAAAGCTGTTATTATAGCAAAGCCTGATTCACTCTTCAATGAAAAGGATAAGTTTATCATCGATCAATTTGTAATGAAGGGCGGCAAAATTCTTTGGTTGATTGATCCTGTTTATGCTACAATGGATAGCTTGCAAACATCAAACCGAACAATTGGTATAACAAACGATATAAATCTTAATGATCTGCTCTTTAAATACGGAGTTAGGCTTAACAGTAATCTTTTAATGGATCTTGCCGCTCTGCCTATTCCTATGGTTACAGGATATATGGGCAATCAGCCACAGTTTGATTTTTTCCAATGGCCATATTTTCCTGTACTAACTTCAACTTCTTCCAATCCAATTGTAAAGAATTTAAATGCTGTTAGAACTGAATTTATTAGCAGCATTGACACAGTTGGTGATCCAGCCATTAAGAAGACTGTATTGTTAACCACCTCAAAGTATACGCGTGTTTCGCAAACCCCGGTCATGATAAGCCTTGAAATACTTGGCAAAGAACCTGATACACGAAATTTCACTGACCCACCCCAGCCAGTTGCAGTGCTATTAGAAGGTGAATTTCAGTCAGTTTATAATAATCGTGTTCCAAAAGAGATTTCACAATCACCTGAAATAGGTTTCACCCCTCAAAGTGGAGAAAACCGGATGATAGTAATAGCAGATGGAGACATTATTCGTAATCAGGTCCAATTCTCAAATGGCACATACACACCATTACCTTTGGGGTATGATAGGCACACCGGGCAAACCTTTGGAAACAAAGAACTCATTCTGAATGCCGTAAATTATCTAAGTGATGATGCAGGACTTATGGCTGTCCGCTCGCGTGAACTTAAATTAAGAGTGCTTGATGTTGCAAAAGCACGCGAGAACCTTTTATCATGGCAACTCATTAATATACTTGTGCCTGTATTACTAATCATTTTATTCGGAATTATACAATTTGCTATCCGTAAACGACGTTTCAGCAAATAAACTACCACATTAACATGAACAAAAACAGAAACTTACTTATTATTACCATCGTACTTGCTGTGTTGGCTGCTGTTTTATTATACTCCCGGTCAAAAAGCACTCTAAATCCTGAAATTAGTGAATTTGCTGTAAAAGATACTGCCTCAATAACAAAAATATACATGGTTGATAAGTTCGATCAACAAGTATTACTTGAGCGTTCTCCATCGGGTTGGAGGTTAAACAGTAAGTATGGTGCCCGACATGAGAATCTTGATGTCTTGTTAAACACACTTGCAAATATGGAAGTGCGTGAACCTGTTGCTAAGGCTGCACATGATAATGTACTTAAGATCATGGCTGCCAAATCAGTTAAAGTTGAAGTATATCAAAATAAAAATCTTATTGATATCGGCAAGCTTAAATTATTTCCAAGGGAAAAGCTGACCAAAACATTCTATATAGGAGATGCTACAATGGATAACTTTGGAACTTTCGCCCTCATGGAAAATGCCAGCAGTCCGGTAGTGCTTTATTTACCAGGATTAAGAGGATATATAGCATCACGTTTTTCAACATCTGAAACCGACTGGAGAGTTCACACTGTTTTCAATAAAAAACTACCTGACATCAAAAGTATAAGCATTGAGTTTATCGATAATCCCCAGGAATCCTATAAAGTTGAGAACATTAACAATGAAAAACTAAAACTTATCAGCCTTAGTAATAATACCGAGGTACCAGGCTATGACACTATCAGGCTTGTAAGCTGGGTGAATAGTTTCCGTAATATAAGGTATGAAAGCCTTATGAATGACATGGAGCCGCAAAGGCGTGATTCAATAATGGATGCTGCACCTAAACATAAAATCATTCTTGAAGCTAAGGATGGTTCAAAGCAATCTATCCGTACGTTTGTGCGAATGTTGCCTGAACCTGAAATTGATGTATTTGACGGTTCAACAGTAACTTATGATCTCGATAGGATGTTTGGCTTAGTAAACGAAGAAGATTTTGTTACTGTACAGTTCTTTGTTTTTGATAAAATACTACTACCGCTTTCTGCATATACAATCAAACCGACATAAAATCTTTATTATGGATAAGGTGCATTCATCAACCGTTCTCGTAACAGGGGGAGCAGGTTTTATAGGTTCAAACCTCGTTGAAGCGTTGCTTGCTCAAAGCAATAAAGTAATTTGCCTTGATAACTTTGCTACAGGTAAACGCTCAAATATTGCACCTTTCATGGATAATCCCCTGTTTATGCTCGTTGAAGGAGATATTCGCGATCAAGATACCTGTTTCTTGGCATGTAAAGGTGTTGATTTTGTGCTTCATCAGGCAGCATTAGGTTCTGTACCACGGTCAATTAATGATCCTGTTACTTCAACTGAAGTAAATATAGACGGATTTGTAAAAATGCTGGTTGCAGCGCGAGATGCAAAAGTAAAAAGGTTTGTTTATGCTGCAAGTTCGTCCACTTATGGAGATCATCCCGCACTTCCAAAAATTGAAGATGTCATTGGCAATCCACTATCGCCTTACGCTATAACTAAGTATGTAAACGAGTTGTACGCAAAAGTGTTTGCTGATCTATATGGCATAGAAACAATAGGACTAAGGTACTTTAATGTATTCGGTAAACGTCAGGATCCTGATGGTGCCTATGCTGCTGTAATCCCACGTTTTATAAAAACGATGCTTAAAGATGAGCAACCTGTAATAAATGGCGATGGAACTCAATCACGTGATTTCACTTACATTGATAATGTTGTGCAAATTAACCAACTGGCATTATTAACACGTAATCCTGAAAGTTTGAATTCAGTTTATAATGTTGCATTTGGTGAGAATACTTCATTAAATGAATTGTATAACTATCTTGTTGAATTTCTTTCTGAATATCGGCCATCTATTAAAGAGATTAAGCCAAAATATGGGCCTCCCCGCAAGGGAGATGTTATGCATTCTCTTGCTTCCATTGATAAGGCTAAAACGCTCCTGGGGTATAATCCACAGTATAATATAAGTCAGGGATTGAAAGTGGCCATTCAGTGGTATTTTGAAAACTTAAAATAGTATTTCAATAGTAGAAGTTTTGCATCCTTTTTAAGAAACAATGCTTGCGACCAGTTTACGTGAACCGCCATTATTCCGGAATTCGCATAAATAGATTCCCTGCCATGTCCCCAAATTTAATCTTTTGTCTGAGATGGGTATTTGAAGGGAGGTGCCTGTAAGTACTGACTTTATATGTGCTGGCATGTCATCCTTTCCTTCTTCTGAATGCTCATATAGGTCACTCCCTTCTGGTACCAACTTGTTAAAGAAAGTATCAAAGTCACGTAACACTTCTGAAGCTGAATTTTCATTAATGCAAATTCCTGCTGATGTATGCTTTATGAATAGATGCATCACTCCTGTCTGAGGTAGATTGTGAAGATTGTGAATAATAATATCTGTGATCAGGTGAAAACCTCTTTTAAATGGAGGAAGTGAAAATTCAAGTTGCTGAACCATGCGTTAATGATTTAATAAAAACCTAAAATATCTAGTGTCGCGCCAAAAAAAAATATAAAAACCAAAGCTGTAATGTGAATTACAGGAATAATAATAAACATCAGAGGCTAATGGATGGTTTCGGAAACTACCCATTAACCTCTGAAAGAAAATTATTTTTTGACTTCTTAATTATTTTATTTACAGATCTTTAACACTGTCTTAGTCTTCAATCACAACCGGTATACCAACGGCCATGTCTTCCAACATTGCAGTTGTTAATGATTTTGGTCGTTCTAATGGATAACCAAGTGCTCTATCCCAAATAATATTGGCGCAAATACCTATTGAACGACCAATACCAAAGAGTACAGTATAAAAATCATATTCCTTTACCCCATAATGCCACTGAATGACACCTGACTGGGCATCGACATTAGGCCACGGGTTTTTGGCTTTACCTTGTTCACGCAAAATTGGCGGTACTACATCATAAAGCATACTTACAACTTTGAATAGTGAATCATCAGCCAAGTGTTTAAGACTGAATTCTCTTTGCAACATATACCTAGGGTCGGTCTTTCGCAAAACAGCATGTCCAAAACCAGGAATTACTTGTCCTGACTTAAGTGTATCCCATACAAACTTGCTTAGTTGTTCTTTTGTCGGAACTTCACCATTCATGCTATCCATCAAATCCTGAAGCCAGCGTAGTACTTCTTGATTTGCCAAGCCATGCAATGGACCTGCTAAACCGTTTACCATAGCAGAAATAGATAGATACACATCTGAGAGAGAACTAGCAACCAAATGTCCTGTATGGGCGCTAACGTTACCGGCCTCATGATCAGCATGTACAATAAAGTGCATACGCGATACATCGTCATAAGGTTTAGGTATTCCCATCATGTGAGCAAAATTACCACCCATATCCAGATTTGGGTTTGATTGAATTCGTTTGCCATCGCGATATAGCTTGGCATAAATATAAGTTGCTACTTCCGGTAATTTGGCAAGCAAGTTCAATGTGTCCTCATATGTTGGATCCCAATAGTCAGCCTTATGCAATCCACCGGCATGATACTTCTTAGTGAAGAATGATTCACGGTGCATTGTCAATATAGCAGTTGAAAATATTGTCATAGGATGACTGCAACATGGCATACCATCAATTACTTCATAAATATACCTGGGAAGTATTCTGCGTTTATTAAATTCATCAGCTACTTCGGCAGCCTGCTCTTCATTTGGCATATCACCTGTGAGGAGCAAATAAAAAAGTGATTCAACTGTAGGCATTTCAGAGTTCTTTGCCTTTGGAAGTTTTTCAAAAACTTCCGGAAGTGTGTATCCCCTGTATCTGATGCCTTCCATGGGATCAAGGTATGATATATCAGACACCAGTGATTTTATCCCCCTCATACCACCAAGTATCTGACTAATAGTGATTGTGTCAACCACTACGTCACCGTATTCCTTCATGAGTCTCTCGGTTCTTGGTCTCCAGTCCTGTATCTTTTCGTACAAGGTATCTTTAAGCCTCTTTGCCATTGTTGTGATTTATATAAGTTAAAAATTATTTTTATGTTGCTATTATCGCGTTAATCAATTCGGTACCAAATTCTGAAGTCTTAAGCTTAGTGGCATTCTCCATTTGCCTATGAAAATCATAAGTTACTCTCTTACTTTTAACAGCCGTTTCAAGTGCCCTATAAACTAAAGCAGCAGCCTCATTCCAGCCCATATACTCCAACATCATTGCACCTGAGAGAA
This sequence comes from Bacteroidota bacterium, assembly GCA_023417935.1. Taxonomy (GTDB): domain Bacteria; phylum Bacteroidota; class Bacteroidia; order Bacteroidales; family Lentimicrobiaceae; genus Lentimicrobium. The sequence goes on from JAEZDY010000023.1 coordinate 357,307, forward strand.
TTACCGAACCCGGGTTAACCATATCAAGTCCAGCATATTTAGGAGCAGTTCCATGTGTTGCTTCAAAAATTGCATGACCGGTCACATAATTGATATTTGCACCGGGTGCAATACCAATTCCGCCAACCATTGCGGCTAAAGCATCTGAAATATAATCTCCATTAAGGTTTAAAGTCGCTATAACTGAATACTCAGCAGGTCTTAGCAATATCTGTTGTAAGAAAGCATCAGCAATTACATCTTTTACAATTACCTTACCAGCTTTAGCCGCTGTACTCATACTCTCTTCAGCTGATTCCTTACCTTTATCTTTTGCAATGCGATCATATTCGGCCCATGTAAACACTTGGTCACCAAACTCTCTTTCGGCTAATTCATATCCCCAATTCTTAAAAGCTCCTTCAGTGAATTTCATTATGTTGCCTTTATGAACAAGGGTAAGTGAAGGCAATTTCCGATCGATTGTATATTTTAACGCTGCACGTATCAGCCTCTCGCTTCCTTCTTTAGAAACAGGTTTTATTCCAATTGAGCTGGTTTCAGGAAAGCGTATTTTGGTAACTTTCATCTCATTAATGAGGAAGTTTTTAACTTTCTCAACGTCAGCAGTGCCGTTCATATATTCTATTCCGGCATAAATATCTTCGGTGTTTTCCCTGAATATATGCATGTCTACCTTCTCTGGCTCTTTAACAGGGCTAGGTACACCAGGAAGATATTTCACGGGGCGAAGACATACATATAGGTCAAGCTCTTGTCGCAATGCCACGTTTAAAGATCTAATCCCTTCTCCTACCGGGGTAGTTAATGGACCTTTTATTCCTACAGTATACTTCTTGAATGCATCAAGGGTGGCAGTTGGTAACCATTCACCTGATAAATTAAAAGATTTTTCGCCTGCATATACTTCTTTCCAGACAATCTGTTTCTGATCTCCGTATGCCTGCTTAACTGCTGCATCAATTACACGGACTGAAGCTGCCCAGATGTCTGGTCCTGTTCCGTCACCTTCTATAAAAGGTATAACAGGCTTTTCAGGTACTGTTAGTTTTCCATCTTTGATGGTGATAATCTGTTCTTCCATTATTAATTTTTAGGAGCTAAAGTTATTAAAAAATATTACACATGCAAGAAACTACATTTTTGATTGTAACATTTTTCTCTTTTCCGCTAATAACAATCATTTCAAGCATTTGTTCGGTAATAAACATCTCAAGTGCATGCCTATATTTACACAATTTTAAAGCTAACATTCGATGTTATTTTGTTAATGTATTATGAATCTGGCTGATCTTTCACCTGAAAAGGGACTCATAGTTTTCGACAGTTATTGTGTACTCTGTAGTACCACAGTATACTTATTAATGAAGATTGATAAAAGAAAGCATCTATTTTTTACAACATTTGATTCAAAAGTCTGGAAGGAAATAAATAGTGAAACATTAGCAGGACCTGACAGCATAGTCTTTTTTAAGGGCGGAAAATCATATATTCAATCAGATGCAGTAATAATGATAATTGACACACTTGATTATCCATGGAAATTGCTGAATTTTATCAAGTTAATACCTCGTAGGCTTCGTGAGAAATTATACCGTCTGGTAGCAAGAAACCGTTATACAATCTTCGGAATGAAGGACAATTGTAGTATTCCTTCTAATGAAATCAAAACAAGATATCTCACCTGATTTTAATTGTTGTAGCCCAATTTTCCTTATTTTTGCTGTCTATCATTACACAACAGCACTCATGCAGTCTTTAAAAACCTTATTAATTGCTTCCGCACTTTTTTTTGTGGCTGGGCTTTACACTTTATCTGCACAGGATGGAGTCATCAGAGGATTTGTATATGAAAAGGAAACAGGTGAACCTGTTATCTTTACCAATGTATATCTACATCGTACATCGTATGGTGCTGCAACTGATGTTAACGGATATTTTACAATTTCAAAGATTCCGACAGGAAATTACACCTTAATGGTTACTTATATGGGTTATGATACAGTTCGTGAACCCATAACATTAGCTAAAGGACAAGTAATAACCAAAAAGCTTTTTGTAAGTAAAGCTGCATTCAATCTTGAAGAAGTACAAATCACAGCTGAACAAGCAGAGGCTCGTACTGATACACGTACCTCAGTTATTAAGATTACTCCTAAACAAATAAGCCGCATTCCAACTATTGGTGGACAGCCTGACCTTGCCCAGTATTTGCAGGTTCTCCCAGGTGTTGTATTCACTGGTGACCAAGGTGGACAATTGTATATCAGGGGTGGATCTCCTATTCAAAACAAAGTACTTCTTGACGGAATGGTCATCTATAATCCATTCCATTCCATTGGATTGTTTTCAGTATTCGACACTGATATTTTACGTAATGCTGACATTTTTACTGGAGGCTATAATGCTGAATATGGCGGTAGGATCTCTTCAATAATGGACCTTACAACAAGAGATGGTAATAAAAAAAGGATAGCAGGTAAGGTTGGAGCCAGCACATTTGGAGGGAAACTTATGCTGGAAGGACCAATTAAAAAGCAAACAGATGATGGAGATGGTAGTTTATCATTCTTACTGACAGCTAAGAATTCATATCTCAAACAAAGTTCTGAGATATTCTATAATTACATTGATACCGCCGGATTGCCATTTAATTACACCGATGTTTATGGAAAAATTTCAATAAATGCTTCTAACGGTTCTAAAGTAAACGTATATGGCTTTAGTTTTAATGACAAAGTTGACTACACTAATCTTGCAACTTATGAATGGCATAGTAAGGGCGCAGGGGCAAACTTTGTTGTTATTCCGGGTAGCAACCCTGTGCTGATGGAAGGGAATGTTGCTTTCTCAAGCTATGATATAGGCATGAAAGAACAAGCACAACCCACTCGATCAAGTGTAATAAATGGTTTCAACCTGGGGTTAGGTTTTACTTATTTCCTTGGCAAAAATGAAATAAAGTACGGCCTGGAAATGCTTGGATTTAAAACCGTTTTTGATTTCACCAACACAGTAGGCCTTAAGTATAATCAAACAGAAAATACTACTGAAATAGCAGCATTTGTCAAGTATAAACTTTCAAAAGGGAAACTGCTCCTTGAACCGGGTATGCGTGTTCAGTATTATGCTTCGCTCTCCAATTTCTCTCCAGAGCCCCGACTTGCTGCAAAGTATAATATTACAGACCACATCAGGTTCAAAATGGCCGCTGGATTCTATTCCCAGAACCTCATTAGTGCCAATTCTGATAGGGATGTTGTAAACCTGTTTTATGGTTTTCTTTCCGGCCAGGATAATTTGCAACAAACCTTTAAAGGAAAGGACGTAACCCATAAACTGCAGAAATCCCAGCATATAGTTGCAGGTTTTGAGTTTGACCCATTCCCTTATACCAGCATAAATCTTGAGGGATACTACAAGAATTTCTCTCAGCTAACAAACATGAACCGGAACAAGATATTTAATGATACTGATCCGTATACAAACAAAACCAGCCCAAATTATGTAGAAGATTATTTCAGAAAAGACTTTATAATTGAGCAAGGAAATGCAAACGGTGTCGACATGTCATTAAAATATGACCGTAAAAAGATTTACTTATGGGCAGTTTACTCTCTTGCCTTCGTAAACCGGTCAGATGAGTTTGAAGATTATGTGCCCCACTATGATCGCCGCCACAATGTCAATCTGGTATCATCTTATAGGTTTGGAAGTGAACTCTCATGGGAATTTAATGCACGTTGGAATTTTGGATCAGGATTCCCTTTTACTCAAAATCAGGGCATGTATGAAAAGTTACCTTTCAATAATGGTGTGATTACTGACTATACCACTGAAAACGGCCAATTAGGAATTGTTTATGCCAAATACAACGCTGAAAGGTTGCCATTCTATCATCGCCTCGACCTGAGCATGATGAAACGGTTCAGAATGGGTGAGAATGGTATTCTTGAAGCAAATTTAAGTGTTACAAATGTTTATGACAGGGATAACATTTTCTACATAAACCGACTAACTTCAGAGAAAGTTTACCAATTACCGGTAATGCCAAGTTTTGGATTAACAATGTCGTTCTAAATCATTCTTTGTTCCTGGAATCAATTAATATGGTAACAGGGCCATCATTGACTAGCTTAACCTCCATGTGAGCACCAAACCAACCCGCTTTAACTTCTTTTCCGGTTAGTTTTTCAAGGCTTTTAATAAACTGCTCATATAAAGGTATTGCCTGTTCAGGGCGTGCTGCTTTAATGTATGAAGGGCGGTTTCCCTTCCTTGTTTCTGCATGAAGTGTAAACTGGCTTACAACAATTAGTTCACCATCAACATCGCTCAGCGAAAGGTTCATCACACCTTGCTCATCATCGAATATTCTTAAACGTATAATTTTTCCTGACAGGTAATCAATATCCTCAACAGTATCACTGTTTTCTATTCCAAGCAGAACTAACAATCCACTTTTAATTGAATTGCTTTCGGCATTTTCATTAGTGACTGATGCTGAGCTAACGCGTTGAATGACAACTCTCATAAATGACTTCTATTATTGAGTTCCACTGTAATCGGCTTCATCAAAATATTCATCATTTTGGATGCTTATATAATTGGCATACCTACTTTGGCTAATCAATCCTTTGGCAAGTGCTGCTTTCACAGCACAACCTGGCTCGTGAACATGGGTGCAATTATTAAACTGACAATTATGCATAAGTTGACGCATTTCCGGAAAACGTTCTGCAATCTCTTGTTTGTCGAAATCAGTTAAACCAAATTCCTTTATTCCGGGTGTATCTATTATAAAACCACCAAAGCTCAAGGGCATCATCTCAGCAAATGTAGTGGTATGTTTTCCCTTTTGGTGATATCCTGATATCTCACCAACTTTACGTAGCAGGCCTGGTTCTATTGCATTTATGATGGCTGTTTTACCAACACCCGAGTGTCCGCTGATGAGGCTTACTTTATCTCTTAAAAGAGCTTTCACCTCTTGAATGCCGACACTTTTCAACGCTGATGTGCGAAAGCAGAGATATCCCAATCCTTCATATAATTCAACCAGCTTATTAAGCTTGGTCAATGCCTCTCCGTGTATTATGTCAATCTTATTAAAGATCAGCATCGCAGGAATATGATACGCCTCTGCAGTTACAAGAAATCTGTCAATGAATCCTGTTGAAGTTCGGGGACTTGTAAGCGTAACCATAACTATTGCCTGGTCTATGTTTGCTGCAATAATATGTGACTGCTTGCTAAGACGTGTAGCCTTACGGATAATGTAATTATGACGTGGCTCAATGGCATTTATCAAACCAACTTTTTCTCCCTGTCCAATAATATATCTTACCTTATCCCCCACTGCCAGTGGATTTGTTGAACGTATTCCCTTTATCCTGAAATTGCCTTTTAAGCGACACTCAAGCACATTACCTTCAGTGTTCATTACATTGCATGAACTACCGGTTGAACGCACAACTATGCCACTATATTCTTCCATTTAATTTATATATTTTTCCCGGTAAACTTTTTATAATTCCTTCAAATTCAAGACTTAACAAAACTGCAGCAACCTTTGTTGGAGTAAAAAGTGATTCTAAGCACAACTTATCTATGCTGCAATCACCTGATTGCTTTAAAATATTGACGATAGTTTCCTGATCAGGTTCAAGTTGGAGAAATAATTTCTGCTGAGCAGGTTTTGGTTTGGTTGATTCCCTGTCCCAACCCATAATATACATAATGTCCTCGGCCTTTTGAACTAAAGCAGCCCTATTCGTCTTCACCAGGTTATTGCATCCTTCAGAGTAACTATCACTAACACGGCCTGGAACTGCAAATACATCCCTGTTATATGAATTCGCAATATCAGCAGTTATGAGTGCTCCTCCTTTTGACCCTGCTTCTACAACAATAGTTGCATCAGAAAGACCGGCAATAATTCGATTACGCATTGGGAAGTTTTCTCTGTCAGGTTCTGTCCTGCTCATAAATTCAGTAACCAGGCCCCCGTTTTGCAGCATTTTTTTTGCAAGTTGTGTATTAGTGCGAGGATATATACGATCAAGACCGTGAGCAAGCACACCAACTGTTGGCAAAGAAACATCAAGGGCAAATTTATGTGCTGAAGTATCAATGCCATAGGCTAATCCACTTACTATCAAAACCCCAAGATCAGCCAAACCTTTGATGATTGTGTGGCACATCTCGGTTCCGTAATCGGTAGCTTTACGGGTTCCCACGACGCTTACTATGTACTTTGAATCAAGGTCAGCAGTTCCCAGGGAATATATTAATACCGGACAATCAGCGCATTGCTTAAGACGGAAGGGGTAATTATCATCAGTAAAAAAATAAGTAGTCACTTTATTCCTTTCAATAAACTCAATCTCTTTTTCGGCTCTTTCAAGTTGTTCCTTATAATTAGCAAGTGAACCAATAATGAAATCTCCGACACCGTGAATTTTTGAAAGTGATGATTTTTTTTCCCTGAAAAGTGCTTCTGCACTTCCGGAATGAGCTAATAATTTCCTTGCATTTACCGCCCCCACACCCGGTATAAGCGTTAAGGCAATCTGATATTGTAGCTGATCAGTCGTTGTAGCTGGCATGAAGCGAATTTAGAAAAATTTCAATTATGAAATAAACAACATCAATGATTGTTCATGCTTTTATACTTTTGTACCATCTTAAGGATAATAATTACTCATGAATAAGACACGCGTTTTGGTTTGCCCCCTCGATTGGGGCTTAGGTCATGCCACCCGATGCATTCCAATAATACGTGAACTAATTCAACTTGATGCAGAGGTCATTGTTGCAGGAGACGGTGATGCTATTAATCTTTTAAAAGGTCAATTCCCACAGCTTGCCTTCATTTACTTTAAAGGCTATAGAATTAAGCTTTTTAAGCATTTGCCGGCAGGTGCTTCCCTCCTTTTCCAAATACCTGCAATACTATACCGAATCACGCAGGAGAATAGACAGTTGCAAAAATTAGTAACCAATCATCAAATTAGTATTGTTATATCTGACAACAGGTATGGGCTGTGGAATAGCAAAGTTCGTTCAGTATTCATCACACATCAGCCTAATATCATACCTCCTTTCTTGCCTGCATTCATTGGTCCATTACTTCGAAGTATAACAAGGTACTTTATCCGGAAATATGATGAATGCTGGATTCCTGATTATGAAGGAGAGAATAATTTATCAGGAAAGCTCTCGCATGGCTTCATGCTACCCTCAAATGTTCGGTTCATTGGTCCCTTAAGCAGGTTTGACACGGAAATAAAGTCATACGCATTAAGTAAAAATGAGATGATAAATAGCAATTTTGATCTTGTAGCTCTTGTTTCAGGACCTGAACCACAGAGAAGCAATTTCGAAAGATTATTGAAATCACAACTGGTTAAGTCTCCATTGAAAAGCCTGTTGCTCAGAGGTAAATTAGCTGATGACAATTTAATTGAGAAGAATGATAACCTCACAGTTATTGATCACCTGAGTGCTGACGATCTGTTCATCATTCTTAATGACAGGCCAATTGTTATTTGCAGAGGTGGATACAGCACCTTGATGGATATTTCAATTACCGGGAATAAAGCAATTTGTATTCCTACTCCCGGACAAACTGAGCAGGAATATCTTGCTGTTAAAGGACATATTGAACATACTGTGGTTTATGCTTCTCAAAAAGACTTTGAACTTGTCAACTGTTTATCAGTAATAAATAACACTACCGGACTTAGAATTGACAACGATAAGTTGGAATACAGACTACATGTCAAGAGAATAATGCAATTGTTTACCGAATAGTGCTTCGAAAGAGCCTGTTATTACATACCTTTGTATGTAAAATAAACACAATATGATCTTAAGTCAGATAACCTGGGATGTTAGTCCTATAATTTTCGATCTTGGTCCACTTCAGGTAAGGTGGTACGGATTATTTTTCGCTCTTGCTTTCATAATCTGCTATATTGTGCTTGAACGTTTTGTCTTCAAGCGTGAAGGTATAAAGGTTGAACTTCTCGACAAGCTAGCTACCTATGTAATCATAGGCACAGTCGTGGGAGCACGCCTGGGTCATATTTTGTTTTATGAACCGGGCTATTATCTGTCCAACCCATTAAAAATACTTGCTATATGGCAAGGTGGGCTTGCAAGCCATGGTGCTGCTATCGGTATATTATTGGCAATATATTTTTTTGTTAGGAAAACAGGTAAGTCGTATTGGTGGGTAATCGACAGGGTTGTCATTGTTGTAGCAGTTGCCGGTTTCTTTATTCGAATGGGAAATTTAATGAATAGTGAAATATATGGCCATGTAACTTCCCTTCCCTGGGGATTTATATTTGTAAGAGATGGCCAAACTGAACCTCGTCACCCAACCCAAATTTATGAGGGGCTGTCGTACCTTATTTTATTCTTTGCACTACTCAGTTACTATACTAAAAATTACTTAACGATGCGACCCGGCACAATCTTTGGAATTTTCCTAATCGTACTTTTCGGTGTACGTTTCCTTATTGAATTTCTGAAGGAACCTCAGGTTGACTTTGAAACTAATATGGTACTTAACATGGGGCAATGGCTTTCTATTCCATTTATAATCTATGGTATATATCTTCTTTGGCGAAATACACGAATGATAGAAACCAAGATTAAGAAGTGATGAAAAGAAAAGCTGTCATATCCTGACAGCTTTTCTTTTTGCACAGACAATTTAAATCAGATTAATCAAAGAGTCCCTTCAACTCTTCCGGTAGCATGTAATTACCTTCTACCTCCTTAATAAGTGATTGTTGATTGTTTTGTTTCGCAATGTTCATCAAGCGAGCTAAACCCATCATTGCCTCTTCTGAATCCTCTTTATAGAATGAAGCAAACTTAGGATCCACCTGATTATAAAATGCAAGTCTGTCACCAAAAATCTTTGACATTGTTCTGAAGAAATCATTAGCTTTTTCTGTAGCTCCAGCATTGTAATATACTTCAAGCAAAGGAACCATGTAGATATCAAAGCTGATTTTGTCATTCGGGAATTCATAAATCAACTTGTCAGCAACTGCAATTGCTTCAGTGTTCTTTCCTTTACTAACCAATGCTTGTGCAAGTCGCATATAGTTTAGTTTGACCATATTGTTATTTCTTGCACTTTCAGGGTCTACAACAACACCCGGCTTATTCAGGTTACCCCATTTTGCCTTATTCATTAAGATGTCATAGCTAGCAACTTCATCAACACCTCCTAATCCCCTATAATAATCAGATGCCAGAACAGGTATAAATTTATATACAACTCCTGTTTGATGGCAATACTTGTCGAGATCAAAGGTATTGCTTACACTTGAAGGGCTTGCGAAGTATAAAGGCCGCTCCCAGTCATTATTCGCAAGAAAGTCAAGCAGCATCAGATCGTTTTTGATGAAATAGTTTGATTTGATATCCCAATCAACATATTCAACCACACTGTCGGTCATATAAGGTGGCACAATACCACTTGCAATAGCTTTTTCCTTGTTTACCGGCAACCGCATCTTACGGGTCGGAATATAATTCATCTCTTCACCTGGGCCTACAGGAATCTTACTGCGTGGGTCGTTACTTGCAACAAAATTGATAATATCCTTTATATCTATTCTTGCTTTTAATTGATCATATACCGGCACTACTTCATTCACACCCTTATTATATTGTTCAGGTGTGAGCTGAAATTTCAGTGGCTCAGAATTATATATTTTCCGTGCAAGCTGATGCACATACCAGTCGCCCGAGGCAAGCATGTAGTTTACCACTCTGATATCGGTCCTTATACCTTCTACTTCTTGTGCGTACCAAAGTGGGAAAGTATCATTATCACCGTGAGTGATTAGAATCGCATTTGGCTCACATGAATTAAGATATGTTACTGCAAAATCCCTCGCAGCATATTTACCTGAGCGGTCATGATCGTCGTAGTTTTCAGCAAGCATAATAGCTGGTACAGAAAGAGAAAGAACCACAGAAAGAGGCATAGCTATATTTGCAGATAACCTCTTACGGAAACTTTCATACAGGGCAAACACTCCAATTCCAATCCAAATTGCGAAGGCATAGAATGAACCCGCGTAGGCATAATCACGTTCACGTGGTTGGAAAGGTGTTTGATTCAAGTATAATACAATAGCCAACCCTGTCATGAAAAACAACAATGCTACCACAACTCCGTCTTTATAATTTTTATTGAAATGAGCCAACATGCCTATTACTCCTAATATTAATGGCAGCAGGAAGTAGGCATTCCTGGCAGAACTTTGCATGCTTGCCGGCAAATCTGTTTGCTTTCCTAGTCTCATTTCGTCTAATGGAGTTATGCCACTTATCCAATTCCCATTCTGTATGCCTCCATGACCCTGCACGTCATTTTGCCTCCCAGCAAAATTCCACATGAAATATCGGAAATACATGTGTCCGATTTGATATCTGAACAAGAACCTGAGATTCTCAGTAAATGTAGGTTTATAGATTGTTTCCTGGTCTCCTTCGCTATTTGTAATGTTTATTGGCCTTCCTTCAATCTTTCCCCAACTCTTGTATGCTCTGACATGATTATTTTGTGAACTATACATACGTGGAAAAATTGTGGTAAACCTTTTATCGTAATTGGCTATAGCATCCGTCCGTTTATCGGTAATAACATACTTTCCTTTACTATTATCCCGAATGTATATAGGTGATCCATCTGATCCCGGATTCTGGGGATCTCTTGGCGAATTATAATATTGACCACTAAATATAGGCCATGTTCCATACTGCTCCCTGTTTAGATACGAAAGTAAGCTGATTGCATCATCAGGGTTATTCTCATTTATGGGGGTATTTGCATTAGCCCTTATCACAAGCATGAGAAATGAAGAATATCCTATTAATATGAAGGTCAAAGCCAGTAATGTGGTATTAACCAGGAATTTCCTACGTTTTTGTGACCAAATGATACCATATGTTAACCCACTAATAATAAGCAAGAAGTATAGAATAGTACCAGAATTGAATGGAAGGCCTATGGTATTTACAAAGAACAACTCAAACTTCGCTGCTAAGCTCACAACTCCGGGTATTATAAGGTACATTATCACCACCAATAGGAATACTGATAGAATGGCTGTGAATGCAATACCTTTGCGGGAAATCGAAGGATGGTTCTTGAAATACCATACAAAAGCTATTGCAGGTATAGCAAGTAAATTTAGGAGGTGAACACCTATTGACAGACCCACAAGATAGGCTATCAGTATTATCCACCTGATAGAATGTGTTTCAGCCTGTTGCTCTTCCCATTTCAGGATTGCCCAGAATACAACAGCAGTAAAAAACGATGACATCGCATATACCTCACCCTCAACTGCTGAAAACCAAAATGAATCACTGAAAGTGTATGCTAGTGCACCAATAAATCCACTAGCTATAATTATGAACACATCTTTCTGATTCAATCCATTAGAACCTGCAACCATTTTTCTCACAAGGTGGGTGATTGTCCAGAAGAGGAACATTATCGTAAGTGCACTTACTATAGCCGACATGAAATTAATCATGTATGCAACATTCTCAACATTGCCAAATGCAAATAATGAGAAGAAACGACCCATCATCTGGTAAAATGGAGCTCCCGGAGGATGACCGACCTGCAATTTATAAGCTGTTGATATGTACTCACCTGCATCCCACCAACTAGCTGTTGGTTCAAGAGTAAGTGTGTAAACAACGGCTGCAATTAAGAAACTAACAATACCACCGATGTTGTTGAAACGTTTGAATTTTTCCATCTAATTATTATTTACTCGATTTTTGCTTGATCAAAACTCCAATGTATTGTCATTCAACTCATTGTATAAATACATCGGAACCATTCATGGGAAGCGAAGTTAATTCTTTTTTCTAATAGTTTCTACGCTTCTATCGTGATTAAAGTAATTTGAAGTATTGTTCAACATATGTAATTGAGGTGTAAGTAAACAATACTGGTAGAGGAATGTTATTTATACCAATTCTAAATAAACAAATAATATTCTTGAATTAAGGAGGACAAACAATGAAATTTGAATTCTCAGAATTACCTTACGCATATGACGCTCTTGAGCCTCATATTGATAAACAAACAATGGAAATTCACCATACAAAGCATCACAAAGCATACTACGACAAGTTTACAGCTGCGTTGAGTGATTCAGAATATGCTGATAAATCTATTGAAGAGATTTTTGCTAATATAAGTAAAGCACCTGCTGTGATCAGGAATAATGGCGGCGGATATTACAATCACAATCTTTTCTGGCAGTGCATGTCACCAAATGGAGGAGGTAATCCCACCGGAAAATTAGCTGAAGCTATAAACCAGAAATTTGGATCATTTGATGAGTTCAAAACAAAATTTAACGACGCAGCAGCAAACCGCTTTGGTAGCGGATGGGCATGGTTGTGTGTAAAGAGCGATAAGAGTTTATCAGTCTGCTCAAGTGCTAACCAGGATAATCCTCTTATGGACGTTGCTGACTGTATGGGTACCCCGGTAATGGGACTTGATGTTTGGGAACATGCATACTATCTTAAATACCAGAATCGCCGTCCTGATTATATAGGAGCTTTTTGGAATGTTGTTGATTGGAAAAGTATAGGTGAGCGTTATGAGAGACTCATTTCTCAATAATAATCTATAAACAATCTATACAAAATCGGGTTTAAATCATTAAATCAACAAGTAAGAAAATGAATCTAAAATTGATGTTATCAGCGTATCTTTTGTTGGCTGCAATTACAACTTTTAGCCAAACCGAGACTAAAGAAAAGAAACAAAGGGTTAAACCTACACAGTCACAATCAACGCGCGCTTCTGATAAAGTAGATCAGAGGGACAGGCCACATCCTGTTAAACCTGCAAAGTTTATTTCGGAATGGATGACCCCATCCTCTGATCTAAAATTCAATGATTTACCGTATGCGTATAATGCACTTGAGCCGGTTATTGACAGCAAAACAGTTGAGATACATTACGATAAGCACCACAGGGGTTATTATAATAACTTCATGGCTGCTATCAAAGGTACTGAGCTGGAAAAAATGCCAATTTCCAGGATATTTGCTAATATTTCATCGCATAGTAGCGCAGTAAGGAATAATGCTGGCGGATTTTTTAATCACGTATTATACTGGCAGAATATGTCGCCCGATGGTGGTGGAGAACCTTCAGGAGAATTGGCAAACGCTATCAAATCTACATTCGGTGATTTCAACACTTTTAGTGAGAAATTTAGTGAAGCTGGCAAGAGTCGATTCGGTTCAGGATGGGCATGGCTTGCTATCGATCTGAATACAGGAGAGTTATTTGTCACTTCAACTGCAAACCAGGACAATCCACTCATGAACACGGCTGAGCGCAGAGGTATTCCGATACTTGCTTTAGACGTGTGGGAACATGCCTATTACCTTAATTACCAGAATAAAAGAGCTGATTATATCACTGCCTTTTGGAAAAAGGTAAACTGGCCCGATGTTGAGGCAAAGTACAACGGGTACAAAAATATGCGTGAGGAAATGAAAAAATGAAATGCCACAACCAATTATATTGTTAACTAAAAAAGGACGTTGAAAAACGTCCTTTTTTTATTTATCTATTATAAAATCCAGGATTTATAGTTTCCGCTTAACTTCAACTTCCTCGTAACCTTCAATAATATCCTTAACTCTTAGGTCATTGAAGTTATCGATATTTAGTCCGCACTCATAACCTGCCGATACTTCTTTAACATCATCCTTGAATCTCTTCAGGGAACCAAGTGTGCCGGTGTGTACAACTATACCATCCCTAATTATACGTATGCGGGTATTACGATGAATTTTACCATCAAGAACCATACATCCGGCAACTGTACCAACCTTTGTGATCTTGAATACTTCACGGACTTCGAGGTTACACAGTATTTTCTCTTCAATATCAGGTGAAAGCATTCCTTCAATAGCTGCCTTAATTTCATTTATAGCAGTATAGATAATTGAGTACAGTCGTATATCAATCTGTTCCTGTTCAGCAAGCTTCCTGGCACTCTGTGAAGGGCGAACCTGGAAACCAACAATAATTGCATTAGAAGCAGATGCAAGCAATACATCACTTTCAGTAACAGCACCCACTGACTTGTGAATGATATTTACCTGTACTTCCTGGGTTGAAAGCTTTAGCAATGAATCGGCAAGAGCCTCAACCGATCCGTCAACATCACCTTTTACTATGATATTCAGTTCTTTAAAGTCACCAATTGCAATACGGCGTCCAATTTCATCCAAGGTAATGTGTTTTTGGGTTCTAATGCCCTGCTCACGCTGTAGTTGTAAACGCTTAGCAGCAATGTTCTTAGCTTCTCTTTCATCGCGCATTACTTTGAAAGTATCACCAGCCTGGGGAGCACCATTTAAACCTAACAGAAGTAATGGTGTACTTGGCCCCGCTTCCTTTGTTGGAGTATTTCGTTCATTGTACATCGCTTTTACTTTACCGTAGGTAGTTCCTGCAAGTACAAGATCGCCAGGGCGTAAGGTACCATTCTGTACTAATATTTTAGCAACATATCCCCTACCCTTATCAAGCGATGACTCCAGTACAGTACCAACGGCAAGTCTGTTATCATTAGCCTTTAATTCAAGCAATTCGGCCTCCAACAAAACTTTCTCAAGCAACGCATCAACATTCAAACCTTTTTTAGCTGATATCTCCTGGCTTTGATATTTACCACCCCAGTCTTCAACAAGTATGTTTCTTTTTGAAAGTTCTTCCTTTATCTTTTCAGGGTTAGCATTATTCTTATCTATCTTATTAATAGCAAATACTATAGGAACGCCTGCTGCCTGAGCGTGATTGATAGCTTCAATAGTTTGAGGCATCACAGTATCATCAGCAGCAATTACAATGATTACAATGTCGGTAATCTTGGCACCACGCGCACGCATAGCTGTAAAAGCCTCATGACCAGGTGTATCAAGGAAAGTAATTTTCTTTCCATTTTCCAACTGTACTTCATACGCCCCAATGTGCTGGGTAATACCTCCGGCCTCACCACCAATTACGTTGGTGTGCCTGATGTAGTCAAGCAGTGAAGTTTTACCGTGGTCAACGTGACCCATTACAGTAACAATTGGTGCCCTTGGTGTAAGATCTGCCTCGTTGTCCTCCTCTTCCTGTTCTTCCTTGCCTTCAGTAGCTTCAACACCAACAAATTTAACGCTGAATCCAAATTCATCAGCAACTACAACAATTGTTTCAGCATCAAGTCTTTGATTAATAGAAACAAAAAGACCTAATGATAAGCATGTTGAGATTACCTGATTTACAGGTACATTCATCAAATTTGCAATTTCATTAGCTGTAACAAACTCAGCTACCATGATGGTTTTTTGCTCATCAGCACGCTTAATTGCCTCCTCTGCTAAATGCTGGCTAGCAATTGTTCTTTTTTCACGTCGATGTTTAGATGCTTTTGATTTACCACCACTGCTTAACCTTTGAAGGGTTTCCTTTATTTGCTTCTGAATATCTTCGGGTGATAATTCAACCTTAGGAACATCACGACGCACGGGTCCTCTTCTATCTCTGCTTCCAGGCTTTTGAGGAGCACCACCTCCACCTTGAGGACGGTTAAACTGCCCTTTCTGGCCTGGCTGACCACCAGTGCCTTGTTGTGGTTTATTTGCTTGATCTGTTGGTTTATCACCGGCTTGAGGTAATCCCTCACCCTGCTTCTTAATGCGTTTCCGCTTCTTCTTTTTTGATTTCAGTGAATCATCTGATGATGAAGCCACAGGTTTCTTAGGCTCAATTTTCCGTGGTTCAGGAAGCTTCATAGTGCCTAATATTGTAACACCTTCAAGTTTTCTAACTTCTGTTTTCAGGAAATTTGATTCCCGCTCAACTTTAGGCTCAGGCTTGATTTCAGTTTCCGGTGCAGCAGGTGTTTCAGCAGTCACTTCAGGAACTGCCTCTTTCTGAGTTTCCTGTTCTATAGTTTCCTGAACGGGCTTATCTTCAACTGGTGCAGTTGTAATTTCTTTTTCTGGTTGCACTTCAGCAACTGGTGCTGTTTCAACTTCTTCCGGTTGTTCTTTCTTTTTAGCCTCTTTGCTTTTCTTTGGTTTCTTGAGAGTACTCAAGTCCATCTTTCCAAGAACCTTAATACCTCTACCAGGTTTTTGTTCTTCGGCAGTAGTTGTCTCCTCTCTGGATTCCTCTACACCAGGTTCAACAGGTTTTTGCTCAGGCTCAGCAGTTTTAACTGCCACAGGTTCTGATATAGGCTCCTCTACAGGCTCAGCTGGTTTATGCTCTTTTGCAGGAGTAGGTTCCACTTCCTTAACTTCAGGCTTATCTTCTGCAACTACTGGTTTTGGTATTTCCTTTACTGGTTCCTGAATTGGCTCAACTACAGGCTCAATTTTCTTCTCAACAGGTTCACTAACCTCTTTGCCTGCATCGACTTTTTCCTTTGGCGGTTGCTGTTTTGTGGTACGATTGTCAACAGGCATATTACGGATGAACAATTCCTCCCGCTGGATTTCTGCTTCCTCCTCATCTGCAGCATGTTTCTTGTCAGCAATTGAGATACTTCTGTGCTGTGTATACTCGAGTTCAATTCGCTTTGAAGTTTCCTTTACGGTTTTCTCAGTAGAATACTCCTTAACCAGCAAAGCGTAAACCTCAGGGCCAAGCTTGGTATTGGGGTTATTGTCGATTTTTATCCCCTTTTTATTTAGGAATTCGACAATAGTGAGTGCCCCAACATTAAACTCTTGCGCTGCTTTCCCCAGCCTTATGCTTTTCGTTTCTGCCATATTGTAATCTGATGTTTGTTTCCACCTATTATGGCGGATTTTCTGTAAAATTAAGCTAATAAAGTTATTCAAGCCGTGCAGGTAGTGTTTTAGTACTGTTTATCAGAGTCGTCTTGTAGTATTCACAAACAGCCTAATCAAATTCAGCCCGCAAAATCTTAACAACTTCTTTTATTGTTTCTTCCTCAAGGTCAGTTCGTGTAACAAGCTCATCAATACTCAAATCGAGTACACTTCGCGCTGTATCACATCCTATAGCCTTTAGCTCATCAATAATCCACTGATCAATCTCATCTGAGAATTCCTGAAGGTCAACATCTTCATTGTCAACTTCAGTATCTCTGTATACGTCAATCTCAAATCCGGTAAGCTTGCTGGCAAGCTTAATATTATAACCACCTTTTCCAATGGCAAGTGACACCTGATCAGGTTTCATGAACACATCAGCTCTCTTAGTGGCATCATTGATTGAAATGGATGAAATTTTTGCAGGACTAAGTGCGCGGGTAATATATAAAGACGGATTTGAAGTAAAATTAATGACATCGATATTCTCATTTCTGAGTTCCCTAACGATACCATGAATTCTTGAACCTTTCATACCTACACAAGCGCCTACCGGATCAATACGATCATCATAACTCTCAACGGCAATTTTCGCCCTTTCACCCGGTACTCTAACAATATTCCTGATGGTTATTAGTCCATCATATACTTCTGGTACTTCCTGCTCAAACAAACGCTCGAGAAAGGCAGGTGAAGTGCGTGATAATACAATAACCGGGGTGTTGTTACGCATATCAACTTTAGAAACAACAGCCCTTACTGTATCACCCTTTCTGTAAAAATCCGATGGTATTTGCTCAGCTCGTGGCAGCGTTAACTCAATATACTCATCGTCGAGTACAAGAATTTCCTTTTTCCAAACCTGATATACTTCACCTGTGATTATTTCACCAATTTTCTCCTTATATTTTTTGAAAATATTATCTTTTTCGTATTCCTGGATCTTCGACATGAGGTTTTGGCGGATGGTAAGAATCTCGCGTCGGCCAAAATCTTTCATTTTGATCTCTTCAGTGACTTCCTCACCAACTTCAAAGTCGGGCTCAATCTTTATAGCGTCAGAATAGGCAATCTGCCTGTTTTCATCTTCCACTTCGCCATCTTCAACAATTTCACGATTTCTCCAAATCTCAAGGTCACCCCTGTCAATATTCACGATTACATTGAAGTTTTCGTCTGAACCATGCTTTTTTGTCAACATGTGCCTGAATACGTCTTCAATGATTCGCATCATTGTTTCACGGTCAATGTTTTTGAATTCTTTGAATTCGGAAAAAGTTTCGACTAAATTGATATGTTCCATTTGTTTTTAAATAATTCTTGAAAGATAAATTATCAGTTATTTGAAAGATATAACTTCCTTAACGCTTTTAAGAGTAGTAAGATTTATTTCAACTTCCTGCTCCAGAATTTCTTTCTTTATTTTGGAAACAGTTTTGATTCTGATTTTTTCATTATCCGCAGCCAGCAGTGTTCCTTTGACTATGGTTTTGTCAATATATTCAACCTCAACCTGTTTGCCTATAATCTTTAGGTATTGTCGAAGCAATTTTAATGGCTGGCCTAAACCGGCTGAAGCAACCGTGAGATTGTAATCCTCAACTTCACGGTCGTATGTTGATTCAATAAACCTGGTCATTGCAACACAATCATCAATTTTTATGCCCGAATCCCTATCTAGCAAAACCGTGATGTTGTTTCCTGCCTTCACCTTTATATCTACAACAAAAATATCAGTATCTTGCAGATGCTCTTCTATCTTTTTTTGTAATTCGTTTGCTTGTATCATTTGTTATACTGAATAAAAGAGGGGACAAAAAAGCCCCCTCAACATCCTTTCACCGTCTCTATCGTCACTTAGCGCCTTATGGTGACATGATTATTCCAGTTGTCCGACCAGGGCTCGAACCTGGAGTCTTCTGAACCAAAATCAGACGTGTTACCATTACACCATCGGACAGACTTCCCTTAAAAAGGTGTGCAAAATTAAGCATTTTTTTTAAAATAACACAGCTTTTGCGAATTTATTTTGAAAAGTGCAATATTACTATTCTAAATACATTTACTCTACGTCTACTGTATTTGTATAGTAGATGTCACTTAAGCACATTAACTAATTAATTCTATAGTGTAACTTAGAAGTTTACTACTACTTTAAGATTCAACTGGCGGGGAGTAAGGTAATTCGGAACTGCGTACTGCCTGTTATTTACATCTTTGACCCATACATAAGATATGGTGTTGTTAACCTGCAAGAGGTTAAGCACTTCAAGACTGATCCATGCATCGTTGATGAAGTGCAAATAATTGCGTTTATTATTCTCCGAATATTTTGCTGAGCCCAGAAACTGCTTTGAGAAACCTATATCCACCCTTCGGAAAGCAGGCATACGTTGCATATTCCTTGATCTAACAGAACCAGGAGGTCCGTATGGCAATCCAGTGCCAAACAACAGGTTTAAATGCATTTTGTATGTTGGGTTCCTGGGAAGATAGTCCTGGAAAAACAACCCAAAGGTAAGACGCTGATCTGTTGGTCGTGGAATATAACCGCGTGTCACCAACGAACTGTCAACAACAACATCATTCAAACTAAATCCCTGGATGATTCTTTTTCCTTCATCATTATAATAGTCGTAATAATCATCACCGTCAATATCCTCACGGGTTTGCATGACCGAGAGGCTTGCCCATGATTCAACGCCCTTAACGAATTCACCATTTACCTTGAAGTCGATTCCTGT
Organism: Bacteroidota bacterium; assembly: GCA_023417935.1. Taxonomy (GTDB): domain Bacteria; phylum Bacteroidota; class Bacteroidia; order Bacteroidales; family Lentimicrobiaceae; genus Lentimicrobium. The sequence continues at coordinate 376,971 of JAEZDY010000023.1, forward strand.
AGCATAGCCTTTCGCACTATTGGTAGCATAATAACGGATACGTACATTGTCAACATCATAAGGAACCAGGTTTTGAAGGTATTTGTAATATGCTTCGCCAGTAAACTTGAATGGACGTCCCCAGGCAGTGAAATTATAATCTGTTCCAAACACCACATGTATTGATGATTGAGCTTTAAGATCTTTATTGAGTACTCCAAGTTTGTTACGTAATTCCCTGTAAAAAGGTGGCTGATAATATAAGCCTGATGAAAACCTGAACACCATGTCTTTTTTCCATTCGGGCCTGAAAGAAACACCACCTCTGGGGCTAATTAACAATTGTTTGTTTACATCCCAATAATTACCCCGTGCTCCAAGTGTGATATTCCACATCCCCGTCTCATTATCAATTTCCCATGAATTTTGTATGAAACCTGAGGATCTGGCAGAGCTAAGTGATATTGTTGTTTTTACTATATCCTGCAATGTAATGTCAGATTGATTACCGGGTGCACCAGGTATGCCTGGTGAAGAAGGTAATGTATACCCGGCAGAGTCATTCATTACCCACTCATTCAATCTGTCATTTACACTTTCCATCTGATATTTCACCCCCCAAATCATAGTTGAAGATGTGCGGGTGTAAATTCCTCTGTGCTCAATTGCTGAAACCCGTGCATCAAGATAATTACGCGCGTGGTTGTGATATGTTCCAACTCCTTTAGCTTCGAGCATCTCACCAAAATTATCACTCCCCTGGTCAGTTTCAAGATTGCCTATCCAGTATTGACCGGTTATATCAAATGTTTCACTTTCAATTGTTTGAAATGATGAAAAAGTAAGCTTGAGTGACAGGTCGGCGTTAGGCTTATAGTTTGTAGTGAAAGCACCCATATTGTTTATGAACCTGTCAGTTTCACTGCCGTCAAAATAAACTTTCAATTGTAGCGCTTCATTAATGGTTCCGAAGCTTGTTTCTCGTGATGAAGGGATGATACTGTAATGGTTTCGGGCATAATTACCAAAAACACTAAATTCAAGTTTAGGATTTGCTTCAAACATAACCATTCCCTGCAAATCAGTGAATGACGGCTTGTAATCACCTTTTGTTTCCAGGGTTTTTAGTAGGTATTGGTTTGATTTATTTCTAAAACCAACTAGATACATTAATCGCCGGTCGGTGGAAGACCCTTCAAGATGGAGTGAAGCACCCAGTAAACTTGCACTCACCGAACCGGCGGTTACGGTTGGACGCTTGTATTTTATATCAAGTACTGACGACATTTTATCACCATACCTTGCGTCGAAGCCCCCTGCAGAAAAGAGTATAGAAGAAACCAGATCAGAATTAAGAAAACTTAATCCCTCTTGTTGACCTGATCTGACGAGAAATGGCTTATAGATTTCTACATCGTTAACATATACCAGGTTTTCATCATAATTTCCTCCTCTAACAGAGTATTGTGAACTAAGTTCGTTATTTGACGAAACTCCTGGGAGAGTTTTAATAAGTGCCTCCAATCCTCCTGACGCGGTTGGAATGCTGGTAGCCAGGCGTGGGTCAAGTGGAGTTAGAGTACTGGATCGTATTTTTTCATCAGTGATGACAAATCCGGGCAATTCGGTGGTTGATGGAGTTAGTTTACGATTAAGTTCTTTCCGCTCGCCAGCTTTAATTCTGATTCTCATATATGAAGTATTGTAACCAACATACGAGAATGCCACAATTATTTCCTTGTTTGCGGGTATTTTAAGTTGGTAGGTACCGTCCATTTTTGAAATGGTACCACCTTTTTGATCAGAAAATGAAATATTAGCTAACGGAACAGGATTGTTTGATTCATCAAGGATTACACCATATATCTCACCAAATTCCTGGGCATTGCTTACGGAAGCGCTTATAAGTAAAATCAGGGAAACTACAACAGAACAGAATATTCGGTATAGATGTGTGTGCATAAAATGTAAACTTCCGATAATCAGATATAACGCTTTGTTGCCAAAGTATTGCGCAAAGATAGAAAAATAGTACTATACACAACCTTCTAGTCCCTGTAACGAAGGGATGTTCATTATAATATCATCCAATAAAAACTGATTATTTATTCGTCTTCCTTGCTAATAATAAGCTTGTCAATTTTAGTTCCGTCCATATCTACAATCTCAATGACGTAATTACCAAAATTGAATTTATCCCCAGTTTGTGGCATACCTTGAGTTTGTGCAAATACTAAACCGGCAATGGTAGTATATTCAATTTTCTCAAAGTCAATATCAAAATCGTCGAATAACTCAGCAACCGAACCAATTGACGTTACACCGCTTACAAGAAATGATCCGTCACCTCTTTTTATAATAGGTGGCTCCATAATGTCTTCCTTGTCAGGCATGTCGCCGAGCAAATTCTCCATCATGTCATGTACTGTAAGAATGCCTTGGAACATCCCATATTCGTCAACTACTGCGGCAATGTTGATTTTCTTTTCCTTCATTGTTTGCAGCACCATTTTGGCACTTGCCGCTTCAGGAAATATCAAAGGTTCACTCAGTAAATCCTCTGGCTTGATAGACTTTGCAACCAATTTTTTAATCAGAAATTCCTTGACATTAAGAAATCCTACAAAATTGTCAATATCATCATGACAAGCCAGTAATTGACTATGACGGGCTGAAATTATCTCCTTTTGAAGCTCATCAGGGTGTGCATTTAGATCAATCCATTCAACATCAAGTCGATGCGTCATGATATGACGAGCTTTCTTGTCAGCAAAATGAAAAACTTTCTCATGCATAACATTCTGCTCATGCCCAATGATTCCTTCGCGGGAAGCGGTTCGAAGTAATTGTTTTAACTCCGCCTCGCTTACACTTGAAGATTGTTTTTCAATACCCAGTAATGAATTTACAAAGCGTGTTGAAATAGCCAGGAATCTGACAAACGGGTAAAAAACAGCAGTGAATATGCTAATTATAGGAGCCACCCCGGAAGCTATTTTTTCAGGATTACTTAATGCAATAGTTTTTGGTACTAATTCTCCTATTACAATTGAGAGATAAGTAATAATTATAATGGTTATTACAAGTGCAACACGGTAGGCTGATTCTTCAGCAATGCCAGCAACTATGAACAATGGCGCAACTTTCTCTGCAATAGCTATCCCACCAAAAGCTCCTGTAACAATTCCCACAAGTGTTATGCCCACCTGAACGGCAGAAAGAAAGTTGTCGGGCTTTTCTAATAATTTGAGGGCTGCCTTCGCACCCCTGCTTCCAGCAGAAACCAGGTTCTCCAATTTGCTTTTACGCGATGATACCAACGCTATCTCTGATAAAGCGAAGAATCCGTTAAAAAGGATAAGCACAAATACGATGGCTATTTCCATTGTCAGATATCAGCAATCAACACACCAGTGATTTCAGTGGCCAATTGATTATTAGCAAAGTTAATATTCTTTATTCCTAAACAAAGAAAACACTTATATAGACATAAAAAAAAGCTGTTGCTAAAAAACAACAGCTTAATTTCTTCTAGCTGGATACTTACCTGATGATAAAGCCTTTAGCAATAGCATCTTTAAGACAAGCACTTATGCCTTTCTTGCTAATATGACGTAAACCGTCGGCAGATACTTTTAATGTGATCCAGGCATCCTCTTCAGGGATGTAAAACTTCTTGGTTTGCAGATTTGGGTAAAACCTACGTTTAGTTTTTATATTGGAGTGGGAAACCTTGTTACCCACCATCATTCCTTTACCTGTGATTTCGCAAATTCTTGACATGACTAGATTATCTTATGCGGTTTAATTTTTCGGACTGCAAAGAACGGCAAAATATTTTAATCTGCAAAGTAATTGTGAAAATAATTTTCAATTAAACGACGTACCCCCGGTTATAGCATCGGCCAAAAGATACTATACATTATAATGATGATCATACAGAAGGGTTATAAAACATACATGCAAGTGTATATCTATTTGTGAATCTGACTGAATTCAATCAATTGTGGGAAAAATTGATTAAAAGATCTTTTGTAATATTCGTAGTCACCTTTTAAGTTTTCAACTGCATTCTCCAGATTTGACTCAAATTTAGTGCGTCTGGAGATTCCACTTAATGCCCTGTGCAAGCCTTCGAAGTATTTATAATTCAGTAACCAGTTATCAGCCATCATGTATGGTAAAATATATTTTGACCGTGCAGGCAGTAAATGATGTGATGATTTAATAACCTCAAACATTCGCCGGGTAAAATCAATCAATTCTTCATTTGAATAGTCATCCCAGGCATTAGCCAGAAAGTGATCATAGTACATATCAACAACAACACCGGCATACTTTTTAAAAGCAGGCCGAAGCCTTACAACAGCCTCATGTACAATATCATTGTTATCAGTAAATTCATCAACTGCCCTGTGAAACCTGATACCTTTAATAATGCCCTGGCTGTATGTGTCAATTGCACTGCCCTTCACATGATCAGCAATGAAATTACCAATAATGTTTTCAGGGTCGTCGCCTGCAAGAAAAAGATGTGCCAGGAAATTCATTTATAAGTAACAAGTTAAAGATGATTATAACAGCGAAGTTATGCCTTTTTATAGGAAGCAATTCATTTCAATTTAGTAATTTTGCCCACAGAGTTACCTCAAACCAGAAATCAAAACTACTATAAATAATGCAAAAATTACTATTGTTAGGCGATGAAGCAATTGCTCAGGGGGCAATAGATGCCGGTATTTCAGGCATATACGCTTATCCCGGAACTCCTTCAACTGAAATTACTGAATATGTAATGCATTCGAAAGAGGCAAAATCAGGAAAAATCAAAGCATCATGGGGTGCAAATGAAAAAACAGCTATGGAAACTGCTCTTGGCATGTCATATGCCGGTAAAAGAGCTATGGTTTGCATGAAACATGTGGGCCTTAATGTTGCCGCCGATGCATTCATAAATTCAGCTATCACCGGAGCAAACGGTGGTTTAATAGTGCTGGCCGCTGATGATCCTTCAATGCATTCTTCGCAAAATGAGCAAGATTCCCGCTTTTACGGTAAGTTTGCAATGATACCTATCCTTGAGCCCGGCAATCAGCAAGAAGCTTATGATATGGTCCATTATGGTTTTGAATTAAGTGAGGCATTTAAAATACCTGTACTTATGCGTGTCACAACCCGCCTGGCACATTCACGTTCAGGTGTTGTTAGAAAACAGGTTGTTAGCCAAAATGAAATATCGTTACCTTCTAATCCAAAGCAGTTTATATTGCTTCCTGCAATTGCCAGGCGTCAATACAAACACCTACTGGCAAACCAGCAAAACTTTATTGAAAGAGCTGAAACCTCACCTTTCAATCAACTTATTGACCATGCTGACAAGAAAATGGGTATCATCACTTGTGGCCTTGCTTACAATTACCTGATAGAGAACTTCGAGGATCATGTAGTTCCGCATCCAATACTGCGGATTGGTCAATATCCTCTGCCTCAAAAAATGTTGAAAGAATTCTATGAGAGTTGTGATTCAATTTTGGTACTTGAAGATGGTTATCCTATTGTTGAGGAGTTACTGAGAGGTTTCATGAATAATGGAAAGCAAATTAAAGGCCGGCTGGATGGAACTGTTCCCCGTGATGGTGAATTAAACCCCAACATAGTTGCACGTGCATTAGGACTTGAGGATACGTATGGAAAAGATATTCCAGAAATTGTTGCTGCTCGTCCGCCTTCACTCTGTAAGGGTTGCCCGCATATTTACAGTTATAATGCATTGAACGAAGCACTCTCAATTTATGCAAAAGGCAGAGTATTTGCTGATATAGGTTGCTATACGCTCGGAGCAATGGAACCTTTTGATGCTATTAATTCTTGTGTTGATATGGGCGCTTCTATTACTATGGCAAAAGGTGCAGCCGACGCAGGTTTAGTTCCGTCAGTAGCAGTTATTGGTGATTCAACTTTCACGCATTCAGGTATGACAGGATTACTTGATGCTGTTAACGACAAATCGAATATTACTGTAATGATTCTTGATAACGCAACAACAGGTATGACAGGTGGACAGGATTCAGCGGCACTTGGAAAAATTGAAGCTATATGCCTGGCGCTTGGAGTAGAAGAGAATCATATTCATATTCTGAATCCATCGCCAAAATATCATGAGGAAAACCTCGAAATAATGAAGAGGGAGATTAGTTACAACGGCGTTTCAGTTATTATCCCACGCAGGGAGTGCATACAAACTGTAACCCGCAGAATACGTGAAGAAAAGAAAAAATCAGTAACTCAATCTATTAAGGCATAACTCATGAAAAAAGATATTATACTAGCAGGCGTCGGTGGTCAGGGAATCTTATCTATTGCAGCAACTATTGGAACAGCAGCTCTGAATGCAGGCTTACACCTTAAGCAAGCTGAAGTCCATGGAATGAGCCAGAGAGGCGGAGATGTACAATCAAATCTCAGGATTTCTGACCGTGAAATCGCATCTGATCTTATACCACAGGGCAAAGCAGATATGATCATTTCAGTTGAGCCTATGGAATCATTGCGTTACTTACCCATGCTCTCTGCCAATGGATGGCTTATTACCAATACAAAACCGTATATAAACATAAGGAACTATCCGTCAATGGATAGTATCATGACTGAAATTCAATCATTACCAAACCAAATTGCCCTCGATGCTGATGAAATTGCAAAAGAATTAGGGTCACCTAAGTCAGCTAATATGGTGATTTTAGGTGCAGCTTGTCCTTTTCTCGATATTTCGTATGAAGATTTGCAAAACGCAATTCGTGCCATATTTGGCCGTAAAGGAGAAGAAATAGTTGCAATTAACCTGAAAGCATTAGAAGCGGGCTACGAGGTTGCTATGCAAAAACTAGAAACAACCCAATGACAAAATACTTTACCAAAAAGAGAATTTTAGCCACGGCAGTAATACTACTTATTGCTGTTTCACTCGCTTTCGGCCTTGATTACTATTACACAGGGTTACATGAAGCTCCTGAAGCCGAAAACGAGTATATTCCTGAACCTATTATTGAATATGGGATAGTTGTTGACTCTTTTATGGTGATAAAAGATGAAGTAAAGGCAAACGAGAATTTGTCAACAATACTGCTCAAGTATAATCTTGATATGGGCTCTATTGAGCAACTGGTTCAAAATGCTGCAGGAATATTTGATGTAAGAAAAATAAGGGCAGGTAATAAATATACCGTTCTTCTTACCACTGATTCAGTCAATAAAGCACACTATTTCATTTATGAGAGCAGTCCGACCAAATATATAGTATTTGAGGCCGGTGATTCATTGCATGTTCACGCTGGTGAAAAAGAGATTGAAATAAGAATAAAAACTGCATCCGGTACTATAACTTCATCTCTTTGGAATACTATGAAAGAGATGAATGCCAATCCAAATTTAACGATTGCCTTAAGCGAGATTTATGCCTGGACAATTGACTTTTATGGGATACAGAAAGGTGATAATTTCACAGCATTATATGAGGAGTTATTTGTTGATGGCGAGCCAATAGGTTTGGGCAATATTATTACAGCCCGGTTCAATCACAATGGCAAGGACAATTTTGCCTTTAGATATGTGCAGAATGATATCCCTGACTATTTTGATGAAAAGGGACAAAGCCTAAGGCGTGCATTCCTTAAATCGCCGTTAAAATTTTCAAGGATAAGTTCTCATTTTTCACATAGCAGGCTTCATCCGGTATTAAGAATCAGGCGACCACACCATGGTGTTGATTATGCAGCACCAAAAGGCACACCGGTGCACTCTATTGGCATGGGAACTGTTACCGATGTCAGGTATGCCGGTGGTGCAGGCCGAATGGTCAAAATAAAACACAATGCAACTTATACAACTGCTTATTTGCATTTAAGTGGTTATGGTCCGGGTATTAGGCAAGGGGCCAGAGTTCAACAAGGCCAGGTAATTGGCTATGTTGGTAGCTCAGGATTATCTACAGGGCCACATCTTGATTTCCGCTTTTATAAGAATGGCACCCCTGTTGATCCTCTTAAAGTTGAATCACCACCCTCAATCCCTGTAAGAAAAGAGCTTATGGCTGATTACACTAAACTAAGACTTGATTTAGGACGAAAGCTCGATTCTTTAAACATTCCCTCAAAGGCTTCACTGATGCCAATTTAGGTAACAAATAGAGTGTTCAGGGAGCCCAATTAGAGAATTCAAGGAAACCAGAGAATTCAAGGAAAATAAAAAAGAGAATTCGAGGAAATTAAAAAGAAAGAGAGATGAATTTTCATCTCTCTTTCTTTCTTTTAATACTAACATCTAAGTTAGTTAAAGTTATTTCAAACTGAAACTAACAACTATTTAACGATCAGCTTGTTAGAAATAGTCTGTCCGTTAAAAATAAATGTGTAAGTATAAATTCCTTCGGCAAGGTCGTATGCATTTATTTGAAGCATATGGTTGCCGGAGTTGTACAATTTTTCAGGCACCTGTTTCATCAGTTTTCCCGTGATATCATAGATATTGAGGCTAACATTGGTTGCCTTTTCAAGACTAAAGGTGAAAGTAGTTATGCCTTTAAATGGATTAGGATAGTTTTGCGATACACTAAAGCCATGATTTTCGATTGATGAAGTACTTACCATAACAGATTTGGGTACCTGCATGTAAACAATTGAATTTACAGTAGGATCATCAAATTCACCCTGGGTTGAAAGTCCGGGTTCTTCATCCACCTGGAATATCAGGTGTATATTCTCATCTGACCATGGTGCGAGCGTAGGAAATACATTTTCAGTCAGATTTTGAGCGCTATCAGTCAAGTGAATTACTGGAGTCCATGTTTCGCCATTATCAATTGATGACCTTGCAAACAAGTGACGGAACATCTGAGTTCCATTATCAAACCCTTCAGCTATACCGGAATAAACCAGGAATAGTCTGTTCTGGTCATCTATTGTTAGCTGTGGCATGGCTGACATTCCTACAAAGTAGTTTCCAAGATTTGAGGCACTATTACCCACCAAATTGATTTGACCGTCTTCATTAAGATCTTGTACCCAACCAACCAGATTACCTGACTCCTGCAATGCAGACGGATGAAGAGCTGTCATGCTTCCATCATTCCAGGTGGGCATCCCTTCTTTCCAATAAGCAATACCGTCAACAAAGGGAAACCAACTGGCATTGGTGGCGCCTTGCATCATTTGAGTTCTGTTGATGCTAAACACCAAATGTAATTGTCCATCATTGTCAAATGCTAAGCTGGCACCTCCGTCAGGTGAATAGAAGGCTTCAGTTGCAGTGCCATTCCACATAGGATATGGGTGTGTCCAAACTGTTATTTTTTGCCAAGTATTACCATTGTCAGTTGATTTCATGATAAATAAGTCATTCCATCTGTCAGCAACTACAAAGGCAAGGTTATTACCCATAGGTTCAGCCCATGCATATGTTTCACTTCTCAAACCATAAAAATCAGTTGAAGTCATTCCTTCGATAATTCGGGCTTGTGTTTCCCAGGTAAGACCAGCATCAGTTGACCTGTAATAAAGTATTGCAGGATCTAGTCCGTTGTAGGCATTATACGTATTCACCAGCATGTGAACGGTTGATTTATCAGTGCCATTGCTTACCAATCGGGGCCATGATAGAACCAGCGAAGGATCAGGATTTCCAAGTAAGTACTCTATCCAATCACCAGTGCCTCTGGTTGGTCGGTGATTGATAACAATGCCCATTGAATTATGATGAGCGGCAATAATTTCACCTGTTCCGGCAGGTGCATAGGAGGGCCAGCCTGTACGCTGGGTTTCTATTCGTTGGGTTGGCATAGCACTCCAGGATGAGCCATCAAAGAATGCATACCCTGTACCACGATCAAGGTAGCTATCACCTGTTCCCATGCCCATTGTCCAAACGGCAGCCATTGTTCCGCCTTCATAAACATAAAAGCGATTTGGTGGTGCTGAATTACTTGACTGAAGATCCCAGTATGTGGTACCAAGAACTGTTTCATTGTATGCCGCCACTGAATGCACATAATTATTTGGTGCTTGCATAAAAGGCAATACAATGTCACGTGAAGAATTGTAATAGGGAGCCATTACATTGTTGAGCGGAATCGGTACTTGTTGAGCTAATGATAGTAAGCCTATGGCTACCATCATCGAGATTAGGTAAAATTTTTTCATCTTGTCGATATTTTTAGTTTTAAGAGATAGTTAATTTATAAACCTATACAAACTAAACACATCATAACAAATGTTGTTTCATTTCATAAACAAATAAGCCCCTGAAGATTTGAGGCTTCAGGGGCTTGATTTTTAGCATGTATAATACTGGAAAAAACCAGTTATTATGCTTCTTTCCAGACTAATATCAGCTTATTCAACAATCATCTTATTGGTGATGCTGTTGCCATTAACTGTAACAGTATAAGTATAGATACCTTTGGTTAGTGATTGTGCATTAACAGGGATTGCAATTTCACCTGAGGGATATACCGCTGATGGAATAGAAATAACACGACGGCCCAAAAGGTCACTAACTGTAACTTCAACAGAGGAGGTTTTCTTCAGTGAAACTCCAATCTCGGTTGTTCCGGTAAATGGATTAGGATAGTTTTGTGAAACAGTAAAATCAGGAACTTTGATATCATTTACACCTATATTAATGACATGATATTTGTCAAATTCGGCGTAATAAATAATGTTTTCTGATGGAGTGTCACTATCACCTCTCACTGCTAAACCGGGTTCATTATCTGCCTGATAAATAAGATGAACTCTATCATCTGAAGTGCGGTTTGCTATTGTTGGGAAAACACATTCATCAAGCAAGTGAATAATGTCATTGTTCAGGTCATAGAAGTCTAGCCAGGTATTTCCACCATCACTTGAGCCACGGGCCCAAATATGCCTGTATTGTTGTGATCCGTTGTCATATGTTTCAGTAAGGCTTGAATAGACTACATAAATGTATCCATTCTCATCAATAGCAATCTGAGGCATACTTGAAGGGCTAACATAATAAAGACCGATATTTGATATATCCCAGCCAATAAAATCTAATTCTCCATTCTCATTGATATCCTGCATCCAACCTACCAGGTTACCGGTTTCAAATAATGCATTAGGGTCAAGAGCATTGAGATCTCCATCAGTCCATGTTGGCATATCTTCATTCCAATATGCAACACCATCAACAAATGGGAACCAGCTTGGGGCAGTAGCACCTTCTTCAAACATAGCACGGTTTACACCGAAAACTACATGTAATTTACCGTTCTGGTCAAATGCAGCATGTGCAGCACCATCAGGGCAATAGAACGTATCTGCAGGTGTATTGTTCCACATTGGGTATGGATGTTCCCAAATAACTATCTTCTCCCATGAATCACCATTGTCAGTTGATTTCATAACGAAAAGATCGTTCCAGTTGTCGCCTACAACGAATGCGAGGTTATCGCCCATAGGTTCAGCCCATGAATAGGTATCCCCTGAGAAGCCAACATTCTCGTCTGATCCCATACCTGGTATAATCTGATGTTGAATATCCCATGTTTCTCCACCGTTCGTAGAACGATAATAAAGTAAAGCAAGATCAAGTCCCTGATACGCAACGTATGTTGAAGCCAACAAATGAATATTCATATGGTCATCACCACTACTTACCATACGTGGCCATGAAATATCAACCGCTCCGGTTGGTCCGGCAAGGATACTTTGTGTCCATGCACCAGTACCTTTAGTCGCACGGCGGCTAACTACCAAACCCTGAACGTCATGGTGAGCAATAACGATTTCACCATTACCCATAGGTGCGTAAGTTGGCCATCCTGTACGTACTGATTCTATACGTGCAGTTGGGGCAGCTGCCCAACTTGTTCCATTAAAGTAGTTATATCCGGTACCACGGTCTGCATAACCAGAGGTGTTGATACCTCTTGTCCAAACACCTGCCATTGTGCCATCAGCATACCTATGAAATCTATTGGCAGGAGCTGAAGTATTCGATTGCAAATCGTAGAATGTATATCCAAGTTCGGCTTCTTCAATAGCTTTTCCTGAATTAACATAAGGATTAACTGTTTGATTCAATGGATTCACAAGTCCATCACGCACAGCTCCAAGATCAGGTGACGCGATATTTTTTAGATTTTCAGAAACTTTTACCCGCTCTTGAGCAGTTAAGAGTAGTCCAAAACAAAGTAGTAAGGACAGAATGTAAATTTTTTTCATAGAAGTGGTTTTAAAGATTTTAATTGATAGTTCAAAAGTAGTAAACAATTCTTTTAAAACAAAGTTAGAGACTAAACGATTGCCTCAATTAGTCATGTTTAACTAAAAAGAAAACAGGCAGAGACTTACGTATCTGCCTGTTTCAAAGAATAATTTATAATTTCAGAGAGTTATATATTATAAGACATTAAATCTGGCAGTTGAAGATTGCTCACCAGCTTTTACTTTTACAATATACATACCTGAATTCAAACCTGATGCATTAACATCTAATTTGAACATACCAGCTGGATATGTACCGTATGTTTTAGTCATAACCTTTTGTCCGGTTACAGTATAAACTTCAATTGAAACATCAGCTCTCTGAGCCATAGTTAAGTTTAAAGAAGTAGTATTTGTAAATGGATTTGGGTATGCAGGAGAAACCTGAATTTGGTTAGCAACAACTGGCATATCGTTTACTCCAATATTTGGTTTCAGAATCTGAAGATAATAAATAACGTTTTCTGTAGGTTGATCTTCATCACCACGTACAGCTAATCCGGGTTCAGCATCAGCCTGGTATACAACATGGATATAATCTCTAACACTACCTTCTTCGCGAGCTATTGATGGGAATACACATTCATCAAGGAAATGGATAATGTCCTCAGAAAGATGTATTTGTTCTTCCCAGGTAGCGCCACCATCCTTAGAATAGTTCATCCATAAGTGTCTGTATTGTTGAGCACCATTGTCAAATGTTTCAGTAACTGAGGAATACACAACGTAAACACTATTGTTTTGGTCAACAATGATTTGTGGCATACTTGTAGGTGATACATAATACAAACCAATATTGGCAATCTCAAAACCTATAAAATCAAGCTCGTTGTTACCATTTAAGTCTGACATGAATCCAATAAGATTACCCGATTCAAAAAGAAGATCAGGGTTAAGGATATGAGCTTGCTCATTAGTATTTGTCCAGGTTGGCATATCTTCATTCCAGTATGCTAAACCATCAACAAATGGGAACCAGCTAGGAGCAGTACCACCTTCTTCAAAAAGGCCGCGGTTAACACCAAAAGTTACATGAAGTTTTCCGTTGTGGTCAAATGTTGCATGACCAGCACCATCAGGACAGTATATTGTATCGATAGAAGGAGTGTTATTCCATAGTGGAATAGGATGTTCCCAAATTACAGTTCTTTCCCAGTTTTCACCATTATCATCAGAAGTCAATGTAAAAAGGTCTGTCCAGTTATCGGTTACAAGTATTACAACCTGATTACCAACTGCAGTTAGAGAATAAGAATCACCACCAAAAGCAACATAATAGTCAGAAGTCATTTCTGGCAGAACAACAGGTGTTGACCATGTAGCACCAGCGTCAGTTGACCTGGCATATACTATAGCACCATCTTGTCCATTAAAAATTGTACCGCCATTGGCAACAGGAGCTGTTAAAGCAATTACATGAAGTATTTCATGGTTTGGTCCGCTTGATGCCATTCTAGGCCATAATAGACCAGAAGCACCTGCAGGGGCAGGAATAGTACTTTGAATCCATGCGCCAGTTCCTTTAACATCTCTCTTATAGAAATTTAGAGGGGTAGTACCAGAAATATGTGAAACGAAGGCTTCACCGGTAGCACCGCAAGAAGAGTATGCAGGCCATCCTGAACGATCAACTTCAACACGGTTTGTTGGAGCTGGCCCCCAAGCTGCGCCATTGAAATAATTGTAACCTGTTCCACGGTCGGCATAAGCAGCTGGTCCCGTGCCACGGTTCCAGGTTGCGCCTACCGTACCATCAGAGAAAACCTCTAAACGATTTGAAGGACTGCTTCCATTTGATTGTAAGTCATAGATTGTACCTCCAATTTCAGTTTCATTTTGAGGAACTGCTCTGGATACATAAGGGTTAACTGTTGTCTGCAGATTGGTAGTTTCATCAATTGCAGCTTGCTTTGTTACGGCAATGTTCTGCATGTGCTTAGGGAATGTAACCCTGTGCTTCTGAGCAGACACACCCACAACAAGTGATAAGGATACTAATGAAAGTAAAAGTTTTTTCATTGGATTTTTAAATTTGGTTAAACATGTAAAATCTCAGCTGCGAATATAGCAATATATTTCTATAAAAAAAAGAGGAAGTGTAAATAACCGCCTCTTTTTTCAGTTCTTTCTATAGAACACATTAAATAACAAAAAGTTAGAATACCATCTGCCTGATGAGATTTTGATCACCACTTCTTATTGAAAGAACTTTTCATTAATGAAATTGTGACAACTCAAACTAGTTGAAGTGTTTAATTAACTTTTAACTTGCTTAATCTGTTAAAGGAGGTCCAACAAATATTGAATACAAATCATATGTGCCGCATGGCATACGTGTTTGAAGAGAACTACAAACAACGCTTTGTGCACTCATGCCACAACTCAATGTAGTAATACCCGGACACACAGTTTGAGGGTATGAGTTTACTTCAGGAAAGAAATACTCAGATTGTCCTTGAACATAAGGAGTTGAATATACAGTTCCATTAACGGTAACTTGCACAGTCCCAGTACATCCGGAAGGAATAGATGATTCTTGTGTAATAGTTACTTTGTACTGTCTTATGCATTCCTTCTGAGCATTGACAATTGATGGCATTCCAATTATGCCAATTGCAAGTAACAAAGCAGCAACTGCTAATTTTTTTGCGATTTTCATATTGATATATTATAAGTTATGTTAAAAATTTAGAGAAAATTCCGATCTTCCATTTTATAAATTCTATTGTATTACTTAACTGTCATTTTACGTGAAACACGTTCACCATTAGCAATTACTGTGTATATGTATGTTCCTGCATTTAAACCATTTGCATTTATGGAAACTGAATGAGTTCCTGCTTCCATTGAGCGTGAGGAAACTGACATAACCTTTTGACCAACCAAATTGAAAACTTCAATACTTACATTTGCTTTCTTATTGAGTGTAAGATTGATTAAGGTTGATGAATTGAAAGGATTTGGGAAGTTCTGTGACACTGATGCTTCTGGGAGGTAGTCAATTGTGTGAACATCCTGGATAACAAAATCTGTTTCATCAAAACCAATACCGCTCACATAATAGTGACTCATTGGATCATCTTGGGTTCCGCCCGGTGTACTTGAAGCTGAAGTAGTTAATGGAATTAAATACTCAGTTCCTGACTGAAGAACTTTATCAGCTGCATGCAACCAAAGGTTATCGCCCCAATAATCACCTAATGCAGTTTTATTAACTGCGAATGTGTACATGCGGTCCGTCATATCATAACCCCATAGTAACTCTTGGCAGTTCCCAATCAACTGTGTTTGTTGAAGTATTGAAAGTACCATTGAGTATTTCCCAACCTACACTGGTATATGCAGCGGCGGTTCCATTCAAGCGCTGTGAGGCTACGTGAACTCTGCCTTCAGGAGTTACATTAAGTCCAATGTTAATGTGGTTAATATAAACAGTAGGTTCGTTTACTTCGAATGTGATGTCTTTATCAGTGGTTCCATCAAATTTAACGCTTCCAAAATATTGCCCTTCCCAACCTGCTGCATTTGTATAAGGACCGGTAAATATAGCATACATGTTTGCCGGATCAGTATTACCGGCAGGATTGTACGTATTGACACTTGGGTAACGGAAAAACTTATTTTCCACACCAGGAGTAATGACGAAATCACTCCAATTTTCTCCAAGGTCATTAGACCAGACGACTCGTAGGTCATTGCCTGTTGCTCCAAGAGTACCGCCGGCACGATTACCGAAAACCACCATGTTGAGATCAGGCTTAGCAGTTAAAACGGTTTGCTCCATTGTGAAAATTCCATATACATTAGCAGAAGTAGAAATCAGTGTTTTCATAATATCCCTGCTATTGTTTGATAAGCCGCCAAATTCATCCCCCTCAACGTTATTGGAGATCATTTCAAGATAACCCCGCCCATTATCTAAAGGACGTAATTCGGCCTTGTAAGTGTCCGAAAGATTACGTTGCTGAGCTACTGCTAAAAGACATAAGCTTAAAGCAGCACTTAAAAGTAAAATTTTTCTCATGGGAATTTTTAATTTGGTTAAACAATTATGTGAAATATAGCCTGTGAATATACTTAATATTTTTCAAAAGATTCATTTCATTAGAAAGATTTTGTGAAATATCAGCAAATTTAACATCGGAAAATAAAAGGTTCTAAAATAAACAAGCTTGAGTTCCCAGCAAATTCAGGCTTTTTAGTGATAATCAATTATATGGCCAAACTTTGCTGAGAAAAATTAGAATTATAAATTATTTGAAGTGTAACTCATGTGGTAATTACTCTAAAAATAAAAAAGCCGGCTTAGCCGGCTTTTTTAATAGTTTTGAATATTAAGTATAATTACCTAACGCTCATTTTACGTGATACACGTTCACCATTAGCTATAACAGTGTAAATGTATGTACCTGCATTCAAACCATTAGCATTAATGGAAACTGAATGATTTCCTGCTTCCATTGAGCGTGGAGAAATAGCCATAACTTTTTGTCCAACTAAATTGAAAACTTCAATACTTACATTAGCTTTCTTGTTTAAAGTAAGGCTAATTTGGGTGTTAGTGTTAAATGGATTTGGATAGTTTTGTGATACTGAAGTAGTTGAAATAGCATTGATAGTTTCAACTTCCTGAATAATAAACTCGTTTTCATTAAAGCCAATTCCGCTAACATAATAGTGGCTCATTGGGTTATCCTGAGTACCACCGGTTGTAGTTGATGCAGAAGTAGTTAAAGGAATAAAATACTCTGTACCTGATTGCAGAACTTTATCAGCAGCATGTAACCAAAGGTTATCACCCCAGTAATCACCAAGTGCTGTTTTATTAACTGCAGCAGTGTACATGTGGTTTTCCATGTTGTAAGCCCATACATAAATGTCAGGTTGCATGTTAGTTGTCATACCACCTCCCCAAAGAGTTGGATCAGTATCAGCCCAGCTAACAAAAATCTTAGAACCATCATCAGTGCGACTCATTTGTATGCGTTGATCCCACCCCATACCAAATGGATTGGTATCTTCAACAACTTCACTTCTAACTGTATCAATAAATTGAGCATTCCAGGTGCCATCACCATTCATGAATACATCAAACATGAGTACAGGTTCAGCTGTATAGAAATAGTTAAGTGAATCAGGATGAACTGAGTTAGTACTGCGTATAATTCCAGCGATATGCAGGTTGCCGTTCATGTCAACAGTTGCACCATTATTACGGTTTCCACCTACCCATTTATTGTACCATCTTGGTACAACAAGGTCAAGGTTAGCAATGGTTGGATATAGCATCTCATTGAAAATGCCGATCTGCGAAAAGTCAAAAGGTTCAGTTTTTTCCCATGTTTCACCATTATCAGTTGTTTTGTAAACAACAGGCCATTCAACTCCGTATGGGTTGTATGCTTCATCAAGGTCAACACCTGTACATACCAGGTAACCTACTGATCCATCAGGTGAAAATACAAGACTATTGGCATCAATTCTGTTATCATCTCCTAACATAGGATTAACAACAACTCTTGGCAGTTCCCAATCAACAGTGTTGGTAGTAGTATTGAAATTACCATTGAGAATTTCCCAACCTGCACTGGTATAAGCAGCGGCGGTTCCATTCAAGCGCTGTGATGCAACGTGCACTCTGCCTTCAGGAGTTACATTAAGTCCAATGTTGATGTGGTTAATATAAACAGTAGGTTCGTTTACTTCAAATGTGATGTCTTTGTCAGTTGTTCCATCAAATTTAACGCTTCCAAAATACTGTCCTTCCCAACCTGCTGCATTTGTGTATGGTCCGCTAAAAATAGCATACATGTTTGCCGGGTCAGTATTTCCTGTTGGATTGTATGTAGCAACACTTGGGTAACGGAAGTTCTTGTTGGCAACACCGGGTGTGATTACAAAGTTATTCCAGTTTGCACCCAGATCATTTGACCATGCAACACTAAGATCGTTTCCTGTAGCTCCCATTGCACCACCTGCGCGGTTTCCGAAAGTTACCATGTTAATGTCAGGCTGAGTAGTAAGAACAGTTTGTTCCATTGAAAAGATACCATAAACATTTGAAGAAGTTGAAATCTGTGTTTTAAGAATATCCCTGCTGTTGTTTGATAATCCACCAAATTCATCTCCCTGGTTATTGTTGGAGATCAATTCAGGGTTGTTACGTCCATTGTCAAGTGGACGCACTTCCGCCCTGTAAGTAGACGAAAGATTACGTTGCTGTGCACCTGCCATAAGACAAAGGCTTAAGGCTGCACCTAAGAGTAATGATTTTTTCATTTTTTATTATATTTGATTTAGTTAGAAATAGTAGGTTCAAGTTTATGAAGCAAATGTAGTTAGAACTTCCAATTATCCAATATGCTACAAAACAACTTTTGATTTGGTATCCCTTGGAATTTCAGTTGCCTTTTGGTCTGAGCCGGGTGAATTAAACAAATACCGATAAGTATAATGTCGTTTGGCAAACTTACCACCCACAGCTTCATGCAGTTGCATCATTTTTGGGTTGAAGTCGCCAACCCACGATAATTCAACTTCGGTATATTGAGGCCGGGCTTTCATTACTTTATCCAAATGCCAGAATATAGCAGATTCAATACCTGACTTCTGGAATTTTGGTCTTATACCCATTACAGTGATCCGGCTGCGTGTAAATATATTCTTCTTCACCAGGTATAGAAACTTAAGTTTCCCTAATAATCCCATCTTTCCCTTAAAATGCTTAAGTATTTGATTCGCATCAGGTATCATTACAATAAATGCAATAGGCTCATCAGCATGGTAGGCAAACCATATGAATTCAACATCAGCAATTGGCTTTATTTCGTTAAGCTGCTCGAGCAGCATGGCTTTATCAATAGGCGTAAAGTTCTCATGAAATTGCCAGCTGTCATCATAGATTATCTTAAAGTCATTTATGAACTTATCAGCTTCCTTATACGTAAAGTGCTTAAAAGTATATCCCGGTCGTTGTCTTACCCAGTCGGCTATCTTCCAGAAGCGTTCAGGGAAAGGCTCCCGCATATTAAGGTGGTTGGTTACCTGCTCAAAATACATCCTGAACCCATATTCCTCGAAGAAATTCTGATAATATGGAAAGTTGTAATTCATACCGAAGCTGGGAGGCGTAAACCCTTCAACCAGCAATCCCCAGAAATTATCGTTTTCACCAAAATTTATAGGTCCATCCATTGCTTCCATACCGCGTTCCTTCAGCCATTCTTTGCAAGTGTCAAAAATATAGAAAGCTACATTCTTATCTTCCACACATTCAAAGAAGCCCATACCACCGGTAGGTTGCTGAAAGTTGTATGCCTTTTTTGTATTAATGAAGGCGGCTGCCCTGCCAACTATTTTACCTTCATCTTTGAATATCCATCTAATAGCTTGCCCATGCGTAAAGAATACATTTTGCTTAGGGTTAAAAACAGCTTCAATAGTGTTGTCAAGTGGACACACCCAATTGGGGTCATTCCTGTAGAGATATTTCGGAAAATCTAAAAATTCGCGGATAGAGTGCTTGTCTTTAACCTCAATATATTGCATGAGTCGCAGGATAATTAATTAGTTGATCAGGCAAATTTAATGAAGTATTTGGAACATCTGCATAAGAAACATTGTAAATTTTCGTTCTACAGGTATATACAATTATTTGAATAAGCATAACCGGTTCTGAATAGGCAGACACTCCTTAATAATTGTATTTTTGCAAAAATAAATGGCTGTGAAAAAAATATACCTGTTGGTGCTTCGATCATACCTTGGACCACTGGTTCTTACTTTCTTTATTGCACTCTTCATTCTGGTGATGCAGTTTTTATGGAAGTATATAGATGATCTTGTTGGTAAAGGACTTGAGTGGCATGTGGTTGCGCACTTGCTATTTTATGCATCAACAACATTTGTTCCCCTCGCTTTGCCCCTCGCAATTTTATTGTCGTCGTTAATGACATTTGGCAATTTGGGTGAACGATATGAACTTGTTGCTATGAAATCGGCCGGTGTATCTTTGTCCACTGTAATGCGTCCACTGGTAGTTTTATCAATTCTTATAAGTATCGGAGCTTTTTTCTTCTCCAATAATGTACTCCCAATTTCCAATCTTAAATTCAGGTCAATACTCCACGATGTAAGGCAACAAAAACTCGCCCTGAATATCAGGGAAGGTATTTTTTATGATGATATTGATGGTTTTGTTATGAGAGTGGGCAAAAAGGAAAGTGATGGAGTAACCATACGTGATGTCATCATTTATGACCATACCAGCAGATCGGGGAATACAAATGTTACAAAAGCTGAATGGGGAAAGATGGTGCAGAGTGATGACAGGAATTTCCTCGAGCTGACCTTATATAATGGCTACAATTATGATGAAAAGATTGACCGTAAGAATGATCTGAAACGTCCATTCCAGCGTACATTCTTCTCCGAACAGTTCAGGCGGTTTGATCTTTCAACTTTTAAAATGATGCGTACAGATGAAAACCTGTTCAGAAATCATTATCAAATGCTTAACCTTGATCAACTTGAATTCTCTACTGATTCTCTAAAAAAAGAAATGCAAATCAAGATTGACCATATCGCACGAACTACTCTGCTGGCTTATAATTTCATTGATCAGACCGATTCTCTTATACCCATTGATTCAGGCATATTAGTTAGTGATCGGTTGTTTGCCTTAAGGGATATGACTAAAGAAGAAAAACTTCAGGTAATCGATAAGGCTCTTACAAATTCAAGATACGGCAGAACAAATGTTGAATACGAAAAAAATGATCTAAATGAGCGAGGTGAATTAATTCGTAAACATCAGGTTGAATGGCATCTAAAATTTACCTTATCATTTGCATGCCTTGTGCTTTTCTTTATAGGTGCACCGTTTGGTGCTATTATTAGAAAAGGAGGGTTAGGCCTGCCCCTGGTAATTGCTGTTGTATTCTTTGTTATTTACCACGTAATTTCAATGACCGGTAAAAAGTCGGTCATAGCCGGAACCATGGATCCAGTTCTAGGAATGTGGCTTTCATCAATTATACTCTTGCCACTTGGTATTCTATTTACCTATAAAGCCACGAATGATTCGCCTTTATTTGATGTAGATTCCTGGGTTGGAAGAATTACAAAACTTATTCAAAGACTTAAAAAGTGAAATTACGGGCATGAATATCCTCTTGATCTGTAATAAGTCGCCATGGCCGGCTGGTGAAGGTGGGCCAATTGCAATGAATGCAATTATTGAAGGACTGCTTGATGCCGGGCATAAAGTTAAAGTGCTGGCAATTAATAGCCATAAGTACAACATTGATTTGGAATCAATACCTGAAGCCTACAAAAGGAATACAAACATTGAACTGGTTTATATTGATTTGAAGGTGCGTGCCTTGCCTGCTTTTGCCAATCTTTTCTCACAAAGCTCTTATCATGTAAACAGGTTTATTTCAAAGCCATTTGCTGATGCACTTGAAAAAATACTTAAAGCAGGAAGATTTGATGTAATACAACTTGAATCGCTTTTTATCACTCCCTATATACCTTTAATCAGGAAATATTCAAAAGCACCAGTAATTCTAAGGGCACATAATATTGAGCACCTGATATGGCAACGGCTTTACAAAGGAGAAAAAAACCTGCTTAAGAAATGGTATCTTAAACATCTGGCAATAACCCTTAAAAACTATGAACTTAAAGCTATCAAAGAAGTTAATGGGATTGTTGCAATAACAAATAAAGATGCTGATTTTTTTGCCGGGTATCTTCCTTCTGATCGGGTTATATCTATTCCTTTCGGCTTGCAACCTAATTTGTTTGCCAGTTATGTGAACACCTCGGCACAAGGTAGTGTGAAAGATTTGATGCCTGAAACCGGCAATCCTACTTTATTCCACCTGGGTTCAATGAACTGGCTCCCTAATCAGGAAGGCATAAAGTGGTTTATTGAACAGGTATGGCCAGATGTGTTCATGATGCATAAAGAACTCTCTTTTCACCTTGCTGGTCGTAATATGCCCGGATGGATCAAGGAAACGAAAACAGATGGTGTAATTGTGGATGGAGAAGTGCCTGATGCCTTAAACTATATGAGGAAACACAAAATAATGATAGTACCATTATTTTCAGGCAGTGGTATCCGTATCAAGATTATTGAGGGAATGCTTGCAGGTTGTGCTATAATAACAACTAGAATAGGTGCTGAAGGCATTAACTGCGAAAACGGTAAACATTTGTTGCTTGCTGAATCAAAACAGGAATTTATCAGTGCTATTAATAAACTCATTATTGATAAGGATTATGCTAACCAAATGGGCAATGAAGCCAGACAATTTGTGATCTCAAATCACGACAATGAAAAACTGATTATGCAACTTGAAACTTTTTACATTCAGCACATTAATCAGAAATAACAATATCTTTGCAGTGTCAGGGTGCCTTATTAATTAAAATACCCTAACTGTTTTGAATGAAGCTTTTAGTAATTCTGCCCCGCTTTCCTTTCCCAACCGAAAAAGGTGATAAGCTGAGAGCTTTCAATCAATTAAAAGTTCTTTCAGCCCACTTTGATATTACCCTCATCGCCTTAAGCCATGATAAGGTAAAAAATGATGACCTGGAAAAGGTAAAGCCCTATTGTAGTTCAGTGCACGTTTATCGCCTGAAAATACTACCTGTAATCTGGAATTTAATTATATCAGTTTTTAATGGTAGGCCATTACAGGCAGGCTATTATTATAATAAAGGAGCTCAAAGACTGGTTAACAAAACTATTGGTGAAGTTAAACCCGACCATATCTATTGCCAACTATTGCGCACTGCTGCTTATGCCTTCAATACCCAAATACCTAAAACATTAGACTACCAGGATGTATTCTCAAAAGGTGTTGAGCGTAGAATACCTTCTGCTAATATGTTGATGAAAGTATTGTTCAGCTTCGAATTAAAGAGGTTGAAAAAGTATGAGCACTTTGTATTTGACAAATTTGACAATAAGACCATCATTTCAATTCCTGATAGGGATTTTATTCCTCATGCTAATAAGGACCAAATTGTAATAATTCCGAATGGCGTTGATCAGGACTATTTCAAAGAGTTAGATACTCCAAAATTTTCTGACCTGGTGTTTACAGGCAATATGGGATATCCTCCAAATGTTGATTGCGCCGAATATTTGGTAAAAAAGGTGTTACCGCTAATACATAAGAAATACCCTGGAATTATATTAACATTAGCTGGTGCATCTCCTCATGCAAGGGTTAAAGCACTAGCATCAGATAAAGTAATTGTTACCGGGTGGGTTGATGACATCAGGAAATACTATGCCGGGGCAAAAATTTTCCTGGCACCAATGCAACTGGGTACTGGTTTGCAAAATAAGCTGCTTGAAGCAATGTCAATGAAATTGCCCTGTATTACCTCTACGCTATGCAATTCAGCACTTATGGCCAGGGAAGGCAAAGAGATTTTAATAGGTAACACTCCTGCAGAAGTAGCAGCTCATGCAATAAAATTAATTGAAAATCAGGATTTTGCTAACTCAATAGCCCAAAATGGTTATATATTTGTAAAGTCAAACTACAGTTGGCGGGGAGCAACTATGAAATTGGCAACCATTATGGAAGAAACTACTGTAAATAAATCTGTAAGTTTATAGTTACATTTACCATCAAATAAACATCAATAAAGTAAATATAGTTAGAGTAATGCCTTATCACGTGCTATTTTCAAGATTAGTCATGATCATCATACTACAGCTAAGTTTTGTAGTGTGTACAGGTGCCGTTTTAGATAAAAAGAAAATTCAGGAATTAACTTCAAAAGCAGAAGAAGTAATGGATAACTCACCTGAAGAGGCTATCATGCTTTTAAAAATTGTTCTTGAAAATACGCACACTCCTGAGTTCAAAGCACAAAGAGCTATTGCGCTTAAACATATGGGCACGGTTCAGTATTATGAGCAAAATTACAGGCAATCACTTGAATACTACGAACAGGCGCTAAAGCTTTTCAGAGAGTTAGAAGATAAAGAAGGCATTGCTGCCATTTTGAATAATACAGGCCTCCTGTTTGAAAGGCAAGGTGACTTTGCAACAGCGTTGAAGAGATATAATGAAGCTTCAGTACTATTTAGCCAGGTGGAGAGTGCCAAACCAAAACTCACTTTAGCACTTTTGAATATAGGCAATGTTTACTATACATTGGGCAGATTCGATAAAGCACTTGAATACCTAAGTCAGGCTCTTAAGAATTCTGAAAGCATGTCTGATAGTCTTGGCATGGCACCATGTTACAATAATATTGGTAATGTTTACTTAAGTCTTCGCGAATATAAATCGGCTATTCAATTCTACTTTAAGGCTGAGGAGATACATAAGAGCTTTGATCAAAAGAAGAAACTATCAACTGTCTATAATAATATCGGTGAAGCTTATCTTGGGTTAGATAATATAGATGAGGCTTTAAAGTACAACCAATTGTCACTGGAGATAGCAAACAAGAATGCTGATAGTGAGAGTGTGATTGCCAGCCTGATAAACATAAGCGATATCTATATTCATAAGCAGGAGTATGATCAGGCAATGGTCAATCTTAAAGAAGCGCTCAGGCTCTCAAATATTAAAGTTGATAAATTCCAGCATGCATCTATTCTTAGTCAATTAGGTGAGTTAAAAAATTTACAGGGTGAGTACGATGAGGCTATAACATCATACAAGGAAGCCCTCTCGATGGTTGAAAAGACAGGATCAAATCCTCTTATATTGGGAATCTATTTAGGTTTATCAGATGCGTGGGCTGAAAAAGGTAATTATCAGCGTGCGTATGAATATTCAAATAAATACCAGATTCTTATTGACAGCATATATAATAGAGAGAACCTTAACAAGTTGAACATGATACGCGTAAGTTTTGAACTCGAACAAACTGAACGCGATAACCAGCTCCTGCGACAACAAAACATTTTTAGTCAATTAGCTCTGAACAGGCAGCAAACTATACGTAATCTCTTCATTGTTATCACCGCTATCGTTCTTGTTTCTTTAGCTTTTCTATTCCTGTTGTATCATTCAAAGAAGAAAAAGAATGAACTGCTAGCTTTGAGTAATCAGCAGATTTCCCGGCAAAAAGAAGAACTTGACAAATTATATTTGGAGCAGTATAAGCTAAATGAAACTAAAACAAAATTCTTTAGTATCGTGGCTCATGATCTTAAATCACCATTCCAGTCATTACTGGGATTTTCCGAACTGCTGAGTCTGGAGTATGATCAGTTTACTGATGAGCAACGAATTGATGCTTTAAACAATATGTACAAGGTTACATCTGATACATATAAATTAATAGAGAATTTGCTGGAATGGGGAAGAATACAAACGGGCAATGCCAACGTTGTATTAAAATATATAAATGTTAAGGATCTTGTTGAGTCAATAATTCCAATATTCGAACTACCCCTAAAGAATAAGCAGCTTGAATTATCAGTTGATGTACCTCCCCTGTTAATGGCACATGCTGATCCTAATATGATGAGCGCTATCTTCAGAAATCTGCTCTCAAATGCTATCAAATTCTCAAATCCTAAGGGGACGATCCATATTAGAGGTATGGCCACAGTTGATTCATCTAAACTCTCGGTAACAGATAATGGCGTTGGGATTTCACCCGATATAATTGACAAACTTTTCTCCTTTGATCCTAAGATCCGCAGGAATGGAACAAAGGGTGAAACAGGTACCGGCATGGGACTTGGACTTTGTATGGAGTTTATGCAGTTGAACCATGGGATGATAAAAGTTACTAGTAAGCCGCGTGAAGGAAGCACTTTTACTATGATCATGCAACCAGGCTCCAAAGTACTATCACCTGAATTAGTTTCCTGAAATTTCCCTGTTTAACCAGTTTTTAGTTTATTACAGTATTAAATCCAATACTGGTTTTATTGCAGTATTAGGCTGTAATCATGATTCCATTCCTTTAATTACAGTTAAATGTAATTCAACATTATTGCAAAATTAATCACTTCCAGTTGAGTTTCATTGAATTAAACTATGTTAAAACATTGTTTTAACATAGTATTAACCATGTATAATGTACATTGTATATATTAGGTTGATATTAGGTTGCTATAAGGTTGTAACAATATTGTATAAAATGAATCATCAATTCTGCTTCTCCCGATTGAAGATTTTTGGTTTTATTTGATAGGCAATTTCGTGACTGTAAGGCAAAGTTTTAAAACCATTCTGAATAAACAGGTTAAGCATATATCAGCCCCTGTGAATTTGACTAACTTGCATAATTTGATTAAGTTTGCCGAAATATTCGGAGTATGGCAGACGACAATAAAATTATCTTTTCTATGGTTGGTGTGAGTAAAGTGATACCACCAAACAGGCAGATACTTAAAAACATTTACTTATCATTTTTTTACGGAGCAAAGATTGGTATCATTGGTCTTAACGGATCAGGAAAATCAACCTTATTAAAAATAATTGCAGGACTTGACAAGTCATTTTTAGGTGAAGTTGTCTTTTCACCAGGGTATTCGGTAGGGATACTACATCAGGAGCCTGAATTGGATAATCATAAAACGGTGCGTGAAGTTGTTGAGGAAGGTGCCGCCGAAACTGTTAAATTGTTGAAGGATTTTGAGACAGTAAACAACCGTTTTGCTGAACCCCTCACTGATGATGAGATGAATGATCTCATTGAAGAACAAGGCAGACTCACAGAATTAATTGATCAGCACAACGGCTGGGACCTGGATGCAAGGCTTGAGAGAGCAATGGATGCATTGCGCTGCCCGGAGCCTGAAACCCCTATTAAAAACCTTTCAGGAGGTGAACGCCGCAGAGTGGCATTGTGCAGGTTATTACTTCAGGAACCCGACATCTTATTACTTGATGAGCCCACCAACCACCTCGACGCTGAAAGTATCGACTGGCTAGAGCAACATCTTAAACAATACAAAGGAACCGTTATAGCTGTAACACACGATAGGTATTTCCTTGATAACGTAGCAGGTTGGATATTAGAACTTGACCGTGGAGAAGGAATCCCCTGGAAAGGAAATTACTCTTCATGGCTTGATCAAAAGTCGAGCAGGTTAGCTATGGAGGAAAAAACAGAAAGCAAACGACGTAAGACTCTTGAGCGTGAGCTTGAATGGGTACGTATGTCGCCAAAAGCCCGTCATGCAAAATCAAAGGCCCGCCTTGCTAACTATGAGCGCATGATGAGTGAGGATACCAAACAGAAAGAAGAAAAGCTGGAAATTTTTATTCCAAATGGCCCCAGGTTAGGTAATAAAGTTATTGAAGCACAGAATATTTCAAAAGCATATGGCGATAAACTATTGTTTGAAAACCTTAGTTTCAGTCTCCCACCGGCAGGGATTGTAGGTATTATTGGGCCAAACGGCGCTGGTAAAACCACACTTTTCAGGCTTATTATGGGATTAGAACAACCTGATGCAGGTACTTTTGCTGTTGGAGATACTGTGCAGCTTGGTTATGTGGATCAGGCACATACTGAAATTGATCCTGAAAAGTCAGTGTGGGAGGTGATATCTGAAGGCAATGAGAATATTCAGCTTTCAGGTAAACTCTTCAATTCACGGGCGTATGTTGCAAGGTTCAACTTCAGCGGTGCTGATCAGGGTAAAAAAGCCGGTGTTTTATCAGGTGGTGAAAGAAACAGAATGCATCTGGCGCTAACCTTGCGTTCTGAAGCTAATGTGCTGCTGCTTGATGAGCCTACCAATGATATTGACGTTAATACACTCAGGGCGCTGGAAGAAGGACTGGAAAGCTTTGCAGGTTGCGCTGTAATTATCTCCCACGACAGGTGGTTCCTCGACAGAATAGCCACACATATTCTGGCATTTGAAGGCGACTCACAAGTTTACTTCTTTGAGGGAGGCTATACTGATTATGAAGAGAACAGAAAGAAGCGCCATGGCAATGAAACGCCTCATAGGATCAAATACAAAAAGCTTTACTAAATGAGCATTCAAAAACCTTCTATTCCTAAAGGAACACGTGACTTCTCCCCTGCTGAGATGAACCGCCGCAACTATATTTTTGGAGTGATCAGGCATATTTTCGAGCAGCATGGTTATATGCCAATTGAAACGCCGGCAATGGAGAACCTTACAACCTTACTTGGAAAGTACGGTGAAGAAGGTGATAAGTTGCTCTTTAGAATTCTCAACTCAGGTGATTTCCTTTCAGGAGTTGATAGTGCTGATCTTTCACAGGCAAATTACCAGAAGTTATCAGGCAAAGTAAGTGAGAAAGGTTTGCGTTATGATCTAACCGTACCTTTCGCCCGCTATGTGGTTCAACACAGAAATGAAATTACTTTCCCATTCAAAAGATATCAGCTTCAGCCGGTTTGGCGTGCTGATCGACCTCAAAAAGGAAGGTACCGCGAATTCTATCAATGTGATGCTGATGTCATTGGATCTGACTCCATGCTTAACGAGGCAGAATTAATTATTATGGCCGACAAGATTTTCAGCAAGCTGAAAATTAAAGTGGTCATTAAGATCAATAACCGCAAAATATTAAGTGGTATTGCTGAAATCATTGGCCATCCTGATAAGATCATTGATATTACTGTAGCAATTGACAAGCTTGACAAAATAGGGCCTGATAAAGTAAATGAAGAACTTGAAAGCCGGGGCCTTGATAAGCAATCTATTGACAAGCTCCAGCCTATTATTAATCTTTCAGGATCAAACACTGAGAAGCTAAACCAGATCAGGGAAGTTCTTACAAATAGTGCCGACGGAATAAAAGGCATTGAAGAGGTTGAAAAAATACTAACACTGCTATCAGAAACAAAACTATCCAACTCGATTGAAATTGACCTCACCCTGGCCCGTGGATTAAACTATTACACAGGTGCTATCATTGAAGTCAAAGCTGCTGATGCCGGTATTGGAAGCTTAAGCGGAGGAGGAAGGTATGATAATTTAACCGGAATATTCGGTTTACCTGGAATTTCAGGAGTAGGTATATCATTTGGTGCCGATAGGATTTATGATGTAATGCTTGAGCGTAATTTATTTCCTGAATCAACTTCTGCATCAACCAAAGTATTATTGGTAAACTTTGGCGATAAAGAAGAGATGGTTTGTCTTAAACTGGCTGATGAATTACGTGCTAAGGGAATAAACACTGAATATTTTCCTGATAATATCAAAATTGGGAAGCAATTCACCTATGCTAATACTAAGCAAATTCCCTGGGTAATTATTATTGGTGAAACTGAAATGACTAATAAAACTGTTCAGTTAAAAAACATGAACACGGGAGAGCAGAATACTGCTCAGTATCACGAACTCTTTGATATACTTTCAAATGACCTTTAACTGGAATCTTCTATTCAAAATATCGATCAACCGTGCCGGTTTAACCGATAAGAACTGATGTTAATTAAATCAAGTTCCGTTAAATCGTTAAAACAAATAAAATGAAAACATTTTCAATAAGTTCAGCACCGTTAACCCTCGATATTATACATTCACTAATTGAACAGGATATTAAACTTGATCTTTCACAAGAAGCCATTGAAAAGATTCAGCATTGTCGTGATTACCTCGATAATAAACTGCTCAACAATCACGATCCTATATACGGCATAACCACCGGCTTTGGTTCATTATGCAATATTCAAATATCAGCTCATGATCTTCAGCAGTTGCAGGAAAACCTAGTAATGTCACATGCCTGTGGCACAGGAGAAGAGGTTAACAGCGACATAGTCAGGATCATGCTGCTCTTAAAAGCTCATGCACTTTCATCAGGTAATTCCGGAGTTCAGGTGCAAACAGTTCAACGTTTGCTTGATTTTTATAATAATGATGTACTGCCTGTAGTATACGAACAAGGTTCACTAGGTGCATCGGGCGATTTGGCCCCTTTGGCTCATTTAAGCCTTCCTTTGCTGGGCCTTGGTGATATGAGAATGGGAGGTAAAATAGTTAGTGCGAAGAAAGTGCTTAGAGAGTTTGGATGGCAGCCCATTTCAATGCAATCAAAAGAAGGCCTGGCGTTGCTTAATGGAACTCAATTCATGAGTGCTCATGCGGTTTATATATTGATTAAATCAAAAAGACTTTCACAGATAGCGGATATTTGCGGTGCCATTTCTCTTGAAGCCTATAATGGAAAAGTTGATCCTTTCTCAGCACAATTGCATACTATAAGACCACATAAAGGACAAATAGAAACTGCTGCTAATTTCAGGAAGTTACTTAAAGGGAGTAAATTGATACTGAATGAAGGCAAAAAAGTACAGGATCCTTATTCCTTCAGGTGTATTCCGCAGGTTCATGGGGCAGTAAAAGACACTATAAATTACGCTGAATCAGTTATTACTACTGAAATTAATGCTGTTACTGACAATCCAACTATTTTTCCCGATGAGGATCTTGTATTATCAGGCGGAAACTTCCATGGTGAGCCGCTTGCCTTTGCACTTGATTTTATTTCAATCGCACTTGCTGAGCTTGGTAATATATCTGAAAGGAGAGTTTACAGATTAATATCCGGACAAAGAGATCTGCCTGAATTCCTGGTAGCAAACCCTGGTTTAAACTCAGGTTTCATGATTCCCCAGTACACTGCTGCAAGTATAGTTAGCCAGAACAAACAACTTGCCACACCAAGCTCCATTGATTCTATTACATCTTCCAATGAACAGGAGGACCATGTTAGCATGGGAGCTAATGGCGCTACCAAGGCTTTAAGAATTGTTAATAACCTCGAACGGATTATTGCAATTGAATTATTTACTGCAGCACAGGCACTTGAATTCAGGGGATTAAACAATACATCACCTTTCATTGAGGCCTTCATTTCAGAGTACAGAAGTGTTGTTCCATTTATTAAGGATGATGTAGTCATGTACACCGAGATAGCAAAGACAATTGAATTCGTGCAGCAGGTTATGTTTGATTTTCCAGAATAGAATACATGATCAGCAGTAAATTTAATCGCTGAACCCGCTAAAAAAGTTTTCGTTTTCACTATTATAGTAATCGATTAACTTGAAAAAATACTATCGGCGCCGCTATAATGATAATTGTCAAACATGAAATAATACTATCGACGGCGCTATAATGGTAATCGATAAACATGAAAGAAAACTTTTGAAGTAACTATAATGAAAATCGTTTTACCCGATACATTTTACTTTGATAATAATAATGACATTACAAAACCCGAGAAAAACCAAATACAACTGAAGTAGAAAAATGCCTGAACCTAAAATTAATAGTACAAACCGGGCTTCAAATGTCAGGCCTTCTGCCCTGTCTCACATCTGCATCCTCACTTTTATAGGCAGCGGAATGTCGGCCATGGTATTCTTTATGATATTCATGATTTATGATAGCATACCAGCATTGGTACTGCAAGAGGAGTTTGCAACAAATGCCATTAATTTGAATGAAATCATATCAAAAGCAGGCAGGTACTTTTTTCTTTTAATGACGATATTGTACATTTTATCACTTGCAGGGGCCATGATGATGTGGAAACTTAAGAAAAGTGGCTTTCATTTATACGCCATTGCCCAGATGCTAATGTTACTCCTTCCTTTTTTCATGGTAACTGACTATTCCATTACATTTCCAAATGCACTTATTACCGCCTTATTTATAGGTGCCTATAGCCTAAATTTGTCTCATATGAGGTAAATTTGGGTAAAAAGTGACAAATTGTTAACAAAATCTATATTTTTTTAAACTTTTATTGACAATTTGTTGGAAAATTCCATACATTAGCAGTACTAATTACTGCTATCCCCTAAGATTACCTCTCGAATCGCTGCCAATTACTCAGTATTAATGCGAATAATTGAAGTATTGGACAATTAAACAGCTTGATAATAGCCACTTTTGAATATTTTTTGTTTATTATAAAATGCTTTGAGGGCATTTGGCTCGAAATAACCATAAAAGAGCTCAATTAAAATGAATATAAACTTAAAAGGGAGGTCAAATAATAAATTAAACCTGGTTTATTTTAAGGAAAATAATCTTTTTCACTAAAACAATGTTTATCAATTCAATCACCAAAAACACACACTATGAGAAAATTCGTATTGATGCTTGTACTTCTGATCTTTGCCGGAGTACAGGTAGTTCTGGCTCAAACAACCATTACTGGTGTGGTAACCAGTGCTGAAGATGGTATGCCCATTCCGGGTGCTGCTGTTCAGGTTAAAGGTACCACTATAGGAGTCACAACTGATGTAAACGGCCGCTACTCGTTAAGAGTACCAGCCGACGGCCAAATACTCCAATATTCGTTCGTGGGTATGGCAACTAAGGAAGTAACCATCGGTAGTCAAACAGTTATCAATGTCATTCTTGAAACTGAAGCTGTTGACATTGAAGGTGTTGTTGTTACCGCATTAGGTGTCTCCCGTGAAAAGAAATCACTCGGTTATGCCACGCAACAAATTACAGGCGAGGAGATGAACCGAGTTAAGTCTGACAACTTTATTAACAGTCTTTCAGGTAAGGCTGCAGGTGTTCAGATTAAAGCCAATAACAATATTGGTGGTTCTACTAATATTGTTATCAGGGGCTCTAGTTCTCTTACCGGTAACAACCAGGCATTATTTGTAGTTGATGGAGTTCCTATCAGTAACTCCAATACTAACAATGCGGGTCAAATCAGTGGTCGTTCAGGTTATGATTATGGTAATGCCGCTTCTGACATCAACCCAAATGACATTGAAAGCATGAACATTCTAAAAGGTGCTGCTGCTACTGCACTTTATGGTGCACGCGCTGCAAACGGTGTTGTTATGATCACTACCAAAAAAGGTGTTAGAAGTAAAACTAAAGCATTGGGTGTAGCTATTAACTCAAATATCACTACAGGATTTATTGACAAGAGCACTTTCCCAAAATATCAGGAGAATTATGGTGCAGGTTATGGCCCTTATTACAGTGATACAGATCACCCTGGCTTTGAATATTTTGCTGATATAAACGGTGACGGGGAAATAGATTACAATGTTCCTACATATGAAGACGCATCTATGGGTGAGAAATTTGATCCTAATTTTCTGGTTTACCAATGGGATGCATATTATCCTCAATCACCTAATTATCTGAAACCAACACCATGGGTACATCCTGAAAATGGACCAATTACTTTCTTTGAAACTCCAATCTCTCTTACCAATGGTATTGAGATTACAGGAGGTGGCGAGGTATCAGATTTCAGACTATCTTATGCTAATTTTGATCAAAAGGGAATTATGCCAAATAGTCATCTGAAAAGGAATAATGTACTCTTTACAGGTTCCTATGATGTACTTAAAAATGTAAAAGTAACAGCTTCGGCCAACTACATAAACACCAATGGTTTAGGCCGTAACTCAACTGGGTATAGTGACAACATCTTATCAATGATGAGGCAATGGGGTCAAACCAATGTTGATTATAAAATGCAGAAAGATCTATACGAACTCACTGAACAAAATATCACCTGGAATCCTCAAGGACCTGATGGAGCAGGAGGAATCAGCACTCAGCCTTTATATTGGGATAATCCATACTGGGTTCGTTACCAGAACTATGAAACTGATAACCGTGATAGGTTAGTTGGATACTTACAAGCTGACTGGAAAATTACAGAAGAGTTAAGCTTTATGACCCGCGCTGCAGTTGATTATTATACTGAGCTGCAGGAAGAAAGAAAAGCCATCGGATCTGTTGCCGGTGAACTTGGTGTTCAACGCCCGGATGTTACTTCAGGATATTCAAGGTTTGACCGTACATTCACTGAAAGAAACATCGATTTCATGGCGCGTTACTACAAACATATCACAGAGAACTTTAACCTAAACCTTTTAGTAGGAACAAATATTCTACGTTCAAAAATGGACCGCGTATTTGCTTCAACTGATGGTGGACTTATCGTTCCAGGTCTATATGCTTTAAGCAATTCTAAGAATCCAATGTTAAATCCTGAAGAAAGACTTGAGGAAATTGGTATAAATGGAATTTACGCCAGTGCATCATTCGGCTTCTATGATATGTTGTTCTTAGATGCGACAATCAGAAGGGATGAGTCATCAACACTTCCTAGTGGTGATGCTAGAGTTTATTACTATCCATCAGTATCGGGTAGTTTTATATTCTCTAACCTGATTGAAAATTCTTCATGGTTACAACTTGGTAAACTTCGTCTTGGTTATGCAGCAGTAGGAAATGATGCACCTTGGGGTAGTATTATTGATACTTATGCGCAATTTACTTCTTTTGATGGCACTCCATTATACTCAGTTCCTAGTACAAAAAATAATGAAGAACTTGAGTCAGAAAGAACTGCAAGTCTTGAAGCTGGTTTAGAATTAAGTACCTTCAATAATAGACTAAGATTAGATGTATCTCTATACAAAGAAAATACAACTGATCAGATTCTACCAGTTGCGGTATCACCCACAACCGGGTATTCCTTCACCTTTGTAAATGCCGGTGAAATGCAAAATCAGGGAGTTGAAGTCCAACTTAGTGGTGCACCTATTGCTACTCAGGACTTCAGATGGGACGTAACAGTTAACTGGGCAAAAAACAACAACGAAGTTGTTTCATTGGCCGAAGGGCTTGAAGTTCTATTGTTAGCAGCTCCTCAGGGTGGTGTTTCTATTAATGCTAGGGTTGGTCAGCCTTATGGTGTAATTCAGGGTACTGACTACGTTTACCATGAGAATGGACAAAAAATTATACTTCCTACAGGATTTCATGCCAGAACCACTACTTCTGACATAGTTTTAGGACATGTTAATCCTGATTGGCTAGGTGGTGTTAACAACCGCTTTACTTACAAAGGCTGGGCGTTCAGCTTCCTGATTGATATGCAGGAAGGTGGAAGTGTATTCTCACTTGACCAGTATTATGGCCTTGCTACCGGTTTGTATGAAGAAACTGATTACATAAATGACCTTGGTAATCCTGTAAGAGATCCACTTGTATACAACGATCCAGAAGTTGGATGGACCTCAGGTTACGCTCCAACAAGTGGTGGTTTCATCAATGAAGGTGTATTGGAAGAAGGTACTCCTAATGTAAGACGTGTAGCAGGTAACAATTACCTTGCTTTCGGTTATGCACGCCTTCCAAACAAAGCATTTGTTTATGAAGCTAACTATATTAAATTAAGAGAGGTTGTTCTATCTTATTCCATCCCTCGTGGTGTTCTTGCTAATTCATTTATTCAAGGTGCTACTTTCAGCTTGATAGGTTCCAACCTGTTTATATTTGACAAGAGTCTTCCACATGCAGATCCTGAAGCCAGCCAGAGTTCTGGTAACGTTCAAGGATGGCAGAGCGGTGTAATGCCAACCACCCGTAATGTTGGATTCAGTGTTAACTTACAATTCTAAAAACAGAAACTATGAAAAAAATAATTTTCGTCTTAATAGTTTTAACAGGATTTATTTCTTCCTGTACTAAAAACTTTGATGACTTTAATACAGATAAAAAGCGTCCTACAGAAGTCCCTGGTGACTTTCTGTTTGCAAATGCTCAAAAAGCGCTTGGCGATCAAATTGCCAGCACTAACGTAAACCTCAACATTTTCAAATTGTGGGCTCAATATTGGACTGAAACCACATATACTGACGAGGCTAACTACGACATCGTAACACGTACAATAGCTGATCTTACTTTCAGGACAATGTACCGTGATATACTGAAAGACCTTGCTGAAGCTCGCAAAGTGATTGAGGCTGAAGCTGCACTTACTGAGGATGAAATTGTTGCCAAACAAAACAGGTTACATATCATTACTATGGTAGAAGCCTATTCATACAATTACTTACTCGAAACGTTTGGTGATATTCCATATTCAGAAGCTTTAAATATTGAAGATTACTCGCCAAAATATGATGACGCTAAAACTGTTTATCTTGATCTGCTTTCCAGGTTAAAAGATGCAACCGATGGATTAGTTTTAACATTAGAAAATGGCGATGATGCTGAAAGTTTTGGTGACAACGATTTATATTTCGACGGAGATGTTGCCAGCTGGAAAAAGTTCGGAAACTCAATGCGTATAAAAATGGCCATCACTCTTTCTGATGTTGATGAGACAGTTGCACGCGAAAATATAGAAGCGGCATACGCAAGTGGTGCATTTGATATGAGAGGTGAAGGAGCATTTATGGTATATCCAGGTGGTTCAAATGCAAATCCTTTGCATCTTGACATGGTAGCAAGTGGCAGAAATGACTTTGTACCTGCAAACACCATCGTTGATATCATGAATGATCTGAATGATCCACGTCGTGATGACTATTTCAATGCAAATGGTGACACATATAGAGGTGGTATTTATGGCGAAACTAGTCCTTTTGCTCAACTTTCGCATGTTGCTGACCCTATTCTTGAAGAAACATTCCCTGTTAATCTTCTCGATTATGTTGAGGTAAAATTTTATCTTGCCGAAGCTGCAGCCAGAGGGTTCTCTGTTGGTGGTACTGCCGAAGAACATTACAATGAAGCTATTACTGCTTCAATTTTACATTGGAATGGAACACAGGAAGATGCTGATACACTATTAATGAATTCTGAAGTAGCATTTTCGGCTGCTGATTGGAAAGAAAAAATAGGCACGCAGGCTTGGCTTGCATTCTACACCAGAGGTCTGGAAGGTTATACCATCTGGAGAAGGCTTGATTATCCAATCTTTAATATTGCTCCAACCCTTGATGGTGATTATGACCTGATTCCTAAAAGGTTCACTTATCCTATCAATGAACAAACACTAAATGCTGATAATTACGCTGCAGCTGCAAGTGCTATTGGTGGTGATGATCTAACTACTAGACTCTTCTGGGATGTGAACTAATCCTTTAATAGCATTATTTTTAAGAAAAACCCGGAGTGATCCGGGTTTTTCTTTTGAGTCTACCTCACGTTCAGTGTATAATAGCAACTGCTCTTTAATGATTCATTAAAGGGCTATTTTTTGCTCATTCAAGTCACAGACAGATAAAATGTTGGTAAATAAACATAGGTGAGATATAAAATTTCTTGACTATACAGCAATTCTGTTAGAAAAATCAATAAATTAGCGGTATAAAAAAAATGGTAATGCTTAATGGCTATACTAGAGTATGCTTTCAAATTTGTAAAATTCAGGATTGCGTGCATTTTAACTAATATGAAACCATCACAAAAGTATCTTATGAATTATAAATAGTATTACAATTCGCTTATCCTTAAAGGATTAAGAAACTAAAATCAAAATAATTATTAACTTACAAGGGAGGTATAAGAGCAGTTAAACTTTCAATTTATCTAAAGGATTCTATTTTCACTAAACAAATGTTTACCAATCAATCACCAAAAACAAAAATTATGAGAAAATTCGTATTGATGCTTGTACTTCTGATTTTTGCCGGAGTACAGGTAGTTCTGGCTCAAACAACCATTACTGGTGTGGTAACCAGTGCTGAAGATGGCATGCCCATACCGGGTGCTGCTATTCAGGTTAAGGGTACCACTATTGGAGTCACAACTGATGTGAATGGCCGCTACTCATTAAGAGTACCAGCCAACGGCCAAATACTCCAATATTCGTTCGTGGGTATGGCAACAAAAGAAATTACCATCGGTAGCCAAACAGTTATCAATGTAGTCCTGGAAACAGTAGCTGTTGACATTGAAGGTGTCGTTGTTACTGCCTTGGGTATTTCCCGTGAGAAAAAATCTCTCGGTTATGCTGCCCAGGAGGTTAGTAGTGAAGACTTAACCCGGTCAGGGTCTTCAAACCTTTCTACTGCCATGCAAGGGAAATTATCAGGGGTAGATATTAAACCATCAAGTGGTATGCCCGGTGCTTCATCACAGGTTGTGATCAGAGGCTCACGTTCATTCTCAGGAAACAATACTCCACTTTATGTGGTAGATGGAATGCCAATTTCTTCTACTCCCGACTATTCAACAGGGAATAGCGTTACTGGTGCTGACATTTCTAACCGTGCTATGGATATTGATCCTAATGATATTGAATCTATCAATATCCTTAAAGGACAAGCTGCATCTGCACTTTATGGAATCAGAGCTTCAAATGGTGTTATTATTATTACTACTAAAAGTGGTAAGGGAAAAACCATTGGAAAGCCAAACATCTCCTTTTCTAACTTTACCAGTCTTGAGCAAGTATCAAGAAAGCCAGAATTCCAAACAACATGGGCACAGGGAAGTTACGAAAACTATATTCCTAATACTTCATTTGCATGGGGTCCACGTATAACTGATTTACCTGATCATCCAACCTACGGTGGTAATAACTTCGATCATCCAGGTTTATATCGAGTACCACAATTAGAGGCTGCTGGTCTTGACCCATGGGTAGCACCTGCTGTATATGACAATTGGGATGATTACTTCAAACAAGGTTTCACTACCACTACTTCACTAAATATTAGTCAGGCTTCTGAAAGAGGAAATATAGCATTTGGTATTGGTAATACAACCCAGGATGGTATAGTTCCTTCAACTGGTATGAAACGCTGGAATGCAAAAGCCGCCGGAGAAACAAATCTTAATGATGCATGGACTTTAGGATTTTCATCAAACTTTGCACGCACTAACATTGATAAACTACCTGCAGCAAATGATGCAACTTTAGCCGGTATATATGGTGCTCCTCCTTCATACAATTTAAAAGGAATTCCATATGCTCGTCCTACTGATCCTTATGCACAGATATATTATCGTTCACTTACTTTCGATAATCCATATTGGGCAGCTGAAAACAATAGTTTTACTGAAAATACTGACCGTTTCTTTGGAAATGGCTTTGTTCAGTTCGCTCCAACTATTGCTGAAAATATGACATTGACAACCAGATATCAGATTGGTATGGATGCTTATACTACTCATTTCCAGGATATATTTGAATTTGGTCATAGAGGTGCTACAGGTGAGATTACAAACTATGGTGTGTCTTCTCAAACAGTTAATTCACTCTTAACCGTTGTGTATAACTGGAAACTTAACCAGGACTTCAACTTTACTGCATTAGTAGGTAATGAATTTAACCATCGTCATCGTAAGTTTTACGATCAGTATGGATCAAACTTCAACTTCGGAGGTTGGGCTCATGTGAATAATGCTAAAATCGTACAAGCTGATGAAGATCAATTCCAGGATAGAACCGTTGGTTTCTTTGGTAACCTTGGACTTGATTATAGAGGTATGATTTATTTGAATGCTACAGGACGTAATGACTATGTTTCGACCATGCCAAGAGATAACAACTCATTCTTCTATCCTTCAGCTTCAATAGGTTTTGTAATTAGTGAGCTTGAGGCTGTTAGTAATGTAGATGCTATTTCATTTGCTAAAGTTCGTGCTTCATTTGCTGAAGTTGGACAAGCAGGAGAATATAGGGATAATTACTTCACAACTCCTAACTATGCCGGTAGTTGGTGGAGCGGAAGCCCTATTCAATATCCTATTAATGGTGTTAGTAGTTATTTGTCAAACAATATACAGTACGATCCAAACCTTGAACCTCAGAATACTCAATCATTTGAACTTGGTGCAGAACTCATGTTCTTCAACAATCGTTTAGGTTTTGATTATACCTATTCTAATCAAGTAGTAACCGGCCAAATATTCCAGGTTCCTCTTGCTGCTTCTTCAGGAGCTGCTTCATTGGTAATGAACGGTGGAAACATTGAAACCATATCACACGAGATTGTAATGTACGCTACTCCGGTATCTACTAGTAATTTCAAGTGGGATTTGAATGTTAATTTCGCGAAATTAACCAATACTGTTAATGAATTGGCAGAAGGTGTTGAAAGTATCTTCCTCGGTGGTTTCGTAACTCCTCAGGTAAGAGCCGGTATTGGCAATACCTTCCCTGTTATTTACGGTTCATCTTTCTTAAGAGACGACGCTGGAAATATTGTTGTTTATGACGAACCTGGTGCATGGTATCATGGTTTCCCACAATCAGGTCCTCCTGCAGTTATTGGTGAAGCATCACCTGACTTTATTATGGGCTTAACAAATAGATTTACCATCTTTGGATTTACCCTTGCCGGTACAATGGAATGGAAAAATGGTGGACAAATGTATCATGGTTCCAATGGATTGCTTGATCTCTATGGAGTATCAAAGAATGTTGAAGATCGTACAGGAACTTTCATTTATGAAGGTGTAAAACCAGATGGTACTCCAAATGATATTGAACGTGGTGGACCTGAAGATCCTGATGCATACCAGGATTTAATTACTGGCGTTTTAACAGGAATAGATGAGTATTATATTCAGGATAATTCTTTCGTAAAACTGAGAGAACTAACTTTAGGTTATAGAATTCCAAAATCGGTATTCAATAATGTAGTGTTAGATGTGTCGGTATTTGCAAGAAACATACTCTTATGGAC
Source organism: Bacteroidota bacterium (assembly GCA_023417935.1). Lineage (GTDB taxonomy): Bacteria > Bacteroidota > Bacteroidia > Bacteroidales > Lentimicrobiaceae > Lentimicrobium. The sequence goes on from JAEZDY010000023.1 coordinate 417,665, forward strand.
TGAACTACCAAACTTTGATCCAGAATCATCACAAGGTAATAATAATATGGGAGGTGCATTCGAACGATTCTCGATGCCTCAAACAACAAGTTTTGGTATTGGTCTTAACCTGAATTTCTAACAAAAAAACGAAACAAAAATGAAAAATATAATTAAATTTTTAACACTCCCTATATTCCTCTTCCTCTTAGCGGGATGTTCACAGGATGAACTGGAGGATATAAACAGAAACGAAAATGACCCACTTGATGTGCCATCACGTCTTATTGTTTCAGATGTCATTTCAAGAACAGCCTTTTCAGTTTTAGGTACTGATCTTTCTTTCTATTCATCAGTTTATGTTGAGCACAATGTTGGTGTTTATAACCAAATGTACAATGCTGATATCAGATCAGGTGAACCAACCTCTGCCACAACATATAATAATATATGGGGAGCCGCTTATGAAAATCTCTATAACCTCAAACTTGTTATTAACAAGACCTCTGAAGGCGGTAGTGAAGCAGGTAATTTCCACACACTTGGTATTGCTCAGATAATGACAGCTTACAACCTGGCTCTTCTGACCGATGCTTTTGGTGATGTTCCATATTCAGAAGCACTTCAACCAGGGGTTATTTTCCAGCCGAAAGTTGACAAGCAGGAAGATCTGTATACTGAGATTTTCGCTTTACTTGATAGGGCAATTGCAAATCTGGCTATGGAGACTACCTTCCCATCACTAGGCGGACAGGATTTCCTATATGGAGGTAATGTAGAGCGTTGGACACAATTCGCCAATGGTTTAAAAGCAAGGTATACCGCTCGTTTGGCTCTCAGAAATGGTGGACAATGGGATGATGTAATTGCATTTGCTAATAGTTCATTTACATCAGCTGATGAAGAAGCAAAATACGTTTATGACGGTTCTTCTTCATTGAGCCCATTTGCAATGTTCTTTGATGATAGAGATTATTTTGGAGCAAGTCAGAGTCTTAATGACAAGCTTGTTGACAGGAACGACCCAAGAGCTGATGCTTTCTTTATCCCTTATCCTGGAGAAGAGGAAATTGTGTTTGCTCAACCAGGTGCACCTAATCAAGTTCAGGGACTGTATGGTATTTCAGCTTTAACATTTGAGGCTTATACCCGTCCAACATACCTATTAAGCTATCATGAATTGGAATTCCTGAAAGCAGAAGCTCACGCAAGACTAGATCAACAAACAGAGGCTGCTGAAGCACTTGAAAATGCTATCACTGCTGCTTTTGTAAAGGTTGGTTTGCCTGCTGATAGTGCTCAATCATACATTGAAACTGAAGTTACTCCAAGGTTTGAAGCTAATATGGTTCAGGAGATTATGGTTCAAAAGTATCTGGCATTCTTTGAAGAAGAAGCTTTTGAGGCATATAACGACATTCGCCGTTTGAGGGCTAATGATGAAAACTATATTACTTTAACTAACACACTTCCTTTCCCATTACGCTTCACTTATGGAGCTGATGATGTAACTACAAATCCAAACGTAGCTGCTCTTTATGGTACTGGCGCGTATGTTTATACTGACAATGTATGGTGGGCCGGTGGTTCAAAATAATAATTGTCTTTTAAAACAAAAAAGCTGCCCAAAGGGCAGCTTTTTTGTTTTATCAGTTTCTGAGTTATCAGATCATATCAGCATTTAAGTGATTATTCAAAGGACAAAATCGATTCAACAATCCTCTTAATAGCTTCGCGAAGTTGATCTTCAGTAATTACCAACGGAGGAGCAAAACGAATAATGTCACCGTGGGTTGGTTTAGCCAACACGCCATTATCACGCATCTTCAAACATACATCCCATGCTTCTTTACCATTCTTAGGCCTGATAACAACAGCATTCAATAGTCCTTTACCGCGTACTAATGCAATCATGTCTGACTTCACCTTGCGCATCTCCTCACGGAAGATATTGCCCAGGTATTCAGCTCTTTCGGCAAGTTTCTCATCTTTAACTACCTGAAGGGCTGCCATTGCTACTTTTGCTGCTACAGGGTTTCCACCAAAGGTTGAACCATGTTCACCCGGTTTAATGGTTAACATAATTGAGTCATCTGCTAATACTGCAGATACAGGATACACGCCGCCTGATAATGCTTTACCCAGGATAAGTATGTCAGGACGAACGTTTTCATGATCACAAGCCAACAACTTACCTGTACGGGCAATTCCGGTTTGCACCTCATCAGCTATGAACAATACATTCTTTTCACGACACATCTGTGCAGCTTTGCTCAAATATCCTTCATCAGGTACAAATACACCAGCTTCACCTTGAATAGGTTCTACAAGGAATCCTGCAACAGTAGGATCCTGTAATGCTTCAGCCAATGCGTTAAGATCATTATAAGGGATTTTGATAAATCCCGGAGTAAATGGACCATAACCACCGTATGACTCAGGATCATTTGACATGGAAACAATAGTAATTGTCCTACCATGAAAGTTTCCTTCACAAACAATGATCTTAGCTTGATTTTCTTCAACTCCTTTTACTTTGTATGCCCATTTACGACAAAGCTTAAGCGCGGTTTCATCAGCTTCAGCACCTGTGTTCATTGGTAATACTTTATCGTAACCAAAGTATTCAGTAATGTATTTCTCATACGATCCAAGAGAATCATTGAAGAATGCTCTTGATGTAAGTGTCATTATTTGGGCCTGGTCAATGAGAGCATTGACAATCTTTGGATGGCAATGTCCTTGATTAACGGCAGAATATGCGGAAAGAAAGTCAAAGTATTCCTTTCCTTCAACATCCCATACTAAAGCTCCTTCTCCCTTAGCCAATACTACTGGCAATGGGTGATAATTGTGCGCACCGTACTTGTCTTCCAGTTGCATCAGTTGTTCCGATGTCATTAAATCGATCATGGTAAATTATGTGTTAATAAATTGTCAAATAGCTCACTACAGTCAGCAAAGATATAATTTATAAACCAATACCCCAACTATCGCAGCAGATACAGGTATTAATATTTATTGGTTGCGCTGAATTGAAATAATCAAATTCTATTCAATTAAACTGCTTTTTTTACCTTTGTAGTGTAAAACAAAACCTAATACTTACATCCAACGATCATGAAAAAGTTACTTCTTTATTCATTTGCCTCATTGTTGTTGATATCCTGCAGCACAAGAGAAGAGTCCAAATCAGGAACAGTTGTTTATAATGTCAATATTGAAAATATTGACTCGCTGAATAATGCAAAACCGGTGATGTGGAAAAATCTTTCATCAGTAGTTGAAGGAGTAGGACACTCAGGAAAATTTGCAAGCAAGATCGACTCAGTAAACCCTTTTAGCATTACGCTCGAAGCTAAAGTTAGTGATATAGCGGCCGGGATTCCGAAGGAAGTAAGCTTCACTGCATATGGCCTTGCCCTACAACCAGAATCAAAAGCAATACTTGTAGTATCAGGAAGTGATCAGGTATTTTATGGATCAGGTAGTTTTGACACATTATTTAGTGCAACTAATCAATGGCAACAAATGAAAGTTAATTTCTTGTTACCAAAAAACCTAAAAGAAACACATATCCTAAAGGCATATGTTTGGAATGATGGAAAAGGGGAATTGTTAGTTGATGATCTGAAAGTAGAATTTAAATACTAACAATCGTCATTCCTGGTCAATATAATTGACTTCTTTAAACTCTTGCGGCACCTGGTCACTATTGTATTTTGAAGGGCATTTTAAGTTCATTTTATGGGCTTCAAAATACCCTTCTTTCATTTTGCCAATTACAACAACCTGCTCTAATTTTTCAAAATCCTGTGGCTTGCTGTCATTATATTTTACCAGCATCTCGTCGCCCTTTTCATCGAGCATTGTGAAGGTGAAGCTATTTGCATCAACTGTTGCATCATACACGATAGGTTTACCTGGGCTCAAAGTACCCATGACATGGAATTCACGGCCTTTATGCTTTGATGCTTCAGCAAAGCCTGAATATGTGGAAGTATTCATTGAAAGGCTTAGTACTACTCCAATAGCCGCTACCATCAATACAAGTAATAATATATGTGTACGTTTCATTCCCTTTAGTTTAGTTGTTAAAATGCTATTAAATTCTTTCTTTCACTGTTGAAGTTAACTCCTGTTGTTTTTTCTCAATTTTGCCGAGTTTCCTATCAAGAAGGAATAAGTAAATACCTAATCCAACGAAAATAATGGTCATCACAATTGCAACCACTAAAAATTTATCATCTCCAATCATAACAATCTATTTAATAATTTTTTCTTATAACCCTGCTATTTCAGGATTGCTGCTGTAATTCAAGTATTCTTTTGCGCTTGCGGATATCAAGAATCCAATATGCTATTATGATCCAACCGATTATTGCAGGGTAAAATACCAACCGCATGGTTGGGTCTAAATCGCCCATTGCTGATGAATTGCCTCCTTTGCCAGGGTGCAGTGAACTATCAGCAAGACGGGGCAGGATACCCAGGAAAATAACCAGAAGCATGAAAGCGAAAATATTATAAACTGCTGAAACACGTGCTCTTAATGCTCTTTCATCAATTGATCCGCGTAAAATAGTATATGCCAGATAAGCCATTACACTTACAGCTGCTCCATTAAGCTGTGGGTCATTGGTCCAAAAATCACCCCATGTAAACTTAGCCCATACCATTCCTGTTGATAATCCTAATAACCCAAAGAACAAGCCGGTATTAACAGCCTGAGATGCTATAAGGTCATCCTTCAGCTTCAGGCTGCTCAAATACTTAATACTGTATACCAACGCCGTGCCAAACATAATGAACATAGCAAACCACATTGGAACATGGTAAAACAAGTTTCGGATAGTTTGGTGTATAAGTGGTAAAGCGGGTACTTCAATCATTATTCCGGCAACAATGGAATACAAAACCAGTACAAGCCCGGCAACTTTCCACCACATCCCTTTGATCATAAAAAACAGTGTTATTATTTTCGCCAAAGGTACGGAAAAAGTATAACTGCGAGGACAATTACCACCCCATCGATCAAAAAAATTGAAGTCAAGGATTTGATTAACTGCATTGTAGGAATTTCAACCTTCAATGCCATCTTAAAGGCATTAATAACAAGTAACAATAATGGAATAACAACAGGAAATCCTAACACAGCCATCAGAGCTGCATTGTTGCCCGCACTTGATGCTATGGCTGAAACCATGGTTAGTGCACTGGCTAAACCTATACAACCCAAAATAAACGAGGGATAAAGCAGCCAGGGATTGAATTCTGGCATTCCGAGAAAAAGCACGTAAAGGCCAAGGCTTAAAAAGCCTAGTGACACCATGAGGATGCTATTATAGGTAATCTTTGAAATAATGATCGATACCGGTGATGCCAACACAAAATAGTATAATCGTCGGGCTGTATGTTCTTGTACGAAACTTTTACTAACAGCATTAAATGCTGCGAATAAGAGAATAATCCAAAATAAGGCTATCCAGCTATTCTCGTCTATAACCCTACCAAAAGAAAGTTGCACAACAAATACAGTTGAAACTACATACAACAGAATGGCATTTAGTGCAAACCGTTGTCTGATTTCTAACAGGAAATCCTTCTTAATAAGGTCAATTACTTCTTTCAAATTTGGAATAGTTATCGAATAATAGTTTGTGTACGGCCCGGGCCAAGAGATATAACTGATACCGGAAGCTTAAAATTGCGCTCCAAATAATTGATATAATCTTTAAAAGCGGCGGGTAAATCTGACCAATGTGTATGTTTAGAGATGTTTTCCTGCCATCCGGTGAGCATTTCTACTTCAGGTTCCAGGCCTTCAGATATAGATTCAAAGAGCGGGAATTCAAACCGGTCACCTTTAATATTATATGCTGTTACAACACCAACTAAAGGTAGTTCATCAAGAACATCGGCCTTCATCATAACGAGGTCAGTAACACCATTTAGCATTATTGTGTATTTGAGTGCAGGCAGATCTATCCAACCGCATCGCCTTGCTCTGCCAGTGGTTGATCCGAATTCATTTCCTTTTACCCTGAGTATATCACCGGTTTCATCAAAAAGCTCTGAAGGAAAAGGACCGCTGCCAACCCTGGTACAATACGCCTTAAAAACACCAAACACTCTTCCCACTTTTTGCGGTGATATTCCTAAACCGGCGCAAACCCCGGCAGTGATAGTGTTTGATGAAGTAACATATGGATAAGTACCGAAATCTATATCCAGCATAGCTCCCTGGGCTCCTTCAGCAAGTATACGTTTTCCCTGGGCAATGCTCTCATTGATGAATATTTCGCTATCAATAAGAGGGATATCTTTTATGTATTCGAGACCTTCAAACCATTGCTTTTCATATTCTGACAATAACATCTTGTCAATAGTAAGTTCATCTGGAACAAAACCGTATGAGCGGATAATACGAAAATGACTCTGTTTAAGCTCTTCATATTTCTCCCTGAAATCAGCCATCAGGGTATTCCCAATCCTTAATCCTGAGCGAGAAACCTTATCAGTGTATGATGGCCCTATTCCTTTTAATGTAGAGCCAATTTTGGAAGCACCCTTTGATGTTTCATATACGAAATCAAGTAAACGATGGGTTGGTACAATCAAGTGAGCTCGTTTTGATATACGCAGATTTTTTTCTGGTTCTACTTTCTTGTCACGCAACTTCCTAAGCTCAGCAGCCAGGATATAGGGATCAATAATTACCCCGTTACCAATTACATTTATCTTATCAGAGTGAAATATTCCTGAAGGAATAGTATGCAAAACATGCTTTCCTCCATCAAATTCCAATGTATGACCGGCATTAGGTCCTCCCTGGAATCTGGCGATGATATCATACTGAGGGGTCAGTACATCAGTTATCTTTCCTTTTCCTTCATCGCCCCACTGCAGGCCAAGCAATACGTCAACTTTCATCTAACCAGATTTAAAAATAAATATTTTAAACTTCTGAAACACAGTTAATTATATGTGCATCAGAAAGTTTATAGCTCCATTGCGGTTCTTGTGCAATATTATGAAAAAGATGGGAATGAACCACCACCGTAACACGGAAATAAGTAAAGCAGATTAAACACTGCTCAATAAAAAGATAAAAAAGTCTTTATGCATCTGTAGAATCAGATGTATTCTCTTCTATTGCTTTCTTTGTTTTTGACTTATCGGCTGGCTTATCATTATTCATGTGGCCATAGAAAGTTAATGAATGGCTTGTGATCTTAACCCCTAAAATACGTTCTATTGACGCTTGTATTTCCTGTATCCTTGGATCACAAAACTCAAGCACAGTACCATTATCAATATTGATAAAATGATCATGCTGCTTAAACTTGAATGATCGCTCATACTGTGAGTAATTATTGCCAAACTGATGTTTTGTCACAAGACTACAACTCTGTAAAAGTTCAATTGTATTATAGAGCGTTGCCCTGCTTACCCGATACCGATTATTTTTCATCCTGATATATAATGACTCAATATCAAAATGCCCCTTTGTTGAGTAAATTTCACGTAGTATAGTAAATCTCTCAGGCGTTTTACGATGACCGTTGTTTTCAAGGTAATCGGTGAATATTTTGACGACTGTTTCAAAATTCAAACGTTCATTATCTCCCATGACTTGTTGAAAAGTTATCTAACAGGCACGCCTGTTGTGTTTCAGTGTGTAAAGTTATAAAATATCCTAATCATTATTTAGAATAAATAAAAATAATCTTTGCCAGTACTTAATATTTTGTCTGGAGGATCAAAGATACATATGGTTTCACAGTGACTATTTCACTCGAGTATCAGCTAACCGGCTTATTCTGTACACGTTATTAATGCCCTTCAACTTCTTAAGTTCTGACATCAATCTGTTCAGGTCATCAGTACTGTGCACAAGCAACATTATTGTTGATTCAAAAACATCACCTGTTGAATCAATATGAAATGAACGGATGTTGAGACTCATTTGCTGAGATATGATATTCACGATGTCATTTAGGAGTCCCATGTTGTCAAACCCAACCACCCTGATACCACTTAAGAAGGTACCTGATTCTGTTCCCATCCAGTTGATTCTCACTATCCTGTTGCCATATTTTGACATAAGCTGTATAGCTTCCGGACAATTAGTTCGGTGCACCCATATTCCACCATCAGGGGGTACAAATCCAATTACTTCATCCCCGGGGATTGGATTACAGCAATCAGAAATTCGGTATTCAACTTCATTTTTACCATTTGATGCCAGATCTTTGTTTATAAGTTGCTGTTTTACTTCTTCTGAAAACTTTTGAGGAATTACTGGTTTAGATCGGACGAAGGGACGTGTTATCAGGTTTAACCATCCTGCCCTGTCATGCTGATGCAGACAATCTTTTATTTCTTTTGGTCCTATTTCCCCCTTAGCAACTCTATAATAAAGGTCGATTGTCGAACTTATACTATTGCATTCTTGTAATCTTAATAAACTATTGCGGTTAAGTTCGATCTTCAACTCCTTGAGTATTTCTTCAAGCTTAATCTTACCCTCGTCAACATACTTTTTTCGTTGCTCCTTTAAAGCCTCTTTAATAAATGATTTTGCCCTTGCAGTAACTACAAGATTAATCCACTCATCACGTGGGCTTTGTTTCTTGGAAGTTATAATTTCAACCTGGTCACCACTTTTAAGAACCTGGTTTAGGGCAACTAATTTATGATTTACCTTAGCACCAATGCAATGGTTACCTATTTCTGAGTGAATGTTGTATGCAAAATCAAGTGCAGTTGAATTTGAGGGTAATGTTTTTACTTCTCCTTTTGGCGTGAATACTATTATTTCATCTGCAAAGAGGTTGAGTTTGAACTCATCAAGAAATGCCAATGCGTTTGAGTCAGGTGCTTGTAGCAGTTCCTTTATCTTATTCAACCACCTGTCCAATCCGCTTTCATTATTTGACTTTTCTTTATATTTCCAATGGGCAGCATAACCTTTTTCTGCTATTTCATTCATTCTCTTTGTTCTGATCTGTACCTCCACCCATTGGCCGGTTCGACTCATTACAGTTGTATGCAACGACTCATATCCATTTGCCTTAGGTGTTGATATCCAATCACGCAATCTGTTCTGTTTTGGACTGTAGAAATCAGTTACAATAGAATATGCTTGCCAGCATTGATATTTCTCATTTTCAAAAGCAGTATCAATTACAATCCTCACAGCAAATATGTCAAATACCTCCTCAAATGGCACTTGTTTCGCTTTCATCTTCTGCCAAATAGAGAAAATTGATTTTTCACGCGCTGTTATCTCGAATACAAGTCCCTGTGCCAGTAATGCTTTCCTGATAGGGTATATAAACTTATTTATAAACTTGGTTCTTTCAGCAGATGTTTCCTCTAGTTTCCGGGCTATTGAAGTGTAGATTTCAGGCTCGGTATATTTTAGAGCAAGATCCTCAAGTTCACTTTTAATAGCATATAACCCTAGCCTGTGCGCTAAAGGGGCAAATAAATATATAGTTTCAGATGCTATTTTCAGTTGTTTTTCATGCGTCATTGATTCAAGTGTCCGCATATTATGCAGCCTATCGGCCAGCTTAATGAGTATTACCCTTACATCATCTGATAAAGTAAGCAGCATTTTCCTGAAATTTTCAGCCTGAGCTGAAGGAGTATGGTCAAAAAGCTCTTTTATTTTGGTCAATCCGTCAATGATTCTTGCTACTTTTTCACCAAACATTCGGCGCATATCATCAATAGTGTAGTCGGTATCCTCAACCACATCATGTAATAAGGCACAGATTATTGAAGTTTCCCCTAGTCCTATTTCACCAGCAACAATGCGTGCTACCTCAATGGGGTGATATATGTATGGTTCGCCACTTTTCCGGCGCATATCCTTGTGGGCTGAAACAGCCAAATTAAAGGCCTTACGCACCATGCGCTTGTTTTTTAACTCAGCCCCATTACTCCAGGCATTCAGCAAACCCCGATATCTCTTTAATATCTCTTTCCGTTCTTGTTCAAGATCAGCTACGTACATTCAATTCCTGTTCTGTCGTTAGATTTCTTTGTACAAATGTATCGATTTAACCAATGCCTCTAATAGCACTGCACCTCTTCATAAAAAAAACAAGTTAAAAGGCAAAAATGCTCTATATTTGTTCTTATTAACGAATCAGGAGGGTTTTGGGTATGTTCAATTTTACCATTAACCCTATATTTAATGCTTAAAATACTTAGCATCAAATAATTCGGATTCCGATACTAACAGTTAATATGGCATTAATAATTAGCTACTGATGATTCTCTCTAAAGCCATTGATTCTTATTTTTTCAAAATTCTCTTTATAATCATCTCTTGCATATTCATATTGCAATATGATGCTAATGCCACACATCAGAGGGCTGGCGAAATTACGTACAGACACCTGAATGATCTTACCTATGAAATCACCATTACAACTTACACCTATGCGCCAAGCCAAGCCGACAGGTGTAAGTTAACAATAAACTGGGGTGATGGGCAAAGTGCTGAGCTACAGCGAGCCAACGGTCCTTCAGGATATACCCCCGCTCTGCAACCATGTGATCACATAGGTGAAATGGTTGGACCTGATATTCGGAAAAACATATACATTGGTGTGCACACATATCCTGCTGCCTCAACTTACCGGATATGGCTTGAGGACCCCAACAGAAATATGGGTATACAAAATATCCCTAATTCTGTTGATGTACCTCTCTACATTGAAACGGTATTAGTTATTAATCCTTTCCTGGGAAATAACAGCTCACCTCAGCTTCTGCTGCCTCCGATAGATAATGGGTGCATTGGAAGCCCATACATTCATAACCCAGGTGCTTATGATCCAAACGGTGATAGTCTCTCATATAAACTTGTAACGCCACGTGGAGCCGGCGGACTTAATATTATAGGATTTGAACTTCCAAGCCTGGTTGACGAGGTTAACCCCGGGACTTTTACACTTGACCCCGTAACCGGAGATATTCTCTGGGATAGTCCTACAATTCAGGGTGAATACAATTTTTCATTTATCATTGAGGAATGGAGAAACGGAGTTCGTATTGGCTATGTGACCCGCGATATGCAAGTTAATATAGTTGCATGTGATAACCAACCTCCTATATTTAATGCAGTAACTGACACTTGCGTAATTGCCGGTAATACTCTTGAAGTTAATATCACTGCTACCGACCCTGATATGGATTTGATGGAAATGACTGCTAGTGGTGGTCCACTCGTAGTGCCATCAAGCCCGGCAAGCTTTGAGGTAACAACAGATTCAATAGGTTTAATGCGGGCCAGGCTTTTATGGGCAACTACTTGCGCACATGTAAGAAATCAATCCTATCAGGTATATTTTAGGGTCCAGGATGATGGAAAACCGGTGAGTTTGGTAGATCTTCATACTCTTAATATTAAAGTAATAGCACCACCAGTTACTGGTACAGTAGCTGAACCATTAGGCAATTCAATCAATCTTTCATGGCAACGTGCAATTTGCTCTGAGGCAAGAGGTTATAAAATATACCGGCGCGCTGGAAACACAAATTTCACTCCCGGGGAATGTGTTACTGGAGTGCCCCCTGAAACAGGGTATCAATTAATTGCTACTACTGATGGTATTAATAATACCACTTTTGTTGACGACAATAACGGAATTGGCTTAGTTAGAGGTATTACTTATTGCTATATCATTACTTATTGGTTTGGTGATGGGGCTGAAAGCAAAGCATCAGAAGAATTCTGCACTGATCTTAAAAAAGACCTTCCTGTTATTACCAATGTAAGTATTGACACCACTTCTGAAACTGCCGGTCAAGTGTACATTGCATGGTCAAAACCTACTGAACTTGATACTATTCAAACTCCAGGACCATTTATTTATAAGCTATTCAGATCACAAGGATTTAGCACCACTAACCCTGAAGAAATAGCCGTGTTTAATGATCTTAACGACACTACATATACTGATTTTGAATTAAATACCCTTGCTAATGCATGGACATACCGCATTGAGCTTATTAATAATACACCGGGGAATGTATTTTCAGTAGGGTTCTCAGTGCCGGCTTCATCTGTTTTTATCACAACTACACCATCCGACAAACAGATAACAATTACTTTTAATGAAAATGTCCCATGGGCTAATGAAGAATATGTTGTTTACAGAAGAGATCCAGGCATGGATATCTTTGATAGTATTACAACTATTCCTTTGCGTCGATATGTTGATACAGGCCTTGTAAATGGTCTTCAATATTGCTATTACGTGAAAACCATTGGAACGTATGGAACACCTGGCTATATTGACCCATTAGTTAACTATTCTCAGGTTACTTGTGATATTCCTATTGATAACGTTCCCCCGTGTCCTCCTATGTTAACTGCTGATATTGATTGCGAAGATTTACAAATAAGGTTTGCATGGGAAAACATTCAACTTACATGCGCACCTGATATTGCAAACTATTTGCTTTATCAGGTAGGTGCACCGCATGAATTGTTGGCAACAATTGATCCGTCAAATACAAGTTACGTATACACACTTCCAAGTCAGGCAATATCAGCATGTTATTTTATAGTTGCTGCTGATACCATTGGCAATGTGGACACTACCTCTGCATTCGCCTATTGCCTGGGTATTGATGATTGTCCAAGGTATCGGTTACCTAATGTGTTCACCCCAAATGGTGATAATATTAACGATCTATTTGTCCCATTCCCCGGTTATACCTCTGTAGAAAGAGTTGAAATGCAAATATTTAACCGTTGGGGTGTATTGGTTTTTGAAACTGTTGATCCCGCAATAAGGTGGGATGGCCGCGATAAAAACACGAATAATCTCTGTCCTGAGGGTGTTTATTTTTATAAATGTGCTGTGTATGAAGTGGTAGGCTCTCCTGAAACCCCCGAGCAACTAACTGTTGAAAAGAGAATTCTTACCAATAGTATTCATTTACTATACTAATCGGGTTAAGGTTAATTGAAAAACCCATTCCAGTAATTTGACAATCAATTCCTGTGGCTGTTTATGCCAACATAAATTGTTTTAAAGCCGTCAATCGGTTTTGTTTCATTTTATGCTTAAGCGTCTTTTAAGCGTCTTATAAGCGTCTTTTAAGCGTCTTTTATCGTTTATGAATCGCTTATGAAACGCTTAAATAATGCTTATGTATTTAATTGAAATCAACTGGTACACCAAAAAAAAGGCTTCCCAATATTGGAAGCCTTTTTTTTAAAATAAATTTGAAGGATATTAAAACATCCTTTCTGCCAGGTCAACAACCCTTGCGGAGTAACCCCATTCATTATCATACCATGAAAGTACTTTAACTGTGCGCCCGTTGACCATTGTGCTCAATGCATCGAATATTGAAGATGCAGGGTTATGGATTACATCCACTGATACAATTTCATCCTCAGTATATTCCAGTATACCTTTCATTGGTCCCTCAGCCGCTTCTTTCATTGCAGCATTTATTTGTTCTTTTGTAACCTCAGTTTTAAGGTTTACAACCAGGTCAACAAGTGATCCGGTTGGAGTTGGAACTCTTACTGCAAGTCCATCAAGTTTGCCCTTTAGCTCAGGTATTACAATACCAACTGCTTTAGCAGCACCGGTGGTTGTAGGGATTTGCGAAACAGCTGCCGATCGTGCACGACGAAGGTCACTATGAGGTGCATCAAGGATAGTCTGGTCATTGGTATACGAGTGAATCGTTGTCATGAGCCCGTTTTCAATACCGAAACGGTCATTAAGGACCTTAGCAATTGGAGCGAGGCAATTGGTGGTACATGATGCATTTGACACACACTGATCACTCTCTTTCAGATCATGATCGTTCACGCCAAGTACAATGGTTCTGTCAATAGCATCTTTTGATGGCACTGTTAAAATTACCTTTTTAGCACCATTCTTCAGGTGATCACCATAACCACCTTTTGCACTTTCGCGAGACCGGAATACACCGGTTGACTCAACCACAACATCAGGAGTTTGTACCCATGGTATGCTCCCCGGAGCTCTCTCAGCGGTAACAGGGTATTTAACTCCATCAACAATAACAGAGGATTCATCATAGGTAACCTTACCCGGAAACTTTCCCTGTGTTGAATCATATTTAAGAAGATAGGCAAGTGTTTTTGTATTGGTAAGGTCGTTAATCCCTACAACTTCAATATTTTCACGCTCTAAAGCAAGCTTGAAAACATTACGTCCAATTCTACCAAATCCATTGATAGCTAACTTAATCTTTGACATACTATGGAAATTAAATTTATATAGGTCAGCAAATATTTTGCAAAAATAGTCACAAATTAAGTACATTAACAAGTCATACTCCCTTTTGTTGACATCATAGGTATTCAAACTCTAACTAACAATAAAGCAGTAGGGTGATATTTATAGACCACTTTTTTGATTATTTTTGCACCGATGAAAAATACGCGCAATTTTTGCATAATAGCCCATATAGACCACGGTAAGAGCACCCTGGCCGACCGATTGCTGGGAACTACCGGAACCCTTACCGAACGACAGACCCAGGATCAGGTACTTGATGATATGGATCTGGAGCGTGAGAGAGGTATTACTATAAAAAGTCATGCCATTCAAATGGAATACAATTTTGAAGGGATCGATTACAAGTTAAATCTCATTGATACTCCCGGGCATGTTGACTTTTCATATGAAGTTTCCAGGTCAATAGCAGCATGTGAAGGAGCATTGCTTATCATTGATGCAACTCAGGGTATTCAAGCACAAACAATATCAAACCTTTATCTTGCGCTTGAGCATGATCTGGAGATCATTCCTATCATGAATAAGATGGATATGGATAATGCTATGCCCGAAGATGTTGAAGAGCAGATAATTGATCTGATTGGTTGTAATCAGGAAGATATTATCAGGGCTAGTGGCAAAACTGGCATGGGTGTGGATGAAATTCTTGAAGCAATTATTAAGCGAATCCCCCCTCCTACCGGAGACCCAGATGCACCCTTACAGGCACTTATTTTTGATTCAGTTTTCAATAATTTCAGAGGTATTATTGCATACTTCCGTATAATGAACGGAACTATCAGAAAAGGCGATTTTGTTAAATTTTTCGCTACTGGTAAAGAATATAATGCTGATGAAATTGGGGTTCTAAAGCTAGTTCAATCTCCTCGTGAGACTTTAAGCGCCGGTGATGTTGGGTATATCATATCGGGAATTAAAACATCACGTGAAGTTAAAGTAGGTGATACTATAACTCACGTTAAACGCCCTTGCGAAAAAGCAATTGAAGGATTTACCAATGTTAAACCAATGGTTTATGCAGGTATTTACCCAATTGACGCTGACGATTACGAAGAATTGCGTTCTTCAATGGAGAAATTGCAGTTAAATGATGCATCGCTGGTTTTTGAACCAGAATCATCAGCCGCACTTGGTTTTGGATTTAGGTGCGGCTTTCTTGGACTCTTGCATATGGAGATCATACAGGAGAGGCTCGACCGGGAATTTAACATGGATGTTATCACTACAGTACCAAACGTTTCCTACAGGGCTTATACCACCAAAGACGAGGTTATTGAAGTTCATAATCCATCAGGACTTCCTGCTCCTAATTACCTTGAGTTTATTGAAGAACCTTATATCACTGCACAGATCATCTCAAAATCAGATTATGTAGGCTCAGTTATGACACTGTGTATTGAGAAAAGAGGTGCCCTATTAAACACAGTATACCTTACCAGTGATAGGGTTGAACTAACAGTTGAATTGCCTCTTGGAGAGATAGTTTTTGACTTCTATGATAAACTTAAGAGTATTTCGAAAGGCTATGCTTCATTTGACTATCATATAACGGGATATAAACAAGCCAAGCTTGTAAGACTGGATATACTCTTGAACAGCGAACCAGTTGATGCACTCTCAACACTCATTCATCAGGATAATGCATACAGATTCGGGGCAAAAATGTGTGCGAAGTTAAAAGAGTTAATACCCCGACAGCAATTTGATATTGCAATACAAGCTGCTATTGGCGCAAAGGTTATTGCCCGTGAAACTGTAAAAGCAGTGCGTAAAGATGTTACAGCCAAGTGTTATGGTGGTGATATTACACGTAAAAGGAAATTGCTTGAGAAGCAGAAAAAGGGAAAGAAACGTATGCGTCAGGTAGGAAATGTTGAAGTTCCGCAATCTGCCTTCCTCGCCGTGTTAAAACTTGACTAGTTATACTGGAAAGGCCAATGTCTGAAATTTGAATTTATGAGTCGGCCGACTAATTCAAAATGTTCAGATACATTAAATATCTATTAACTGATGTTTCAATCCGTATATTATTACTTCAATAATATTCTTTGCGCCAATCTTAGTCATTAAATTAGCCCTGTGCTTTTCAACGGTCCGGTTGCTAATAAAGAGTTTATCAGCAATTTCTTTAGTGGAAAAACCCTTACAAACCAGGGTTAGAATTTCAAGCTCACGATCAGAGAAAGTAATTTCCTCGATCCTTTTACCCTCATGATCGCTGTCTTTCTGAAATAGCATTCGCAACTTACTGATCAGTTTATCAGAAACGTAAGTTCCCCTACCGCCTATCAGATCAATGGCCTTTTCAAATTCTTTTATCTCATCAGGACTTAAACCGCCATTAGATGTTTCATCATGTACAGCCTGCTTTGCGGGTGAAAATATGCCCAGCAAGCTTGTACGGCCTTTTACTTTAATACCCTCTACTCCATATACCTCTACATTGATAAGATTCCCGGTTTTGTGCTTAACTTTGAATTTGATGTGTATATCCTTGACGAATCCTTGCAAACACCGGTTAATTTTTTCCATAGCTGATTGTTGCTGATCGTCAGCTATTAAGTCAGAGAAACCCATCGACAGAAGTTCATTCCTGCCGTAACCAAGCATATTTGAAAGACTAGGGTTGGTTTCAATAAATTTATCGCCCTGATAGATATAAATCCCGTAGGGTGAGATCATTGATAATGCAATAAACTTTTCTTCGTTAGCTTTACGATGAGCCTCAGCCTTATTTAACCGGGTTGCTATTGAAGTTAACAATTCATCATACTCAAAGGGTTTTACAATATAATCATCTGCGCCCAGCTGCATACCAAATCTGATGTCTTTTAATTCTGATTTGGCAGTTAAAAACACAAAAGGTATCATGGCGGTGGCAGAACTTTCTTTAAGCACATTGAATACATCATAACCACTGATCTCTTTCATAGAAATATCACATAGAATCAGATCAGGAAGTACTTCGAAAGCTTTTTGTATTCCTACGGCGCCATCAGGTGCATGCGAAATTTCATAACCCTTAACCCTTAACAGGTTGATGATTGTCATGGCCAAAGCCTTATCATCCTCTATAAGTAGAATTTTTACCGCAGTATCAGTCTGATTGCTCATATTCCCTTTAATTTTTATACGTTTGTAATCAAGGGTAGATTTATAGTAAACACACTTCCTTTGCCTATTTCACTGGTTACAATAAGATTGGCTTTTTGCAAAAGAAGACATTCTTTCACTATAGCAAACCCTAAACCTACACCATCAGTTAAATATGAGTTATAACCATTAATAAACATCGTTAACGCATTTATTTGATCGGATGTTAATCCTATTCCATTATCCTCAACAATAAACTGTACACATTCAGATGAAATCAATTTCGACTCAAAAATAACCTTATGATTTTTCTTAGAATAACTGAGCGCATTGAAAATTAAATGTGTAAACATGCTTGTAAACAAATATTCATCAATTTCGATTTCAGAAATGCGCATATCATGAATATATTTTACTCTATCAGGAACTACCTCTGCCTCATTTAGCTCTTTGATGAGTCTATCACATAAGCCCTTAAGCTCTACCTTACATGGTTTAAATTCCAATCTGCCTTTATTAATTGAATCAACCACAGTAATCTTATCAAGTACCCTAAGCAATGATTTCACAGCCATGCGGCTTAGCGAAAAAGCATCTTCTATGGTTGCCTGATCTAACTGAAATTCATGGTATTCAAGCAATTGCAGGTTAGCATAGATTATTGACAGTGGGGTGCGGAAATCATGTGATACTGATGAGATGCACTTTTGATTAATCTTATGAAGATTACGCTCCTCTATAATCTGTTGATTGAAACCGGGTACTATGGAATTCAACAGATTGGTAAGCCTGATGAGATATTGGAAGCCATTATTACCATTATGGAAAAACGGGTACATTGTAATAATGAATGAATAAGTTATTCCATTATGATCAATAATCTTGATATACTCATCAAATCCAAAATTATCAGGTATAAATTTTTCACTAATTATCTGCTCAACAACAATTGCAAAATAATCAGGCAATGTAGTGTCAAAGCCATCGTAGGGTGAATCAGAGTATGAATTACAATAATTAAATGACAAATTGTTACCTTTACTGTCTTTAGTAATGGTATAAAAAACTTTGTCCTCAATACCATATCCGGGAGCTGATAGTTCTTGATTGGATAAGGTAACAAGCTGTTTTTGGTCTGTAATCATTTAGGTTTTCTGGTTGCTTGATTAATAGGAATGTATGAACAAAAGTAATAAATAAAGCACAATCATTTATCCCTCAATAAAGAAAGTGATTTAAAAAAAACTTTTTTACATCAGGCTGTAACTTTTCACGTAGGAAGTTAGTCTTAGTAGTATCTTAATTGGTCATATGGATTCAGCTGAATACAATAATTGCGTCAATAGCTATGCTGACAGTGTTTATCGCTTTATATTAAAGAATATAGGTGATAGGGAGAAAGCCCGCGACATTGTTCAGGAATCTTTTGCCAGGATGTGGGAAAAAACAAGCGATCTGGCATTTGAAAAAGCGAAGGCATATTTGTTTACTACGGCCTACCATACAATGATTGATATGATACGCAAGGATAAAAGAAATACAGCTATGGATGATTCTCATTTGAACCATCAGATAACATTTAATTCATATTCTGACCTGCAAGAAATACTTAACAGGGCGCTTGATACATTGCCTGAAATTCAAAAAGTGGTTATTACCCTGCGTGATTATGAAGGGTACTCATATGAAGAAATAGGAGAAATTACCGGACTTACTGAATCACAAGTTAAAGTTTATATTTACAGGGGCCGGGTAGCTTTGAAATCATACCTTGGTAGCATTGAAAGAGTTATATAATTATCAGGAGGACTTGAAATGGAAATAAATATCAGCAACTATGAAGTTTTTATTATCGACTATCTCGATAATAAACTCAGTGCGCTTCAGGCGGCTGAACTGCTTCTTTTTCTTGAAAACAACCCCGGACTTAAAGGTGAGTTTGAAGAACTTAAGTCTTTTACAGTCACTCCTACAAATAAGGAGGTTTATGGATTTAATGAACTGTTGAAGCAACCTGCTGATTCTGATGCAGTAAACCTATCAATTAATAACTGTTCTCATTATTTTGTTGCTGCCCTTGAAGGCGATTTGTCGCCTTCAGGTATGGATGCGCTTAATGATTTTCTTTCAGCACATCCTGAATTTATTTCTGAATATAACCTTTACGCTGCTTGTAAAGTTAAACCTCCGGTGGGTATTAAATATCCTGAACCTGCCAGTTTGAAGGTCAGAACCAAACAAGTTTTCATAAGATACTATATGGCTACTGCCATAGCTGCCAGTTTACTTCTTCTGTTTTCAATATATGTACGGTTAACCCCTGAAACAAAGGATGCTATAAATTATGCACTAGAAAAGTCCGTTGACCAACAGGGGGGCAACAATGAGGAGGTTCCAGGAAAGAAGATGATTGAAGCGAAAAGCATTGAACCAGCTAAAACTGATGAAATAAAAGCAAAGAAAATCATAAAAACACCGGTTAAAAGCACTCATTCCAAAGTGTCGAAAGAATTAAAAAAAGAAACAGAGGTTATGGAACCTCTACAGAAAATCGAGAAAAAAGGCATGATAATTAATAATACTCCGTTGATATCCGAAAATAAAAGGACATTTTATTCTGAACTTTATGATGATATCAGGCTGTCGCAGGAACTCGCTTTTGCACCGGAGGATGAAGAAACAGCAACAAGGCAACCTGAACAAAATATTCGGAATATTAAAGCAGGAAGAATTTTAAGCTCTGTATTTAACACAAGTGACCAACTCGCTGACCAACTTCCCCAAGCAATGAATGGCTGGTTAGTGGCTGACCTTGGAATAAAAGGCTTCAACTTACTTACCAATAATAACTATAGTATTGAAAGAAAATTCAAAGCTAATGGTAATATTGAACAAGTTCAGGTAAGAGATGCCAACCGATATAAATAAAAAATAATTAACCTGTAACAAAAAGCATTAATGCTCCGTCATAACATAGTAACTTAAACACACTAACAACATGAAAGCTCTGCTAAAACACACAAAAACATCATTATTTCTATCTGCATTGATGATGTTGGTATTGCCACTTATATCCTTAGGCCAAAATGAAGGAAGCGGTAATGTACAAAAAGAAGGACGCAACTTACCCGAGTTTAACAAAATAGAAGTAGGGAGTGCATTCACACTTTATTTAACTCAGGGTGAACCCTCAGTTATAGTTGAAACTGACGACAATTTAAAAGATAAAATTGAAACTCTGGTTGATAATAACGTGCTTAAAATAAACTCATCAGGGATTAAGAATCCAACTTCCCTGAAAGTACATGTGTCAGCGCCAAATATTACAGATATTTCATTAAGCGGAGCTTCGAGACTTGAATCAAATGGTGTATTAGCATACCCGGTGTTAAGAATGAGAGCAACAGGTGCTTCACGGGCTAATATTGAATTGAATACACAAGAGCTGTTCACTGAAGTAACAGGTGCCTCACGAGTCACTTTAAGAGGTGCTGCAAATAATCACATTTCAGAAGTTTCAGGTGCGTCAAATGTAAATGCCCTGATGCTTAAAACCATTACTACCACTGCTGAAGTTAATGGCGCCGCAAGACTTTCTGTATTCGCCAAAAACCAATTGACATCGCAAGTTAAAGATGCTGGTTCAATAACTTACTTTGATAATCCTGATATTAAGAAATTGAGGCAGTCAGGCACATCAGTTATCACTCTAAATAATCCTGATGATGCAGTTCCTACTCAATCGACAGAATCAATGGAGAACAATGTTGAAATAAAAGTATTTGAAGATGGTGATTCAACATTCATAAAACTGGGCGATCTGGAAGTTCAGATAGAGGAACTTGAAGAAAAGACTAGAATAGATCTTGGCAAACACAACCTGGAAATTGATGATGATGGCAACGTGAAGTTCAAGAAACGCAAAAAAGACAAATTTGATGGCCATTGGGCTGGATTTGATATTGGGGTAAGCGGATTACTAAATTCTGATTTCTCAACACAAACCCCTCAAGGATATGAATATCTCAAACTCAAAATGGAAAAGTCAATTTTTGTTGGACTTAACCTGTTTGAGCAAAACTTCAACCTGATTAATGAAAACTTTGGTATGACAACCGGCTTAGGTCTTGAATGGAATAACTTCCGCTTCAATGATAACGTAAGCCTTAGTGGACTTGATGATGAACTTAGTGGTATGAGAGCAATAGAAAGCGATACTAACTATATCAAAAGTAAGTTGGTGACCACATATTTAACACTTCCGCTGATGTTTGAACTTCAATCAAACAGTTATTCAAAGGTTAATAGTTTTCACCTGGGATTTGGAGTACTTACCGGTTTGAGGATAGGTACACATACAAAAGAAGTATATGATACTGGTACAAAGAAAACTGACAAAAAAAGAGGTTCCACTATAATGAATCCATTCAAACTTGACCTAATGGCCCGCGCTGGATGGGGTAAAATAAACCTTTGGGCTAAATATTCATTAGTTGAACTCTTCGATAAAGGTAAAGGTCCGGAAGTTTACCCTTACTCAGTGGGTATATCACTTGTCAATTGGTAGTCTTTCTTGAAGTTTGATCTAAAAAATAATTTTCAGAAGCTGTACTACAATCGTAGTGCAGCTTTTTCTTTTAGTTATCAATAGGTATCGTTCCATTTTTACCTTTGTTAAAAAATATCTTATTTTTACACAGTTAAAATGCTCGTTAGTAACTAATATTTGAATCACTATGTCAGGACACAATAAATGGTCGACCATTAAAAGGAAGAAAGGGGCTTTGGATGCAAAACGTTCCAAGATATTTTCAAGGATAATTAAGGAAATCACTGTAGCTGTAAAAGAGAGTGGGCCTGATCCTGATGGCAATCCCCGTTTGAGGCTTGCAATTGCGAATGCAAAAGGAGCCAGCATGCCAAAGGATAATATAACCCGCGCTATTAATAAGGGGTCAGATAAAGATTCAGCTATTTACCATGAAACATCATACGAAGGCTATGCACCTAACGGAATAGCCATATTTATTGATGCCACTACTGATAATCTGCAAAGAACAGTATCAAATGTAAGGTCGTATTTTAATAAGTTCGGTGGCAGCTTAGGCACCAATGGTTCTTTAACGTTCTTGTTTGACCGAAAAGGCATATTCACTATACCGGCAGACCGAATTAAACTTGATGACGTAGAAATGGATCTCATTGAAGCAGGTGCTGAGGATATTTCCCTCGAGGATGACATGGTTACAGTTACTACAGCGATGGAAGATTTTGGTGCAATGCTAAAAAAGCTGGAGGAATTGAATATTGAAACTGAGAATGCCGAATTACAACGAATTCCAAAAACTACCGTAAAAGTTGATAAGGATACAGCTCGCAAAGTATTGCGACTGGTAGATCATTTTGAAGAAGATGATGATGTTACCAATGTGTTCCATAATATGGAGCTCACTGATGAGATCATGGAGGATATGGAATAATTGAATTCTCCTTCCTGATGCAAATAAAAGCTTGGAATTAGACAAGCATAAAATAAAGTGCAGACATCTTTGTTGTCATTTATTTTTTTTGATTATTTGCAGAAACTACATTATTTAATTGTATCTTTATATTGATACTTTTAAGTACGGGAACATGACAATTAATGTTGAGTACGCTGAACTTACATTTAAAATAGTGTATTTCGTTTCTTTTGCCCTTGTGTTAACGGTTTACCTAAAGGGCGGAATCAAAGCAGGGTCATCTCTTACATCTTTATGGCTGATATTTGTTACAGGAATGATCTTTTTCAGGTCAGGTGTTTACTTGTTTCCAATGTCAGGCCACGAACTAAAAGAGTTTTTTTTCAACGGTACAGTTGCATCGCAGGGTGAGAAGTCAATACTTGGTGGCGTACTTGGTATTGGAGGTTTCGTGATAGCGATAGCATGGTTAAGAGAAAAAACATCCCTGGTTGACAGTATTACCATTCCTTTAATAATAGCATTTGGCCTGCAAAACATTGGTTGCCTAATGGCAGGTTGTTGTCATGGAATTGAAACAACACTATTCTGGGGGATAACATATCCTGGGCATATTCACTCAGTACATCCGGTACAGTTACTACTTATGCTATCATGCTTTATAATTGCATTTATCCTTTATAAGACCAGAGATAAGTTTAAAGTTCCCCTTTCGTTTTTATTATTTGGGTTATCATTATTCTTCCTTGCCAAGATGTTCACCGAGTTTCTTAGAGATCCTGTTACTGATCACTCTTTAGGGTATAAGATACTTGGGTTGAAAGCTATTCAGTGGTTACAGCTCACACTATCTTTTTCTCTGGGATTAATTTGTTTTTTGAGAGAAAAGTATAGTAGACGAGTTTTGCTCAAACCATTAAAACAACCCTCAATATGGCAATACACTTCATTATTAGTGATGATTATGTTTATAGCCTGGAAGATCCGTCCATTGATTGATTATACTGTTGGAATAGTATTATTGTTGGCTATAATTATTGCAATATTTCTGGTTGCGTGGCAGGCATTTAAATCAACTACCTTGCCTCAATATAGAATTGCAACAGTAAGTATCCTTTTGTTTTCGGTATTTTTCATGGGTCAAACTTATGTACCACGGGATGGAGAAAAATACTCATACAATCAATGGGGAGGGAGTTTACAATTCGGTAGCTTCTTTAAGAATGTTGGAGTTGCAGAAAATTCCACTGATTGCGATGGCAATACAACACTATCAGCTAGTAATCCTGAGTTAGTTAAATACCAGAATAAAGGAGCCGGTTTATATTTGCTAAGGTATATAACACAAGCCAGTATAAGCGCAACACTATAGGGATCAATGCGTTTGGTGGTTATTCACATGGCAAATCTACCAGTGGGTCACTTGAGTTAAATCAACCATATGGCGCTATTCAACCATATGCTGGAACAAAAGGCCGGTTTGCCGGGATTACCGCCGGTGCCACTCTTGGGTACTTCCATTTTAATACCCTTGAAAATAACAGTCGAAATTCAGAAGTTGGGGATATAATAGGTAACCCTAGGAATCTTTATTTTCAACCATCCTTTAGTGTATTTCTTGGACCGTATGACATTGTTTATGTAAAGGCTGCTTATTCATTTAATCATGTGTCGCCTATACCAGGATTAAGTGCATTTTTTACTGTTGGCAGTGGAATGGGTAAAACTGATGGTCGTTTTATTGAGTTCGGTCGTGGGACTTCAGGTTATACCGGGCAATTTTCGCTTCCAGTAAACCAGAATACCTTCATTAATTTTTCAGGGAATTATGAAGACAAGAGATCTTATTCTGAGGATCAAAAGTATTTTTTTGGATTAGGCATTTCTCATAGGTTCAATTATAAAAATAAAAAGGACACAATCAATTCGGTGCGCTAGTCAAATCATGCAGTACCTTTAAAGATTAATAAACAGAGGCCGCAATCGCGGCCTCTGTTTATTAAGATAGGAGATTAAAAAAAATGCTTCACTCTGAAAGAAAGATACTAATTCTGCATTTTTTCAATGATATCATATGTATCGAGAGCAATAACCAGTTCCTCATTCGTAGGAACGACCATTACTTTTACCTGTGAATCGTCAGCAGAGATAATAGCCTCTTTACCACGCAATCCTTTATTTTTTGCCTCATCGAATTTAATACCCATGAATTCCATGTTGATTGTTGTAAGCATTCGGGTTGCAGGATCATTCTCTCCCACTCCACCTGTAAATACAATAACATCGACACCACCCATTGCTGCAGCATAGGAACCGATATATTTTCTGATTCGGTAGTAATACATTTCCAGGGTAACCTGTGCTCTCTTGTTTCCTTCTTCGGCTGCTTTTTCAACATCGCGCATATCACTTGAAACGCCTGACACTCCAAGCATTCCTGAATGCTTATTTACTAAAGTGTTGGCTACTGATATATCAAGTTCTTCCTTATTAATGATCTGTAAAAATGCACCAATGTCAAGATCACCGGTTCTTGTACCCATGATGAGACCTTCAATAGGTGTCATGCCCATTGAAGTGTCAAGTGACTGTCCATTTTTAATAGCAGCAATAGAAGCCCCATTACCCAAGTGGCAAGTTATTATTTTTAGCTCGTTTAAATCTCTGCCCAGTATATCAGCTGCCCTTTGGGAAACATATCTGTGACTTGAGCCATGGAAACCATAACGGCGAATCTTATACTTTTCATAAAGTGAATATGGAATGCCATATAGATAGATATAGTCGGGCATTGTTTGGTGGAATGCTGTATCAAAAACACCTACCTGAGGAATTTTTGGCAACAGATTGGTAATTGAATATATACCTTTGAGGTTTGGCGGGTTATGTAATGGAGCAAGGTCAATACATTCCTCAAGGGCTTCAATAACTTCCTTGGTTATATATACGCTACTTTTAAATTTTTCACCTGCATGTACTACCCTATGACCAACAGCATCGAGTTCATCAAGTGATTTTATACTTCCATACTTTTCACTAATTAAAACTCCCAACAGATACTCTATTCCTTGCTGATGGTCGAGTATTTCACCTTCCAATTTAACCTCAGCACCATCATTACGTGAATGTTTGATAAGTGACCCTTTAAGTCCTATTTTATCCACCAGACCTTTAGCTAAGACTTCCTGGGACGGTAAATCAAACAACTGATATTTAATTGATGAACTTCCACAGTTCAATACTATAACTTTCATTTCTTTTGTTTTTTTACTGATTTGTGATCAAAAAATCTTTATACTCTTCCCAGATTAGTAATATGACCTTTCTTTGGAATTCGTTTCCCATCGTGGTACAAGTAGAATCCTTCACCAACTCTACGTCCAAACAAGTTTGCACGTACAAGTCTTTTAAGTACCGGCGAAGGTTTGTATTTCTGATCACCGAACTCGATATAAAGATTTTCCATCCATTTAAGTAGTTTATCAAGCCCGATTTTGTCAGCCATTTCAAATGGTCCTAATTGCAGGCCTGATGTTTCTCTCATTGTTTCATCTATATCAGCAACAGTGGCAATACCTTCCATTAATATTTCGCAAGCCTCATTGATAAGTGGCACCAGCATACGGGTGCTCACATTACCTGATGATTCATTTACGTTGATTAATTTTTTACCAATCAATAAAGCAAGTTTACTAACAGTAGCGTATGTTTCATCAGAAGTATAAACTGAACGCACTGTTTCAACAATTTTAACCTTACTCACAGGTGAAAAGAAATGAAGTCCCATTGCTCTCTCAGGATGAGTAAGTACACTGGCGATCTCTGATATCATGAGTGTTGCAGTGTTAGAAGCAATTACGGCGGTTGGAGATAACACAGCTTCCAGCTTTTTAAATATTTGCTGACGTAACTCAAGGCTGGTACCTTTCTTTTTAGAGTTAACTGTTTCAAATACAACATCACAATCGGCGACAGTTTGATAATCTGTTGAACCCTTGATGCGTGACATTATAAGTTTTTTCTCACTTCCAGTTAAACCCCATCGGCTAATGCGGTCATCAAGCATTGCTTCAATGCGTTTTAGCACATCAGCTACTCTTTCATCACTGATATCAATAAAAGCCACATCAATACCCGATTGGCTTATAAGCACTGATAATTCCTGTCCCATTGTGCCGCAACCTACGATTCCGACTTTCTGGATGGTCCCCTTTGATTGCATGGATTTGCCTAAGCTAAAATCCTCTAATCTTTCTGACATTTTTAGTATTTATTACGAATTAAACGAATCAATTATTTAGCCTGGTTTGCAGTAATTGCGACCAGATTTACAATATCATTTACTGAGCAACCTCTTGATAGGTCATTTATAGGAGCTGCCATACCCTGAAGTACAGGTCCAACAGCTTCTGCTCCGGCCAGGCGTTGAACCAGCTTATATGCAATATTGCCTGATTCCAGTCCCGGGAAAACTAAAACATTTGCCTTTCCTGCTGTGGTGCTTCCGGGAGCTTTTGATTGACCAATAGCCTCAACAATAGCAGCATCAGCTTGCATTTCTCCATCAATATTAAGCCATGGAGCTTTTTCTCTTGCAATACGGGTTGCTTCAACTACTTTGTCAACCAGTGCATGACTTGCACTGCCCTTGGTTGAAAAACTCAGCATTGCTACACGAGGTTCTATTTTTGCAATGTTCATTGCGGTATAAGCAGTAGATACAGCAATTTCGGCCAGTTCAGCAGCAGTGGGATCAGGATGCACAGCACAATCAGCAAATACTAAAATATTATCCGGAACATACTGATTATTCTTAAGCAACATGATGAAAGCACCTGATACTACACTAATGCCCGGTAGAGTCTTTATAATCTGAAATGCAGGCCGTAATACGTTCCCTGTGGAATTCAAGGCTCCAGCAACTTCACCATCAGCAATACCATCTTTAATAAGCAAAGTTGCGAGATAGAGTGGATTTTGAACTAGTTTATATGCTTCATCGAGCGTTAGTCCTTTTGATTTCCTGATTTCATGAAGCATGATAGCATACTTTTCATGATCAGGATTATTCACCGGGTCAATGATAATTACCTTTTCAAAATTCTTTAGGCCAAATTCATTAAACTTACTTTTTATTTCCTCACGGTTACCAAGCAGTATTATGCGGGCAATATTCTGTTCAAGAATGATGTCGGCAGCCTTAATAGTTCGTTCTTCAGTTCCTTCAGGCAGTACAATGCACTTATTCAATTGCTGTGCATTTGCCCTTATTGTTTCCATCAAATTCATTCTCGTGTGATATTAGTATGTTTTGGTATCTTTCGACCGGCAAATTTATAACTAATTAAGCGGCCTACCTAAATTAATTGCGAAACTTTAACCCATTAAACGGCATAATATGTTCCTTAAAATATTTATCTACTTTTGCCGTTTATACCTGACCATTGAACGAAAATGCTTAATAAATATTCTCTCCTCATCTTTTTCACCTTTATAACACTCGTTTCTTTAAGCCAGGAACGTAAGAAAATACGTCTGATTCAAGCTGAGGAAGCCGTATATGACAGAACGCTTGGTGAAGATGTACAAAGGATAATTGGCAATGCAGTTTTTGAGCATGAGGGCGCTTATATGTATTGCGATTCAGCTCATCTGAATAATGCAAACAATAGCATGAAAGCATATAGCCGGGTGCATATCAAGTCAAGTGACACACTCCACTTATATGGCGATTCAATATACTACAATGGTGAGACAAAAGTTGCCGAAGTATTTGATAACGTCAAACTTATTGACAATAAAACCGTCCTTACAACTGATAAGATGATTTTTGACCGGAATACCGGGATTGCATCTTACACTACCGGCGGTCATATAGTAAATGAAGGAAATACGCTAGATAGTAAGCGAGGATACTATCATACCAATTCAAAAGACTTTTTCTTCAGGATTGATGTGGTACTTGTTAACCCTGATTACACAATGAATTGCGACACACTTGAGTATAATACACAAACCAAGATCTCGAAATTCAAAGGTCCTACATACATAAAAGGTGAAGAAACTGACATTTACGCTGAAAACGGATGGTATAACACTGAGACTGATATCTCGGAATTCAATGAGAATGCGAGGGTTAGGAATGGTGATCAGGTACTAACAGGTGATAGTTTGTATTATGAGCGCAAAAATGGTTACGGTCAGGCTTTCAGGAATATCAGAGTTATTGATACTGTGCAGAATATGATCATCTATGGCCAGTATGCTGTTTACAACAAATCATTGGGTTATACAATGATTACATTGAAGCCTGAAGCACACATGGTAGATGACAATGATACGCTTTTTATGCATTCTGATACAATGCGCGCAACTTTTGATTCTGCTCAGAATTCAAAGGAAATCTTTGCCTATTACCACATGAAATTCTTTAGGTCAAACTTACAGGGAATGGCTGATTCTCTTGTATATACATTCAAGGATTCCACGCTCCGCTTACATAAAGAACCCGTATTATGGACAGAGGGGAACCAGTTAACTGCCGATTCAATATTCGTTATTACAGGTAAGAAAGAAATTAAGAAACTATTCCTTTATAGTTCAGCTTTCCTGGTTTCAAAAGACACTACTGGTTATAACCAGATTAAAGGGAGGAATATGACCGGTTTCTTTAAGGACAATGAGCTCGTACAGCTTACTGTAACAGGTAACTCAGAGACTATATATTGGGTTCGTGAAGAGGATGGTACTCTCACAGGAATAAATAAAGCTTTTTCAAGCAATATGAATATCCTACTCCGCGAAAAGAAAATTAATAAAATAACTTATCTTGAGAAACCAACGGCAGTACTTCACCCTGAAACAGATTTAAGTCCTGCTGACCTCTTGCTAAAAGATTTTCGTTGGTACGGGGAGCGCCGGCCACTTAACAGGTATGATATTTTTAAGTGGGAATAAAGATGTGGCAATAAACTATCTAACCTAGCTATCGTATACTACCTTTATGGCTGAAGTTCTTAATCTTTTCTTCAGCCATTCGCTTACTTGCTCTTTTTCGTCATCGGTTAAGCCTTTGTCACGCAAGGTTATAAATATAATTGCCATCTTCACTGCTTTATTTTTAGGGTCACTGTAAACATAACCCTCAGCAAATGATGAAGCTGCAATGTTTGGGTACAATGCATTTAATTCCAAATACAATTGCTGACCAAGAATTTGCATATTTCGAATGCTATCTTGTTGGGATTTTAGACGCAAACTTAATCGGTTGATTTCGCTATTAAAAAGATCTTCTTCAACCTTGTTATCATTATTCACTGAAAAACCTTGTTGAATATTAAGTGCAGCACTATCTATTGCGTGCAATCTTGCTGTTTGATTGAGAAATAGTTTTTGATCAGGAGTAAGGAGATTGCCGCCATAAACTAAAGTTATTACTTTTTTCTCAGGATTAACCTCCTGTCGCATAAGGTAGCTTCCTTCCAAAATGCCTATTGCCCTGGTAAATTTTGAAGCATTTTCTATAAACCTTTCCTTCTGCACAAGCTGATAACCCAGGTAGATACTTGGTATAGTTGTAATTAATATAACTAATGAAATCCAGCTATTAACTCTTTTCTTCTGCTTGGGTTCTATAATTGTTCGTAGAGGAAATTTCAGGAACTGCGACATAGCAACAGCCGAAAGCCCAATAAACACAGCATTTATAGTAAACAGGTACATTGCACCAAAAAAGTAATTCAACTGAAATGATGCTAGTCCATAACCTGCAGTGCATAATGGCGGCATCAGTGCAGTGGCAATAGCTACACCCGGAATTACATTCCCTTTCTGCCGGCTAACTGTAGCCAGTATACCTGCTAGTCCACCAAACAATGCTATCAAAACATCATAGATTGTTGGGCTTGTTCGGGCAAGTAATTCAGAATGTGCAGTAGAAACCGGACTAATTAAGAAATAACCTGCAGATGCAAATAAACCGGCAATTACTGCAAACAACAAGTTTTTAAGTGCCTTTCGAAAAAGTGCAAAATCATAAGTTGCAATACTATAACCAACACCATTAATAGGCCCCATCAATGGTGATATAAGCATGGCACCTATAATCACCGCGGTTGAATTCATATTGAGTCCTACAGACGCAACAACAATCGCAAAAACTAGAATCCAGAGATTTGTACCCTTGAAGATCAGATCCTTTTCTATAGCTTGGTGGATCTTCTCATAATCTTCAATCTCACTCTCTATATCCAAATAATCTAACCACTTCTTCATCCGATTCCTAGTTTGGGTCTTGAATAAGTACTTCTTCGGTGGTTACTTTCGAGGGCCGCCCAAAAACAGAGAAGTGAACATACCGTTTCGGGTTTAGTCTGATATCTTCGAGTAAAAGATCTAATTGTTTTGAGGAGGATTGAAGATCATTATATAACTTGTCATCGTTTATTAGCAGCCCTAAATTACCTTCCCCTCTGTTTATCTTATCAGTTGCGGCTGTTAGATTACGAATCGAGTTCTCCAGATTTTTAATTGTTTGTGCCAGGTTAGATTGTGCAATTGAATCACTTATTGAGGCAGTATTTGAAATTATCCTGGTAAGGTTATCGTTGTTTTCATTAATATTATTACTGATAGATTCAACATTGGATAAAATTTTTTGCAATCTTGTTTTCTCACTAGTCATTAAAGTATCAATTGTATTTGTAGCATTCTCAACATTGCGAATTGAGTACCGCATACTTTCAATACTTCTTCTCAGGTTTTCACGTGTTCTCATGTTAAACACATCGCCTAGCGCAGTAATAACTGTATCAATACTACTCATCATACTCCCGGCCTTCTGTAAGATCGGCTGAACCATTTGATTTACCTCTTCCTGTATACTCATAGCTATATCAGAGTCAATCGTATCACCTGAATTTAGAGATGCAGTGGAATTACCAATTAGAATTTCAATTCCTTTAGTACCTAAAAGATCAGAACTATACAGACGTGCAGTTGAATTTTGAGGAATGTTAATATCATTAGATACAGTGAGCTCTACAATGACCTGCGAGGGATTAACTTCACTAAAGTATATATCATCAACCTGTCCAACATTTAAGCCGCTAATGGTTACAGAATTTGCTTTCATTAATCCTGAAACGTTGTTATACTTCACATAAAAAGTTCTGTGCTTATTGAAAAGATCTTTTCCTTTTAGATAATTAAAGCCCCAAATAAAGGCAACTATAGTTATAACCGTAACTACTCCGGTTTTGAGTTCTCTTGATAGTCTAATAGTCTTCATAGTATTATTACTGCGGTATTACTTGCCAAGTAACTTATTGGCCTCGCTTATGCTGATTCTTTCGTTATTGTAAAAAGCTATTACAAAGCAATCCTTAAATCCAGCTCTATTTAATTCTTTGACATGTGCATTAGCTGCCTCTTGTGATTTCTCATTACCGTATGTGTACTTGTATAGTCCATCATGAAAATAATAATCAACATTTTTAAGTCCTCTAAACTCATCAGCACCTGATTTATGTAGCGACTTTGACACAAGAAATTGTACTTTAAAAACAACTGACTGATCATAAGGTTTTTCTTGATCTGTAGCAGCCTTATCATTAGTTTCTATAAGCACTGCATTAGTGACAACAGGTTGTGCATCAGCAGGATTATGATCAGCCATTGAGCTAAGAGCTCCATCTTTTTGGGCTAATAAAGGAGTTTCATGAGTTGTTACGGCAACTTTATTATTATTTACAGTTTCTTTAAGTCCCTTTTCTTTAGCATTAGGGGCCTGTTTTTCAGTTTCCTTATTAGCAAGTGGTGCAGGAGTTCGTTCTACAGTTTGCTTATACTCTTTAACGGCTCTGAATATTGCAGAAGCAATGTAAGTCTGACCTTCATCACTAGCAAGCATTTTTTCCTCTTTAACATTGCTAATAAAGCCTGCCTCAATCAGAATTGAAGGCATGGTAGTTTTATACAAAACAAGAAAACCAGCCTGTTTAACTCCTCTGTCAAACAAATTAACCCTATCCTTAAAATGCTTCTGAACGTTGCTGGCTAATCCCAAACTCTGGTCGAGATATGCATTCTGGAGCATTGAGAAAAAAATGTACCCTTCGGGAGATGTAGGATCAAACCCGTCATACTTAACATGATAGTCCTCTTCGAGAAGGATAGAAGCATTCTCTGTTTGTGCTACAGAAAGATTTGCATCACTTTTGTGAAGCCCCATAACATAAGTTTCTGATCCGTAAGGAGTAGTTGATTTGTTGGCATTACAATGTATTGAAATAAACAAATCGGCTTTAGCCTCATTCGCAATTTTTGCCCTTCTGTATAATTCAACAAATACATCTGTTTTTCGTGTGTATATTACTTCAACATCAGGCAAGTTCTCCTCTATAAATTTGCCTGTCTTTAAAGCTATTGACAACACAATATCCTTTTCTTTTGATATTTTGCCAACTGCACCTGGATCATGGCCTCCATGCCCCGCATCAATAACAACCTTTTTCACTTTTTGACCATCAGCTTGCAGTGTAAAAAAGCAAACTAAAACCGAGAGAATAATTAGCGAGAAAAAGCGTTTTAACTCCATGTTAATTTATATTAGTTTTGACTAATAATTCAGCTAATCAGTTTTCACCACAAGAATGAAACGTAATCGTCTAATTGCTAAAGGTTTATCGTTAAGATATCTGTTTTTAGTATTTCATTAGTTGATCAATTTACTGATTAATTCTAAAAAAGAACAACTTACCAACACACAAATTTAAGATAATTGAAGCATACTGAGTACAATTTTTATACTGTTTTTTGGCCCAAAGCAAAGATATTCTGGGTTCTATTACTTTTTTCTTCATTTGTAAGGGTGGATTTGTTTGCTCAAACTGATACAACATTCAAATCTCCGGATTCTTTAAATATTAGACCTCAGGGAAACGATTCCATAATTATTAACATATCTGATACTTTAATCACTACTGATACCACGGTAGTATTTAACAACGGCAATAAAAAGAAAAGCGCAATAACTTCAAAAGTTGAATACAGTGCCACTGATTCTATTAGTTTAGATTTAGGTAATCAAAAAGTGTTCCTTTTCAGGGATGCCGATATAAAATATGAAAATATAAAGCAAAAAGCAGCCTATATTGAGATTGACTTTAATTCAAACGTATTAACCGCTAAGCCACGTGCTGATTCAAGCGGTAAAGCATACGGAATGCCTGAGTTCTCTGAAGGTGATCAATCCTTCCGCTCTAAGGAAATGAAATACAACTTTAAGACCAGGAAAGGATTTATCAAAAGTGTAATTACCCAAGAAGGTAAAGGCTATTTGCATGGTGAGCTGGTTAAGAAGATGGACAACGATGTAAGTAACCTGCACGGTGGTGGTTATACGACTTGTGATCTTGACCACCCACACTTTAGTTTGAAATTTACAAAAGCTAAAGTTATACCAAACAACAAGATTGTTACCGGTCCGGCATATATGACTATTGAAGATGTGCCTATACCTATTATTCTTCCTTTTGGACTGTTCCCTAATAAACGGGGACAAACATCGGGCGTTGTAATTCCTACATATGGTGAATCAACTGAAAGGGGGTTTTATCTAGAGAACGGCGGATATTATTTTGGAATCAGTGATTACATGGAGCTAAGACTAGTAGGAGATATTTTTTCAAGAGGCAGCTGGGCTGTTAAGCCATTATTTAATTATAGAAAGAGGTACAAATTCAACGGAGCCTTCAATTTTAATTATGCAATTAATACTTCAGGGGTACGTGAAAGTCCTCAATATCAAAAACGAAGGGATTTTCAGGTTAACTGGACTCACCGGCAAGATCCCAAAGCAAGGCCTAAAAGCCAATTCAATGCAAGTGTTAAATTTGGCTCATCTAATTTCACAAGATATAACCCCGTTAGTGTAGCAGACCATTTAACAAATACTTTTGGATCAAGTGTGAGTTATACCACAACACTGGGTGAAAGAGTTTCGTTTGGAGCAGCGCTTGAACATCGCCAAAATACTACCAACAAAACTATTAATCTTACACTGCCCTCAGTTAACCTATCAGTAAACAGGTTTTATCCTTTCAGATTACCAGGCAAAGCTAGTAACCTCAGGTGGTACGATAATATAAGTGTTACATACAGCATGAATGCAAGGAATGAGGTTGAAACATACGATTCACTTCTTTTTACCCGGAATTTTGCCAAGGGATTCAGAAATGGGGTTCAACATAGTGTTCCGATTAGTTTAACACTAAAAGTGCTTAAGTATTTTACCCTCACAAATTCTATTCAACTTAATGAGCGATGGTATTCACAGAGTATAATCAATACGTGGGTAAACGATACATTATTTACTATAGAAAATAATAAGAGAGATACATTGGTTGGATATATGCGTACTGATACAATTTCAGGCTTTAAAGCTATACACGAGTATAGTTATAGCTCAGGATTAAACACCAATCTCTATGGCATGCTCCAATTTAAAAAGGGACCTGTAAGAGCTGTGCGACATGTTCTTCGGCCTTCAGTTGGCTTCTCATACAGGCCTGATTTTGGATCACCACGTTTGGGCTACTTCCGCTCAGTTCAATCTGATTCAACAGGTCGTATACAGAACTATTCAATATTTGGAGATGGAAGGTATAACTCCGTTTATGGTAATCCTTCACGAGGCAAATCAGGGAGGCTCAACTTTAGCCTTAACAATAATCTTGAAATGAAAGTTCGATCCACGAAAGACACGATAACCGGCACAAAAAAAATAATGCTTATTGAAAGCCTTACCCTGGGAACTTCATACGATCTTGCTGTTGATACACTGAAATGGCAACCACTTTCACTATCAGCACGTACTACTCTCTTCAAGAAATTAACTGTTCAATATAATGCAAGGTATGAGCCTTATGTTAAAACTGATGACGGAAGAACAATCAATAAGTTTGAATGGGATGTTAACCAAAGGTTATTTAGAAAAGAGAATTCATCCTGGAATTTTTCTATGACCTAT
This sequence comes from Bacteroidota bacterium, assembly GCA_023417935.1. Lineage (GTDB taxonomy): Bacteria > Bacteroidota > Bacteroidia > Bacteroidales > Lentimicrobiaceae > Lentimicrobium. The sequence continues at coordinate 453,544 of JAEZDY010000023.1, forward strand.
AATTTTACTTCAGGCTCTAAAAAAGCTTTGAATCAAGGCAGTTCTGTTGTTGTGCCTCTTGAACAGGCTGAAGAAATAGTTGCAGCCCCTGATAATTATATTGACTGGAACAATTCCTGGAACATCAATTTTAGCTATAATCTGCGGTATAATGATCAGTTAAAGTATCCTGAGCGATCAATGGAGCATAAGCTTGTGCAAACCTTAGGTTTCAATGGTTCAGTCAATGTTACTCCAAAGTGGAAACTTGATGTTGCATCTGGCTACGACTTTGAAACTAATAAACTTTCGTACACTTCCTTGAACGTATACCGTGATCTGCACTGCTGGGAAATGCGTTTTAACTGGATTCCCATAGGCTATCTAAAAAGCTGGAACTTCTTTATTAAGGTAAAAGCAGAGGTATTACAGGACCTTAAATTGAATCGCAAAAAGGATTTCAGGGATAATTAATGTTAACCAGAGTTACAATTAAGGGTGCTTAATTAGTTTTAAGTTATCTTCACTATTTCCCATTTCTTATGATCAAATTTATACTTTTGCATTCATGTTACTGAATATCCCTTTAATAAGGTTGCAAAAGTGGAGGCTTAAAAATATCAGCCATCGCAATTTCATTTATATTATTAGCCTTGTAGTTGGGCTGGCTAGTGGACTGTCAGCTGTCGTACTTAAGAATGCAGTTTTCTATACTCACTATTTTTTAACTGAAGGATTTGAAAATGAGGCAGCTAACTTGCTTTATCTTGCTTATCCCCTACTTGGAATGGTAATAACTTTTCTTTTTGTAAAGTACTTTGTAAAGGATAATATTTCCCATGGTATCAGTAAAATACTTTATGCTATTTCAAAAAATAACAGCCACATCAAGCCTCACAATAATTACTCATCCCTTGTTGCAAGTACTATTACCGTTGGTTTCGGAGGATCAGTAGGGCTTGAGGCACCAATCGTACTCACAGGGGCATCTATTGGATCAAACATGGCCAGAGTATTAAGGCTTGATTACAGGTCCATTACACTTATGATTGGCTGTGGCGCTGCTGGTGCTATTGCGGGCATTTTCAACGCCCCCATTGCGGGTGTATTATTCGGTCTTGAAGTTCTTATGCTTGATTTAACGATGGGATCCTTGATACCGTTGCTAATTGCATCAGTAGCAGGTGCAACCCTTTCTTCTTTTCTTATGGGGAAATCAGTGCTGTTTGCTTTCTATGCATTGGCTCCATTCAACCTTCAAAATATTCCTTTTTATATATTACTCGGTGTAGTTGCCGGATTTGTCTCACTCTATTTTGTTAGAGCTAACAGGCACATCGAATTTAAAGTTAGCCAGATTAAAAAACCATACCAGCGTCTTATTATATCTGGTATCATTGTTAGTTTTCTTATTTTTCTTTTACCTCCACTATATGGTGAAGGTTATGATATGCTAACTGACATATTGAACGGTAGGGGTGACAATCTTTTAAATGGAAGCTTTTTCTATTACTTTAAGGAGAATTCCTACCTATTTCTACTGTTAGTTGTCATGATACTTGCTTTCAAGGTAGTAGCCATGTCATTTACAACCGCAGGGGGAGGTATAGGCGGAGTGTTTGCTCCTTCGCTCTTCATGGGTGGGGTTACCGGTTTTTTAGTTGCTCGCACAATTAACACTTTTAGATTGGCTGATATTCCCGAAAGCAATTTTGCACTTGCCGGAATGGCAGGTGTAATGGCAGCCGTAATGCACGCGCCTTTAACAGCTATATTCCTTATTGCTGAGATTACCGGAGGATATGAGTTTTTCCTTCCTTTGATGATTACCTCAACAATTGCCTTTCTAACAATTAATTTCTACGAACGGCATAATATATATTCAAAACGACTGGCTGACAGAGGGGAATTAATAACCCATGATAAGGACAAAGCCGCACTTACGCGTATGAAGATCAATAAGTTGGTTGAGCATAATTTCCTTACTGTAAAACCTGATGCTACCCTTGGAGAGTTAGTTAAAATTATAGCCAAATCAGAGCGGAATGTATTTCCGGTGGTTGATGAGGAAAATAACTTTATGGGAGTTGTATTCATTAATGATATCCGCAATATTATCTTTGAAACGGAACTATACAATTCAACTTTTGTGAGGAATCTAATGTTTATGCCCGATACAATCATAAATCTGGACGCTACAATGGAAGATGTTGCAAAAAAATTTAATGAAACATCACATTATAACTTACCCGTTCTCAACAATGGCAAGTATATTGGATTTGTTTCACGGGCCAACGTCTTTTCAGCATATAGAGACCTTGTAAAAGAATTTTCGCAGGATTAGCATTATGGGGCAGCCAACAGGTAATACACTCACTATAAAACCATTCCTGGCATTTACCGGCATTTATCTCATTGGATTATGCATTATGCTGTTAATTTTCGGATATCAGCAAAGCTTCCTAATTTTAAATAATGACAAAACTCCATACTTTGATTGGCCGATGTTCATTGTAACGCATCTCGGCGATTCAATGATTCTTGCCTCTCTGATCACCCTGTTATATGTCAGGCAAAAGCCTGCAGTAGTATTAACTGTAATCATCATAGTAATCTTCACTGGTATTCTCGGACAATTGTTAAAGGTTACATTTTTTGAGGGATGGGACCGCCCTTTGAGGATTTTCAATGAAAGTCCGGAAGTGCATACCTTGCCGAATTACAGGTTGTTCCATAATAGTTTTCCATCTGGGCATAGCATTACAGCCATGGCTGCGTTCACATCATTAGTATGGTGTATGAAGCCAGGCGTAACTATTCAATTGATTTTTGCCTCTATTGCAATTATTATTACCTATAGCAGGATTTATCTTGGTGTGCATTTCCCAGGTGATGTTTTGGCAGGCAGCCTAGTAGGTATAATTACTACGATATTGATTGTTCCTATTGTTTACAAGCATATCAGTGCCATTAAATTCAACAATACCTTCAGGCTTGTTATGACAATATTGGCAGTTATCTTCCTCATTGCCAGCTCTTTTTTACTACGAATATACTTCCCCCTTATTTAAATTCCTCTATTATCAAGAGCAATAAGTAAAAATACGTAGTTGAACACTGTGGTCAATATCTAAATCTGGTGTGTTTCTCCACACATTAAGTATAAATACTTATTTTGCTACCCTGCTTGTTAAATCAGGTATTTTGTGTTGTAATTTCGAATCCTGATACGGGAAAAAACATAGCTTATCAAATTACCTTAATCGCGCCTTATGCTACTTCAAATCAAACAACACAATACTGTCATTGACCAGGGCAATAAGTTCGTTATTGAGTCCGGTGACCTCAAATCTTATCTATCATATAGAATCGAAGGAAACTCAATTGACCTGTATTGTGCTTATGTTCCCGAAGTATTAAGAGGAAATGGTCATGCAATCTCACTCATTCTTTTTGCCCTGCAATTTGCCGTAATGAATGGGCTGATGGTAAAACCTAATTGCGAAGCTGTAAGAGCCTACCTGAAGTACTATCCCGAATGGAGCTATATAATTGAACGTAGATGATCACCTTAACAGGTTCAATCAAGTAGCTTTGCTTATTTCTTTGCTGTCATTTTATATCTAACCTTTCACTCCTACCGGTGTTTTGATGTTAAGATATTTTTTGAAAGTATAAAAATGGCAGGTCCAAAAGTAAAAGTTAAAAATTGGGGATTACAGAGTAAAATATTAATCCTTTTTCTTATTACCCTGGCTTCCGTGGTAACAGCTGCATATTTTGTGCGTGAAAACGAGCGAATCTTACGTAATGCTCTTTCACAATTGTCACGTCCCGAGAGTAAACTAATGCTTCTTCATGACATACTTTCATTTCTTCCTGATGCAGAAAATAAGCTTCGTTTCTTTGCCTTAACAAATAATGAAGAGTACTTCAATCAATATCAATTATTGGTTGATTCAGTTGAAAAAAATCTCGACCAGCTCAGCATCATCTTCAGTGATGATCCACTTACTGATCAAAAACTTGATAGTGTAAGGATATTGCTTGAACAGCGGAAACAGCTCATTATATCCTATATCGAAGTAAAAAATGAGAGTGAAAATATAGATAATGCCAAAAGTGCATTAAGAAAACTTAGAAGCCGATCAGATTTTCCGGAATCAAGAGTGGAAAGAACTGATACAACTATCATCACAATGTATGACACCATAGAAGTAAAAGATGATGTTAATAAAGTTGAAGAGAGAAAACCAAAAGGAATATTTAATAAAATAAAAAAGGTCTTCTCAAAAAAAGAAACCCCTTCTCTTGATACCAACGAAGTTACACCTGTTGTCAAGTCAACCACAACAATAATCACTGACACATTATACAGAAAACCATCACCCGACACTGTGAACATTGGCATTATTGAGCAGGAGCTAAACAGGATCAAAACCGGTGACAATAGTAAGTACACAGAGTTACAGGAAAAAGAACTAAGCATGCTTGAAAATAGTTCATTGTTAATAGACCAGATAACGCTCATTTTTAAAAAACTGGAACAGTCAATTATCAATGATAATGAAGCAAAGTCGCTGGAAGCAAGGAGAAAAGCATCACAATCCTTACTTTTCATTGGTATACTTAGTCTCATTTCACTCGTTCTTATTCTCATTCTTGTAGGCTTAATACTATCTGGGATCAGAAGAAGCACGAAATACAGAAAGGAACTTATCCTTTCAAATCTTGAAGCAAATGAACTCGCCAGAGTTAAGGAAGAATTCCTTGCCAATATGAGTCACGAAATCCGGACTCCGTTAAATGCAATTATAGGCTTTTCTGACCAACTTACTAATACTGACTTATCTGATCATCAATCTAAATATCTTGATGCGGTAAGACGCTCATCAAAACACCTTCTTGAAATGGTGAACGACATTCTGGACCTTTCCCGACTGGTGGCTGGTAAATTCAGCATTGAAGACGTACCTTTTCAAATTGATGAAGTTATTCAGGATGTGGTTCCTCCTTTCAAATTACAGGCGACTGAAAAAGGGTTGCAGTTTAATGTTGAAACAGATTATGATAAGTCACTTGTGCTGATTGGTGATCCATTACGCTTAAGGCAAATTTTGTATAATCTGCTTAGTAATGCTGTGAAGTTCACAAACCATGGAGAGGTAACTATGTCATGTTCAATAAGAGAAAACAGGCATGACTCTGTAACTGCAACAATTAAAGTTAAGGACACTGGAATAGGCATTCCTGCAGAAAAAATGGAAAATATTTTTGAAGATTTTAAACAGGTTGAGTCATCATCTTCACGAAGATATGGTGGTTCAGGCTTAGGCTTAGCCATTAGTAGAAGATTAGCCAGACTGCAACAAGGAGAGATAACTGTAACTAGTTCTCCAGGCAGGGGATCTGAATTTCAACTTTCATTAAAATACATAGTACATAAAGGTGATTATGAATTAATAAATCAGAAAACTGAATCAACTTACGATATCAAAAGTAGCCTTGAAGCTAAGAAACTTCTAGTAGTTGATGATGATATTTTCAATACACTGCTTGCAAAAATAATTGGAGAGAACAACAAAATGAATGTCCAGGTAGCATCAGATGGATATGAAGCCCAGCGACTACTGATTGCAAATGATTTCGATCTGGTAATGACCGACCTTCAAATGCCGGGACTAACCGGAACAGAACTGGTAAAATTCATCAGAGAAAATGAGGATCCTCAAATTGCCTCATTGCCAGTTATTGCTTTCACCGCAAACAAGATAGACCGATATGATCAGAAACTATTATCACATGGTTTCAATGAAGTTCTTCAAAAGCCATTTATGGAGGATGAATTACTCGAACGTATTGCATATTACTTGTCGCAGGGAAAAGCTGAGTCAAGGAATCTCAACATATTGCAGCAAAAAAAACCTGCAAACGTATCTTATAGCCTTGACCAGGTACGGTTATTTTCAGCTGGTAATGCTTTGACAGAAATTGAAATCATCAAAACCTTCATAACCTCTGCCAAAAGCTCAATGAATCAAATGTGGAATTCATTCAATAACGAAGATTATGGTGAGGTCAAGAATATTGCACACAAACTACTTACATCATATGGACATTTGAAGGTAGAGGCAGCATTGGAGGTATTAACTGCACTTGAGGACCTTGATTTGAACCATGTTGATAACACCATGATAGCTCAACTTATGCTTGATCTGGATAATACCAACAAAACTCTCATTCCTAACCTGGAATCCGACATCGAAAGAATTCTATCTGAGCAGTCAGCCTCCTGATGATGATAGCTTAATCTAATCTTCCAGCCCGTACAATTTAATTTTATTGTAGAGGGTTTTCCTGTCAATATTGAGTAATTGAGCAGCCTTGGTTTTATTGAAGTATGTTTTCTTCAAAACGCTCATAATTGTAGCCTTTTCCTGCGATTCAGCCATGCTTTTCAAATCAGTTGTTGAAACTGCCGACTGTGTATTCCTTGCATCTGTCACAAACATTATTGATGGCAGATGGTGTTTAGTAACTAAGCCTGTTGAAGCAAGTAATACCGCCCTTCTGATAACATTCTTTATTTCTCTAATGTTACCAGGCCAGGAGTATGTTAACAAATATTCAATTACTTCCTTATCAAATCCTTTAACATCCTTATCAAGTTCCCTATTTGCAATTTCAAGGAAATAATTAGCAAATTGCAAAATATCCTCTCCTCTATCGCGTAATGGAGGAACATAAATACTGAACTCGTTCAATCTATGAAAAAGGTCTTCCCTGAATGTACCTTTCTGTACATTAATGATTAGGTCTTCATTAGTAGCAACCAGAATTCTAACATCAACAGCTTCTTCCTTATTGCTTCCCATTTTGTGAACTTTCCTTTCCTGGGTAGCTCTAAGTAGTTTTAGTTGGTTTTCGTACGAAAGATTTCCAATTTCATCCAGGAACAAGGTACCTCCATTGGCTAGCTGAAACTGCCCTTCTTTCTCACTTTGTGCATCAGTGAAGGCTCCTTTAACATGCCCGAATAATTCACTTGCTGCCAGTTCATTAGTTAATGCCCCGCAGTCAACTGCAACAAAAGGTTTATTATTCCTGGGGCTCTTTATATGTATCATTCGTGCTACATACTCTTTGCCGGTGCCACTCTCACCTTGTATAATCACCGACATATCAGTAGGTGATATGAGATTTATGTAATTCTCAACCTGTAAGGCAACGTCACTTGTACCACGCATATAGATAAAAATGCCGGAGTTTTCTAATGCAACAGGCTGTTTTTTAGGTCGTTCAGGGTTATCGCCCTCAACCGCTTTATTGATTATTGTAAGCAAATCATCAGGATTCACAGGCTTGGTAATATAATCATAAGCGCCTGATTTAATAGCATTCACAGCCGATCGGATATCGCCATAACGAGTCATTAATATGGTAGGAATATCAGGATTTACTTTTTGAATTTCCGAAATCAGTTCAAGGCCATCAAAATCAGGTAATCTGAAATCCGTAAGAATAACATTGAATTTCTGTTCTTTCATAAGTTTCAATGCCTTACCGGCAGTATAAACCTCTGAAACATCAAATCCTTTATTACTCAAGTATGATTTTAACATCAGGCTGAAAGTCGGATCATCATCCACTATCATTATTTTGGTCATGTAGTCATGCTATCTTTCCTTTTAAACAACAGTTTGTGACTAATGTTGAGAAGGTGTAACGGGTTTATACTTCCAATAAGTAGAATCTTTGGTATTTTAGCACCTTCAAAATACCCGTACATGAAATTAATACTTAGGATTGTTATACTAGCTCTCCTCATTCAACAAAGCACTTATGCGCAGGATATGTTCGTTTTAAATGATTGGAAATTCAGGCAAGTGTCTGATACTGTGTGGCATAAAGCTCATGTTCCCGGAACGGTGCATACTGATTTGCATTACAACAAGCTGATTGATGATCCTTTTTACAGGCTAAATGAACACAACCTGCAATGGATTGACAAAGTAGACTGGGAGTACACCACTGATTTTATTCTCACAGATAAAATGAAATCAGCTGACAAATTATTGCTCGTATTTGAAGGACTTGATACATACGCCAATGTATTCCTGAATAATAAGCTGATTCATAACAATGCCAATATGTTCGTTGGTTCAACCATTGAAATTAACCCTGATTCATTATTACCAGTAAACAACCTGCATATAATTTTCAAATCACCAATAAAAGAGGGCGTTGAACGCCTGACAAAATATGGTATTGCCTTACCCGGTGACAACGATCAGAGTGTTATGGGAGGTTTGGAAAATACTAAAGTAAGCATGTTTACACGTAAAGCAGGTTATCATTATGGCTGGGATTGGGGCCCAAGACTTGTTACTTCAGGAATATGGCGCAGAGTTTATATTAAAACCTGTAATATCGCAACTATCAACGATCTACATGTTGAGCAGAAAGCTATTGGTCAGAAAGAAGCCAAGATAAATGCTACACTGGATGTCAGCAAATTTACTGATGAAGCATTCAAGGTAAAAATATATGTGAACGATTCCCTCATAGCCAGCAAACCCACAACCTCAACCCCGATTAGTGTTGATTTTAAAATTTACAATCCAAAACTGTGGTGGCCTAATGGTCACGGTAAGCAAAACTTGTATTCAATAAGGGCTGAACTGGTTAGTGCAACAGGTAAAATAATAGATGAGAAAAAAATAAATACAGGATTAAGAACTGCAAAACTGATCAGGGAGCCTGATAAACATGGAGAAAGCTTCTATTTTAAAATTAATGGAAAACCGGTATTTGCCAAAGGTGCAAACTATATACCTAATCATGTATTTCTCCCAGGAGTAAGCCCCGAAAAGTATGAGTTTATCATATCATCTGCAGCAAAGGCAAATATAAATATGTTGCGCGTATGGGGTGGTGGGATTTATGAAAACACTCTTTTCTACGAGCTCTGTGATCAGTATGGAATAATGGTGTGGCATGATTTTATGTTTGCCTGTGCTATGTATCCAGGTAATGACCAATTTCTTAGAGAGGTTGAACAGGAGGCAGCCTATAACCTCAAAAGGCTGCGCAATCACCCATCAATAGTATTGTGGTGTGGTAATAATGAGATTGAGCAGGCATGGGCACAATATGATGAGAACAGAGGCTGGGGTTGGAAACAAAAGTATACTCAAGCGGAAAGAGAGATAATCTGGGAGTCATACGACACGCTTTTTCATAACATTCTACCTGGTCTCGTAAAGCAATATGATTCAAAAACTGACTACTGGCATTCATCACCATCAGCAGGAATGGGTAAATTGGCAAGTCACAGCAATACAGCAGGTGATATGCACTACTGGGGAGTATGGCATGGAGGTGAACCTATCACAAGTTTCACAAAATACACAGCCCGTTTCATGAGTGAATATGGCTTTCAATCATTTCCTGAATTTGAAAGTGTAAAGAACTATACACAACCTGACGACTGGCATATACTGTCGGATGTAATGACTTCACATCAGCGTAGCAACATAGGTAACCAAAGAATTAATGAATACATGAGTCATTCATATAAGCAACCTTCGGGTTTTGAAGAACAACTTTACGTTGGCCAATTGTTGCAGGCTGAAGCTATAAAAACAGCAATTGAGTCTCACAGAGCAGCCATGCCTTACTGCATGGGATCATTATACTGGCAGCTGAATGACTGCTGGCCTGTGGCATCATGGTCAGGCATAGACTATTATGGTCGATGGAAGGCAATGCATTATTTTGTACGTGAGGCTTTTAAAAATCAGATAATTCGCGTAGTAACTGACGATAAAGAGCTTAAAGTAGTGGGCATTTCTGATGGGATTGGTAGCGAAGTTATATTACGTGTAAATCTGATGGACTTTACTGGTAAGTCATTATGGAACAGATCTTACGGGGTTACAATGCCTTCAAATAATTCCAGTGTTTTAACAACCATTGGCCTTGATAATTTACCTTTATTACAGAATAAAAATAACGCACTCCTATATGTAACTTTAGTCAAAAATGGAAGAGTAATTGACTCTGATATCTTTTACTCTGATCTGCCAAAAAACCTCAAACTCCCTTACCCCGATATCAGCAAGTACATAATGCAGAAAGAAGGTGGTTTCGAGATTGAGCTACACAGTAAAAATTTATGCAAAAATCTTATGCTAATAAGTGAAGGTAACGCTTATACTTTTCCCGATAACTTCTTTGATATCTTGCCTGGAGAGACCAGGGTGATCAAAGTTGCTTCCGATCTCTCGTATGATGAATTTGAACGGCGACTGAGCTATATCCATCTTCAAATGGTGGAGTAGATATAAAAAAAGAGGCTGCTTAGTTGAGCAGCCTCTTTTTGACTAAAGTTCATCTCTGTTTGGCTTATTCTTTTCATGATTCATTACTATCTGATAGAGTGAATCATAGTAATCTTTTAAGATCTTTTTGTTAACTTCCGGCGAAGGATCTGAAGGTACTGAAACAGGAATCTCATTAATGTAAGGGGTCAACTCAGGATAATTTTCCTGAATTTGATTGGTTATTTCAACAATCCTGGCATTCAAATCATCTTCTGATTCAAGATTTCCGCCGGCAAACATTTCATTAAGATCTTTCATTATATTACAGATTTAAACCTAAAGTTAATTGAATCCACTGATTTTTATATCTTGGCAATATTGTATTACCATCATCATTATTTTGCTTCATATCCCAACCTGCTTTACCAGTAACAGTAATTGCATTAAAGTTGGCTTCAGCACCAAAAATGAGTCCATATACATTTTCCTGAATCTTATCATTTTTGATAAAATCCTGTTGAACCAGTGTTAAATCACCCAGATCCATCTCACTTTTTTTGCTTAGTAAAAATGAATAATACGGACCACCAAGCAATGAAAAGTTCTTAGCTGGTTTAAACTTTAGTTGTAAAGGGAAATCCAGATGGTTGGTCGTTCTGGTCAATGAAAATGCAGCACCTTCATAACGGGCGTCGCCCTTAAAGCCTTTTTGAATAAATACAGCTTCAGGTTGAAATCCTAAATACATTCCGATTGGAATAGACAGTACAACTCCAGCCACGGCACCAACTTTGCCTTCAGCTATGAAGTCATCACCTCTTTCATCCCAAACATTACTGAATGAAGCACCAGCCATGATGCCTAATTGCAATTCCTCACGATTATCTTCTGTTTCATTTTGAGCAATCGTAAGAGCTGGTGAGAGCATAAACATACTTAAGATCAAAAAAACTACTGTTTTCATAATACAATTTTTAAGTTATTGAAAGGCTATTTTTAACCTTTCCAGGAATAATACATCCTTTGTACAAAATTCGTCATAACACCATGAATTCCTGTTATACAAACCTTCAAATCATTTACATCATTCCTTACATAACAGGGCTTTAGCGATCAGAACGATTTTGAATTTAGTGAAAAGCGCACGCTTGTACCTTTTCCTTCCTCGCTCTCAATTGTTAAATTCCCATTATGCCGTTCTACGAATTCTTTACAAAATAACAGGCCAAGACCTTTCCACCTTTCTGACTGCGTTTCCGATGTTTCATCTGAAGTATTATTGGTCAACAGTTTTTTCAGGTATTCCTTGTTTATACCCATTCCTGTATCGCTGATTTCAATTTCAGTAGCTGAATTATTAGAAGCAGCAGATAAAGTTACTGTACCACCCTTCACATTATACTGTATTGAATTTGACAATATATTCCTGAAGATTGCTTCAAGCATATTTGTATCAGCAATGATATTCAGATTATCAGGAATATTATTCAACAGCGTTATTTCTTTAAGTTCTGCAAGAGGTGATAACTTCTCAACAACCCTCATAGAAAGCTGAAATAGATTAATTCTTTCAGGATTAAATGAACCTGAATTATTATTCAAAACTGCCCAGCTTAACAACTCATCAAGTAACTCAAGAGAATTATTAGTTGTTTGGTTTATAATATCCAGATAAGAGTTCATTGTTTTTTTATCCATGTCAGGCGTACCCATTTTGATGATGTCGAGTACACTTATCACAGAATTGTATGGGCTACGTAAGTCATGAGCTATGATTGATACAATTTTATTATTATGCTTTTGTAGTTCATTAACTTTCCTCTCCTGGTTTTTCAGCTCATTTTTAAGTTTTATATTTTCATTTACCAAGTCGCTAATCTTCTTGTAGGCAACTTCTTTTTCATAATCCAGTCCCCTGTTTCGGGAATAAAACCAGCTGTCAGGGTTTGACTGAATGTATCTTTTATATGGGTCAGTTTTCATCAGTATTTATTTTAGTTTTTCAAGTTTCTTAAGTACCTGAGTAATGTTGATTGGATTTTTAGAAATGCCTTTCCACAAATCACCTAAACTTTTTAGTCTATCCTCCATATTATGTATAGTGAACATTTCAGGTGTGAGATTGTGGTTTACTTCTTCCCATAATAAGGGAGTCGAAACTGTAGCATTAGGCTTAGGTCTTACACTATATGGAGCTGCAATTGTTTGGCCTTTCCTGTTTTGCAGAAAATCAATGTATATTTTATTACCTCTTTTTGCGACTTTCCTTTCAATGGTTGTCACTTCGGGAATTCTTGAATGCGTAACATTGGCAAGTATTTCAGCAAATGTTTTCACCTGATCATAGTCATACTTTGCACCTAAGGGCATGTACACATGTATACCTGTTGCACCACTTGTTTTGCAATAAGCTTTAATTTTGAGTTCATCACACAATTCTTTGATCACATTAGCAGTATCAACCACACTGGTAAAGGAAATGTCACCCGGATCAAGATCAAGCATCATATAGTCAGGATAGTCAGCATTATCGTATCTGCTATGCCATGGATTGATTTCAATACATCCTAAATTGGCCATGTAAACCAATGTGGCCAGGTCATTGCAAATCAGGTAATCAATTTCATGTCCGTTAGCCTTTGAGTACATTTTAACTGTTTTCGCCCATGCCGGTAGCTGTTCAACGTCCATATCCTTATGATAGAAACTTGGTCCTTTAATCCCGTTTGGAAATCGGTTCAATGATTCAGGTCTATCTTTGAGATATGGCAGAATATAATCACTCACATTTACATAATAGTTTATTAGCTCACCTTTGGTAATGCCCTGGTCAGGCCAGTACACCTTATCCAGATTTGTGATCTTAACTTCTTTACGTCCAATTTTAATGACTTCGTCTTTCTTATTATTATGTACTTTTTTCAACGGTGGTGCCTTAGCGGTATTTCTCTCACCTGATCTTTCCCTGGATCTTGACTTTTTAGCTTTTCCTGAAGTTTTGATAGGTTTTATTGTTTCTATGTCAAACTCCGGGAGGTCATAATCATCATTCTTTTTGATCAACAGCCAATTCTTTGATTCTTCATTACCTTCCTCCCGAATTCTTACCAGTGCAAATGCACCTTTAAGATGTTTACCATTGAGTACAACTTTCAAATCACCTTTCTCAAGTTGTTTAAGCAACCAAGCCTGCTCATCTGCATCGGCAGGTGCCTTATATGCTTTATACGTTCCAGAGTCAATTATATCGACTAAGCCAGCGCCATAATTACCTGCAGGAATTTCACCATAGAATTCACCATATTCAATAGGATGATCTTCTACTAATATTGCAAGACGCTTATCACCAGCTTTCATTGATGGACCTTTAGGCACAGCCCAACTTTTTAATACACCTTCCATTTCAAGTCTAAAATCATAATGCAAACGGGTAGCATCATGCCTCTGAACTACGAAAGAAAGCTCAGCAGCCCTTTTGCCCTTTTTTCCTACAGGCTCAGGAGATTTTTTGAAATCCCTTTTTTCTTTGTACCTGGAAAGTCCCATTATTATTCTTTTTAGTTTACCAGTTATCTTAGTAAGTTGTCCACTACATAGCCTTTTTCTTACTCAGGCTGGCTTTAAGTTGTTCCATTAAGTCCTGCGATTTTTGAGGAGAGATTTTAAGTTTTTTCACCTTAGGCGATTTACCACTGGCTTTTGCTTCAATCACCTTTTTAAGTGCAGCAGCATATTCATCCTTGAAATCGTTGATATTGAACTCATGCGAATACTGGTCAATAAGGGTAAGAGCAATCTTAAGCTCAGCAGGCTTCACTTCAGCTTTTGAAGGTAAATTCAAATCATCAACTGGCCGTACTTCTTCCGCGAAACGAATCTTGCTCAATACAAGTACATCGTCTTTGGGTTTAAGTACGGTCAGCGTTTCAGCAGTACGCATCACAAACTGAGCAATGCCAACTTTGCCTGATTTGATAAGAGCCTCGCGGAGCAGAGCATAAGCTTTAACTCCTGATTTTTCAGGCTCAACATAGTAGGAGTTTTCAAAATAAATAGTGTCAATATCTTTCTCATTGACAAAATTATTTACTTCGATTATCTTGCTTTTTTCGGGTGAAGCTTTTTCAAAGTCTTCATCATCAAGCAGTATGTAATCATCATTGAGCATGTAAGCCTTGCCAATGTTTTCCCAGGCTACCTCTTTTCCTGTATTTTCGTTAATCCGCTGGTATCTAATGCGAGCAAGATCCCTGCGATCAACCATATCCAGGCTGAGATTGCTTTGTTGAGTAGCACTATAAAGTTTGATAGGTATATTAACCAAACCAAAGCTAATTGCCCCTTTCCAAATTGATCTCATGAGAAAAAATAGTTAGAATAGTAGGAAAAAGATAAGAGCAATATTAAGAAGACACGGAGTCTTTATACGCCGCGCCCCTGAATAAGCCGTAAAATAATAGCAATGATTGCAATTACCAGCAGGATATGAATCAATCCACCAGCGCTATAGCCTAAAAATCCAATTGCCCAGGCAATTATCAAAATAACTGCTACAATATAAAGTAAGTTTCCCATAGTTGTGTTGTTTTAGAGTTTGTTTAAATTTGATTTAATTATTGAAATTTCTGTATTTACGTACTGTTGAAATTGTGTCCAGTTCTCTTTTGAATCCTTTGAGTATCTTATCTTCGCTCTAACATCAATTGTTCTTTCATTCATTCTCATTAATGTCAATTCCACCTTTTTTGGAACCGATCCATACTCATAACTATAACGTGCTTTAATATCTTCAATTTGCAACCAGATACTATCAATGGCTAAGAGCGCATTCCTTTTGTATTCATCAATCCTGGCTAATGAATCATGAACATGACTATAATTATCCTTATCATTATGCCGTAATTCAAATTCGTTCGAC
This sequence comes from Bacteroidota bacterium, assembly GCA_023417935.1. Classification (GTDB taxonomy): domain Bacteria; phylum Bacteroidota; class Bacteroidia; order Bacteroidales; family Lentimicrobiaceae; genus Lentimicrobium. Next base: position 468,766 of record JAEZDY010000023.1, read on the forward strand.
AATGCCTTCTGATACGCACCCTGCTCATTGTTGCTGTCAGATTGACAAGCGGAAAATATTAGCAGGATAATTACAACCAAATATTTTTCCATATTTTCAATCATAATGAAATTTCCATCAGCAACACTTAGCTTATATGTTAATTACAAAAATACCATTACAACCAGGAGATACCCTTATATATATCTTCCAATAAATTACATGTTTCTAACCCCAATAAAAATTAAAAACCGCCACGGGGTATCTTGTGGCGGTTTTGTTGAGGGGGAGAGGAGGGAATCTTAAATATTCTTATTGATTTAGAATCTGTAACCTAATGACAAACCATAACCGGTATTTTTCCATGCAATCTTATCATCGTTGGGATAAGTTGGATATATATCAAGTAATCCCAATTGTGCATTAAGTTGTAATGAAAGCATACTGGCAAGCTCGTAACCAATGATAAAATTGGCACCAGCATCAAAAGCTCTCAAATAAATTGGATCAGTTGAAACACGATTAGAAGTAAGTTCACTTTCAAACTCAAGATCGTAGTCTCTTTCAGTACCTTTTCCGCCCATTGCATAAGCCACATAAGGTCCAAAACCTAGTAGCATATGCCCACTGCCTAATAATGGCTTGAACATGAAATTTAATGGCAATTCTATGTATGAAAGTGCCAACTTTGTAACGAGTACATCCTCAATTGAATTATTAACGTTAACAACACTTTCTATTTTACCACCTTTGGTTGAAAAGAGCAAACCAGGTTGAAAATACAGATCAGTTCCTACAGGCATTTCGTAATTAACACCCGCATGGAAACCCGTAACTAAAGTGTTTTCAAGTTGATCGCCATTAAAATCTTTTCCATTAATATTCTGGAAATTCACTCCTGCCCTTATACCGAAACCCTGAGCAAACATTGCGTTTGAAAGAAATACCAGTAAAAGAACAGCGAGAAGTTTTTTCATTGTTTTCATAATTATTTTTTTTAGTTGTTACCTGAACGTTCAGCTTCTTGACGGGCTTCTTCCTTCATTTTTTCATTTGCAGTAATCAAAAATTCAACCCTTCTGTTTTGTGCTCTACCATCTTCGGTAGCATTACTATATTTCGGTGCTGTTTCACCGTAACCTACTGTGCTTATGCGCGAACTACTAATATTTCGTGAAATCAGGTAGTTAGAAACTTGTGTTGCCCTTCTTTCAGAAAGCGACTGATTGTAGCTGTCTGAGCCCTTGTCATCAGTATGGCCTTGAACAACGATATCAGTATCGGGATATTTGGTAAGAATATCTGTAAGGCTTTGCAGGTTATTGATGGCCTCAGCTGTGAGATCTGATTTATCGAAACCAAACAACACTTTTCCACTGAATTCAACAACAATACCTTCACCTACGCGCTCAACTCTAGCTCCAGGCACTTCTTTTTCCATTTCGGCAGCCTGCTTGTCCATTTGTCTGCCAATAACAGCACCTGCAACACCACCAACAGTTGCGCCAATAATAGCACCCATTGCAGTGTTACCTGATGCTCTGCCAATAACAGCACCGGTAGCTCCGCCGCCAGCGGCTCCAATAACGGCACCCTTTTGCGATTTGTTCATTGATGAACATCCAGCTAAAGTTAGCACCACCATCAGGTAAATAATTACATTGATCTTTTTCATGATAATTGATTTATTAAGTTGTGATCTTTTTAATGATATAACTCATTTTTAAAGTCTGATTTTCTTGAGTTTTGGCTTTGTACCTGTACCGGTTTTAGTTCCTGTACTTCCTGCACCCGCCTTTTTAGTTGATGCATTGTAGTATTTCATAGCCTCAGGCATATTATCCTGAAGTTTCTTTATACGTGTATCATCAGCAGGGTGGGTACTTAGGAATTCAGGTGGTTTACCTCCACCGGAATTGGCCATTCTCTGCCAGAAAGGAATCGCCTCCTGAGGATTATATCCTGCCATTGCGGAGAAAAACAAGCCAAATTTGTCGGCCTCAAGTTCTTCTTTTCGTGAAAATGGCAATAAAGCTCCAACAGTAGTACCAATTCCGTATGAAGTAAGGAATATGTCCTGAGTTTGCTGTGGTTTATTAGCTAAAGCAACTTGCAATGCCATACCACCTAGTTGTTGAACCAGCTGTTGACTCATCCGCTCGTTACCATGTTGAGCAATAGCATGTGCTATTTCATGCCCAAGCACTACTGCAAGAGCTTCCTCGTTTTGTGTAACAGGCAGTATTCCAGTGTAAACAACAACTTTACCACCGGGCATTGCCCATGCGTTTATGTCCTTGTTATCAACCAGGTTGAATTCCCATTCATAGCCGTCAAGTATATCGCTTTTACCTACGCTATTATAGTAATCAGTAATAGCACTGGCAATATCTCTGCCAACCTTATGAACCATTGCAGCATCCGGACTTGAAGACGGGTTTACTACTTTATTCTCACTGAGAAAGGCATCATACTGCTGGCTTGCCATCATTTGCAATTCCGATTCAGGAACCAAACTTAATTGTTTGCGCCCTGTAACCCTGTTGGTTGAACATGCAGCCAACATCGAAGCGATTAGAATGAATGAAAGAATCTTTTTCATAATGTTAAGATTAGATGATTTTAATCATGTCCTCAAAATTAATGCCAAACAGCAAATAACCGATTCTATGATACAAATCAGGTGGCTTATAGTAAAAGGATCAGTAAAAGGATAATTACTATTATTGCTCCAATTGACAAGTAAACACCGCCACTAACCTGTGCAAGCTCTTCCTTAATAGCCTTAACCTCTGAACGTAGCTCTCTGCGTTCTATAGCTGTCATATTTGATTTATCCATTTCCTTAATTTCAATTAAGCGCTCATTAAGCACTTTTGCCCTTTCAGCATCTTTTTCTGAGATTTCAGTTCCTGCAACTGGTTTAGTTTCAGTTGCATTTACAGCAAAATTAAGTCCAAAGGAAAGTGCAAGAAGGATACTTGCTAAAAGTAATTTTTTCATAGTGTATAGTTTATTAATGGTTGATTATTTATTGAAAGTGGTTCTCCCAAATTGTAATGCAAATATGTGTAGAGATTAGATAAAATTTGTTACACACTTCTTTCTATTTATTACATCATTTCACATAGTAAGTTCATCACTATAGATTTAGTATTCATATAAGGGACATGTTTATCATTTTCGTGGTAATAAATTCCATCCTCAATATGTGGCGCTAAATCATCATCATAAATCAATGACATATCTCAATAAGTTTTCAAAGGAATGTCAAATATTCTTATATTCGCAAATGATTTGGTCACATGAAACCTATGTCAGACCTAACTTTTAACTATCTTAACGCTATCTAATACATAGAGATGACATAGACATGAGATAGACTTGAGATAGAGATGACATAGACTTGATGGTAACCAATCTGTAATCATTTAAAACCACTAATTACTTAATTTACTAACAATCAATATAATACAAAAATGGCAATAAAAAATGGGGACGGCGCTTCAGGCAGCCTTGGATCGATCATTCATTATTACAGAAATGGCAAATTTTGCATGAGAGCAAAACCGGCTCATGTGAGGAATCCCAGGACCGAAGGTCAGACACAACACCGAAATAAGATCAAACAAGCGGGAAGGCTTATCAGAGCACTCAAGAAATTCATAAATATCGGTTACCAGGATACAGATTTCGACATGCCTATGAATGAAATCCGTAAGCACCTCATCCAAACCTGCTTTGATAATACTACCGAAGGAACTGTTCTCGACTATTCAAGAGTACTAATTTCGCGGGGAGAACTAATGAAACCTGAAGAAACCACTCTTACCATAGAAGCTGACAAAGCACACATTTTATGGAAAACCCCTTTGAAAAGTCAATTTTCAAATGATGACGACAAAGTTATGATAGCAGTATTTGTTGATGAGGGTGATGATGGGCAATCAGATTTACTAAGCAGTGTTGCTTTTCGCCGTGATGGCACATGCACAATACCTGTTCCTGCTCAAACAGCACCAATGCATATTTGGATGTTCTATTACAATCCTGATTTAATTTACTCTGAAAGCAGGAAGAAAATCAGCGATTCAGTATATCTGAGCGTGCCGAAAATACTATCCTGATAAAGGATTTGCATGTAATGATTCAGGCAAGGGAGAAATGACGCCGGGACAAGTATAACCTACTCCTGTTTGTTGTTTAGCATCCTGATGCCTGAATCATCAATGCTTATCAATCTTGATTTAAAGAGCTTCCCGATGCTTTGTTTGAAGTTTTTCTTGCTCATTCCAAGGGTAAGGTAAATTTCTTCAGGTGTACTTTTATCGTTTAGTGGAAGGAAGCCATCAGCCGTGGCAAGTTCACTGAGTACTTTTTCTGATAACTCATCAATCTTGTCCAGATAACCTGATTTATATAAAGTGAGGTCAATTTTGCCGTCATCACGCACAAGCTTGATGTAGCCTTTTAATTGCTGACCGCGTTTAAGTTGCTGAAACACTTCGTTGGCGTAAATAACCCCTTCATAACGGTTATTTATTATGGCTTTAAATCCCAGGTCGGAGGCTGCATACAGCAGCAGGTCAACTTCCTGACCAATGGTAAGCTCGCTCGTGTCGGTGTCAATGTATTTTTCTAAAACTGTTGAAGCTGCAATTCTTCCTCTGTCATCAGAGAATACATAAACTACATACCAATTGTCCTTTTCAACTTTATATTTCTGTTCGCGGTAAGGCAATAATAAATCTTTTTCAAGGCCCCAATCAAGGAAAGCACCCACATCATTTACGGCATTGACTTTAAGGTATGCAAAATCGCCAACCACCGCGTAAGGCTTCATAGTGGTTGCAATAAGCCGGTCAGACGAATCATAGTAAATGAACACATTAACTTCATCATCGGGCTTACACTTATCAGGCACCCATTTCATTGGCAAGAGTATTTCACCAAGGTCATCCCCGTGCAGGTACACCCCAAACTCAACTATTTTGGTGATATGCAATCTATTAAATTTGCCCGGTACAGCCATGTTGTTTAGTTTTGGGTGAAGATTATTTTGCCTAATTGATCAATTTTACTGATTGCCTCAATTCTTATTTTCTTTGCCACAGCTTTTGCAGCATTAACATTGTTTTTCGAGATAATGATTGAAGTGAACCCAATTTTTTCGGCTTCAGTTACTCTTTGCTCAATCCTGTTTACTGGTCTGATTTCACCTGAAAGACCGATTTCTCCTGCGAAGCAGGTTTTTGGATGAATAGGAATATCGATGTTTGACGACAAAATTGCGCTAACAATTGCCAGATCAGTTGCCGGATCAACAACTTTAATGCCACCGGCAATATTCAGAAACACATCCTTAACCCCTAATTTGAAACCACATCGTTTTTCGAGGACAGCCAAAAGCATGTTCAACCTACGGGTATCAAATCCTGTGGAGGAACGCTGAGGTGTACCGTAGGCAGCTGTGCTTACTAGAGCCTGAGTTTCAATAAGCATTGGCCTCAAACCTTCGAGGGTCGCAGCTATGGCAGTTCCGCTAAGCAGCTCTTCATGTTGGCCTAATAAGAGCTCTGAAGGGTTGTTAACTTCACGTAATCCTGAGTTATTCATTTCATAGATACCCAACTCAGAAGTGCTTCCAAATCTGTTTTTCACTGATCGTAATATCCTGAACCCGTAGTTACGGTCGCCTTCAAACTGCAGCACTGTATCAACCATGTGTTCAAGCACTTTCGGACCAGCAAGCGTTCCTTCCTTGGTTATATGGCCAATTAGAAAAACTGGGACATTAGTTCTTTTTGCAAATTGTAAAAGTTCAAAAGTAGTTTCCCTTATTTGTGATATACTTCCGGGCGATGACTCAATATTATCACTAACAAGCGTTTGAATGGAATCAACCAGAACAATTTGAGGCTGAAGCTTCTCGCACTGGCTAATTACTGCTGATGATGATGTTTCAGTTAAAATGTAACACTGGTTTTTACCTAAACCAAGCCTTTCAGCACGCATTCTTATTTGCTGTTCACTCTCTTCACCTGATATATAGAGGAACTTCTGGTTTTTCATGTTAAGAGCTACCTGAAGCATGAGTGTTGATTTACCAATGCCGGGCTCACCTCCTATCAACACAACTGAACCTGGAACCAATCCACCACCTAATACCCGGTTGAGTTCATTATTGGCAGTATCAATTCTATGCTCATCGGTAATGGAAACTTCATCAATCAGAACCGGGTTTTTCTCAGCCCTGTAAACCTTTGATGCAGTTTTATCATTACGTTGTACGATCTCCTCACTGTAAGTATTCCATTCACCACATGACGGACACTTGCCGATCCATTTAGGTGATTCACTACCGCAATTCCTGCAGAAAAAAGCGGTCTTCACTTTTGACATTATAGTTCAGTTTAAGAGTTGTTTCTGATCTTATTCTCTATTGAAGATGTTGAGAAGCCCGGCAGATAATCTAGTGTTATAACCTCTCCACCTTTTGACATCACAATATCATAGCCAACAATATCTTCCACCTTATAATCAGCACCTTTTACAAGGACATCAGGCTGTATGAGTTTAATTATATTATAAGGTGTATCCTCATCAAAAAGCACCACGGCAGTTACAAATTCAAATGATGCTAAAACCAGTGCACGTGAATGCTCGTCAATAATTGGCCTGCTTTTTCCTTTTATTCGCTGAACGGAGGCATCAGAGTTTAATCCAATGATTAGAACATCGCCCAGATCTCTTGCTTTTGCCAGATAATCTATATGACCCCGATGAATGAGATCAAAGCAACCATTTGTAAATACAACTTTCTTATTTTTTGAACGCCAGTCATTTAGAACTGACTGGAGTGTCAGCTGATCTGATATTTTCTGTTGTATCCGATTGAAGCTTGTCATTTCCTTTTCTATTAAAGGTATTAAGCAAAAGTAAGGAAAAAACGCCTGCAATAAGAATCATTATCGTTTGGCTTGACCATATTAGCCAACCCATTGCATAACCGGTTGTTGAAGAGATAGAGAACAAAAGAAGGGTTTCGGCAACTATAGCAGGGTAAATTCCAATGCCGCCCTGTACGATCATGATTCCAACTGACCCAAATACAAGAATAGCAAGGCCTGCTTCCATTGACAGGTTTGAAGTTTCTTTCAAACTGAAAAATACCACATAGGCCATAAGCAGGTACAGTACCCATATAGCAACAGTATAAAAGAAAAACAGAATGGGTTGCCTGATTTTCAACAGCGATTGAATACCTGCCAGGAAACCTATAAGCATGTGATTTACTTTCAGATAAGCCTTAGTATTTATCAGTCTTTTCCTTAAAAAAAGGAAAACTATCACAGTTACCGCAGTAACACCGATAAATGCCCACAGAAGGTTGCTTTCAAGAGCATCAGTTATATTCAATTTTGATTGCAGTGGAAGATATATTTTTTGAGTCACATATTCACTAAGCTTTGCCGACATTGTAAATATCATGATGAAAAAGAGTAACACAAATGCAATCATGTCAATAATGCGTTCGGTTATAACAGTACCAAATGACTTATTGAATGGAATCTTTTCATATTGAGTGAGAATGCCACACCTGCTCACTTCGCCTAACCGCGGTAACGCCAAATTGGCAAGATAGGCTATCAGGACGGCCATATATACATTAAGCTTGCGGGGCTTATAACCAAGTGGTTCTATCAATATCCTCCAGCGCAAAGCACGAATCCAATGGCTTAATAACCCCAGGATCATTGCAACAATGATCCAGCTATAGTTGGCAATTTTAAGAGATTTGATTATTTCATCTTTTTGATCTGGAGTAAGATTCTTGAGGAAAAGCCAGATAAAAAATATTCCTATTCCAAGGAAAAAAGTAAACCGCAGAACAACAAGAAGATGCTTTTTCAAACTTATCTGACTATTTTGTTGAATTGATCGGGGAAAACAATCGCAGGTGTATGATTTTTAGCTTCCTCAGGGCTCATTTGTGCGAAAGCGGCAATGATCACCAGGTCACCGGCAACAGCTTTTCGGGCAGCAGCACCATTCAGTGAAATCATACCTGAGCCTCGTAAGCCTCTGATCACGTATGTTTCAAGCCTCTCTCCATTATTAATATTGAGGACCTGAACTTTCTCAAACTCCACTAAATTGGCGGCTTCCATCAGGTCTTCATCAATACCTATACTACCGATGTAATGAAGGTTTGATTCAGTAATGGTTGCTCTGTGTATTTTTGATTTTAAGATCTCTAACATCATAGGGCACAAAAATACTAAATTAATCGAATATTATCTATCAGCCTGATATCTCCGGCGAATACGGCTATAAATCCATGTGCGTTGGGTGTTATAAAGCCCTTTACGGGCTGGAGCGTATCACCATCAGCAACAACGAAATATTCTAAATTCAATGATTCCTGGTCTTCAAAAGAATCAACGATAAAGCGTACAAGGTTTTCAGCAGTCAGTTCAGGTGCTTTCTGAGCTGCAATTTGAAGTTGTTGGTATATAAAAGGAGCTGCTAATCGCATTTCATCACTTAACCTTGCATTCCTTGAACTCATTGCCAATCCGTCACTTTCTCTGCTTATGGGGCAGGCTATGATCTCCACCGGAAGCTGCAAATTATTGACCATTGCTTTTATGATCATAAGTTGCTGGTAATCCTTCTCACCGAAATATGCTTTATGCGGTGTTACAATATCAAAAAGTTTATGCACTACAATTGCAACCCCATTAAAATGCCCCGGACGATATGCCCCCTCCATCACTTCAGCCAGTGAACCGAATTCATAATGCCTGTTAACAGGTTTGGGGTACATTTCCTTAGTATCAGGTACAAATACTGCATCTACTCCAGCCTTTTCAAGCATTGCTAGGTCCTTTTCAAGCTCCCTCGGGTACTTTGCCAGATCATCAGGATTATTAAACTGTATGGGATTTACAAAAATGCTCACAATGGTGAGATTGTTTTCTGCAACTGACCTTTCAACAAGTGATATGTGGCCTGCATGCAAGGCTCCCATTGTAGGAACAAACCCTACAGTTAATCCGTTTGAGCGCTTTTGTGCGACGTAGCTTTGCACATCAGAAATCTTCTCAAAAACTTCCATCAGAGTATTACTTAAGATTCAGTATATTGACTAAATCCTGCTCAAGAGAGATAGAAGGAGTTTCAATAATTCTCCCGATTTCTTCGCCTCTATGAGTGAATATAAATGTTGGTACCAGTGTTATTTCAAAATCAGCAAGACAAAAATCGCCACCTGTTTTCTTTCTGTCAACTGACACCATAAAGATCTTTTCCTCCGGATATCCAATCATATCGGCAATTTTGTAGAAATGTGGTACATGTTCTTTACTATCGCCACACCAGGTACCTAAAACTATAAACAAATGAGGCAGTTTATCAGTGTTCTTTTTAAGCAGGTCAATAGCAGTTTGATTAGGAATATATAACGCATACTCCTCATTAAACCATGTACCAATATTAATTAAGCCTTCCCTGGTAGTAGCACCAAATAAAATATCATTACCTGTGATAGAATCCTTAACAACCATATCTGATTCCTGTGCTTTTAAAGATATTTCAGGTACAAATATGAATAGGGCAATTAAAAAGAAGAAAAGTTTTCTCATGGATTTGGCTATTTTTTAGATAGAAAACGCGGGCAAAGGTACTAATTTGATTTATCCGACCTGGTTATATTATATTTGGTTTTAAAAAATGAGGTTCTTGTGAACTAAAAAGGACTTTTCAGGTTAATATGGCTCTTATTTGAGCTGGTTGCATTGCTTTTTAAAAGGGTGTAAATCAGAAGGATAAAATAAACAATAATTATATTGCATTGTTTTGGTGATTGAGTTTATATTTGCAACCTCATAAATGCAATGTAAGACTATAACGAATACTTGAAATGGCAAAAATTGGAATTTTCTACGGAGGAAGCCTTAAAGGAAGCACCTATAAAGCAGCAAAGACAATCAGAGATCATTTCGGTGCAGGACTTGTTTCACTACACAACGTGAACGAGGCTACCCGTGAAGATCTTGAGAAATATAAATATTTGATCTTAGGCACTTCAGCCTGGGGAATTGGTGAGATGCACCAGGATTGGGAACGGTTCATTGATGTGCTTGCAGAGGCCAATCTTGAGAAAAAGAAAGTTGCCCTTTTTGGATTAGGCGATCAGATTGAATACCCTGAAAGCTTCGTTGATGGTATGGGCACTGTTTTTTGCCGACTCCCGGTTAAAGAAAACGTTGTGGGTTTCTGGCCAACTCAAGGCTACTCTTTTTACTACTCAACCGCTGAGATGGAAGGTAAATTTGTTGGTCTTGCTATAGATGAAGACAGCCAGCCTGAATTAACAGAAGAAAGAATAACTAAATGGGTTGAGCAGTTGAAGAATGAGTTTCAGCTTAATTAGGTAACCGCTCGTAGTTCATCTCACCTCTTACCTCTCCCCAAGGAGAGGATTCTTTCACCTCATCCCGGCCTTCTCCTCAAGGAGAAGGTGAAGGTTCCTGAAGACTTACCTACCATTTTGAGATATCTCAACAGTAAGGTGCGTTTGCATTTTTTTATATCTTTGCTAACTTACTATCTTATAGTTCAAGATGAAGCACAAGATATCACACCTCATTATTTTTCTTTTTTTAGTTTCAGCCTCGGGATTTAGTCAGGGGATAATATCCATTGATTCATTAAAGAAGCATGTATTCTATTTAGCTTCCCCTAAATTGCAAGGCAGACAAGCAGGGACAGAAGGTGATTCTCTGGCGGCAGTATATATCAGGGAAAAATTTATTGAAGCGGGGCTTGAGCCATTATTCAACAACTGTTTCCAGTACTTTACACTAGTTACTGAAGTTAGTGCAGGTGAATCAAATAAATTGAATGTTGCAGGAAAAGAGTTCGAAGCAGGCAAAGACTTCCAACCCTTCTCATTCTCAACATCTGATTCTCTTGAAGCTTCTGTAGTATTTGCCGGATTCGGTATTGAAGGAAAAAGTGATTCATTGGTATGGGATGATTATAAAACCGTGGATGTTAAGTCAAAATGGGTGCTCCTGATACGTGGTGACCCGGAACCCGATAATCCTTCCAGCGCTTTTATCCCCATGGCTTCCGATCGTGCTAAAGCATTGAACGCAAAGGACAAAGGTGCAGCAGGTGTTCTGCTGGTTTCCCCATCTTCCATTGACAGGGCTGACCAGCCGGTTGATATTGCTTTTGACAAATCAGTATCAGATGCCGGCATTCCGGTTATAAGCATTACCCGCAAACTTGCTGCTGACATACTTATGCTACAGGTTAAATCAATTGACTCCCTTGAAAAACAAATGATCAGCACCAGGCAACCAATATCATTTAATGCTCCTACAAAGGTTACGGCTATTACTCAAATTCAAAGAGAAAAAGCGGTGTCGCGCAATATTGCAGCAATGGTTCAAGGCTCTCATCCTGATTTAAAAGATGAGTTCATTGTGATAGGTGCACACTATGATCATCTTGGCATGGGTGGTAGTGGTTCAGGATCAAGGGTACCTGATGAGACAGCAGTTCACGGTGGTGCTGATGATAATGCTTCAGGCGTGGCTTCATTAATTGAGCTTGCACGGTATTTCTCGATTCCTTCTAACAGACTTTCACGAAGTATCATTTTTGCATCATTTGGTGCTGAAGAGATGGGTATAATTGGCGCCAGATATTTTGTTGATCATGCTCCTGTGCCTGTAAGGTCGATCAAGGCAATGATCAATATGGATATGGTTGGCAGGTTGAAAGATGAAAAAGAGCCATCCATCAGTATTTCAGGGACAGGCACTTCTAATATCACTGATTCTATATTAAATATAACTGAGAAAAACAGAGTATTCAGCATAAAAAGAGTGCCTGATGGTTATGGTCCTTCCGATCATGCCGCTTTTTATACAGCAGGCATACCGGTAATGTTTCTAAGTACCGGAGTACATACTGATTATCATACTCCGCTTGACAGTCCGGAGAAGCTAAACTTTGAAGGACAAGCGGCAATTACAGAATTCACTGCAGATCTGTTGAGTATTTTGGCTAATTTGAACAAAGCCCCTATATTTGCCGAGGCGGGAGCTAAACGTGAAGCTGGTCATTATGGCCGAAATCTTAAGGTGGTTTTAGGTATTATGCCCGATGTATCAGGTGCTGAAACATCAGGAGGTATGAAAGTTGAAGGCACACGCAAAGATGCTCCGGCTGCCAAAGCCGGAATGATGAAAGGCGATATTATTACAGCAATAAACGGAATGAAGGTGGCAAATATTTATGACTACATGAGCAGGTTAAGTAAACTTAAGCCGGGCGATACAGTGAATGTTGAGATACTCAGGAATGGCGCACAGGAAGTTCTTATCATTCAATTATAAATATTGAGCAGTTCAAATTTCTAATTCTTCTATGGTAAATATACTTTCTGCTGAAACTGCTCTTAAATTTTTGAAGTTCGGTGTTGTGGGGTTTTCAGGCGTGTTTGTTGATTTTGGTTTCACCTATTTATTCAAAGAGAAATTCAAAGTACAAAAATACATTGCAAATGCAATAGGCTTTACCATTGCAGCAAGCAGCAACTACTACCTTAACCGCATATGGACATTTAATAGTAATAACCCGGAAATTGCACTTGAATATGGACGATTCCTTGGTATTGCCCTTATAGGCCTTCTGATCAATACCCTCGTTATTTACCTTCTGGTATCAAAAACCAAAACAAACTTCTACCTGGCTAAGCTGGTAGCTATCTTCATCGTCACTATCTGGAACTTTTTGATCAATTTGAATTACACTTTTGTTATTTAAAGTAGTTCAAAGGTAGTTCAAAGCGCTACGCGCGTTCAAAGTAGTTCAAGATAGTTCAATGTTGTTCAATGTTGTTCAATGTTTGAAGTTGTTGGACAAAAACCTTCACGTGGAATTTACGTGAACGAGAGTGGCCCATACAATAATATGGTTTACCTGAACAAATTCTATAATTTATCCTATGGTATCGTAGCTGAAGGATGTAACCGCTCTAATAACGGTTTTGTTGGACTGCAGTTGAAGTGCAACACATTCGAGTACACGTATAATGACATCACTGTTTTACCTGATTCTTTACTGCCTGATACTTTAATGATAAGTATTTTGGGAGTTGCAAAAGATCAGGGAAGAGCAGCACCTAAATTTTGTGATCAATTGGCTGGAAACACCTTTTCGCAGTTTGCTGGTAATAAGTTCCATTTTTACAATGGGCCTTTTAATACGGTGAATTATTATTTTTTGAGATCAAATAACGATATGGAACCGATAAATACATGGCGTGTCAAAGCTTCAGGGGAAGAACCTGATCATCCCGGTGATTGCTGTCCTCCAAATGTATATGGAGGAGGCGGTTCAGGGACTATCGACATGGCAACCATGGAATATAATGATGAATATCAGGAAACTTCAGCAGAACTTGACTCACTGATAGATCAGGGAGAAACCGACAGTAAACTTTTCACTATCAATACTGCTGTACCTGACGAAGGACTTTCAATCACAGGAGATTTGCTACAAACATCACCTTATGTTTCTGATACGGTAATCAAGAAAACCATTGAACGGGAAGATGTTATAACCAACAGTATGTTAAGGGATATTATGGTTGCAAATCCTCACTCAGCTAAATCAACTGAATTGATTGATCATTTGGATGCTAGATTTGACCCTATGCCTCAATACATGAAGGATGAGATATTGGAAGGTCAATTGATCGAGTCTGCCAGGGAGCACAAAGAAGCAGAAAGCAATCTCCTCAAGCGGGCATACGAATATGGCGTTAACAGGCAGCTTGCCCAATTGTTAACAGATTCGCTCAGAGCTGTAATAACTTCGTCCCTAACCTGCCTACTAAACCAGCGCTTGTTGCCATGCTTCAAAGAGAGTTGCAACAAACTCACAGCCCTCAAACCAGGGAACAACAACTGAAATATCTTGGGAAGATTGTACTACTGCTCTTTTATACCAACAGTGACTTCAATGAGCTACCCGCTGAAGTGCTAAACACACTTACTCAGCTAACTAAAAACGAAACAGTAAAAAAGGAAGCTGCCCTGGTTGAGAAGTGGGTGGTAATGG
>JAEZDY010000042.1 GCA_023417935.1 Bacteroidota bacterium
TAGCTTAGATCGCCGGTGGTGATGATGAGTTTGCCTAATGCAAATACAATGATGAAGGCAATTGTCACACTCCCAACATCACCTGCAAAGCAGCGGGCCTTTTTTCTGAAGTTATAGATGTTGAAGATTATAACAGATATTGCCGACACAGTAAGCAAGGCAGGATCAATAAAGTGAATCATCTTCAGGTTGATCCAGGCAAGAGCGGCTAATAGTACCAAACTATATCCGCCGGTTATGCCGTTGATGCCATCCATGAAGTTGTAGGCGTTGATGATTCCGGTGCAGAATACGAGCCCGAGGGCAGCGTACCATAGTGGCAGGCCGGTGTAAAGTCCCCAATCGTAAAACATAAGTGCCATGGCTGTGAAATGGACAATGAGCCTTAGTTTGCTGTTGAGTTCGCTGATATCGTCGACGAAGCTGATGAGTGCAATGAGGGTGAGGCCTGCAAAAAACCACGGGTACGGGAACGCATAAATGAGCGAATAGAGCAACATGCCGATATAGAAGATGATTCCGCCTCCGCGAATGATGATACCTGTGTGGGATGACCGCTGGTTCGGTTTGTCGATGATGTTGTAACGATCAGCTATGCGGAAATAAATTTTTATCGCGACAAGCAGTGCTACGGCAATCAGGGACAATGTGAATACTGGAGATGAGAAGATGATATTCATGGTTATAATGGTATATAAGGTCCATCCTTGCATTCAAATATCACAGTGCCCGGTTCAAGTACCTGGAGGGAATGAAGCTGCCCTGCCGGAATGTTAAGACCATAATTTCCCTGCAGGGGATTGAGGGTGACAGACTCAGTGATGGTTGCACCATCGGGGGAATGGTAATCAACGCGGATGCTGCCTCGTAGCAGAATATAGGTTTCGGCGGTTTTGTCGTGTTTGTGGACGGGTACTTTGGTGCCAACTTCCAGGGCGTTGAGCATTCGTTGTGATGGTGCTTCGGGTGACTCGTGGAAGTTGTGATTCATGCGAAGTCGTTCGGAGGCTTTCGCCCGATTCTCGCTATTGAAGTTTGGGCCGTCATAGAGGTGGTCACTTCTATCAGAATTGAACATTGATGATCTACGTTTAGGCCCGTGAACTATATAGCTTGAATTCCTTTTCGGAGACAGCATAAAGTGAAACCTATCACTAGATGGGTCAATTTAATTGCAAGTTGCATTAAAATTGACCCACCTCTTGTTTGACATCCTATATTTCGGGCACATCACATAGCGCTCATTTTTAATGAATTACGAGTGAAAATATTGGTACTTCTGGGTTCAAAGCATCAAATGAATATATCAACTAACCAAAAGCATTGTCTTAATCCAATTCTTCGGATAGTATATTAACCTTACAGACTCAGTATATTGTTAATTGACTATTTTAAATCTCTTTAAGGATCCATTCATCTAGTAATCCACCATATTTGTGGAAGTCGTCTTCCTTTAATCCTATTGGCTTATAATCATTAAGCTTAAAATCTTGATAAAAATGAAAGATTCCATCAATTAGTTCCTGGCACAAATTTTCTTTTTCGCATCGGAATATAAAATCTTCAAAATTTATCCAATTCTCAAAAATTGCTTCAGTATATGGTTCTACTGTAAATGGATGCTTGTAAGATTTCGCATTAACAGGCCACATATATGGCCTTATCCAATATCGAAAGAAGTCGCATTGTGCCTTTCCTTCAATAAATCTTCTCATAATTTTCAATGCATCTGGTGATAAATGCACTATCTGTGTGTCTTTATCTTTAAGAAACCAGCATTGGTACAATAAGTCATAAGCCACTTCAATGTTATTGCCTATTATTGCATAAGTATCTAATCGGTTGAAACATAAATTTTGGATTTGGTTTATTGTGAAAAAAGATTCGAAATCTTCTTCACTATAGTATCCATGATTGAAAATGTAGGTAAAAGATCTGATGCTATTTTCAAAGGGTACTTCTAAGAGTATTTGAAAAATCTTATCAGTAATAATGCTTTTTTGCGATGGCCGATTTTTAAGATAACTGTCTATAATAGTGTATATATGCTCGGATCTGAGATGTTTGAATTCTTCAAGTTCAAATATCAGCTTAGTCAGATTAAGAAGACTCTCAATATTATTAAATTCTTTTAGACTATAAATGAAATTGTAGAACTTCTCCTTTTTAGCAGGATTAGACAATTCTCGTTGGGCTATTGCTTTTAAATCTTTAAAATTAGACATCAAATACTGCTTTTAACTCAGTTAAATTAAGTTCATTATAAGGCTCGTTCTTAAAATAGACATCAAAGTATTCTTTTTTTGAAATCTTGTTAATTTGTCTTGCGTCTTGATTGCTTGGAAATAGAAAAAAAAGCATTTCCTCTAATATGCGGTCTGTTGTTGGACCAAACTGACTATAATCGCTGATTTCGTAAAATTCAGTAAATGGATCTGGGTTGAAAATTTCCTTGTCCTTAATTTTTTGATAAATTATGGGAAACTTTAATTTTATTATGGATAAAAATAAGAAATCAGTAAAGTTAACAGTTTCTTTCAATAATGAATATTGCAATGAAAAGTTATTCAGCAAACGTATTGCATCGCGCTTATTTCTTAATAGCATAAGTGCTGATGTATTTTGAAAGTTGGAGGGATTAGAAATGCTTGTCATAGAAGTATCAGCAATCAACTTATTAGATTTATTATACGCTTCAATTTCGTTTGGAAATCTTTTCTCTAATTCATCCTCAAGATATTTTACAATAAAACCATTCTCAATTACTCCCAGAGATATTTCAACTTGTATAAATTTGGATAATGCCTCATCGTTATCCAAGATAGATAGTACTTGAAGCTTATCATAAGCAACAACAAAGATTGTATTTGCAAGATTACCAATGTTTCTTATGATATTGAGAACTAGTTTTAATTCGTCAGTATCTAATCTGTCAAGATCGTCAATAATGACAATTATCTTTATTTGAGATTGGATTATATCATCGTTAAGTGCTGACTTATAAAAATCGGAGTTTCTAGCACCCCCGATTTTTGAAAATATACTCAGGACCTTATTTTCGTTAAGAATACTATGAATATATCCCTTTAGATGCTTACTTTTTAATCCACTGGTTTTTAATAGTTTATCACTTAAATCATCAAAAAAACCTTTTAAGATTTCTTGTGGAGACTGATATTGCCAAGGATTAGGTCTTATAATTGTGTATTGCTCATTATTCAGGAACGAGCTTTCTAACTCATCGATGAAAGTGGTTTTCCCTGAGCCCCATTTGCCCTCTATTCCTATAACAAATGAATAATTCTCATCATAAAACCGATTAATTTGATGTGACAGTTCTTCAAGAATTTTGTGCCTGTGAAATAAATCAGGTTCGTGGACTGCTCTGGGCGTATCGTTTATAAATATTGAGTTGTTGGATTTATTAAGTTTTATCAGGAATGGTCCTATATAAAACAGCAAGAATATGCTCATGTAAACATCAAGGATAACAACTTTAAAATCGAAAACCTTTATGTATGCAGCGTAATATATGAATTCATCAGTAATGAAACCTGATCTACCGCGAATAATATAATAGATATAGAATGCCAGGATCCACAAAAGGCTGTATTCCTTATCTTCCCTAATAGGTTGTTTGTATTCAAATTTTATGATTGTCGCAGTTACCGATAATAGGAGAATTAAAGCTAATATGGAAAGTGGAATTATTCGATCACTCCAATCTACAGAATAGAATTTCGTGTATTCGGTAAGAAAATTAGTCATTCCATATTCTATGGAATTCAAATTAAGCCAGACTATTAGAATGAGGCCAATATTTAAAATATAAAGGTTATGCTTTTTTGCTAATACTAGATATCTGATCATTGCCTGCTTGTGTTTGGAAAACTAAATCCAACTTTTGTAAGAATTAGATTGACTGCTTCAAGTCTACGAAGTTAAAAAGAATAATTTTCATTTTACAAGAACTAATTGAATGGTGCTACATATTATCACACCATCAGCACGGTAACTGCATATTTCGTGCTTTTCCCTACATTTGTCTGCTGACTATAATTTTACATTATGCCATTTATTTCTGTGGATTCGCTGTTGTGGTGGGAGATGCTGGAGGAGTCCGATTATGATTTGTATCATTTGCCGGGGTATGTTTCGCTGGATGCTTCTTTGATTGGGGGTGAGGCGATGGCTTGGTATTATGAAAGGGATGGGATGAAATGTTTGATGCCACTAATCAGAAGGGCGGTTCCGGAGATGTATAAGCGGGATGGGTTGTATGATGTGGTGTCGCCGTATGGGTATCCTGGGATTCTATTCAATAGGGAGTTGGAGGTGGTTGAAGCTGCTAAGGTTATTGATGCTTACCGGAAAGAGGCAATGGATGAGGGTTTGGTTTCTGGGTTTGTGAGGTTGAATCCTTTTAAGAATGAGTGGGATATCGGGGTTTTAGGTTGTGAGGCGGTGAGTATAGGTTGCACGGTGGCGGTTAATCTGGAGGATTTTGAGAAGGGTTCTTTTCGGGAGAATCATCGGAGGGATCTCCGGCAGCTTCATGAAGGGGGATATTCAGCTACGGTGAATGAGTGGAACTATCTGCCGGAATTTATTGAGGCATATTATGAAACTATGTGTCGTAGACAAGCAATGCCTTACTATTTCTTTCCTGAATGGTACTTCAGTAAGTTAAGGGAAATGGCGGATGAGCATTTGATATTTGTTTCGGTTATGTCTCCTGAAGGAAAGTATGTTAGCGGTGGATTGTACACGCATTTCCATGGGATTATGCAGTTTCATCTAGGCGGAACTTGCTATGATAGACTGGGACTGAGTGCTTCAAAGATGGTAATGGAGAAGGCCATTGAGATAGGTAGGCAGCTTAATGCTAAATGGCTAAATCTGGGGGGAGGGGTTGGTGCTGATAGCAGCGACGGACTATATAAGTTCAAGCAAGGCTTCGCCAGCCACAAGCTGCCCTTCACATGTCTTCAATTTATTCATAATTATGATTATTATCGGGCACTTTGCAGCAAACTTGAGAATAGGGTGGAGGAAGTTTTTTTTCCAGGGTATAGGAAATAGGAGTTGCTTCAAAACTTCGATAGTTTAAGTGAGTTTTTGATGTTTTGTATATCGCAAAGGTGTTATTTGTCGCCCAATGACTTTAATTTATATTTGGTATGCGATACAATACTTCTGCATTAATTGTAATGAATCTCGAGCAGTTTCGACTATTAGACTATTACCTGAGAGTTAGTTAGATTCATGATTATATAAATAAAAAGCCCGGTCAGTTGACTGGCTTTTTGTAAAGGGTTTTACTCATTTAAATGTCTATATTGTCCCTGAATCAACATGAATATTTTGGCCTGTGATTGATTTTGCGGAGTCGGATAGTAGGAAGGCAACTGTTTCAGCAACAGATGATATTGAGGTTGGCGTTTTTAGGGATGTTCTGTTATATATTCTGTTTCTTTGGTCATCAGATAATGATTCGCTCATTGCGGTATCCATAAATCCGGGTACAACGGTATTTGATCGGATGCCTAACTCACCCCATTCTCTGGCGGTGTTTTTTGAGAATGCTTCCATTGCTCCTTTACTGGATGCATACATCGCCAGACCTTTATAACCGGTATGTGCACTTATTGATGAAATATGAATAATTGATCCTTTGGTTTTGTGTAAAAGCATATTTCTGATAGCGTACTTTGTTAGTATCATTGGGGAATATACATTCACACGATACATTAAATCAAGGCTCTCCAAACTTAGATTAGTTATGATATCATCATAAGCTAGTGCAGCATTGTTAATGAAACCATGCAATATAACCTTATTGGTCAAGAAATCTTTAAATACACTTTTTTTAAGGGAATTTGGATCAGATAAATCAATACTCTTAAAAAATAGATTTCTTTCAAATTTAGAAACCAGTGTTTTTAGTTCCTTTGAATAGGTTCTATTAATGGAATATACTGTATGTCCATTATTCAATAAAACTTCACATATGGCTAAGCCCACACCTCTGGATGCACCAGTAATTAAGTAATTCATGATCTCTTTATTTTGCCGGTCCGAGTTAAGGGTAAAGCATTTACAAAAACAATTTTACGTGGTATTTTATAATCCTGTAGTTGAGTTGACAGATATTTCCTGATATCTGCTTCATTCACGGTACTGCCTTGTTGCAACATTACTTCCGCATATAAAAGATTGCCTAATACAGAATTTTTTTTACCGTATACAGTTGAATTTAACACTCCTGTTATATCAAGTATTGCTTCTTCTACTTCAATGGGGTTTATTTTATAGCCACCAACATTTATCATTTCATTTTTACGGTTTATAAACCGGAATTCTCCGTTTGCTTGATTCACCCACTCTACAAGATCACCAGTACCATAGAATCCGTCAACTGTTTTGAGACTCTCGGATTTGCCCAATAGAGTTTCATGAATCAATAATTCATTTTCGAACACTTTCACCTTGTTCTTTAATTGGTCAGGGATCTTAAACAACTCGCCCTTGCATGCAAACAAAGATCCTGCTTCTGTTGAAGCATAAATGTTATTTATTTTCGAGTTGGGGAAAATCTTTAGCATTTGATAATGTAACTTGCTATCGGATTTTTCACCTCCAAAAGTTATCCTGGTAATGGATGCTAATGATTTCTGAACAGGTAATAGTAACCGGTAAAAGGTTGGAGTTGCAGAAAGATGGGTAACTGAATTTTTTTCAATTAGATTGTAAATCGAATCACGACTTTTATCGAAGATATAAACCAATGTATTTTTATTCAGAAATGCCTGAAAAAAAACCTGCAAACCAGCCATATGAGTTGGATTATAGGCAAAACCCCATATATGGTCTTTAATGGTGACTGAGAATTTAACTGTTCTGGTCAATGAATCAATTGTATGTATAATTTTCTTAGGTTGCCCAGTTGTTCCTGATGTATATAAGGCGATTTTCGATGTGGAATTGATCACAGATGCAATTACTTCATCGATAGTTTCAAAGTGCCTTCGTTCGAATTTAGTTTGGGAATCATCAAAACCTAAATTCTCAAGTTCTTTTTCTTGAAAGTCACTATCTAATAATTCGGTATCCCTATTATTAGCCAATGATACAATCAAGTTTAAAAATAGAACATAAGGATTAGCTTGCCTTAGAATTTGGTAGTAATACTCTGTGTTATTGATGTCATCTAGTAATTGGTTATACGTAAATGACTCATCACCATTTATTAAATATGCTTTCACTTCGTTAATTTCATTAGTATTTCATCAATAGTGGATATAAGACCATCTTCAAAAATGTCTATATCAAATTCATCTTCTACACGTACAGTTAACTCGGCTAAGTCAAATGAGGAAAAACCTAACTCTTCTCTCAATCGATCGGATTTATTAATTGTTAGCAATGGTTGCAGATCTTTATTTGAACGTATATAATTGATTATTTCGAAAAGTTTTGTTTCCATTTTTGTTACATATTTTTATTCAGAGGTTCGTAGAATTTGGTTTTGGTTAGGTTGCATGCGATACTGCCCCATGAAAGGCCAACTCCAAAACCGCTAAGAATAACCTTATCTAAAATTTGATCAGAAAGGTGGTAAAGATCAGCTAGTAGTAAAGGTATTGTTGCAGGGCCAGTATTTCCATAATTTCTGACATTCATTGGAACTTTATAATCTTCAACTTTAAGTTTTTTTCGAATATAATTTAACATAAAGCTATTTGCCTGGTGCAATGCATATAGCTTTACATCATCTTTGTTCCAGTTAACTTCTTCAATCAAAGTGTTAATGTCCTTATGAACATTGAAAATTGCAAAATTAAAGATTGCCATCCCATCCATAAAAAGAGATTCTGATGTGCGTCCGTTTTTGTCTTCATCATAAATCAGTTCTTTTGTAGCCTCTGATTTAGGAGTTCTGAATCCACCTGCTGGAACAATTAACCTATCATATCCACTGCCATCTGAATTTATTGATATACCCATTGTAGTATTTCCCTTAGTAACTAGTGTAGCTGTCCCACTATCACCAAATACCATTCTCAATGACTTATCTTGTCCATGGATCATTGATGAAGTAGTATCACCTGCTAACACTAGTACTTGTTCACAAGCCCCAATATTGATCCAAAGTGCAGCTTGAAACAGACCATAGATGTACCCTGAACACCCATAATGAATATCAAGGCAGACTGTATTTTTGGAAAGGCCTAATCTGTCCTGTAGAATTACGGATGTTGCAGGTAAGATGTAATCTGGAGTTTGGGACACAAATACAAGACCTCCAATTTTTGCTCTATCCAGATTCTCTCTGTTAATTAAATAATTAGCCGCCTCAAAGCACATATCTGAAGAAGTTTCACCTTTACCGGCAATGTGAACTTGTTCAATACCAGTAGCATTAATAATATTCTCTACTTCTTTATTCCCAAATAATTCTCCAAGCGATGTTAATACAACTTTTTCCTTGGGCAGATATGCTGTTATAGCTGCTATTTGAATATCTTCAATTTTTGCTTTCATTTTTCTACAATAAGGTGTAGCCACCATCAATAAGTATATTTGAACCAGTTACCCAACTACTTGCATCTGATAACAGATAAATAGCAGCAAAAGCAATTTCTTCGGGTTTTCCATATCTTTTTAAGGGGTACTTAGTTTTGTCTATTTCCAATTGATCTGAGGTGATAACGCCAGATTCGAATATTTTCGTCTCCACCATACCAGGATTGATACAATTCACTCTAATGCCTTTTGATGCAAGATCGATTGCCATACCTTTTACTAATCCATTAATTGCGCCTTTAGAAGCAGAGTATATTGAAGAGGAAATTGCTGAACAATAGACGCCAGAAATTGAAGACACGAACACTATTGAACTATTTTTATTAATTTTTTTTGATTTTAAAAATAGCCGCGTTAATTCTGCAGGAGCATAAAAATTAATTTCAAGAACCTCATCCAGTTTGGGTCTTGTAGCAAATTGGAAAGGAATGTTTTTTGTAATTCCAGCGCAATGGACCAAACCATCAATAAACGGAAGCTTATCAACTAATGCTGTCCTTTCATCCTCATTCGTTAAATCTACGCTATATAACGAATTATTTGATCCCACAAGCATGCTATAAGTATCCTGAAGGTTTTCATTGTTTCGACCAGTGATAACTACATGTGCTCCCATTTTTGAAGCAACTATAGCTGTAGACTTGCCAATTCCTGATGAAGCCCCAGTAATAAGGATTGTTTTACCTTCAAGGGTGAAGGGATTATACATTATGATAATTTTGAGTGTATAACATGATAGAGATCAAGTATGGTCCGAGAGGAACGAATATCATCACCATTCAGTGCAACATTATATTCTTCATCAGCCATAGCCATTACTGAAAGTGCTAATAGAGATGACCACTCTTGAAGATCCCTGAATTTTGTTTCCGGAGTTAATTCTGCAACTTCTGTTTCATCAAACTGACTTGCAAAATTTTCAATAAATTTTTGAAATTCCATTTTAAGTTCTTTTTATTAGTAATGTGTTATGACTGCGGGACTTCCCACATATGTTTTACCATCTTTTGTTTTTCTTATAATAAGGCTATTGGCACCAATAACAGTAGTGTTTCCGATAGTAACTTGCTGAAGGACTACAGAATTGACACCAAAAAAATTACCGTTCCCTATCTTTACTTCTCCTGAAATCCTAACGGCTGGCATTAGAGCATTCCAGTTTCCAATCGTTACATCATGTCCCACTGTTATTTGCCCATTAAGTATATTAAAATCGCCAATGGTGACATTGCAACTAAGAATTGTACTTGAACAAATAATATTACCCTTACCTAAGTGAATATTATTATTATCAAGAATAATTGTGTTTGGAGCAATCAGGTTAGGAAAAGTAATACGTGGGTTAATTATTGTAGAAGATAATTTGTTCAAGATAGCAGGAGATCCAATACCGAAAACAATATTCAAATCTTTGTTCCAATTATTAACTTCAGTTATACCTCCTAATACAGACCCATATTCAGTTGCTGTTCCAATTGCCTTTCCATCATCAAAAAAGCCAATAATATTCCATTCTTTGGAATGATTATTAATCATTTCAATTAAGCAGGCAATTTCTCTTCCCAAACCACCAGCTCCATATATCGCTATATCTTCCATTAAATGATATATTTTGATTGATACATTAATTAATAACTTCCCTTATTAGCATAAATGATTCAGCAGCTTCGTATCCAACTGTAGAGCCCCTATACTCAGCTAATGCCTTTATTGTTCTGATAGATCTTGAATGAGGGAAAATTTTAATCTGACTATCGTATTTATTCATTGCCTCAATTTTAGCATTTAGATTGCATTCAATATTATTGTATACATTAGGGATGAAGTAGTCACTATTAAAAGGGGCTGACCACTCTGTTTCAGAAAGTGTTTCATATGCCAATATCTTCTTCACAGTACAATTATTAATCGGTCTTACTGCAACCAAAGCCGCATTAAAAACTGCCATATGATCTTTGTGAATGTCACCCCTATGTGGTAAATATAATATTTCAGGCTTGATTTCATTAATAATCGAACTAAAGCAATTAGCAATCTGATATTCTGGAAAAGTATCAAGCCTGGGTGCTGGGAGATCTAGAAAAATAGTATTCTTAATCCCAAGTATTTTATGCGCAGCAAGGGCTTCTTGTCGAACTTCTATAATGCTCGATTGACTATATAGTTCTGGCGCCCCTATACTGGCATTGCTTGCAATTATTACATGTACTTCATCTCCACTTTCATAATGCTTATGAATAGTGCCACCACATCCGAGAACTTCATCATCTGCATGAGGTGCAATTACCAATACTTTCATAGATTAAGTAAGTTTTTAATTTTAAATAGTTCAAATTCGAGATTGTATCCAAATTTATCCCCAACTTTGAGAGGAAATGCAAGAGTTCTACTACCTGAGTAGTCCTCAAATTCAAAATCTTCAAGCCAAATGAGACCCTTACCAGTTTGAATAAGCAGTTCATTATTTTTGGACAACAATACTCTGCCAATAACACCTGTAATTTTAATATTTTCTTCAACTCTTGCAGCCCAGACTATTACTTTGAAGGTTTTAAAAAATGTATATGCCCCAGGGTATGGTTTAGTAGTGGCCCTTATAAGTGTTTCTATGTCATCAGCGCCATTATTCCAATTAATCCAACCATCTTGGGGAGTGCGTTTTTCATAGTATGTTGCTTCCCTTTCCTGCTGATGTATTGGATCCCAATTACCCAACTTCAATTCTGGCAACCATCTATCTAAAGCAGATCGAATTGAAAGTATAACTTTCTCTTCAACTGTATTAGCTGTGTCTTTATCCGTTACCTCAAAAAAATCTTGAATAAATATTGGTCCATTATCAACAGCAGTGGTCATTAGAAAAAAAGTTGCTGCACCTTGACTTTCATTAAGAATGAGCCAAGATAAAGGGGCTCTTCCTCTACCTTTTGGTAACGCTGTTGGGTGAAATCCTATACATCCTAAAGATGGTATGGAAAGAATCTCTTCTGATACTAATTGAGAAAAACCTACTGCGAAAATAATATCGGGATGTAGACTTTTTAGCAAATCAATATTATACGGATCATTAATCTGTTGAAAAGGAATATAATTGAGGTGGTGATTTTTGCAAATATCTTTTAAATTAACAAAACCGCTGATTGAAGTTATATTTTTCGGTTCTTGGCCAAAGACAGCAACCACTTCGAATTGATGTTGAATTAATTTTTGAAGCACTTCAAATGTTGATTTGACAGCCCCAATAACTACTACTTTCATTTTGAGTTTTTTATAAATTTTTCTTCACCTAATATTACTACAGCTACTGTTGTAATAAGTATTTTTAAATCGAGGCTTAGTGAAAGATTTTCTACATAGTAACGATCTAATTTCCATCTTTCAGGCCAGGTAATATGGATATTGCCATTAATCTGTGCCAATCCTGTTAATCCAGGCTTAACCTTTAATCTAAATATAGCGTTATCATCAAATTCATCAAGCAATAAGGGTAAGCAAGGGCGAGGTCCAATTATACTCATTTCTCCTTTGAGAATATTTATTAATTGAGGTATTTCGTCTATTTTATATCTTCTTAACTGATTTCCTACAATAGTGACCTCCTTATCTCCCGGTAAAATCTCTTTTAATGCAGATCTTTTTTCATTGTACATAGTACGAAATTTTAAAAGGTTAAATTTCTTACCATGTTTACCTAATCTTTTTTGAGTAAAAAAAACAGGCCCTTTACTATCGATCTTAATAAATAGACTTACAATTATAAATAACGGAACTAGGATGACCAATAAAATGAATGATAGAATATAGTCAAATGCAGTTTTAACTATTAGATACATTGTCAGATATAATTGAATTGATATATACTAAGTATTTCGAGGCTAATATTGTTCTGTCAAAGTTCATTTTTGCATAATTATAGCCGTTTTCTCCTTCTGTTCTTAAACGTGCTGGGTTGGTGAGGTATTGACGGATTATGCGGTTATATTCTGAAGTGTTTTCGGGTTCTACATATACTCCTGCTTTTGCTTCTTCTACGAGTTCGCGGGAGACTCCATCAATGGCCATAAGGATGGGGGTTTTGCATGACATGTAGTCGAAGGTTTTGTTTGAGTATACGGTTTTAAAGGTATCAACTTTTTTTAATACTGACGCACCCATTTCTGAGGCAAGGATGTATTTGAAGACTTCGGCCTTGGGAACAGGATCGCAGAAGGTGACGTTATTGACGTTCATTGTGGTGGCCATTTGTTTTAAACGATCTTTCTCCATTCCCTGGCCTATCATGAGGAACTGGACGTTGGTGTCTTCAAGGGCTTTACCTGCGTGAAGTATTTGTTCAAGATGGTTTGCAACACCATGGGCTCCCACGTAGGTTATCACAAATTTGTCATTTAAGCCTTGTTCTTTCCTGAATTGTTCGCGGTCGAATGTCTGAAGTAATGATTCTGAGAGACTGAAGTCAGAGGCATTGGGGATCATAATCAGCTTTTCAACGGGTACTTTCTTTTTATCGCGAAGGGTGTTGTAGAAAGCCGGAGTAAGTACATTGATGAGCTTGGCCTTTTTGTATATGAACCCTTCAAACCAGTATGCCAGTTTTATGATAAATTTATTGGTCAGCACACCTGTGTCTATAGCAGATTCCGGCCAAAGGTCGCGTATCTCAAATACAAAAGGCAATCTGCGAAATAATGATATTAAATAGCCACTAAATCCAACAAACAGGGGTGGGGAAGTAACAATAACAACATTAAATTCACCTTTAGCCTTGAATAAACCTGCCCATAAGGATGAGAACATGAATGAAAAATATCCCCAAAGTCTCCCGGTGAAGCCTTTATTGTATGACTCTGAGACATGGCATCGCCATACTATTACTTCTCCTTGTTGTTTTTTAACAAAGTGTTTGCCTTTGTATTCTGGTCGTTTTTCTTTTCCATTAGCGTGCATCATGCCTGCCAAAACAGTAATGTGGTGACCTTTCTCTGTCCAGGTGCGTGTTATTTCATTCCATCTTGAACCTCCTGAATCGTTATCTTCGAGGAAGTATTGATGTACTAGTAGTATTTTCATGATATCCTATGCGTTTATTAATTAAACCAGGTAGTGGTTCCCATTATGTATTATCAGTGATCAATGTTATATTATTCATGGACCTATAATCAGCGTCTAAATTTTTTACTGTTTGGCAGATAGGAGTTTATGAAATGCTTTCAGCATCCTTCTGATATTCAACCCGGGTAACAATTGAATTTAAGGGAGTGACTGCAACATATTGGTCAGTGGGTTCTTTGATTCCATAGTAATCGCTTCTCCAACCAGTTTCTTTTACAATGTTGAGGGTATTTGAGTCTTGATCGATGGCTGAGAGTTTAACTTCGAGTAGGCAATGCCAATATTGTTTGATGTTTGAAGTATCAGGTTTGTCAATAATTGTATCAGCAATAATCCATACGGGTTGGTCTTTTAATTTGCGGATTATACGTTTGTGCCGAATGTTAAGATTAAGATAGCTGAACGCTTTAATTTCACCTTCGAATATATACTCGGTCGGGTTGTCTGCTACCTGTGCTTTTGTGGCTTGAGACCAGTTGTACCAGATAAAGCGTGCTCCTTTTAGCATTTGGTCATGACGGTCAAGCATTATTGTATTGTGGGATTCAGTGCCCATGAAATATTTCAAATCTTCCGGTGCAGTATTGTATTTGTAGGAGCCCGCATCAAACAAGATATTTTTACCCTTGTGCCAGATGTCGATATGCAGGTTATCAGCATGTGCAGGCCTGTTGGTGTGATTACCGCATCTTATTAAGGTAATTCCTTCAGGTTCTCTCAAAATGTAATAACCGCTTACCGGGAACTGGTGCCATCCTTTTGCAAGTTTAATTGGGGGGAATTTATGTTGTGATGAAGAAGGATTTGATATGGATGGATTTGATAAGGATGGAATTGATATGGATGGATTTGATATGGATGGAGGTGATATGGAATGATGTGAATTCTGTGATGTTAAATGGAGGTTATACCATATTGCATCTTCATTCCAGCCACCCGCATTGTAAAGTTCTTTTCCTGTTAATAGTAAATGCAGGCTATTCAGTTGTGGTCGGTAGTCCCGGTAATCGCATTCTGTAAATTTGAAGAAAAGAGCTCCATCATTGCTGCCATAATTCGGTAACCAACCAGTGTAACTGTCCTGACAGGTGTTCAGGAAGACTAAAGATTTATATGCCTTTTCATAGACATATGGTTTGAGGGTGTCATTGAAATATTCAGCAGACCTTAATGCCCATGTTAGTAATTGAATAACCACCCGGTGGTAATTCATACTAAATTGCAGGAATGTGCCGTCAGTATATATCTGGTAATTAATTTCTTCTTCAAACCACTTCTTCCCCTGCTTTTTCCAAAGCTGTGATTCAGGAAAGAATGTGTACAAAGAACCGCCAATATATAGTGCAAGCGTTTCTGTGATGGCATGGTTGTTCCTGACTGCGATGCGTGAAAAGTTTATGTTTGAATAAACATGCTTGAGCTGCCAGTATATCGCGTGCATAATTTCCTGGAAAAGCGACTCTGTCAGGTTTTCACTATCTTTATAGTAATTCAATGCATAAGTCCAGTTAAGTACTCTTAAAGAAATTTCCTGACTGCATTTATAATTTGGACCTGAGTTTATGGGATTAGACTCTATCCATGAGGCTATCTCCTGAAATACCCAATCACTGTGATCAATGCCAGTATGTTTGTCGTGCCTTATTATATCATATAGGTATGCAAATCGGGATTTCTCCCAAACATATTTTATATCACCGGCAACTTTATTGTAATCATCAACCTTCCACCAAGGTTTTGTTGCATCATACTTGTATCCGGTATCAGGGTTTGTAAGCCAATCAAAGTCTTTACCGATGAGCTTCTTGTCGGCCGAGAAAAACGGGAAATAACCAGCCATAAGAAAGCTAATATCAGGTTTTGTAAATTTACTTGTTTCAAAGGCAGCTTCCTTAGTAATTCCCCAGAAACTAAAGCTTTGCCTCCATTGAACCAGGGTGATGAATTTTATTTTTTCCGGATTAGTGGGATATTGAGTTTTGATTCTTCCTGATTTTTTTTGCAACTCATACCATAAACGAAAGCCTGCATACCGCAGGCCCATGTTCTTTACTAACTGAATAGATTGGTTTAAGCTAAAGTCAGCCATTATAGCATTAATAGTTTCTCTACTATTCTTTCAGCCGTTTTACCATCCCATAACGGAATGTCCGACCCCTGCTTCCAGTTGCCTGAAAACAGTTTCTCTAACGCAGGTTTAATGGCAGCAGGGTTTGTGCCAATTAATTCATTTGTGCCCATTGTCATGGTTTCCGGCCTCTCAGTGTTGTCACGGAGAGTCATACAAGGCACCCGCATCACTGAGGTTTCTTCTGTTATGCCTCCCGAATCAGTTATAACTGCTTTACAACGTTCAACAAGATAATTGAATTCAAGGTATCCTAATGGCTCAATCATGTGCAATCTTGGGTCAGAAATTCCCAGGTTTGTTAGTATTTTTGCTGTGCGTGGATGAACCGGGAATACAAGTGGCAAGTTGCCGGAATTATCTATGATTTCCTGTAAGAGCTGTTTCAATTTCCATTCTTCATCAACATTGGCAGGCCGGTGAAGTGTCATTACAAGGTATTGTTTTTCAACAAGTCCAATCTCATCCCATATTGCAGGTTTCCTGAAATTAGGTCTTTGCTTGAGGAGGGTATCAATCATGGTGTTACCGACATAGAAAATGCTTTGCTTTTCTATACCTGACTTCATTAGGTTGTTATTAGCTACCTCTGAAGTAGTAAAAAAATAGTTGGTAATACTATCGGTGACTATTCTGTTTATTTCCTCAGGCATAGTCATGTCACCTGATCTGATGCCGCCTTCAACATGTGCCACTTTAGTTAATAATTTCCTGGCAACTATTGAACAGGCCATCGTTGAAGTTACATCACCCACCACAAGTACAAGATCAGTTGGATTTTCAATAAGTTCCTGTTCAAAACGGGTCATAATGGTCGCAGTTTGTTCTGCCTGGGTACCACTGCCTGACTGTAAATTTGCATGAGGTTCTGGTATGCCTAATTCTTCAAAGAAATTCCCTGACATTTTTTTGTCATAATGTTGCCCGGTGTGTACCAGGCGGTATTCAATGTTGCTACCATTTTTTTTTGCAGATTCAATGGCGTGGATTATTGGTGCAATTTTCATGAAATTGGGGCGTGCTCCGGCGATTATAATTATTCTCAATTTTGTTCGAATTTGTTAATTAAAAAATTTATTTTACCAGAACTGTTAATAATTGGTTTTTCAAGTTTTACAAAGGAAAAATCTATATTAACATTTCTTGCATCAAAATACTCATTTGCATTACTAAAATCCTCTGTTGAGACATAATATACAATAGCTGTCCCTGGAAGATTGGAACCTATTTGAATATGACTACACATGTTAAATAATTTATGGTGCCTACCAAATAAAAGGCCAGTAAGGGATATTCGATTCCCATATTTATCTATTATATATTCACCTATTCTCCCATCCTTAATTTGAAAGCTCTCAAGAATTTCTTCACTGTTGCCATCTATTAAATCTTCTGTACTGTATCTAATGAATGGTGATGCATAATTATAATAAGAAGTTCCAATTAACTCAACTTGTCCAGTTTCATTTTTCATTCCTTCAGCGTAACCATATGTGTTGAGTGTTTTGAATTGGTATTTTGAAGTCTCAAATGCCATAACGCAACCTTCGGTATGACCATAAAATGACTGAGTTTTTACGTTAAATACACTCTCTATATTATTTCTGTAGTGAGGTGATGGATATTCACTTGACAAAAAAACTCCTTTTAAAGTACGTTGTAATACATTTATTAGTTCTGTGTTATTTTTACACTGAGATGCAAAATTACTTATTGCGCTTGGATAACCATGCAGATACCTAACTTCATAAGTGGATAAAATTTTGAGAAGCTTCATTTGAACTCTTTCGGTAGGTGCATTTATATCAAGTCTTAGTGAGTTTCTCACAAAATCGTATTGTATGAAATTTCTAACGCTGCTTCTTCCATCAAAAGTAATTTTAAGATCATGAGGCTGATAACCTAATAACTTCCAAAAGCTATGAATATGAGCCCACTCGTTACCATATCTGATTGGATCAATGTAAAATTTTAAAGCTGCACCGCTTGAACCTCCGGTGTTTACAAGCAATCGGTTCTTAAGCGGATAACTTCGATCTGAAATATTTACATTTAATAAGTCTTTTTTTCTAACAATTGGTACGTTTCTTATATCATCGAATGATCTGATATCTCTAAGCGCAATCCCATGGTTTTTGTATAATTCATGATAAAACGGAATTTTCTTATAAGCATGTTCAAATACTTTATAGAATTGACTAAATATATACTCTTTCTTTTTATCCGAACTATATTGTTCGTATTCAATAATTCTCTTTGATTGACTATTATAAAGCTTGTAAATTCCAGGCCTGTAATTAAAGGGTATAAAGTTTAGTGTTTTGCCAATAAATATTGGCATTTCAAAATTCGTTCTTTTAAGATTATTAAGAAGTCTGTTCATTTCAAAAGATTTCTATACAATTTGTAAAATCCAAAAATCAATTGCAAACCAATCAGTTTGAATATATCTAACAAGTTGCCTTTGAATTCAAATACTTTCAAAAATAGCTTTTTGAGCAGTGGTTTATTTGCCCCATGATCTAAGAGTTCACATGGTAATACTTCAAATTTATGAGTTGAAATCAAAAATGAGTCGATGCTATGATCGATTTTCGATAAGTATTTTTGAATACTATGGTTAACTGTATCATAGACAACCATAAGGCCATAGTTAAATGCAGGGTATTTATTATAATAATGGCTATGTTCAATAAAAGTATTACCAAGGCTATAAATTTCCTTGTCATCAGCAATAATAATATGAGGGTGGTGGCCTATAGTTATCCACTTTGTTTCATCTGTCTTAAACGGATATGTCTTAAAACGTGTTTTATCCATGTCTCTTCCCCAGTGTGGGTATAAAATCAGCTTCTCATATTGACTTTCTAACTCTTTTATTTGACGTTGAATCCTATTCTTACAATAGAATATATAATTCAGTTGAAAAGCATTGTGAATTGATGCAACTGTTTCAGCTGTTACAAATGTTAGGACTGCAACGTTTTTATCTATCGACGCCCATGGTTTATTAGCTGTTCCAAAATAATTTATGCCATTGCTTTCAAATAAATTTAGCATTTTTTTAAAATTCTCAACCCCATTATCTAAAATATGGTTATTAGCTATGGAGATTAAAAACTTATTTTTTCCAAAATAGCGTATAAACTTAAATAGACTATCTATATCAATGGGTAATAGGGTGTGTTGTTGTTCTTCTCCTGAAAAACAATATGTACCCTCAAGATTAAATATGATTAAATCGCATTCATTTAAGACTTGCTCAAATGAAAGATCAAAATCTAAAGATTCAGTTGGATTGAAATCCGACAAGAAAAGCACTTTCATCTATTTGCCAAATATTAAATCTGTGATTCTTTGATTATTGTTTTCGTCAGAATAGAGTTCAAATGATTCTAATGAATTCTTAGAAAAAGTAGAGTAATTAGCATTAGTGATACTTGTGATAGCATAAGTCAGTGATTCAGTATCCTTTACTGGTACCAGCAGTCCATTATACCCATTCTGTATTAGTTCTGGTATTGATTTCCAATTAGTCGCTATTATTGGGATTCCAGCTGCAAAACATTCAATAACAATGCCTGGATATCCTTCTCCAGTGTGAAACGTTGGCAATAATAAGACATCATATTTACAAAGTGTTTTGGTAACATCCTCTGGAGGCAAAACTCCCTTATAACTATTGATGATAGATTCTCTAAGTTCTTCATCAAAGATAGGTCCATAAAAATCTATTGTGTAACTGGAATCCAAATTCTTAAATACTTCTACTATTTCCATCACTCCTTTAGACTTTCTAATTTGACCTATGAATACAAATTTTTTAGAAAAAGTTCCTAATTTCTTTTGTTCTCGTTCAACTTTTCTGCGAACATTCGGAAACCAATGAAAATGTTGTCTGTTCTTATATTTATTATCTAAATATTCTAATATGGCCTTGGTTTCAACAAAACATACATCACAATATTTTAATATCGTGTCGAGTATTATTTTTTTTAGAAAATTAGAAGAGTTAAAAACTTCGATAAGATTCCCACCAAAAATTCTTAAATAAAATTTCTTACCAGTGCAAAATGAGAAAATTAGTATTATGGGTGCTATATAAAATAATGATCTGAAGGAAGAATTCAACATTATTGATTTGTAGTTCTTAGTCATTAAACCAGCGACAATATAAAAGAAGCTAATAAAATGACTTGTGATATTTTCTTTCTTACTATTGCTTATAATGAGTTCATATGGAAAATCATTACCTTGTAAAAAATCTATGAAATTTTGCATTAATACTGTTGTTCCACCAATAGTGTGCTGATGACCGATGTAGGGTAATGGACCTATAATCAATGCTTTACGTTTAACCATATATTTCCTCAATTATTTGTGCTGCAATATTAGGTGCTAAAAATGAGCTTTTATAAGTAGCAATTCGATTTGAATAGCTTTCAATTTTCTCTGGAGAGAAAATGAAGTCCTCTATTGATTCTACAAGAGCATCGACGGTGAGTGATGGTAGTATAAATCCTGTTTCATTATTTAAAATATATTCATCAAATGTTCCAACATTAGATGCTATTACAGGAATATTATTCTCAAGAGCATTACATAACACACCTGATTGAGTTCCTTCTCGATAAGGTAGTACTAATAAATCTGTTTCAGATAAAATCTGATCATATTCTTGATCTGATAGGAAATAATTTCTTATTTTAATGTTCTGTGTTTCTACAAGTGATAATATCCCCTTACCTGCAATAATAAATCTTACATTTTCTTTAGCGCTACTAATCCGTTTAATGGCAGCCACAAGAATGTCAATGCCTTTATAAAATTCAATCCTACCGATAAAGGTTATAGTAATTCCAGCAGTCTTGGCTTTATATAGAACAGCTTTCGCTCTTATTGGATGCTTTGTTACTACTATCCTGCTTAGACTTATACCAGAGAAATTTTGGATCAATTTTAATGAGTGCACATGTACTTGAAAATTGTCAAGACATCGTGTGGATTTGATCAATGATTTATTCGAATGCAAAATCACCAATCTCTTCATCTTTCTATACAATACTTGTTCAATATGGGGTTCAGGATCATGCATTGTATATAAGAACTTTACCATCTTAAGTTTCTGACATAGCTTTCGAATTAATGGAAAAGCATAAAAACTGGAATCAGTTATATGGACGAGGTTAAATGATGCGCAGAAATTTGTAACAGGGCAAATACCTTTGTTGCTTAAGCCTAATTTTAAACTAAGAAAGTAGTTTAAACTAATTTTTTCTTCAGTAATTTCATTGAAGAATTTTAATGTAACATCATATCCAATTGATTCATATCCAGTCATTAAGATTTTAGCATAATTATGCATTCCTCCTTGACTCTTATTATTAAGTAATAGCAATAAAATCTTCATGACATTACATTTTGTTTCAACTTCTCAAGGAATTGATGGCCAAATTTCAAATCAGGTTCAATGTAATTACCTTCCGCCCATTCATTCCATGATCTTAGAAAAATTATATTATTCTCAGGATTCTTCTTCTTCGATATTTCAAGTATTCGCTGTAAGTGCTTTTCAAATTCATCTGGAGTGTAATTAACAAGTATTCTACCGTTAGTTCCAGAGCGTGGGGAATTGTCCCAACCCGTAAGAATTGTTGGATGATGATGTGTTTTTTGATCAATTTTATGAGTTAAAAAAGGGCCCAATTTGCCATAATCCCAAACATCAAGACTATATCTGTTATTAGTTAATTTCCTTAGTGCTCTAATTGCAAAATGTTTCGAATAACTGATTTTGTTCATTGCAAAGCCTAACCAGTTCGTTTGCACTGCATTATATCCTAGTTCGAAAGACTTCCGGATTTCTTCTTCTGAATTTACTCGTGCAATAAAGTAGAATTCACTAATATTATTTCTTTTTGCTAATTCATTCCATTTCTCTATAAAAACCTTAACATCAGGAATGTCAAATGGCTTATAAATGTAAAAAATGGACTTACCTTCGATTTTTAAATATCTTTCATCTGAAAAAGCTTCTAATAATGCATAAAAGTGCTGCTCATAATCTGTAACACCTGGATAAGTTTGTTCAATTAGAATTTTACCTGGATTCCCATGCCATATCCCTGTCCAACTTTCGTTAGCCCAAGCAAGACAAAATGGGAAATTTGGTTTTTTTGCAGAAAGCACTTCGTTGAAAGGTCTCTCTAGAAGTCGTTTCCCAGCGAACCAATAATGCCAATATACAAATCCTTCAACACCATGATTTTTAGCTAATTCAGCTTGTGCTTCTCTAGTTTCCGCAAGTCGCAAATCATAAAAACTTAGTGTTGATGGTACACGAGGTTGATAATGAGATTTAAATAACGGTTTGGCCTTAGCTACGTTAGTCCATTCTGTAAATCCTTGCCCCCACCACTCATTATTTTCAGGGATTGGATGAAACTGCGGAAGATAAAATGCAAATATTCTTGCTTTCCTCTGATTTTTTTGATGCACGTTTGACCTATTTTGAATTATCATATAATTTATTATTCCATATTCTTCCAATACAAAACCAAAACATAACTGCGATATATGAGATATTAAAAACATTAGCTCCTATTGCAGAAATTAAAAAATAGATTATAACTGTTATTTCAACTTTAAATAGCTTAAATTCTTTAACTCCTTTGAATAAAGTAACGATGATGATAATGAAAAATATTATCAATCCAAAGAAACCATTTTCATATATTATTTTGAAGTAATTTCCATCAAGAACTGCACTTTTATTTCCTGCAAAAAAGGCCCTATGCCCTCCTGATCCCAGTCCATGGCCAAATAGAAAATTTGTTTGATTCTCAAAAGCATTTATCCATGTATCAGATCTAGAACTGAATACACTGTTTAAATTATTAAATCTTTCGACACCTAATGCCACCATTTCACCGAATCGCCCAACTAAAAAGAAAGGAAAAATCAAAACAATCATTATTGTAATGATCAGAAAAATAAAGGATGCTGATTTTAATCTAATTAAACCATAGACATGAAATAGTAGAATAAAAATAATTGCAAACACTAACGATACTCTATGTTGTGCTAATAGTATAGAAATGGACAACAATATCACATACAAAAGTATATACCATTTAGCACCTCTGTCATAAATGTAATACATTGCAATAATCAATGCAACAACAGAAAGATTTGATGTATAGTATGATGTCATAAATGACGCAAATCTTCCATATTCAGTGTAGCTATCAAAAGACAAATTTGGTATTGTGTCAAATAATAAGTTTACTTGCCAATTAACATACCATTCAGGCATAGCAATATATAAGTAGAGCCCTACAATATTAAGAAAAGCAATAGCTATTAGCGCTCGATTATAAAAGGATTGTTTAGTGTATGCAGGATTTGACCCAATGAAGAAAAATGCGATTGGAAGTATTGAAGTTATAACCTCTAAAACAAAAACATTAATTGACAAATAATTTGTAGAATAATTAACTATTGAAAACAAATTCAAAAGTATGTAGATATAGATAATTAACTTAAAACCTGCAATCTTTGTTGTGAAAGCTCTAATATTAAAGATAATTAAGGCCGGCCAAACAAACCGTAATACACCTATTGGTGTATTTAATAGCATTGCTGTAAAATAAGTGAATACCACAATTAAATAAAAATTGTCAATTAGTGCATTTCTAATAATGGCTTTCATTATTTGAAAAATTCTTTAATTGTGAAGCTAAATTGTTTCTTTTCATTCAGATTTAGTCCGAGGTAATACAATGCAATTGCGAAGCTTAGAGTCTGTATAATACAGATTAATGCAAATCTAGGATAGCCATATGGTAAGGTATTTTGGATAAAAAAAGATATCACTAAAGATGGAGTGATAACCAGTAACACTTTAAAAACTGATTCTTTTAAAAAAATAGGTATTGAAAAATTTTCAGTTTTTTTCAAATATACCAATTGGTAAGATAATATTATTGTAGAAATTAATATATATAATGCAAATCCCAACTCAGCATTTTGTCCTTTATTAAGTATGCTATAACTGATTGGGATACTAATCAAGTAAATTAAAGAAATCATTATTTGATAAAACTTCATTTTACCTGATGCATGAATTAGAGTTAATAAAGGATTCGATAATGTGTTGATTAGACTGCTGATTAAAACTAATTTGGTAAAATAGATACTGTAAGAAGGAGTCGAAGCAAGCCAAAGTGTTAGAACAAATTCAGTTTCAATTATCACTGGTGCGGCAATAAGAAAAAGCAAAAAAAAAGAATATTTAGAGACTTGACCTACAACAATATGTAGTGTTTCAAATTCTTTTGATGCATATAATTTAATTATTTGAGGTCTTGTAGCAATCATAAAATTATTCACAAACCCTCTCACGCCAGAATCTAGTTGAAATGCAATTGCGCGGGAAGCGTTTAGGACTGGGCCGAAAAATATATTTAAAAAAACATTTAGTCCTTGATTGTAGCCAATATAGGATACATTGCTTAAAAGATCCCATCCTGCAAAGCTTGAAATTCGACGAAAAATGGCTTTATTGAAGGCAGGTTTGATTACTATACTCTTATTTTGATAGTAAGTATACAAATAGTAACCAAAAGTTATAAATAATGAAATTGCTAAAATGAATAAACTATAGTAAATTAAATTATCACCTGTTATATGTGATAGTATTAACACACCTATTAATCTTAATGCTGATTCAATTACTGATAGTATTGCAAACATGTTCATTTTTTCGTGTGCTATAATCAAAGACAGAAAAGGAATGTTTAGAATGTTAAATATAAACGACAGTATTGTAAATTGATAGACCCAATTAGCTGCAATAATTCTATTTTCTGAGATATCAAGCTTGTTATTGATAAACCATAAACCTATGGTCTCAGCAAAAAGAAGTATTAGTACTGACATGAGAAGGTACAGCAATAAACTGTTTTGAAAAATATCATTTTCAATTTTTTTATCTCCTTTACCATTTTCATAAGAAAGAAATCTCTGAGTTGCAATAGACATTGCATTACTCATGAAAGCCATCATTGTGACAATCCCAGCTAATAAATTATATAATCCAAAATCAGAAATTCCAAGTGCTTGAAGAAGTAACCTTGATGTATACAATCCTATTATTAGAGTGAAAAACATGCGCAAATAAAGCGCCATGGTGTTTCTAACAATTAGTTTACTATTTAACATTATAATATTGAAAAAGCGGAGTTATGGATATCAAGTTCAACTTTTTGCTTCAATACAGCATTTTTAATCATTGAGAAAGTTTAATTTGGGCATGTCAATACTAAGTCAAGTTGTATGAATGGCAATTTCTCATCTTTTCCTGAAACCATTATACTATAGTTCGGTATTCTCCATTGAATATCAAGGCTTGGATCATTCCACTTAATGCCAGCTTCAGCTGAAGGGTAATAGTAGTTATCACACTTGTATTGAAATATTGCTTCATTGCTGAGCACAATAAAACCATGTGCAAAATGACGTGGTATAAATAATTGACGCTTGTTTTGATCAGATAATTCAACAGAAACGTGTTTTCCGTATGTTGGTGATTCAGGTCTTAGATCAACTGCCACATCAAGCACTCTTCCCTTTACAACCCTTACCAGTTTTGCCTGGGCGTGTTCACCTTCCTGAAAATGCAAACCACGAAGAACGCCATATTTGGAATAGGATTCATTTTCCTGCACGAAAGTTACACCGCCTAATAATTCACTAACATTTTTCTCGGAGTAACTTTCAAAAAAGTAACCCCTCTCATCTTCAAATACCCTGGGTACTAAAATAACAAGGCCTTCAATATCGGTTTTGATAATATTCATGTAATTGTTAATCTTAGTAATTTGTACATTCTTACTTCTCTTTGCTCTATGCTCTATGCCCTATGCAGATCCATCCGCGAAAGCGAGAAAAAAAGCATTCAGCATTCAGCAATCAGCCCCTCGATAAAAACTCGGGGACCGCCATCTGCGAAAGCAAAAGTATCCACGAAAGTGTGAAAAGCACTGAGTAATTGATTCGTCATTCCTCACTTGTTACCGTATCACTTTTAGCCTTTTCGAACAACAACAACCTTTCGGGGAACTGATTTTGAATAGTATCACGTTCGTTGGAGGTGATGATAAGGTATCGTACTTTTCGGCCGGAGAGTTGTTCAGCTTTGGTGATGTAGCCAAGCAGGGCCTGGAAGTTGAGGTTGTCGCCAACGAGCAAGAGGTCGATGACGGGACTATTGCGGCCTTTGGCAAAGTCGCCGATAAGCCAGGCTTCATGGAGGCCACCGATACGTTGGAGCACATTTTCGATAACGGTATCGATACCGGTATACTTGAGAAGGATATTATGAACATCGGCAAAGAGCGGGTGGCGGGTATTGGCAAAGAAGATTTTTTTATTGCCTTCCACCTCACTGTTAAGCATACCGGCCTCCTCAAAGCGGTTAAGTTCGAGGCGGATGGCATTTGTTGATTCGCCAAACTCACCCTCCAGGTCGCGCAGATAGGAGCGGGTGGTGGAGTTGAGGAAGAATTTGACGAGGAGTTTGATTCTCGTTTTTGATGTTACTAGGGTATCGAGCATTCTATTGGGTTGTCAGTTTTCAGTTGTCAGTTTTCAGTTTTTTGTTTGATCTTCTGGTTGTCAGTTGTCAGTTATCAGTTGTCAGTTTTTTGTTTGATCTCTGATTTCATACTCATAACTGCTGATAGCTGCTAATAACTGATGACTGATAACTGATAACTAATAACTATTAACTTATTTCTTAATCTTTACAATCAAGGATGACAGCATTTTCTTTATTTCTGCAATTCTATTATTTAGATCTGAATACACACCATCATCTCCAAAATATCCTAACTCTTTAATTAAGATCAAGAGGTACTCGGTTTCACTTGCTGATCCCATGCTAATCTGCAGGAATCGTCCAAAATCAACACTGCTGCCTCTACCACAACCTTCGGCAATATTTATTGCAATGGATGACGAAGCTCTTTTGAGTTGGGAAGTTAATCCATAGATTTCTTCTTTTGGGAACCTTTGACTTGTTTTATAGATGATCAAAGTGAGTTCATGGCTAAGTTCCCACACTTTCAGTTTTCTAAAATCTTGCATGTTTTTTAGTTTTCAGTTATCAGTTTTCAGTTTTCAGTTTTTTTGGCTATTCAATAAACGTTATATTCTCTACTGACAACTGGCAACTGACAACTACTGATAACTCTATTACTGACAACTGACAACTGATAACTGACAACCTCACTTCACGGCGGAGCCCCGTGAGTCACATAAACCGTTCTCACAAGAGCAAAATAGACTGCAATAATTCAATCTTAATCGAGCAACAAAAGTACTCAATAATACTTCCTCAATCTTAAAAAAGGCTTAAACTTTTCGATTTCTTCAAAAAAAGTTACATAATCCCCACATTTTGCCCTTTGAGCCGCGCAAAGGTAAAACTAGTTTCTGGAATAAGATGCTACGTTTGATAACTCAAACCGTACGTTTATTCATTAGTTACGGACGATTATCCGGAGGGGGGCAAAAATGGGTCTGGGTTCTGGGTTCTGAGCTATGAGTTCAACCCCGCGCCGTAGGTGTGGAAGATCGGTAGAAACATCAATCCGACTGCCAACCTTTACCGCTCCGTTAGGTGCGGGACAAAAAGATTGCAAAACGAGAAGATTTAGAGGGTTGAGAGGATTGAGGAGGGGGAGGTGGGGGTGTTCATCATCCACCGGTTAAAACCGGCGGTTACTGTGATCTTTTAACTGTGTAATTGCGCCCTTACAGGGCTTTTGGAGTGGTGGTGCGGTTGTGTCGATGGGTTGCACCCATCGTTGACTTATTTCGCCCTTATAGGGCTTGTTTTTGAATCTATGTGCATATCTAAAACAGTTCAAATTTGTTAACGGAAATACATGATAGGTATGGTTAGAGAAACAAAAATAAACCAAATCCTGCAAAAGGTGCAACCTGGTGTGGTGTTGTTATCTGATCCACGTAGGTGCCCGAAGTGCGCTTGCCATGCCTGGGTATGCTCAATATGTTGAAATGGCGGGCAAGAGTTATTAAGGATTACTTAACAACTGCCTTCGATGGTTTTGCACTTAAGGCTGGATCCCGAGTTTTTATCGAGGGACTGCATATATGGATATTTATATTTGCACTTAAGGCTGTTTCTGCACATATGGATATTTATATTTGCACTTAAGGCTGTTTCTGCAAATAAGAATTGTTATATTTGCACTTTAGTTTAAGAAATTATGAAGATCAAAGATTACAAATCGGGTATCTGGGTTCAGAAGTATAAGTATAAGAGCTTCAGTCCAACTGTTATTAATCATGCCTGGGAGGTAGATGATGAAAAATTGAATTATCAATTAAGTTTGACCAATATCAAATTAGGTGAATTAAATGCCTTTTCGATGTTGATTCCCGATGTTGATTATTTTATCAGAAT
Source organism: Bacteroidota bacterium (assembly GCA_023417935.1). Lineage (GTDB taxonomy): Bacteria > Bacteroidota > Bacteroidia > Bacteroidales > Lentimicrobiaceae > Lentimicrobium. The sequence goes on from JAEZDY010000042.1 coordinate 28,320, forward strand.
GCACATAAAGAAGGAAGCAACTGCCAGTAGCCGCATAGAGGGGACTCAAACCACAATGGAAGACGCATTGCAGAAGGTGGAGAATGTGAATCCTGAGAAGCGAAACGATTGGCATGAAGTTAATAATTATGTTGACGCAATGAATCACTCAATCGGACAATTAATTAACTTGCCTTTGAGTAACAGATTATTGAGAAATGCTCATGATATTATACTTAGGGGAGTTCGTGGAGAAAACAAGAGTCGCGGTGAGTTTCGCAGAAGTCAGAATTGGATTGGTGGCGCTTCTTTGAACGATGCTATATTTATTCCTCCGCATCAGGATGAAGTTGCTGATTTAATGAGTGATTTGGAAAAGTTTCTTCATAATGATGATCTGTTTATTCCCGATTTGATAAGAATAGGTATTGCACATTATCAATTTGAGACAATTCACCCATTTCTGGATGGTAATGGCAGGATTGGCAGACTATTAATAACTCTTTACCTTGTTAATAGAGGGGTTTTGGTGAAACCTACCCTCTATCTTTCTGATTTTTTCGATCGTAATAAGTTTCTTTATTATGATAACCTGATGCGCGTAAGAACCGACAATCAAATGGGTCAGTGGCTACTGTACTTTTTGGAAGGTGTGCATCAGACTGCAGAAAATTCAATTATTATTTTCAGAAAGATAATTGCTTTGCGAAATGAAATTGAACAACAACGTTTGACAAAGCTTGGTAAGAAGACCAGGAGCGCTCAAACTTTACTCATATACTTGTTCAGTAATCCAATAGTTGACAGCACTGATATTGCCCGGGCATTATCAGTAAACATGACAACAGCAATGCGAATGATCAATGATTTCATAGAGTTGGGAATTCTGAAAGAAACAACGGGATATAAACGCAACAGGGTTTTTATCTTCGAAGAATATGTTGCATTGTTTGCGTAAAAAAGAAAAAGAGACAACCTAAATTGTCTCTTTTCCTAAAGAAGATTGACTTGCGTCAAAGCTTCCGTGTTTAATAATAAAGCTTGCGCCTTATTGTTTAACTTAAAGTGAAACGGTTTGGGAGGAGGAATGTTCAAAAGGATGGTTAATTATAGACCCTTTTTAAAGAAAACTTCATCGGCAGGTTGAATTGTACCCTTACAGGTTTGCCTCTTTGCTTTCCTGCTTTCCATTTGGGCATTAATTTGACTACACGCATTGCTTCTTCATCACAGCCACCGCCAATGCCTCTGAGGATCCTGACATGGTTAACTTTTCCTGATTTCTCAACAACGAAGGTCGCGTAAACTGTCCCCTGAATTTCATTTTGTCGGGCTAATTCAGGGTATTCTATATTCTTTTCGAGAAATTTGTTAAGTGCCTCTGAGCCGCCAGGGAATTCGGGACTATCTTCAACAACTGTGAAAATGTCATCTTCCGGATTATAAATAGTATCGCTTGCCAGGATGGCCTGGTAATTTTCTATTTCTTCGGGTGTAGCCAGATTAAACTTCACGGGCATGGTGTATTGAACTCTAACGGGTTTGCCTCTTTGTACTCCGGGCATCCAGTTGGGCATTGATTTTACAAGGCGTACCACTTCTTCGTCGCAACCGCCGCCTATTCCCCTTATAATTCTGACATCGCTTACACTGCCCGATTTCTCGATGACGAAGGTAACATACACTGTGCCGGTAATTCCTTCAACCCGCGCCTCATAAGGGTAATTGATGTTCTGCGATAAATACCTTATTCGTTCAGCTTCGCCGCCGGGGAATTCGGGTTTCTGCTCAACAACAGTGAAGATCTCCTCAAATGTCTCCTGAGCGATAGAGGAGAGTGAACAGGTTAGAATAAAAAGCAGGGTGATGGTTATTTTTACCATGATTGGGATGTTGGTTTAGGCAAAGATATGGAAGTGTTTTTGATATGCAAAATTAGCTATCAGCTGTCGGCTATCAGCATCAGCATAGGGCATAGAGCATAGGGCATAGAAAAGCATCCCTGTTCAATGAGATTTCTCACTCGTATTGGTTCTCAATCGGCAAGGTTCCTCACTCGTAATGGTTCTCAATCGGCAAGGTTCCTCACTCGTATTGGTTCTCAATCGGCAAGGTTCCTCACTCCGTTCGGAATGACGATGCGCCAGGTGGGTTATAGGGGGTTTTCAGCGGGTGGCTGCGCCACCCGCTGAAAACCCCACCCCCAATACGAACGCCACCTCCCGTCATTCCGACGATAGGAGGAATCTCCTTAGTGGTGGTGTGGTTGTATCGCTGGGTTGGTTAAGTTTCCACTACTCCCTACTCACTACTCCCTACTCCCTACTCCCTACTTTTTATCAGGCTGTCGAGCATGAATGTTAGTTTCTTTGCGCCGATTTCATTGAGGTGATCGGCATCGAAGAAGTCGGTTTTTTGGAAGTGGTGGTCGGTGAGGAGATTGTAGTAGTGTACGTTTTGATATTGCTTATCAATCCGGGTCATGGTGCTGACGGTTTTGAAGAGCGTTATGTCATCGAGGTTTTCAGTGTACGTGTGCCAGGCAGGTGGGGTGTAAAATATGACTTCAACGCCCCGGGCATCCGCGAAAGCGCTGATTTGCCTGACGATTTTAAGATTTTCATCTATAGGCTTTTTGATCATGTCAGTATGTTTCTCTGCAGCGATGATGCCGCTTTTGTCGAGATCATTCTTCTTTTTTGAGGTATAGCCGAGGCCCCAGCCAAGCGCTGAACAGGTTATATATGTCATATTACGCACGTATGCGTTGTATATTCTTTTAAGATTGAGGCCGAGCCGGTTGCTGAGTATTTCGGTATGATCGGCAAGTTTGTGTGATTTTCGGATGCCAAAGTAGAGCAGGTAATTTTTGATGCGCCATGCTTCAACATCATCTTCGAGCGCAGAATAGAGGGAAAAATAGGAGATGGGTATGGCGATGTATTCCAGGTTGTTCCAGTGGTTTTTATACTTTTTGAGGATCTCCAGATCATAATCAAGCGATTGTGAGATGTCGCCTGCATTGAAGCTGGGGGAGCTGATGTACTTAGGATTAACTCCATAGAAGGCATGTGAATTGCCGAGGAACAGGACTTCGAGGCTATCGGCATGCTGATCGAGGAATTCCTTTTTTAATTGATAGTCGTTGGGAATCCGGCGGAGCATTATTTCAACCATGGTGCCGATGATGAGTATCGGCAGGAAGAATATGACGAAGTATCGCAGAAGTCTTTTCATCAGGGATGTTTGAAAAATAAGCCTCTGAAGATTTGAACCTTCAGAGGCACTTTAGTATAAACAAACAAAATCCCCCTTCTCTTTTGAGAAGAAGGGGGTTTGGTGATGAGGTGTAATCAGTTAAAGGGAAGGCAGTGGTAAACTACTTACTTCTGTAAGCTTCAAACTCCCTGATCTCTTCAGGGTGGGTTTTGGTGATTTCGGTGGCTATTTGTGCCATTTTGGGGTGTTTGCCGCTTTCTTTGAGGTACTCTTCGGCGATTTTGATGGCATCGCGGTGATGGTTAATCATGATGGAGGCGTATGTGTCGTCGAGGGTTGTACCATGGTTCATTTCATTCATGGGGGTGGTCATGGCAACAGCCCTGTTCGCGAAATCAGAGTCGCCTTTGGCGTTGGTTTTATCCTGAATGATCAGGTCGAATTCCTGAACCTCGCGTAATTGCCGCTCATTGATTCTGGCTGCGAAAGCTTTCATTTCAGCATCGGTTGAATTATCGGTAATACATTTTGCCATATCCATTGAACCCTGGTGGTGGCGCTTCATGATAAGGGCGAAGTCGTAATCGGCATCACCGCTGAACTGCTGCGATTTGAAGTCCTTCATCATTACGTTCATCGCATTATGCAGGTCGCCGATGTGTTTTTTATGGAATTCGGCATTGTCATCAGTGCCATCCACTAGCGTGTCGCGGTCATCCATGCGGTCCCTGTCGCGGTTATTACGGTCGGTGTTGCATGATAGCATGAAGAATGTTGCTGCAATTACAAGAAGTATGTTTTTCATTTTGTGAATATGTTGGTTATTTAATAGTAACAAATGTTTGTGTTCTTGGTTTTGGGGAAGTTTTGCGTTTAGCGTTTAGCGTTTTGCGTTTAGCGTTTAGCGTTTAGCGTTTTGCGTTTAGCGTTTTTGGTTGTAAGCATTGGGCAGAGGGCAGAGGGCATAGGGCAGAGAAGGATCACTACTCACTACTCACTACTCACTACTAGGAAAAGTGGGACCTGTGGGACTTGTGGGACCTGTGGGACGGGAGTATCCGGACGCACAATGGTGCGTCCTTACGGAAAAAGGGATGATTATGTGATTGTGATAAATCTTCTCCCCTTCTCCCTCTGGGAGAAGGGGTCGGGGGATGAGGGATTATGCCCTCTGGGAGAAGGGGTCGGGGGATGAGGGGTTACGTACCCGTGAACGGGTCGGGGGATGAGGGATTACTCCCTCTGGGAGAACGGGTCGGGGGATGAGGGATTACGTTCGTCATTATCTCACAACAAACTTCATTGTCCTAACCCCATAATCATCATTAACAGCAACTAAATACATGCCTTTGGCAAACTTACTAACGTCAATGGTTGTGCGTTGGGTTGTGAGGGGGATGCGGGTTAGGGGTGTGCCCTGTATGGTGCTGATTGTGGCGTAGGTGTTGGGTTTTATTGGGTTGTTTGCTGTTGAATTTGGTGTTGTGTTTGGTGTTGTGATTGGTGTTGTGTTTGGTGTTGTGATTGGTGTTGTGGTGTTGGTTGAATTGGGGACATTTAATTCCAGAACAGTTGTGCCGGTTGCGGGGTTGGGGTTGAGGGTGAAGGTTAGGGTTGGGTGCGCGGGGTTGGATTCGGGGAGGCCGAGAACTGCGTCGATCCAAACCTGATGGTAGAAGCTGATGCAGCCGTTGGCGTCTTTTGCCACGATGATGTAGGCACCGCTGCAAAGGTTTTGAAGGGTGGTGCCGGCGATGGGTTCGGGCTGGTTGTTGACGAGAATGGAGTATGGCGGTGTGCCCCCGACGGGGAAGATGGTGAGGCTACCCTCACATTCGGCGGTCATTGGGTTGTCGGGCGTTTCCGCGATGCTGTCGATCATTACCCATGTTTGGTAAATGTCAGCTTCGAGCGTAAGGCTGCAGCTGAGGGCATCGGTTACGGTTACATCATAGGGACCCATGGGCTGGTTCTCAATGGAAGAAGTAGTTTGTCCGGTGCTCCAGTTATAGGTGTAGGGCTCGGTTCCGCCGGTTGGGAAGACTTCGGCACGACCGGTACTAAGGTTGCAGATAGAAGGTTCAATTTCAACTTCGGCGGTTAGCCCGATGCATTCGAAAACGTTGGCATTGCGCTGTTGCACATAGTAGTTGGTGCCGGTGAAGATTTCGTAATGGCCGTTGTTGTCGTAATCGGTTAAAGAGGTTGTAAAATTAGAATAGTCGGATTCATCATTGATTTCGATGTTCATTTGTCGGCCGCCAAGGCTTAAAGCGGTAATATTTTTGCCGTATGAGAAGATGATTTCGGGTTGATGATCGCCTGTTAGATTAACCGGGAAGAAGCGCTCCATCGCCAGCAGGCTGCTAAGATACAGGGATAGTTCGCGGGTTCGGCCATCGACCATGTAGATGATGCCGTTTCCTGTGTTGGCAAGTATCTCCTTGATTCCGTCGTTGTTACAATCGTACAGGGCGCATGAGCGGAAGGTGATGATCTTCCATCGGTAATTGGCTGTCAGCTGTGGTTCGTCCTTACGGGATAGGGAATTCTTTTGTGATTGGAATGACTCTGCTCCCCTTCGCCCTCTGGGAGAAGGGGTCGGGGGATGAGGGTTTTCCAGCGCGCAGCGCCTTTTATCTTCTTCCCCCAAATATTGACCCCAAAATTCCCCTGACAAGTTGCCTTCCGATGGTGTTGGAGATGTTGCGGGTGATGGCGCGGCCGGTTTGTTTGGTGAGTTCGTCGAGGATCTGCTGGCCGGCGCCGCGGTTTTTGCGTTTTTCGCGCTCGAGGGCGGCGGCGGCTTTTTCCTGGGCTGCAGCTTCTTTTTGTTTGGCGATGAGTTCTTTGGCCTGGAGTTTGGCATCTTCAGCAGCCTGCTTTACCTGGGCATCCTGGGTCATGCGGGTGGTGAGGATCTCGTGGGCTGACTCGCGGTCGATGTTGCGTTCGTAAACGCCGTAGATCAGGGATTTACGGATGATGGTGTTGCGTTCGTCGTCAGTGATCGGGCCAATTTGTCCCATGGGGGGCAAAATAAGTGCACGTTCAACTATTGACGGGATGCCTTTATGGTCGAGGAAAGACACCAGAGCTTCGCCAACACCCAGTTGGGTGATCACTTCTTCCACATCAACCGCGGGGTTGGAGCGGAAGGTTGTGGCTGCAGCCTTCACTGCCTTTTGGTCGCGTGGGGTGAATGCCCGGAGTGCATGCTGTATGCGGTTTCCCAGTTGTGCAAGGACATCGTCGGGAACATCGAGCGGATTTTGGGTAACAAAGTAAACGCCAACACCTTTTGACCTTATAAGTCGCACTACCTGTTCAATTTTATCGAGCAATGCCTTGGGAGCCTCATCAAACAGCAGGTGTGCTTCGTCGAAGAAGAATACGAGCTTCGGTTTTTCGAGATCGCCGGCTTCGGGCAATTCTTCAAACAGCTCACTAAGCAGCCAGAGCAGGAATGTTGAGTACAGTCGCGGCGACTGCATCAGCTTATCGGCCGCCAGTATATTGACCATGCCGAGACCTTCGGGGTTGGTTTGCATCATATCGAATATATCGAAAGCCGGTTCGCCGAAAAACTTATCGCCTCCCTGTTCTTCCAGGATGAGGAGGCTTCGCTGGATGGTGCCAACGCTTGCCGCGGATATGTTACCGTAGGAAGTGATGAATTTTTCGCGGTTGTTACCGACATATTCGAGGATGGTGGTGAGGTCCTTCAGGTCGAGGATCAGCAGTTGGTTATCATCGGCTATCTTAAAGACGATGTTCAGCACCCCTTCCTGGGTGTCGTTGAGGTTTAGCATCCGCGAAAGCAGCAGAGGCCCCATCTCGGTAACGGTAGTTCTTAACGGATGTCCGCGTAAGCCAAACACATCGTAGAAACATACCGGGAAGCCGCGGTTTGTATAGTTTTCGAGTTCGATTTTCGCCACCCTGTCGATGATCTTCTGGTTAGGCACGCCGGCCTTGGAGATGCCGGAGAGGTCGCCTTTGATATCGGTCATAAACACAGGCACGCCTTGCTTGCTAAAGCTTTCGGCGAGCACCTGCAAACTAACTGTTTTGCCCGTTCCTGTAGCGCCGGCGATGAGGCCGTGCCTGTTTGACATTTGCGGGATGATGTGGATTTCAGTGCCTGATTTGGCGATGAGGGTGTGGGTGTGTTCCATGGGATGGGTGTTTTAGCAAAGTTAGGGAAAAAGGATGCACAATGGTGCGTCCTTACAGAAAAAGGAATGCTTTAGAGCTGGGATAACTCTTCTCCCCTTCTCCCGCGGGGAGAAGGGGTCGGGGGGATGAGGGGTTACGTTTTTATGTTTCCTTCACATACAATATATACACCGGGTTCGGCAGTGAGGAAGATGCTGAGGAAGAGAATCACATAAAGATCGCCCAGAGCGCCAAAAGTAGAGTTAAAGAACTGCTGTGCTGATTTCATGTACTTCTCGGCTTTGTCGCCTGAAAACTGGTCGATGACCTTTTCACCCCACGGATATTCCTGCAGCTTGCTCCTGGCCTGGTCGATCATGCCCGGCAATTTGTCGGACAGCTCACTTATCTGTTGCTGTATCCTGGCACCGACAAGCCAGAAAAGAGTAGCAGCAATGCTACAATGACCAGGGCCACAAAAGCCACTTTTTTCACGAAATCTCTCATTTTCAGGGCAGTGTTTGGGTGCTGCTTTAATAGAAACGGAGTTGATTGCTGTTTGTTGGAATAGCATTCAGCATTCAGCACTCAGGGCAGAGGTTCTGGGTTTTGGGTTCTGGGTTCTGGGAAAAGTGGGACCTGACATTGCTGAGCTGTGCTTTCGGGCTCGTCATATTACCGGCAACTGTTTCGCCCACCGCATATGACAGCCTGATGTTATCGCCGGCACGGGTATTGCCCGCCGATCCGATCACTGACTTTGAAATAGTTTGGGAGAAAACTGATTGCACTGCAATACAGGCCAGCGCGAAGAGCAATACTTTAACGTGTTTCATGTTGATGAAGTTAAGTTTGCAGTAATGGAATCAAAGATATGAATATTTAGATATCAGACTTTGTTTTAGTATTATTATTCAGATTGATTTGTTCTTTGGTATTTGTTCTGGGACTGGTAGGACTTGTGGGACTTATGGGACTTGTGGGACGTGACCCCTACAACCCTTTGAACCCCTCGAACCCTTTGAACCCCTTGAACCCTTTGAACCCTTTGAACCCCTTGAACAAATTTGAACAACTTTTGCCCCCCTTTTTTATGCCCGATGTGTAAACGTAGCGTTTGGATGAATAATCGTCGGGAACTGTTTATCAAACGTATAACCACTTTTTGGAATTATGACTTAACTTTGCCCCCCAACCAATTAACCAACCCCAGGATAATGACAAGGTATCATGTTTGCATCAAAGGCTCAAACGTACAGAGGTGCGGATTCAGGAACTTTGCTTCCAAGTTAGCCCGTGAATTGGGCTTATACGGACATTCGGCCTATATTGACCAGCAATTGCACATTGAAGTAGAAGGAATGAGAGATCAGCTCAGGAAATTCATCGACTGGTGTAAAACGGGTCCCGACCATTGTCAGATTGAAGAAGTTGAAATTAAGGAGCTCCCATTGGCGGGTTATGGATCATTTAAGATCATTCCGGGGGTTATATCTTCTAAAACCGGAGTCGGAATCCACAGGGCATAGGGTGTAGGGCCTGGGCCTGGCATAGTGCCTGGTCCTGAAATAGCGCGACCTATTGGAGTCTGTTTAATTCAGCTTTCTTTAATTCGGCGAGCGCCTTCACCATATCTTTTTCGAGGCGTTTGGTAACAATACCGTGTGAGAGGCCGTTTGCCAGTTCGCTGAGGTGGGTAATTTCGTCATGATCGAAATACCCGGGATCACGGGCGTAAATCATGACGCCACCGAGTATCTTATCGCCATGCCGCATTGGCAGTGCCATTGATGAGGCATAACCGCGTTTGATAGCTTCATCGCGCCAGGGCAGGAAGTTGGGGTCAGTAAGCAGGTTATTGCAAACATAGGGAATGCCTGTACGGATAGCAGTACCGGTTGGACCGCGGCCGCGCACATCATCACCTGACCAGGTTATGTTCAGTGTTTCGAGGTAACCTTCCTCAAAACCAGCGCTGGCCAGGGGGACTACGCTTTTATTCTCATCATTCAAAGCCAGGCCTATCCACATCAGTGCATAGCCACAATCGTTGGTAATAATTTCGCATACCTTTTTAGCCAGTTCAATTTCATCGGCTGAGTTGAGCATTGCCTGGCTCGATTTACTCAGTGAGGCGAACCGTTTCTGTGCGATACGGTGCTCAAGTTCAGCAGCAGCCCTTATTGACACCTGCTTGAGGATCTTAGCGGCGGCCCGTGTATCGCCAAGTGGCTTGCGGCTCACAACTGATATTAGCCCGATGGCCTTACCGGATGCGCCCCAGAGGGTGATGCCTAAGTAGCCTTCAGCCCCAATTTGCTTCAGCATTGGGTCGTTGGGAAACAAAACCCTTACACTTTGCGGGAAACAGCATACCTGGTTGCCCACAACTTTACCACAAGGGGTATCGCGCAGAGAATAGCGGATATTGTGTTTAAGAACACCATTGTAGTAAACTGCCATGGTTTCTGCCTCAAGGTTTCCATGAAGCCTGTCGATGCATACATAATCGGCATCAAGCATATCGGCCAGGTATTCCGAAAGGGCAACAAAGAAATCCTGTTTGATGGGAGCCCATGAATTGCCAAGCAGAAATGCCTGAGTGTCCTCGATTTTCTTCTGGTATGTGATGTCAGTGATCAGTATCAATAAGCAGGGTTCATCCGTACAATTGATTATGTCAGACTGATCATGCTGGATAGGCTGATCATGCTGGATAGACTGATCATGCTGGATAGGCTGATCAGGTTGGACAGACTGATTCTGCAAGGTTGACTGTTGCAGGGATGTTTCCTCCGGCATTTGCTCCGGGTCATTCTCCTTATTATATATGCCCAGATCGAGGCGGCACCAGATAGGTAGTCCTTTCCTGTTTTGCAGCCTTACTTCGCACGACTGTGGAGTGTTGCTTTCAATTGCATTTGCCCTGGCAAGTTTATAAGTTGTGATATCGGCAGCAGCCACAAACTGTGAAAACAGTGAATTCAGGAGGCCTGTTTTTTTAACACCCAGCATACCCTGTGCCTTGTTGTTGGCCATTACGATGGTATCCTCCATATCAATAATAAGTAATGCCGACGGTATAGAGGCATAGAACCTGTTCCGGTTCCTTAGCGTATGCAAGTCAGACATGAGGAAGAAACTATCGCTTTTTTTCACAGATCAAGAATTTAGACAAAAATAATGAAAGTTATGATAATTCAAAGTAAAATTTATTTATCCCCCAATATAATTTAAACGCTAATAATCAGTTACTTTGCACTGTGCAACAACCTGATTTGAACCTAAAACCACAACCAAGCATGGAAGCCTATAAAGACCTTGTAACTGAACTCATGACCGAGGGTTTTGTAAACGATTATGAATACCATAAAGAATGCGTTGATAAACTTAACGAGGCATTTCGGGCAGCCGGCAGTTCATTCCAATATACTTACAACGATTATTGCAAGGATTTGATGGCGCGTTTTGTAATAGTTGTTGAAGAACACTTTTCATCACATGAAAAGGCACAGGTATTTTTTGATACATATCCCGAGCTGGTGATCAATACTTATGAAGAACTGAAAAAGCAGAGGTTACAGCCAATTATCACAGAAAACAGCTAACCGGTGCTGCGGCCAGTGTGATTGTTTTTACCAGTTATTAAAAAATAGCCGGAAACGGTATTACCTTAAGGCGAAAAACTGATTATTAATAAGAAAAGACCCCTTCTTACTAACTTATTAATAATCAACTTATGAACAAGCTCAACAAGCTCGCCTGGGTGTCGGCTATTACACTCGCAATTTTATGCGGATGCAAAAAAGAAGATGAACCAAACGAACCAACTGTAATTCCGCCAAAGAATGAAGTTGAGGGGTCGTGGCAGAACATCCGTACCGGTTTATTTGAGAACATCAAGGGTCAGACAGTGGTTGTTGACAAGCTGTCGACAGACTATGAGTTTGCACATACTTCTTACACTGAGAAGCAAACTTTTGAGGGCAGGCTTTCATCTGACAACACTACACCCATTACACAAACAAGAACTGTAACTGCGGCATACCAGCTCATGCAAGGATACATTAAAAGCACGGTTACCAGTTATGAAATTGATGGTGAGCCCATTGCGGGTAAAGCAGGGCAGGTGCGCTATTATTTTTACGAAATTCTTGGCAGCAGCCAGATGCAGCTTAGTGAGGCACGACCTTCAGTGAGGCTGTCAGGTGCCGAGGGAAACATTGACAACAGCTCGTTCTATTTTGCTGATTCTGTTTATACTGCCAATGGATTCTACTCATACGAACATATAAACCTGCTCTTTTCAAACAATGCCATATATGAGTACACGCAAATAACCACTTCACGTGAAATGCCTTCGTGGAACGCAGGTAGTTTTTACACCTGTCCGGTGCAAATCTACAGCAACTATTATATCAGGGTTGAAGAGCCCCCGGTTCATGTGCCATACATGTTCCTGAATGGCGTGCTATATAATGCAGCGCCGCTAAGTGCGGAGGAGAATTTGTTTTTGAAGAAGTAGTGAGTTGGGAGTAGTGAGTAGTGAGTAGTGATGAGTGAGTAGGGAGTAGTGAGTTGGGAGTGGTTAAAATAAGGCTTTTATTCATTAAACAAAAGTCAGGTTAGTGGGTTACACTTGAGACCTTTTACCAATTGGGCTCATATACAACTAATTACAACTGAAACCTACCTGCCGATGAAACCAACTTTATTCACTTTTTCTTTATTCACTTTTTCTTTATTATTATTACTGATCCAAACAGCTACGGCGCAGTGGGAGCAATCAAACGGACCTACCGGGGGATACATTACCCATATGATTCAGGATTCTTCTGGTATACTCTTTGCCTCAACAGGGTGGGGTGGAATTTTCAGGTCAATTGACGGTGGTGATACATGGGCTTCAGCCGAGGAAGGGCTCACCTGGCCTGGCAGCAGCCTGGTAGCTAATGATACGGCGGTATTCACCTCAAGCAATGGAATTGCAAGGTCGTTTGATTCAGGTGAAACATGGGAACAGAGCAACAACGGACTTGACAACACGGATGTTGGGTCACTGACCGTTAATACCCAGGGACACATTTACGCAGGTGTTATTCAAGGTACAAATGGCGATGCAGGTGTATATATTTCAATTGATAATGGCGAATCATGGACATTCAAATCATTACTAGGACTCGCCTACATGGAAACAATTGAAGTGGCCGTGAATGACTCCAATCATATTTTTGTTGGAGGGCCCGGTATAGTAGTCAGGTCAACGGATAACGGCGATACATGGGAAGATATATCGCCTGTTAATGGGATATATTATGTCAGGACTATAGAATTTGATTCATCAGGTGTGATATATGTAGGTGGAACCTTTGATGGAGGGCTTTTCAGGTCAGAAGACAATGGGGCCACATGGACAACACTGATGACAGATGAAGTTTTCAGTATAAGTATAAATTCAGAAAATGAGGTGTTTGCAGCAACGGGTACAGGTGTTTACATGTCAGTAAACGGCATCGACTGGGTATTGCTGGATGATGCACCACCTGTTACAGTGCACTGCCTGCTGGCCGACAATGATGATACCTTGTTTGCCGGTTGTTATGGTGTTTACCGTTCATTTGATGATGGCATTAACTGGGAAAAATCGTCGGACGGTATGGTGTCAACCATTGTATGGTCGATGGATGCCACACAATCAGGTGTCTTGTTTGCTGTAACTGACTCCCTGTGGCGTTCAGATGATGATGGTGAGAACTGGGAAAATGTGAGCGACGGTTTCTTCGGTACCGACATGCAATCGAAGGTAGTGGCAGGTCCTAATGGGGTGGAATATGTTGTGACCAATCAGGGATTTGAAGGCAGGTTATACCAGTCACTGGATGATGGCGATACATGGCAATTACTGTTTGCATACAGCAGCAGCTTTAGTGATGTGAAAATAAACAGCCAGGGCGATATATTCGTGGCAACCGATTATAGCGGATTATGGCGATCAACGGATGGTGGTGCAAACTTTATGATGACAGGATTTGATGGGGTGAGTATTGAAGCCATGGTGATCGGCAACGAGGGTACTATACTGGTAGGTACGGGCAGTCCATCCTATTACGTTTACCGTTCAGTTGATAATGGCGATACATGGTCGCCTTCATATACCATGTTTTCGTGGGGTGGTGCGCAATACTTTGCTACTGACAGTGTTGGGTATTTTTACATGGCCACCTATGACGAGTTGTTAAGTTCAGCAGATGATGGTGTAACCTGGGAGAATCTTACCCTGGGATTGCCGGTTTCATTCACAGCCATTGGTACCGGGGCCTCAGATACCGTGTATGTAGCTACCAGGAGTGATGGAATTTTCAGATCGGGCGACTGGGGCATAACCTGGGAGCCATATAACGAAGGACTACCTGCCTATGGCTGGGTGAATAGTTTTGCAACTTCGGCAGCTACCGGCTACCTTTATGCAGGCTATCATGGGAAAGGTGTATGGCTTAGAGGTGACGGTGATATTAACATTCCGGTATTTTATGCCGACAGGCCTGTATCAGGTATCAAAATATTCCCAAATCCGGCACGCGAATCGGCAACCATAAGATATGATGCATATAAACCCAGTACCATCTCAACAATTGGCATTCATGACCTTCACGGCCGGCTATTAAAGGAAATTCAACTCACCGGCACTGAAACACCTCTTCAACTTGAAGGTTTGTCGAAGGGTATGTACCTGGTAGGCTTGGCAGGTATAGGCGGAGGGGAGAAGTTGGTTGTGGAGTAAGGCTAAGGGCTAAAGGCTAAAGGCTAAGGGCTAAAGGCTAAGGGCTAAAGGCTAAAGGATTGCGACCGAAGCTAAAGTAAGAAGTGTGATTTTACCCCTACATATTGTAGATTCCGGTTTTGTATTTTTCCAGGTTGGTGGGGTTAAGAAACCAATCTACTGTTTCTTTGAGGCCGTCTTCCAGGCTGTATTCGGGGAACCAGCGGGTTAGGGATTTAATAAGGGTGTTATCGCCCAGCAGGCGGAATACTTCTGATCCGGCGGGGCGAAGCCGTTTATCGTCGGTAACGATCTTCACATTGCTGTTCATCAGATTCCGTATCAGTTCAAGGGTATCGGCCATTGAAATCTCGCGACCGGTGGCTATATTCACTTCGAGTCCCACGGTGGCATCAGTAGCAGCGATGGCTAGAAATCCACGGGCAGTATCCTTTACATAGTTGAAATCGCGGGTTGGAGTTAGGTCACCCAGTTTAATTTCCTCCACACCTGATGCTATCTGCGAAATGATTGTTGGAATAATAGCGCGGGCAGATTGGCGGGGACCGTATGTATTAAACGGCCTTGCGATGGTGACCGGCAGGCTGAAGGCGTTAAAGAAGCTTAACGCAATGGCATCAGCACCAATTTTAGTAGCAGAGTAGGGACTTTGGGGTTGCTTAGGATGTTTTTCGTCGATAGGTACATACAATGCAGTGCCGTACACTTCGGAGGTTGAAGTGCTGATCACCCTGATATTACCCAGTTCCCTTGCAGCCTGGCACACATTAAGGGTGCCGCGTATGTTGGTATCAACATAACTGTCAGGTGCATGATAAGAGTAAGGTATGGCTATTAGTGAAGCCAGGTGGAAAACAACATCAGTACCCCTGACAATTGTTTTCACAAAATATGGATCGCGAACGTCACCTGTGACCACTTCCAGATTATTGTGCTGGGGCATGTCGTCAAGCCATCCCCAGTAATTAAAAGAATTATACTGGGCTAGTGCCCTAACGGCATATCCATTATCAAGAAGTAATTCAACAAGATGTGATCCAATAAAACCGTCGGCGCCGGTTACCAGGGCTTTTTTCATTTAAGGTGTTTTAAGTCATTACAAAAATAGGGAAAAAGTTGAGGGGTTCAAAGGTTGTTCAAAAGTTGTTCAAAGCACTTCGTGCGTTCAAAGGTTGTTCAAGGTTGTTCAAGAGTTTACCCCGAGTTTTTATCGAGGGGTTCAAAAGTTGTTCAAAGTTGTTCAAAGAGATTTGCGCGTTTGGGGTGGCAGGAGGGTAAAAATATTTCCATCAAAACTAAAAACAAGACGTTTTAGCGGGTGTTATATTGCAAAGAACCAAGATTTATATATGGTATAGTTTTCGATTCATAATGAGCTTGTTAATCAACATTGCCTAAAGCTAAAAACCATGGAAGAGACGACTACTTTGCAGAGAAAGGAATGAGGCCACCCCAGAAGCTTTTGACAGTATTGACAGCATAGTTGCACTTGTTGAGAAATACCTTCCTGTGAAGGCTGGAGCGGAAGAAAAGGCAATGGCTTAGATGGCATAAACCAGTAAATATTAGCGTCATGATATTTGCATCTATTGAATTCGGCCTTTACATAATAATCGTATTTGCAATTTACTGGTTTATTGTCAGGCGGAATTTAACGTTGCAAAATGCATTTCTATTAGCGGCAGGCTATGTGTTTTATGCCTGGTGGGACTGGCGCTTTTTGTTTCTCCTTATTGGCGTGTCTGTCTTTAACTATCTGATAGGCTGGGGAATTGAAATCAACCCCGCGGCTGAAGAGGGTGAAGCAATCACTGTTGAAAAAGCCCGCAAGGCCAGGAACAGGAAACTGTTTCTTGTAGCCGGGGTTGTGGCCAATGTGATGGTACTTGGTGTTTTCAAGTATTACAATTTTTTTATCGACAGCTTCATTCAAATGGTTGCCCTTGCAGGTTATGAACTGCCACGGTCAACTACCCGCTTTATACTGCCTGTAGGTATTAGTTTCTACACATTTTTGTCACTCAGTTATATCATTGACATTTACAGGCAAACCATCAATGCTGAGAAAAACCTGATGAATGTATTGCTTACCCTCAGCTTTTTCCCCATCATTTTTGCTGGTCCTATTCAGCGCCCATCAACCTTGCTTCCGCAGATCAAAGCATCCAGGTTATTCCAATACGAAAGGGTTGCCGATGGATTGCGTCAGTTCCTGTGGGGTGCCTTTGCCAAATTGGTGCTGGCTGATCAGCTCGCTCCGTTTGTAGCCGATTTCATCAGCAATTTATATACTTCCAGTTCTAGCATTCCTTAACTCCACATTTTTAAGCATAGGTTCAAGCCTACCTTGAGAAATTCCACACATAGTGGAAACAAGTTGGGTATCGTAAAATATCAGAAATTTCAATGAATGTTTGGTTATCAACCAATTAGCTATTATGGCACATGGTTTGTAAAATCCAATTACAAACAAGCTCACAGCAAAATCGCATATATGAAACTTCCAAAATTTCATTCTGACCCTGACAGCAATTCAACTATGAGCACAACCATAAAAACCATAGAGAAGCTTAACGATATTTATCCGATCAATATATTGGTTGTTGATGACAATGATTCAAACCTGAAGTTAATGACAATGCAGTTCAGGCTTCAGGGTTTTAATGTAGATGTGGCCCAGAATGGTTATCATGCCTGCCAGTTGGCGGCTGAAAAACAATACCACCTGATATGCATGGACATACAAATGCCCGTGATGAATGGCATTGAAGCCAGTAAAAGAATACTTGCCAGTGCAAAAGGGACAATTCCCCACATTGTAGCTGTAAGTTGCAGCCTGTACGATATAGTAACTGAAGACTGTAAAAAGGCCGGTATAAAGGAATTGCTTGCCAAACCGCTGAGCAACCAGAAAGTGCGACAACTTATCATACTCGCCGGCACAATTGCATGTTCACTAAAATTTTAAAAGTTCCTTTTCACCAACCAAAAACCAACCATAATAAAGCAATACCCAATCCCCCTCAACCCTCGATTTCCCCTCTTCCCCTTTCCCCTCGTTTTCCCCTTATCCCCTGACATCTCTCCACGAGGGAAAAGGGGAAGTTTTTTTCATTGCGTATTCCCCAAAATACGACGGAAAAAAAGGGCCTTAAAACCATCCGATGAATATTCGTCCGTAACTATCTTTCAAACGTAGGGTTTGGGTTATCATTCGTTATATGGTATTTGTTACAATGTCCCTAAATTTACCATTGTAATTTGCGGGAAGTCCGGTTTTTTCCGAACTTATGCAGGGGGGCTGCAGCCGTTAAAACAAAGCGCTTATGGAAGAGAAAATCAAATCCTACTTCAACCGGGTTATGCATCATCATGACATCGCCATGCGTGCACAGGCCATGCTTGACATTTTTAATGCTGAGCATGATGATATTTGCAAGCCATTTGATGGCGGCCATGAGCTGCATGACCTGGATAAAGCGCTTAACCGCTTTTTTGTCATCAAGGAGTGTAAATATGTGAAAAGCCTGCTTGAACACTTCGTTCAAAACAGTAATTTTGACCTGCCCCCTGAAAAGATGGATACCGTACACAGGCTCGACAGGTTTCAGAATATCAGGCAACTGCTTGTAGATCTGCTGCAGGGTGATACCGAAAAGTCAATGTCATAACGTTCGCAGTCCATGATTTACCCTTTTAAGCAGTTTTTCCTTAAACACTCGCGTATTATTATTCCAAGCTGGCTTATCATGCTGAAGGATACGCTGGTGGTTCTATTCGCTTTTTCGTTTGCCTACACTTTGCGCTACAATTTCCAGCTTGATGATGATGCGCTGAATGCCATGTACTTTCAGGCGGCACTGATGAGTGTTTATGCCCCGGTAATTTACTATGTTCTGGGTCTGCATAAGGGACTTATCAGGCATACCGGTCTTAAGGATGCCATACTTATCATCAAATCAGTATTCTTTATCACCGCTATACTACTGCTTTTGAGCATTTCGGCTAATGTTGGTCTCATTTCAGGAATATATCGTACACCACAATCCATCATTATAATATTCTTTACCCTGGCCTCAACAACTATCGTCCTGATCAGGGGGGCTGTACGGCTGTTCTATAACTGGCTTAAAGCCGAAGGTAATGTTACCAAGGTATTGATTTATGGTGCCGGCGGGGCCGGGTTGATCACCAAGAATGTGCTGCATGCCGACCGGAGCCGGAATACCCATGTGGTTGGATTTATTGACGATAATCCCGGCCTTATCGGCAAAAGCATCGAAGGTATCTACGTGTATTCTTCATATGTCCTCAATCCGAAATTCCTGGGTGAAAAGGGAGTAAATGAAATTATCTTTGCCATCAACAGGATTGAAAAACATCGCAAAAGTGAAGTCATTGAGCGCCTGCTGCTGCAGACTCATTTGCACGTGAAGGAAATACCACCCGTTGATGCCTGGATCAATGGTGAGCTTTCTGTTAAACAGATCAACCCCGTTAAAATTACCGACCTGCTGCAACGCTCGGAGATCATCCTTAACAATGACCATGTTGAAAAACAACTCCAGGGTAAACGCATCATGGTAACAGGCGCTGCAGGCAGCATTGGCAGTGAAATAGTACGGCAACTGCTCAGGTTCACCCCTGCACTCATTATTATGGTTGACCAGGACGAAACTGCCATGTTCAACCTCGAGAATGAAGTTCGCGAAAAGCTAACAGGCATTAATAACCATATGAACAGCATCATGCCTGCGGCCGGTTATATACCCGTTGAGGTTGAGTTTATTATTGCCAACGTGGGCGACCACCACCTTATGACCAGGGTGTTCAGTGAATTCAGGCCGCAGGTTATTTACCATGCTGCCGCATACAAGCATGTGCCCATGATGGAACGCAACCCTTTTGAAGCCGTGAGGGTGAATGTATTCGGCACCAAAAACCTGGCCGACCTTGCCGTTGCAAACGGTACTGAGCGCTTTGTAATGGTGTCAACTGATAAAGCTGTTAACCCAACCAACGTGATGGGGGCCACCAAACGCGCTGCTGAAATCTATATACAAAGCCTCAGCAACCACCTTCACGGCAGTACTGAATTTATTACTACCCGCTTTGGCAATGTGCTGGGCAGCAATGGCTCAGTGATACCACTGTTTGAAAAGCAAATTGCCCACGGTGGCCCTGTTACCGTTACCCACCCTGATATCACCCGCTACTTTATGACAATTCCCGAGGCCTGCCAGCTTGTTCTCGAAGCCGGTGCTATTGGAAAAGGAGGGGAGATACTGATGTTTGATATGGGAAAACCGGTAAGGATCGCCGACCTCGCTTTTAATATGATCCGCCTCAGCGGACTGGAGCCTGACGTAGATATACCCATTGTATATACAGGTTTACGTCCCGGTGAAAAGCTGTATGAGGAATTACTTTACGACAAAGAAAAGGGCATTCAAACGCACCATCCCAAAATCTCCATTGCCGGTGTAAAGCCCTACCCGTTCAACTATGTAAACAGTCACCTCGAAATTATGGGTTCTATTGCCGGCACCCCCCGCGATCATACAATTTCCACCAACAACGGCATGGATGTAGCCGCACAGCGCATGCAACTGATAGCGGCGCTTAAAACCATGATCCCCGAATATAAAAGTAATAATTCAGTTTACCAGGAACTTGATGTGCCGGCGTGATAAGCTTAGACTACAATGAATTGGAAATACATACTTACATCCACAATTATATGCTTTATAACTTTCCTGGTTGTCAGGATAAGTGATACAGTTGTACTGTCAGCTTTCCTGAGGCTAAATGACATCAGCCACACGTTTTCTTTCTTTTACGTTGAATATGGGTATGCGCCGGTTAATAACTGGACAGAAGGAAAACTGATATTCATACATTCAGTACCCTATCTTATTTATGTACTGGCCGGTCTTTATCTGCCACACTACTTCAGGAATTATCACTACCTGATACAACTTGTAGTAAACTGGGTTTGCTTCCATCTGATACTACTAGTAATGGCCGGACTTGCATCGGGCTTGTTTTTGTACAGTGGTCCGGGCGTAGCACTTACCTGGTTCTTTGTTAACCTGCCGCTGCGGATTACAGGAGTGCTTGTTATGTTGATATTTATGTTCTTCGCTATCAGGCGATTTGCATGGTACTTTATGAATATTATTTCAGAGTTTACTGATGAGTATGATCCACATCAATCAAAGCTTGAAATGAGGCAGTTAATACTGATACCTTTTGCGATTAGCTTTATCATGGTTATTCCGTTAACCGGGATGCAGACTATACTTAATTTCACCTTTTCACTAGTACTTGGAATTATATACATTGCGGTTGTGTTTAAAAAGATACCTGAAGTATACATTTTAAAAAGAATTTAATTATCATTACTACCTGTCTGAGCTTCAGGAGCATTGACAAATATCATTATTAATATTTGAATAAAAGTGGAACCCATAAAAACATTTATTATACTTTTGCCAATCAAAACGGGGCAATAGAAAGTGAAATTCAATTACAAGAATTATATCCGGAGTTTTCTGCTAAACCAGAGCAGTCGTTTCCTGCCACAGTGGCTTGTGTTGAGCAAGGATGTTTTTATTGTTGTATTCTCTTTTGTTAGTGCCTACACCCTCAGGTTTAACTTTCAGGTAACTGACCCGATACGGAGTGATATGTACCACCAACTGGTATATGTTACAGCTTCAGCCCTGGCAGCCTTTTTAATGACCGGGCTGTACAAGACCATTATCAGGCACACCGGTGCCCGTGATGCCATACAGGTTGTGAAGGCCATATCATTTGTTGTTGGAACTCTGCTGGTGCTGAATACTGTTGAGAACTTTTACGTCCATTCGTGGCTGTCGCATGTGCCCTATTCAGTACTTATAATTTTCTTCTCGCTATCAATTGTGCTGCTGGTATTCACGCGTTTTGCCGTGAGACTGGTGTATTACTGGCTTAAAACGCCGGGCGAAGCTGTAAATGTGCTGATTTATGGCGCCGGGCAGGCGGGTATAATAACCAAAAACGTGTTGCAGGCCGACCACGACAGGCGCATAAGGGTTGTGGGATTTGTTGATAACCACCCGGGTAAGATAGGTAAGACCATTGAAGGTATTTTTGTATACTCAAGCGGGGTGCTGAACCCTAAATTCCTTACCGGCCGAAATATAAAGGAGCTTATTTTCGCGATCCAGAAAATTGACAAGGATAAAAAGCGGGAGCTTATTGAAGATATATTGCTGCAAACGCATCTGCAGGTTAAGGAAATACCCCCGGTTACCAACTGGATTGACGGGCAGTTATCAGCAAAGCAGATAAGCACCGTAAAGATTGAGGACCTGCTGCAGCGTACAGAAATAAAACTCGACAATAAACATATGGTTGACCAGCTAAATGGTAAAGTGGTGATGGTTACGGGTGCTGCAGGAAGCATAGGGAGCGAACTTGTAAGGCAACTTTGCAGGCTGAATGTTGCCAGGCTTATTATGGTTGACCAGGCCGAAACACCGCTTTATGAGCTTGAAGTTGAGTTAATGGAAAAATTCGTGGCTCTGGGCCACACGTTTGAGTTCATTGTTGCAAATGTTGGGAACAAGGTGCTTATGCAACAGGTGTTTGAGATGTATCACCCCGAGGTGATATACCATGCTGCTGCCTACAAGCATGTGCCTATTATGGAGCAGAATCCGGCGGAAGCCGTGAGGGTGAATATATTTGGCACTAAAACGGTGGCCGACCTGGCATCAATGTACAAGGCAGAGAAGTTTGTGATGATATCAACTGACAAGGCGGTGAACCCCACCAACGTGATGGGTGCTACCAAGCGGGCAGCAGAGATTTATATACAGAGCCTCAACCATGAGATGCAGAACAAAACGCGTTTTATCACTACCCGTTTTGGCAATGTACTGGGCAGCAATGGTTCAGTGATACCTCTATTCCAGAAGCAGATAAGCGCCGGAGGGCCTGTTACGGTTACCCACCCTGAGATCACCCGTTACTTTATGACCATACCTGAAGCCTGCCAGCTTGTGCTTGAGGCAGGTGCACTGGGTATGGGAGGTGAGATACTGATGTTTGATATGGGCAAACCTGTAAAGATTGCCGACCTAGCCTTTAACATGATACGCCTTAGCGGACTTGAGCCTGAAAAGGATATCAAGATCATTTACACCGGACTGAGGCAGGGTGAGAAATTATATGAAGAGCTCCTTTACGACTCAGAAAAGGGACAGAAAACACACCATCCGAAAATTTCAATTGCCAAAGTGCGCTACAACAGGCTGAATGATGTACTCGACCAACTATCGGCGTTAAGCGAAAGCATGGAAATGAACGATAAAATGCTGCTGGTATCCAGTTTAAAGAAAATGGTGCCTGAGTATAAGAGTAACAACTCAGTGTTTCAGCAACTGGATAAAGCCGTTTAAGAATT
Organism: Bacteroidota bacterium; assembly: GCA_023417935.1. GTDB lineage: Bacteria > Bacteroidota > Bacteroidia > Bacteroidales > Lentimicrobiaceae > Lentimicrobium. The sequence goes on from JAEZDY010000042.1 coordinate 50,912, forward strand.
CCTATGAAAAAAACTATACTTACTGCCACCTTATTTATACTGGTCGGGGTTGCCTTTCCCCAGGCTGTAACACTGCCTTTTGAACACAAACTCAGGATAGAGCACGAGAGAAGCATGATAAACGGGGGGAAGGCATGGCATGCTGTGTACCCGCAAAGGATTGAAATTGGGGAAAGTGATCCTGCATACAGGGATTTGCTGAGAGGCAAACCGGGAAAGAACACGAAATCATTCAGGGCATGGCTGAACCGCAAAGTATTCTATGAATCGCTTATAAAGGTTGACACTGCAGGACTTAAGCTGACCATTGACCCACTGGTACTTTTTGAAGCAGGCAGGGAGCTGCATATTGGCCAGCCTGTGGATGAAGGAGCTCCGGGATCGCAGGTGCTTGAGGCACTTTCAGCAGGTGACGGGCGGAAAACATGGGTAAATACCAGGGGGGTGAGGATAGATGGTTCAATTGGCAGTCAGGTAGCCTTCCATTCGGCATTTTTTGAAAGCCAGGCTGTATTCCCCACATGGGTTGACAAACAGGCAAGGGCGTTGCGCCTGGTACCCGGGCAGGCCATGTACAAGGATTTTAAGCAAACAGGGTTTGATTATGCCTATGCGGAGGGGCATGTGTCGTTTTCGCCATCCAGGTATTTTAACTTCAGGTTAGGGCATGGCAAGAATTTCATTGGCGATGGTTACAGGTCGTTGCTCTTGTCGGATGTAGCATTTAATTATCCGTACCTTGCCATAAACACGAGGGTGTGGAACATTGAATACGTGAATATCTTCAGCCAGTTGCAGGATATCAGTGCTCCCCGCGGAGCTTGGCAGCCCTGGCTTAAGAAGTATACCACCACACATTACCTTAGCTGGAATGTGTTGCCCTGGTTCAACGTGGGTTTGTTTGAATCAATTGTATGGCAGGCATCGGACTCAACCGGCCTGAGGGGGTTTGATATCAATTACCTGAATCCCGTTATTTTTTACCGCCCTGTTGAATTCTCGCTCGGCTCACCGGATAATGCATTGCTGGGAGGCTCAATGCGGTTTACCATCAGGAAGCGAAACATCGTTTATTTCCAGTTAATGCTGGATGAATTCAAGCTTCAGCATGTGATAAAAGGCGATGGATGGTGGGCAAACAAGCATGGTTTCCAGGTAGGGGTGAAGAGCTTTGATCCTTTTGGATTGCAGGGGCTATTTGTTCAGGCAGAGTACAATCACGTGCGACCATATACCTATGCGCACAATATGGCAATTCAGAACTATGCCCATTATAACCAGCCGCTTGCACATCCGCAAGGTGCCAACTTCAGGGAACTGGTGTTGCTGGCCGACAAAAGGATACGACGCCTGCAATTTGCCTATAAACTTGTGTATTCACTGTATGGTGCTGATACCAACGGACTCAATTATGGACACGATCTTTACAAGCCTTATTACTCATACGTTACCGAGTTCAACAATAAAATAGGGCAGGGCCTCAAAACAACACTGGTGCAGCACGATCTTAGTGCAGGTTGGATCATTAATCCGGCCACCAATCTGTCAATAAGCATTGGAGCTACATTTAACAGACGTTTTTCAGAAGCTGAAGAAAACAACGGCGTTCATTTGTGGTTTGGTTTACGTTCAGCGGTATTCAACAGATATTACGACTTCTAGAGGGATTCACTAGAGGGATTCACTAGAGGGATTCAGGAGTTATTACGATTTCAGGAAAGATTCAAGAGCTAATACGATTTCCGGATTCTGCAGATATTACGATTTTCAAGCGAAAACCGTTAACTTTTAATATATTTGTTAAAAATTTAATCCCTCCTGTTATGATAAGGAACATCGGTGCCCAGACTTCTATTTTCAATCAGTACCTTGCTGAGATACGTGATTCGGCTATACAGTCAGATCCTATGCGATTCCGTAAAAACATGGAAAGGATGGCGTCCATTGTTGCATACGAGATAAGCAAAGGCCTGGTTTACCAATCAGTTGAAGTAACTACGCCGCTTGGAGTGGCTGAAGTGCCGGTTTTGAAGGAATACCCTGTGCTGGCAACCATACTGCGTGCAGGTTTGCCAATGCATTCAGGTATGCTGAATGTTTTTGATAAAAGTGAGAATGCGTTTGTGTCGGCCTACAGGAAACACCGCAAAGATGGCACCTTTGATGTGCAGGTTGAGTATGTTTCTGGTCCGCAGTTAACTGACCGCATAGTGATACTTTCTGATCCTATGCTGGCAACTGGTGCGTCACTTGTGCTGAGCTACAAGGCACTACTCACCAAGGGTAAGCCAAAACATACACATATAGTCACTCTTATTGCCAGTATGCAGGGCGTGGAGTACATTAAAAAGAACCTGCCTTCAGAAGGTGTTACAGTGTGGGTTGGGGCTATTGACGATGAACTGACCGCACAATCATACATTGTTCCCGGCTTAGGCGATGCAGGCGATCTGGCCTTTGGGTCGAAGATATAATTCATTTGAACCAATAGCGTTTGAGTGTTCCTGTTGGTAGATGAGTTGTTTTGAAGCTAAGGGTATTGTGAATTTTAATGGGATGATGAACTGATGAACACACTATTAAAGGAAAATATTGCCGTTTCCCTTGATTCCATAAGGTCGCACATGACGCGCAGTGTGCTTACCATACTTATTATTGCATTTGGTATCATGGCTTTGGTAGGCATACTTACTTCCATTGATGCCATTAAATTTTTTCTGGGCAAGAACTTCACCATGATGGGAGCCAACACTTTTACCATTCGCAACAAGGAGATGCGGATGGAGGGCGCCAGTAAGAAATCACTTGCCAAGAACAACAGGGCAATTACCTGGCAGGAAGCACAGGAATTCAAACAGGAATATACTTTCCCCTCTCAAACGTCCATTTCAATGTTTGCTACCCATACGGCAACAGTGAAGCATGGTTCAAAAAAAACTTTTCCCAATGTACCCGTTATTGGTACCGATGAAAACTATATAGTCACTTCAGGCTACGAAATAGAAAAGGGACGTAATTTTTCTTCTACTGAAACTTTTTACGGAAGCCATTCAGTGATACTTAGTTCAGAAGTTGCAAAAAAACTATTTGCCGGCGACACTGATCCAATTGACAAGATTGTGAGTGTGGGTCCGGCAAAGTATAAAGTAATAGGTGTACTCAAGTCGAAAGGGGCAAGCCTCACAGGGGGTGATAACCTGTGTTTGCTGCCTGTTACCACTGTAAGGCAGGTATATTCAAAGCCGGGAGCTTCATTCTCAATCAGTGTATTGTCATTAGATCCAACACGTATGGACGCAGCCATCGGTGAAGCATATGGTTTGATGCGCATCATAAGGGAGGCTCACCCTACTGAGGAAGATCCCTTTGAGATCACGAAAAGCGATAACCTGTCGAATATGCTGTTTGACAACCTGAAATATTTAAGGCTTGCGGCCACCATCATAGGTATCATCACCCTGTTTGGTGCTGCAATAGGACTTATGAATATCATGCTCGTTTCGGTTACCGAACGCACCAGGGAAATTGGCATACGTAAAGCAATGGGCGCCAATAAAGTGACAATACGCAACCAATTTCTTATGGAGGCAATTGTGATTGGTCAGATTGGCGGTGCTGCAGGTATTGTGCTGGGCATTGGCATAGGAAACATACTGGCTGCCATCATAGGCGCGGGTTTTATAGTGCCCTGGATGTGGATTATACTGGGTGTTACACTATGCTTTATAGTAGCCATACTCTCCGGACTAATTCCGGCGCTTAAAGCTGCATCACTCGATCCTGTTGAATCTCTGCGCTATGAGTAAAATACTGGTATATAGTTCAGTTACAACACCACGTATTAAATACATTACAGATCTCGTACTTGGTGATCTGCTGGGACTGGAAGTTACATTAACCACTGACCAGGAAGAGTTCATAAATTCGCAGGAGGCTAAAATTTGCTACAACAACAGGCATTTGTCGCATGATAAGGAATGTTTGATAGTACCTTATGGTTTGCTTAATGAGCGGGGGTTGAATAACCACCAGGTGAATGTGATTGACTTTGCCGGCACCAAGGGATTATTTCCTGTATACTCATCGGGCAGCAGTCTGCCATTCGATATATTCTCTGCCGCGTTCTACATGGTGAGCAGGTATGAAGAGTACCTGCCTTTTATTCGCGACCAGCATGGACGGTTCCCTGCTTCATCTACACTTGCATCACAAAAAGGCTTTTTGCAAAAGCCCGTAGTAAACATATGGGCCAAAGAACTTGGGAAGATACTTCATGAATTATTCCCGGCACTTAAGATTACAAGCCCTGCCTATAAATTTGTGCCCACCATGGACATTGATGCAGCATGGGCGTTCAGGCACAAGGGTTTCTACCGCAGCATTGGAGGTTTCCTTAAGGATTTGTGGTCGTTTGACATGGAATCCTTTAAAAGACGTTACAGATCACTCCTTAATATTGAAGCCGACCCATTTGACTCATTTGACGTAATGCATAAGTTGCACCGCAAGTATGGAGTACGGCCGTTGTTTTTTGTGCTTTTTTCAGAATATGATGAGTACGACAAAAACACCCCCATCAGTAATATGTCGTTCCAGAAACTGATAAAGTCACTGGCTGACGAAGGGGAGGTTGGCATACATCCATCATACGCTTCAAACAAAAACGAAAACAGGCTTAAGCAGGAAATAGAAGCCTTGTCGGCAGTTGTACATGCTGAGATAAACTCATCAAGGCAGCACTTTTTGAAGTTATCATTTCCGGGCACATACCGCAATTTGATCGCCAATGACATTAAACATGACTATACCATGGGATTTGCCTCTGATACAGGCTTCCGTGCAGGTATTTGCACCTCATTCAAATGGTATGACCTTGAGATAGAACGAGTGACCGACCTGGAAGTACACCCTTTTGCTGTGATGGACGGAACATTGCGCGACTACCTGAAAATAGAGGCAGAAGGTGCAATGCTGAAGATAAGTCCGCTCATCCAATCAGTAAAAGAAGCAGGAGGCACCTTTATTACCCTGTTCCACAATGAATCACTCTCTAACTGGCGACGGTGGCAGGGGTGGGTTGAGGTTTATGAAGATATACTTAAAGAGGGGGTTAACTAGTTGTTCAAAATGTTCAAAGGGTTCAAAGGGTTCAATGGGTTCAATGGGTTCAAAGGGTTCAAAGGGTTCAAGATTGTAGTTGCCACTTTTTACTTTAGCCTTTAGCCTTTAGCCTTTTATAACCTTGAAGCAATATATGACTTATCAATGCTGAAAAGCACTCCTTGTTTCAGATCATCGAGGCGGATCAGTACTTTGTGATTTCCCTGGTGCCTGACGAGTTCAGCCATTACTCCTATTAGCGGGCCTTCAATAATTTCAATTTTCTGGCCGGCTTTAATATCGGCGGGTACCACATCAATCTCTTCACCTGTTGAAATTATGCGTTTAATTATGTCGATCTGTGCTTCAGGTATCGGCGCAGCTTTCCCTTCAAAGGTTATGAATCCTGCAAGGTCGCCTTCAATGCGCGTTTTATGGAATTCATGATCGGCAATGTATACAAAGACATAGGAGGTAAACAGGGGAGTGTAAACTGTTTTCAACCTGTCGCTCCACTTACGACGTTCTTTTTTCAGTGGGAGGTAACAGGTTATGCCTGCTCGTTGGAGTTTTTCGAGACTCTTCTTTTCAGCCCTTGGTTTAGTGTAACATGCGTACCATTTCATTCAATCAGCAGTTGTAATGTCAAAATAAGAAAAGCGACCAAAAATAATCGGGCCGACTAATCATAATAATCAGAAAATTTGGATAAAGGTAGACAAAACCACGCTCCATACCATCACTGAAAGACTAAGCCAGGCGAGTATATCCCTTCTCCTGGAATAATACTTTACAATAAGGACAGTACCGATGGGTATGGAAAACAGAACAGGCGTAAGTATAATAAGGCCAGGAAGGCCAAATCGCCTGCGAATGGTAACAATTAAACGGTTGCGGCGTGTAAAGATTTTAACGTTCTTTCTCTTTTTACTCCTTAGTCTTATCAACTGATGTTCACGGGTTATTCCCATTAAGCAATTGTAGTAACGCTTCACAACAAGCCGCCATTGCGGGAAACGGGAAAAAACATACCGACCCCCGTAGAAGAAGAAAACTACGCCAATCCAGCCACCAACAGTTGTATTGAGTATTGTATGGATATAAGAATAACCGAAGAGATGGGAAGCCGGTGCCGCCAGCAGAAATTTAACAGCACTTAATAGTAGGATGCCCAGTTGCTTCAGAATCAATTCATCAATAAACATTCAACAGTAGTTTAAATTTTTAGTACACAAGTATGTGCTTGTTAATTCCAGAAAGCGTTAAAAGTAATCCGGTTAATGGGAGCAATATCTATGCCAATCACGAACCTGCATCTGTTTAAGGATTTAAAGCGGGAATTGTTTTATTGTTGAGGCAAACACTTCACAATCTGTGGCATAATATTTATTCTAAATAGTAACCCATGCCTGAAAACCTCTATTTTTGTAATCATGACACGATTATCATTTACTATTCTCTTTCTATTGTTCCTGACCCTGCCCGGTACGCTGCTATCACAAAGTTACCCTGTTGATTACTTTGTACCTCCGTTGAAAGGAGTGCTTCAATTGTCGGGCACTTTTGCTGAATTACGGCCAAATCATTTCCATTCGGGTATTGATCTGCGTACCGGAGGTAAGGAAGGGCTGCCAGTTTATGCTTGCGCAGATGGTTATGTTGTTAGAATTAGAATATCACCTTTTGGATTCGGGAAAGCTGTATACATTAATCATCCAAACGGTTTGACCACTGTGTATGCACACATGAAAGGCTTTAACAAGCAGATTGATACATGGGTAAAGGCTGAACAATATAAAAAGGAATCATTTGAGGTTGACTTATTTCCTCCAAAGAATCTTTTAATGGTCACTAAGGGGGAAATTATCGGCAGTTCGGGGAACTCAGGCTCATCCCAGGGACCCCATCTTCACTTCGAAGTAAGGGAAACTGCCAATGAAATGCCGGTTGATCCTTTGGTCTTTGATTTTCCTGTAAAAGACTTTATCAGGCCTACCCTGCACGGATTACGCGTTTACCCCGAGAGCAGCGATGCCATGGTGAATAACAGTAATTCACCCGTTACGCTGCTGCTTGCCGGATGGGGTCCGGTATACAGGCTTAAGATCACCGATACGGTTTATGTTGCCGGTAAGTTTTCACTGGGCGTAAGTGCTTCTGATTTGCTGAATGAAACCAGTAACCGCAATGGTGTTGTTGGCTATGAGGTTTTTATTGATTCGGTGCAGGTTTTCAAATGGAGAGCATTGCGTTTTAGTTTTAACGAATCGCGATATATCAATAGTTTTATTGATTATCAATACTATTATTCCAGCAACCAGCGGTTTATGCGCACCAAAACCGATCAGGGTAATAAACTTAGCCTGTATGAGTTCAACCCTAATAAAGGTGTTTTTAATACGCTTCCTGGCCGGGTGCATAATTTAAAAGTAGTAGTAACTGATTCAAAGGGAAATGAATCGATACTCCGGTTTATTGTAAAAGGGCTAAAGCTAAATGCAAACTCAGATAAGCAGGCTGTTGTGAATCTGGCAAACAGGAATGCAGGCATTCCAATTGGTACTGATAAAGAGAAAAAACATGTTGGAGGATTGATGTTTACAACTGATAAGGTGAACAACTTTGCAACTCCTGACATGCGGATTAGTTTACCGGGGGGATGCTTATATGACAGTATTAAGTTTGAATATGGGGAGTTGCCCCCTCAAATAGGCATGTTGTCGGGGGTACATAGTATTCATAAGCCCGAAATTCCTTTGCATGACTATTATCAATTATCAATTCGTGTTGATTCAGGTTTCACAAGTAAACCAGAACAATTGGTGGTGGTAAGGCTTAATGCCTCCAATAAACCGGGGTCAGTTGGAGGAGTTTATGAAAATGGGTTTATGAAAGTAAAACTGCGTGATTTTGGGCGGTATGCAGTAATGGCCGACACTACGCCTCCTGTTATTAAGCAAATAAATATAAGGGACAATATGATGGTTGGCGGCGTTGAGGAATTAAAAGTTTCAATCAGTGATAACCTTAGTGGCATAAGATCATACAGGGGAACGTTAAACGGAGCCTGGATACTGATGGATTATGATGCCAAGAATAAATTGCTCACATATGCCAGAGATGCCAGGTTGTTGCCGGGTATCAACAATTTAGTACTTACTGTTGAGGACGGGGCCGGAAACGTTACAGTAAAGCAATGGAAGCTCAACAATAATATTTAGGGTCCTGAAACCCGAGCTTAATGTTTAGTGATTAAAATTTAATTTTCAATTGCACAATAAAAATCAAAATTGCCAGTTAATTGTTGCTGAGTAGTGTGTTGAATTATGATGGCTCAAAGCAATATAGGCCTTTTAAATAGCGTTATTTTAACATTATATTGAAAATATAAATAAATTTGCACCTTCCATTAAAAAAACTAGTATGCGCTTAAAGCCCGTTTTCTTGTCCTGCCTATTAGCGGGAATCATCTTAATCTCTGCAAATCAATCTTATTCGCAAACCTCGGTTATAGGAAAGAATCTTGATGAAGAATTAAATACGATTACTACAGCAGTACCGTTTTTGCAAATTGGCCCTGATGCAAGGGCCGGAGGCATGGGTGAAGCCGGAGTATCAAGTGCACCTGATGCAAATTCCCTTCACTGGAACCCCGCGAAGTACGCATTTATGAAGAGTGATCTGGGTTTTGCCATGTCATACAGCCCCTGGCTTCGTGAACTGGTATCAGATATTAACCTGGCTTACCTTACAGGTTTCAAGAAATTAGGTGATGATCAGGCTGTTGCTGCTTCATTGGTATACTTTTCACTGGGTGATATTGTTTTTACCAATATTACCGGTGATGTTATTGGTAATTACCGTCCCAATGAGTTTGCCCTAAGTCTGGCATACTCCAGGATGCTCACAAACAACCTTTCAGGGGCTGTTTCAGGTCGTTTTATTCACTCAAACCTAACACAGGGTCAGGAAGTAGCAGGTACCTCAACCAAGCCCGGTAACTCGATAGCAGCTGATATAGCTGTTTACTCTGAGCACCCGCTAGAGTTTAACACCCTTGCCGGTGGTAAATTTGCATGGGGAGTAAACATCAGTAACATCGGAGCTAAAATATCCTATTCTGATGATAATACACAACGCGACTTTATACCCACCAATCTTCGTATTGGTCCGTCGCTTACCCTTGATATTGATGACTATAACAGGCTGACATTCATGGTGGATTTCAACAAGCTACTTGTTCCAACCCCACCAACCTATGACCAGGATTCAACAGGAAATACCATTTACGACGATAATGGAAACCCGGTTATCCTTTCTGGCAGAGATCCTAATGTATCAGTGCCGGTTGGTATGTTCCAGTCGTTTTACGATGCACCGGGTGGATTCAATGAAGAAATACATGAAGTTGCCATTGCCGGTGGTATAGAATATTGGTATGACAGGCAATTTGCACTTCGCGCAGGTTATTTCCACGAACATTCAACCAAAGGTAACAGGAAGTTCTTTACCCTTGGAGCCGGATTAAGGTATAATGTTTTTGGTCTTGACTTCAGTTATCTTATAGCAACTGAGCAACTTAATCCTCTATCAAATACCCTGCGCTTTACACTGCATTTTGACTTTGATGCCTTCAGGAATCAGAGTACTGATACTCAGTAGGGAGTTTGGAGTAGTGAGTATGGAGTAGGGAGTAGTGAGGAGTAGTGAGTAGGGAGTAGTGAGTAGGGAGTAGTGAGGAGTAGTGAGTTGGGATTAGAGATTAGTGAGTTGGGATTAGTGAGTAGGGAGATAGGTAGAATTGATCCTTAAAGAAAAATGATTCAAAAAAAATAAAAAACAAGCCCGGCAGAAAGTGTCGGGCTCTTTTTTACATGCAACTTAGCAGCAGCTTGTTTAATTATAACATCAATCAGGTTAAAGTGTTTTTTATGCACCTGAATTCCTAGGCTTACTGTTTTATGATCCTGGAGCTGCTAATTACATTTCCATTAATTGTTATCTTTATCAGGTAAGTGCCGTTTTTCAGCATTCCAACTTCATCCATTGTAACTGATGCTGCATCAGCATAGGATCTCTCAATAAGTTTACGTCCCGACAGGTCATATACTTCCAACAGCCATGAGTCGTGATATTCAGAAGCAATCAGTGTTATTCTTTCTGTAAACGGGTTAGGATAAATGTGGATATCATTACCTGTAACCTTAATGTGCGGGTCATCCTGCGGACGATAGGCATCCCAGTCAATGGGTATTCCCCTGTTATCCCAAGGAATTTGGTTTCTAATGATTGACATGAAATTCTTTTGACCGGTTCCGTCGTCAATAGTAGCTGTGAATGTCGACCCATCAACTGCATGAAAGCCTGGTTGCAACCTGATTTGAGTCATTGATTCAATACGTGCCTGCCTTGAAGGCGGAACAATAAACCCATTGCCTGCCCTTATCTGGTATTGATAAAAGAAGAGTTCCAATGGATTGTAGGTGTTATTAACAGTATACTGATCTAACTGAACAAGCTGATTATTTGCATAGAATACGCCATATGCACGTGAGTTAATAATACTGTTAGGATTAACTGAAGGTAATGTTTGACCATTGAATACATACGTACCATCATAGCGAATCATGTTTGTGCGGATATAGGATGAGGACTGACGAAGATCTTCCCATTCCATCCAAAGCTTATCAATAAAGGAGTGTACCAGGTAAAAAACCGGATCTCTCGGAGAAACAGTTGCTGCCATGGCACCACCAATCCACCTGTGGGGGCCATGATGTACCGGGCCACGCTCCATCAGGTCGGAGTATAGTAAGAAGTTTGTTTGCGATTGCACCTGGGTCAATTCTGATGGCATTGGTAACATATCATCGCCACCAAGGTTCCGGTTGAGACTCCAGTCAGAGTTAAACTGGCCCATAAAGTTCTCTGACCACAGGGATGATGTTGTTGACTGGTCAATAGTAGTGTTCCAGTATGGAATTGAAATATAGGGATCTATCTCCTGCATAGCCTGTTCAACTTCAAAGATCTGCCTGCGATGCCATGCAAAGAAGATATCGCGTTCAGGCTCATCGGGCAAGTTAAAATGGATATCAGGTTGAGTGGGATCGGGTGAATTATCAAAATTGAAGAACGCACCATGGAATACTGCCAGGTCATTTATAAGATCGGGACCAGTGCGCAACTGATAGAAGGCATTTACCAGGCTATTCCTTTCCGAGAGCGTCATTTCCTGATAATTTTTCCTGATACTTTGCGAATTTGCTGTATAGGAAAATAATAATGCAACTACAATGATATAGATGTTTCGTTTCATAAGCTAGCAAGTTTAATTAAGAAGGAACAGAAGGAGTGCCTTTACTTGTATTGAAGAGTGGCTTCATTAGTCGTTTCAGGTTAATCAGCCTTAACAGCTTCAGTAGTCTTCTCAGCTTCAAGCTTCTCAATCCGCTTGTTGATATCGATCATGTAAAGCGTCAATTCTTCTATTTTTTGAAGTAATAGAGTATTAATTTCTGCCAGTCCTACTCCGTTCTGGCGGACATCAGCCTCTGAAGGTATATCCTTCAAGTGACCATTTTCTTTGATATACTGTTCCACTTCCCTGAGAGGTGCCAGGTAATAATCTTTTTCAAATACGAAATCTGACCATCCTGATTCAACCACAACTTCTTTTGCCCTGATGTCACCATTCACTGAAAGATGGAAATTAGAATTGGGAGTTGTTCCTATTCCAACTACACCTGAAGCATAGAAGTTCTGCGACTGCCAGTTAACTGTTGGTAAATTGGCATTCAGTGTTGTATAAGGCTCACCACCACCACCTGAAGTAGTTGTAGCGTTAATGGAATTACTTTGATTTGAAGTATTGCCTGCAGCATCAAGTGCAACAACATAAAAGCTGTAAGTGGTTGAAGCTGCAAGGCCCGATACTGCATAAGTAGTACTGTTATTGCCTGTTTCTCCGTGGAAAGCATTGTTTCGGAAAATCCGGTAGTTTGTAACCCCAACATTATCAGTGGAGGCCGTCCAGTTTAATGTGAGTGATGTAGATCCAATATTAGATGCGGCAAGGTTTGTAGGTGCGGTAGGTGCTTGTGTATCCCCACCACTGCCTGCCAGGGTTGTTACCTGAACGGTATTACTTGTAGGAGAAACGTTGGCAGCAGCATCAAGAGCAACAACATTAAAATTGTATGCAGTTGAAGCTGTCAAACCTGTAGCATTGTAGGTTGTAACATTTCCAGCCACTGTTCCAACAGTAACATTATTTCGCCTTATTTGATATTGTGTAACCCCAACATTGTCAGTAGAAGCCGTCCAGTCGAGGGTTGTGGAAGTTGATGTTGTATTTGAAGCAGCCAGGTTAGTGGGGGCAGTGGGGGGCTGTGTATCACCGCCGCCACCCTGTGCTGTAATGGTAATGTTATCAATAAATATCTCGTTGCCCGCTGCTGCTCCAATGGGTGCCGCGTACGCTACTATTACAGGACTTGTTGCCGTTGCAGTGACAGTAAAGTTGAATTGGGTCCAGTTTTGTGATGTAATTGTAGTTATAGCAAAACCTGAAACACCTGTCCAGTTTGCAAAGGCCGGATTGTTAAAAGTAGCACCCCGGCGTGCCCAGATAGTAATGTTATAAACTGTGCCAACGGTCGCTGCAAATGTATATCGGGCATCCCTTCCGGCACCTGTTGATACAACATTTAAAGCATAAGTGCCATTTTGGGGTGTAGTAGTGGATGAACTGATGGTTGCACCACCTGTCCAGCCTGTTGTAGAGTTTGCTTCATTTGTTGGGTGTGCCGCATTAGCTTGTGTATACAAGTTCTGGGCACTTGCAACAGAGAATGTCAACAGTATGGTTAATATTGTAAGGTAAGTTAACTTCATAGTCGTAATAGTTTCTGGGGTTTGACCAACTTTATAAATTGTATCGTAATTTATATTAATTACACTACATGGCTAATATACTAACAGAGAGGCTGATGGAAAGTTCAAGATAACCAATTGATAATCAAATACTAAGAATTAACATAGAATATATAACTACTTCTATGGAGTAGAATATTGAACTGTTCCTGACTATCGTTCAGACTCTAGAATTTCAAGTCTCTTTTGAGCTTCAATAAGGTACAAGGTGAGTTCTTCGATCTTCTGCAGCAAACGCATGTTGATTTCGGCTAAGCCAATCCCGTTTTCCTGAACCTGAGCAGCAGATGGTATATCTTTCAAATGCCCTTTTTCAATGATATGCTGCTCAGTTTCCCTTAATGTTGGTAACAGGTAATCAGGTTTAAACACGAAATCTGACCATCCTGATTGCACATACAGATTGTGGGTACGGATAATGCCGTTAACTGACAGTCGGAAGTTACTATTTACAGTTGTTCCGATTCCCATTGAACCTGACACATAAAGATTTTGTGCCTGCCAGTTAACGTTGGGAAGGTTTGCATTTAAAGTTGTATACGGTGTTCCTCCACCTGTTCCTGATGAAGTAGTAACCTGCACAGTATTACTGGGCGGGGAAATATTACCTGCCGCATCAAGTGCAAATACATTAAAGCTATAAGTAGTTGAAGCTGTGAGTCCTGCAGCATTATATGTGGTAATGTTACCGGCCACTGTTCCGATTGCCACATTATTGCGCCGTATCTGGTATTGAGTAACGCCCACATTATCAGTTGAGGCACTCCAGTTTAGTGTAGTTGATGTAGTTGTAGTGTTTGAAGCAGCCAGGTTAGTGGGTGCTGTAGGAGCCTGGGTATCAGTAGCTGTGCCTGTAGTAACCTGCACAGTGTTGCTTGGCGGGGAAATATTACCTGCCGCATCAAGTGCAAATACATTAAAGCTATATGTAGTTGCAGCTGTGAGGCCTGTAGCATTATATGTAGTAATGTTACCGGCCACTGTTCCGATTGCAACATTGTTCCGCTGTATCTGGTATTGGGTAACGCCAACATTATCAGTTGAAGCGCTCCAGTTTAGCGTAGTTGCTGTAGTTGTGGTGTTTGAAGCAGCCAGGTTAGTAGGTGCTGTAGGAGCCTGGGTATCAGTAGCTGTGCCTGTAGTAACCTGCACAGTGTTGCTTGGCGGTGAAATATTACCTGCCGCATCAAGTGCAAATACATTAAAGTTATAAGTAGTTGAAGCTGTGAGTCCTGTAGCATTATATGTGGTAATGTTACCGGCCACTGTTCCGATTGCAACATTATTGCGCCGTATCTGGTATTGAGTAACGCCAACATTATCAGTTGAGGCACTCCAGTTTAGTGTAGTTGATGTAGTTGTTGTGTTTGAAGCAGCCAGGTTAGTGGGTGCTGTAGGAGCCTGGGTATCACCGGCAACAGCAGTAATGGTAATAGCATCAATATATCCCTGACGACCCGGAGGGCCATTTTGGGATGCTGTAACCCTGATTTGGGGACTTGTTGAAGTAGCAGTTAATGTAAAAGTATACTCAAGCCACGAAGTACTTGTAACCTGAGTTGTTGTGAAGTTCTGGAAGCCAACCCAATTTTCAAAAGCGGTGTTGGCATTATTTGCACCTTTCCTTGCCCATATACTGATATTGTAGACAGTACCAACAACGGCATTAAAAGTAAAACCGGCGTCTCTTCCCGAATTTGTTGTTGTTAATTGCAAGGAATATGTTCCGTTCTGGGGATTGCCGGTTACAGATGCGATATTTGCCGGGCCACTCCAGCCTGTAGTTGAATTTGCCTCATTATCGATGTTAGCAGCATTTTGCAGAGTGTAAAGATTTTGTGCTCTACCAGTAAAAGCTAATGCTACTAATAGCAGTAGTAAAAAAGTAGTGATCTTCATAGTGCAGTTTTTAGAAAAAACTCGGGCAGCAATATTTACACTCTTCCCTAAGAGATATGTAACGTACAGAAAATGAGAATGTTCAGATGGTTTAAAATCAATTCTGTTCTATACAATTCACTTTACAGGAGGCCTGCTTTATGACTCTTTTGATTCGCGGGCTCCGCGCAATTTTTTATAGACACTGAAAGCCTGTTTAACAGGAAATGGAAGGTTATTAATCCCGATAGAGGGATATTCAATTTTCTGTGCACCAAAACTCTTATAGAAACGGGCCAATTGTGAGTTATTTGAACCTTCAAAGTCAAGTGTAAGATGATTTCCTGCGGCAGAATATATAAACTGGCTTATAAGCATTGACATGGCGCCACTATCGCGCGCTTCATTATTTGTGGCTGAGAAAAGAAAAGTTGCTTTATAATGGCTTATAAAGATGATCATGCCTGCACATAGTGAGTTTGTTTTTGTATAGGCGCCATAGCTAAAGGCAATCTGTTTATGAATTCCATGATAAACCAGCTGCAGTAGCCGGCGGTAATCGTGGTCTTTTAGCTTTTGTAAGGACGCACCCCTGTTTTCACGGAAGAGCTTTACAATGTCTTCCGGGTTCACATTGTCAGAAACCCTTATCTCCTTTTGTTCCGCTTTAGTAACATTACGCCTGATGTTACTGGAAAACCTCTTGTAAATTGGCTCAAAGGTTTCTATCAGGTCGAGTTCGTAATTAGTGTTGTTTATTACACGCCATTTGCGGGGATCTGGCTTATTGAGTGAATTAAGGTTTATCTCCGCAAACAGGAATTTACGTGGTATAGCCTCCAGGAACTGATTGATTAATTCAGGTGTTATTTTTTTTGTTGAGAATATACCAAGCTGTTGTGTAAAAAATGGCTGATAAAGATATGAGATACCAAACTTGGTTCTGAAAGTAAGGGGAAATACGATCTCGTAACTGCCTTCACCCGCAACCAGGGCATCCCAATTATCGGCCATAATGTCTAGATACCATGAAAAAGCATATACCCTTCCGTTAACGGATTGTTTGATGCACTGATCCCAAAGGGTTTTATTAATGAACTCATGTGTTACGTATCTAATCTTCATTTGGTAATATCTGTTTCATGGGTATTAAGGATGCTACTATATAACAAAGCAACTGCCCAAACGGCAATTCCCTCTCCACGGCCAGTAAAACCAAGGTGTTCGGTGGTTGTTGCCTTTATACTCACTGCTGTAACTGGCACTCCCATTAGCTGTGCAATGTTCTGCTGCATCTGGGGAATATGCTGTGATATTTTAGGTGATTGAAGAGCAATGGTACAATCAATATTCCCAACCGCATAATGATGCGATTTCATTAATTCAATCACACTTTGCAGTAATATTCCACTATTGATGTTCTTATACTGGTCATCGGTGTCAGGAAAATGATATCCAATGTCGCGCAGGGCAGCAGCGCCAAGTAAGGCATCGCATATAGCATGAATCAGCACATCGGCATCAGAGTGACCAACAATTCCTTTTTCCCACGGAATCATTACTCCACCCAGGATAAAAGGCCTGCCGGTTGCTAGTTGGTGAACATCAAAACCATGGCCAATTCTGAATGATTGATTGTGAAGCATTTTGTATTTTTAATTGTCAATTGCCAAAAACTGCAATCAAATGACCCTGACACCAGGATATAAGCCTTGTTCTGCTGATCAGGTGAGTTTCTGCTAATTCTTTCTTAAAGCCCTAAAAGCAAAGATACAGATATTACAGTAATGTCGATAACAACTCTTCTTCTGTAATGTTCAGGAAGTATTCTCTCAGTGGGAATTTAGCAAACCGTTCACGCATTTCCTGTTCTGTATGCCTTGCTCCAACAAGAGCCGACTCAATTTCAGCAGGGTCGTGTATATGGAAGTAATCACCATAGAACTTTGCATGCCTGATGACGCCATTTTCAACAACCAATGCCACCTCAATATGGCCGCCTGCGGTTTTAAGCTTTCTTGTATATGTATATGCCGGTGAAATGCCATAATTCCAGTCGTGTGTGGCATACCTTTCATCCCTGAGCTTAGCAATGGCCTCTATATCTATCTGTGAAAAAGTATATACTTCAGCATCCGGCGTAGATTCAATAATGTGTTGCATTATCAGATCGCGGAATTCCAGAACTGTGATGGGATGATGAAGATGTTCGCTGATGTTGGTAACCCGGCTTCTAACTGATTTAACGGCTTTATCAGTAAACTTTGAAGGATCAACATTCAATGCACTGCTCAGATCAGACATCACCGAAGAAAAAAGTAATGTGCCGTGATGCAGCACCCTGTGCCCAAAAACATGCTCAGCATTGCCTGAGAACTTCCTGCCATCAATAACAAGGTCATTGCGCCCGGCAAATTCTGCATTAATACCTAACTTCTTAAGAACCTCCAGAATTGGCTTCGTGAATTTGTGGAAGTCAACCAGGTCGTTACCCGGCTCAACATTTGCAACAAAAGTAAAATTCAGATTTCCCAGATCATGAAACACTGCGCCCCCGCCTGATAAACGCCTTACGACCTTTATATTTTTCTCCTTTACATACTCAGCATTGATCTCAGCCAGTGTGTTTTGGTGTTTACCCACAATAATGCACGGCTCATTCCGCCATAGCATAAAACAATCTTTACGAAAATGTTTCAGCACATACTCTTCAGCAGCTATATTAAAATATGGGTCAGTTTCCTGGCGAGTGATACAAAGCATAATGTTTGATTTGCTGCAAAAATAAGAATTATTTGGGATAGATGGATTGGTGGGACTAGTTGAACAATTGGGACAGGTAGGACAGGTGGGAATGGTGAGACAGATGGGGCCAACCACACACTATTTAATACTTATCGGTTCTGAGTTCTGGGTTCTGGGTCAGGCTAGGTATAAGAAATAGAAAAGCCGCATAAAGCGGCTTTTTTATTTCTGTGGGAGCAACAGGGTTCGAACCTGTGACCCCCTGCTTGTAAGGCAGGTGCTCTGAACCAGCTGAGCTATGCTCCCGTTAATGAGGCTGCAAATTTACAACCTTATTTTAGATGTGCAAACGTTTTAAGAAAAAAAATAAAAATTTTTTCCCGGAATCTTCAACCTGCACTCTTTATTCTAACCTACACTTCTAAGGATGACTATCTTTGCTGCAAACAGAATATCCCATGAAGCATAGCCACGTTGAAATGGTGGAAAACGATCAGATAAAATTAATGATTGCTCCAATTAATACACCTCTTGGCGTAATGATTGCGGGAGCTACCGCTGAGGGGCTTTGTTTGCTGGAGTTTGAAGATCAACCGGGATTGCAGGCGAAAATTAATGATTTAAAGCGGTTACTAAATGTCCGGTTCCTTGAAGGGAAGAACCCTCACATTATTCAGGCGGAAGAAGAACTTAAAGAGTATTTTGAAGGAATTAGACAACAATTTCATGTTTCCCTTATAAGTCCCGGTACTGATTTTCAGATGAAAGTTTGGGATAATCTGAAGGGTATTCCATATGGTGTTACTATTTCCTATGAGCAACAATCTGAGAATATAGGAAATCCTGCAGCAATCAGGGCTATTGCACATGCTAACGGATGTAACCGGATCTCAATTATAATTCCCTGCCATCGTGTCATCGGCAAAAACAAGAAACTTACCGGATATAGCGGTGGCATTGAACGAAAACGCTGGCTGCTTTTGCATGAAAATAAATATTCTACCGTTCTACCCTTTCCCACTCATAACCAACTTACAATATCCAGATGGTAACCTCACCACATTGAAAGCTTATTTTTGCTAAATTTGCACCATATCCCTTTGAAAGTTGAGGTTGTTGATACGCAGGTTTAATCCATTGATTCTTATACTTATAGTGGTGGCTTTCACCTCATGCAGCGTGTCGCGTAAAGTGGAGCGCCGGGGAGGGTATTTGCTTGTTAAGAATACCATAAAGACTGATCAGACGGGCATATCACAGGCTGACCTTCTGAACTTTGCACAACCTAAACCCAATAAGAAATTTCTTGGCCTGCTGCGTACCAGGGTATGGGTGTGGGATGCTTTTTCTCATAACCTCAAACCTGGCTTTAACCGCTGGATGGTTAGGAACTTCGCCGAACCCCCTGTACTTCTTGATACCGTGCTGGTTCACAATTCATTGGTACCCATGAGGCAGTATCTCTCTAACAAGGGATATTTTAATTCCGATATGAAAAGCTCATACGAGATAAGGAAGGGGAGGGCATATGTTACATACACTACTGTTACCAGTGCTCCTTTCAGATTCGGTACAATCAAGCGCCTCATAATTGATGATACTCTGAGGAGCGTATTATTATCAGAGGAATCTCTATTGAAGATGGGCGATCAATATGACGCATACATGATGACCGCCGAGCGCGACAGGCTAACCCAACTGGCAAGGAATTCAGGCTATTATGCATTTACCAGCGACTATATTTATTATGAAGTTGATACCATTGGAAAGAATAAGGAAGCTGATATTGACATTGTTGTAAGGAACAGGTCAGCAGGAAACAACCAGGGCAACCGCTCTTCAAGTGTTGGTTCCGGAAACGCAGGTGTTAGTGCAGATAGCCTTGCTGCCAACGGTCTGCCGCATAAACGGTACGTTTTCAATAAAATTTATATCAACACTGATTACCCGGGTATTAGTGACACATTACGTACCTTCGATACACTGTTATTTTACAGTGAATCATCGAGGCAGGCAGTTGATAAGAACCAGTCGGGACTTGGAATTATTGAGGGAGAGGCGGTAGTTGATTCCTTAGCAACTTTTCCCAAACTGGGAGTGCCTGATTTCTATCAGATATACAGGCAAAGAATCAGGCTCAGGCCTACGGCTCTAGCACGCGCAGTGTTCGTAAAGCCGGGTGAATACTACAGTCAGAAAAACGTTAATCTTACATACAACCGTATTCAAAACCTTGGACTCAGCAGCTATGTGTCAGTAAATGTTGTACCGGCACGCGATACTGCCATCCTGGTACCTGAAAATGAGGAGTTGCTTGACTGCGATGTAAGAATCATAAGGGCTAAGGTGAACGGTTTCAGCATTGATCCTGAAGTCACAAATGCGGGTGGTTTAATGGGACTGGGTACGAGTATAAACTTCAGGAACAGGAATATTTTTGTTGGGGCTGAAAGCTTGCGCATCAAGGCGTTCGGCGCATTTGAGATTAAACCTTCCCTCAGTAGCGAGGAGGAAGAGCAAACGCATCTTGGTATTTTCAACTCTTTGGAAACAGGATTTGAAACCGGTATTGATTTCCCGACACTACTTAGTCCTTTCGCAATCAGAAACCTTGATCAGAACGCACGGCCGCGTACCACACTGGGTGGCGGGTTTAACTATGAATTGCGTACTCAGTATGAGCGATATCTGGCGAAAGTGTCATTGAGCTACGAATGGAACGCATCTCCTGTTTCCAGGCACTTCTTCTCACCGGTCGACCTGAGCAGCATAAGCATCGTGCGCGATGACTTATTCAGTCAGAAACTGCTGTCAATGAACAACCCGAGGTATTTCAACCAGTATTCCGACCACCTCATTCTGGCCATGAAATACGCTTATGTTTTCAATAATCAAAATCTGAGTAACAGACGCAATTTCATGTATTTCAGAATCAACCTTGAACCTGCCGGCAATCTCTTTAACCTTGTTAGCACTGTAACCGCTGCTAAACGTGATGATGAAGGAAAATACACGCTGTTTAATATCAGGTATGCCCAATATTTCAGATCCGATTGGGATTTTAGGTATTATAAACCTATCACTGCCAGTCAACGCCTGGTTTACAGAATAGCACTGGGTGCCGGTATTCCATATGGAAATTCAATTTCACTGCCTTATGAGAAAGGCTTCTTTGCCGGTGGTGCCAATGGTATGAGGGGATGGTCGGTAAGATCCCTGGGACCCGGTGAATACAATTCTGAAAATGCCAATCTGCTGGAGAGCGTCGGCGATCTTTGGGCTGAGGGTAATATTGAGTATAGATTTCCATTGTACAAATATCTTAACGGCGCCTTATTTACTGATATCGGCAACATCTGGCTGCTTGAAGAGAATGAAGATTTCCCCGGCGGTAACTTCACCTGGCCTCGTGCATTTAAATCATTGGCTGCTAACGTTGGCATGGGTTTCCGTTTTGACTTCAGCATTTTCATTTTTCGGATTGATGGTGGTTTAAGGATGTATGATCCTGCAAAGGAATATGATAACCGGTTCTTCCGGCCGGCTAAATTTCAGTTAAGGGATATAAACTGGAATTTCGGAATAGGATACCCATTCTAATTTAATAACTAAACTGGAACTTTGGAATTGTATACCCGTATTAACAGTGTAAATTAATTTGAATTTTTAAATCGGATACCTGTTTGAACTTGATTACTTTAATCGAAATTAGCATAGAAATACCCATTTTAACTTAGTCGCAAGAGTAACATGATTGTAATGAGCAGCCAATCGATGGCAGGAATGATAATAAGGGAGCTGGGCCATGAGCCTACGGCAGGGCAGGTGAGGGTTATTGAGCTGCTGTCGGAATTCATTACCGCGCCTAATGAAAGCCTTAATAACCAGGCATTTTTGCTCAAAGGATATGCCGGTACGGGTAAAACTACATTGGTTAGTGCGCTCGTTAGGGTATTGCCCGTGGCCGGATTGCAATCAGTACTGCTGGCGCCAACAGGCCGTGCTGCCAAGGTATTGTCAGGCTATGCACAAAAGCAGGCTAATACTATTCATCGTAAAATATACAGGGCATCAACTTCTGAAGATGGCCGCATGACTATGATGCAGGCGCCCAATCCTCATAAAAACACTTTATTTATTGTTGATGAAGCCTCAATGATTCAAGGTCCAGGTGCAGCGGGTGAACAGGGAATATACTCACACCTCGATTTATTGGAGGACCTTGTGGAATATGTATACCGTAGTCCGGGATGCCGTTTGCTGCTTATAGGCGACAATGCACAGTTGCCTCCCGTGGGACTTATTGAAAGTCCCGCGCTTGACGTGGAGGTGTTGCAGAAAAAATACCGGCTGAGTGTTAAAAGTTATGAACTGAATGAAGTTGTAAGGCAATCGCTTAACAGCGGTATACTTAGCAACGCAACTGCCTTACGCGGAAAAGCTGCAGAGGAAGTCCCGGAAACACCATTCTTCGATCTCAAAGGATTCAAAGATATCAGATCCATTGATGGCACTGAGTTTGAAGATGCGCTTAACTCATGTTACGGGCGCTTCGGCATGGAAAACACTGTGATCATTACCCGTTCAAATAAGAGAGCCAACCTGTTTAACAATGAGGTCAGATCACGCATCTTATACCGTGAAACCGAGCTATCGGCAGGTGATATTATGATGATCACCAAAAATAATTACTTCTGGATCCCCATTTCTTCAAAAGCAGGCTTTATTGCCAATGGTGACCTGGTTGAGGTGAGGAGAATCATTAAGAAATGGGAAATGTACGGTTACCATTTTGCCGATCTCATCGTTCAACTGGTTGATTATCCTGAAATGGAACTGATTGAAATCAGGATGTTGCTTGAATCAATCAATGTGGAGAAACCTTCTATGCCTTATGAAGAGATGCAAAAGCTGCAAAACGAAATAATGCTCGATTATACCGATATCCCTTCTAAAAGTGGTCGTTACGAAAAACTCAGGCGTGATCCGTATTTCAATGCCGTGCAAGCGAAGTTTGCATACGCTCTTACCTGCCATAAAACGCAGGGTGGTCAATGGAATGCTGTATTCATAGATACCGGATACCTGAAAACTGAAATGATCGACGCTTCCTTTGTTCGGTGGCTCTATACGGCAGTTACCCGCGCCACTACCGAGCTATACCTGGTGAATTTCAACCCCGTGTTTTTCAACGATTAACTAACTTTCTTATCTTTGCATTCTCAACAGAGGAATATGAATATTACCCGTGAAACGCTGGAGGGACTTTTTGATAACTTCAGAAAACTGAAAGTTCTTATACTTGGTGATGTGATGATTGACTCGTACCTATGGGGCCGGGTTGACCGTATATCTCCTGAAGCCCCAGTGCCGGTAGTGCTGGTTGATAAACGATCGAATATGCTGGGCGGCGCGGCTAATGTGGCCCTCAACATTAAGTCACTGGGCGCTGAGCCTATCCTCTGTTCTGTTATCGGTGATGATACCCGCGGACATGATTTCATTGAACTGCTTGAAAAAGATCAAATCTCAGCCGAAGGTATTATTCGCAGTAAAGAACGCATCACTACCACTAAATTCAGGATCATCGGCAATAAGTCACAACTGCTAAGGGTGGATGAAGAAAATGATACCGATCTTACTGAATCAGAGCAGACACATCTCGTTGAGAAGCTTGATACCCTAATGACAAGAGGGGATATTAGCGTAGTTGTGTTACAAGACTATAACAAAGGTGTTCTGACGGAGAATGTTATCAGGCATATTACCAGGCTAGGTGAGCAGAATAACATCCCTGTGGTTGTGGATCCGAAAAAGAAGAATTTCAATTCCTATACAAATATTGAACTATTCAAACCTAACATCAAGGAATTGCGTGAAGGGTTGAAACAGGATATTGACGCATCTGACATTGAAAAAGTAGCTCTTGCCTGCGCGGAATGGCAGCGTAAACAACACATTGCATCTGTCATGGTTACGCTATCAGAGTATGGCTTGTTTATGCGTCAGCAACTTAACGGTGAAGTAAAACAATTCCATATTCCTGCACATCTGCGTAATATTGCTGATGTATCAGGTGCCGGTGATACGGTTATAAGCGTTGCCTCATTGTGTATTGCTTTGAAATCCGACCCATGGTTAACTGCGGCACTTTCAAATATTGCAGGAGGACTGGTTTGTGAACAAGTAGGAGTTGTTCCTGTTAATGGTGAATATCTGTTGAAAGAAGCCATCGATTTATTAAAATAAAAATCTATTTGAAGCGTTAATGACCATAAACTTTAACCCTGTGCGAGTACTATCGAAGAGATTATTTTTTATTGTTATTATTGTTTCAGCCATGCTAACGCAGGCTAATGCCCAACACCGCAAAGTGCGCAACCTGCCGGGTTACGATGATGCACCTTATCATTTCGGGTTCATCCTGGGCATGAATCAAATGCTCTTCACCATTAAAACAAACCCGGGTTTCGAGAATGTAGTTTACAACTCTCAGCAAACACCTGATATCTTCTCCGATTCATCGCACCTCTACAGCATTCAACATACACCTGCATACGGGTTTACCATTGGTATTGTTTCAAACCTGCGCCTGCACAATAACCTGGACCTTCGCTTTGTTCCTTCACTTTCGTTTGGTGAACGCGATCTTAACTATGTGATCACTACCCGGTTTGACAATACACATGATGTAAAATATATCGATAAAAAACTTCAATCCACTTTTGTTGAATTCCCGCTAAACATCAAATATAAGGGTACCAGGTACAACAACATGCGCCCATACTGGATTGGTGGTGCACGCTACGCTCTTGATCTTGCCAGTAATTCAAAGAAAAAAGAAGAAAACAACATTATTGATGTGGCCATTGAGCGCAATGACTTATACGTTGAGCTAGGTGGTGGACTTGACTTTTATACTGCATTTTTTAAATTTGGTGTGGAGTTGAAGATGGGATATGGATTGCGTGATATACTCCGCCGTGAGAACAATATATACACAGGGGGAATTGAAAAATTCAACTCTAAAATGTTCCTTCTGTCCTTCACTTTCGAATAAGTTAAAAGCAGTATAAATGCTCTTTCATGCTTAACCTCATGCACTTGCTTAATGCCTGCCGGTTTAATCCAAATGTTTGTTTGTACTTAAAACCTTATCAACGCAATAACCCTGATGCGACGAGAGATTGAAATAAAACTGAATCCCTCAGAAGCCTCTGATCAGGCCAGGTGGAAACATATTGTATCGCATGTATTAGGAATACCGCAGGGGCGCATTTACCACATCAGGCCCATTAAGCGGTCAATTGATGCACGAGGGTCTATTATTTTCAGGTTAAAGGTTGAAGTATTTATTGGTGAGCACATACCTGCAGAAGAGAAGATTACGCCTACCATACTACCCTTTGTTGGTAACAAAAAACCTGTAATTGTTATCGGTGCTGGTCCGGCCGGGTTATTTGCTGCTTTAACCCTCATAAAGCGTGGTTTCAAACCTGTAATACTGGAACGGGGAAAAGATGTTAAAGCCCGGAAGTATGATATTTCGATGCTAAACAGGGGGCTTACGTTAAATGAAGATTCCAACTATTGCTTTGGCGAGGGTGGGGCAGGTACCTATTCTGATGGCAAGCTTTATACCCGATCAACCAAAAGAGGTAATGTTACTGATATCCTGAGGATATTTGTTGAACACGGTGCCTCCCCTGAAATACTTTACGATGCACACCCGCATATAGGTACTGACAAACTACCCAACATTATTGCCAGTATGCGACGGTCTATTACTGAAGCGGGTGGTGATTTCTTCTTTAATAAAAGGGTAGTAAATTTATTAGTAAAGAGTGGCAAAGTTAAAGGCGTTACCGACCATCTGGGAAATCAGTATGCGGCTAACAGTGTGATACTCGCCACAGGTCATTCAGCACGCGATGTATACACAATGCTCCATCATCAGGGCATTCTCCTTCAACCAAAGCCTTTTGCACTTGGAGTAAGAATAGAACACCCGCAAGCCCTTATTGACAGCATTCAATACCGTATGCCCGACCGTGGACCGCATTTACCTGCTGCAACCTATAATCTGGTAACGCAGGTTGAAGGAAGAGGCGTTTTTAGCTTCTGTATGTGTCCCGGCGGCACAATTGTGCCCGCCCTCACCGCTCCCGGCGAAACGGTTGTTAATGGCATGTCAAACTCACGGCGCAACTCACCTTTTGCCAATTCAGGCATCGCGGTAGCCATTGAGCCTGAGGACTGGGCTGATTTTAATGCACATGGCGAGTTTGCTTCATTGGCTTTCCAACAGTCGATAGAGCAAAAAGCATATAGTGCATCAGGAAATACTTTCAAGGCACCAGCACAGCGAATGGTTGATTTTATCGACAACAAACAATCGTCAACACTCCCTGAATGCTCCTACTTTCCCGGTTTGGTCAGTGCCGATCTGCATGAAATATTACCCCCTTTCCTTTCCAGTCGTCTGCAAAAGGCCTTTGTTGAATTCAACAAGAAAATGAAAGGCTACCTAACCAACGAAGCTGTCCTCACAGGAGTAGAATCGCGAACGTCATCTCCAGTTCGCATTCCCCGCGATGAAATTACGCTTATGCATCCACAGGTCTACGGACTATACCCCTGTGGCGAAGGCGCAGGCTATTCGGGCGGCATTGTATCAAGTGCAATCGACGGTGTAATTGTTGCACAGACTGTAAAAGCATAAGAGGCAGTCAATACCAGATGTCATCGTTTGCCGATTCGCAAATTTGTTTATAAGTTAGTTTTGATCACTTATCTGTTTTCTTACCTTTGAAAAAAAATGCCACTTCATGGAAAAACAAGTTTTTGAATCAGTACGAAACAAGTCATTGTTAAAGCAGGACGTTTACCGAAAAACCCTTGAATCATTTGAGCTTTTCAAATCGCTGCTTCGTAACCTCGTTATTGAATACAACCAGCAATTTAAGGAACTCAACAAAGTGCAATTCCATCTCAGCGAAAGCGATGAATTCAGAACGGAGCTTACATTTGGTGGTGATGTTTTGATTTTCATGATGCATACCAATATTTTCCAGTTCCCCAGGATGCACGAAGTGATGAAAACCCAGTACATAAATGATGATCCTTTAAGGAGCTATTGCGGGGTTATCAATATATATAACTTCCTGGCCGACTCATTCCGGTTTAACCGCTACAATGACCTTGGCTATATGATAGGGCGTGTGTTCATTAACCGCGATGTTCATTTTTTTATAGAAGGAAAACGCGAGATAGGGCAGCTCTACAATAACTTCTCTACCTCGGTACTTGATGCTGCTGCTGTGGAGCAAATTGTTAAATCAGCCATCCTTTACACTGTTAACTTCGACCTGCTAACACCACCTTATGATGAAGTAAAACTGATCAGGGCCGGTGATATACAAGCAACATCAGATGTTAAGCTTGTGACCGGCAAACGCCTGGGATTTAGATTCCAGGGTGATCATGTTGAGGTTAAAGAACCGGTTTTTTAAGTAATCAATTGCCTGGTCTCTTGATTCAGAGCATGTTGATAGCTGAGATGTTACGGTTTGTTGGCAATGAAGAGATGCTGTAAAAGCATGTAAATCTTGAATTGATAAAAAAAAGACGAAAAATAATCGAAAAAAAGAATGACACTATTTGGAGGATTAAAAAATAGTTGTACATTTGCAGCCCGAAACAAACGAAATATGGTCCGTTCGTCTAACGGTTAGGACGCCAGGTTTTCATCCTGGTAATAGGGGTTCGATTCCCCTACGGACTACAAATAAAGAATATATAGAAAATGGCAAATCATAAATCCGCATTAAAGAGAATCAGAGCTAACGAAACAAGGCGCGTAAGCAACCGTTATTACAGCAAAACCATGCGTAATGCAGTTCGCAAATTCCGTGCTATGGAAAACAAAACCGAAGCTGCTGAAAAGCTTCCTAAGCTCATTTCAATGATCGACAAACTTGCCAAGAAAACCATTATCCACAAGAATAAAGCCGGTAACCTTAAATCAAAGTTAACAAGGCTCGTAAACAAAATGGCATAATTTTTTTCATGTAATGATTTTGAAAGCCCCGGATTAATTATCCGGGGCTTTTTTTATATTTGCATTTGAAAAATACATATATATGAAGGAGCAGGTCAAAGTTATGGAGAAGGGAATTAAAGGGTGGTCGGATGATGATAAGCCTCGTGAGAAAATGATGAATAAGGGTAAAGCTGCCCTTACTGATGTTGAATTGATTGCAATCCTGTTACGTTCAGGAACACGCTCACTCACTGCTGTGGATGTGGCCCGGCAATTACTCCATCAGGCTGATAATAATTTGGTTACACTTTCAAAACTTACCTTAAGTGACCTTACTAAAATACCGGGCATTGGTGAAACAAAAGCTCTTACCATCATTGCTGCACTCGAGCTGGGCATGAGGCGCAGGGCGCAGGCACTGCCGGTGAACAAAGATATCACAAGCAGCCGCGATGCTTTCGAACTGCTTTATCCACAGGTTGCCGATTGTCCGTATGAACAGTTTTGGGTACTTTTCCTCAACAAAGGCAACCGTAAACTCTCAATTCAATGTGTGAGCGAGGGCGGATTGGACAGTACAGTGGTTGACCCCAAGAGAATTTATAAGCTGGCCCTTGAAGAAAATGCTGCAAATATCATCCTCTGCCACAATCACCCCTCCGGACGTTTGTTTCCCAGTGATAGCGACATCAGGATAACCGAGAAGATCAAAAAATCAGGTGAGTTTCTCGACATCAAGGTTCTCGACCATCTGATAGTGGGCGACGAAAAATATTATAGCTTTGCAGATGAAGGGAAGTTGTAGAACTTGCCCTCACCCCCTGCCCCTCTCCCCGAGGGAGAGGGGAGTTAAGTATTTTATAGAATAAGTTTTGAATTATTAATTATTATACCCCTCGCCCTTGGGGAGAGGGGAAGGGGTGAGGGGATTCAATGATAAAGATTATAACCATTATAGGGGCGAGGCCTCAGATTATTAAAGCAGCTGCGATCAGCAGGGCTATTAAGAATAGGTTTGCTGATTGGATAAATGAAATCATCGTGCATACCGGGCAGCATTATGATGCAAACATGTCGGCAGTGTTTTTTGATGAACTGGGCATTCCACAGCCTGATGTCAACCTTGGGGTTGGAAGTGGGATGCATGGGAAACAAACTGCCCTGATGATCGAAGGGATTGAGAAAATACTCCTGGAGCATAAGCCTGATTACCTCGTTGTTTATGGCGACACCAATTCTACCCTTGCAGCAGGGATAGCTGCATCGAAGATTCATATTCCGGTTGTGCATATTGAGGCCGGACTAAGGTCGTTTAACAAGAGCATGCCTGAAGAGATCAACCGTATCATGTGCGACCATGTGTCAACCCTCTTGTTTACACCTACCCAAACAGGCTACAACAACCTGATGAAGGAAGGATTTAGTGCGGAGGTGCCTGCCAAAGCCGATATTGACCATCCGGTGATCTATCATTGCGGTGATGTGATGTACGATAACACCCTGCACTTTTCTGAAATTGCCGATGAAAGATCAACTATCCTTTCTGACCACAACCTGAGCGATAATGGCTACATCCTTGCCACTATACACCGCGACAACAATACCGATGATCCTGAACGCTTAAATGCCATATTCAGGGCGTTAAATGACATCAGCAGAAAGCACAACCTTCAAATCGTTATGCCACTGCATCCAAGGACTTCCGGATTGTTGCAGAAGAACCTTGACAGCACATTGTATGAATCAGTTAAGTCAAATGACCTGCTCAAGATCCTGCCACCGGTTTCATTCCTCGACATGACCTGCCTCGAGAAACACTCCCGCATGATACTCACTGATTCAGGCGGTGTACAAAAAGAAGCCTACTTCTTCAAAAAACCATGCGTGATTGCCCGCACGGAAACCGAATGGGTTGAAATAGTTGATGCCGGTGCAGGTTTGGTTGCCGATGCTGATACAGAAAAGATTACCAAAGCAGTGGAGCATTTTCTGCAAAATCCCGCAATAAATTACAAGCCGGTTTTTGGTAATGGAGATGCAGCGGAGTTTATTTGTGAAAAGATGTTGGAGAATTTTCAATCCAAATAATTTTCCAGCCAAATCTCAAGAATTTACTGAATATATTATCTGATTGTATCACTGGTTCTCAAATTTAGGACTACACTCAAGCCAAAATTGACTTTTAATTGCATAGCTGTGAGTATTTAGTTCATTTTTTATTGAATAACAAAATTCAATACTTCTTTCCCTTAAAACGTAACCTACTAACCTAAAAAGCGTAAAATTTGGAATGCAATTCCAAATTTCGGCGTATAATTTGGAATGTGATTCCATAATTCGGCGTATATTTTGGAATTAAGTTTTACTTTTAATTAATTCACTCCTTGCATGCTGTAAATTCCAAACCAATGACGATGTTATATTTTCATTTGAATTTTACCATCTCTACCAGTTGTAAAAAGTAATCGTTTGTCCAGATTTCCAGATCATTATTGTTCTTTATGAAAGGGACTACATCTCTCTTCACTAATTCCATATCAGCAGAAGCAAGACGCTCTCTTAGCATTTCCATGAATTGGTCTTGATCAATATCCTGGCTATTAAATTGTTTAATGCGTGTTTGAAGATGTGAAAAGTTAAGCGGAACAGCTTTTTTTACATACCATTCAAAATCATACCAATCGCGTCCTTTAACCCTATTTTTCCAATTTCTGAACACCAGAGCATGCAGTTTACCTGCAAAAAGGTTAGGCAAGGTGAAACAGTTAGTCATGAATGAAAACGGAAGTACTGATAACTTCTGTTCTGTTTCAAAATTCAATGGTGGATCTATATCTACTTCAATTTTTATTTTAATTGACTTTTCAGTTTGAAACTTCAGATCATAAGTTTCAGTATGGTCTTTCAAGAATGCAGATTCTACTCTTCCAAAATTTCCTTTTTCTTTTTTTGAGATAACGATCTCTTTTCCGGCAGCACGAAACTCAGTTATAAGTGATGGGAAATATTCCTCTATATTGAAATTTGTTTCATGAGATAAAAGTGAAAAGTCCATATCTTCTGAAAACCTTTCCATTCCATGGAAAATGCGCAAGCAAGTGCCGCCATAGAATGCCGCCTTATTAAAAAACCCACCTCTGTATAATCCTGCAAGTGCAATTTGCTGCATCACTTCATAAGTGGCATTTACTCTATCTTTTTTTGATTGAACCTCATAACGTTGAATCATTTCGTCGAACATACTCATTTATTCAGCAGTTTTATAATGTTAATTATCTCTATCTTTTTTTTCGTGACTTCTGCGCATTTCTCGAAAACTATAGGATTCATCATGTGAAATCTCTCCATGTCAAATCTCAAGTCGTCTTCTAAATACGTGTATAATGATTTAACCGACCTGATATTTAATTTGGGTGTATGAGCTATTAAGTCGCATAGCGATTTTTCTGGTGATGCAATAAGAAATGCATGATCTTGTGAAATTATACTGGTAATGCCAATATGGTAATAATCTGGTGGACAGGAAGTATAAATAAACTGACCAAGCGAATTACTAAAAGTTCTGCTTCGCTTCAATGTCATAGAAAATGTGTTATATACCGTTTCGGGGATAAGCCCATAAAACCGGAGGGCACTTTCCATTGAAACGTATGAAGGTCCATATATGTGGTTTGCAATCAATTCGACGGAAAGTTCTTTCCCGGTAACTGATGGCGAAACAACATACAGCCCCTTCTTTAACCTGATCAAAGAGCCTCGCTTCTCAAGATCGCTTACTTTATCTCTATGCGACTTTAGCGTGGAATAGGCCGTTTTAAGAGTGCCGAAGTCAATCGGGATAATACCAAACTGAGTTATAGTATCCATTTGGTTAGAATTTTATGTAAAAGTAGTCATTTTCTGCACACATAATCGACTAAAACCCGATTATCTGTGCAGGAAATTACAATATCTTACTCTTTGTATGACTGATTCCAAATAAGGCTAAAGGCTAAAGGCTAAGGGCTAAAGTAAAAAGTAAAATGTCCAAATCCCACCTGTCCCACAAGTCCCACTAGTCCCACCAGTCCCACCCAAATCAAAGAAAACTCCTTCACTTTTCTGTAAAATTCCACACTTATTACCACCAATATTTGTATTTTCACACACAAATCCCAACCACCCACATTATTAAGGTAACTTTTACTCACTTAATGGTGTTTGTTTCAAAATATTTCATACTTTTGCAGTCCGTTTCAAAAACCTATTGAATAATAGCAATTAAACTTAAGAACACATGTTGAAAAATTATGAAACCGTTTTCATTATGACTCCCGTTTTGTCTGATGAACAGATGAAGGAAGCGGTTGGAAAATTTCAGAAATTTCTGAAAGACAAGGGGGCTGAAATCATACACGAAGATCATTGGGGCTTACGCAAGTTGGCCTATCCCATCCAAAAGAAGACTTCGGGTTTCTACCATCTGATTGAATTTAAAGCAGAAGGCAGCCTGATCAACGATTTTGAGGTGGCATTTAAACGCGATGAGCGCATTCTTCGTTTTCTAACCGTTGCTCTCGATAAGCACGCTGTTGCTTACAACGAGAAGAAACGCGTAAACAAGGCAGCAAGTACTGCTGACGAAGTTACTACAAGTGAACCTAATGCTGTAAACCCTTAATCTTAAGCTAAATGGCAAATCAAGCAAATTCAGAGATAAAATACTTGACACCTATCGCGGTAGATGTTAAGAAGAAAAAATACTGCCGTTTCAAGAAAAGCGGTATAAAGTATATTGACTACAAGGACGCCGACTTTCTTATGAAATTCGTTAATGAGCAGGGTAAAATACTTCCCCGCCGCATTACCGGTACTTCAACCAAGTTTCAGCGTAAAGTTGCACAGGCGGTAAAAAGGGCCCGTCATATTGCCCTTATGCCTTATGTGGCCGATCTTTTAAAATAAGGAGGAAAGAACATGGAAGTAATTCTTAAAAAAGATATACCCAACCTTGGGTTTGCCACTGACCTGGTGAAAGTGCGCGATGGTTATGCCCGTAATTACCTTATCCCACAGGGTCTGGCAATTATGGCTACTGAACCTAACAGGAAAATGAACGCTGAAACCCTGAAGCAGAAAGCCTTCAAGGAAGATAAAATCCGCAAGGAAGCTGAAGGAATGGCTAAACAGCTTGAAGCTGTGAACGTTAAAATTGGTGCTAAAGCTGCCGCTAACGGTAAAATATTTGGTGCAGTTAACGCTCTCCAGGTTGCTGAAGCTCTTAAAGATCAGTTCAACCTTGATGTTGATCGCAAGAAGATTCATCTCGATGGCGATAAGATCAAAGAGGTTGGCGAATATAAAGCAAAAGTTATGCTTACTAAAGGCGTTACCGTACTGGTAAGCTTTGAAGTTATCGCAGAATAATTTGGTTTAAGTGATATCTGAAAAATCCCGGCTCTGGTCGGGATTTTTTAATTTATATAATTTGTTGTAATTTGTACCCTGTTTAAAGGCAATCATACTCGCCTCGTTTGATGACCTCTGATAAACAGACCAATGATCTCTATAAGCCAGATTAAGTATCTCTAAAAGCCGGATTGATGATCTCTAAAAGCCAGATAAAGCTGATACAATCGCTTCGCCACGCTCGCGGACGGGAAGAGGCTGGTTTGTATGTGGTGGAAGGTGTGAAGATGGTTGATGAGCTGCTCAGCTCCAATCATGAAACAGCCCAGATATATGCGTTGGACGACTGGAAACCTGCATCAGACGTAAGGAATGTTGAAATAATCAAAGAACATGAACTTCAGAAGATCAGTAACCTCACAACACCCAATAAAGTAGTGGCACTTGCCAGGATACCAGCACCTACCTCACCGGTTAAACCGGACAAAGAACTGGTCCTTTTGCTTGACCATATCAGCGATCCCGGTAATATGGGCACTATCATCCGCACAGCCGAGTGGTTTGGCATTAACAGGGTTATTGCATCCGATGACTCAGTGGACTTCTGGAATCCGAAGGTTGTTCAGGCAAGCATGGGATCGGTTTTCCGCATGCCATTGCACTGTGTTTCAATAACCGAATATCTTCAACAAAACAGCGGCGTACCTGTTTATGGTACTTTATTCAATGGTGAAGATCCGGCAAAAATTAAGCTGTCGCCCTACGGCATTATTATTGTAGGTAATGAGTCAAGGGGAATAGCACAAGATGTTCAGTCATTTGTCACAACAAAACTAACAATCCCGGCGGCTGCAACATCACTGTCAGAATCACTCAATGCCTCAGTTGCAACCGCAATAGTTTGTTATGAATTCAGAAGGCAGTTCCCCGTTTGATATAACCGGCGAACACAGGAACAGGGTTTAGCGGTTAAAGAATTGAAGTCGGCGAACCGGCATTAAAGATTAAAAGTTGTAATTTTGTATATTAAAAGCAAAGAAAATGATACTCAAATTGTTGTTGTTAAGCGTAATACTGGTTGCCGTTGCCCTTGCGGGAATTGCAATTAAAATGTTTGTAAAAAAGGGTGGCGAGTTTAAGAAACAATGCAGCAGTGTGGACCCCTATACCGGTCAGCGCCTTGGCTGTTCATGTGAAAGTGGCCCAAAAGAAAGCTGCAGAAACGATGTTGCAAAACTGAATTAGTGATTTTTTGAAAATAAACCAGAACTGATCAAAAACATAAAAGCCGGTATAACTACCGGCTTTTATTTATTACTCAATTTCACCCAGATAAACCGAGTCTGACACTTTCTTTCTGCTTTCGCCGACAGCTTTATCAGCATTGTGGAAGAACATCCATACATGTATCGGTTTGGTGTGAACCGGAATTTGTAATACGGCATTACCATCCATGCGGAGGGCAACATTGCTCAGCAACCACGATGTGCCGAATTCACCCTCTTCGCTGAACATTGCTATCATCACTTTGTCGCTGCCATCATTATAATCGCCCGGCACCGGCTTTTTCCATGACACATTGGCAGAACTGTCATGAATGGACATTTCAGTTTCTTCAGGTTTCCTGATCTCACCGCGCGACAATACCACAGTATGGTATTCCAGCAGTGGACCGGCTTCTGTGATAGCAAAACAATTCTTCATAAGATATTGACGTGCTTCGTTTGATGGATAATCAAGCGATGTAGCCTGGTAGCCTATTTTTATGAAATTATTCATTGCCTTCACAAACCTGCTCGAAAGAATGATCTTCGTACGGTGATTCGTTTGCGCTGTTGTTTGTGGATTGGTCATGTGTGCCGGCTTCAGGCGCATCACTTTCTTGCCCTTCAACATGTAATGAACAATATTTCCCATTGATCCCTCAGGACCATTTCCTTTATCAATTGCCATAATAGAAAAAAATTAAGTTGGTTATTTTTTGATTGGTTGCCATTAACACTACAAATAAAATAAATTTACTCTACGTTTACTCTACGGTTACTCTACCCACAGGGTAGAGTAACCGTAGAGTAAACGTACTCTAACCGTACTAAAAATGTAGGCTAAAAGGTAATATAATATGTCAAAAATTGTACCAGAAATTTGATTTGGCAGTGAAAATTTGGGGTTTGTCAGTAAATAAGCACTAAATGTATTTAACAGAATAGATCCGGCAGAATTATACGAATATTCGATGAAAGCCTACGTTTGATAAATGGTTTCAGACGATTGATAATTTGGTCTAATACTACATAATTAATTTTATAGGTTTACGAGATGATTGACATCGAAAATAGGACGTGTTTTAACCAATATCAAATTTAATATTCTATAACCTATGAAAGATGTACTTCTACTATTGCAAAAGGAAAGATTACAGAAAGGATATTCGCAGTCATACGTTGGTGCCAGACTGGATATTACCCAGAGTGCGTATCGTAAAATCGAGAGTGGGGAAACCAGGCTAACAGTTGAAAGATTCATTTTGCTGATTGAAATATTAGAAATTGATATTTCCAATATATTCTCAACCAGAGATATTCAAGCCTCTTTCACTGACCATTGCTCTAAGTGTACAAAAAATGGAGAGATACTGAATATTATAAAAATTCAGGCCAATCACATCAAAACATTGCAAGATTTTATAGATAAACTGACAAATAATTAAGAACAAATAAGTTCTAAAATTATTCCAGTTGGTACTAAGTTTATTACTTAAATGTCAATATTAGCACTTTATTCTTGCCCATTTTTGCAGAAAAAGCTGCTATGAGAAATATCGTTTTATTGTTTTCATTATTTATTTCCGTCCCTTCGTACAGTCAAACAATCATTGCTTTTGGTTCTGACGAGGGTGGAAATAGAACATCTACAAGTATTTCCAAATTGAAATCACAATCCTTGGCGATTGATACAGCTAATCTAAAAGTTAGCTGTTTCCTCATCTATCCTACCATCACTGAAGACAAGGTTTGGATTGAATTCGAGAACACCGTTGAATTGAAATCCGACTTTTTGAAAGTTGTCAATTCAAAAGTATCGCATATTGACATAAATATTGTTGCATGGTCAGATAGTAAATACGAAGTCGATTTATCAAGTCAACCAAGTGGAATCTACTATTTCATTATCCTTCATAATAAGAAACAAACTTTACACAAAGTCATTAAAATCTAAAACATGAAATATTTTTTTAGTGCAATTCTAATTGCAGGTTTAGTTTGTTCGCTTTTTGCCCAAACTACAAATAAAGTTGGTTCATTACCCGGTATGTTTAGTGTGGCTCCAAATGGAGTTGCGACATACACCATACCCATTGAAATTCCTAAAGGTAGAATGGGAATGGAACCCCAATTAGCATTTGTCTATAATAGTTCAGGGGGGCAAAATATTATGGGACAAGCTTGGAGTATTGCTGGTTTTTCGTCTATTACCAGGAGCAATAGCACAAATTATTATTCTGGTAAGAAAAAAACAATTGATTTTGAAAATGATGAAATGCTGATTGATGGAGAACATCTGATAAGAAAAGCTACCTTGCAAGATGGAATTGAATACCGAACCGAAATTGACGAATTCTCTAAAATTATATTCAATAACCCTTCTGATGAGTTTCCGCATGGGTATTTCATAGTTTATAGAAAAAATGGTACAATTGCTGAATATGGTTCATCAAACGCAAGTGTTCAATATTATAAGACTTCAGGTACAGGAATTAACTTGGCATTAACATGGCATATTGCAAGAGAATACGACAGAAATAATAATATGATTGAATATAATTATGGACAAAATTATGAACTTGGTGAGATCCACCCTTTGTCTATAGAATATACTAATTATCGTGTTCCCGGTAAAGCACCGTTATCTGATAATTATCGAATAGTATTTAATTACGATAGAAATGGTTACTCTCCTGAATATCAATATATGAGATATGAAAGTTATTCTGGACCATATAATAATGTAGAACCTTTCAAACTTAAAATCACTGATTTTCTGGCATCAGTTTCAATTGAATACAATTCAAA
Source organism: Bacteroidota bacterium (assembly GCA_023417935.1). Taxonomy (GTDB): domain Bacteria; phylum Bacteroidota; class Bacteroidia; order Bacteroidales; family Lentimicrobiaceae; genus Lentimicrobium. The sequence continues at coordinate 88,073 of JAEZDY010000042.1, forward strand.
GCTTCTAAAACAGTATTCTATAGATTACTATGAGACTGAAAATGCAATTGCTGAGAATTATTTTGTTAAAAGTATTAAACTTTCAGTATTAGATGAAAATTCGACATTCATTTCATTAAATGAAACCAAATTTGAATGGCAATTTTACTGTCCTGATTACAAGGAAATGCCTGGTGGTCATTTTGAGAATAAGCAGATCGCAACTGTGAAAATTATTGCACTTGACTTTTTTGGAAATAACAAGGATGTAAGCGCTATACTTAGATTTAAACGCAATGATGATGGTATTTCACCTGGGGTGATTAATATTGGAGCAATTGAAATACCTTTAGTTTCAGAATGTTTTGCATGTGACTTTGAAATGAAGGCAATTGACTGGGATTTAAATGGAGATGATGAGTTAATTATTTCAGATTCAGACGCTACCAAAATATATGATTATGATATAAATACAAAAAACTATACACTTGTATTAACTCTACCAAAATATAGCAAGTTTGATGTTGGTGATTATAATGGTGATGACATCATAGATATAATAGCCCTAAATTCGAATCGTACTGAACTACGATTACTTAAAGGCTCACTAAGTGCCACTAACACACTTTTATTTTCAACCACCGGAATTACAATACCACTTATAGAAGACAATTATGTTTCATCGACCGATTTTAATGCTGATGGTATTATGGACATAATAACAAAGAGAAAAACAAGCCATTTTTATACTATATATTCATTTGTTGATGATACTTTCAAAAAAATGGGATATGAAAATTTGGGTACATGTGATGGAGTAAGTTTTAATGATTTTAACGGCGATGGAAAGATTGATATTTGTAAGTTTTCCGGATTAAAAACTACCATATATTTTGGCTATGGTTTTGATTTTATTGAGAGCATGGACGAAGTAGTTGGTATTTCCAATTCTGGTTTCAAGTGCGATTTTAATAATGACGGCAGAACCGATTGTGCAATGATTAGTTTTAGTGGTTCAAATATTGTGATAAATATTAATTACACACTTCCTTGTGGTACTAAAACTTTATCAAAAACTAATACGTTTCCAATAAATACATCCTTTGATAACCTATATAGTGGAATTGGCGATTTTGATGGCAATGGGATATTTGATATTATTTTAGGCTTTGAAGATCATAGACCTCTTGATGATAAACTACCAGGCTATAGTTTGTTAACTTTAAAAATGTATTATGATAACTCTATCGGACGTAATGTTATAACTCAAATCAGTGATGGTCATGATGTTGTCAGAGTGATTGAATATCAAAAGTTTAACAATTATAGTAATTCATTTGGGAAATTTCCTATTATAAAAGCTCGATTAAATGAATTACTTGTCAAAGAATCGTTTGTGGTTGGAGACAACTCCAATAAATTAGACAGAAAAGAATATAAGTTTCATAATCCAAGGCAATTGTCCAACGGAAAAGGTTTTATGGGATTCACTGAAACGAACATTATTAGCTATCTTAATAGTGAAGTAAGCCCTTTAATCACAAAAGAATTTTATGAAATATTGCATGACAATGGAAAGTACTACTATTTACATAAGTCAAAAACTGAAAAAGTAATTAATAATAACTTAATCTATGAGCAAAGAAATTTTCTGTCATTTATTCCGGGTATACCAGGAACTTTGAATTTCTATCCAGCTATAACAAAAACTATAACCAAAGAATGGGAGAATAATCAGGAACACACATACAAGGGAATAATTATTAATAATCAACCTAAGGAGTCAATTGACTTATATGGCAATCCTCTTTATACTGAAACAATAAAAGATGAAAATCTCGAAGTAGATGATCCGCAAACCTATTCATGGCGTAGCTCAATACACACTGAATATGAATACGACGAAGCAAATTGGTTGATAAATAGGCCAACAATCATTGCAAAGGAGTATTATCATAAACAAAAAGATCCAAATATTGCGGAGAGTATTACTGAAAAATACCTGATCGAGTACATAAAAAATAGGCCGTATTTAGTTGATTCTATTATAATGATACCAAATGGATCTGATAATTTAACCAAAACGGTGAAATATAATTATGACATATATGGTAACATGACAAGAGAAGTTACAACTGGGCGGAGTAATTTGGATCAACCTGATTATGTATCTATTAGCCGTGTATCAGAATTCGAGTATGACTTAACTCCTCCACTCTATGGCAGGTTTATGACAAAGAGTATTGAAAAAGCACCAACTCCAAACAATGATATAGTCAAGCACTTTGAATATGATGTATTCACTGGGAATCTACTAAATGATAGTATAATGGATGTCAATAGTAATTCCACCCTATATATGTATGATGAATTTGAACGGCTAACAGAAATCGTTAATCCTGATTTGACTAAAATAGAAAAGTATTATAAGTGGGCTTCTGATTGTAGTGATTTCACACCTCCTACCAATGCATTATACTATACAATAGAATATAAAAAACCAAAGGATTTGGAAGAACAATGGAATAAAACATATGTCTTCTATGATAAGTATGGTCGTGAAATCAACAAAATAAGTAAAGGATATTCAGGTAATTTAATTGCGCAACAACTAATATATGATAAATATGGCAGGTTATTAAAAACATCGATGCCGTTTACATTTCCCGGTATACCTACACAATTTGAGACATGTTATTATGATGATTTAGGCAGAGAATATTTGAAGGAGTTACCCAACCAGGTTAAACTGGAAACTATTTATAATGGGAGAGTTAAGACAATTAATAATTTACAAACAGAAGAATACAAGTCAATCATATATAATATGATTGGAACTGAAGATGTCATAGAGGAAAAAACTGGTTATATATGCAATAGTTATGATGCCGCAGGTCAGATTTTGTCTGTGATTACAAATGGTACTCCAATACATTATGAGTATGATGAAGCGGGCAATATGACTAAAATTATAAATTTTGATGCAGGGACAACTGTTAATACGTACAATGCATTTGGAGAACTTGAAACTCAAACATATCCTGATGGAACTATCTCAATATACCGCTACGATTACTTTGGTCGTCTTATAAACCTAAGCAATAATAATAATGAACAGACAAATATTGATTATATTGAAGGCAAAGATCAACTCGGCTTCACGAATATAGGCGATATTACAAAGACCTTTTCAGATCAAAGTACGCTTATTACAAACCTGGTATATGATTCCTTCAATAGAAATACAAAAAAAATAGAAAAAATCGATAATCGTTTGTTCGAAACTCAGTATCTTTATAATCAAAAAACAGGTGAAATAGAAAATATGATTTATCCTTCTGGTCTTATTATAAAGTATATCTATAACTCAGAAGGTTATATGTCAGAAGTAAGGAATGGAACATCAAATAATCTTCTATGGAACGCTTCTAGTTATAATAATTTTGGTCTTTTGACCAGTTCTTGGTACGGTCTTAATATATCTCATGGAAGAATGTATAGTGATCTAGGTCTATTGAATTCAATACGTACTCAGCGATTTGTTAAATCACCAGGTGAAGAGGAGATTCAAAGTCTTAGCTATAATTTTGATCCTCTTACCGGGAATTTGATTTCCAGAAGTGACAACATGTATAATTTGCAAGAAAATTTTTCTTACGACGATGAGTTTTCCAATAATAGATTAACTGGTTGGTCAGTTAATTCTCAAACACAATACAGCATCAACTACGAACTTAACGGGAATATCCAAAATAAATCAGATGTTACAGAATTAAATGGTAATTATGGTTATAATATATCACCTCACTTTGTGTCGAAAATAAATGAACCAACAATTAATTACATTAATGAAGTAAAACCGCAACGTATTTCCTATAATCACTTTAACCATGTTGATACTATTACACAAGATATTAATGGTGTTTCAACTACGTTGCAATTTGAATATAATTCTTCTAACAAGAGAATTAGAACAAATAAGTTCCTTACCTCCAATCTAAACACTGCCATAGAAAGTCATTACTACCTAAGCAACTATGAGGAAATAGTTGATTGGCAAACAGGTACTGTCAAGAAGCTAAACTTTTTAATTAGTAGTGATGGCGTGTTTGGGGTAATTGATGAGAACGACAAACTGTTTTATATATTCAAAGACCATCAATCTTCATATAACCTTATTACTGATGTTGATGGGAATGTAATTGAACGATTATCATTTGATCCTTGGGGCAGAAGGCGCAACCCGGTTGACTGGTCTTTTAATAACGTCCCTTCAACACATAAGTTTGCCTATGGCTACACATCACATGAACATCTGGATGATTTTGGTTTAATCAACATGGGTGGTCGCTTGTATGATCCATTCGTAGCAAGATTCTTATCACCTGATCCGGTAGTTCAAAATCCTCATTTAACAGATAATTATAATCTGTACACTTATGCTCTAAACAATCCATTAAAATATATTGATCCCAGTGGATACAACTATAAGCCTTGGTATTGGAATCAGAATACAAGTTGGGCAGGTGTTAATATAGGCAGGTACAATATGAGCCCCGGTTCGGGTAACCATTACTCTGATAGTTTTAGAAGTAGGGAAGGGAATTTTTACCTGATGTCGCAAAAGACATTTGATAATATTTACGGCCCCAATAGTTCAATGAATTATATCAATAACATGAATCTTGAGAAAAGGGAAAAGTTAGCACGCCCTGATGTTCCAGGTGTATGGTTAGAAGAAGTAGAAGTTGTAGATTTTAATGGGATACCTGGAAGTGGCCGTCTCAGTGGTGGAATACCGAAATGGTGGGGAAATTATGGTGGAGACTTGGATGGAATGGACATTGCGAATTATATTGCTTCAAATCTTGGAACAATTGCTGGAGGAGCTCAATATGGAATCAATTCCATGAGTAATAAACAACAATGGAAATATTCTTACAAGATCAGTAAATACTTTAAAGGAAATAGTATTAACATTCAAACACGAGCCATTAAACATGGGTTCAATGGTATTTTGAAGAATGCAAGCCGAAAAATAACTTATGTTGGCGGTATTTTAGCAATTGGTGATATTGCTATTGATGGTGAATTAAGAGCTTCACACTTATTGAATGTAGGAATGGTTGGTATGTCTGCTATACCAGTTGCAGGTTGGATAATTGGTGGAAGTTACTTTATGGCAGATATGATTACACTAGGCATTTCAGGGCGATCGATAGGGCAACATTTAGATAATGCTATCGGAGCACCCTTAGTTGACGATATTTACAATAGATAAAACTAAATTGATCTTTATGTTTGATTATATATTCTATAGGTTATACAGTTATTACGATAAAAAAGAAAAAGGTAGTACGCCAGTTTCAACTGCAGCCATGTACTTGTCATTTTTACAAATATTAATGATATTTTCTATTTATATGATAGCAGATATTACCCTGGATGGGAAAGTAGGCATTTGGAAACTGCCAATTAATGAAATTTATTTGAAAATTGGCATTGTTGTATTTGCTATATTAGTAGATCTGTTAAATTTCTTGAAATACAAAAAACAGCACAAAACATTGGTTAGCAAATTCAGAAACCACCCACTTAATGCGAAGTTTAAAGTCTGGATGTTATATTTTATAGGAGCAGGACTGTTAATTTTACCTTTCCTATATAAAGAAATTTTAGGTTTGTTTTAAATAGTACCTGAAGTGTAAATAGAACTATGGTACTTTTTGACTACGTATTTTTTCGCTCATATATCTCTGCAATGAAGACTAAGTTCAAGCACAATGCAGAACCTAGGTCTATAGCATTAGTTTTGTTTCTTCAAACTTCAATTGCAGGGTCTCTTTTGATGATTGCCTTTAAGTTTGTGGGGTTTTATGATAACTTTGAAATCGGTCGCAATGATAGCTATAGTCTCAAATATCTGATAGCTATACCTCTTGTTTTTATACTCTGGTATTTAAATGAAAGACATTATAGAAAGGTAAGCATGAATAATTATGCTATTTTAAAAAGGCGATTTAAGAATAGCATTTTTAATAAAGTGATACCTTTTTGGGTAATATTCCTGACTCCATTTCTTTTATTATTTGGAATACCTTTCCTTTTGTCATTAATCAATTGAGATTGTAAACTGGAGGATTTATAACCACCAGCGCACCAATGGTTATGATGCAGGTTGCTAAGTTATCTTAACTCCTGCAATAGCCTTTTATCCTTTAAAACTTATCAATTTGACCTATCCAATATTTTACGAATATTCGATGAAAGCCTACGTTTGATAAATAGTTTCAGACGATTGATAATTAGTCTGAAATAATTCAGATGATTTTTTATAAGTTAACGTGCTTATTGAGTGATAAAATAATCAGGAAAAGACAATTTTTAGAATGAATAAAGAATAATTCAACTTTGCAATATTTATTTTATCGGCTTTGGCAATTACTAATTGGGAGATCAGAAGAAGACATGCCTCCATTTGGTTCCATGATGATTTTTTGTATGCTTTTTAGTGTTATTTACATATGGCATCTTATCAATCGTAATAGCTTTCATGGTTGGTGATGCCTTTCCCATAGGATAGGTGTTCTATATAAAGTGCTTTAAAACAATAGAAAAGCAAACTTAATGGAGAACTGGGGCTCCTTCTTTATAGGATAGCTTGAAGCTTAGTTTGCTTTCTACATATCAAAAGAGAGCGAAGACTTTGTCTATCGCTCTGCTTTAGTTTTTGATTTCCAGAATATTGTTAACAGCGGTTTTCTTATTACCCTAAACCACCTGCTCAATCACAGCCTTAACCACCATATTTGGAGGATTGTGCAGGTGCCTCTTTACAGCGCAAAGGTTGGCGGCGTTGACTACTGCATCTTTGTATTTTGCAGGGAAGCTTTCGGGTAGGTAGATGGTGATGGTGAGGTCACTGATAAGCTGGGTTTCACGGTTATGGATGGTTTCCTGGGTTAGGCGGATACCTTCGGTTGGAATGCCGCGTTGGTCGCAGAATGATTTAACGTAAATGCCGGCGCATGTGCCCATTGATGCCAGGAAAAGATCAAATGGTGCGGGTGCAGTGCCATCACCACCTGCTCTTACGGGTTGATCGGTTACTATACGAAAGCCTTTGTAGTCGGCTATTACTTTCTTGTTTCCTTCGAATGTGATATCCATAATTGTTTTTCTTACAAATATAAGCACTTAAATAATCTGCTCAAGACATCTCATTAATGAATAAACTTTAAATAAGTTATGAGAGTTACCACTCAATTCTTCAGGCAAAGAAATACGAATAAACACAAGTTGCGAAGGACGTGGAGATATGAATAAATCAACGTTTAACGCAACCCGGTGTAGAGACGCAATGATTGCGTCTGAAAGGGAGGAATGCACCGCGCCTGTGCCGTAGGTGCGAAACAAAAGATTTTTTGTTGGTATGCAGTTAGTTGAAAATAATGTTTCTAAATTTAGAAACTTTCTTATCTTTGTGGTGTTTACTTTAAACTGTATTTAATGAAGTACTTTGAAACAAGGTTTTTAGAAGAAGCTGATAAGTTTATTTCGACACTTGACCATAAGACTATCAAAAAAATCTTATACAATATTGACCTTGCTGAGCAGACCAACGACGCGAAACTTTTAAAGAAACTACAGAACGATATTTGGGAGTTTCGTACAAAACATGCAGGACTTCAAATCAGACTTCTTGCTTTTTGGGACAAGACAGATAATAAAGAAACCTTGGTTATAGCAACTCACGGTTTTATAAAAAAGGTTGACAAAGTTTCAAAGAACGAAATCGACCGAGCAATAAGATTAAAAGACACATATTTCAATAACAAGCCAAAAAAGTAATCATATGCCACATAAAGAAACCAAAACTTATTCTCTTGCCGAGTTGAAGGATAAGCATATCGGCAAAATTGGAACAGCAGAGCGTGACGCATACGAGTATGAACTTAGTATGGACGTTTTGGGGAAAATGATTAAAGCCGCCAGACAAGAAAGACGTTTGACTCAAGAGGAACTTGGGAAACTTGTAGGTGTACAGAAAGCTCAAATTTCTAAACTTGAAAGCAGTGCCAACAGTGCGACAATCGACACCATCTTAAAAGTCTTTAAGGCTCTGAAAGCAGAGATAAGCTTTAACGTGAAACTGGAAGACAACTTTGTTAAACTTGCCTGAGATCAGAAGAACTCGTTCAGACGCCAACATGCCGTCTCTACATCTGATGGTGTTATGACATGAATCATCCATGGCATGAAAAAATAAACATTTAACGCAACCCCGGTGTATAGACGCCATGCTGGCGTCTGAACGATGGATGGAAATGTATCCCATCACTTCACCACCATCACACTCCCCTTCAACTGAAATACCTTCCCAACTACATTAGAATAAGAAATCACCCAGTTGTAAATACCTGGCAGGGCAGCATCTCCATCCCAGCCTTCAGCTGCATTAGTGGTTTCAAATATCCTTTGACCCCACTTGTTGTAGATGCTCATGCTGAATTGACGCACCAGTTCTGCATTTACCACAGGTTTAAAGATGTCGTTTAGAGCGTCACCATTTGGGGTGAAGGCATTGGGGACTTGTATTGGGATGTAGGTTTCAAGCATATATACACTTTCTATGGCTTCGCAGCCTTCGGCAGTCTTCATGGTTACGGTGTAATCGCCTTCAGTTGTGACAGTAACGTAGTAGAGAGTATCACCGGTGTTCCATTCGTAGGAAGCGTAACCCTGGGTGGCTTGTAGTAAGTATGTTTGCTCATATGGAATGGTGCCGTTATTGGTTGGGAAGTTGGCAGTGGGTAGCGGTGTTACTTGTACTGTTTTGATTACAGAATCTGCGCAGCCAAAGTAATCAACTACGCTGTACATATATTGGCCTGAGTGGTTTATTGTGGCAAAATCAATATTGATACTTTCCACCATTTTGATTCCTTCAGGCGTAATCCACTGCCATATCATAGGTGTGGTGCCTCCTATCACTTGAGGTTCCATTTTTATGCTATCACCCTGGCAATAAATTTCTTTGCTGGTTAGTTCAACAACCGGCAACTCATGTACCTGTATTTGCCCGTGGTGGAATTGAGGGTATATAGCATTGCCGTTCTCATCGGTAAAATTGGTTTCAGGGGGTGAATTCCAGTTGATATCAGCAAAGCCTGCCTGCAGGGTTTCAAATACCAGCTCTCCCAGTGAAATAGTGTCATTGGAGGTCAAGGGTACACTTCCATGCCACTCAAGCACTACGCGTGAGGTAGCAGGGTATACGGTTGGTATTATGCCGGATAATGAATCATTAAAGTTAATACATTGCAGCTTTTGTCCATCAAAAGTGAGTGAGGCAGTAAAATCTTTAACCCCCATTACGCCGCTTACCCTTATGTTGGAGTTGGCACGTTCATTCAAACATCTTTTTGCCCCACCAGCCATGGCTGATAAAGGTATGCCCTGGTTGTTTTCAATGGTAACCTCACACTGACTTGAGCAGTTAAATGCATCGGTTACTGTAACGGTATAACTATCCGGCGCAAGTCCGGTAAATATGTTGGTTGTTTGAACCGGCCCACTGTTGAGTTGATAAGTAAGGTTAGTACCTGCAGAGTTAACGGTTATTGTGCCGTTGGCATTACCGCCGGTTGCATGGGTAGGAACGCAGTTAACTTGTGGGCCTTCAATATTAAGCACCTCAACTGAAACCGGTGCACTGATGCAGTCGGCCTGGTCTTTGATGGTGATGATGTGTGAGCCACCTGTTAGACCTGTTATTTCACCGGTTAATGGGTAATAATCAGTCCCATTCAAGCTGTACAGGTAATCAGTAACATTGCCGGTTTCAGGGGTAACGATTATGCTTCCCATGCCTTGGTTGCAGTGGTCATCATTTTGTGCGGATGCACTGGCTATAACAGGGCCGTTTTGATCATACACGGCATATAGAAACTCAGTTATACAGTTAAACCCGTATGTAACCTGGGCAGTATAGCTGCCTGCCGGCACATTAACCAGGTCATTGCCAGTTGTGATAATTTGATTTCCAAGTGCATCAAGCCATATAACGGTATATGGATCAGGAGCTGTAAATTCTATACCCGTAATGGCACCGTTACTTTGTCCGCAGTTAGAAGGGATGATACTTGGCTCAACACTTACTATGGCCTCTTCATAACGTGCAACTTGGATAGTATCCCTGCCGGCACATCCATTGTCACTTACCCTTACAGTGTAAGTGCCAACATCAGTAACAACAAAGGTGCTGTCACCGGGGGTTAAACTGCCGTTCCAATTGTAGTTGGTACCAGAACCGGCATCAAGGGTTAAATAGATTGGTTCATTCGGGCAATAGGTAGTATCTGTTCCAAGATCGGGTGAAGGGGTTTCAAAAATTATCACGGTATCAATGACCGTGCGATGCAATAAACCTGAATAAGCCGTTAACTCAACATAAAAAGTATCGGCAGTTGAAAAAGTGTATAAAGGTGAAAACAAAGTGGAAGTGTCATTGGGTGCATTACCGGGGTCATGGAAATTCCACAGCACTGAGTCAATGCCATTGGTATTTACAATATTAAACTGAGTAGGTGTACCGCTGCAATGCTGGCTGGTGGTAAATTCAGGGTTGCGCATATATGATTGCATAAATACTGGTAATCCATTCATATATGTTCTCCCTTCAAGATAAATAGCGTTCAGTTGAAAATTACATAATAGCCCTTTTTTATCAGGGTCATGAATAACACCCAGATAACTTCCGGTTCCTGGTGTACTGACATATATCTTCCCGTCTGGTCCAAGCTGCAAGGCACCTGAACCAAATAGTTCATTTGTTAAAGGTACTGCAGAAGCTGCAATCTGAATGGGGTCGTCAGAAGTGAGGTCATATTGATAAAAATCTAAAGAATTTCCATTTGCATAAAACTTGGTATTATCGGGTGAAAACTCTACCCCCCAGGCCCTAACAGGTATTGTAACCACATTTTGGTTACTAACGATCCCAGTACTATTGTCAAAATGATACAACTCTGTTAAATAATCAAGAAAATTACCTACACCCAGCCATTTCCCATCGGATGATATTTTCATATAACCGGTTACATGTGTGTATTGAGTACCTGCATAACTAATTTCAGGAGTAGTTATAACTCCATTAGCAGTTACTTTAAACGCAATAAAACTGTTAATGCCTAGTTCATGAGTAACCACCCAAACATCTTCCATGTTGTAATGTAATACAGCGCTTAAATGAGAGGTAGTGTTAAAGTATAAAAAAATACCCTTTTGATCAGGAACTACCTCGCCAATACCATTTGTTACATCAATTACTGAATACTGAAACTTATATGGGGTTGCAGGTATGCCGGTTGTAGCAAAATTAAAAAAGTAATACCTGTTTTCATTGCCCGGGTCCTGCACAATCATGCCACCTTGAGTTGACCAGGTACCCATGTCATTTCCATTGGTCATAATCTGGTGATTCTTATTCCAGATAGTTTTTCCATCAGAATAAAAGAGCAGATTACCATCTTTGTCTGACATGCAAGCAGTACCTGTTTCAACAGGACTACTTGATTTCCCATCCGTCAAAGCTATTGGAGGGCTACCCTGTTGAAAAGTTATGCCTGCTTGTTGACCAAAATACCAGTAGTTGGCTTGTTTGCCCTGGGCAGATAATTCTTTGCTATAAAGTATGATTAAAAAGAAAACCAGATATAGTGGCACTTTGGTATTTGTTCTCATAACGCCAATGTTTTGGGAAAGTATCATGACAAAGATAATAAATATTTTAAAAGTTATTGTTATTGTGTTAACAATGAAATAAAAGTATTTATATTTGCTATCGGGAGAGATTGATTTGAATCATGAAAACTTTTAACCAATTATTTTTTAAAAATTAAAAAAATGAAAAAAAATTTAACAACGTTAGTTTTACTAGCATTTTTAACTGTCAGTGCCATGGCACAATTATTTGAGAAATCAAATCATGGACTCCTTTCTGATTACAAAAAACACTACTCCCACAACATTGAGGGAGGTACTGTAGATGGAGTTCAAAAAGAATTTGTAATTGGTAACAATACTGATTTTCTTACTGTTAACAATAAAGTATCAGGACAGTCTGTTACTGGTAACTTTATTGGTCAGGGAGTTATAGGTGAGTTAATAGTCGAAAATATTGCATTAACCGATTTTGCTGTGTTCCCATCAACTGAGAATCAATATGCCGTTGGAACCGGTATTTATTATCCTGATATTCCTAATGATTATTCAGGATATCCATTTATGGGAATTTATGATCGCAGAACCATGACTCCTATTAATTTGTATTTTTACAATATATCTTATCCTGTTGATAAGAAGGATAAAAATTCTGTGGGTTTAAGAATAAAGTATTCTGAAAGGAACAATTCAGTTTATATTTCTGGTATCCTATGTGAGAATGTATTACCACAGATGAATATGAATGACTTAGTAGGTAAATCACAAGGATTCATTTTAAAAATTGACTTTGCTAATCCAACCTCAGCTCAGGCTCTTGTTTTTGATCCTGATGATGTTTCAGTTATTCCGATACTTAGTGCTGTAACTGATATGGAAATAGATAATGATGAACAGGAAATTATCTTTACAGGTATAAACACAAAACAGTCAACTGAAGGATATTATAGCCCATTCGCCGGTAAAATTGACATGAACCTTAATCTACTATGGAGTAATACGTATAGCTTCGGCACTGACCGCTTTTCGGGAGTTGATGTTGAGTATTCAAGCAACGGAAATTTCCTGATGCTGATGAACAGTGATAAGTATGACTTTGCCATAATGGAAATCGGTAGTTTAGGCCAGGTAATTCAACAACCTGTTAAGTACACATTTTCATACAACAATGAGCCATGGCCGGCAAGAAGTCATATAATGCACTACAATAAATCGAATATTTATATTACAGGTAATCTCTTTGAAGCCGAAAGATCTCAACGTTTATATAGCTATAAAATTGCTGATGCAACTAATCTGTTATCAGGAGGTCCAGAATTCAAAATGTATTCAGAGTATCCAATTCCTCAGGGAAAGCAAGTTGAAGCAACCAATTACTGGGCTCCTGAGAATTCTATTCTTACAAATGAGAACGACCTGTCAATTGTGGGTATTTATAATAATATTGGTGCTGGAGATGATGAATTTGGCTTTTGCCTGGTCCATACTGCAGGTTATGACTCTGCAGCTTGTATGTTAACAGGAAAAGCTTACATGAAATCGGATTATTGTGATTCACATTCATGCGAAGCGCACCTTATTACTTGCCGAAGTATAGAGTCAGTTTATTTAGTTTATCCTGGATTAGAAACATTTTATCAATCATGTCCTTCACATGACAAATCCATCATGATAAATGATAGAGACAATATCAATTTCGGTTGGCAGATTGATGCAATTAATGAAGCAGGTATGGTGTTGACGTTTGCTAATGAAGAGACAAGCAAGTATATGATCAATGTTTATACTACCACAGGTACAAGGGTACACTCAGAGAATGTTAGTATTAATGGACAGCAAACTGTTTACCTTAACTTCAAAACAACTGATCAGATATATTTGATTAATGTGAACAACGGCATAACTTCTGAAACCAGGAAAGTAGCTGTTATACGCTAAGTATTGCCGTGAGTAAGGTGTTGGTCAAATAAAAGTTAGTGTAACCTCTTTCAGGAATTTCTCCTGCAGTACGTTAGCCATTCTCTTTACTACAGTACGCCTTATTTCAAGTTCAACCGGCAGACTGGGATCCTGGTGGGCTATGTTGATGCGGGTTCCTATAAGGAAATGGATTTCATCGCTTTCAATAATCATGCGTACTATCTGATCGGCAGGGCCTTTGTTTAAACGGGTGCTGTTATTGTAAGTTTTGAGCAGCTCGGTTACTTTACTTAAGGTGAGGATGCCTTCTGTTACGAGGTCAACTCCTTCCATAAGTGAAACGGGTGGCAGATCGGGGTCATCAAATTCTATGGTGTCAATGATGTTGCGGTTCAGTTCTCTTCCGATGATATCGGCAGTAGTAGCTCCGCAAACAATTTTACGCCCCATGAAATGGTCAACTTTTTCTGCCATTACTTTATCATTGAAATCTTCAAAAGGCGGTCCGGAGCAGATAAGCAGTTTACGTGGCTCCCTGAAGTACACAACTGCACAACTGGTATCATCTTTTGAAAGGTAACCATCGTTCACATTGGCCATGTTCACCACTTTATGAGCAAGGTTAGGTGCGGCAATATCAGGTTCGTGGCTTATAAGTTCTGTTATGTAGGTTATTGCATTATCGCGCCCCCAGCCGAAAGGGAACTTACCACCGCCAAGACCTGACTGGGCAACGCCATCGCTGAAGAAGATGATCCTGTCTTCCTTTTCAGGAGTAAACTCACAGCTTTTGATCTCCTTGCCTGCATTCTTTTCGCCTTCAAGCATCACGCAGGTCCATTGGGGTTCAAATACTTTGTTGCCCCGCATTATGATAGCTTGTGGATTGTCGTATTCAAGTATCCTTACGTTACCGTCGAATTCAATATCCACGATAGTGAAAGTTGAATAGCTCATGTTACGCTCACTGCATACGGGCAGGGTATTCATGATGATCTCTGCGATGCGGTGTATTTCCTTATGCTCAAGGGTGAAGTTCAGCGCCATGGTAGCGGTGAGGGTTGCCAGCATGTTGGCCTTCACTCCATGTCCCATGCCATCGCTTAGTACTGCAATTATTCGGTTTTCATCATTCAAACGGCGTGAAATGAACACATCACCACAAATGCGGGCTTCATTGTGAAACTTCAATTCCGCGTTTACTTCTATATAAAACCGATTGTCCATTATTTCTTTCCTTCTTTATGCGATTCAATGATAGAATTCAGCATGCGTTCGGTTTTTGCAGCGCCTTCGCCTAAGAGGAAAGCTATTTTCTGGACGAGATCGAGGTTTTCGTCAATTACTTCGGTAACGCGGTTTATCACTTCCTCTTTCCTGACTTCGGGCAGGTACATATCACGAAGTACAGCTCCCGCTATCTTACCTTTCTTGATTGAGAATACTGACACATTCAGCAACCTGTCGCCCAGGTGAACATCCTTATTTACAAGGTTTTCATTGTTGCCAATCACTGCTGTGAACAGTTTATAGAACTGGAACGGCAGTAATGTTTTTAGATCGGCACCTACAAGACCCGGTATGATTTCATTGATCTCAGCAGCTTCGTCGCCCAGGGTATTTATAAAGCTTTGGTTTGATTCGATTATTTTGAGATGTTCATCAACTATAACGATAGCACTTGGGAGCTTTTGCAGCATAGAAGATGTGCGTTCAAGGGCCTCCTGTGCCATTTGCTGTTCATGCCTTGCTATGCGTTCTGAATCCTGCAGTGCTTCCTGTGTTTTAGCCAGTTTTTCGTTGGTAAGCTTGAGGGTTTTAATAAAATCGTGCTTACTCTTCATGGAATACAATGTACACATATCAGTGCGGTTGAGTCCTTTAGCTACTGATTCGGCAAAGTCGCGACATGAATCATAGCCACAACCTGCACAGCCTGTCTTCTCTGCAGTACCTTGTTTACCTAATACTTTGAGTATTTCTTCAATTTTCTCTTCCGATGGTTGTTCTACCCTTTGGTCATCATCTTTAAAGTCGGCCTTAAAGTCGGTAAGTTCCGTATTGCGTTGGCATTCAGTTCGCCACAGTTCAACGTTAAAGTCTTTCAGCTTCTTATTGGCATAATCGGTAACCAGTGTTTTACGCACATACTTCTTACCGCCCATTGATGTACCGGGACCCATAAGGCAACCTTCGCAATAGAAGAGGTTAAAATGTTTCCTTATGAAGTCGATGGAATTATCAAATTCACGCAGGGCTTCAAGCACATTATCTTTTCCTTCGGCGGTGATGATAGTACCTTTCATCAAGTCTTCATTCAAGCCTGCAGCCTGCAATATTCCATTGCTTACTGCGTAGAGTGAGCCTTTATATCCAAGCGGTGGATCGAAGTCAGAATACTCAACAGTACTTTCCTTAATATGGAATTCGGCAAACAGTTTACGCAATTCCACAAAAGTGAGTACTGAGTCAACCCTTGAGATGCCGGTATATCTTAGTGCTTCATTTTTGGCGCCGATACATGGGCCTATGTAAACAACAGGGGTATCATCGCCATACAGATGCCTGGCAAGTTGGGCCGAAGCTATCATGGGTGAGATGATAGGGGCGAGATTATCAATAAGTCCGGGGTAGAACTTCTCAACCAGTGAAACTATAGGCGGACAATTCGCGGTAACGTAATACCTTCCCATAAACTTGTTAAACAGCTCTTTATACTGCGAGGCTACCATGTCAACACCAAAAGAGACTTCGTTCACATAAGTGAAGCCCAGTTCCCTGATCATGCGCACAAACTTGCGGTAATCGGTTATATCAACAAATTCACCTGATATGCTGGGAGCTATGATTGCAGCAACTTTTTTGCCTGAAGCCAGTATAGCTTTTGTTTCATCGCATGAATCGCGGTAAGTAATTGCTTCAGGAGCACATACCCTGAGGCAGCTACCGCAACCAATACAACGATCGTGCACCACAACAGGAGGTTCCTGGTCAACGCGCACCTGAATGGCATTAACAGGGCACACCCTTACGCAGGCATAGCAAGCCACGCAAGTGCTGCTGTCAATATTTATAAGGTTATGATCCTCTTCCATCAGGCAGTTGATTAACAGGTTTAAAGTTACAGTTTATTGACTGGATTTTACACTACAAAATTAATAAAAATAAGCAGAAAAAAGCTGTTACAATAATAACATTGTTATTGAATTAACAGTATCTTTATGCACTGTTTAGCTAAAGTACAGAAACATGTCAGATATTCTTGATGAGATTATTAAGCGAAACATCAATGTTCATCGCGACAGCCTGCTCCCGCTGTTGCAGGAGATACAGAATGAACTTGGTTACTTATCGGATGAGTCAATAAATCGCATTGGTCAATTAACAGGCATGCCCACCAGTAAGATATACGGGGTTGCCACCTTTTACGACCAGTTCAGGTTTGTTCCGAAAGGGCGCTTTCATATTCGGGTCTGTCATGGCACTGCCTGTCATGTTAATGAATCAATGAATATAATACGTGAGCTTGAACGGATATTACGCATCAAGTCGGGTCAAACTACCCGCGATGGTATGTATAGCCTGGAAGTGGTAAACTGCATGGGAGCATGTGCTGTTGCCCCGGTTATGAATATAAATGGTAAATACATGCCGGCGGCTGAAGTCCACAAGATAAAAGAGATCATTGAAAGTTTTGTTTCTAATTCATCAGTCTATGAAAATTGCCAGTAAAAAACTCAATCCGGCAGGCTTCATTCTGGCGGATAAAGGGATAGTAACCGATGATGACAGGCTTAGCTTGCTTCGCCGCGATACTGTTGTTAAACCTGCCATATTTATTGGCACCAGCACCTGCGGGATTGTGGCCGGTGCTTTGGATACACTTGTTGCTGTAAAGCAATACCTTGAGGAAAAGCAAATTGATGCTGATGTGGTTGAAACTGGGTGCTCAGGTATGTGCATTAACGAACCTGTGATGGATGTGCAATTGCCGGGCAAGCAACGTATTTCATTTGGAAAGGTAACACCTCAGAATGCCGGATATTTGCTCGACCATATCCTCAACTTTACTATTCCCACTGAGAATGTTATTGCTCAATACCCGCATGGAAACCTGCAGGCGTGGGAGGATATCAGGAATATCAATGAAATACCATTCTTCAGGTTTCAGAACAGGGTAGTTTTAAAGAATTGTGGCATTATTGATCCCACTTCAATTGAAGAATATAAGGCACGGGGCGGGTACAAGTCGCTGAGCCGCGTAATAAGAAAGTATTCAAGTGATAAGGTTTGCGAGATAATTGAGGATAGTGGCTTGCGAGGCAGGGGAGGAGGAGGTTTCCCTACAGGACGAAAGTGGCGCATTGCACTTAATACAACTGAAGATGAGCGGTATTTAATATGCAATGGCGATGAAAGTGACCCGGGTGCTTTTATGGACAGGGCTATATTTGAGGGCGATCCGCATAAACTGATTGAAGGAGTTATAATTGCAGCTTATGCTATAAGGGCAAAGCGGGCCTATATTTTCCTCAGGGCATCATACAAACTGGCTGTTCAAAGGTTGCGACAAGCTATCAAGGATGCTGCTGCCGCAGGATACCTCGGTCAGGATATTATGGGAAGTGGTTTTAATCTGAATATTCATGTTCGTGAAGGCGCAGGAGCTTTTGTTTGCGGTGAAGAAACAGCCCTGATTGCCAGCATTGAAGGCAAAAGAGGAACCCCGGTCACACGCCCCCCTTATCCGGTAACGAAAGGATTATTTGGCAAACCTACCGTGGTTAATAATGTGGAAACATTGGCTAATGTCCCCGAGATCATTGAAAAAGGCCCCTCATGGTTTGCATCTATCGGAACAGCAACTTCAAAAGGAACGAAGGTATTTTCACTATCCGGCAAGGTAATGTACACCGGCATGGTGGAAGTGGATATGGGTACAAGCTTCCGCGATATCATTTACGCTATTGGCGGGGGAATAAAGAGTCATAAACGACTGAAAGCCATTCAGGTTGGTGGTCCTACGGGGAGTTGCCTGCCTGAGGATAGTCTGGATGAAACGGTAGACTACGAAACACTCGCAAAGGCCGGAGCAATGATGGGTTCGGGGGGAATTGTGGTGATGGACGAAGATACCTGTATGGTTGATATTGCACGATTCTTTGCCGATTTTCTGCAACATGAAAGTTGCGGCAAGTGTATACCGTGCAGGGAAGGATCGCGAAGGATGCATGAAATTTTGCAGAATATCACCCAGAGGCCGCCAAACACCGCCGGTTATGAAACTCTTGAAAGGTTTAAAGGTGTAATGCAGCTTGAAAACCTGGCTGATGTGATAAGAGATACTGCTTTATGTGGATTGGGTCAAACAGCTCCAAACCCTGTATTAAGTGCCTTAAAGTATTTCAGGGAAGAGTTTGAAGAGCATATATTCGATCGCCATTGCCGTTCAGGTGTATGCCGTGATCTGAAGATGTATTACATAAACGTTGACAAATGTTCGGGGTGTACTTTATGTTTGAGGAAATGCCCTACAGGTGCTATTATTGGATCGCCCCATACACCTCACTTTATTATTGAAGAGAAGTGTACAGGTTGCGGTATCTGTTTTGAAATATGCAAGTTTGTCGCGGTATCTGTCAAATAATTTAAACCATTGATGCTTATGAATTTTCCGATAGAGGTTAACAACAAGATCATCATAGCACGAAAGGGTGAAACCATACTGGAGGCACTCACACGTAATGGTTTGAAAGTGCCTACCCTTTGCCACATGGCTGAACTTAATCCTACAGGCTCATGCAGAATGTGTGTTGTAGAAGTTGAGGGGAAAGCCAACCTTATAACTGCCTGCTCACACCCGGTTGAAGAATGGATGAAGATAAAAACCCATTCACCACGGGTTGTAAATGCCCGTAAAACAAATGTTGAATTGCTGCTAAGTAATCACCCCGACGATTGCTTGTATTGCGATAGGAACGGGAATTGTGAACTTCAGAATTTCGCCGCTGAGCTAAACATACGTGAACGTCGGTTTACCGGTAAGAAGAATAAATATAAAACTGACCCATCAGGCTCAAGCATTGTAAGGGACCAGGCAAAATGTGTGTTATGTGGGCGTTGCGTGCGAACATGTGATGAAATAATGGGCGTTTCAACTCTGGGCTTTATTGGCAGAGGTAATACAACTATTATTGGTCCGTCGTTTAACAGGCAGCTTAACTTATCGAGTTGTATAGCCTGCGGACAGTGCATTATGAGTTGCCCAACGGGGGCGTTGCATGAGAAAAGGCACTCGGCTGATCTACAACATGCACTGCACAATACTGAGAAACATGTGGTAATTCAATATTCCCCTACGCTGTCAATCAGCATAGGGGAAGAGCTTGGAATGAAGCCCGGTAAAGACCTGTACGGGATAATCAATGCTGCTTTACGTAAGATGGGTTTTGATAAAATATTTGATGCCGCATTTGCTGCTGATCTTTATATTGTTGAGCTGGCTGCTGAAATGGAAAAGCGACTGCGCAATGGTGGCGTGGTTCCTATGTTTAGCAGTGACTGCCCTGCATGGGTTAAGCATGTGGAGCAGACATATCCTGACATGATTCCCCATTTGAGTGCATGTAAATCGCCACAGCAGATGTTTGGAGCAATCATTCGCAGTTATTATACCACCACGTTCCATGTGAATATTGATGATCTGTACACTGTTTCAGCAATGCCATGCACGGCAAGGAAATTTGAATCAAAGCGTGAGCAGATGACACAAAAGGGAATCAGCGATGTTGATGCAGTACTTACTACCCGTGAATTTAACCAGTTTATAAGACTTAACGGCATAGACACTCATCAGCTTGAACCTGAAATTTCTGATTCGCCATTCCATGTTCAGAGTTCAGCCGGTAAACTTATGGGTGCAACAGGTGGCTTAACCGAAGCGCTGATACGCACCTTGTACAGCAGGTTAGCCGGTAAAGAAATAGCACAGCCGAAGATCACTGAAGTAAGAAATGTGAAGGACTACAAGGAATACTATATGAAGGCGGGAGAGTTCAAACTTGGATTTGCAATTGTGAACTCGGTAAAGTATGCAGAAAAGATAATCAATGAAATTAAAGCCGGAAGGGATGATATTCACTTCGTTGAGGTGGTGGCCTGTCCCGGTGGATGTGTGAATGGTGGTGGACAGCCTTTTAGTGATGATCAGAATATTGCAAAAGCAAGGATAAAGTGCATTTACGATAATGATGAAAAGGACCCGATAAGGTTTGCACATAAAAATCCTGCAATACTTGACCTTTACAGAGAGTACCTGGGAGAGCCGGGTGGTGAAAGGTCAGAAAGTCTTTTATATACCACTTATTCAAAAAGGGAAGTTTCATTATAATGGAAATCAGGGTTAAACATGTGAAAATGTCAATGTAATTATGATAACAGCCGGGGTAAAGCAGCCATTAGTAAGCACAATACGTGAAAGATGCCGTGTATGCTATACCTGTGTGCGCGAATGTCCGGCAAAAGCTATCAAGATCAGCAATGGTCAGGCAGAGGTAATTTCTGAAAGGTGCATAGGCTGCGGGAATTGCATTAAAGTATGCAGTCAGAATGCCAAGGTATTCAGGCGGGAGGTTGATATTGCCGAGGAACTTATCAGCAGCGGAAAAGTTGCAGCAATTGTTGCACCCAGTTTTCCTGCTGAGTTCAGCGAAGTGCCTAACCACCGGCTTGTGGTTTCACTGATAAGGGCAATAGGTTTTCATTACGTGGCAGAAGTGGCCTTTGGTGCTGATCTTGTAGCAAGGAAGTATAAAAAAGCCTTTGAATCGCAGAATGTGCAGCCGGTAATTTCTTCCGATTGTCCGGCAATAGTAAGTTACATAGAGCACTATCACCCTGCTTTGATTGAGTCACTTGCACCCGTAGTTTCACCAATGGTAGCCATGGCAAGAGTCATGCGCAAGAAGTATGGTGATGACCTTAAAGTGGTGTTTATTGGTCCTTGTATTGCCAAGAAAGATGAAAGTGATGAAATAGATGCTGCACTTACATTCAGGGAACTGCGCGATATTTTTCTGAAGAGAAAACTGGACACCGCTGCAGTAAAGCCAACAGATTTTGATCCGCCTACCGGGGGAAAAGGTGCAATTTTCCCTGTTAGTCGCGGACTTTTAAATACTGTAGAAATAAAAGAAGACCTGTTTGACAGGAATATAATTATTGCAGAGGGAAAGAATGATTTTCAGGATGCCATAAAGGAATTTGAAAACGGCCACATCTCAAAGGAACACCTTGAGTTGTTATGTTGCGAGGGGTGTATCATGGGTCCGGGTATGTCACCATATCCTATATCAGCCAGCAGTAAGCGGTTCAGGAAAAGATCAAGTGTTAGTGACTATGTGATGGATAAGCTTGAAAGCCTTGATCAGCGGAAGTGGGAGCATGATATAGAAACATTCAGTGCCTTAAATCTTGAACGCACCTTTACCAACCGCGATACACGCTCAGGTCGCCCTGAAGAAGCTTCTATTATAGCTGAACTCAAGAAAATGGGCAAGTTTGAGCCACATGACCATCTTGATTGCGGTGCCTGCGGGTACGACTCATGTGAAGATCATGCAATTGCCATAATTCGTGGGTTGGCAGAGCATGAAATGTGTCTTCCAAACACCATTGAAAAGCTGCATAATTACATTAGGGAGCTTAATATCTCAAAGGAAAAACTTGCCAATACCCAGGAGGCGCTCAAGCAATCAGAGAAACTTGCAGGAATGGGGCAGCTATCTGCAGGTATTGCGCATGAACTCAATAATCCGCTTGGCATTATTACAATGTACAGCAACATATTGAAAGATGAAGCCGGTGCTGATGATCCTATCAGAAAAGACCTTGATTTGATAGTTGAACAGGCAGAACGATGCAAGAAAATAGTTGGTGGATTGCTTAATTTTGCACGCAAAAATCAGGTAACCCTGGATGAAGTGCATATTGACCGGATCATGGAGCGCTCTATCAGTTCGGTAATAATTCCAACAAATGTGAAGATATCACTTGAATCGAGGGTGAAAGATCCATTAATTGACCTTGATTACGACCAAATGAGTCAGGTTTTCACTAACCTGTTAAAGAATTCAGTAGAAGCAATGCCTCCTGAAGGTGGGAACATTGATGTGGTAGTAACTGACACTACCGATGAAATTACCGTACACATAAAAGATACAGGATGCGGGGTGCCCGAAGAGAATATGGGCAAATTATTTACTCCCTTCTTCACCACTAAAAAGGTAGGTAAAGGTACCGGATTAGGATTGCCAATTATATATGGCATTGTTAAGATGCACAAAGGAAACATTTCCGTGCATTCAAATGCTAATCCTTCTAAAGGTCCCACCGGCACCACTTTTACAATTACACTTCCAAGGCATATTAACCAGACAGCTGAATTAAAAGAAACGATATAAGATGAAAAAGACTATACTGATTGTTGACGATGACATGGACTATTTGTACCAGATGCGTGCAAAAGTGGAGCAATTTGGTTTTGAAACAATAACTGCAGAAGGCCAGAAAGAAGCTGAAACTATTATTGAAACCATAAAGCCCGATCTGGCTATACTTGACCTGATGATGGAAAATGACGACAGTGGCTTTATACTTGCTTATAAGATTCGTCGACGATATCCTGATGTGCCAATAATAATTGCAACTGCGGTGACTGCTGAAACGGGTATGTCGTTTGACACGAACCACAACGATGACCAGCAATGGATAAAAGCCGATCTTATGCTAGATAAGGGCATCAGGTCAGATCAGTTACACAGGGAAATTAACAAACTGCTTAAGATCTAAATCATGTCGGAATATAAAATCCTTGTAGTAGATGATGAGCCCGGTATACGCATGGGCACGCATCGCATACTGCAAAATTTCAAGGTTGACTATCCTTTTATGGATGAGCACATTGAATTTAAAGTGCTTGAAGCTTCCACTGGTGAAGAAGGCATAGAGATTATTGACAGTGAAAAGCCTGATATTATCCTGCTTGACAATAAACTGCCGGGCATACAGGGCGTTGAGGTGCTGGAGTATGTGAAAAAGAACATGTATGATATAGTGGTCGTGATGATCACTTCATATGCCTCGCTCGAGCTTGCAGTAAAAGCTACCCGTGATGGTGCTTATGATTTCATACCCAAGCCTTTTACCCCACAGGAACTGCGGGCATCAATTGAGAATATCACCAAGCAGTTGTTCCTCAAACGCATGACACAAAAGATGAACAAAGAAGGGAAGCAGATACGCTTTCAATTTCTTTCAGTTCTATCTCATGAGCTTAAGGCTCCGCTGAATGCTATTGAAGGTTATTTGAGGATGATGAACGATCAACAGCTGGGTACTGACATCAATGCTTATAAAGAGATGATTGACAGATCAGTAGAAAGGGTTAACGGTATGCGCAGCCTGATTATGGATTTACTTGACCTCACTAAAATAGAATCGGGCAGGCCAGTGCAACATATACAATCAGTTGATATTACACGCATAGCATTGATGTCGATGGACACCATGCGCCCATATGCAATTCAGAAAGACGTTGACCTCTATCTGAATACTAAAGAAAAAGTTTTCATGGATGCTGATCCTAATGAAATAGAGATTATCTTTAATAATCTAATCTCTAATGCTGTTAAATATAATAAGAATGGCGGCAGGGTGGATGTTTTTATTAAAAATACCGGTAAAAATATAGTTCTGAAAGTTAGCGATTCAGGTATTGGAATGACAGATGAAGAAAAAGGAAAATTGTTTCACGACTTTGTAAGGATAAAAAATCCTAAAACACGGAACATTACAGGTTCAGGATTAGGATTATCGATAATGAAGAAAATAGTAGACATGTATCACGGTGAAATTGAAGTACAAAGTGTTTCTGACCAGGGAAGTACTTTCAACGTTATCTTTCCACTAAATTAAACCCGAATAATTTATCCAATTTATATTGAACACGATTATCCCAATAAATTAATGACGAAGGAATTTTACTAATTAACCACAAAAGAAATACTTAATTTAGTAAATCAGGAAATTATCTGTAATAACCATAAGATCAGCCCAATTATAAAACCAGGTAAATTCCCTCTTAAAATAACCACAAGAAAATAACATCAAATGGCAAGTAAAAAACTCCCAGACAAAACAGTTGAAAGATTAAGTATGTATCGCCGCGCCCTGCTTAATTATTATGCCAGCGGTAAACCGAATATTTTTTCACATGAAATTGCCAATATGCTGCATATCACTCCCGTACAGGTGCGACGTGATATAATGCTCATAGGCTATACCGGAACACTTAGGCAAGGTTACGATGTGAAGGAACTGATTGATAAGATTGGTAAAATTATTGACACACGGGATGGGCAGAAAATAGCTGTTGTAGGAATTGGTAATCTTGGGCGTTCTATTATGGGCTATTTTAGCGGTAAACGCACCAAACTTACCATAGTTGCTGCGTTTGATACAAATGTTGACAAAGTTGACAAGATATATGCCGGGGTGCCGTGCTATCATATTGACCGGTTGGTTGATGTGATTAAGGAAGAAGGAATATCAATTGCTGTGATATCTGTGCCTGGTGAGGAAGCTGTTAAAGTTGCTGAAGCACTTGTTCAGGCTGGTATAAAAGGAATATTTAACTTTTCGCCCAAGCCCCTTAATGTTCCATCACATGTTTACCTGCAGGAGTATGATGTGATCACCATGCTTGAAAAGATAGCATATTTCGTAAAGAAGTCCTAGATTTAACTGCCAGAATACTGGTTTTACTTGTTTCGATTAATTTGTTGCCCTTAAATGAAGATTCATTACGGATTTGATAGTGCAGGAGAGATCATGAATCCTGTGATTACAACGGGATCATTTGATGGGGTTCATGTAGGACATAAAACCATCATTGACCGTATAAACCAACTTGCTGCCATGCATGGAGGTGAATCAGTTTTAATTACATTTCATCCGCATCCCCGGAAGGTTCTGTTTCCTGATACTGCAGGCAAGAATTTGTTGCTTATCAACTCTCAGAAAGAGAAAATCAAACTACTCTCTGAAACGGGTCTCGATCACTTGATCATTGTGGAGTTTACTAAAGAATTTTCAGAGATATCCTCTGTTGATTTTATCAGGAATATACTCGTTAAACGACTTCATGCCAAGAAAGTAGTAATAGGTTTTAATCATCACTTTGGCCACAACAGGGAGGGGAACTTTGAATATCTGTATGAGCTTGGTAAGTATTACAAATTTGGAGTGGAGGAAATTCCTGAACAGGATATACACCGCGAAACAGTTAGTTCAACGCTGATAAGGAAAGCATTACTAGATGGCAAAATACAAAGGGCCAATGCTTATCTTGATCATTTATATATTATTATCGGTAATCTTGGGGATGGCAGTGCAGCATGCAAGGCACTGGATTTCCCTATATACCGCATTCAGATAACTGATGATAGTAAACTTGTGCCCCCTGATGGTGTATATGCGGTGAGTGTGCTGGTGAATGGGCTAAATTTTAAAGGTATCCTCAACATTAAAAACTCACTACCACCTGAAGTGCGTGATATTGAGGATATTATAATTGACCTTCACATCTTTGATCAGGACGGAGATGGTACGATTGCTAACATTGCAAACCTGAAAGGAAGTGATGCTATTATCTCATTTGTAAAAAGAATACGCGATGAGCTGGAGTTTTCAGATATGGATGAAATGAGCTTGCGGTTGTTGAAGGATTTTCAGGAAGTTAATGAATTGATATATTGAAAATGATCCATGGGAGTTAATGAAATGAATAAAATGAGGTTGAAGAAATATTGGTAGGAGAACTAATTATTGATAATGATGAATTAATTGATAATGATGAATTAATTGATAATGATGAATTTTGAATGATATGGAATGAAAAGTTGTAATATTTGTATATTATGCCAGAGCAGAAATTAATGAAACTAACATTTTTAGGAACCGGAACCTCTATTGGAGTGCCGGTGATTGCCTGTAACTGCTGTGTATGCAAATCGGCCAACGCACGTGATAAGCGTTTCAGAACATCTGCTATGGTGAACGTTGACGGCCAGAACATTGTTATTGACTGTGGTCCGGACTTCAGGTTTCAGATGCTCAAGCAAAATGTGGAAGATATCAATGCTGTGCTGTTTACCCATGAGCACCGCGACCATATTGCGGGACTTGATGACATCAGGGCTTTCAATTACATCTTGAATAAAACCATCCCGATTTATGGGACAAAGCATGTTATGGAAGCCATTAAAACGGAGTTCCCCTATATCTTCTCAGAAGGCAGGTATTTTGGCGCACCACAATTGGCGGTTAATGAGATTTCGGAAAACAGGTTTTCAATAGGAGATACTGAAATACTCCCAATCATAATCATGCACGACAAACTGCCAATTATGGGTTTCAGGATAGGTGACCTTACCTATATTACAGATGCAAGCTATATATCGGAGACTGAAAAGGAGAAAATTAAGGGGAGCAAGGTGTTAGTAATAAATGCCTTAAGAAACTCAAAACATGTATCGCACTTTTCATTAAATGAAGCACTTGAGTTAATTAAAGAAGTTGAACCAGAGCAGGCTTTTTTAACACACATAAGTCATTTCCTGGGACTTCATGATGAAGTTGAGAAGAAACTTCCACCAAATGTTCACCTTGCCTATGATAACCTCATTGTAGACATTTAGGCTAATGTTAGCCTTGCATATAATAACTTGATCGTTGACATTTAGGCTAAGTTCCCATGCTGAGATACCCTCATCGAAGATATTCAGGCATAAAAATTCGTATCTTTGTACTACTAAACTGACTACAATTTTTATACTTGCGGCCATGATATTCAATCCTGAAAAGTGTAGGATCCCTGACGAGAGAATGAAGCCGTTTATAGACCCCGAAGAGTTATGGAGTTTAATAAATGAAACCATCCCCAATGCCACTGAAATCCGTTCAATTATACAAAAATCCCTGAGTAAGGAACGCCTTACGCTAAGGGAAACGGCAATGCTTATAAATACAACTGACCCTGCTCTGGTTGAGGAGATTAAAGAAGGTGCCAGGGAACTTAAGAAAAGGGTTTATGGAAATCGTATTGTATTGTTTGCCCCGTTATACGTTGGTAATAAATGTACCAACAACTGCAGGTACTGTGGTTTCCGCACTTCCAATAAGGATGCGATTAGAAAAACCCTGTCAGATGCTGAATTGGTTTCAGAAGTAGAAGCACTGGAAGACCATGGACAGAAGAGGCTTATATTGGTATACGGCGAACATCCTGAATACTCACCTGAATTTATAGCCAACAATGTGCGTCTGGTGTATGGAGTAAAAAAAGGTCCAGGCGAAATCAGAAGGCTTAACATTAACGCCGCACCACTTGAAATTGAAGGGTTCAGATTAGTGAAAGAGGCCGGCATTGGCACCTATCAGATATTCCAGGAAACCTACCATCCTGATGCGTATAAAATTTACCATACTGGTGGAGCAAAGAAGAACTTTGAATACAGGCTTACCGGACTTGACAGGGCACAGGAAGCAGGAATAGATGATGTGGGCATTGGTGCTTTGTTTGGCTTGTACGACTGGCGGTACGAAGTACTTGGATTGGTTAGGCATACTAACCATTTGGAAGCATGTTACAATGTTGGTCCGCATACAATTTCATTCCCCCGTATAAAGGATGCCTCTTCTTCACTAAAGTTAGGAACTGATTATAGTGTTAGCGATGAAGACTTTGTAAAGCTTGTAGCCATTTTGAGGCTTGCAGTACCTTATACAGGTATGATATTAACCGCCCGTGAACCGGCAGAATTACGTGAAGAAGTGATTCAGTTTGGCGTTTCACAGATTGACGGTGGCACAAAGCTTGAACTCGGTTCATATGCTGAGAAATCAATGAATGAAAAGCAAAACCTTAACAGGGAACAGTTCCAGATAAACGACAACCGTTCATTAAATGAAATTATTGACGAGTTATTAAAAAAGGATTTCCTCCCTTCATTCTGTACAGCATGTTACCGGTTGGAGAGAACAGGGCAGCATTTCATGGAATTCTCAGTGCCGGGTTTCATTAAACGTTTCTGCTCACCAAATGCCATGCTTACGCTGGCTGAGTACCTTGAAGATTATGCACTGGAAGATACTAAAGCAAAGGGCTGGGAAGTGATTGAAAAGAACATTCACGACCTTGAATCACTTGAGGATGCAGTTAATCTTACAGAACTACGTAAACGATTGGAACTGATAAAAGACGGAGCGAGGGATTTGTATTTCTAGCATTCAGCAGTCAGCAATCTGCATTCAGCAATCAGCAATCAGTAATCGATAACCAAAAGCCTTGAACGCCAAGTTTGAACAACTTTTGAACCCCTCGATAAAAACTCGGGGGAGTCCGCGCAGCTTTGAACAACTTTTGAACCCTCGATAAAAACTCGGGGGAGTCCGCGCAGCTTTGAACTATTACCTAAGAATTGTAACAGCACCTTTATAACTATCATCCCTGAAATAGCCGAAAGTATTTAACCTGTAATAATAAGTTCCTTCAGGTAAGTTATCACCGTCCCAGTTGTTTTTATAGTTCAGGTCGTCATAAACTTTCCTGCCCCATCGGTCGAGCACTATTAGTTCCATCCTGATAAATTCTGTATCGATAGGTATCTTTTGCTCATTTTCCTTCTTGGCTATCTGGAAGTAATTATTGATCAGGTCGTTTCCACCGGGTGTAAATACGTTAGGAATAAAGAGTTCAACTTCCCGGATAGGGATAGTGATTGAGTCGACGCGGGTACAACCACTCTGACTCACTGTAGATAAGGTTGCAGTGTAGCTTGTAAAGTCGGGATTGGCTGCGCTAAAATAAGTATGTGCGGGACTGCGCTCTCTTGATCCTTGTGAACCATCACCAAAATCCCATTGCCAGTCAATTACATTTTGATCACCTTCAAAAGAGAAATTGATCACCGGGTTTTGCATGTAAACTGTATCAGGGTCTGTGCTCATTTCAACAACTGCACCTTCAAGTTCACTAACATCAAAGATGGTATCAAGTTCGCAGCTATTAGCATCAGTAATTTTAATCAATAAACTGCCGCTACATGCTCCGGTAACAACACTATCAAAAACCGACGCAACGCCATTCCATTCAAAACTATATGGCCTTGTACCGCCACTTGCAAAAGCTGCCACATTAGCGTTGCATTCTTCAGGGCAAGTAGCATCAATTTCTTCGATAATTACTGACAATGCAGGAAACAACGTTATAGGAGTTGTTAAAAATGTAGTGGGTATATCACCAGAGCTATTACGAAAATATGAACTATCAGCGTCAAAGTATATGCTGCCTTCCTCATCTCCGGCAATGAAAACTAGTTCAACAAGCTTATCGGAAGTAATAGTTTGAGGTGTAGTTGCTACCCATTTAAGAATGGTGGTAGTATCATTAGGACTGAAAATGCTGAAAAACCCATTGTCACGCAGTAGCGGATTCCTTTGTTTTTCACTGGCGAATGATAAAGTGTTAGCCGGATAATGAATGATTAGAAGTAATGAGTCAACTTGCTCAATTGATGTGACCATGACAGGAGCAGTAAATTGCGAACCGATACAGAGATCACCACCTGCTTCAGGGATTGCGGTTATATTCTGAGCATGTATATTGCTGAGGCCAATAAAACTGAATAATATAATAATAAATGACAGTTGCCTTGGTATTCGCTTTATCATAGGGGATTAGCAGTATTTCTACAACGATATTCGAATTAATTGGCTAAATTAATTCTTTTTTACTGACAAGAACGACAAAGAAAACAATTTGGTGTGTGATGAGATAAAAAACATCAATAATATCCACCTGATATCATCATCAGAGTGCAGTTATTTACAATTTCAATATTATGTTCTTTAGCCAGCAATACAAGATCAGGATTCCACGTGCCCGGATTAAAGATAATTCGTTTTGGTGATAAACTGAGGATGTAATCAAAATACTGCTTCTGGTTGGGAGGGCCGAGATAAAGTGTGATAGTGTGAATATTACTAAGTTGCGGTAATCCTGTTTGGATACGCACACCTGCTACTTCGCCTTGTCGTAAACCGATCGCCTCCGTAGGAATGTTGTTGTCCACCAAGGTGTTTATACAGATATTAGAGAAGCGCGAAACATTCATGCTTGCACCAAGTACCAGTGTTTTTTTTAGTTTCTCATTCGTCATATGCGATGCCTTCACAATAAAGCCAACTTAAAACTGGAGTAATTTGTTTACACTAAATGTCATTTTCAAGGCTTTTTGCCAATTATTAAGCTAATATGTTAGTACAAATTGCCTTAGCTATATAATAGTCTGAATTTCAATAGGCTAACGTTAAGATTTAATGGTGAAACCTCGAATCAATATTTTACTCTTCTGAAAGCAGATTGTCTAAATTCGAATCAATATTTTACACTTCTGAAAGCAGATTGTCTAAATTCTCAAACTTTTGACGGTAATCTTCAATAGATGCTGCAATTACTTCTTTTGCTTCCTCAGGCCCATAAGTATGGGTGATTTCACAATCCCTTAATTCACCGGGTAGATCTTTATAAGTTAAGAAATAGTGCTTTAGCCGGTCGACGATCAATGGAGGCAGTTCATTGAAATCTTTGTAGTTACCATATACAGCATCATTTTTCAGTACAGCTATGATCTTGTCATCAGCCTCACTACCATCAATCATCCTGAAGCCTCCAATTGGAATTGCCTGAACCAGCAGGTCGCCATGCGAAATATTCTTCTCTGACAAGATGCAGATATCAAGTGGGTCACCATCACCTATAATTCCGGTGCGTCCTGTTTTTTCGTTGGCAAATTGTGCAACTTTTTCAGCGCATAGTGTTTGAGGTATGAATCCATACAAGGCCGGCAATACATTGGAGTACTTCTGCGGCCTGTCAATTCTAAGATACCCTGATACTTTATCTACTTCATATTTAACAGTATCGGTTGTAACCATCTCAACAAAACATGTTATAATGTCGGGGGCATCTTTGCCTATATCAACTCCATGCCAGGGATGCGATTTATATCTGAGACCCATTAGTCGTCCAATAGGGTCCATTAATCTGTTTGCCATATTATTACTCTTGATTTAGTGGCAAAGTTAACATGACTTGACAATATTTGTTTGTTTATCATAGAAATAATTTGTGTCATGATGTCACAGTAAATGAAGGGATTGATGCCATTATGACTTATGATTTTTGTAATCAACGGGTTGGCAAACAATTTGAATAAGTATCAAAAATAAAAGATAGGAATACTGATATCCTGACTATTATAAAAGATTATAAAATGGACAACCTCACTATAAAGACACAAAAAGCAATTCAGAAGGCTCAGGAAATTGCTTCAGCCAATAATAACCAGGCAGTTGAGACCGCACATTTGCTCAGGGGACTGCTGGAAACTGATGAGAATGTAAGCCCATACTTACTTGGAAAATTTGAGGCTGACCTTAGTGATATACAAAGAAACCTTGAAAGGATGACCGGGGCTTTCGCAAAAGTTACCGGTGGAGGAGAGCAATATTTGAGCAATAAGGCCAACAGGGCTTTGCAGGAAGCGTCGCGCTATTCAAAGAAGATGAACGATGAATTTGTTTCGGTTGAACATCTTTTACTTGGGATACTTTCGGCAAATGATGATGTTTCAGATCTTTTGAAGAAATATGGCATCAATGAAAATGATCTGATCGCCGCTATTAAAGAGCTGAGAAAAGGTGCAGGAGTGAATTCAGCCTCATCAGATGAAAACTGGAATGCACTGAATAAATATGCACGCAATCTTAATCAACTGGCAAGGGCAGGTAAGCTTGATCCTGTAATTGGACGGGATGAGGAAATAAGGAGAGTGCTCCAAATATTGAGCCGCAGGACAAAAAACAACCCGATACTTATAGGAGAACCGGGTGTAGGGAAAACCGCTATAGCTGAAGGTATTGCGCACCGCATCATTAATGGTGATGTGCCTGAAACATTGAAATCAAAACTCATATTCTCATTGGATATGGGTGCGCTTATTGCCGGTGCTAAATATAAAGGTGAGTTTGAAGAACGGTTGAAAGCTGTGGTTCATGAGGTTATTGAATCAAATGGCGAAGTAGTTTTATTCATTGATGAGATTCACACACTTGTTGGCGCAGGTGGAGGTGAAGGGGCCATGGATGCAGCGAATATTCTTAAACCAGCTCTTGCAAGAGGAGAGCTGCGTGCAATAGGCGCCACTACTTTGAATGAGTACCAGAAATACTTTGAGAAGGATAAAGCCCTCGAAAGACGATTCCAGATAGTTATGATTGAAGAGCCTGATACACTTAGTGCTATCTCAATACTCCGGGGACTAAAGGAAAGATATGAAACCCATCATAAGGTAAGAATTAAAGACGAAGCTATTATTGCCTCTGTTGAATTGTCGCAACGATATATCAGTGATCGCTTTCTTCCTGACAAAGCCATTGACCTGATTGATGAAGCTGCCGCAAAGCTAAGGCTTGAAATAAACTCAGTGCCTGAAGAGCTTGACCAGGTGGAAAGAAGGATCAAACAACTGGAAATTGAAAAAGCTGGAATTGCCAGGGAAGGTGATGCCAACAGATTAAAAACGCTGTCAGCCGAACTGGCCAATTTAGTTGAAGAGCGCAATAACATAGCAGCCCAGTGGCAGGCTGAGAAAGAAGTTGTTGAAGGTCTTCAGACAACAAAAAAGCAGATTGAAGATTTGAAGTTTGAAGCTGAAAGGGCAGAAAGAGATGGTGATTACGGAAAAGTGGCAGAGATAAGATATGGTAAGATAAAAGAAGCCGAGCAGAAACTTGAGGCCCTTAAAGAGAAGTTGAATGAAATGCAAACATCTAATGCTTTGATCAAAGAGGAGGTTGGAGCAGAGGAGATTGCTGAGATTGTGTCGCGTTGGACAGGCATACCTGTAACCCGAATGCTTCAGAGTGAAAGAGAAAAGCTGCTCACACTGGAGGATGAACTTCACAAAAGGGTTGTAGGTCAGGATGAGGCTATTGAAGCAGTGTCAGATGCAATTAGAAGGAGCAGGGCAGGTTTGCAGGATACTAAAAGACCTATAGGTTCTTTTATTTTCCTTGGAACAACGGGTGTAGGGAAAACAGAATTGGCAAAAGCACTGGCTGAATTCCTTTTCAACGATGAAAGTTCAATGGTGAGGATTGACATGTCGGAATACCAGGAACGCCACACTGTGTCACGGTTGGTTGGTGCACCTCCGGGTTATGTTGGCTATGATGAAGGTGGCCAGCTTACTGAAAAAATAAGGCGCAAGCCATACTCCGTTGTGCTGCTTGATGAAATTGAGAAAGCACACCCTGATGTATTCAATATCCTGCTGCAGGTTTTGGATGAAGGCAGATTAACTGATAATAAAGGAAGAACGGCTGATTTTAAAAATACCATCATCATAATGACTTCAAATCTTGGCTCTGAATATATCAGTGAGAAGATGGAGGAGTTGAATGAAACCAACAGGGACAGGATATTTGATGAAACAAAGGATCAGGTAATGATGATGCTGCGTAGAACAATCAGGCCTGAATTTCTCAACAGGATTGATGAATTGATCATGTTTAAGCCGCTGACAGAAAAGGAGATTAACTCAATTGTCAAATTGCAGATTGATAGTCTATCTGATATGCTGGCGAAGAATGATATCACTTTTACAGCTACACCGGAAGCGATTAGCTTAATTGGCAAGCAAGGTTTTGATCCGCATTACGGAGCACGCCCGGTGAAGAGGGTGCTCCAGAGAAACGTACTGAACGAGTTATCTAAGAAGATTCTTAGTGGCGAGGTTAATAAAGATGAAGTGATTGTGCTTGATGAACAGAACGGGAAGTTGGTGTTTAAGAATAATTTGCAAGAGTAGCTCAGCAGAATAAGTCGGCAGCGTAATTCTGCTGATTAATTCAGCTACAGTTAAACTTAATGAGTAAATTTCCTGTATTCGCGATATG
This sequence comes from Bacteroidota bacterium, assembly GCA_023417935.1. Lineage (GTDB taxonomy): Bacteria > Bacteroidota > Bacteroidia > Bacteroidales > Lentimicrobiaceae > Lentimicrobium. Next base: position 122,777 of record JAEZDY010000042.1, read on the forward strand.
GAATTACATATCAAGTTCTAATCCTAACTGAATTACATATCAAGTTCTAATCCTAACTGATCTTTCATAATTTTCAACACAGGCGCTTTATCTGCAATAAAATCAAACTTTTCATTGTCGGTATATGGCCTCCTGGTTTCCTTCACACCCTCAATTAACTCAGTTTTGATTGATACTTGATCATTCCTCAGTTCTTTACGAAGGAATAATGTAATTTCATTCTTGTATCTGAAGATTTCATCGTATTGAAGCGGGTTTTCAATGCTTATGCTGATAACATAATTATCGAGTAACTGAGGCGTTTTCCATAGAAGCGTGCTGTGCAGTAAAGGAAGCTCACTTGCCAGTTTTTCAGCCATCAAAGGCCAAACTTTCAGTACTTCACTGATAGAAACATGGTCATTGCCATACGACTCTCCGGGAGTATCCTCTGCTACCCCCTCCTGTGTTTTTTCTTTATGATCCTTTTTGCCCGACATCAGGCTTCCAAGATTCATACCTGTTAATGAAATAGATGTTGCAGCTGTTGTTTTATTAATTTGGTCATTAGATTGTAATTTATCAACACTATTTTCAGGCTGTATCGTATTTGCCTTTTGATTGTTTTCAGGAGCTGATGATGGTTTAGCTGGAGTTGGCTTAATTGCCTTTATTGGTTCCTGCTGACCTGAAGCAGCATCTTCTGTTGAACCGTTTGATGGATTTGAGGATGCGGAAACTGGGTTGGAGGTTGAACTATTTCCAGCTAGCCTTGAAGCTCCAGTGTTAGGGCTTGCCGACGGTACCTCAGATTTTGAAGTTGAATTAGCAGCAAGGTTTGCTACAGGATTAACTGATGTAAACCCGGGCATTGACAAGCGGCATAACTGCATAAGTGCAATTTCAACATGCAGTTTCTTATTGTTGCTTGTTTTATAGTTAATGTCGCATTCATTGTTTATTTCAAGTGACTGCAAAAGGAATGGAACTGAGCACTTCTGCGCTTGATAGTAGTATTGATCACGAATGGCATTGCTTGTTTCAAGCAATTGAAGCGTAACTTGATCCTTGCTAACCAGCAGATTACGCAGATGTTGGCCTAAGCCGGTTATAAAGTGCTGACCTTCAAAACCGTTTTCAATAATTTCATTGATGGTAAGTAGCGTATTGCTAATATTGCCTTCAAGTATGTAGTCGGTTATCTTAAAATAGTATTCATAATCGAGTACATTAAGATTCTCAATAACCTGCTTGTAAGTCAGGTTATTACCAGCATAGCTAACAAGCTGATCGAACATTGAAAGAGCATCGCGCAAGCCACCATCAGCTTTCTGGGCGATGATGTGAAGTGCCTGAGGTTCAGCCTCAATATTTTCACTTGCAGCAACATATTGCAGATGATGAGCTATATCATCAACGCTTATTCTACGGAAATCAAAGATTTGGCAACGCGATAATATAGTTGGTAATATTTTATGTTTTTCAGTAGTTGCAAGGATGAATTTTGCATATGGCGGCGGCTCTTCAAGGGTTTTGAGGAATGCATTGAAGGCAGATTGCGATAACATGTGCACCTCATCAACAATATAAACCTTATATCCTTTTTGAGGAGGAATACGCACCTGATCTACCAGATTTCTAATATCTTCAACAGTATTATTGGACGCAGCATCAAGTTCAAAGATATTAAAAGAAGCCGAACGGTTGAATGATTGGCATGATGTACATTTATCACAAGCTTCACCATCGGCTGTGATTGCTTCACAGTTTATGGTTTTAGCCATGATACGTGCACAGGTGGTTTTACCTACTCCGCGGGGTCCGGTAAAAAGGAAAGCCTGAGCTATCTGCTGATTTTTAATTGCGTTTTTTAGGGTATTGGTAATAGCTGATTGCCCTACTACTGTAGCAAAAGTTGCAGGTCGGTACTTACGAGCTGAAACAATAAAATTATCCATTGAATACTTCGTTTATTGAGAATTCAAACTTACGTGTTTTTTTTAGCCGGATAATGCACGAGGGCATAAACTTGGCAAAAAAACACGATATGCATATAATATAACGTGTATAGCTGTTTTTATTTTTCCAGGATTTCAACGGCTATGAGCTTGTCATATCTATCACCTTGTTCACGGTAATAAACAAGGATAGTATAGCTGTTTCCTGTTTCGGCATGATTACCTTCGGCCTGTGAAAGATCGATGCTGCCCGTTTTATTATCTGCAAAGGCATACAGATAATTATAGTAGCCCTGTTTTAATAAAACCCTTGCTTCATAACCCTGACGGGCATAGTTGTATTTCATTCTTCCTCTTTCAAGAGTTATAGAACTGTCGGTTTTCCATTCATTGAAACTGCCGGTAACAAACATATTGCCATCGGGGAACGGTAATTCAAAAGGAATAAAGAAATTTACCCAGGCATATTCAGCTTCATTTGAAGAATCGTTGGCGTCATCACTTTTGATCAGGAATTTGCCATTTATATCCTGTTCTGTGATGTATGGCCGGAATGCTCTTGGCCGATCATGGATAAGATCGACAAAGTACATATTATTTCTCATTTCAATTGCCCTTACCCGCTCAGAATTATAGCGCAGACTCTTGATGTCAAAATACCTGAATTCATCACCTCCTTCAAATGAAATAGTCCCATCAGTATACTGGTAATCTATTTCACCATCACGCAGCATGAGAGGTGTTATATTGTACTTAGCATTGTCCCACCGCATGTTTTGAAGTACAACAACCTTTAATTGACGGTAAGGCTCATTAATAGTGTAATTTTGATTGATAATTGAGAATGCTACCTCCTGATGAGTGAACCTTTCTTCAATAAGAGATGAAGGCCTGACAAAGGCGTTAATTGCAACTCTACGCTCCAGTACCAGTATTTTGCGTGTAAATGCAGGATTATCAGGTTCTCCTTCAGGATACACCTTGAGTATATAATTACCTGGTATCCTGAAACTGATGTTCTCATTAGGAATCTGAATACTATAATTTGTATAAGGCTGTAGGGTGTTAAAGGATGATGTGTAACTCCTGATATAATCATCTGTGTATCCATTAAGGTACTCATTCTGCCATAGGTCTGTCGGGGTCCAGTCAGCATTACAATGAATAAAGGTATATTGCCATGAATTGTAACCAGCGCCAAGGTCATCAAATGATAAAGTTAGCTGTTCGCCTGAATTAAAGTTGATTACAGGAGGCGACAATTCAGCACCCGTTCGGTACAAAAGTACAGTATGGATTTCTGGATTAAAAATCCTATCCTCATAAACCTGACCATTCGATGGAATTGTAATCAGCAGGGATATGAGTGTAACAAGTACCTTGAAATCTATGATGTAATTCTTCATTGTTAATCTATGAACAATAATAATAACGAACATGTTAATGCAAAAACATTGCCACAAAGGTATGAAATGCCAGGAAAAGGGAAGTGTTGATAAATTATGTATGCACAAGTTTGCATAATTGCATATATTGTTAAGGGAAAAACATTACTTTTGCCTCTCTTTTAAACAATGAAAGCCTGATAAATATAACCTATGCCTAAGACAATTAAGATTACCAAAGGTTTAGATATAAAGCTTATAGGAGCAGCTGAAAAGACCTTATCAGTGATTCAACCGCAGAGTTTCGCAATAAAGCCAACTGATTTTATAGGTGTCTTCCCAAAGATGCTGGTTAAAGAAGGTGATATGGTGGAAGCAGGAACTCCTATATTCTTTGACAAGTACAGGGAAAACATAGTTTTCACAGCACCACATAGTGGCAGGATACTTGAAATAAAAAGAGGTGATAAAAGAGCTTTGCTTGAGATCAGAATGGAGCCTGATAGCTTAAATAAGCAGATAGACTTTACGCCTGCAAATCCTGAAACGCTGACCAAGGAGCAAATAACTGAGAAGTTATTAAGAAGTGGTTTATGGACCCTTATTAAGCAAAGACCGTACAATGTTATTGCCAATCCTGATCATGCGCCAAAGGCTATTTTTATTTCGGCATTTGGTTCAGCACCACTTACCCCCGATTATGATTTTATTATTAATGGTAAAGGTGAAGATTTCCAGGCAGGGTTAAATACCCTGAAAGGTTTAACTACCGGTAAAGTCCATCTGAATATAAGTGACAAGACTAAAGCTCCTGAATTCCTGAATGCAAAGAATGTTGAAATCAATACTTTTAAAGGTCCGCACCCTGCAGGTAATGTGGGAATACAAATACATCATATAAGCCCTATAAATAAAGGCGATGTAGTATGGACTGTGAATGTTCAGGATGTAGCCGCCATTGGCTATTTATTCAGAAATGGGGTTATTAACCCTGAAGTAATTGTTGCGTTGGCAGGTTCAGAAGTATTGAAACCACGATATTTCAAGACTATCAGGGGTGGATGCATTAAGAAAATGGTAGAGTCAAATGTGTCAAATAATGAGCTTCGTTATATCTCAGGAAATGTTCTAACCGGAACCGCAATTAGGCCTGATAATTACCTAAGCTTCTATGATAATATGGTAACTGTGATTCCTGAGGGCAATTACAGTGAATTCTTAGGTTGGGCATTACCTGGTTTTGGTAAATTTAGCACCTCTCGCTCATATCCTTCATTTTTAACTCCCGGCAAGTCATATGTTATGGATACCAACCTTCACGGTGGTGAACGTGCATTTGTGATGACTGGAAAATTTGAAGAAGTCTTTCCAATGGATATCCTGCCACTGCAACTTATTAAATCCATCATTTTTGAGGACATTGACCTGATGGAGAATCTGGGAATATATGAAGTTGAACCTGAGGATTTTGCATTAGTAGAATTCGTTGATACTTCAAAGACCAACATTCAGGCCCTGATACGTAAGGGATTGGAGATTATGCGTAAAGAAATGAATTAATTCACATTATAATAAAGAATTCACGGATGAGATCACTAAGAAGATTCCTTGATAACATTAAACCACAGTTTCAAAAAGGGGGGAAGTATGAAAAACTTGAATCCACTTTTGATGCTTTTGAAACTTTTCTATTCGTCCCTTCGCACACTACTAAAAGTGGTAGCCACATAAGGGACAATATTGACATGAAACGTACCATGAGTGTGGTAGTGATTGCTTTGATCCCTGCATTACTGTTTGGTATTTGGAATGTTGGCCATCAGCACTTCCTTTCACATGCCATTGATGTTGGTTTTTGGGATAAAGTTGTGTACGGCTTATGGAAGGTACTTCCTATAGTTGTGGTATCGTATGTTGTTGGATTAGGCATTGAGTTTGCATTTGCTCAGTACAGGCATCATGAAGTTAATGAAGGGTTCCTGGTTAGCGGAATGCTCATTCCACTGATACTTCCTCCTGACACACCACTTTGGATGGTTGCCGTTTCAACTGCTTTTGCCGTAATTATTGGTAAAGAAGTTTTTGGTGGAACAGGAATGAATATATTAAATCCTGCTTTAACAGCCAGGGCATTCCTATTCTTCGCATATCCTGGTGAAATGTCGGGTGACAAAGTTTGGATTGCAGAAAAAGCTGATACTTATTCAGGAGCTACTCCACTTGCTGAAGCAGCCCTGGGTACAAGTAATCCAAGTGTAAATTTCACACACTCTATTTCTGACATGTTCTTCGGCTTTATGCCCGGATCTATAGGTGAAACATCAACCTTTGCCATTCTGATAGGTGCCTTGATACTTTTAGTAACTGGCGTTGGCAGCTGGCGCATTATGTTATCAGTGGTTGTTGGCGGGATATTCATGGGTCTTGTGTTTAACCTGATTGGACTAAATGCTTATATGGATGTACCTTTTTATTATCATCTTATAATAGGAGGTTTTGCATTTGGAACAGTATTTATGGCCACTGACCCTGTAACCGCATCACAAACAAACACAGGTAAGATTTACTTTGGATTCTTTGTTGGTGTTTTTGCTGTGCTTATCAGAGTATTTAATCCTGCTTATCCGGAGGGAATGATGCTTGCTATACTTCTTATGAATGTATTTGCACCATTAATTGATCACTATGTTGTTGAATCAAATGTCAAGCGAAGGTTAAAAAGGGTTAAGAAAAATCCTGAATTGCAGGCAAAGCTTGGTGCTGTATAATTACTTTGTAATCATTATAAAAAACAAGGAAGAAGATGTTCAGTAACAGTTATATATTCAAGTATGCAGGCATAATGGTAATTCTTGTGGCAGCTTTACTTTCTGCTGCAGCCTTACTATTACAACCGGCACAAGAAAGAAATGTTAAGGTAGAGAAGATTCAGGATATCTTGAAGTCAGCCAATATAGAATCAACCACTGCTAATGCTGAGAAACTTTACGACAAGCATATAGTAAGGGAAATCGTCATAAACGAAGATGGTGAAGAAATCGGTATTTATGAAAGTGGCCAGTATCTAAAGGGTGATATCAGGGCATTTGAAATTGATCTGCGCAGTCAATTAAAGATCAAACAACAGGCACTACAGGGGAAATCAAAGGAAAAGCCGGTATACCCACTATTTGTTGCAGTTAAAGGCAACGATACTTTATACATTATTCCTCTTGAAGGGACAGGACTTTGGGGACCTGTATGGGGAAACATGGCTTTAAAGAGTGACCTCCGCACAGTTGAAGGAGTAACTTTCGACCATAAGGGCGAAACACCAGGTTTGGGTGCTGAAATATCACTGCCAGTATTTGAAGATCAATTCCCTGGTAAACAGATACTAAGCGATGAAGGCGAATTCACTTCAATACTTGTTGTCAAAGGTGGAGTTGAAAATTCAAATATTGACCCCGCACACGGCGTAGATGCCATATCAGGTGGAACAATTACCAGTGATGGTGTTTCAAGCATGATTCAGAATAACCTGTCAAACTATATTACTTACATCAAAAACCACAGGCAATGAAAGTTGATAAAGTAAGAGAACCATTATTTTCGGCCAGGAACAGAAAGTTGCTGACTGCTCCATTGAATAAAGATAATCCGATAACTATACAGGTACTTGGTATCTGCTCCGCTCTTGCAGTAACTGCTAAATTGGAGCCAGCTTTTGTGATGGCGGTTTCTGTTGTTGCAGTTGTAGCAGCATCAAATTTTGTAGTTTCACTTCTTAGAAACACCATACCACCAAGAATCAGGATTATTGTGGAGTTGGTAGTTATTGCATCTCTGGTAATTCTCGTAGACCAGGTGCTCAAAGCTTATGTATACGATGTGAGTAAACAACTATCTGTTTTTGTTGGACTTATCATCACCAACTGTATTGTTATGGGCCGTCTGGAGGCTTTTGCAATGCAAAACAAGCCCTGGCCCTCATTACTCGATGGCATTGGTAATGGAGTGGGATATGGTATAATATTGATTATTGTTGCCTTTTTCAGGGAATTATTTGGTTCAGGAACACTATGGGGAATTACGATCATTCCTTCATCATTCTATGAGGCCGGATATGCTAATAATGGTTTTATGATTCTGCCTCCAATGGCTCTGATCATTGTTGGAATCATTATTTGGGTCCAGAGGGCTAAAAATCCTGATCTTGTTGATAAATCATAAACCGAACACTTGCTATGGAAAACCTTATAAATATTTTTGTCAGGTCGATATTCATCGACAATATGATATTCGCTTATTTCCTTGGTATGTGTTCATACCTGGCGGTATCAAAAACTGTAAAGACCTCTAATGGACTTGGGTTAGCAGTAATATTCGTTTTAGGAGTTACTGTTCCGGTAAACTATCTGATTAATAACTATCTGTTACGCAAAGGAGCTTTAACATGGATGGGTGGTGAATTCGCTGGTATTGACCTTAGTTTCCTTAGTTTCATCATGTTTATTGCTGTAATTGCAGCTATGGTGCAACTTGTTGAAATGGTTGTAGAAAAGTTTTCACCAACATTGTATTCTTCTTTAGGTATTTTCCTGCCACTGATTGCTGTTAACTGTGCCATATTAGGAGGTTCACTCTTTATGCAGGAACGTGACTATGAATCTATTGCTGAGGCAACAGCCTTCGGTTTAGGAAGTGGTGTTGGATGGTGGATTGCTATTATTTCTATTGCAGCAATCAGAGAAAAAATCAGGTACTCAAATGTTCCTGCACCGCTACGGGGACTTGGAATAACTTTTATAATAACCGGTTTAATGGCTATCGCTTTTATGAGCTTTATAGGCATTAAACTGTAATAATTTGTTTGTCTTAAAGAAAGTATATTAATATGGGAACAGGTGAAATAATTCTTATAAGTATCGCGGTCTTTCTTGTCATAATACTCGTATTGGTGGGAGTGCTGTTATATGTTCGCGCCAAACTGACACCGGCGGGTAAGGTCAAGATACTAATCAATGATGAAACCGAACTTGAAGTACAGCCGGGATCTACACTCCTGTCAACTCTGGCCGATGAAAAAATCTACCTTCCATCAGCCTGCGGTGGTGGTGGTACATGTGCAATGTGCAAATGCCAGGTGTTTGAAGGTGCGGGCGATATTCTCCCAACTGAACAAGTTTACTTCACAAGAAAAGAGCAACAGAATAACTGGCGCCTTGGTTGTCAGGTTAAAGTACGGGGCGATTTGAAAATAGGTATACCTAAAGAAATATTTGGTATCAAGAAGTGGGAATGTGAAGTTGTCAGCAATAAGAATGTTGCAACTTTCATTAAAGAATTCGTTGTCCGTCTACCTGAGGGTGAAGTCCTTGATTTTGATTCAGGAGGATACATACAAATTGATGTGCCACCTATTGAAGTGGACTTCAAGGATATGATTATTGAGGATAAGTTCAAGGAAGATTGGGATAAGCTCAAGATATGGGATTTGAAAATGAAGAATCCTGAACCTATCTTCCGTGCATATTCAATGGCCAATCACCCTGCAGAAGGTAATATTGTAATGCTTAATATACGTATTGCTACTCCACCATGGGACAGAGCAAAGAACGCATTTATGAATGTTAACCCGGGTATATGTTCATCATACATTTTCTCAAGAAAACCCGGTGACAAAGTAATGGTTTCAGGCCCCTATGGAGAGTTCCATATAAAGAAAACTGACAAGGAGATGATCTACATTGGTGGAGGAGCTGGCATGGCACCTCTTCGCTCACACATCTTCCATCTGTTCCATACTGAAAAATCAAACCGCAAAGTATCTTACTGGTATGGTGCCAGGTCTTTAAGGGAAGTGTTCTACGAAGAAGATTTCAGAGCAATTGAAAAAGATTTTCCTAACTTTAAATTCAACTTAGCACTTTCTGAACCACTTCCTGAGGACAACTGGGAAGGTTATGTTGGATTTATTCATCAGGTTGTTCTTGACAATTATCTTAGCAAACATGCTGAACCTGAGGATATTGAATATTATCTCTGTGGTCCTCCTATGATGAATTCAGCTGTATTCAAAATGCTTGATAATCTTGGCGTACCTAAAGAAAATATTGCGTACGACGATTTTGGTGGTTAATGATTGACAAATACATCATTTTCTACAAAGATCTAAACTGAATTATTTATACTTTTCCTGGTTATACACAAAGCGCCCTGATTTATTAGGGCGTTTTGCTTAGATTTGTTTGTAATTTTAACCGCTGTTTTTGAAAATAAGTCTTACCTATGTTACATATCTTTTCCGGCAAACATATTGCTCACAGAGTAACTCCCAGGAATACCACGCAACCTTATAAATGTAAACGCTTGGCCATCCGACTAACTGACAAGCATATATCCTTCAAAGATTTTACTCAATGGTCAGCGGTACTACTTATAATATCACTATCGTTATCCTGCAAAAAGCAGATTTCGCCTGTTAAGCTTATGGGAGAGGCACAGGGAACCTATTATTCAATAACCTATTATGATAAAGAGATGCGCAATTTTCAGTTAGAAATTGACAGTCTCTTTAAGGCTTTTGATTTGTCAGCGTCAGTATATGTAAAGGAGTCTGTGATATCGCGGTTCAATAATAATGATACTAATGTATTAGCTGACACTACATTTACCGTCATCTTTAACAAAGCAATGGAAGTATCGGAAATGACAGACGGAGCTTTTGACATCACTGTAATGCCAATCGTTAATGCATGGGGGTTTGGATTCACTGAACGTAGTAAAGTAGATTCGGCATTGGTCGACAGTTTGTTGCCTTTAGTGGGCTATAGAAACATAAAACTGGCAAATGGAAAATTACTGAAAGAAAATCAAGCTATTATGATTGATTATAATGCCATTGCTCAGGGCTATACTTGCGATTTGATAGGTGATTTCCTTGAAACCAAAGGGATAGATAATTATCTCATTGACGTAGGTGGTGAAGTGTTGGGTAAAGGACAAAAACCCGATGGTTCAATCTGGAAGGTGGCTATTGAAAAGCCAGCCAATGACGCCTCCAGTAGCCGTGAAATGCAAATAGCTATTCCTTTAAAGAATCAGGCACTCGCTACAAGCGGTAATTACAGAAAGTACATTGAAGAGGACGGAATTAAATACTCTCATACTATTGATCCTACCACTGGTTTCCCAGTTCAACATTCATTACTCAGCGTTTCAGTCATGGCCGATGATTGCATGACCGCTGATGCTTATGCTACTGCATTTATGGTATTTGGACTTAATCGAACCAAGGAATTCCTAGATAAAAATAAAGGCCTTGAAGTTTACCTCATATACGATGACCATGGAGAACTTAAGACATGGTCAAGTAAAGGATTCCCTACTCAAATGCAATAATAAGTCCCTTAAAGGCGCTCATCAACTAAGGATTTGTCAAGCAAACCTTTTATATCATAGATAACGGTATTGCCATTACCAAGTGCTTCAAGGTCAACTTTCAAAAATTCATTGTGTGATACAGCCAATACAATAGCGTCATATCCGGTGCCGGGTTTCGGACTTAAGGATACTCCATACTCGTGCTTAACTTCATCAGCATCAGCCCATGGATCGAACACATCAACTTCGCAGGAGTACTCCCTGAATTCATTAATTACATCAATAACTCTAGAATTCCTGATATCAGGACAGTTTTCCTTAAAAGTTATACCCAATATCAAAACTTTGCTACCGGCTATTGTTTGTCCGCGCTGTATCATCTTTTTAATAACACGGTTGGCAACATAAAAGCCCATATTGTCATTTAATCTTCTGCCTGCTAAGATGATCTCAGGATTATATCCCAGCTCCTGTGCTTTATGAGTGAGATAATAAGGGTCAACTCCTATGCAATGTCCACCAACAAGGCCTGGGAAGAATTTTAGGAAATTCCACTTTGTGCCTGCTGCCTCAAGAACCTCCTGGGTATCAATACCCATTTTATTGAATATAAGAGAGAGTTCATTTACGAACGCAATGTTAATATCACGCTGTGAGTTCTCAATAACTTTTGCTGCTTCAGCAACCCTGATACTAGAAGCCATGAATGTGCCGGCTTCAATTATACTTTTATAAAGATTATCAACCTTTACAGCTATTTCAGGGGTTGAGCCTGAAGTAACCTTAAGTATCTTGGTTACTGTATGTACTTTATCTCCCGGGTTGATCCTTTCAGGTGAATACCCACAGTAGAAATCAGTATTGAACTTAAGGCCACTGAATTTCTCAAGCACCGGAACACAATCTTCCTCTGTAGCTCCCGGATATACCGTTGATTCATATATTACGATGTCACCTTTTTTGAGAACTTTTCCTACGGTTTCTGATGCTTTGATAAGGGGTGTAAGATCAGGTCGTTTGTGTGTGTCAATTGGAGTTGGTACCGTTACAATGTAATAATTGCATTTACGGGTATCTTCAATATTAGTAGTATATTCAAGGTAAATGGCAGATTTCAGATCCTCATCGGAAGTCTCCAATGTACGGTCGTGCCCTTTCAAAAGCTCGTTTATCCTGGTTTGATTTATATCAAAACCTAGAACAGGAAATTTTTTGCCAAATTCTACAGACAATGGCAGTCCAACATAACCAAGGCCGATAACACAAATATTTATTGACTCATTCATCGTAATATTGTTTTATTTAATTAGGTGCCTTTTAGCAGGCTTATAATGTTTTAAGGTATGGGTGGTAGTCACCCTTTAAACCTGTTAATTCTGAATTTCTAATTGAATGTGCAAGCTGTATACTAGGCAGAGCATCGTGTATTGTAAATCCATCGTTATTGAGGATATGACCATATGAAACTGTATGCAGGTCAGTAAAACCTTCACTAAATTCCACTTCCTGACCTTCAATAGTCAGTGATCTATACGTGCGTTTACCTGATAATAGTACTAGATCAGGAAGGGTTTTTTCATCAATTGACAAGAACCAGCGAACCCGTGCTTTTTGGAGTTGAAGAAATCCTGCCGCTTTATCGGGTGCTGATATATGGACTATATTCTTTTGAACACCTCCAAATATCCATATCAGCATGTCAAAAAAGTGAATACCTATATTTGTAGCAACACCTCCCGACTTCTCTATATCACCCTTCCAGCTTATGAAATACCACCGGCCACGACTTGTTATATAAGTTAGATCGATGTCAAATATTTTTCCTTCAGGAGCTTCATCTACTTGCTTTTTAAGGGCAATAATAGAGGGGTGCAGCCTCAATTGAAGGATAGTGTTTATATTTTTTCCGGTTTCTTTCTCAATCTCAGCCAAAGCTTCAACATTCCACGGATTAAGAACTAGCGGCTTTTCACAAATAGCATGGGCGTGGTTGCGCAGCGCCAATCGTATGTGGGCATCATGGAGGTAGTTAGGTGAGCAGATGCTTACGTAATCAATCTTGCGCTCGCCTTTCCTTCTTAATTTATCAAGATGCCGGTCAAAGCGCTCGGGCTCGGTAAAGAAGTCAGCATCAGGGAAAAAGCTGTCAATGACTCCCACACTATCAAATTTATCCAGTGCAGTAACCAGAATATTTCCGGTATCTTTTATGGCCTTCATGTGTCGTGGAGCAATATAACCTGCTGCACCTATCAAAGCAAAATTTACGGGTGCCTGATTTTTTATATCCATTGGATTATTTTAGATACGTCATCGAAGTATTTGACCACGACCATTAAAGGTGAGTTAGTAAACTATCAATACTGCAATTAACGGAATTTAGACAACAAAGTTAATAAAGGATAAAGGAATTAAAAAACCAAAGGCAAATTGTCTGCATCCTACTTGCGCATATATGTGTTGCGCAAAGCTTAATTTAATTAGCAATCAGAAGTGTTAAGCAGGCACTGAACGATCAGTTAAGTCAACAAAGCAAGAACATCCTTAATGCGTTTTGCTGCTTCAACCAGTTCTTTCTCAGATGTAGCATAGGACAATCGTATACAATCGGGGTTTCCAAAGGCGTCACCTGGTACTATAGCAACAAAAGCATTATCAAGTATATAATTGCAAAGTTCTGTACTATCAGTTATGGGTATATTTTTCCATCTCTTACCAAAGTAAGAGGTCACATCAGGGAAGAAGTAGAATGCACCTTCAGGGTTATTGGTTATAAAGCCTGGGATATCACACAACAACTTGTAGAAAAGCTCCTTACGTGCCTTAAAAACAGCAACCATATGTAACAGTTCTTCCGACGTATAAGGATCAGTTAAAAGTGCGGCAACAGCAGCTTTTTGTGAAATACTACATGCTCCTGAAGTAATCTGGCCTTGTATCTTATCACAAGCCTTGGCTATTTCAAGCGGGGCTACCAGATAACCAAGACGCCAACCTGTCATAGCGAATCCTTTTGACACACCGTTCACGATTATAACCCTATCACGTATTGATTCAAACTGTGCAATTGATTCATGCCTTCCATTAAAGTTGATAAGCTCATAAATCTCATCAGATATAATGTAGATATGTGGGTGGCGTTCAAACACCTGTGCCAGGGCCTCTAATTCACTGCGCGAATAAACTGATCCACTTGGGTTGCATGGACTACTAAACAGGAATACTTTGCTTCTTTCTGTAATAGCATTTTCAAGCTGTTGAGGCGTGATCTTAAAATCATTCTCAACTGTTGCCGGAATTGTAACAGTTACTCCTTCAGCAAGCTTAATAAGCTCCCTGTATGAAACCCAGTAGGGGGTAGGCAGAATAACTTCGTCACCCGGATTAACCAGGCTTAATATTGCATTTGCCAAAGCCTGTTTGGCTCCAGTTGAAACTACAACCTGCTCAGCATTATATACAAGGTTATTATCACGTTTTAATTTGGTAATAACAGCATTTCGCAAATCAGCAAAGCCATTCACTGGAGGATATCCTGTGAAATTCTGCTCCATAGCTTTGCGTGCAGCATCCTTTATATACTCAGGGGTATTGAAGTCAGGTTGTCCAATACTGAGATTGATAACATCAATCCCGTTTTCTTTAAGTTCGCGGCACCTCCTGGTCATTGCCAGTGTTTCCGATTCTGATAACCGGTTAATTCTGTCGGATAACATATTGTTTACTATAGTATGCATCACCTAAAAAGTATTTTCATTAGGATGGGCAAAATAATGAAATAAAAACACCTTAAGCAAGGATTTAGTAATCAAAATCAAAAGATTTCCGATATTTGCATTTGTTTTATCCATTATCGTATGATACAATTTATTGAGGTTATTTATTTATTGATCCCAATGCTGATTATTGCTATTGTAGCATGGGTTGTTGTACGATATTATTTAAAAACTGAAAAGGAAAAACTCCTTGTTCGTATTGGACTGAAAAATAAGGATTTGATCACTCCTGTGCGCTTACAAGCATATGAGCGAATGGTACTTCTGCTCGAACGAATGGCCTCATCTCAAATTGTACTGCGTAACGTGGCACTGGGGCAAAGTGCTGTACAATTGCAACAGTCACTCATCAGCAATATACGCGAAGAGTTTGACCATAATTTGTCGCAGCAACTTTACATATCATCTGAAGCATGGCTTATGATCAAGTCAGCACGTGAAGCTGCAATCACTTCAATCAATGAGGCAGCTGCCAAACTTGAAGCTGATGCTCCGGCAACTGACTTAGCCCAATTAATATTCCAAAGTGAAGTCAATGCTGAAGAATCGGAGATTCAGAAAGCCCTTGAGTTCCTGAAGAATGAGGCCAGAATACTCTTCTAAATATCATCATAATACTTTATTACATTGACTAAATTGCTCCAATCATCAGTTTTTATAGGTTGCCTCGCTATTTGTGTTTCTGCAACCATGTGGGGACTTGATGGTATTGTTCTTACTCCCCAGCTTTATAACCTGAACATTTCATTTGTTGTTTTTATAGTTCATTTTGTTCCATTCGTAATAATGAACTTGTTTTTGTTCAGGCAGTACAGGCATTTCAAAACTCTTACAGCTAAAGATATCTTATTACTGACTGCAATAGCCCTTATGGGTGGCGCTCTTGGAACTATGGCTATTGTAAGAGCTTTATTCCTGGTTGAGTTTCAGGATCTCTCAGTAGTTGTTTTACTTCAGAAACTTCAACCCATTTTCGCTATTACGCTTGCTTATCTCTTTCTAAAAGAGAAAATGAAAGAGAATTTTGTATTATGGGCTGGTTTAGCGATTATAGCAAGCTACTTTTTAACCTTCGGACCTAACTTGCCTGACTTCAACACAGGTTCAAACACCGCGATTGCCGCAGGTTATTCACTAATTGCTGCCTTTTCGTTTGGCTCAGCAACTGTATTAGGCAAGGGAGTTTTACGAAAAATATCCTTCTATGCCGCTAGTTTTTACCGGTACGGCTTCACAACATTAATAATGCTTCTTTTTATTATTGCAACAGGGCATACTGATGAATTTAAAGTTGTTACACCACATAATTGGATGATCATACTTATAATATCAGTTACTGTTGGTTCTGGTGCAATATTCCTCTATTACTATGGGCTACGAAAAGTGCCTGCTATGCTTGCAACTATTTGTGAGCTATTCTTTCCTCTTTCAGCTATCCTCTTTGATTATCTGTTCAATGACAGACTTCTGAGCACTGTTCAGTGGATTAGTGCCGCGGTTATGTTATACGCAATAGTAAAACTTACATTATCCCGTCAGGTACAGAGTTAATAGCTCACAGGCACCTTTTGCTATCACCCGGAGTCACAGAGTAATCAAACTAACACAACTAAGGATTTTCCTGATGATCTAAGGTTGATTAAACAAGTTTGTTATGTTTGAATAAATTTTCAGAATGCAGGAGCAAGTCAATGTATTGTGCCCTTTTGTATACGAACGGATCACGTGTGTTGTCCTTTGATAATTTCCCCCTGAAATCCTCATAAGAGCGGAAGTCATTGGTTTCCATGAATTTCCTGATTTCGGCAAGCATTCCAACAATCACTTCAGGATTATT
The DNA here is from genome assembly GCA_023417935.1 of Bacteroidota bacterium. Taxonomy (GTDB): domain Bacteria; phylum Bacteroidota; class Bacteroidia; order Bacteroidales; family Lentimicrobiaceae; genus Lentimicrobium. The sequence goes on from JAEZDY010000042.1 coordinate 139,077, forward strand.
CAAATATATGGTACTAACAACCTGAACAGCATCGGCTCCTGATAATATTAACTTAACTACATCCAAACCAGAGTGGATTCCATTAGATCCAATCAATGAGGCTGTTGTATTATTATGGAGTATGCCAATATACCTCAAAGCCATTCTGTAATCACCATGCTCACTGAGATTGAATGGAGCAATATGTTTCAAAGAATTCGTGCTGATGTCAGGTTCAAACATACGGTTAAACAAAACAAAGGCTTTTGCTCCGGCTTCTTCCATACGCTTAACTACCTGCAATGTATTGGTATAAAAAGGACTAAGCTTCACACTAACCGGAATTTTCACAGCTTCGCACACCATCTTAACTACTGTTATTTGCTCTTGCTCAATGGATGCAGCTGAGGTTTCAAAATCACGGGGAAGGCCAAAGAAATTCAATTCCAGTCCATCAACTCCTGTTGCTTCAATTTGTTTTGCCCAGTCAACCCAGGTTTCAGTAAATATGCAGTTTAAGCTGCCTATTAACGGAATACTGACAGTTTTGCGGGCCTCACGCAGTTTATGAAGGTGCTCTGCCGGCCCTGCATGCTGCATATCAGGGAAGATGGTAATCATCTCAGCATTACGCTCATTATACATCTCCATTTGCGAGTTCAGCTGAAGGCTCTCAAGTTGCACTTGCTCTTCAAAAAGTGATTTGAACACAATTGCACCTGCACCAGCTTCCTGTAAATTCTTTAGCGTTTCAAGGTTATTCACCAAGTTGCTGGCTCCAACGATGATAGGACTGGCCAGCTTAATACCCATGTAATTTATTGACAAATCATTCATAGTAACTCCCCGTTTTAAGTGGTTTGCTAATTAACAACGCCAAGCCTAAAAATGTTGTGATTATACCGGTTAGTCTAACAAGATTTACAGAGTAATTTAAAATCATTATAAATTGCATGCTGCTCAACAGATTACCATTGATTTTGAACACTGATAATTGAAAAATGAGTAATATTGCAGTGCTTTTCGCCAATACATGAAAAGTGTTGTAAATGAGTGTTTTAAATCAAAACTGATATGACAAAAAAGAGAAATTTTGTTACATGTGACGGGAATTATGCAGCGGCACATATCGCCTACATGTTTAGTGAAGTGGCTGCCATTTATCCTATTACACCTTCCTCTACGATGGCTGAATATGTTGATGAATGGGCATCATATGGCCGTAAGAATATTTTTGGTGAAACTGTTAAAGTCACTGAAATGCAATCAGAAGCTGGTGCTGCAGGTGCAGTGCATGGTTCATTGCAAGCCGGAGCCTTAACAACTACATATACTGCATCACAGGGATTGCTGCTGATGATACCTAACATGTACAAGATGGCTGGTGAGTTACTTCCTGCTGTTTTCCATGTGTCAGCCCGTAGTCTTGCAGCTCAGGCTCTTTCAATTTTCGGTGATCATTCTGACGTGTATTCAACCCGTCAAACAGGGTTTGCCATGTTAGCAACAGGAAGTGTACAGGAAATATTTGACCTTGCTGGAGTTGCACACTTAACAGCTATCCGTTCACGTGTTCCTTTCCTTCATTTCTTTGATGGCTTCAGGACCTCACATGAAATACAGAAGGCTGAAGCTCCTTCAAATGAAGATATGGCTGCTTTGCTTGACTGGGATGCTTTAAAAGCCTTCCGCAAAAGAGCTTTGAATCCTGAAAACCCTGTTACCCGTGGTACAGCCCAGAATCCTGATATTTATTTCCAATCACGCGAAGCTGCAAACAGTTATTACAACGCTCTTCCTGATATGGTTGAAGAATACATGCAGCAGATAACTAAACTTACTGGTCGTGAATATCATCCGTTTACATACTACGGTGCTCCTGATGCTGAAAATGTATTAGTTGCTATGGGTTCAATTACTGACACAATCAAGGAAGTAATTGACTACATGAACTCAATCGGTGAAAAGGTAGGTCTGGTTTCAGTTCACTTATACAGGCCTTTCTCAACCAAATATTTCTTCAATGTTATGCCATCAACCGTTAAGCGTGTTTGCGTACTCGACCGTACAAAAGAACCTGGTGCTAACGGTGATCCGCTTTACCTTGATGTTGTTGAAGCTTTCTATGATCGCCAGGAGAAACCTCTTATAGTTGGCGGTCGCTACGGATTAAGCTCTAAGGATACTACGCCTTCAATGATTATTTCTGTAATAAATAATCTGAAGATGAATGAGCCAAAAAATCGTTTCACAGTTGGTATTGTTGATGATGTAACATTTACATCACTGCCATTACTTCCTGAAATTGATCTGGCTGCCAAAGGAACTTACCAGGCTAAATTCTACGGAATTGGTGCTGATGGAACTGTTGGTGCAAATAAGAATTCCATTAAGATCATAGGTGACACTACTGACAAGTATTGCCAGGCTTACTTCGCTTATGATTCCAAGAAATCAGGTGGTGTAACAACTTCACACCTCCGTTTTGGTGATGAGCCTATTCGTTCACCTTACCTGGTTAACACTCCCGATTTTGTTGCATGCCATGTTCCTGCTTATCTGGAGAAATATGATATGCTTAAAGGCCTGAAGAAAGGTGGTACTTTTCTCCTCAACAGTCTATGGAGCGAAGAGGAAACCCTCACCCGCATTCCTGATCACATGAAGCGTTATATTGCTGATAACGATATCAACTTCTATATAATCAATGCTACTGTAATTGCTGAAGAGATTGGACTAGGAGGAAGAACAAACACCATCATGCAATCAACTTTCTTTAAGATTTCAGAAGTTATTCCATACGCAACTGCAGTGGAATATATGAAGAAAGCTATCCTTAAAGACTTTGGTAAAAAAGGCGAAGAAGTTGTAAAGATGAACTATGCTGCTATTGACAGGGGTGGAGAAGTAACAAAGGTTACTATCCCTGATAGCTGGAAGCAGGTAACTCCTGCAGTTTCTGATAATTACAGCGACGTTCCTGAATTTATCCGCAACGTGGTTATGCCAATTAATGCAATGAAGGGTGATGATTTACCTGTTAGTGCATTCCTCGGCCGTGAAGATGGCACTTTCCCTTCAGGAACAACCGCCTACGAAAAACGTGGTATTGCAGTTAACGTTCCGGAATGGATTCCTGAAAATTGTATCCAGTGTAATCAGTGCTCTTATGTTTGTCCTCATGCTTGTATCCGTCCATTCCTCATTAGTCAGGAAGAAATGGCCACTCTGCCTGCAGGTACACCAGCACTTAAGGCAATTCCAAAAACATTTGATGGTCTACAGTTCCGTATTCAGTTAAGCCCGCTTGATTGTACAGGTTGTGGTAACTGTGCTGATGTTTGCCCATCCAAATCTAAGGCGCTTGTTATGGAATCACTTGAAAGCCAGATGCCACAGCAAGAAATTTGGGATTCAATCACAAAGAATGTTACTTACAAGGATACCATTGTTCCAAAAGAACAAAACATTAAAAACAGCCAGTTCGCACAACCTTTGTTTGAATTCTCGGGTGCATGCTCTGGTTGCGGTGAAACACCTTATATCAAACTTATCACTCAGCTATATGGTGACAGAATGATGGTTGCTAATGCAACAGGATGTTCTTCAATATATGGCGGTTCAGCTCCTTCAACTCCGTACACTACCAATGCACAGGGCCAGGGTCCTGCATGGGCTAACTCATTGTTTGAGGATAATGCCGAATACGGTTTTGGTATGGCAACAGCTATCAGCAAATTACGTGATAGAATAGCCTTGAAATTAGCTGAAGTTGTTAAAGGTGACTATAATGAAGAACTGAAAGCAGCAAGCCAGCTTTGGATTGATGGTCAGCACAATGCTAACCTTTCAAAAGAAGCATCAGAAAAACTATTGCCTCTTCTTGCCATGGAAACTTCACCTCTTGCACAAGAGTTGTATGAACTGAAACAGTATTTCATCAAGAAATCAGTTTGGATGTTTGGTGGAGACGGTTGGGCTTATGACATTGGTTACGGTGGACTTGACCATGTTATTGCTTCAGGTGAAGACGTGAACATACTGGTTATGGATACCGAGGTGTATTCTAACACTGGTGGTCAAGCCTCAAAATCTACTCCAATTGGTGCAGTTGCCAAGTTTGCAGCAAGTGGAAAGAAAATCCGCAAGAAAGACCTGGGCATGATGGCAATGAGCTATGGTTATGTATACGTGGCACAAGTTGCCATGGGCGCAAACCAAACACAATACCTGAAAGCACTACGCGAAGCCGAAGCTTATCCCGGACCATCACTCATCATTGCATATTCACCATGTATCAATCATGGAATCCGCGCAGGAATGGGTAAAGCACAGGAGCAGCAGGAGCTTGCAGTACAGGCTGGTTACTGGTCATTATATCGCTACAACCCAATGTTGGAAGCTGAAGGTAAGAACCCATTCATTATGGATTCAAAAGAGCCTGATTTTGATAAATTCCAGGAGTTCCTGAACTCCGAAGTGCGTTATACTTCATTGAAGAAATCATTCCCTGTTGAAGCAGCTGAATTATTTGCTGCTGCTGAAGAGAATGCAAAATGGAGGCATAACAGCTATCGCAGGTTGGCTGGAATGGTTTATGAGACCAACTAACATTTAAAATAATTAATTTTGGAGCCGGGAATTTATCCCGGCTTTTTTTTACACCAAGAAATACTATGAAAACATCCAGTTATCTCTACCTCATTTTGGTTATTGGCATAAGTGCATGCTACAGAACTGATAAACCAGCCGATCCTGATCAGCCTGTTGTGATAAAGGATTCGATGAAAGTGATTGTAAACGATGAGCAGCCTCAATTTAACAAGAATGATTACATGGTGCTGGCCGCACTTTTCCATCAGCAGTCTGCAGAATACAGGGCACTATGTTACCAGGCTTATAATTTTGGAAGATACATGCTTGATATTGATTTAAAAGATAAGTCAATTGATAAGCACAGGATTGTGGTTCTCGATATTGATGAAACGGTACTTGACAATAGCCCTTATCAGGCTCAGTGTGTTATTGATGAAATAAACTACCCAGTTCGCTGGGACGAGTGGTGCTCAAAAGCATCAGCAGAAGCAGTGCCGGGAGCACTGGATTTTACTAAATATGCCAGGGCAAACGGTGTCAGCGTTTTCTATATCACCAACAGGAAGCAGCATTTAAGAGATGTTACAATTGAAAATCTGCGAAAACTTGGTTTCCCTCATGCCGATACTACCCATGTAATAATGCGTACAAGTGAAATCAGCAAAGAGGGCAGGCGTAATGATTTATTAGAAAAATACCATATCGCCCTTCTGTGTGGCGATAATTTGAGTGACTTTTCTTATGTATTTGATGAGGTGCCAAATAGTCTCAGAAAGACCGAAGCAAGCAGACTACAGGAGGAATTTGGCAGTAAGTTCATTGTACTGCCTAACGCTATGTATGGTGATTGGGAACTTGAAATATATAAAAGGCAGAAACAACAAAGCGACAGTGTAAAGTCAATGAAGAGGATTAACGCGCTTCAGGGATTTTAAGTAATACACAAATACATGTAGTATAGGAGTGACTTAATGGGTAGTGAAGGCACTAATTATTATAAAAAATGAGAGGCTGTCATTACAAAGCAGCCTCTCATTTTTTGAAAACTATTAACGTGAAAATTATCAATCAGTTGATTAATTAACTTCTATTATATAAGGCATGCGGGTCTGCACTCCTTTCATATTTGATATTGACCTAACCTCTTTAAGGTAAGGATAGAAAATACCAAATTGTTTGCTAAGTATCTCATCTTCTGATTCACCAGTTAAATCTTCCATTATTTGGGTAAATGGATCTTTTTGTGCTGGTAAACTAATTATTCTGTAATCATCCAAACCAGCCATAGTTTTAGCAACTTCAATTGCCCTACGCAAACCTCCGGTTTCGTCAACAAGATTTATTCGCAAGCCGTCAATCCCGCTCCACACTCTGCCTTGGCCTATACTGTCAACATCAGCAACATCCATTGATCTTCCATCGGCAACATGGCCTATAAAAGTTTTATAAACGCGCTCAACCGAATTAGTTATAACTTTCTCCTCATAAGACGTCATAGGGCGTGTAACTGAAATATAATCAGCATTTTCATTGGTTTTCACATGGTCAAAAGTAATACCAAGCTTGTTACTGAAAAATTTCTGGAAATCAGGTATAACCCCAAATACACCAATCGAACCGGTTAGGGTTGTAGGATTAGCAATAATTGTATCAGCCGCGCAAGCGATATAATATCCCCCTGATGCTGCAAGATTTCCCATTGATGCGATAACCGGTTTAACCTCGCGGGCAAGGGTTACTTCTCTCCAAATCACATCCGATGCAAGAGCACTTCCTCCTGGTGAATTAATACGAAAAACTATCGCTTTTACGCTACTGTCAAGCCTTGCTTTGCGCAATGCTTTTGATATGCGCTCTGAGCCGATTGTAACATCATCACCATCGCCGCTTACAATGTCACCAACTGCATATACAATAGCGATCTTGTTTTTTGAACGTTTTTCTGTAGTAGCCGGTTTGTGCGATTTATACTTGTTTAATGTAACCAGGCGGAGTTTATCGTCTTTTTCAATGCCTAGTTTTGATTTCAGCATGTCAATAAATTGGTCCTTGTAGGCAGCCTGATCGGCAAAACCTTCTTCAACAGCATCCTCTGCTGTTTCCAATTTCAGTGAGTCAGCAACTGTCATCAGGTTTGCAGTTGGTATATTTCTAGCCTGGCTTATACCATCAACCATATGATTCCAAATTGCTCCAATGTATGTTAAAGTCTGCTCTTCATTTGCCTGACTCATTTCATCAGAAATAAGCGGTTCAATGGCACTTTTATACTTTCCATGGCGGATGATCTGGGCATTAATATCAAGTTTTGCCAGCAAGCCTTTAAGGAACATTACCTGTCCGGTTAAACCTTTAAAATCAATTGCTCCTTCCGGGTTTATTACTATCTGATCAGCAACACTTGCCAAATAATAAGCCTTTTGTGAAAAGACCTCACCGTAAGCATAAATAAATTTGCCCGACTTCTTGAATTCAATCAAACCATTTCTGATTTCTTCCAATGTTGCTAATCCTGATGGTACATCACTCATATCAAGGTATATTCCTCTTATATTGTCATCCTCGGCAGCACTTTTAATAAGATCGAGTGTTTCAAGCAAACCGGGTGTATTGGTACTTCTAAACCCATCAATTCCACCAAATGCAAAAGGGGCAGCCGGGCTTCTTTCAGGAACAGCCTTATCAAAACTAAGGTGCAGTACTGAATTTTGGTGGATAACGACTTCTTTTTTACCCGCCAATGCAACCATAGAGGCTATAAAGATGGAAGCTATGAAGAACATTATCAGCATGGTCAGAATAAAACCGGCCATTGATGCAAGCATGAATTTAAAAAACTGTCTCATGGTGATTACTATGTTTTGTTAGTTGTTCAAAGTTAGAATATTTTAAAAAACAGACTACATTTGCCGCAAATAATATTACATGAATGAAGCGTACCTGATTTTAGGAAGTAATATTGGTGACAGAATACTTATTATTGCCCACGCGTTAGAACTAATATCAGCTAAAGCAGGTATTATTAACGCTGCATCATCATTTTATGAAACTGAACCATGGGGAACAGATAATCCACTTCCATTTATTAATAAAGTAATCAAAATTCAAACTGAGTTAAAGCCTGTTGAGTTACTTGGTACTATACTTGAAATAGAGAACGAATTCGGTAGAATCAGGACTGAAATACGCAACGAACCAAGAACCATTGATATTGATATTCTTTTCTATGCAGATTCCATAGTAAAACTAGAGCATCTGGAAATCCCGCATGCAAGATTACATTTGCGACGTTTTGTGCTTGTTCCGCTCGCTGAAATTGCAGCCGATTTTGTACATCCGGGCTTGCACATGACTATTGGAAAGTTATTGGAAACCTGCACTGATACAAGCTGGGTGAGGAGTATGTAATTTTTGTAAAGAATGATGTATAATTATATTGCAATTGAAGGTACTATTGGTGCAGGTAAGACATCCCTGGCACAAATGCTGAGCGCTGACCTTAACTCAAGACTTATCCTTGAGCAATTTGAAGAAAATGACTTTCTCCCTAAGTTTTATAAAGATCCTGACAAGTATGCGTTTCCATTAGAATTGTCATTTCTTGCCAGTCGATTTCAGCAGTTAAAAACAGAATTATCAGTTACTGATTTATTCAGGAATACTATTATTTCTGATTACTTTATTAATAAGTCACTCATCTTTTCAAAAGCAACATTACCCGAGGATGAATTCAATTTGTACTCCAGGCTTTTCAATATAATCAACCTCTCACTTCCGGGTCCTGACCTTATTGTTTACCTCTATGCTTCTGTAACACGTTTAAAATCGAACATTATTCTCAGGGGGAGATCTTACGAGCAGGAAATTGAACATGCATACCTGCAGCGAATCCAGGATGGCTACTTTGAACATTTACGTAAACTCAATGATATGCGTATACTTATTGTTGACACTAACAGACTTGATTTCGTGAATAATATGGAACACTATGAGTGGATGAAGGAAACTCTGCTTAAACATTATGACTATGGAATACACACTATAGTTTTTTAATGAATAGTTGAAAATGTTCATTTTATTTCCTTATATTTGAATACCCATATTTACCCTATGCCATCCTTTGTGCTAGCAGCCAATTTAAACACATTCCTATATATAGGTAGTTTACTGTTATTGATTCCCGGCCTGATCATAATAATTTACTACTATAGGAAAATCTCCAGGGAGAAAGAACTGCTAAAAGATCAGCTTGAAAAAGCAAATCAGCTGTATGCATCTACTGTTCAGGAGTTGGATTTCATCAAAAAAAGAGCTGAAGAATCAGATAAACTGAAATCATCATTTCTGGCAAACATGTCGCATGAAATTCGCACTCCACTTAATGCAATTATGGGATTTTCCTCTTTATTGCAAACGCCTGGTGAAAATGATGAAGAAAACCACCAATACATAGAAATCATTCACCGCAACAGTAATAAGTTGCTTGATATGATGGATGAAATATTTAATATTGCATTAATAGAGGCAGGTATAACAAGTTTGTATAAGGAAGAATGCCAGGTAAATGAATTGCTTACTAGTTTAGTTACCTTCTTTAATATGGAAAAAGAACTAAACGAACAAACAGATGTGAGCATCAGAATAAAAAAGCCTACACGGGAGAATTCATTCTCTATTAACACTGACCCCCGGAAATTGAGGCAAACTTTATATAACCTTATTGAAAATGCCCTGAAGTATACAAGCTCAGGGTATGTAGAGATTGGGTATGAACTTAAAAATCACTCAATGATCGAATTTTATGTTAAGGATACCGGGTTAGGGTTTCCGCAGGAAAAACTCGATATTGTTTTCCAACGATTCAGACAGGTAGATGATAGCAATACAAGAAACTTTGGAGGCATAGGACTTGGATTGACATTATCACAGAAATTTGTTGAAATGTTGGGTGGTGAAATGAGAGGTGAATCGTCACCAGGAAATGGCTCAACATTCTATTTTACAATTCCTTACGAGCCTATTACAGAAAAAGTTGAAGTTAATAAAGCTGAAAACCTGAATTCAGAATCTGTTTAATCGTTCTGTTGCTGAATGTACATTATAATTACCTGGGTTAGGTAAATGTCTTGTTTTAATAAGACACCTTTATTTTCAATAAACGTTAAACATAATACAACTAATTCCTGATTTCAAAGAATAAAAAAAAGCTGCATGTGCAGCTTTTTTTATTCTTAATGTTATTTTTGAATGCTACTGTTTTTAAAGTGCGTTAGCTTTTAAAATCTTTAAGTGAATCCATTAGCTTTTTCCTTGTAAAGAATATTCTGCTCTTAACTGTTCCGATTGATAAGTTAAGGTTTTCAGCTATTTCTTTGTATTTATAACCTTCAGTATGCATTTCAAAAGGTGTACGCTGATCTTCTTCAAGTTTTGCTATGCTGGCTTCAATCTCCTTTGTTTGAAGTTGAGAATCAGGCGATACAAAATCTGATTTACGTGGAATATTAAGGAAATAAAGGTCTTCAGTAGTATCTACTATAGTATTTGCCTTCTGGTTCCTGCGGTAATTGTTTATGAAGGTATTCTTCATAATCGTATATGTCCAGGCTTTCAGGTTTGTGTTTGCTTCAAATTTATCTTTATGGATCAAGGCTTTAAGGTATGTGTCCTGTATAAGATCTTTCGCCTCTTCTCTGTCATTGGTTAACGTGTTGGCAAAAAATGAAAGGTTTTCGTGCAAACCTATAAGCTTACTGTTAAATTCAATTGCTGTCATAACTCCCCTTTGTTTGAATGAATATAAGCTGTTTAACAAATAGCATGCAAATGTAAACATTAAGTGTCATAAAATTGCATAAAAATGCAAAAGAAATCTTAAACAATTGAAAATAAAGAGAATAAATTAAGTTTAAAGTGTTTAAGAAATAGACTTGATAACGTGCTATATAGTTAACATATTATAATTGACCCCATAGTGGGACACTAATTGTCCTCTTTAAGGAAAAACAACTGAGGTTTTACTATTGTTTAACATATTGCAATGAAAATGATCATTCTAGTATATTCTAATATACAAAAAGTTGTCCTTTATGGGGACAACTTCCGGACTAATCATTTTAAATAGAAGTTTTATGCTGTAACTAATTGGTCGAGAAAGACACGTGGCTGCTTGATAAGCTCAATGTTATCAGGCAGTTGCAGTTTATGCTCCAAAGATTGTCCACCAGTAATATAAATTTTGTTTTCTTTAAAAGATTGGCTCAGGTGCATTATTGTTTCAGTATACTTTTTATGACTGATAGGAGTGGTAAATGTTGTGAATAAACAATCAATTTTCTGCTTATTCTGTATTTCGGATAAATCTTCAAGTGGAAGTGACTGACCCAAATAAATGACATTATGACCGGCCTTTCTTATAAGGTAATTATAAAATAACAAACCTAGCTCATGCCATTCATTAGGGGGAAGGAAGAGAAGGAATGTTTGTGGGTCGACTTTAAAATTACCGACCTGGCCATCTATAGCAATAATAAGCTTCTGCCTTATAAGGTTTGAAACAAAATGCTCCTGTGCCGGGTAAATTGTTCCTATTTGCCATAAAACTCCAATTCTTTCAAAAAAAGGATACAGAATGCGGGTTACTGTTTCGTCAAAACCAATTTTTATTACCGATGATGAAAGAACCCTTTCAAAGCGAACTTCATCAAAGTCAATCATTGCAAGTGTCAGTTGCTCTATTTGATTGGTGAAATCGTGAAATGAATCAGATATTTCAATGATCCTTTCGTTCATCTCGCCGTTGTCCATTGATACAATATTGGATATTTTATACCCATTGCGGTTTAAAATGGTAACATTGAGAAGTTTTTTCAAATCCTCGTCAGAATAGTACCTGATGTTTGTTGGAGTGCGTTCAGGCTCAAATAAGCCATATCGTTTTTCCCAGATCCTGATAGTATGTGCTTTAATACCAGATAGCTGTTCCAGATCCTTAATCGAGTATTTAATCATTGGTCTTTATGTTGTAATGATTGCTATTTTCTAAATTCAGCTAAATAACAATACATTAGTCAAAATGTTTCTTCCCCAAAGCTATCTTGTTGAATGTTCAGACCGAAAGTATCAAAGTTTGAGCTTTATTTATTGCAGCATCAAGGCCATTCACATCCTTACCTCCCGCGGTTGCGTAGTGCGGCTGGCCACCACCACCTCCTTTAATCTCTTTAGCCGGTTCTTTGATTATTGTTGAAGCATTTAAGCCTTTATGCTTCACAAGTTCTTCGGAAATAGCAACTGTGAGCATAGGTTTGTTATCGCTTTGAGAACCTATGATGACAATTAGGTCATCATTTCCTTGCAACAACTTAAAGGTTAGGTCTCTGACAGCATTAGGTTCAAGGTTCACTTTTGAAACGATAAGTCTGTATGTTTCATGTTGTTGATATGCGGATGACAATTCCAAATATAAATTATGAACTTTCTCAGCATTGTTCTTTTCAATGATTGACTTTAATTCATTGTTCTCATCCAACAGATTTTTTACAGCCTTTAATGGGTCAGTATTATTCTTCAATAATGACTTTATTTCATCAAGTAATTCATTTTGGCTATTGTAGAATGCTTCAGCTTTCTCTCCTGTGATTGCTTCAATGCGCCGCACTCCGGCAGCAATTGCTGATTCTGATGTTATTTTAAACAATCCAATTTGCCCGGTGGCTGGTACATGTGTGCCACCACACAATTCAATTGAGTCACCAAACTTGATCATTCTAACAGTATCACCATATTTTTCTCCAAACAATGCCAATGCACCTCTTTCTTTTGCTTCTTCAATTGGTACAGCTCTCCATTCTTCTCTGCCGAAGTTTTTACGTATTAGATTATTCACAATATTTTCTACTTCAAGCACCTCCTTATCTGTCATCTTCTGAAAATGCGCAAAGTCAAAACGCAAATAATCAGGATGAACGAAAGAACCTTTTTGTTCAACGTGACTGCCTAATACTGCGCGAAGTGCCTGGTGGAGTAAGTGTGTTGCTGAATGATTATTTGCTGTGCGAATTCTATTTTCTTCTGATACTATCGCATGAACACTGCCTTCAGTTCTCTCAGGGAATTCATTGCACAGATGTATGATAAGGTTGTTTTCCTTTTTAGTATCCTGCACAACTATCTGCTTTCCGTCTATCTCCAGTATGCCTGTATCACCGGCCTGTCCTCCTGATTCTGCATAGAAAGGTGTTTCAGCAAGTACCACCTGGTAGAAAGTTTTTCCTTTTGAATTCACTTTCCTGTAACGCGTAATATAAGTATTTGACTCGAGGGAATCGTAGCCAATAAAGGTTTCAGCATGGTCACTTTTTAAAATTATCCAGTCGTCAACTTCAACACTGGCATCCTTACGTGAGCGTTCTTTCTGCTGTTGCAGCCCTCGTTGGAATGCCTCCATATCAACATCGAGGTTTTGTTCTCTTGCCATCAAACTGGTTAAGTCAATAGGGAAACCATAAGTATCATATAATTCGAATGCAAATTCACCTGTAATTTTTGAACCGGGATTGTTACTGGTATACTGGTTAAATTTTGAAATACCATGTGATAGGGTGCGTAAAAATGATGCCTCCTCTTCAGTAACAACCTTTATGATCAGGTCCTTCTGGCTTTTGAGTTCACTGAAATAGCTACCCATTTCATTAACCAGCACCGGCACAAGTTTATTTATGAACGGCTGGCTTAAGTCAAGGAAAGTATAACCATATCGTACCGCTCTCCGAAGTATTCGTCTGATTACATAACCTGCCTTATTATTCGATGGCAATTGTCCATCGGCAATGGCAAAAGCAATAGTGCGAAGGTGATCGGCAATAACGCGCATGGCAACGTCTGTTGCTGGTGATTTACCATACATTATGTTGCTTATCCTTGATATTTCATTGATTATTGGTTGGAAAACATCCGTATCGTAATTAGATTTTTTTCCTTGCAACACCATGCAAAGACGTTCAAAACCCATACCAGTATCAACGTGTTTTGCTGGCAGTGGCTGCAATGAGCCATTAGCAAGCCTGTTGAACTCCATGAAAACCAGGTTCCAAATCTCAATTACAAGTGGATCACCAGTGTTTACAAGTGATGCACCATCAATTTCTTTTCTTTGTGCATCATCACGAATATCAACATGTATTTCAGAGCATGGTCCACATGGCCCTGAATCGCCCATTTCCCAGAAATTGTCTTTTTTACTACCTCTTAGTATTCTATCCTTTGCAATAAGTGGCTCCCAGTAACTGTATGCTTCCATATCGGCCTCCAGCTTATCGCCTTCATCACCCCCGAATATGGTAACATAAATGCGGTCTTTATCAATCTTTACAGTTTCAGTAAGGAATTCCCAGGCCCATTCAATTGCTTCCTTCTTGAAATAATCACCAAACGACCAGTTACCTAGCATCTCAAACATTGTATGGTGGTATGTGTCATGTCCAACTTCTTCAAGGTCGTTGTGTTTACCTGACACCCGCAGACACTTTTGAGTATTAGCAATTCGGGCAAATTTAACAGGTGAATTTCCCAGGAAAATATCCTTAAATTGGTTCATACCAGCATTTGTAAACATCAAGGTAGGGTCATCTTTTATGACCATTGGTGCTGAAGGTACTATATGGTGTTGTTTAGTTTCAAAAAAAATTAAAAAGGCTTGTCTTATTTCCTGAGCATTCATATTCAATGAGTTACGATAAAATGTGATGTAAAAAACGTATTTTTTGCTAGTTAAGGGCTTGCAAATTTAGTTTAAAAGTTTAATTTTGCGACAGCATCGTTGAAAGTGGATTACGATTGCTGCTTTTAGATTTCAATTATATTTATTTCATGTCGAAAACACGATATCATTTCAACCCTAAATCGTTGAAAATTGAGAAAGTCCAAGTGTCTTTCCGTCAGAAATTTATCCGATTCATTTCAGTTATAGCAACAAGTTTGGTTTTCGCTTCAGTAGTTCTGCTGATAGCTTATAATTTTCTTGATTCTCCAAAAGAGAGAATGCTTGAGCGCGAACTTGAACAGTATGAATTGCAGTACAAAATTTTAAACGACCGCCTGGAAAAAGTTCAAGCAGTTGTTGCTGACTTACAGGATCGGGATGACAACATATACAGGGTAATTTTTGAATCGGAGCCTATCCCATCAAGTATCAGGAAAGCAGGCTTTGGTGGCGCAAACCGCTACGAAAAGCTGGAGGGTTTTAAAAATACCGAAATTATTAAGAACACGACCAAGAAGCTTGATATGATTACCAGTCAGCTTGTTGTGCAATCAAAATCATACGATGAAGTCTTTGACCTGGCAAAGCGTAAGGATGAAATGATGGCTTCAATACCAGCAATTCAACCCGTATCGAATAAGGATTTAAGGAGAATTGGATCATACTATGGATATCGGACTGATCCTTTTTATAAGGTTACAAAATTTCATGAAGGCATTGATTTCACTGCCAGTGTTGGCACTGAAATCTATTCAACCGGTGATGGTACTGTTTCAAAAATTGAGCGTACAAGAGGTGGTTATGGCAATTGCATAATTGTTAACCATGGATTTGGATACCAAACTGTGTATGCTCACCTTTCAAAAATAGAAGTAAAACGTGGTGAAAAGGTTAAACGCGGTCAGGTAATTGGAAGGGTTGGTAACACAGGCAAGTCTACTGCTCCACACCTGCACTATGAAGTGCGTAAGAATAACAAATCAGTTGACCCTATTAACTATTTCTTTAACGATATTACTCCTGAAGAATACGAGTTGATGATTGAATTGTCGCAGAGGCCTTCACAAACCCTTGACTAGCAGATCATGCCATATAAGAAACCTGTTATAAAAAAGGTTTACTACCGTATTGGTGAGGTAGCCGCCATCTTCAATGTTAATATTTCATTGATCAGGTTTTGGGAGAACGAATTCGATATAATAAAACCATTCAGGAATAAAAAAGGAAATCGCTTCTTTACCCAGGCTGATGTTGATAACTTTCACATTATCTACCACCTCGTTAAAGAGCGGGGATATACCTTGAATGGTGCCAAAGAGAAGCTGAAAGGGAATTTTGCAGAAGTGTCTGATAATCACCAAATCGTAAAAACCTTACAGGATATAAAGTCTTTCCTGCTTGAGTTGAAACAAGAGTTGTAAACACCCATTTATTTATTAAATAATAACCCATACGCTATGTATGCGACTATGGTTGGGTTACTGTGCTCCATTATTTTCATTTCCTGAAATAAAAGAGCCTTACTGAGCATTTTTTTTAATGCAGATCCATTACCATCATAAGCGTCTTTTAAGCGTCTTATAAGCGTCTTATAAGCGTCCTCAAACGCTTATGAATCGCTTATGAATCGCTTATATGTTGCTAATACTAAAAAGGGAAATAATAGCTATTGAAAATCCTTAAGAGATTTATCAAACTCCAGGTAAAAAATGAAAAACTTTCGGTTGAAAGAGATGACAATATGAACATGGCCTTCATTACATATAATGAACGCACTGGAAAGAAGGATTAACAGAAGATTATCTACTAGAGATAGTTTTTATTTGAGAGGAAATTAGAAACATAATCTGCAACACCTGCCTCTAAGGTTGTGAATTCATTTGAATAACCAGAGTTCACAAGTTTTTGCATGTTTGCTTCAGTGAAATACTGGTATTTTTCCCTGATATCTTCAGGTGTGTCAATAAATTCAATAACAGGTTCAATGTTCAGAGCTTTAAAGGTGGCAAGTGCAAGATCCTTAAAGGAACGGGCTTTGCCAGTGCCCAGGTTATACAGGCCTGATGCAGGCTTTTTCTTCATCATGTAGTAAAGCACCTCCACCACATCTTTAATATATACAAAATCACGCAGTTGCTCACCATCCTTAAATGCTGGTTTATGTGACTTAAATAACTTCACTTTTCCCGTTTCTTTGATCTGCCGATGTGCATGGTAAATTACTGAAGCCATACGTCCTTTATGATATTCATTAGGGCCGTAAACGTTAAAGAATTTCATTCCAGCCCAAAAAGGAGGAGTTTCGAATTTCTGAAGCACCCACTTGTCGAAATCATTTTTCGACTCACCATAGGGATTAAGTGGTTTGAGGGTCTCAACAATACTATGATCATCATTATAGCCTTTTTCTCCCATGCCATAAGTTGCAGCTGAAGAGGCATAAACTAACGGAATATTGAGCTGCGTACATAGCGTAAATATGTTTTTTGAGTATTCGAGATTAAGCTCATTGAAAATATCAACATTAAACTCGGTAGTATCCGTGCGGGCGCCAATATGAAAAACAAATCCTACTTCATCGCTGTTTGCAATAAACCATCTGAAGAAGCTCTTGCGTTCAACTTTTTCTCTGATTGTCTTCCCTGCAAGATTCCCTGCTTTTTCAGTCTTGCTGAAATCGTCAACGGCCACAATATCATCGTAACCTTTACTATTGAGTTTTGAAATCAGGCAACTGCCTATAAAGCCTGCGGCTCCTGTAACTATTATCATGCTTGTAAAAGGTTTATTATTGATTTGACCGTTTATTAAAACCAGATTCCTTAAAACCATAAGCTGACATAATATTACGGAAAATGTCAGTATTATCCATAAAACCTTTGAATAATTCAGCTCTCTTGCCAAAGGCAAAAAGTGGTACAGGTGTAGCGGAATGATGAGTTGTGGAGAAATGAGGTTTCATTTTGCCGGGCATAAGTTCATCTTCTATCAATGTCATTCCTCCGGTTTCATGATCGGAGGTAACAATAACAAGCGTTTCAGGATGTGACCTTGCAAAATCAAGCACAATGCCTACAGCCTTATCAAAATCAAGAAGCTCAGCAAGTACGTAGCCAATTTCATTTGCATGGCCTCCCCAGTCAATCTGGGAGCCCTCGATCATCAGGAAGAACCCATCCTTATTTTGTGATAAAGTGTTTAATGCCTTACTTGTAGATACAGAAAGCATATCACCTCTTCCTTCTGACATCTTTGGAGGATGCTCAGGATATAATAACCCGGCCAATTTCCCTGACTGGTGGTTTTTAAGCTGCTCAAGTGAAGTAGCAACGTAGTATCCGCGGGTTATCAGGCTATCTATGTAGTTAATGCTATCAGCCCTTTTATTGAAATTGTTTAATCCTCCACCTATAAATACGTCTATACCTGAATCTAGAAATTGTCGGGCTATTTCATTCGCATGGCTTCGGTGGGGAACATTAGCTATAAATGAAGCAGGAGTTGCATGGGTAATATCAGAAGTTGCAATCAAACCTGTTGACAAGCCGTATTCTTCAGCAATTTTAAGAATACTTTTCAAAACTGAACTATCGGCACGCATGCCAACCAGGCCGTTCGTGGTTTTAACTCCCGTTGCAAGAGCAGTACCCCCCGCCCCGGAATCAGTGATATCATTATCGTCAGAAGAGGTGGATACTATTGCTGCATGAGGAAGACTTAACAGGTTAAGTTGAGCATTTGCAGCAGCAGCATGAATTTGCGCGATGCCCATTCCATCGCCAACCAGCAGTATCACATTCCGGGCCTTGTTGTCACCTGATGAGCCGGGATTTTGCGAGAAGGCTAAGCTATTTATTATAACTAACTGTAAAACAGCTACAAGGAGGAATGAGTTTTTGGTATTTTTTAGAGTTATTTTTAGCATGCTGCAAAATTATCAATTTATGACGATATGATGCACTAATAATGAAAATCTAAGTACATTTACGGTTTTTTAGCGCGAATTAGATTAGAATTCAAATAATGAAAATTCCCTATTCCTAACAAACAATCAAACCTAAAATCAATTGTATGAAAGAGAAAGCCGGTAAATTGCTGAACGATTCACCAACAGCGCGTTGGATTGCATTGGCGTTGATTTCGATAACCATGTTCTTTGCCTACTTCTTTGTAGACGTAGTGGCCCCACTGCAAAAAGATCTGGAGTCAATTTATAAATGGACACCTGAGGTGTTTGGAATGCTCGGAGGTTCAGAGTATTTTCTTAACGTTTTTGTATTCTTCCTCATCTTCTCAGGTATTATCCTTGATAAGATGGGTATTCGGTTTACCATTATAACCGCCGGACTAACAATGGTTGGAGGTGCTGCACTGAAATTTTACGCTTTAACTGAAGGTTTCGCTGCATCAGGACTGGCAACTTCACTTGATTCCTTCCTTACCTGGATTCCTGCATCAGCGAAGCTGGCATTTGTAGGCTTTGCAATTTTTGGTATTGGCGTTGAGATGGCAGGTATTACGGTATCAAAAACTATCGTTAAGTGGTTTAGAGGTAGAGAAATGGCGCTTGCTATGGGTTTGGAAATGGCAATTGCCCGTTTAGGCGTTTTCGCTGTATTCCAACTTACACCGATCTTTGCTGAGAATGGTGGGGTTTCAAATTCTGTATTCATGGGATTGGCATTCCTTTGTATTGGCTTCATCACATCCTTCATCTATACTTTTATGGACAGGAAGCTCGACAAGCAAATGGGTGTTACTGATGCCAGTGTAGATCCTGAAGAGGAATTCAAGCTCAGTGATATCAAAAAAATATTTACAAACCCTGGTTTTCTTGCAATTGCAGGTTTATGTGTATTATTCTATTCAGCTATTTTCCCATTCCAGAAATTTGCAACTGACATGCTTGCATCAAAACTTGATGTGAACGTAAAAGCTGCGGCGGCTTATGTTTCTTATTTCCCTATTGGTGCTATGATATTGACACCGTTCATTGGATTATTTCTTGACCTTAGAGGAAAAGGAGCTACAATGATGATGTATGGCGCTATTCTGCTTACCATATCACATCTCATTTTTGCCCTTGTACCTGCTGATGTATTTAATGCTCCTATCGCAATCATTACTATTGTATTACTTGGAACAGCATTTTCTCTTGTGCCTGCATCAATGTGGCCTTCAGTTCCAAAAATTGTTGAAGACAGATATTTGGGTTCTGCTTTCGGAAGTATCTTCTGGATTCAGAATATTGGTTTGTTTGCAGTGCCTATTTTTATAGGATGGGCTCTTAATGCTTCCAACCCTGGTGTTTCTGAGCAAATCACTGCCGGAATAGTTGATGCAAAATATAGCTACACTGTTCCCGAACTGATATTTGCCGGTTTTGGCATGCTTGCAATCATTTTAAGCATTGTATTGAAGAAGGTTGACAAAAAGCATGGATACGGGCTGGAATTACCGAACAAAAAGAAATAAATTGCTGAATAAAGAGAAATAGTACTTAGTATAGGTTACATCATACTTATCAGGGTAAATAATTGCTGAATTAAAAGCAGCGGTTATTTACCCTGATGTTATATGGATCAGTTTGGATTTATATGTGATCTGTTAATTTTTTGGGGAAGCTCATGTTAGTTAAAAGATTACCACATGGTGCTATTTTAAAAAGAAAAAACCTGCCGGGAATGCAGGTTTTTTTCTCAGGTGAGAAAGATGCGATGGCTCCGGGAAGTAGCCAAAGCAACGTGGATTTGAATCAGATGCAAAGATGTGCTAATTAAAATAGCAAAAGTGAACTATTTATCAAACGTACGGAACTAATTATCAAACGTAGCGATCTGATGAATATTCGTATAAAATGAGTGATTTTTTACACCAAAAATTATGGCAATATTGACTCTTTTTTAGTGGTTTTACTAACTTGATTGTCGGTGTGACAACTTAACCGGGATTATTATATTCTGAAAATCTATAAACGTTGCAGGATTTTCAATTCTTTTTAGAAGAATATCAACAGCAGTATTGCCAATACGGTATCCATCCTGTTCAACCGTAGTGAGTGCCGGGTAGGCAATTCCTGCTATAGGGTCATTACCAAAACCAACCACCTTAATGTCAGCTGGTATTTTATATCCGGCTTGCTGCAGAATCTGCATTGCAGCTATTGCCGTAAAATCATTTACTGCAAAGATTCCATCAATATTGGGAGAAAATTCAAGAATTTGTTGCCTTACAAGAAATACTTCATCCCTGGTATCGCATTGCAATACAAGTTTTTCATCATGAGCAATGCCAAAATCCTCAAGTGCTTTGAAGTAACCTTCCATCCTTGATCGGCCAATTTGCAGATGCGAAGGAGATGCCAGGTGCAGGATCCTTCGGGCTCCATGAGCAATCAGGTGTGAAGTAGCAAGGTATGCACCACCAAAATCATCGGTTATGATGCGGTCAGTTGCCACAGTTTCACAAATCCTGTCGAAGAAAACCAACGGAATGCCGCTATCAATGAGATCTTTGAAATGCCCTGAATCATGCGTAGTTTTACTCTGCGATATTAATATGCCATCCACCCTGTGATCAAGAAGAAGTTGTGTGTTGATCACTTCACGCTTGTAATCCTCATTTGATTGGCAAATGATAAGCCTGTAACCCTTAGAATAAGCCAGATCCTCGATACCACTAATTATAGAAGAGAAAAAATGATGAACAATTTCAGGAATGATTAAGCCTAAAGTGTTAGATCGTTGTTTCTTTAAACTGAGAGCCAGTGCGTTAGGCCTGTAGTTAACTTCAGCAGCATAAAGCTGAACAACTCTCTTGGTTTCAGTGCTGATATCAGGATGGTCTTTCAATGCTCTCGATACAGTAGAGGGAGAAATGCCCAGAGCCTTGGCAATATCATTTATTGAGATTAGGTGAGATTTCATGATCCCGAAATAGAGTGAAATTTGGTTAAAAATAGGATATTTTTGTGTTCACGATGATAAACAGGCACTATTTTGTTGATTATTTGGTATTTCCTCAAAAATGACGTACATTAGATAACTTATATCTGATTAAAATGATGCTACTGCTAATGTGTTGATAAATAGCTAATTCTGTAAAAATAATTATATCATGCAAAAGCAGATAAACTTTACACAAATAGATGTTGGATAGGTGCAATCGATTGCAGGCTTTTTTTTTATCAAAGCATTGATTTTCCTATGATTTACATATGGATTATATCTAAAAATTTCTTAACATTGTAGCATGAAATGTTGTATTCGTAACTGCAAACAAATTTAATAGTTGCCAATAAAGAAATTTATACACACACACAAACATAATTAACAACACTTAAAATATGAAGAAGCATAGTAAATTGCTGAGTGTTCTGTTTCTCATCTTAGGTTTAACTTTTACAATAAGCGTTTTTGCGCAAAGTGTAAATGTTACCGGTATAGTTACAGACGGTGCAGATGGAAGCACGATGCCGGGAGTTTCCATAGCTGTAAAAAACACAACTTCCGGCACTACTACTAATATTGACGGAGAATATAGTATTACTGTCGATCAGGGTGCAACATTGGTTTTTTCATTTATAGGCTATACAACGCGTGAACTCGTTGTGGGAACCAGCCGCGTTATCAATGTGGTTCTGGAGCCGGAATTGACTGAACTTGAAGAGTTAGTCGTTATTGGATACGGCACACAAAAGAAATCAGATAGAACCGGTGCTGTTGTTGCTGTTCAGGCCGAAGATATGAATAAGGGTGTACTCACTGATCCCATACAGGGTATGCAGGGTAAAGCTGCAGGGGTATTGATCACTAAAAAGGGAGGTGACCCTAACTCAGGGTTCTCAGTGAGGGTGCGTGGAGCTTCAAGTCTTGAAACTGGTACTGACCCATTATATGTTGTTGATGGGGTGCCGGGAGTAGACCCAACATCAATTTCTCCTGAGGATATTGAATCGTTCAATGTTTTGAAAGATGCTTCATCAGCTGCCATTTATGGTTCAAGAGGTGCTCACGGTGTTGTTATTATAACAACAAAAAAAGGTGCAGCCAAAGGAAACAGAGTAGAGTTCTCAACTTATGTGTCTACTGAAACAGTTGCTAACAGGCTAAATATGCTTACAGGTGATCAGATAAGGTCATATGTTGATCAATACAACCTCAATTTTATTGACAATGGTGGAAATGTTGATTGGCAGGATGAAATTTACCGCCCTGGTAGTTCACAGAACTATAGCCTGGCATTCTCTGGCGCCACCGGTAAGGGTGTATACAGGGCTTCGGTCTCACACAGTAATTTCTCGGGTGTTATACTTGGTTCAGAAAAAACCAGAAGTATTGGAAGATTAAATATCAGTGATAAGTTTTTTGATGAGCGACTTATTGTATCAGCCGGTCTATCAGGTGCTTTTGAAAAGAATGATTATGTGAACTATACATCTAATGGACCAATGGATGTGTTATACCACACTTTCCAGCGAAACCCAACTGATCCTGTTTTTGGTCCGGATGGCGAATACTTTGAATTTCAACGTGAGTTTAATTATTGGAACCCGGTGTTCCTTGCACAGGAAATTACTAATGAGCGCGATGCTAAGGACTTTTTCAGTTTCCTGAAAGCTGACCTCGAAATATTCAAAGGCTTCTTCGGTGGTGTGAACATTTCATACGTTACTGACGATAACCAAAGCTATTACTTTGAACCAACAACACTGCAACAAGGCAGCTTTATTGGTTTTGGTAGAAGGAAGTATGATAACCATGCTTCAAAACTGATAGAGACCACTTTAAGGTACATTACCACTGCCGGTAGGAATAATATAGAATTACTTGGTGGTTATTCATGGCAGGAAGACTTATTCAATGGTTTATCAGCTCAGGGAAACAATCCTTTCGTTAACTATAGTGGCCCTCATGACCTGGGATTGTTGCAAACAGTTATTGGTCCGGGTAGAGACATAGATTCATACTATAATAACAGTATCCTGATTTCTTTCTTTGCAAGAGGCCAATATAATTTTGATAATAGATACTTCCTAACTGCAACCATTAGGCGTGATGGCTCGTCTAAGTTTGGTATCAATAAAGAGTGGGGATGGTTTCCCTCGGCATCGGCAATGTGGAATATAACAGGAGAAGATTTCATGCAAAATGCTGGTATCCTTAACAATTTACGTATAAGGGTTAGCTATGGCCTTGCCGGTAATGAAAAGATTGGTATAGGAAGAGACATAAGAACATATGTATCAGGTGGTACCGCACCAAACTTTGAAACAGGTGAAGAATCAATTTCAATGACTTTTGCCAGTGAATCAAATCCAAACTTGCAATGGGAAACAAATGCCGAAATGAATATTGGTTTGGACTTTGGATTGTTCAGTGACAGGATTTCTGGTACAGTTGAGTATTTTAATAAACGTAATTA
Source organism: Bacteroidota bacterium (assembly GCA_023417935.1). Classification (GTDB taxonomy): domain Bacteria; phylum Bacteroidota; class Bacteroidia; order Bacteroidales; family Lentimicrobiaceae; genus Lentimicrobium. Next base: position 162,838 of record JAEZDY010000042.1, read on the forward strand.
CGATCTGCTAGGTCAGTATACAGTGCCTGTTCCACCTAATCTTGTTCCAAGGATTTGGGCTAATGTTGGAGAAATTGCGGTAAGAGGTATGGAGTTTACCATTCAGGCTTATCCGGTAAGGACTAGTTCATTTGAATGGAGAACAAACCTTACCTATTCAACTTATAATCAGGAAGTAATCAACCTCTCAGATGCTGCACGTGATTTCAACTGGTCACGCTCACAGGAAGGATATCTTGAAGGTCGCGGATTGGTAGGAGATATCAACTGGACACAGTCTATTGAAATAGGACGCCCATTGGGATCATGGTATATTCCTGAATATGCCGGTTTATCTGAAGACGGTAAATTTTTATTCTTTACTGCAGCAGGAGGCGTGACACGTGACCCTGAAGACGCAGAACGGAGATTTATTGGGAATGCAAATCCTGATTTTGAACTTGGCTGGTCAAACTATATGACTTTCCTCAAAAACTTTGATTTTAGTTTTACTGTAAGGGCTGTTCAAGGACATGAAGTTTTCAATACAACCAGGTTGATTTTTGGAAATCCTTACTGGCTACCTGCAATTAATGTGCTTGAATCAGCGTTGGAAGAAAAGGAGCGCGGCTTGAATGACAATCCTAAATTAAGCAGCTATTACCTGGAAGATGCTTCATTTATTCGCCTCGACAATCTTTCTCTGGGTTATAACATACCGTTAAAAAAAGTCACCAATTTGAGAGTATATGTAGCAGCTAATAATGTGTATACCTTAACAGATTATACCGGAATTGATCCGGAAATTGATGCTACAGGCAGATCGTTTGGTTTGGACCAATACAATGTATATCCAAAAACCCGGACTTTCCTGGTTGGTCTTAATTTAACACTTTAAAACTGATACAACAATGAAAAAGATATTTTATAGCTTAACAATAATTGCTTCCCTGTTTTTTGGATGTACAGACCTGGAAGATGATGTAATTGACAGAATACCGGAAGATCAGTATACCATTGACCCGGTATTGCAGATGACTCCAATTTATGAGCAAATGCGTGAATTCCTTGATAACGGGGGATGGTGGTTTGCCCAGGAATTAACTTCAGATGAGATGGTTGGCCCTACAAGAGCCAGTGACTGGGATGATGGTGGTAAATGGCGCGTTTTACACACCCACACTTGGAATAATAACACTGAAGCCATTAATAATATGTGGAGCAGGTTTAACAATGGTGTTGGACAGGCTAACAAATTCATTGAAACCCAGGCGCCTCTGGCAGGTGATTCAGTAATTGATGCCGGAGTAGCAAAGGGGAAATTCCTTAGAGCATACTATTATTATTTGCTAATAGATAATTATGGTGATGTTCCTTATATCACTTCATTCCTTAATGCCCCAACACTCCCTGTTAAAGCTAATCGCGAAGACATATTTGATTCAATCGTAAAGGATATTGAATCAAATATACCAAAAGTTCAGCCCAGTCAGTCAAAAACAGCTGCTGGTCTTGGCATGGCATATAGTCTTCTTGCCAAACTTTACCTGAATGCTGAAGTTTATACAGGTACACCTCAATGGGAAAAAGCTGAGCAAGCTTGTGATGCTATTATTGCCATGGGACAATATTCACTTGATGATGATCCTTTAGCCCCATTCGTAACTAACAATGAAAATTCATCTGAGAATATTTGGGTAATACCCTATAATGAAGATACGTATCAGGGGAATAATCTGCATATGCGCACCTTGCATTACAATAGCAATCAGACTTTCGACATGACTGTTGGACCGTGGAATGGATTTGCGGTTACAGAAGACCATTACAACTCATATCCTGACAACGATCTTAGAAAAGCAGGTTATTTTCTGGTAGGTCAGCAATATACCAGCGATGGAGCTGCGCTTTCTGATGCAGGTGCAGGAGGAGTTCCTCTAGTTTTTACACCTGAAATACCCGCTTTATTAATGGATGCTTCATTTTCACCTGCTCAGATCAGGTTATCAGGTGTCAGGGTTTCAAAGTTTGAAATTAAAATAGGGGCTAAAGACAATCTCAGTAACGACTTCCCAATTTTCCGTTATGCTGATATCTTACTTATGAAAGCAGAAGCAATGATACGCCAAGGAAAAAATGGAGACGAATTTGTTAATTTAGTTCGTGAAAGAGCAGGATTAGACCCATTAAGTGGAGCAACACTTGATCAGATACTGGAAGAGCGTGGACGTGAAATGTTTTGGGAAGGGCACAGACGCCAGGACCTTATCAGATTCGGTAAATTTAACGATGCGTGGTGGGAAAAACCAGCATCAACACCTGACAGGAATACATTCCCTATTCCTCAATGGGCGATAGATGCAAACCCAAATCTAGGATGATAATTATTAATTTGTATATTTAACTTAAAACTAATTGTTTAACCACAAAAATCAGTAAAATGAAAAAAAATCAATTGAGTTTATTATTCAAGGCCAGCCTTTTTATGTTGGCTCTAATGTTCGTTTTTTCTGCTTGTAAGAAAGATGACGATGATCCCGTTGTACCACCGGTACTTATTGAAGATGGTGTGTATTTAAAAGGTGATGCAACTCCATATACAGCGCTGAATACTAAATCAATGCTTGCTTCAGGTATCAATGAAGTTGATCAGGCCGAGCGTGATGATATGTATGAGAAGTACAGCACTTTGAAAGCCGGTTCTAACTTCAACGTTGTTGAAGTGGCTGGTACAACACAAACTAATTATGGACCTGCAACAAATGAATCAGTAACTCTGGCAGGTGAAAATGATCAGATTCATGCTACAATCCAGAAAGGTACCTTGGGTACAACAGGCGCATTTACAGTACCTGCTGATGGAATGTATCATATCATCATTGACAAAACCAGCAATACTTATGTAATTGCTCCAGTAACAAAATGGTCAATTATTGGTGGTGCTACAGAATTAGGATGGTCAGATACTGAACTACCTATGGTTGGCGCTTTTGATGCCAACTCATTGAAATGGGAAGCAACTGGCTTAACATTGCGTGCCGGTGATTTCAAATTCCGTCACAGTGGTGGTTGGAAACTTGAAATTGACAGTGCAAATGTAAAAGCCAATACTAACTTTGGTGGTGTTACAGAAGGTACTCTTCCAAACTTAAGCACTACACTCGTTCCTGGTGGCGCTAACTACGTTTTAACCGGTGAGCAGGAAGGTGTTTATACAGTTACAATTACCTGGACACCTGACGATGGTTACAAGAGCAGCCTGGTGAAAACTGGTGATGTTGAACCTCTGGATTACCCAGAAACACTTTATATGATTGGTGATGCTGTTGGTGATTGGGATTGGGCTAATACTGACCTTCCAATGATTCCTGTACACAGTAAACCACATCTTTTCTGGAAGATAGTTTGGATGAGTGGCGACCCAGCAACCGGATTCAAATTCGCTCCTGCTAAAGAATGGGCTGGTGATTTCGGCAAAACCGGTGATATGGTTGATGAAATCTATGCAAAGGGCGGCGACAACATTCCTTCACCAGCAACCGCTGGTTACTATATGGTAACTGTTAACTTTGAAACTGAAGAGATAGCTATCACACAACCTAAGGTTTATCTAATTGGCCTAACAGTTGGTAGCTGGGATGCTCATGTTGAAGCCAACATGTTTACAGTTGATAATGCTAATGAAGTACTTACCATTACAAAAGACCTCTTAGCTGAAAACATCCGTATGTATGCATGGATGGATAAAGGCTGGTTCAGCGATTGGTGGCAATCTGAGTTTAATATCTATGATGGTGTGATTGAATATAGAGCTACTGGAAATGACCAGACCCCTGTACCTGTTACTGCTGGTAATTATACTGTAAACCTTAACTTCAGGAATAATACCGGTTCAATAACCGCTAACTAATTTTCAATTATTAATAGTAAAAGCCACTCTTTAAAAGGGGTGGCTTTTGCTTTTAGAGTACTTTTGCAAACTAATATGAGAAAACGAGAGAAAACTGAACCCCTGATACTTGAGAATGTTGAGATCCTTGATGCCGGAGCTGAAGGAAATGCAGTAGCCCGGCACAATGATATGGTGATATTCATACCATTTGTTGTACCCGGAGATGTTTGTGATGTGCGTATTGTTTCAAAAAAGCGCCGCTTCTATGAAGGAAGAGCTGTGAAGTTCCATAAATATTCAGAGAAACGAACTACTCCTTTGTGCCAGCATTTTGGTGTTTGTGGTGGTTGCAAGTGGCAGAACATGGAATACACCGATCAACTGAAATACAAGCAAAAACAGGTTTTTGATAACTTCTCGCGTATAGGCCATCTTGACTTTCCTGAGATTTTGCCCATTGTGCCTTCCGATAATATATATTACTATCGAAATAAACTTGAGTATACCTTCTCTGCTTTCAGGTGGTTAACTACTGAAGAAATATTAAATCAGGCTGAAACAATTGACCGTGATGCACTTGGCTTTCATATACCCGGGATGTTTGACAAAGTACTTGATATAGAAACATGTTATCTTCAAACGGAACCTACTAATGAAATAAGAAACAAGCTCAGATCATTTGCTAAATCAGCTGGCTATACTTTCTTTAATATCCGTCAGTTTGAAGGTGACCTCAGAAATATCATAATCAGAAATGCAGGTGATGATCTTATGGTCATTATGGTATTTGGAGTAGATAATCGGGATATCATTGAAAATGTAATGGCATTTCTGGCAAATGAATTCCCCGGCATCACGTCATTATATTATGTGATAAACTTAAAGCATAATGATACAATTAGTGACCTTCAACCGGTATTGTACAAAGGAGAGCCTTTTATAACAGGTAGGATGGAGGATCTGCAGTTTAGGATAGGTCCTTTATCATTTTATCAGACTAACCCGCAGCAGGCAGAAAAAATGTATAGAATGGTGAGGGAATTTGCAGGGCTCACCGGAAAAGAATTGGTTTATGACTTATATACAGGCACCGGTACAATTGCTAATTTTGTTGCACGGGATGCTGCTATAGTCATTGGTATTGAATATGTTGATGCTGCAGTGGCTGACGCTCACCTTAACTCTGAGCTAAATGGAATTACAAATACGAAGTTCTTTTCAGGTGACATGGCAAAAGTTTTAACATCTGACTTTATCAACCTTCATGGGAAACCTGATGTTGTTATCACAGACCCTCCGAGAGCCGGTATGCACGAAAAAGTTGTGAAGAGTATTCTTGATGCCAAACCTGAAAAAGTCGTTTATGTGAGCTGTAATCCGGCTACACAGGCAAGAGACATTGCCCTCATGGTTGACAGCTACAAGATAACAAGAACACAGCCTATTGATATGTTTCCACATACTAGTCATGTGGAGAATATTTGTTTGCTGGAAAGAATTTGATTTGAACCCAGCCATGTTTGTATTAATAGGCCACGCAGTGTTTCAGATTGTAGCATGTCCTGTTTTAGACTGTTAGATGTCCATTATCACTGAGCTTTTAACGGGTATTTATCACCAATCGTTCTAAATCATCAATTTTAATACTCTCACCCTTTATTGTCAGTTTTGCTTTATTGTAAAAAACTTCACGCTCAAGCAAGTGCCTTGAAATATAAGCAGGCAGGTCATCGTTGCTGATTCTGTTGAGTAGAGGTCTTTCCGTATTTGACGCAATAATGCGGGATGCAAGGGAATCAGGGTGCATTTTTAAGTAGATTGTAATTCCGTGTTTATTCATTAACACCATATTGTCGTAAAAACAAGGTGCACCACCTCCTGTTGCAACTACAGTATTAGTTCTGTCACATAATGAAACAAGTATAGAATGTTCCAGCTGCCTGAAAGCATCTTCTCCTTCTTCTCTGAATATATCGGCTATTTCCTTACCTGCCATATTTACTATTGCAGCGTCAATGTCGATAAAATCGTATTTCAAGCGGGTAGCAAGTTTTTTGGCAACGGTTGATTTGCCACTGCCCATGTAACCGACTATAAATATTGGTTTTGCCATATAGAATTGTAATAATCAAGCAAAGATAAAGGAATAGCGCTGTTTAATTAGTGTTCTATCATAGCCTTAAGATTTAAAATTGTAATTTTATAACCGTTAATTACCAAAACATAACCACGGAATGACGCCTGAATCAAATATTCATGAAGTATTGCTCAAATACTGGGGATATTCAAAATTCCGGCCTTTTCAGGAAGATATCATAAATTCAATCCTGGATAATAAGGATACATTGGCACTTCTGTCAACTGGAGGTGGCAAGTCGTTATGTTTTCAAGTTCCAGGTTTAATACTTCCCGGATTAACCCTCGTGATTACCCCCCTAATTGCACTGATGAAGGATCAGGTTGGGCGTTTAAGGAAACACGATATTCCTGCTGAAGCTATCTATTCCGGAATGTCAGCCAGAGAAACAGAATTTGCATTAAACCATGTATTACATGCAAACGCTAAATTTCTGTACATTTCGCCTGAGCGGCTTGCATCAGATTACTTCAGGGAAATTTTGCGAAATATCAAATTAAGCCTGATTGTGGTTGACGAGGCACATTGCATTTCGCAATGGGGCTATGATTTCAGGCCTCCTTATATGAGAATAGCTGAAATCAGACCACTCTTTCCGGATGTTCCGATACTTGCTCTCACTGCTACTGCCACTCCTGAGGTTGTTAAAGATATTCAGGATAAACTTAATTTCCGGAAGGAGAATGTATTCCAGGGAAGTTTTGAGCGACCAAACCTTACTTATGTTGTCAACAAAGATGAAAATAAGCTGGAAACACTTTTAAGGGTTCTTAAAGGTGTTCCCGGACAAGGAATAGTATACGTGCGGAACAGGAAAAAGACCAGAGAAACTGCTGAATACTTAAAGTTTAAAAATGTAAGTGCTGATTATTACCATGCCGGTTTACCTGCCAAAGAGCGTGAAAAAAAGCAAAATGACTGGATTAATGGTTATACCCGAATAATTGTTTGTACCAATGCATTTGGCATGGGCATAGATAAGCCTGATGTTAGAACAGTGGTTCATTTAGATCTGCCTGATTCAGTTGAGGCTTATTTCCAGGAGGCTGGTAGAGCAGGAAGGGACGGTAAAAAATCGTACGCCGTCTTAATTTATGATGAAGCTGACATATTCGATGCTAAGAGGAATCTGGAGCTGAGTTTTCCGGAAATAGAGTATATCAGACAAGTATACAGGGCACTTGGCAATTATTATGAGCTAGCTCCAGGAATGGGCAGAGACATGACTTCTGATATGGACATAACCGACTTTGCAAGCAAGAATAACCTTAAACCGGTACTTGCTTTCAATTCGTTAAAATTTATTGAAAAGGAAGGTTATATCTCGCTTAATGAATCCATGTATACAGCCTCAAGATTTGTCTTTAATGTGAATAAACAGGAACTTTATAAGTTCCAGGTTGAGAATGCCGGTTATGATATCCTTATTAAAACCATGCAACGCTCATACGGCGGATCATTCACTGAACCTGTTCCAGTATATGAAGCGGAGTTGGCACGTCGCCTTGAAACTTCAGAACAAATAATCAGAGACATGCTTAACAGGATGCATGCGATAGGAATACTTTCATACTTTCCGGTTAGTGAGAAACCACAGTTAACCTTTGTGAGTGAACTGATAAAAGCTGAAAATCTTACAATATCTCCCGAAAACTATAAAAAGAGAAAAGCTGATGCCAATTCGCGGTTAAATTCATTAATTGAGTACGCTACTTCAGTGAATAGGTGCCGAAGCCAAATGCTGATAGGATATTTTGGCCAAAAGGTTAATAAATGCGGTGTATGTGATATATGCCTTGAGACTAATAAGAATGAACTTAGTGAGCTGGATTTCAAAAGAATTGTTGAGATCATTAAGCCACTTCTTGAAGTTCATGAAATGACCCTTGGTCAGCTGGTTGATGCATGCGACAATTTCCCACCTTCAAAAGTTATCAAAACCATTTCGTGGCTTACTGATAATAAAAAAGTCACTCAATTGAACATTGATCTCTATAAGTGGGCCTAGTTTTTAAAGACTACAACAAAATTGCATCGTAATTTTTATATCATAGTAGCACAGATGGTTAATAGTAGAAGGATAGAAAAAGAGTTTTACCTAAGGGACGATGTTGTGGCAATTGCAAAGGAGCTGCTTGGAAAATTGTTAGTTAGCTTTACTTCCAAACAATTTACAGCAGGCATAATTACTGAAACGGAAGCTTACAACGGGATAATTGACAAGGCATCACATGCTTATGGCAATCGCAGAACCAAGCGCACTGAAACAATGTACCGTGAAGGGGGCGTTGCCTATGTTTACCTATGTTATGGAATTCATTCGCTGCTAAATGTGGTCACTAATGTTGAAGGTACACCACATGCTGTGCTTATTCGTTCCATTCATCCTATGACTGGAATAGACATCATGGAAAACCGGATAGGCCGGAAGATTAGCCCAAAAGAAGGTGTAGGACCAGGAAAAGTTACCAGGCTGCTCAACATCCATTACAAAGATGATGGGGAAGACCTTATAACAGGTGATAAGATATGGATTGAAGATTTTGGAATGGTAATTCCGGAAAGCAATATTATTACCACTACACGTATAGGCGTTGACTACGCTGAAGAAGATGCCCTTCTACCTTACAGGTTTCTCGTCAACAGAGAGCAAATATTGGGGTTTAAACAAAGTTTTTAATTTGGGAACCGTAATATTGACTTTTTGGTTCTAATAAAATAGGAGGAACCTTTTTAATTGTTCCTCCTATCAAACCTTAATTGCAGTTACTTAGGCAGTTACTTTACGTTCTTTGAAAGTTCAGTGCCTGGTTTAAATTTAACAACCTTCTTAGCAGCAATCTTGATTTCTTTACCGGTTTGTGGATTACGGCCTTTACGAGCAGCACGTTTTGAAACCGAAAATGAACCGAAACCTACGAGAGCAACCCTGTCGCCCTTCTTTAATGTTTTTGAAGTTGCAGATACAAAAGCGTCCAATGCCTTTTTTGAGTCAGCTTTGGTAAGACCTGATTCTGCTGCCATGGCAACGATTAATTCTTGTTTGTTCATTTTTACCAGTTTTAAGATTAATATTATGTTGGATAACCTAAGGCAAATATAATCTATTTCTGAGCAAAATCAAGCGTTTTGGCAAAAAACATATAAAAAAGTTAATAAAATAGCTGGTTTGTTGATAACTTTGGCAAAAAAAGTGAGGAAAATTGGTGCTTTTAGCACCTCTGTTGTTTTTAATCGTCCCTAACAATTACTCAAAAAGCATCAAATAAAACGGGAAAATTCACTCCTATATCCCCTTAAGAACTCAATTGACGCCATAATTTTCTTTCCAACTGGCTGAATTTTTAGTAATTCAATGTACTCATCCTGGCATGCTATTAAGAAACGACCTTCCTTAATTATGATAGTTCCGGGTAATTCTTCGGAGGTGATACCTGTTAAACTTGTTTTAATCACTTTTAACTCCTTTATTATTTCATTGGTTAGCATTTCACCAAAGGCACCTGGATAGGGGCTTAAACCTCTTATAAAGTTATGTATGGTTAATGCCGGTTGATGCCAATTGATCTTGCAATCATTCCTGAAGATTTTTGGAGCGCTCTTTAGTGGTCCTGATATTTGTGGAATGTTTTTAAGTCCTGAATTATCTGTAATTCCATTCACTATTAATCCGGAAGCAATTTCATCCTGGTCAATTACAGCATAGCTCTTATTAAAAATAGCATCTACGGTTTCAATAACAACCTCTGAGCCAAGAGTTTTCAACCTGTCATGTAATTCTCCGGCTGTTTCATCAGCCCCAATCCCGATAGCCCGCTGTTTGATAATACTTCCTTTGTCAATTTCATCATTCAGGAAAAAAGTAGTTACTCCGGTCACTTCCTCACCATTAATAATAGCGTGATTGATTGGAGCAGCTCCGCGATATTGCGGTAGCAGTGATGCATGAAGATTGAAGCATCCTAATGGTGGCATTTTCCAAACTGATTCAGGCAATTTCCGGAAAGCTACAACAATAAAAAGATCGGCATTAAATTCTTTTAGTTTGGTTAAAAACTCAGGATCTGAGAGTTTGAGTGGTTGTAGAACCGGGATGTTGTTTTCTACTGCAAAATCTTTAACAGGGGAGGAGTGCAATCTTAATCCCCTGCCTGACGGTTTATCAGCAACAGTAACTACTGCTGCAATATTGTAATTGTTGTCAACGAGTTTCTGCAAAGGTGCTATTGCAAACTCAGGGGTCCCCATATAAATAATGGAAGGTTTATGCTTCATTTTAAGAGTATAATGAAAACACCCGGAATACCATCCCGGGTGTTCACTTCTTTACTTTTCAATTTACAAGCCTTTAAGGCGGGTAATATGTTTTTCAATATCACGAGCTTCAGCACTGCGTGGATATTCAGTTTTTATTTTATTATACGCTTCGAGTGCTTTATCTTTTTTGCCTGCATCCTCATAAGCCCATGCTGCTTTCTGCAAGAATACGGGTGTAGTGAATTCATTCTCGAAAGTATTGGCCGCTTCTGTATATTGACTTGCCGCTTCTTCATTCTTACCTAGTTCCATATAAGCATCGCCAATTGCACCTTTTGCCATAGGAGCCAGCATAACATCCTTAGTCTTGAACTTTTTTAGATGATCTATTGCTTCTTGAAATTGTCCCTGATTCAGATAAATAATGCCAGTATAATAATGGGCAAGTTTTGCTGATTTAGTCATTCCATAATCATCAATAATTGCAAGGAAGCCTGGATATTGACCATCACCATTAAGTGCTAAACGGAGTGAATCCTGCTCAAAGTACCTTTCAGCCATGAACATTTGTGACTGTGCTTCTTTTTCCCGTGGATCAAGAATGAATTTCTGAAATCCAAAATAACCTAGAATTATTAATGCAATAGTCCCGAGTATGATAACCAGTAGTTTCTGATTTTTTTCAATAAATAATTCGGATTTACTCAGGGCCTCTTCTACGGCCATGATTTTTTCTTCAGTGTTGTCTGACTTCTTTGCCATTGATGTTTTAATTTGATGCGCAAAAGTAATATTTTTTTTAATTCAGCAACAGGGTAATATGTGGTTTGATAGAAGAATTAAAATCAGTATTTGGTTTCTATGAGGACTTTTTCGTATATTTACAGCAATGAACATCAATCACCCTTAAAATATATTCAGATATGGGCAAAGGAGATAAAAAAACCAAAAGAGGTAAGATCATTTTGGGATCATTTGGTGTCAGGAGGCACAGGAATAAGAGCGGCAACCCTGCAAGACCTAAGGTTGTAGAACCGGTACAAGACGAAGTACATGAAGATGTACAGAAAGAAACCAAGGTAAAACCTAAAGGCAAAACTGTTAAGAAAACGAAGGAAGTTGAATAATCAATAGAATCCGGTGAATCACCGGATTTCTTTTTTCTAAGATGACTGTTCATTTACGAGTTCCTTGAAACGCCTTCCTCTTTCTTCAAAATTCTTGAATTCATTATAGCTCGAAGCAGCAGGTGATAAGAGACATATGCCTCCTGATGGGGTTAAACTGACTGCCTTCTTAACCGCCTCATCAAATTTGTCGAAATGGAACGCCTGAAGTTGAATGCTGCTGCTCATGATAAGTTCATAAATATGAAGCCCTGCTGGTCCGGTAGTAACCACATGATGCACATTCCCTTTGTGAAGGTACTCTATTAGTTCAGAATAATCAATGCCCCGGTTAAAGCCCCCAAGTATCAATGTGTCAATGGGTTTCAGTGATTCAATACCTGCTATTGCTGATTCAGGAATAGTAGAAATTGAATCATTGTAGTATTTAACATTTCTAAATGTTCCCACATATTCAAGCCTGTGCTCCAAAGGTAAGAATGAGCTGATAGCCTCTTCAATCATTGCTGTGGGCACATCTAATAATGCAGCGGCCGCAGCTGCTACTATAGCATTATTGCGGTTATGCTCCCCGGTAAGTTGTGACTGGAAATTTACAGGTAAAATTTTTCTGCTGAATTTTGAAGTGGTTAAAATAATCTCTTTTCCTTTAACCTTTATGCCGTTCCCATCAATATCAGTAAAACTAAGCGGTAATTTTTCTCCGTTTGGCGGATAGTAATTAACAAGTTCGCTTACTTGCTTATCAGAAGCGTTATAAATAAAAAAGTCTTCAGGTTGCTGAAATCGGGCTATATTGTACTTAGCAAGTTTATAAGCATTATAGGAGTCATAATGGTCAAGGTGCTCCTGGAATATATTAAGAAGAATACTGATTCCAGGAGAGCTTTGTATGTTTTGTAGTTGGTGCGATGAAAGCTCGCATACAATCTTTGTATCTGATGATATCTCTCCAATGAGGTCAAAAAGGGGAATTCCAATATTTCCACCAAATATTACATCAGATGAATTTGTTCTTAGAATGTGATAAAGTAAACTGCTTGTAGTACTTTTCCCTTTTGTACCTGTGATGCCAATAACCTGATTTTTGTAAAAATTCAGGAATAACCCGGTTTGTGAAGTGATAGCTTCTACATTAGATTTATTTGAGTTTTGATCAAGTGAAATACCTGGCGATTTAATAACAATATCAAATTTTTCAATATCCTTTAGATAGTCTTTGCCTGATTGCAACGTGGGAAATAGTGATTTAATAATGAGGTCGTCATTAAAAACAGCGCTGTTTTTGTCTGCCACAGTAATGTGATCAGTCGGTATGATTTCACTAAGAAGTTTTAAAGTTGACCGGCCTTCGCGTCCGTAACCTAGAATCAGGACTTTTTTATTACTAAGCAATGAATTGAGATATTCCTTCATTTTCCTTTTTTGATATGCCGTTAACTTAAGTTACCAGTAGTGTTTAAATTCAAGCCTTCTAACAGGATACTCAATTGTTCTTTATTAAGAAAATGCTCTGTTTTGTCAGGTGAATGGAGATTAGTTGAATTTATATCATCATCTATAAGATGGACACCTTGTTTGAATTTATGCTTAAACCTCTTTACAAGTAGTGGGCTGGAATCTGAATTTTCATCATCTGAGTTGTTTTCATTCTTAACAATCATAAGCATTGCAGTCTGCACATCCAGGAGTGTTCCGACACATTCAAATGGTTTAATTGCCGAAAACCCAGTCAATTCATCAAAATACTTTATGTTGTGCTGGTTGGTAAGCATGGGCTGCCCAATAATGTTATCGGCATATTTAATTCCCTTGAATGCTGAGAGCATAATATGGGTAAACAAACATTTAGGGCAACTTCCACACCAGGAATCAGTTTTGCTACCTACATTGCAACTCTTGAATACTTGATGGTACTTGTCCAAACCTGCAAATACAGAAACTATTTGCAGTTCATTAAAAGGCCTTAAGAAGCTGAAGTAGTTCATATTATTATTAATATACTCAGCGGTGTATTGCCTGAAGTTTTGCTCAAACTCCACTGACTTTGAGTACTGATGGTTAATGTCAGTACCAGGAATTGTTGCTTCATTTGCACTTGATTCATTAGAGAGGGCTATGTGTTTATAGCCTGTAAATGCAGATGCAAGTAATGTATAAAAAGCCAACATGGCTGAGAATGGAGTGTGCCCATTAAGAAACCCCCTTCCATTTAATTTCAATAGTAAAGGGTCAATTGTTCGATCAATTATAATAACATCATCAGTTTGCAAACCTCCTGCTATTACGGTCTTTAATGTTGCACCCCGGGGGTTCATGATAAGTGGATGTACCTTTTTGACTCCTCTCATTAATAATTCAAGAGTAACAGCTGAATCTTTACCACCACCTATAGGAACAATATATTCATCAAGGAAGTTATTAGAATCATCACGATAATAGTGCTTCCCTTCTGAAACTATATTTACAAAGTCAGCATAGTTGACGTCTATTGAGTTGAGATAGAAAAACTCACCAAGTCCTTTGTAATATAGGTTTTTCCACCATTCCACCTGAGTTTCTGAGAGAGTACCCGCTTTAATAATTATTGTTGGGGAGCAGGTAGCTTTCCAATAACTTATAAGTTCAATCATCCCAATTTGAAATATAATATTTTCAATAAGAGGGAGTACTATTTCCCTGTTTTGGGGAATATTTGATACCGAAATTGAGGAAAAAGGCCTGAAAATTATATTCTGATCAGTGATGAATTCGAATCCGAAATTAATTTTATTGCCCGAAAAAGAATAATGAAAGCTATTATAAATAAATATTGGATACTCTTTTCTAAATTTGGTATAGCTTTCCTTATTATCACCTTTTGACATAAAGTGTGGTATAAAATTTGTTCTCAGTAATCAGCACTAGAGCGCAAAATTAGTGAATTTGACATGTAAATGATCACACTCACTATTATAGTAACTGGTTGTTCATTGAAATAAGCTAATGAAATAATCCAATTCACTGCCCTCGGGCATTTATTCAAGTAGTTATGGAATCATCAAAAATAAAACCAAATACCGGACGAATACTAATTTCAGTTCCATTTATGCAAGATTTCTATTTCAAAAAATCTGTAGTATTGTTGGCTGAACATAGTGATGAAGGATCTTTTGGGATAATCATAAATAAACCGGTAGAAGTAAAACTGAAGGACATAGCCTCAGAATTTGACGATTTTGATGCCCCTGTTTTTTTAGGTGGCCCTGTAAAAACTGACAGCTTGTTTTTTATTCACACACGCCCTGACCTGATTGACGAAGGTATTGCTATACTCGATGGTTTATATTGGGGTGGCAATATAGATACGGTTAAGCGATTAATCAAAAGTGGTAAGCTAAAGAAAACTGAGATACGCTTTTTTATAGGATACTCTGGTTGGATAGCTAACCAGTTAAACAAAGAACTGGAAGAAAAATCATGGGTAGTTTCGCTTACTAATCCATCCCAGGTTTTCAGAAGTAATCCTTCAGAACTTTGGTCGTTGACACTGAAAAAATTGGGTAAGGAATATAAATTTTGGGTAGTTTATCCACCTGATCCTTCGTATAACTAATATTTACATAAAGTTATAACGAATATTTACATAAAGGTGCTAATCTGATTGATAAAACCGGCCAACAAAGCCGGTTTTGCTATTATTGTAAATGCAAGTCCGAATAGCGCACCCCAAAAATGTGCATCATGCCCAATGTTATCCTGACCTTTTTTTGACATATAGGCTGAAAAGATGAGATACAGAATTCCAAAGATGAATGCTGGAATACTGAACGGCAAAAGAATAAAGCCAATACCGGAAAGTGGACTGATTATAATACTCGAGAACAATACAGCTGAAACCGCACCTGAAGCACCTACAGCTGTGTACCATGCATTATCCTTATGCTTACCATAAGATGGTGTAGCTGACAAAAAAACGCCCCCAACATAAAGTAATATATAGAAATATATTCCCTTTCCCACACCAAATAATATAGAGAAAGCTTCCTCAACCATACTTCCAAATGAGTACAATACGAACATGTTAACGGCCAGATGCGCCCAGTCAGCATGCACTAATGCATGGCTAAAGAATCGATGGAATTGACGTTGGTGGTTTATCCTGTAAGGGTCAAAAAGTAGTTTATCATAATGCACGGTTGCTGAATGCCATAACTGAAATAATGGCAGTAACTATAATTATACCGAATGTTATCATTTTGGAGTAGCTGTATGGTCTATTTCTGAACCGAGAACACTGTGTGGAATTAAATAAACAAGCGTAGTTACCAGTGCAGCCACTAGTGCCCAACCTCTCTTTTCACGATTCCTTATTAGTTTATAAACTGCTATAGCCCAAAAAATGAAAGCAATAGCAGTTTTGTTATCAGTAAGATCATGGCCAAAAGGCCATCCTGTCCAGTAGGCGCCAAATGCATATTTCTGTACAATCGGTCCAAGAACCAAGCCTCCGGATATCAGGAATAGCGTAGTCCATATGCTGTATTTTAAAGTTTTATCCCTTTTTGCAATTGCTTCTATGCCTGTTCGGGTTGAGAACAACATTGCCAGGAACATCAAAATGATATGAGGTATGAGAACATAAGCAGGAACATCTCCCTTAAACCTGATGATTACAGGTTTCTCTGAGAGTTGCAATTCGTTAACACCATCAGTTAAACTAATTGAATATTCAACTTTTCCTGCGGGTGGTTGATGCGGAATAGATGCTATCAGCTTCCCACCCTGATGGCGCATGCTAACCTGCCTTATGCTATCATGGCTTTTGAACCTTCTATACGTAAAAGTGCCATTCAATTTGCCATCCGGATCATCAATTGCAATTTCTGCATCATCTGGTCCACCATAAGTGCGTAATAATTTATACTTAAAGGTTTCACCTGCTAGTATTACTTTACCTGTAATTGGATAAGTGGGCCCAGTCATGCGCTGGTAAACCACCATTGAAAGGGTGATTACGATTGCTGTGATCCAAAAGATGACATTTTTACTATCCATTATTATAGTAGTTATGTTAAATCAAAAATACTTTGCAATGATAGTAAAAAGTTTTGGTATTTCCCTCAATGCGCTTATCATGATTGTTGACGCTTCTTAAAGACAATAAACTGATGTGCGATAAGTTATTTGTGAAGTTATTCAAATGTGTATCAAGTAATCACATGTTACATCAAAGAGAAAAAATACAATTTGATCAGATGGATTTTAAGCATAAGCATGATGCTAATTAACTGATTGGTAATACTTTAATAAATTGTCATGTCAATTAATCACTTTTTCGGCTCTGGAGTAGTTGTTTTTGAGAAAAACATTTACCTTTACCATGATGTTTAAATACCGAAATAGGGTAATATCCTCATACCTGTTTAAACTATTTGTACTTGTGTCAAAGAAGATTCTGTTTCTATTTCTGTTAGTCATAATCGCTTTTAAGCCTTCCACTGCCCAGGAAATGAATGGTTACGTTCATAGTAACTATGCGGGAATTACCGGTGCTCAAATGAATCCAACGTCTCTTGTTAACTCCAGGCTTTATTTCGATCTGAACATTATTGGTGCTCACTTAAATGTAGATAACGATTTTATCTATCTGGCAAGTGACGAATATAAGTTTACACGCTTTCTCTCATTAAATTCAGAGTTTCCTGAACATGAAGTAAGGGTTAGCCAAACAAGAGTAGAAAACAGGATATACTACGACTTCTTCAATGAAGAAGTAAAGAATGCATTTACCCAGATAAAGATTTATGGTCCATCAATGATGTACACAAAGAACAATAGAGCCTTTGGTTTTGCAACTTCCTTACGTAATATTGTATCGGGAAAGGATATACCATATGAAATTGCCAAATTTGGAGCTGAGGGATTTGACTATTATCCATTGCACCGAATAAGGTTCCTGAATAATAAGAGTTTCAGGGCGTCAGGTATCTCGTTTGGAGAGATCGCCTTAAGTTACGCACAGGTAATTCATAAAAGAAACCGTGATCATCTTTCTGCTGGTATTAGTATCAAGGGCTTACTTGGCTTTGGTGGAGGTTACTGGTCGGTTGAAAACGTTGATTATATGTTGCCTAACGGTGACACAATGATTGTATATAATGCTAATGGAAAGGCTGGTATTTCTTTGCCCGTTAATTATGCAAATAACGATGTCACTTTCCCTGATGAACTAATTAAAGGAACAGGAATTGGAGCTGACATCGGAATTACCTATCAATATAAAATGAGGGGGCACTCGAACAAGTCCTATGCTGCCTGTGAACAGCCGTTTGAAGATTATCACTATAGTATTGGACTGTCACTTATTGATATTGGATTCGTTAATTTCAAAAAGAATACTAAGCAAATTGAATTGGTTGATGCACAAGGAACCTGGAATGACTTCACAAATCAGAACATTGAAACTGTAGATGTACTCTTCGGATCTGTTAGCTCTACATTTGGAACAGATTCAACAGCATTAGTAAATGATGATCCATTTAAAATATTTCTCCCTTCTGCTGTAAGTGCTCAGCTCGACCTGCGAATACAAAAAGATGTTTATGTAAATTCTTCTATCGTATACCCGTTATTATTAAATGAATATACAATAGCCCGACCTGCACAAATCTCTATAACTCCTCGTATTGAAAAAGATCACTTTGAGTTGGCTATACCGGTTACCCTATATGAATTCAAATACCCTCGTATTGGTTTAAGTGCCCGATTTTCAAAGTTTGTAATAGGTACCGATAAGCTCGGTGGATTCTTTGGCTTGAGTCATTTTACTGGTATGGACTTGTACTTTATGATAAAACTTCCATTGATCAAGGGTAATTGTTTTGGAAAAGGCAAAGGAACCAATTGTAATAACCTCGAGTTCCGAAGGATTAACCGCAGTAAGGAATTCCTGAAAATACGGTAAAATTTAATTTCCTTAGAATATTGCGTTTGCTTTTACATCCAGGGCATCCCTCAAACCATTCCCTATGAGCATAAATGCCAATACCAAAAGCATAATTGCAATTCCAGGCGTTAAAGCCAACCAGGGGTTATCAAGAATAATGTATGCGTAATTCTCTTTAACCATTGTCCCCCATGAAGGCATGGGAGGTTGTACTCCTATCCCAAGGAAACTTAAACCTGCTTCAATTAATATTGCAGAGGCAAAGTTGGCTGCCGATATAACTATTACAGGTCCCATAGTATTCGGGAGTATGTGTTTCGCAATTATTCTGAAGTTTCTATATCCTAATGCCCTGGCTGCTTCTACAAACTCCTTTTCACGTAAGCTTATGATCTGACCCCGCACAACCCGTGCAACTTCAACCCACATGGTAAGTCCAACTGCAATAAATACTTGCCAAAATCCCTTGCCGAGTGCAAAAGTTATAGCAATTACCAGCAGAAGCGTTGGTATTGACCATATAACGTTAATAAACCATATAATCAGATCATCAACCCAACCTCTGAAAAAGCCTGCCAGTGAACCTAATATGATTCCTAAGATAAGTGATATTAAAACGGAGATCAAGCCAACAGATAAACTGACCCTGGTACCGATCATAAGCTGACTAAGTACATCTCTTCCAAATCTATCAGTACCCAATATGTAATAGCGTTTGATAATATGATCATCTTCAATAATCTGTGCCATTAGCCGCTGATCACGACTGATTACCTTCCCGTCAATGTCAACAACCTCCTGGTTATCAATCATTGCATCGTTAGTATCGGATAAAGGATATATAACATCAGTCATTAAATAGGTGTAACTGATACTTTCTGGAACATCAGATTCATCCGGAATGTTAACAATTATCCTGTTTCCGTTGAATAGATAACTGGAAATTGGAAGATAAGAGTAGTCAGATTTCCTACCGTACATTAGTGTTTTGAGCCATGATTGACTGATATGTGCCTCGTTTTTCCTGATCTTAAGCATTTTTGTGCTGAACCCTGGTTTCTTGGCGGCTATCTCAAGATGTTGCTCGTTTGCAAAAGGTGTACTGTCGGGGGTTATTAAATAACCGGCTATAGCAATGAATGAGGCTATTACAATAGCCCAAAGACTAATTAATGCTGCTTTGTTCCGTAAAAGGGCAGCAAATGCTTTTGACGATAATGATCCTTTTGGAATACGACTTATCTTTAGCAAGAAAGTATAATATTTTGGTGAATGTCAGCTACTTAACTATAGCTACATCTGATTGTTAACATTTTATGCAAAGCTAATAAAAACAATGCGGTCTTTAATTTAAAAAAGTTAATCTAAAGGCTTTTCTATGTGGAACAAATGTATTAATTTTGCAGCTTCAAATGGTGAGTATAGCTCAGTTGGTTAGAGCATCAGATTGTGGTTCTGAGGGTCGTGGGTTCGAGTCCCATTATTCACCCCAAAAAAAGCCGGTAATTTTACCGGCTTTTTTATTTTAATTACGATCTGATTGTCAACAAAGTGAAGAATATTTGAACTTGCGCTTCGATAGTCTGAATGATTATTCAAACAACTGCAAAATCTCCTCCCTCGACATACCTGATATTGCCTGTCGTGGTTTTATAAATGCATCAGCAAGCGCTTTTTTACGAAGTTGAAGAGTAAGAATCTTTTCTTCTACGGTGTCCTTTGTAATGAATCGGTATACAAATACATTATTGTTTTGCCCGATTCGGTGTGATCTGTTAACTGCCTGTAATTCAGCAGCAGGATTCCACCAAGGGTCAAGTATAAACACATAGTCAGCTTCAGTAAGGTTTAGTCCCACTCCTCCTGCCTTTAAAGAAATCAGGAATATTTTAGTATCATCATTGTTTTTAAATTCTGAAATAACCTTAGCCCTGTTTTGAGTGGAACCTGTAAGAAGTGAGAACTTGTAACCCTTTTCAAGACAATAATCTTCAAATAGCTTGAGGTGTTTAACAAAGGATGAGAAGACCAGTACTGTATGGTTCTCTGAAATGATAGTGTCAAGCTTTTCCTTCACTTCTTCAAACTTTCCACTTTCTACTTCACTTTGGCTATCAACCATTCTTGGATGGTTAGCAATTTGTCGAAGTTGCATTAAGGCTTTAAGAAGCATGACTGGTGTTGATGCAATATTTCCTTTTTCCAGTTGATCAAATACAAGGTTCCTTACTTTAGATTTTTCTGATTCATAGAGTGTTGATTGTTCTTCACTCATTGTGCAATAAGTGATAGTTTCAGTAAGGGCTGGTAATTCAGGTGCAACTGATTCTTTTGTCCGCCGGAGTATAAAGGGTTCAATCATTGATAATAAGTGTGTGGACTGAACTCCTTCAGGATCCTTAGAAAGCGGCACTGAGTAATATGTATTGAAGTCAGATGCATTGCCCATTAAGCCTGGGTTTGCAAAGTTCATTTGCGACCATAGGTCTGTTAGGCTATTTTCTACCGGTGTTCCGGTTAATGCAAATCTATAAAAGCCTTTGAGTTCAAATATTGCCTGGGCAGTCTTTGATGATGGGTTTTTGATCTGTTGGCTCTCATCGAGAATTATGTGGGCAAACCTATAGTCAGATAAGAACCTGATGTCATTTCTCAAAGTACCATATGTAGTGAGGAGAATTTGATACTTTTTGAAAAGATTTTTTGATTGCTTCCTTGCAGTTCCTGTATACACAAATACTTTAAGATATGGTGCAAAGCGATTTATTTCACTCACCCAATTATGAATCAGCGAGGCGGGCATTACAATTATTGAACAGGGCTTATCTTTTGAGTCACTCTCTTTACTTGCTTTTTTGGAAGAATAGAAATGATCAGGGGAAGTTTCAGATGTAAAATCAGGTGGATAAAAGGATGCAAGCATAGCAATAGTTTGCAGTGTTTTACCAAGTCCCATATCATCGGCTAATATGCCACCAAAGCCCATCTCTTTGAGCTTTGACATCCAATTTAATCCGGTGATTTGATATGGACGTAGAGTTACGTTTCGCAAGTCAGGGATTGAAGTGGATAATACAGTATTTAAATCTTCATAACCTGCAATTTCCTCAAAGTCATAATTAACCAGTAGCTTGTAATGATGTTTGTTAAGTTTTAGATAACCATCTGTCGCAACTGCATGTATTAGTATGTCCCTATATTGCTCAAACCACGGATCAGGAATTAGAAAGATGTAACCATCAGGTAAAATGTATTCTCTCTTATAATTTAAAATATGGTTTTTTAGTTGAGAAAATGAGATTTCAAAATTATTCACCCGTATCAATATATGTAGATCAAACCAGTCATTGTCTGAAATTAGCTTGTGTTGGATTTCTGGTACACAGAGGCAATATTTTTCAGAAGTCTCCTGACTGATATGGAAGCCTGACTCTTTTAGAAAATCATGATTATTAGTCAGCCATTCGATTAACTGATATTGATTATTCTCTTTAGAAGCTGCTTTTAAACTAAAAATGTTTTCAAATTCAACCAGACCTGTTGAAGTAAGAATCTCTTTTTTCGCTGACTCAAAAGCATGGTCTCTCTTTGAACGGTAGAATGTAAAACCTGATTTATCTGATGTTAAATCAGTAAAGTGTTTTTGAGTGTTCCTCGGCAAAATCGCTTTTTCACCGTATAAGAATTTCATAACCACACAGTGTCTCCCTTGCCAATCAATATCAAGGTAAAGCTTTGCTTCTGGCATTATCTGAACATCATTTACCTTAAAACCTGTGATTTTTATTTCCGAATTAGTTACAATTTTCTTAATGAAGGTGTTGAAATAATTATTCTCTAACCTTTTAGGAATACTAATGAAATCTTTCAACAGGAAAGGGGAGAGTAGTTTTCCGTTAATTGATTTATCAAAACTGATCAAACGTTTATTAAAAATTATGTGACATGGTTGATTTGTAAGGATAAAAGCAGAAGGATCCTGCAGATTAATTTTGTGCTTACCTACCGATGTTTCCAGCATATAAACAGTGCCTTCTTCAGTACGATCAAACTTAAGCAGGGTTGCAGCCTTTTCATTAACAATGTTTATTCTGTCAGTCTCATACAAATGAGGCAAACCGTTGGCATCATAGAGTGGGATATTATGGCGCCTTAATGTGTCAATAATACCTGATAAGTTTTGATCAATAAAGGGTTTAACTACTTCTTCAATCAGATTCCCTTTTTGACCAAAGAAGTCTTTCGGACTCATCTTCTTTTTCGAAAACTGATTAATTAAGTAAGAAGGCTCCAACCGTGAAGATAAAATATATATTTCTTCAGTCCCCACAGGCAGGTTTGATTCGGATGAAAAGTTTAGATGAGTTATTCTCTCCTCCGGGGTGATGTACAGGAAGTTATCCTCTGTATATAGGTATGGTTGAATTATGAACCCAACAAATTCAACAGGTTTTAAAATTGCAACTAGTTTGGTAGTGGCCGGCATCATATAATCTTAGGAAATCGGTAAAGTTAATTAATGTAATGCATCAGTTAGCAGAGGCTGTTCTGTGGTTTGCTTCCAATGCCGATTAAACAATGCAAGAAGCATATTGGACTTTATTTCAGACTTCAGTTAAACAAAGTGTTTAGAAAGATGTCACTTACTTTGGATTTTATTAAAGCAAAGCGATGATTATACTGTCCTTTACTCCGGACTCCAATTAAGTAGAGAGGTAAACATACGGTCCTTTACTCCGGATTCCCATTAAGCTAAGAGACAAGCTAAATGGCCTGTCTCTTAGTTTCAAGTCAATTTAAGAAGAAGCTCATTTGTTGATTTCAACAAATGACACAATATTTTAGGGATTAGAAATGCCAGGGTGATTTACCTTCGTCTACTTCTTTGCGGGTAACCCAGTATTGATCAATTACAGTTGTTTCTTTTTGATCCCAGTAAGCAGGTGAAACCCTAGACCCGGTTGGTGTCTTAAGACTCATCTCGTATACAGCAATAACCGGATTAAAAACAATGTCAGTTACACCTACGGTGCATTTTTCAATGCCTTCAGTATCAGGCTGACAATCAGTTACTACTTCAAACCCATTGAACTCTAATAATTCTTTTAAAAAGGCGCATCGTTGTGGTGTTGTGAGTTTTTCAACAACGGTACAGCGGATTCCTTTAATTTCTTCTACTACGTGTTTTGCTTGCAGTGGCATACTTAAATATTTTTTAGAAAATACCAACACTAAGGTTGTTGATCCAATCATACACCTGGCTCCAGAAGCCAAGTATGAAAATGCCGGCAGCACTAAGCAGTAAACCTGCACGTGTTACCATGTCACTTTTAAACGGTTGTATTGGCGATTCATTCTTGTTAATAAACATTGCTTTAACCACCAATAAATAGTAGTAAAGTGATATAGTAGCATTAAGTACAGCTATAAAAACCAGCCAGTACAGGCCTGCTGAAGCTGCAGAGGTAAAGAGGAAGAACTTACCGAAAAATCCGGCAACAGGGGGAATACCTGCCAGTGAAAATACTGCTAACATCATCAATAAAGTCAACTTCGGATTAGTTTGGTATAGTCCATTGTAATCATCCATTGATAATTTGCCTGTTTTGTTCTCAATAACTGAAACAACGCCAAAGGCTCCCAGGTTAGAGAATATGTAAACCAGTATGAAATATATTACTGAAGTCATTCCGAGTTGGCTTCCTACCATAATTCCTAATAGAATAAAACCAGCCTGTGCAATTGATGAAAATGCAAGGAACCGTTTCATATTTTTCTGCCTTAGGGCAAATAAATTACCTACAACCATAGTGGCAACTGATAATGCATATAGAATATCTTGCCAAACATGTATTACAGGAGAAAAAACCTTGAATAGGATAAGCATAAGCATGAATGAGGCTGCTCCCTTTGATACTACTGAAAAGTAGGATGTGATGTTAGTGGGTGCTCCTTCATAAACGTCAGCAGTCCATAGATGGAATGGAACGAGTGATATTTTAAATGCCATACCTGAAATAAAGAAGATAATGGCAAATACCTGCAATGGTGCATCACTAATATTGAAAACTACATCGCTAAACATGATCGATCCGGTAGTACCATATATTAAAGAAAGTCCGAATAACAAGATACCGGATGAAAATGCGGATGAAAGTATAAACTTTATACCGGCCTCAGCTGATTTAGTCCTGTGATGCTGGTATGCTGCGAGTGCTGCCAAAGGAATTGAAGCTGTTTCAAGTCCGAGGTAGAACATCAGGAAATCACCTGCTGAAAGCATGAAGTACATACCTATAAGGGTAGTGAACATCAGTATGAAAAATTCAGCAATTTTCTCCTTGTTTTCTTCCTTGGTCAGCCAGCCATATGACTGGAGCAAGATGATCAACACACCGGTGTTCAACACGTTCTTCATCATTATCACCAACGGTGTTGACTGGTACATACCCCCAAAGAGTATGCCTGCAGGTGTTGGCAAATATCCGATTATAGCATTGAGCGCGAATAAAACAACCGCAACAGGAATAATGTGCCTTTTGCTTTCAGGTTTCAGTGCGAGATCAATAATTAGCAGTGAGAGAGCTGATATTACCAGCACTAACTCATGCCTCATGATTAAAAAGTCGTAGATGTTCATACTATTATTCTGTATTTCTTATATACCTTCAAGGGTTACTTCAATGTTATGCTATATTCAGTTAATTCGAATTAAAACAGGCTGACAAAAGTAGATGTGGCTGTTGATAATTTGGTTACAATAGGTTGTAAACTAACGTTGATCATATTGCTCAACCACAGTGGTGCTATACCAATAGCAGCAATTGCAATTACCAATGTTACGGTTGATAATCTCTCAAACCAGCGGGCATCAGTTAAATGATTAAAATGGTCATTCTTAACCGGCCCAAGTAATAGAACTCCAACAACACGCAAAATGTAAACTGCTGTTACAACAATACTTGCAGTCGCAGCAATGGTAAGTGTCCGGTGGAATGCATCCGTATGCTGGAACGAACCAACAAATATGGTCATTTCAGCAACGAAACCGCTTAAGCCTGGCAGACCAAGTGATGCAAGTCCAGCAATAACGTATACTACTGATAGGAAAGGCATTACTTTCATTAAACCTCCCATTTCATTAATCATACGTGTATGAGTTCGACCATAAATCATGCCTATCAGAGCAAAGAAAAGGGCTGTCATTAAACCATGAGATATCATCTGAATGATAGCTCCGTTAAATGCTGTTTGGTTCATCATTAGAATAGCAAAAAGAACCAGTCCACAATGACTTACTGAAGAGTATGCATTAATGTACTTAAGGTCTTTCTGGAAGATTGCTCCAAATGCGCCGTAAAGTACTGAAGTTGCTGTTAGCAGAAGGAATATCCATGCTTGTTCCTGGGCAGCATCGGGCATTAGGAAGATTGCTACCCTGAAAGCACCGTAACCTCCAAGTTTCATTAGTACCCCTGCATGTAACATTGACACAGCAGTAGGAGCAGAGGCATGACCGTCGGGCGACCAAGTATGGAATGGGAATAACGCTCCAAGTATACCAAACCCGATGAAAGTGAATGGGAAAAGGAAACGCTGCATTTCTACAGGGATAGTATTCTTAGAAATCTCAAGTAAGTTCCATGTTAATGGTGCGCCATCAGGTGCTGAATAGAAGTAAATACCGAGTAATCCAACCATCAGCAGTGCTGATCCACCCATAAGCATGAGGGTAAGTTTCATTGCTGAATACTCTTTCGGTCCTGAGCCCCAAATACCTATCAAAAGGTACATCGGAATAACCGCTACTTCGTAGAACAGGAACATCGTAAACAGGTCAAGAGAAATAAAGAACCCATATACGCCGGTTGCCAGTAGTATGAGAGATATAAAGAACTCCCGCGACAGGTACTCTACTTCCCAAGAAGCAAAGATGCCGGCAAATACAACAATGGATGTTAACCCGATCATTGCAACTGAAATACCATCAACTCCAACTAAGTAATGGATGTTTAAACTTTCAAACCAAACAGCATCATACATAAAGAGCATTTCAGCAACATTTCCTGCTGCTCTTTCGGTAAGATAGGCATACACCAAATATGCTGAAAGAATTAACTGAAGCCCCATACCAACAGCGGCAACTACCCTGGTTTGCTTCATGTTTCTGGAGAAACCGATGGCAAAAGCTGTTACTACGGGAATTATAACAAAGAGTGTGAGTATATTCATGTTAGATTTCTTTTCTTATTGCAATTAAATAATCACGTTTACTGCTACCATAAAAAGACGAAAATAATTACCAGTAATATTGTTCCGCTAATGAATACGTAACCATACTGCTGTACTTTTCCACTCTGGAATCCCTTGATCAGGTATGATGTTTTCTCAATTGTATTTCCAATCAGATTCATTGTTCCGTCAACTATGTGGCGGTCGAACCAAGCAACAGGTTGAGATATGTAGCGGAATATTATTTTATGAGTCACAAAAAGGTAAACCTCATCAATGTAGAATTTATGGTAAGCACCTTTGTAGAAACCACCTAGTGCTGCTGCAACTTTATCAGGAGCAGAAGTGCTTCGGCGATACATTAACAAGGCCACTATTATTCCAATTACGCCAATCATTACTGAAGGAATAGCAACAGTATAATTGATGTGAGCTTCCAGCGGCAAGCCGTCAGATGTTACCATTTGTGCGAATGGAAGGAATCCTGCGAATACGGCTCCAAAAGCCAGAATCATCAAAGGAATTGTCATTACAAGCGGTGATTCATGTGGAGTGTGATGATAATGTCTTTCTTTACCCCAGAATACATTGAAATACAGGCGGAACATATAGAATGCTGTAAGTCCGGCAACCAGGAACTCAATTGCAAAGAGGTAAATATTGCTATGAAGTGCAGCAGCTAAAATTTCATCTTTACTAAAGAACCCTGATAAAGGCGGAATACCTGCAATAGTAATACACCCGATCAGGAAAGTGATGTGTGTTATTGGCAAATATTTACGAAGTCCACCCATTTCACGCATATCATTGGAGTGTACTGCATGAATTATAGCTCCGGCTCCAAGGAAAAGAAGGGCTTTAAACATAGCGTGTGTAAACAGGTGGAAATTTCCAGCCATAAAACCTAAACCGTCATGTCCGCCATACCCTGAAACTCCAAGAGCAAGCATCATATAACCTATCTGCGACATGGTTGAATAGGCAAGCACACGTTTTATGTCATTCTGGGTACATGCAATAATAGCAGCAAACAGGGAACTTATACCTCCAACCCAGGCAACAATTGTTAGTGCATCAGGCGCTACAATTGCATAAACGGGAAAAAGCCTTGCAACCAGATAAACACCTGCAACAACCATAGTAGCAGCATGAATAAGTGCAGAAACAGGGGTTGGACCTTCCATAGCATCAGGTAACCAAATATGCAACGGGAACATCGCTGATTTACCTGCACCACCAATAAATATGAAGGTTAGTGCCCATGTCATTACACTCAGTCCCATAAATACTGCACCACCGGTGTGGGTTAGGGCAGGGCCATCAGAACTTACCAATGTTTGAAAGTCAAACGTTTGGGTAGTAAATGATAACATCAAAATCCCAATCAAAAAGCCCAGGTCAGCAAATCGGGTAACAATGAATGCTTTCTTTGAAGCTGATACAGCACTTGGTTTATCATAATAGAAACCAATAAGAAGGAATGATGAAACACCCACGAGTTCCCAGAATATGTACATCTGGAAAATGTTGGTTGCAAGTACCAATCCTAACATTGAGAAACTGAATAATGAGAGGAACGCAAAGAATCGTGCGAACCCTTTTTCACCTTTCATGTAACCCAGACTATATATGTGGACCATTAAAGAAACTGTACTAACTACAACCAACATCATTACTGATATTGGGTCAAGTAGTACACCAAGATTAATTGTCAGGTTATCTGTCAGATGTAACCAGGTAGTTTCAAAAGCTTTAATTGATGTGTATGCTGTACCTTCAACATGATCTGTCCAGAAATATTTGATAGCAGTCATGTATGACAAAACAGCAACAATAAATAAGCCTGTAGTACCCAGAAGCCCTGAGATAAGGGGTTTGTACTTATGCCCTGTTAATCCTATCAGCAGGAATATAAACAAGGGTATCAGGGGAATCAGTAGTGTATAGGAATATGCGTTCATAGTCATTGATATGGCTTTATTTGTTTCCTAATTTTTCATTTGGTTAACCTGGTCAACTTCAATTGACTTAAAGCTTCTATATATATTTATAATGATAGCAATAGCAACGGCTGCTTCAGCTGCTGCAACAGCAATAATTATAAGGGTGAAGAAGTGTCCCTGGAGATGATTAGGATACAAGTAATGGTTAAATGCAACGAAATTGATATTTACGGCATTCAAAATCAATTCAATTGACATCAGCATGGTAATAAGGTTTCGTCTTGTGAGGAATCCAAAGATGCCTGTGAAGAACATTAAAGTACTTAATACCAGGAAGTATTCTAAGGGTATATTTCCGGTCATGGCTTTATAAAATTATTCCTGATTATCAGTTGATTTAACATTGGAGGCAAGGCTCTCTTTACGTGCTACAATTATAGATCCTATCATTGCAGCAAGTAAAAGAATTGAAATTACCTCAAAAGGCAGTGCATATCCATTTTCACCATAAGATATCAGCTGACGGCCAACGTTCTGAACATCTGTTGAAATTGCAGGTTCGGTTGTAGCTACGAACTTATGATTAATAATAAGTACTATGGTTAGAAGGGCCCCTGAAACAACGGTGAGTGCTGAAAATACACCTTCCTTTAATGTTGCCACGCGGGCTTTCTCACTAATATGACTGGTGAGGAGTATTGAAAAGATCATCAAAACTACAATACCACCTGCATAAACAGTTAATTGAACTGCTGCTAGGAAGTTGTAATTAAGCATGAAATATAAACCTGCTGTGCTAACCAATACAAACAGGAGATAAACGGCAGCACGCAAAACCTTTCGGGTTGTTACTGTTAATATTGCAAATAACAGGATTGCGCCGGCAAATAAAGAAAACAATATATTACTGTCCATTATGTTAGGTTGTGGTTGATCTGGTTAATTATTCTTTAACTCCTTCCATCAGCTGTGACCCTGGCTTATTAAGCACCTTTGTCAACTCTGAGCGGTCCCAAACTGTATGTTCAAAATTTTGACCCATTACGATTGCAGTAGTAGGGCATGCCCTGATGCACAGATTACAGAAAGTGCACATACCTAAGTGATAGATATGTTTATCAATAGCACGCTTTTTCTTGCCTTCCTCATTGATCACTGACTTTGAAATGATCTCAATTGAACCATTTGGACAAGCAAGTTCACAAAGTCCGCATGCTGTGCATCTATGCTCATTGTTCTCATTGTGCGGCATGATCACTTCACCTCTGAAGCGTTCAGCAATTTTAAGAGTATCCCTGTTTTCAGGATATTGCTGTGTAACATTATTCCAGGGAGTGAAGAAATAACGGGCTGTAACCTTCATGCCTGTAAGCAGGGTAATGAATCCGCCGATAATTTCTCCGAAATATTTTATTATAGACTTCATACAGATCTAAAATTTAAAAATGAAGACCAAACAATACCACCAGCGTCATAAGGATGATATTCATTAGGTTAATTGGTAATAGATATTTCCACTCAAGATTCAATATCTGGTCAACCCTTAAGCGCGGGAATGTCCATTTGAACCACATCATCAGGAAGATCACAAAGAATACTTTCATGAAGAACCAGAAAAGTCCGGGAATTAAATCCATTACGTTGTTAAATGCTTCAAACTCGCCAAAGTGTAAAGGCATCCATCCGCCGAGGAATACTATAGTTGCCATGGCAGCTACAATAAACAGGTTGATGTATTCAGCAAGGAAGAAGAAGGCGAATTTAATCCCTGAATATTCAGTATGGAAACCTGCAGTTAATTCTGATTCAGCCTCAGCAAGGTCAAAAGGTCCGCGGTTTGTTTCAGCAGTTCCTGCAATAACAAATACAATAAAAGCAATTACTGCCGGTATGTGACCTTTAAAAATGAACCACATGTCGCGTTGACCTTCAATAATACCTGAAATCTGCATAGTGCCTGCAAATACAATCATGGTTATAAGTGCAAGTCCAACTGATAATTCATAGCTCACAATCTGTGCACCTGAGCGCATAGCACCAATGAGCGAATACTTATTGTTTGAACTCCAGCCTGCAAGCAAAACTCCAATAACACCAATTGATGATACTGATGTTACAAAGAACACGCCGATATCAAAATCAAACGACACCAGTCCAGGTGCAAAAGGAATTACTGATATACTAACGAAAGCAACAATTATCACAATAAATGGTGCAAGGTTGTAAAGGAACTTATCGGCTCTTTTTGGAGTAATCAGTTCCTTCATCAGAAGTTTTATAAAGTCAGCAATTGTTTGTAACAATCCCCAGGGCCCCACACGCATTGGGCCCAAACGTTGCTGGAATGCTGCACATACTTTACGCTCTGCATATACCAGAAACAATCCGAATACTGCTACAAAAAGCAAGTATAAAACTCCTACTATAGTCCATTCTATAGCTAAAGTAGCAGTCGGACTCAGGCTTTCAGAAAGCGAGTCATGAATTGACTTAGTTAACGGGGTAAAATCGTAAATATTAAAGGCCATCGTATTTTTGTTCAGTAGTTTGAATCATTATACTATTATCGGTCAATATCAGGAATAACCAGGTCGAAGGTGCCCATAATGGCCACAAGGTCAGCTATTTTCCATCCTTTTGCAATGTTGTTTATAGCAAAGAGGTTGGAGAATCCGGGTGAGCGGAATTTCATCCTGTATGGATTTTTTTTGCCATCGGAGATTACATATACTCCAAATTCCCCACGTCCGGTTTCCACTCTCTGGTAGTATTCGCCTTCAGGTAATTTGGTAACCCCTTTCATTTTAACAGCATAGTCACCTTCAGGAATATTATCAATCAACTGCTCAATAATATCCATTGACTCGAACATCTCCAAAATGCGAAGGTGGTAACGAGTAAATGTATCACCGTCAGTACCCATGATCTCATTGAATTTCACGTATGGATATGCACTATATGGTTGTTTCTTGCGTATATCACATGAAAAACCTGATGCACGGCCGCTTGGTCCGGTAACACCATAAGCAATAGCATCTTCCTTTGAAAGGATACCAACACCCTTGGTTCTTTCCCTGAAAATAACATTACCTGTAAGTAGTCGTTCGTATTCAGGAAGTTTGGCCCTGAATTTTTTGATGAAAGCTTTTACGTCACGTTGGAAATTTGGGTGAATATCAAACATAACGCCGCCCGGTATACTGTAATTCAGTGTCAACCGGGCGCCACAGGTTTCTTCAAAGATGTCAAGAATGTCTTCACGGTCTCGAAGGCCATAGAAGAATGTTGTGAGAGCTCCCATATCCATACCGAAAGCACACCACCATAATTGGTGTGATGCAATACGTTGAAGTTCATCAAATATAGTACGAATGTACTTTGCCCTTTCAGGCACCTCTACCTGAAGAGCTTTCTCAACACAAAGGCTAACGGCCTCATTATTCATATGAGCGGCCAAATAGTCCATACGGTCAGTAAGATGAGGAATCTGAATATAAGTCAAACTCTCGGTCATCTTTTCTATACCGCTATGGATATAGCCAATATGAGGCTGCACATTCAGGACCTTCTCTCCCTCAAGCTGTACCAACAAACGGAGAACACCGTGAGTACTAGGGTGTTGTGGTCCCATGTTGACGAGATAATCATCGGTTTTTATCTCGTCACTTGTTAAATATACTTCTTTATATTCTGCCATGGTTATCGGGATACAATGTGAACATCATCCTGGTAGTCCTTACGGAGTGGGTAGCCCCAGGTATCATCAAGGAAAAGCCTGCGTGGTTCAGGATGGTTGTTAAACTTAATGCCTAGCAAATCAAAAGCTTCGTTTTCATGAGGATCGGCAGTAGGCCATATGTCACTCACTGAATCAACTGAAGGGTTTTCTCTGCCTATAGTCTTAACTTTTATTACCACCACATGATTATGTAATGTTGATTCCAGATGGTATATAACCTGAAGGTGATCAGGGAAATCGGCACCTGTCAAGCAAATCAGATAATCAAATGCCATTTCAGGATTGTTCTTCATCTGCAACATGAAATCATGCAGTTTATCAACCGGTATGAAAGCCTCAACATACTCAAAGCCCATCTTTATCTGGGCTTCCGGTAGCATGCTACTGATTGATTGAATAAGCGAATCGTTTGTCATAAGGTTCTATTTTGGCTTATTCTGATTATTTTTTCACTTTTTTTTCTGAAAAGTATCGCTCATGGCGAATCTTCTTCTGGAGTTGCATTAGTCCGAAAAGGAATGCTTCAGGGCGTGGAGGGCAACCGGGGATGTAAACATCAACGGGTATTACGTGATCTGCTCCTTTAACTATGGAATAACTGTTGTAATAGAACGGTCCACCTGATATAGCACAAGCTCCCATTGCCATCACATATTTTGGATCAGCCATCTGATCATAAAGGCGCTTTAAAACCGGAGCCATTTTGTAATTTATGGAACCGCTTATAACGATCATGTCAGCCTGACGTGGAGTAGCACGGGCAACTTCCATCCCAAACCTTGAGAAATCATGTCGTGAAGCTCCAACTGCCATAAATTCAATTGCACAGCAACGTGTACCAAAAGTTAATGGCCATAATGAGTTTGATCGTGCCCAGTTTAACAGGTCATCAAGTTTGGTAGTAATAATACTGCCTCCTTCGTGTGACTCGATTATTGGATAATCTTTGCCTATTTTCTCTTTCATGCTTATATATTCGAGCTGTTACTCTTTTCTGTTAAAATGTTATTCCCATTTCAATGCATGCTTCTTCCATCCGTAGAATAGTCCTAATCCAAGAACGGTAAAGAAGATAAGGATCTCAATGAACGCTGTCATGCCTGCTTCCCTGACAACAGTTGCCCATGGGAATATGAAGACTGTTTCAACGTCAAAGATCAAAAAGATAATTGCAAACAGGTAATAACCTACGGTATACTGTAGCCATGAACCTCCAATGGTTTCAATGCCACATTCATAAGGTTCAAATTTAAGTGGATTATAGGAGCTGGGTGGTACAAAAGTAGAGAACAGAATTGCTCCCCCAACCAGAACCACTCCTAAGATAAAGAACAACACAAGTGATTGACTTTCCATATATATTCAAGTATCTACATAATTAAGGTGACAAAAGTAGAAAATGAATTAAAATTATTAAGCATCTTTTTTGAGGAAGGGCTAATTTAGAACCATTATAATTTACCATTCATTAAATTTGTCAGCTTGATGGCTGAAGATCATTTGTTAAAGATTTCTTAAATAGTAAAAGATGTATGATCGATTGTGTATTTTTGTGGAATAATTGGTGTTCATAATGAGTTTGTCTGCAAAACGCTTTATTGCTTTACTTCTTCTGGTTGTGTTCCTGATGCCGGCAACAGGGCTAATGCTGTATGTCCACAAGTGTAACATAAGTAATAGTACTGTATACAATACCGGTGAACAGGAATTCTGCTGCTCATTATCTTCCCATGGCGAAGAAGAACATCAACATACACTTGCTGTGATAGATGACTCTTTTGTCAATGAAACAAGCAATCTTTCAGCACTACCTTGCTGTGAAGATACTGGAATATTTGTAAAGATAAGTGATGTATTTGTTAGTCAATCACTCAATATTCTTTATATCCTGTTACCAACGTTTATCTTGTCAAATACTATCTATCTCCCAATTGATAACTTACTTACAGGAAATAACATACTGTATGATCAAAGTGAATCTCCTCCTGAATTACCTCCTTACCTTAAATACTTATCGTTAAGACTCTGATTTTTTTCTGTTTGATAGAATTAAGGCACTGCTAAAACAGGCTGAATTAACTATTATTTAATTTTTAAAAAACAGAAAATAGAATGAAGAAGCTAGCAGCTTACATACTTATAATAATAATGAGCACTGGTTATGCCTTTGCTCAACAGGCTATTAAGGGATCAGTTTATGAAATTGATGCCTCAGGCAAAAAAGTACCACTTCCTTTTGCTAATGTATATTGGGAAGGAACAACAAGCGGAACTGTAACTGATGAAAAAGGTAACTTTAGTTTGCCGGGTAAAGCAAATTCAGGCAGGCTTATTGCAAGTTTTGTTGGTTTTACCAATGACACCATCGCAGTAAACTCACAGTCAAAGCATGAGATCATTCTTCGTAAGGGATCAGATCTTGCTGCAGTTAATATAACCGAGAAGCTTGAAGGAAGTTATGTTTCAAAGCTTAAACCAATCAAAACCGAAGTCATTACCGTTGCAGGATTACAAAAACTGGCTTGCTGCAATCTCTCTGAGAGTTTTGAAAATAATGCAACAGTTGATGTTGGTTTCTCCGATGCTGTTACAGGTGCACGCCAGATTCAAATGTTAGGACTTGCAGGGGTATATAGCCAGCTCATGGTTGAAAACATACCTTTTACAAGGGGATTAGGTTCTGCGTTTGGATTAACATACATTCCGGGCACCTGGATGGAATCAATTCAAATTTCAAAAGGAACATCTTCGGTTATTAATGGGTATGAATCAACTACCGGACAGATAAATGCCGAAATGCGTAAACCGTGGAATACTGATAAGTTCTTCCTGAACGCATACGCCAATAATGAAGGACGTTATGAAGTGAACGCTCATGGGTCAGCAAGGATTAATGATAGGCTAAGTACATTATTACTAGCCCACACCTCACATCAGGTTTTAAAGAATGACATGAACCATGATGACTTCCTCGATACTCCTTTATCATCACAAATCAATCTTTCCAATCGCTGGAGCTATGAAAAGGCCGGTGTGACTGAGAGCAAATTTGGAATCAACTTCCTGCAGGATAACAGAACCGGCGGACAATTAATTGGCAGAAATACCAGCGATGCATTAGTCGACAGTGCATATGTGATGGAAGTTGCAACACGTAGGTTTCAAGCTTATGATAAAACCGGATTCATGTTCAAAAACAGGCCTAATACAAACATCGGACTTATCTTCAGCGCACTATATCATGAGCAGGAAAGCATGTTTGGAAGGACACACTATGATGCCCGTCAGCTTGGTTTTTATGGTAATGCTATTCTTCAAACCGGTAGTCCGGTTCATGGAATTAGCACAGGCTTCAGTTTGATGTACGATGATTATGATGAAGTATATGCCGACAGCAGTTTTTCAAGGGTAGAATCAGTACCTGGTGCATTTGCCCAATATACTTTTACACCAAATGAAAAAATGAATTTCATTGCCGGTATGCGCGTTGATCATCATAATCTTCATGGGGTGATGTATACACCCAGGGTTCACTTTAAAGTAAACCTGTTTGAAAATACTGTATTAAGAAGCTCAGCCGGAAAGGGTTACCGTAGTCCTTCAATTCTTGCTGAAAATACCGGTATACTGGTTAGCTCACGACAGCTTGTTTTCCGTGAGGACTTCAAGCTTGAAGAAGCATGGAATTACGGTATTAATATCACCCAGGAGTTCAATCTGACTGACGAAAGAAAAGCCACACTTACAGTTGACTTCTATCGCACTGATTTTATTAACCAGATAGTAGTTGATCTTGATGAAGCATATAATAAGGTAGTATTTTATAATCTGGATGGCGAGTCATATTCCAATAGTTTTCAGGTTGATCTGTCAGCAAACCTTTTTGAACGGTTTGATGTGACCGCAGCTTACCGCTTAAATGACACAAAAGTAACAACTGCAGGCGCTCTTCGTGAACGTCCGCTTGTTAGTCGCCACAAGGGTTTATTCACTATGTCATACGCCACACGGTTTGACAAATGGAAATTCGACTTTACCAGTCAATATAATGGAAGCACGCGGTTGCCTGAAGGTATAGTTCTACCAGAGCCACATGCCGGACAGACTTATTCCCCTGATTACATCACTATCCATAGTCAGATAACCCGTAAGTTCAAGAAATGGGATGCATACATTGGTGGTGAAAACCTTACCAATTTTAAACAAAAACATCCTGTTTTAGGATCTGATGCTCCATTTGCTGACGGTTTTGATGCCGGCATGATATGGGGACCTATCTTTGGACGTATGTTTTACGGAGGAATAAGGTACAGCATACCACATGAATAATTGCATTGGTATTAGCATACAAAGGTTTGATGTGGCAAGGTAATTGTTAATAATAGGAATATTAAATGGTACACTAAATGCCTCATTAAAGAAATATAGAATCAGAAAAACAGTTCTTCAACTGCGAAACTTAACATAAAACTATTATTATACAATTGAAAGAAAGCAATATGAGAAAACTAAAGCACATTTCAGCATTATTGATCATGCTGATGTTAACAGGTGGTATTTATGCGCAGAATGCCAAAACAAGTGAAGTTGATATCAAGGTTTCATCACAGTGTTCAATGTGCAAGGAGCGTATTGAACGCACACTTGCTTTTGAAAAAGGTGTTGTTAAATCTAATCTCGATCTTGAAACCCACACAGTTAAAGTAACTTATAAGAATGGAAAAACAACTCCTGAGGCTATCAGGAAAGCCATTTCAGCAGTAGGCTATGATGCAGATGATGTAGCTGGTGATGCAAAAGCTTATGCTAAATTACCTGATTGCTGTAAGAAAGAAGCTGACCGTGTTGACCCGCATGCAGGTCACAATCACTAATGTTTTACAACAATACGGCCACGAATTTTACCCTGAAGAATCAATTCAATTTTTCCGGGTAGTTCAGATAAATTAACAGTTTTGGAGATTTGATGCAACGCATCAGGTCTCCATTCTTTTTCCAGCAATTGCCAGAGTGACTTCCTCAAAGGCATTGGGGTGGTGGCTGAATCCACTCCAAGCAAATTGATGCCATTTAAAATAAACGGGAACACAGTTGTATTGAGTTCAGATGAGTTGGCATTGCCACAACAGGCAACATTACCATGTCTTTGACAGCCTTTTAGAACCGTAGCAAGTATATTTCCACCTACAGTATCTATCGCACCAGCCCAGCGGGGCCGCAGTAGTAACTTGCCGCTTTTGTCATCAACATCTTCACGTGAAAATATTACCGATGCTCCCAATGAATTCAGGTATGAATTTTCATCTGTTTTTCCGGTAGCAGCAATTACATCATAGCCAATTTTCGCTAAAATATTTATTGCCAGGCTGCCCAAACCTCCGGTAGCCCCGGTAACAAGCACAGGTCCCTGGGTGGGATGCTGGCCATTTTGTTGCATTTTGTGTATTGCAAGGGCTGCAGTGAAGCCTGCTGTACCAAGCATCATGCTCTCTTCGGGTAATAATTTTTCAGGCAGGTGCATTGCCCACTCAGCCGGAACACTAATGTACTGACCAAAACCTCCTGCAGTATTCATGCCCAGGTCGTTTCCGCAAACCAAAGCATAGTCACCTTCTTTAAAATCTGATGACTTTGACCTGATAACAATACCACATGAGTCAATGCCCGGCGTATGTGGAAACTGCTTTGTTATCCCTCTGTTACCATGTGATGAAAGAGCATCCTTGTAATTTAGTGAAGAATATAAAACCCTGATAAGCAGATCATTATCAGGTATATCAGAAACCTTCAGTTCTTTTATTGATGGTCTGATGCCATTGGCGGTTTCTTCTGCTACAAGTGCGTTATACTTTTCTTCTAACATGGTGTCTATAATTCTAACGCCTGAATATCGTAAATTTATTGACCAGGGAATGCTTAATTATATCGTTACAGTGATTTCAGGTCATTGAATTCACTCCACGACATAACCTTATACTGGTCGCTTCCATAATATTTTAAGACAGGTAAGAGATCTTCAGGTGTTTTATAACCTTTCAGCTTGAACAGCCACTCGCTGTCGCCATCGAGGATAACATACGAAGGATACCTCATCTCTTGTTTCAGTAAGGCGAGTGCTAATTGATGCGGTGATTTTGGCTTTGAAGGGTCAGTACTAACAAATTCCTGTTTCTTGAATGTAACAGGCTCTTTTTGTTCAGCATTGAATTTAACAGCGTAATAATTGTTATTGATATAATCAACTACAGCCGGGTCCATAAATGTTTCCTTATCCATCTTTTTGCACCATCCACACCAGTCAGTGTAAACATCAATGAATATCTTCCTTGGCTTTTTCTTGTTCTTTTTTACAGCTTCTTCAAATGTGTACCATTTGATGGTTGGTCTTGCATCATTGGCAACGTCCACCTTTTCCTGTGAATACGCTGAAGGAATTATTAATGTATTAAGCAATGTTACTGCAAGGATGATAGTGACTATACGCTTCATTATTTTTCTTTTTTAGTGTGATTGCTAATTGGTTAAAGTCAGTGCAATATAACTATTTAATGTATTTGGTAAGATTTTAATTGTTTTTTACTAAAATTTATGCTTCATTCCTTAATAGAATACGAAAAGGATACATTTACTCTACGGTTACTCTACCCTAAGGGGTAGACTAACCGTAGAGTAACCGTACTCTAACCGTAGAGTAACCGTAGAGTAAAAGGTAACCAGGCTAATCTCTGTGTCGGTCAATCTCACGTTGTGTATCTTTAGTTTTAAGTGTTTCTCTCTTATCGTAATTCTTTTTTCCTTTTGCTATTGCTATTTTAAGTTTAGCGAGTCCTTTCTCGTTTATAAAAAGGAGAGTAGGTATTATCGTAAGTCCTTTTTCATCAGTTTTAGTTAGAAGCTTTCGAAGTTCTCTCTTGCTAAGTAATAACTTTCGGTCGCGTTTAGGTTCATGGTTTGCGTATGTGCCATACTTGTATTCGCTGATGTGAAGGTTTTTAACGAATAACTCAGCGCCAATAAACTGACAGTAAGCATCAGTTAAATTAGCCTTGCCTTCCCGTACTGATTTGATTTCAGTACCACTAAGTATGATACCAGCAGTGAATTCTTCTGTTAGAAAATATTCAAATGAAGCTTTTTTATTCCTGATACTAATTGTTGTATTCATTATAATTGGAGTGAATTGCAAAGATAATGAAACCAACTGTTCGTAAAAAGGTTTAAAAGCAAATCACCCCGTGCAATAAAGCAGGCGGGGTGATTAATTAGTCGAGTACTGGTTAGTAACTGTGTTAGCAGTTGGAGTTAGCAGTTTTTATAACTTGATGGTTAGTCCGGCATTCAGATTGATACCAGCTTGTGGGAAATAGCCATCTAATTTGTTGTATTCACCTTCAGTGTAATAGCGGTAAACCCATGCATTGGTTTCATATTCGTGATTAAAGATGTTGTTTACAGCAATGTTAAGGACTACTTCTTTAACAAACTTTGGTTTAATGGAATAACCTACCCTCAGATTATTTACAAAATAAGGATCAAGGCTACGGTCAACAGATGATGTGTTATCAATATATTGCCTTGATACATATTTTCCATCAAATGAAGTAGTTAATCCCATAACAGGGTTCCATAATATTTCAAATCCCGCAACAGCGTTAGGTGAGAAAGCCAGATTTGTTTTGTCTATTGCATTTGTCTCTTGTCCCCAGGTATCCCAATTGTCAACTTTTTCAGTAAATCCAATGATCTTGTTTGATGAGATAGCAGCATTCATTGCAATTGAGAGGCTCTTGAGAACATTGTGTCTTCCTGAAAGTTCTAACCCCATTCTATATGATTCATCAACGTTAGTCATTACAGGCGAGCCAACATCATTGATCTCACCGGTTAATATAAGCTGGTCGTTATAATACATATAGTAAGCATTTGCATTTATGCCAGTTCCGTTTTTCTTATATTGATACCCTGCTTCATAATCATACAATCTTTCTGCTAAAGGTTCATCTTTTGAAGGGTCAGCGCTTGTGAAATTATCCCTGTTAGGTTCACGGTGACCAACAGCAAAGCTCATGTATAGGCTGCCATTTGAATGAAGATCAAAAAATGCTCCTGCCTTTGGATTAAAGAATAGGAAATCATGCTCCTGGGTGATATCGCGCAAATCATCATCAATTCCGGTAATGCTGTAATTTAGTGACCGTAATTGTAAATCACCATACAAGCTCAATCGGCTGGTTGTTTGGTGAATAGCCTTGAGATAGACATTAAGGTCTTTTTTGTCGCCGGTTCCAAAGTACCACTGATAATCATGACCTATATTATGAGGGAATTCAGCCCATATGATTCTGCCAAAATGATCTCCTTCATAAATGTTTCCTGAACTACCTAGAGTCAACTGAAGCCTGTTTACCGGATGATAATTAATTGACATTGTGTAACCATAAAAGTGGTTGTCAAGATGTTTGCGCCTTATCAGGTCAGTTTCAAGATTAGGCATGATAATTACTGTATCGGGATTTGGATTAATGACTGAACTTTCAACACCATAATCACTTAGATCCTGCTCTTCCTTATATTGTTCATAGTATCCTCTTCCACGGGTATAGTGGAGTGCAAAATTGGCAGTAGTTTTTTTACTGAAACGTTGGGCTAAAATAAGTTGGTAATGGTCCTGCTGATAGTTGTCGGTTTCATTGTCATAGTAGCTTAGGTTGCCATTTCTGTCAGTATATTGTCCCATCACATTCAAGGTTCTCTGTGAATCAAGCAGGTAGGAGGGAACCCCTTCCCATGCCTGATAGGTCTTCTCAAATCCTGAGAATACATTCATCTTCAGGATAGTATTTGTGCCATAGTATCCGGATGAAACATAAAACGACTTTAAGTCGGCACTGGCTCTGTCAACATAACCATCTGAAGATAATTTAGATAAGCGAGCATCAACCGCCCACTTGCCGTTCATCATGCCGGTACCGGCCGATACTGAGTGCTGAAATGTATTGAATGAACCATATCCATTGGTAATTTCACCATAAGCTACAGGTGAAGGAGGAGCTGTCTGTAAATTCACACTTGCACCAAATGCTGCTGCCCCGTTAGTTGATGAACCAACTCCACGTTGCACCTGTAAACTTGATACTGAAGAAGCAAAATCGGGCATATTGACCCAGAACACACCGTGTGATTCAGCATCGTTTAAAGGGATTCCGTTAACTGTAATGTTGATCCTGTTCATATCAGTTCCCCTGATGCGGAAGGATGTATAACCTACACCTGCACCTGCGTCAGATGTTGTAACAGTTGCAGGCAGGTGTTCAAGCAGAAATGGCATGTCACGTCCCTGATCAAGTCTTTCAATTGCTTCTTTTTGAAGTGAGGAGGCAGTCACAGGCGTTTTTTCACCGGCGCGGGTTGATTCAATAATAGCTTCTTCTGTAATAGTTAATGGAGCTTCTTCCATGTTGATCATCATGGTTCGGCTCTCTACAAGAGTGATGTCACTTAACCAATCTGTGTAACCCATGTAAGTGATCTTCATTTTGTAGTCACCTTCTTTCAAACCGAAAATTTCGAAAATTCCATCAGGTCTTGTGATGGCAACTTTCATGTTGTTATTGATACTCACATGCGCCCCGGCAAGTGGTGCGGCAGTGTTGGCATCAATAATTCTTCCTTTGATGTTGATTTGAGCTGATAGTAGTAATGGAAGCAAAACTGGTAAAACCAGCAGAAGTCTTTTAATCATTTTGATTCTATTTTTAGATTAAACTCTGGATGATTTAAAGGGGTCTTTAAATATCCGTAATAAAGTTTTCTCTGCAATCCCTTCGCCGGCATTACCCGGAGCAGGTTCAATGAGTATGATCTCAGCCCTTTATTTTTAGGCACCCCAATAGGAAATCGGTGCAAAGGTACAAAACAATATTATAATTTTGCAACCGTTTAAATTGAAAATGAATAATCTAAATGAATAAGTATCTATACATAATTGGAGTTGTATTGCTTGTTTTGGGTGGATGCAATAAGGAAAAGTTTCCTGATGAGTTCAGTGTTTATGGTACCTGGAAGGAATTGACGACTGATTCGATTCGAACGGAAATTGAGTTCAAAAGCCGGAACTATCTTGAATTGCAATTACGTGGAGACACTTTAAGAGAATACAGGTATTTACTTAATAAACCCAATGAACTTGAAATTTTCGAGGAAAGTGAGTACCCTTCAGGCAGGAGAACAATTCATAAGATAACATATAATAACTCCGAAGAACAGATGACTATATATGGACTATATCCGGTTAGTTCCGGTGATCCGTCATATACGGTTTTTGTTCGGCGGTAAATTAGCGCAGGTAGATTATGCTATTTTGCCAGTATTTATTCACGTATAGTTAAAGAAGGGTTTTGTCATGGAAAAGAAAAAAGTAACCATCATTAACGGTCCTAACATGAATCTTACCGGCATTAGGGAGAAGCACATTTATGGTGATCAATCTTTTGATACTCTGCTCCGGGAACTTGCACATGAGTTTCCAGATATTGAGCTGGAGTATTTCCAAAGTAATATTGAAGGTGAGATCATAAGTAAGATCCAGGAAACAGGCTTTCTATCCGACGGGATCATTCTGAATGCTGGTGGTTATTCGCACACTTCAGTGGCTATTGCCGATGCAGTGAAGGCTATTAACAGCCCGGTTGTGGAAGTGCATATGAGTAACATCTGGGCACGTGAATCATACAGGCATACATCGTACATTTCGCCTTTTGCAAAAGGTGTTATTGCAGGGTTTGGACTAGATTCTTATCGACTTGCGATTCTGAGTTTGTTGAAGAATTAATCTTCATGTGTTGTTATGCCCTCGAGGTAACTTTTAAACCTATTATTCCGCCTACGATCATTATTACGAACAATATTCTAATGATATCTTTTGATTCACCAAATACCAATATACCGTATATAACCGCACCAATAGCGCCAATGCCTGTCCAAACGGTGTAAGCTGTTCCTAATGGTAAAGTTTTCAATGAAACGGCGAGGAGATAGATGCTGATTGCCATAGCAACAACAGTTACAACAGACGGCCATAGGCGGGTGAATCCTTCTGAATACTTGAGCGCTACAGCCCAGGCTGTTTCAAACAGTCCTGCTATGATTAGGTAGAACCATGCCATCAGTTGTAAATTTTTTTTTATCAATTTCCGAAAACTTCTTTACGCCCTTTAAGAAATGGTCAATTACGATATTGCCAATGTAAACCTGTGAAACATCACGGTGCTTAATTAGTCCGCGTTTATGCTTATGCTTAGCGAACCTGCGGTAGAAGCTCATATGAGCTCTAACAACAGCCCAAAAGTCATCAAAACCACCATCAAACAGGAACTTAAATGCTGCGATTCCATCGAGCACCAGCCGCGAAGCAAAAACAAAAACAAGCCTTTCAGAAGGGAGATTCTTGTAAAGCATTGTAATATTGTTGCGCATGTTTAGGTAAGTTTTGAAGGAAGATTTTTTAGGCAAAGTTCCACCTCCAACATGATAAACTACTGAATCAGGGCAAACCATTATTTTATATCCTAAATGCTTCATCCGCCAGCAGAAGTCAATCTCTTCCATGTGTGCAAAAAAGTCTTCGTCAAAACCACCATATT
The DNA here is from genome assembly GCA_023417935.1 of Bacteroidota bacterium. GTDB lineage: Bacteria > Bacteroidota > Bacteroidia > Bacteroidales > Lentimicrobiaceae > Lentimicrobium. Next base: position 206,714 of record JAEZDY010000042.1, read on the forward strand.
TCCTGAAAAGATCTGCTCTAACGAATAAGCAGGCGCCAGTGGCCCAGAAAACCTCACGTGTGTCATTATATTGTCCCAAATCCTTCTCTATGCGCTGAAAAAGGCGTCCGCGACAAAAAGGATACCCAAACTCATCGATAAAACCGCCCGCTGCTCCTGCATATTCAAAATGTTCGGGTGAATGATACGACTTTATTAATGGTTGACATGCAGCAATTGAAGGATCATTATCCATAAGTTCAATGATAGGATTTATCCAGCCTTCAGTAACTTCAATATCAGAATTAAGAAGAATATAATACTCGGCTTCAACATGAGCCAAGGCGTCATTGTACCCTTTTGCAAAACCTCCGTTGGTTTCGTTCTGGATAATCTCAACATCAGGAAACTCCCTCCTGAGCATTGCTACTGAATCATCATGTGAGTTATTGTCGGCAACAATGATACGGGTATCAGACGAATTATATTGCAATACTGATGGAAGGAACTTCTTTAGGAAGTTTCTGCCGTTCCAGTTTAAAATAACAATTGCAATTCGCACTTATATGATTTGTAAGGTCAATACTTTTGATATGGTCTGCAAACATACGACATATATGCTTAATACAGCCCGATTGTTCTCCTGATTTTTATGAAGTATAAGGTAATTATCAACTATTTTAAGCTGCTTTTGGGACTTAGGAATTACTTCATATAAGTCAAAGCGCTTATCTATTTACTTGTTAATATGGGTTATTGTAAATAGTACCCGACCTGCTACGGTCTCTGCGTAATGTTTCACGGTCAGCATCATCAGTCCATATCTCTCTGTGGATCAAACCTTGCCAGTTGTAGTTTTGAATCTCCCCAACGGCATCTGAATGAACGAGGGTGTAGTCTCTGACACTCACTTCAGAGCTTACAAACACAAAACGTTTGTTGCGCTCTCTACCATTGTTCAAACTATAGTAATGCCATATCTGATATGGAACAGAGCCACGTCCCTGCATTGTACCTGCATCAAAAGGCACATCCTGGATTGTACTAGGTTCCCCATATTTTAAATAAACGTATCCCATATCAGTATTATATCCTTTCTTAACCTGTGTGCCAAATGCCGCATTCACCTTTTTTACCTGTGCATTGTATGTTTCCCAGGCTTCTTTAGGCATTAAAGGATCTCTGCTTTCCCAGAATTTCTGGAAGTATTGTTGCAGAGCCGATAAAGGGGCTGTTTTCGACTGGAAGTTTATAAATAGCTTTTCCATTTCGGTGGCAACAGGCATTAGCGACTGAATATATTCTCTTAAGGTATCAGCACTCATGATGGAGGTGCTGAATGCACTTGAAAGGTCAATAGATGTGTAATCCTGTGCAACTGCGTCCATTTCAGGATTTGAACGCTCAAAAAATGATGTTCCTGATGTGATTTCTGTATTTTGTTTATCACGTACACTGATAACAACATTATAATTGCCTGATGGCAACTTGCTAATGTCGAATTCGTTCAAAACTACCATCACTGGTTTTGAAGATTCCCTCTTTGTTTTAGCAAAGTCATTTAGTATTCTGCCATTTTCAAATGATTCCAGATAGTATGAAATAATGAATTTCTCTTCGCTTCCTTCTTTGTGACCTGGATTGTACACCTCAGCATAAAAGATGAGTTTATCCTTATCAGGTGAATAATAATTGTCAACCAGAGGAACAAGGTCATACCCGCTTTTACTCAGTATATTTGCCTCATTGGTTTTTGTATATGAATTAACAAATTGAATAGTTGAAACAGTTGGTTTATCAACTGGAAAATCAATTGTAAACGGATAATTGAGGGATTGTGCCTGTTTGTTTACATTATTATCGGCTATTGAAAGTTCGAGCACATAGTTGCCATTGGGTAAGCTAAAGCGCTGCTGGTCAATAAAGTTAACACCAACGCTTGAAGTATCAGCTATTTGATTACTTAACAACTCGTATTTTTTGAAATCTTTTATTGTAGAATCCTGCTTTATGATCATGGTAATCAGCACACTCCCTTGAAAAAGCCCTGAAGGAAGTTTATTATACACCAATGTATTGCCCATTATTTCAAGGTAAACCTCAACATAAGGTGTTTGCCCGGGCACATTAAACGTAGCATGAGAAAGGTAAGCTCCGATTCCTGGAGAGGAAAAAGTTTTCAGTGCAAAACTGAAAATCAAAGTGAGGATGAAGATAAATTTTTTCATGGAGTTAAGATTGGTATGTTTTGCTGCTAACGTTATTTAAGCCGCAATTATCTTGCCAGTGTTACAGCCATATGTCAAAGGTACTAACATAGAAGGAAAAAAGCAAGTACTGCGGTGAGTTTATGAAGTAGGTGCTTGAAGGTTCTTGTTACAGATGTGTAACGTATTATTATAAGGTTTGAGCAACCAGCCTGTTTAATTCAGGAATATTGATTTCTGTGGCAATTCCCTTAGGATGCCAGTGTTTCTTACAACCACAAAAGTCGAGCACAACACATTGGGCAGGCACTCCATACCGTTTGAGTTCCCATCCTCCCCCAACTAGCGTAGTGAGGCATGCTGAAGCTACGATGCCCAGACTTTCATTGCGTTTTGAGGGAGACCATTGTGATAAGTCGGAAGCATGTGGTATAACGTATACCGTATAATTTTTCTTTTTGCCAGTTTCCCTGATAATGTTGACTCTGCAGGAGGGAGTGCAACCTTCACATTTCAAACCTCCGGCAACTCTTGTTGCTTTACATTCAGCTGCGGGTAGTTTTCTCATGCAACCCGGTAAAAGCACTGCTTTATGTTCAGTTGCCTCAAATTCTTTCCGAAAGGCGCGGTTCATAAGTTCTGCACCAATCATATTCAGATGATATTCAGCTTCTGAACGTGTACATGATATTCTATCCTCACGCCAGCGATAACTTTTCTGCGAATACTTCAGGAAGGTATTAACGTTAGTTGTGTATTTACCTAATTCAAGCTTTGCGTTATCCTTAAACCAAAAGGTGAAACTTTCAATTTCAGCAAACATAGTAGCTATGTATCCTGCGTCCTTTGTGATCCAGAATTCTCTCCAGTTAATAAACCTAAGCGCTTCTTCCCTAAATTCACCCGTAGCCATAAACCACTTATAAACGTGTTCCAATTGTTTGAGGTTGGGAGGGGGAGCAGGAATTTGACGGTAGCTGGTTTGTGGAAGTAAAAAAAGTGTTGTTAAGAGGCCTTTTATGTCATCAATATATGGCTTAAATCTTTGATGTTTCTTCCTCCATTCAGCCATGGATGAAAGCATACCAAAAGGAGCAAAATTTACTTTTAGTGCTATATGGGCATATGTTTGCCAGAGAACACCAAAGCTAAGCAACTCAAGTAAGTACTCCTGCTCCTCCCTTATTTCTTCAATGTTATTGTTCTTAAGGAAACTGATGAACTCCCTGATCATAGGTTGGAGGGGTTCACTATTTAAAAGAACCTTGTTGGTAAAATCATGGATCGTTTGGTAATACTCAGTAGAGGTACCATCTTGATTCCTAAGAGAATAAGTAATTGGTTCCATGTTTTTAACTGAATTGTTTGGGGGCCGAAAATTACATATTTTATAAATACACGCAACATGCATATATTTTACTCTGTGTAATTTAAGAAGTTAAGTTAATTGAAATGCTAATGGTTGGGAATATCAATCGAATTTGAGTAAACTGTTCAAAAGAAAATGCCCTGCTGGCAGGGCATTAAAGAGATTTTGCGGAAAGAGAGGGATTCGAACCCCCGGACCCTTGCAGGTCAACGGTTTTCAAGACCGCCGCAATCGACCACTCTGCCATCTTTCCGGGGGCAAAATTACACTTTTTTTCGTTTGTGCAAGAAAAACTTTTACTGTAGCTGCATTTTTGTTTAACTCACAAAACTTCAGCTTCATAAGCTTGTTTATAACTAACCCATGCAGCACCTTTCAGTGTGCTCTAACAAAAAATTACAGCTATGTCATCACCTATTATCTCCGTAAACAGGTTAGGTTCTCAATGGACAACCAAAGACCCATTTCTCTTTTGTGCGCATCATAATGATTCATATCCCAGAGGTAATGAAATGTTAGGGCCATCTGAAAGTCTTAAAGGACGTCCATTAGGTAATGATTTTAGTGATAATCAGGATTGGCGAATGTATCACGGACATGTAGTTCCTGGCTTCCCGGTACATCCACACCGTGGTTTTGAAACCATTACCATGGTTCTTTCAGGCTTTATTGATCATTCTGATTCTGCAGGAGGTGCCGGTAGATATGGCAATGGCGATGTTCAATGGATGACAGCAGGAACGGGTTTGCAGCATTCTGAAATGTTCCCGTTATTGAATAAAGAAGAACCGAACCCCCTGGAATTGTTTCAGATATGGTTAAATCTTCCTGCTTCAAAAAAGATGGTTAAACCATATTTTAAAATGCTATGGAAAGAAAATCTGCCAAAATCATCTATTTCAGATAAAAATGGGAAGTATACTGAAGTAATAGTTGTAACCGGTGAATCAGATGGAATTTTATCTCCTGCTCCATCAGCCGATTCATGGGCAGCTGATCCGGCAAATGAAGTAGCCATTATAAGATACAAAATGGAACCAAATGCTGAATACACAATTCAGGCCACTAAAAAAGATGTCAACCGCACTTTATACTTTTTTAGAGGGAAGGAAATTTCAATTTTTGGAGAAGTAATTGAGTCGTATAAATATATAGAGGTTAAACCTGAAGCAGATATTGAAATAATAAATGGTGATACTGAGAGTGAAATCCTTTTACTACAGGGAAAACCAATAAATGAACCAGTTGTACAGTATGGTCCCTTTGTTATGAATACGCAGAAGGAGATTCAACAAACAGTTGCTGACTATCGTATTACTGAATTTGGTGGATGGCCATGGTCTGATGATGAGCATGTTCACCCCATTACAGAGCCCCGATTCGCAAAGTATTCAGATGGAACAATTGAGTATCCTGAAGAACATAAAGGAGTGAAAGTAAAAGAAGAGTAGTGACATTTACCAGCTTCCGCCGGCTCCACCGCCACCGAAGCCGCCACCTCCAAAGCCTCCAAAGCCGCCACCGCCACCGCCAAAACCGCCACTTCCACCTGAGAAGCCGCCCCAACTTCCTGAACCACTGCCACGACCACTACCCATCATAGAAAGCAATAACCAGAATGGTAGGTTTCCTTTACCACCAATTGTATGGTTATTGTTACCACCCTTTTTACCGAAAATTGCTATTAGAATGAAAATAAGGAAGATGACAACCGGTAGGAAACCAGCTCCTTTTTTGTCAGGCGTTTTTGTGTACTGTTCAGCTGAATACTTGCCTAAGAGTAGGTCTTTTATTACACTTACACCTGCTGCTATTCCCTCGTAATATTTATTTTCAGCGAAATAAGGTATCATTTCATTGTCCACAATGCGTCTGGTAACTGCATCAGTGATAACTTCTTCCAGTCCATACCCGGTAGCAATAAAAGCCTGTCCCTTCTCATTACCCTTTTTAGGTTTGATAAGGATAACCAAACCATTGCTTGTGTTCTTTTGTCCAACTCCCCATTTTTGTCCAATTCGCTGAGCCATATCTCCAACATCATAGCCTTGAAGGTCGGGCATTATCACAACGGTTATTTGAGTTGATGTACTATCACTGTAAGCCACCAGATAACTCTCAAGTTGATTTTTCTCTGTATCGGTTAATAAGGAAGCAAAATCATTTACAAGACGGGGAGGATTAGATGGTTCAGGGACTTGAGAAAAAGATGATTGGGTGCAGCTAAATATAAACACTAGCAGAATGAGGATGTATTTGTGGCTCATATTGAGCGTTTTGGTATAGTTCAACATATATTTACTTTTTTAGCTTACCCTGTATTTTAATTACCATCGAAAGAGATCTCATCTGACAACTCATTCGTATCATCCTTATGATACGGAAAGTGTTTTTTAAGTTGCTCACCTGCTTTTGTTATTCCGGCAACCAGCCCTTCAGTAAATCTGCCTTCCCTGAAATGATTAATCATAAGTACCTTAGTGCTTTCCCAGAAATCAACCGGAACAACAGCATTTATGCCACTATCGCCAATAATTGCAAAGCTATGGTTTTCAACGGCCAGATATATTAATACTCCATTACGGGCAATGGTTTTTTCCATTCCCAACTTTTTAAACATGTCAGCGGCACAGTCAAGAATGTCACCTGCACATTTCTTTTGAATATGCACCCTGATTTCGCCTGATGTGTCGAGTTCTGCATCAAGAATAGCCTGCTTGATGTCGTCTTGTTGCTGTGTACTGAAGAAGCTTTTTGCTGAATTGGGCATCAGAAGAATTATTAAATTAGGAATCTAAGATATTTCAAATACAAGTGGAAGAAAGTGCATATAATACGCGAGAGTAGAATACTTATAATTTGAAATTAGTTAATTTTAAGATAGTATTTTCTTTAATAAACAACAATGAGAGTTTAGATCAAGGGAAGCATTTGATTTCACCTGAAAAAAGCCACTAAATGTAAATCAAATGCTCCCGGAGGATTCTTAAAACTGCACATCAGGGGCTTGCTCTGCACCTTGGTCAGCTTCAAAATATGCTTTTCTTTCAAAACCAAATAAGCCGGCGAAAATGTTGTTAGGGAATTTCCTGATAGTTGCGTTGTAGTTTTGAGCAGCCTGATTGAAGTTACGACGTTCAACCGCGATACGGTTTTCAGTGCCTTCTAGCTGTGATTGCAGATCCATGAAATTCTGGTTCGCCTTCAAATCAGGATATCTTTCAACTACCACCATTAAACGTGACAGAGCTGAGCTTAATCCTTCCTGTGCCTGCTGGAATTGCTGAATGGAGTTTTCATCAAGGTCATTTGCATTAACATTAATACCTGTAGCTTTCGACCTTGCTTCTATTACCTGAGTAAGTGTTGATTGTTCAAAATCGGCATACCCTTTTACTGTGTTAACCAGGTTAGGGATTAGATCGGCACGACGCTGATATACATTCTCAACTTGTGACCAGGCACCTGTGACACCTTCTTCCATTGTAACAAGGTTATTGTATCGGCCGCTGCCCATCATCACCAAAAGGATGACGATACCAACAACTACCAGGATTGTAACTAATGATTTTTTCATGATTTTTGACTATTTGTGATTGTGTAAATTTACGGTTATTTTAAGAAATGAAGACTAATGACGAGCTGTTTAAATATTTTGAAACACCATATTATTTATAGAAAGGTTACTTGAATCAGTCAATAATGAAACAGCTTAACACTCATTTGATTAAACACAAAAACCAATGACCCGGCTTTCGCCGGGCCATTAGATTTTGTTATTGCAAAATATCAATGCTTCGCTTGATAAAACCTGTGAGTTCTTCACCCTTTAGCAAGTTTTGCGAAAGTTTAGCTATATCAATGAGTTGTTTGGCCATTGATTTTCTAGCTTCGGCATCAACTTCATTGTGTATTTTTGTAATAAGTGGGTGGTTAGAATTGACTACCAGATTGTACGAATCAGGCAATGAACCCATATAACTCATTCCACCACCACCAAGCATCGACATATCTTTCATGCGTCGCATAAATTCAGGACGGGTGATTTGTACAGGCATACTTGTTTCGCTCATGCTTTCAAAAACAACATGGTAGTGTTCTTTGCCGGCAACTTCCTCAAATACTGGCTTAATGCTTTTCTGATCATCCTCTGTAAGCTTTGATGGCATTGGCTCATCCTTTTTGATAAGCTTATCAGGCACGTCGGAATCTACTCTTACGAATGATGTGTTCTCAAATTTTTGTTCAAGGGTATTGATGAAGTGATTATCGAGAACTCCATCCATCACAAGCACATTGTATCCCATTTCACGGGCTGATTCAATGAAACCGTGTTGTTCAGAAACATCGGAAGTATACAGATAAACCAGCTTTTTGTCTTTGTCAGTTTGACCCGCTGTGATTAGGTTTTTGTATTCCTCGAGGGTGTAGAATTTGCCTTCGGTATCTTTGAGTAAGGTAAATTTTTCAGCTCTTTCCCAGAATTTAGGCTCACTTATTATTCCGTATTCTATAAAGATCCTGATATCGTCCCATTTACTCTCAAATTCAGGCCTGTTGTTTTTGAATATATCCTCAAGTTTATCAGCAACTTTCTTCATAATGTGGTTAGATATCTTCTTCACATTTGAATCACTCTGCAAGTATGAGCGTGATACATTGAGCGGGATATCAGGGGAGTCAAGTACTCCATGCATCAAAGTTAGGAAGTCGGGTACAATTCCTTCAACTGAGTCAGTAACAAACACCTGATTTGAGTACAGCTGGATTTTTTCTTTCTGAACTTCTATGTTTTTCTTGACTTTTGGGAAATACAGGATACCAGTTAGATTAAATGGATAATCAACATTCAGATGGATATTGAATAGTGGTTCATCAAACGTGAATGGGTAGAGCTCACGATAGAAGTTATTATAATCTTCAGTGTTTAATTCTGCTGGTTTACGCTTCCAGGCAGGGTTGGTATTGTTAATGATGCGGGGATATTCTCTCTCATCATACTTATCTTCACCCTTTTCGTCCTTAACGCCTTCAAGTTTCTCCCATTTCTTTTCATTGCCAAATCTGATTGGCACAGGAAGGAATTTACAGTACTTTTTAAGGAGTTCCAATATCTTAGCTTCTTCAAGGAATTCAGTTGAATCATCAGCTATGTGGAGTACAATATCAGTACCCCTGGTTGCTTTTTCAGTTTCGGTTAGTGTGTACTCGGGGCTACCATCGCATTCCCATTTAACTGCCTTTGAGCCTGGACCTTTACGATAAGTTTTCGTAAAAATCTCAACCTTTTTAGAAACCATGAACGAAGAGTAGAAACCAAGCCCAAAGTGACCTATAAGCTGAGCTGCATCAGCTTCACTTTTGCCCTTGTACTTCTTCACGAATTCCTCTGCACCGGAAAATGCTATTTGGTTAATATATTTATCTACTTCTTCAGCAGTCATTCCTATGCCATTGTCACGCACAGTTAAAGTTTTGTTTTCTTTGTCCAACAGCACTTCTATAGTTAGGTCACCCAGGTCATCTTTAACCTGACCCATTGACGAGAGTGCCTTGAGCTTTTGTGTTGCATCAACAGCATTGGAAATTAATTCCCTGAGAAAAATTTCATGATCTGAATACAGGAATTTCTTGATAATTGGAAATATATTTTCCGTTTGAACATTGATTTTTCCGGTTTGCATAGTATTAGATTTTTAATAGTTTACTGTGCCTGCTCAAATGGTATGCCATCCTTAAAAACTGCCAAAATGACTGCTTTATGCCTATATTATATTACAACTATTTTCATTTTTGCATTGCCAAGTGAAGTAATCTTTATAATTTAGCCAAGTATAACGGTGCAATAAAAAACCTCAAAATATAAAGCATATGTTAGAATTAGATTGGAGTCACCTGCCCTTTGGTTATGTAAAGACCGACTACAATGTCCGTTGTTATTACAGGAATGGTAAATGGGGAGAAATTGAAACCTCATCTTCAGAATTCATTAGTATTCACATGGCAGCCTCTTCGCTGCATTATGGACAAGAAGCGTTTGAAGGCATGAAAGCCTTTAGAGGCAAAGATGGTAAAATCAGAATTTTTCGGTGGGAAGAAAATGCCATGCGCATGGAAAGCTCTGCTAATGGTGTTATGATGGCAGTTGTTCCACGTGAGATATTCCTGGAATCAATTGTAAAGGCAGTTAAATTGAATGAGCGTTTTATTCCACCACATGGAACAGGAGCATCATTGTACATACGGCCATTACTTATTGGTACTGGTGCACGTGTTGGTGTTAAACCGGCTGATGAATATCTGTTCATGGTTTTTGTAACCCCCGTTGGCCCTTATTTTAAAGAAGGGTTTAAACCAGTTTCATTATTAATTGCTCGTGACCATGATCGCGCTGCTCCTAAAGGAACCGGCAGGTATAAAGTAGGCGGCAATTATGCAGCAAGTCTCTCTGCTGGAGAAGAAGCTCATGCTAAAGGCTATGCATCTGCACTATTTCTTGATGCCCGTGAGAAGAAGTATATTGATGAGGCAGGTCCTGCAAACTTCTTCGCTATAAAGGATAATAAATATATTACTCCAAAATCAGAGTCAATTCTTGCTTCCATTACCAACAAGAGCTTGATGGATATAGCCAGGGATATGGGTATGGAAGTTGAAGTAAGGCCTGTTGAAGTGAACGAACTTGATACATTTGATGAAGTTGGTGCTTGCGGAACTGCCGCTGTTATATCGCCTGTTTGCAAAATTGATGATCCACTCACAGGTCATACTTACACATATTGTAAGGATGGTGAAGCCGGTCCGATCTCAACTAAGTTATACAAAAGGTTACAAGGTATTCAGTACGGTGAAGTGGACGATGTTTTTAACTGGAATTACATTATTGAATAACTGTTTGTTATTCTAAAATAAAAAAAAGAGGCTCATTTGGGCCTCTTTTTATTTTATGTGTAAAATGAGAACTTGAATCACCAGCATCATAGATCATTGATGCTTTAACTGGTGATATAATATAACTGACTTAACAGCAGGCTTAAACTATTATCTAGTTATAATGATTATTGAAGAGTATTAAATGATTCCTTTTTCCCTGAGCGTTGCTTCCATTTGTTTTTGCATTAAGGCTGCTTCTTCTTTAGCTTTTTGATCAAAATCTGGCTGATTTGAAGCAAAGATTATACTTCGCGAAGCATTCACCAAAATTCCACAGTCATCGTTAAGTCCGTATTGAGCAACCTCTTCAAGGCTTCCACCTTGTGCACCAACTCCGGGTACAAGCAGGAAATGATCAGGTACAATACTGCGTACCTCAGAAAGCATTTCCGCACGGGTAGCTCCAACAACATACATGGTATTTTCTGCTGTGCCCCATTGTGAAGAGGTCTTTAGGACATCTTCAAATAATCGTTGATTATTGGTATCTGTATTTAACTGGAAATCAGCAGCTCCCTTATTTGAAGTAAGTGCAAGAATAATAACCCATTTGTTATCAAACTTTAGGAAAGGACTCACTGAATCCTCACCCATATAAGGTGCAACTGTAACTGCGTCAAAATTAAAGCCTGATGAATTCCTGTCAAAGAATGCAGTTGCATATTGAGTTGAGGTATTTCCAATATCTCCTCTTTTAGCATCGGCAATAGTGAAACATTCATTTGTGTATTGATCAAGGAATTGCATTGTTTTATGTAAACTGAGCATACCTTGAATTCCTCGTGCTTCGTAAAAAGCAAGGTTGGGCTTGTAAGCAACTGTATAATCAATAGTTGCTTCTATTATCTGCTTGTTGAATTCAAAAACCGGATCATCATGATCAAGAAGGTGACCTGGGATCTTTGTAATATCGCTGTCAAGACCTACGCATAGGTATGAGCGCTTACGTTTGATAAGCTCGATAAGTTGTTTGCGGTTCATGAATTTGGTTGTTAAAATTATGGTTTAACCTACTGCTTCTTTGAGTCGCTCGGCATTTTCTGCCAATTGAAGAGCATCAATCATATCCTGGATATCACCATCCATATAAGTAGTAAGGTTATATACAGTAAGATTGATACGATGATCAGTGATACGACTTTGAGGATAATTGTAGGTTCTTACTTTTGCTGAACGGTCACCTGTTGAAACCATTGTTTTACGCTTCTTTGATATCTCATCAAGATACTTCTGGTACTCCTGTTCATATAAACGGGTACGGAGTACTGTAAGTGCCTTATCAAAGTTCTTAAGCTGTGACTTTTGATCCTGGCATGTTACAACAATACCTGTAGGAACGTGGGTTAAACGCACAGCCGAATAAGTAGTGTTAACTGACTGACCTCCCGGGCCTGATGAACAGTATGTGTCTTTGCGGATATCAGAAGGCTTCAGGTCAACATCAAATTCATCAGCTTCAGGTAAAACGGCAACGGAAGCTGCAGAAGTATGAACACGTCCCTGGGTTTCAGTTTGTGGCACACGTTGAACACGGTGAACGCCCGATTCGTACTTTAACTGGCCATAAACGTTATCACCGCTTACATTGAATATAATTTCCTTGAAACCACCAACTGTACCTTCAGTGTAGTCAACAAGTTCAATCTTCCAGTTTTTGGTTTCACAGTATTTTGTATACATGCGATAAAGGTCGCCAGCAAATATGCTTGCCTCATCACCACCTGAACCGGCTCTGATTTCAACAACAGCATTTTTACCATCCTGAGGATCAGAAGGTATCAACATAATCCTGATTTCTTCTTCCATTTCATCCCTGCGTTCGGTGAGTTGATTAAGCTCTTCCTTGGCCATAGCCCTGAACTCTTCATCTTTCTCCTGATAAAGGATTTCTTTGGCAGAGGATATATTATCCATTACTAGTTTATACTCTTTGTATGCAACTATAACGGGTTGTAATTCCTTGTAGTCCTTACTCAATTTTATGTAAGCTTTCATATCAGCCATGATATCCGGATCATTCATTGTCTTCTCGATCTCCAGATAACGCTTATATATTGCTTCAAGCTTGTCAAGCATAGTTCTTAAATTTGTGGGTGCAAAGGTACGTAAAATAGTGACTCAACAGTCACAGTTACATGGTATGGCATCGTTGACAATCCTTATGAGGGGATAGCTAATATTCTATTAGTCCTTCAGGGGAGTGTAGAGTGAGCTTTTTGGAGGTGGAATATTCACACCTGCCAATAATTTTTGCATCAACATTAAAAGATTCTGAAATTTCTATTACCCTCTGTGCATATTGCTCAGGTAAATAGAGTTCCATTCTATGACCCATATTGAATACTTTATACATTTCACGCAGAGGTGTATTTGATTGCTCACGGATTACCCGGAACAATGGGGGGACGTCGAATAAGTTGTCCTTTATAACATGCAGTTGATCAACGAAATGAAGTACCTTAGTTTGAGCGCCGCCTGAACAATGTACCATTCCGTGGATGTGCTGACGCAGTTCATCAAGTACTTGTTTTATAATTGGGGCATACGTGCGGGTAGGGGAGAGCAGGAGTTTACCGAAATCAATTCCTTCAACCGGTGATCGGTCAGTTAATTTGATGCTACCGCTATATACAAGTTCTTCAGGTACTGAAGGATCAAATGATTCAGGATATTGAGCAGCATATTCTTTTGATAAGAGATCATGGCGTGCAGATGTTAAACCATTACTGCCTGTTCCGCCGTTATATGTATCCTCATAACTTGCTTGACCATAGGAGGATAGCCCTACTATTACGTCACCCGGAACAATATTGTTATTAGAAATAATATCTTCTCGTTTTACCCTGGCTGTAACTGTTGAGTCAACAATAATTGTTCTAACCAAATCACCAACATCGGCAGTTTCCCCACCTGTAGAATAAATGCCTATTCCAAAGCTCCTCATTTGTTCGAGGAAATCTTCTGTACCATTTATAATTTCGGCGATCACATTGCCAGGAATAAGATTCTTATTACGGCCAATGGTACTCGAAATGAGTATATTGTCAGTAACGCCTATGCACAGTAAATCATCTGTGTTCATCACAATTGCATCCTGGGCAATGCCTCTCCACACCGACAAATCACCGGTTTCTTTCCAGTAAAGATATGCGAGTGAAGATTTTGTTCCGGCACCATCAGCATGCATGATGTTACACCAAAGTTGGTCGCCACCAAGAATATCAGGAACAACCTTGCAGAATGCACCTGGAAAAATACCTTTATCTACGCCTTTAATAGCATTATGAACATCTTCCTTATCGGCTGAAACACCCCTTCGATTGTATCGTGATTCCTGATTCATTGTTTCATTTTAGGTTAAAGCCAGTTAACTGCATGTGTTAGTTTTACTTTGATTTGCCTGGCTCGTTATTACACACAATATAAAATAAGGGTGCGATCAACCCTGAAAAGTTTAATCGTACCCTCATTGTATTTTGTTTCCATTCTAATTGAATGTCAATGTTTTCTTTTCCTGGTCTATTTTAAAGCGTCCTAGTGTACTTAATGTACTTTCACCTATGATCACCCCTTCAGTAAGCTTGTGCGACACAGAAGCTTCAATATTAGATGCTGTGCGGGGGCCTAATCTGATTTCTTTTATTCTGAATACAGCCTTATCGGCTATGCTTCCTTCAGCAAGGATTTTAGTAGCATCTCCAACAAAATCATCTTTGTTAATAGTGCCATTCTGTAGTAGTTTCTGAGCTTCTGGAAGTGAAAAAATAAACCCACGATCATTAGGGTCAAGCATAATCTCAGTTGTCTTGCCGTTAACAATTACAGGAATCAGGAGTGAACTACCTTTACCAGTACGCAACTGTACTATATTGTCTTCAGGATTAACCTTAATTTCAACCTTTTGCTGAGTGAATTCCTGGTTTTTAGCTTTGGGCACGAAGTCCTTGCTTAATACCCTGAATTCAGTACGGCGGTTTAAAGCATGTGCAGCTTCTTTTTCAGGCACGGTTTTTAAAGAATCAATAAAACTTTCTGTTAAAGTAGTGCCTTCTGTTAACAAAACTCCATCTTTCCTGATATTCCGGGCCAAAGTTCTGGGTACCCTTTCACCATAGCCTTTAGCGACTAAACGTGCAGGATCAATACCGCGTTCAATAAGATAATTTACTACTGATTCGGCTCTTCGCTGTGATAGTATGTCATTTCTTTCTTCAGTGTCACGGGCATCAGTGTGTGCAGCTAACTCGATGACTATTGTTTCATTATCGAGCAGGGTTTTGATCAACCCTTGCAATGAATCCTGGTACTGAGGTTTAAGATCCCACTTAGCCAAATCATATAAAATATCAGGCAGAACCACTGGTTTTTCAGGAATCGGCTCAAGCATAAAATCAATTACGAAATCCTTGTTCTTATCTAGTCCAACGGTTGTTTCACGGGCTTTTTTGTTAAAGTAGTTTTCTTTAACCACAGTGAGTTCGTATGTTGTGTTGGGCTTAATTTGCGATTTACTAAAAGAATAGTAACCTTTAGGGTCGGTCTTTGATTCAACAGATGAACCATCAGATCCTACTAATTTTACTGAAGCCATTGGCACAAATTGCAGAGTACGGTCATCTTTAACTGTACCTGCTAAAGTAAATACAAGAGGCGGGTTGCTGAATGTGTAAATATCATCTCCACCTCTTCCACCCTTACGATTGGAAGTAAAAACACCTGCATCCTCGCCCGGTTTAAACACCATGGCGAAATCATCCCCGTTTGAATTCATGGGCACTTCTATATTTACAGGCTTTGTCCACTTATCATCCCTTTTTACTGATTTGAAAATGTCTAAACCTCCAAGTCCCGGATGACCAGCAGATGAGAAATATAGAACTGTGTCGTTTCTAAGGAATGGGAAAACTTCATCACCAGGTGTATTGATCAGTTCACCCAGGTTAAGGGGTTTCTTAAATTTATCAGACACAGAGGAACGAGTAGAGATCCATAGATCTTTACCTCCCTGCCCACCGTCTCTGTCACTTGAAAAAATAATTGTAAGTTCATCACTACTTATGGCAGGATGTCCATTGGTGACAGTGCTATCACTCGAAAGGTCAAGTTCCTGAGGTTCCCCCCATCCTCTGCCTGTGCGTTTTACGACTAAAATCTTACAATTAGAACCTTCAGTTTCTTCGTTTCCACACCGGGTGTAATACATGGTATTGAAACTGGTATTAAAAACGGGTGCTCCTTCGTTTGCATTGGTGTTCAATTTACCTTCAGCTTCTGCCAGTGTAGGTTCACTCCACTCTTCTTTTCTATCCTGGCGGCTTTGGAATATGTCGCTGAAGTTCTGACCGGTCCAACCATCAAGACCTTTACCAGTACTACCTTCACGGGTAGAAGTGAATACTATAGCATTGTAAAATTTATCAGAATATGTAGCCGCAAAATCGTCAGCCTTTGAGTTTACTTTCTTAATGTTAGTGACGGTATACTTTGTAGGATTTTCAATCCATTCCTGTACCATATTGCAAGCCTGAACACCATTGGGACCTCTTGAGTCTTCTGGCACAGCTTCAGCATATCGGGCGTAGTATTCTTTTGCCATATCATATTTTTCACTGGCCATGAGCATGTCAGCGTAGTGAAGGTAAGCAATTGGATTCTTGCTTGCAAAATCACTATTGATCATACGGCGGTAATTCACCTCAGCTCGTTTGGTGTTGTTCATCATTCTATATGATTCAGCCATTTTGAATGATATCCTATCCTTTTCAGCACGACTTTTGGTACGTGAGTATGCTTTTTTATAACGTGTAGCCGCAACGTTATACTGGAATGAATTAAAGGCGTCATCAGCAGCAGCCATACGTCTGCTTTGTGCAGAAACTTCAGGGACTGAAAACGCTAATAACAAGAGGAAGGAAAGAATGATTTTAAGATTCATGAATTTTATTGATTGAGTGATGATTCTCACTAGGTTATCTCATTTTGTCCATTAACGTTCTTAATATGTTCATTATTGTTGCTGTCATTAGTAACATCAACATCTGCAGGAGGTTTTTGAGTGGATAGCATTTTTTTTCTAACCGGACTTAACTTCTTGTCAGAAACTGGGTCTAATATTTTGTTGAGTTCCAAATTCTCAGCATTAACACGGGCTGTTTCCCTTGCCGCCCTCAGTTCTGATGTGATATTGCGGGTTTCATCCTGAAACTCACGGGTTAATTCACCTGAAACGCTCTTAATCTCGTTCATTGTTCTGCCAAGTTTCCGGGCAATTTCAGGTAATTTTCGTGGGCCAAATACAAAGAAAGCAACGAGCAGAATGATTAAAAACTCTCCACCACTTATATCAAGAAACAGTAAAAGACCAGTTGACATGTGACTTCTATTTGGCTTGTAAAGATACGCATTTATAAAATGAATCAATCAAACTGGTTCAAAAGAAAAGAGCCACCTTGTAAGGCGGCTCTGTTTCGGAATATTGACAATTTCAATTATTTATCTTTTTGCAGTCTTAACCTCAAGTGTTTTCTTTGCTTTACTGCTCTCTGACTTAGTGATAAAATCGAAAGCTAATGCTGCAGCACTAAAAATTGAGGAGTAAGTACCAACAACAATACCCACCATAAGAGCAAAAATAAAGCCCCTGATAACCTCACCACCAAAGATGAATATAGCAATAAGTACAACTAATGTAGTACCTGCTGTATTGAATGTTCGGCCAAGAGTGCTATTGATAGCTTTATTCATATTGTCTTTTAAGGTATGTTTTGGATGTAGTCCAAGGAACTCCCTGATACGGTCAAAGATGATAACGGTATCATTAATAGAATAACCTATGATTGTTAGGATAGCAGCAATGAATGCCTGGTCAACTTCAAGATTAAATGGCAAAATACCATAGAAAATTGAGAATAGACCTATTGTTATCAGTGTATCATGAGCCAGGGTGATCAAGCCAGCCAAACCATATTGCCATTTCTTGAATCGTATAGCAATGTAAATGAAGATCACAAGAAGTGCAAAAATAATAGCCATAACTGCACCTTGCTTAATGTCATCAGCTATCGTAGCTCCAACCTTTTGAGAGCTCATACGGCCGAGTACTTTGGTGTCACTATCTGAAGTAAAGTCATTATATGACATGTTACTGGCATAGAATTGCTTCAAACCCTCAAAGAGTTTTGACTCAACAATGCTATCAGCAGCTTCGCTTTCTTCATCAATGATATACTTGGTTGTAATCTTAACCTGATTGTTACCACCAAAGGTCTTTACTTCAGGAGCTTCACCAAATTGAGTGCTGAGTGCTTTCCTAACGTCATTTGTTGAAACGTCCTGATCAAACCTCACGATGTAAGTTCTTCCACCTGTGAAATCAACACCAAAGTTTAAACCTTTGGTTGCAAGTGAAATAACCCCGGCAAGGATCACAATTCCTGATACCATATAAAGGGTCTTCCTGATTTTGATGAAATCTATGCTAATATCAGTGAAGGCATATCGGGTATATGAATTATCAAAAGTGATTGTCTTGTTTTTCTTCAAGAGGTTTTCGAAGATTATTCTTGAGATAAAGATAGCTGTGAACAATGAAGTTATAATACCTATTATGAGTGTGGTTGCAAAACCTTGAATTGGACCTGTACCAAAGATGTAGAGTACTATTCCTGTGAGAAGTGTGGTAACGTTACCGTCGATGATGGCAGAGTATGCATTATTATAACCATCGGTTATAGCAAGTCGCATTCCTTTACCGGCCCTGAGTTCTTCTCTGATACGCTCATAAATAATAACGTTAGCATCAACTGCCATACCTAAAGTAAGCACAATACCAGCGATACCAGGTAGAGTAAGTACTGCACCCAGAGATGTAAGAACCCCAAAGATAAAGAATATGTTAGTTACCAGTGCAAGGTCGGCAATCCAACCGGCTCTGTTATAATATCCTATCATGTATATAAGTACAAGTACGAAGGCTATTACAAATGATGCCAGTCCTGAGTTAATTGATTCACGTCCTAAAGATGGACCAACAACTTCTTCCTGAACAATACGTGCAGGGGCTGGTAATTTACCTGCCTTAAGGATGTTGCTTAAATCTTGTGCTTCTTCAATGGTGAAGTTACCTGAAATTGATGAACGTCCGTTAGGAATCTCTCCATTAACTCGTGGTGCACTATAAACGTAATCATCAAGAACGATAGCTATCTGATTGCCAATGTTATCAGCAGTCAGTCGCTTCCATATCTTGGCACCTTCGTTGTTCATTAACATTGTAATTTCAACGCGTCCGTTTTGATCATAGTCCTGGCGTGCTTCAACAACTGCATCACCACCCAGAGGTGCTTTTCCTTCGCGGTCGGTAACCTTCAAAGCTACAAGCTCCAGAACTTCTGGTCTATCAGCTTCAGGTTTTACTGTCCACGCTAATTTAAGATCACGAGGGAAAATCTTAGCAACTCTTGAAAGAGCTTTATTAACTAGTGCTGTGTCCTTTATTGCTGCATAACCTACAGTTGCACCTTGTCCTGGAAAGTATCTGCCGTTTTCATCAGGGAAAATAGCAGGGCGGAGGTAAGCATATAATGGATTTTCCTTTGCATATTTTTCAAATGATTCTTTTTGTTTTGCTACAGCAGAAGTATCACCGCTAATTTTATCCAGCAGTGATGCACTATCTGAAGCAAGTTGCGATGAGTCAGCAGCAACAATTGTAGTATCAGCTGGTGATAATGTGCTTTGTTCGCTCTGACTGGTGATATCATCCAGGTTTGTGCTATCAGTAACAACTTCGCCTGCATCAGCCAATCTTTTATTTGCTTCTTCAAAATATTGTAAAACATCAGCGAACTGGTATGTTTCCCAGAATTCAAGCTGTGCAGTTCCCTGCAGGAGCTTACGAACGCGCTCAGGCTCTTTTATACCCGGAAGTTCCACTAATATACGGCCAGCAGTTTGTAACTTCTGGATATTAGGTTGAGCTACCCCAAAGCGGTCAATACGAGTGCGAAGGATGTTGAATGTTCTGTCAATTGCTCCATTCGTTTCTTCCCTGATTACTTTGATTACTTCATCATTTGTGGAGTTGAATGTAACCCTGTCCTTCAGATCAACAGTATTGAAAATAGCGGCTAATTTGGCATTGGGATCAACCTCATTAAAAGACTCACCAAACAGAGTGACGAAATCTTCCTGACTGTTTTTCTGTTTTTCAACAGCTCGCTCAATTGCCTGGGTAAAAACGGGATTATCACTATTGTCAGCTAAAGCTTTAACAATTTCAACAACAGATACTTCCATTGTTACGTTCATTCCGCCTTTTAAGTCAAGACCTAGATTTAACTCTCTTTCTTTTACCTCCTGGTAGGTATATTTCCTGACTAGAATATTATATACCGGCTGGTTAGCCATTGAATCAAGGTAATAAGCTTCCCTGGCTTTAACAATCGAGTCATAAAGGGTAGATTCAACATCTGAATTCCCATTTGACATTTCTTTTGCTAATTGGGTAGCAACCTCATTTCTGGCATAATTCCTGGCTTTACTCTCAACCCTTTTTGAAAAGAATGTGAATGAAAGCTGAAAAAGGCACACAATTGCCAATGCAATCGCGAAAAATTTAATAGCACCTTTATTCTGCATGTGGTGGATAGATTAATAAATAAATAGACTTTTTTTTGAGTTTGCAAATATAGAATAAGTATCAGAATTAACCAATGCACTATCCTAAGTTTTTTTCAGCTATCTTTTGAAGCTAAAATCATTATAATGAGATTGTTTATAAAACCATTTCATCCTTATTATCTTTGTAGTCTGTGAACCGTGATATTTATTCACTTTTGGTTCATTGTATTATTAGCTCTTTAATCAATTATAAAATTAGGGAAATGCCTGTTAGATCAGTGATTCTTTTTAGATTTATTATAGTTTTACTTGTATGTCCTATACTCGTTGATGCTCAATCTGTTAATAATGATTACGGCTTTACCAGATGGAGCGATGTTCAAGTCAATGTTGATGGTGCAAAGATAAGCAATCCATGGACCGGCGGCTTCAACAATATTCAGTTTGGAGAGATTGACCTGAATAAAGATGGATTTAATGATATTGTTGCATTTGAGCGACATGGGAACCGCCTTCTTCCTTTTATTTTCCAAAGTACCGGTATAGCCGGATACAAGTATGATCCTTCATTTCAGAAATATTTTCCTCCAATTGCACACCTATTCCAGTTGAAGGATTACAATAATGATGGCAAGCCCGACATATTCACATACACCCCTGGAGGAATTATGGTTTACAATAACGTGTCGGGACAAGAAATAAGATTTGAAAAGGCTGTTAACCAATTTATTAAGTCGCTGCAGGGTAATGTTTACACAAATCTGTTAGTTACCAACGTTGATTATCCGGCAATTTATGATATTGATAATGATGGTGACCTCGATATCCTGACATTTTGGGGACTCGGTTCGTTTCTTGAATTACACAAGAATATGTCAGTTGAAACGTTTGGTAACGCTGATTCCCTTCTCTTTCACAAGGTGGATTATTGCTGGGGGAGATTCTTAGAATCTGCTCAATCAAATAGTATAATTCTCGATACTTGCATCGAAAGGTCCATTGGAGCATATCCTGAAAATGAAAGACATACAGGGTCAACCCTTAATCTGATGGATATTAACAATGATAATGTTCTTGACCTGATGCTGGGAGATGTTGATTTTATGAATATCAAAGCATTGATCAATACAGGAAATAATGTTGAGGCTACTATAACATCAGTAATTGATTCATTTCCTTCAGTCCACCCTATTGATTTGCCCTCATTCCCTTCACTTCAATTGCTTGATATTTATAATGATGGAGTGATGAACTTAACAGCATCTCCCTTCGAACCAGGATTAAGCAAATCTGCGGGGGATAATTGCACCTGGTTATACAATATCACAAAAACCGGTGAAATGGAATTAGTTACTAAGTCTTTCTTACAAGGTGAAACGATTGATATTGGACTGGGAGCTTATCCGGTCTTTGTTGATTTGTCAAATGACGGACTAAATGATTTGATTATCAGTAACTATGGGGTGTTAGATAGTTGTGATTATAATGATATTGGACAACTTGGTTGTCAACATACTTCAGCCATAAGTTATTTCAAAAACACCGGAACCTCAAAGGATCCTCAATTCACGCAAGTAACTACAGATTTTGCTGCATTGAATGATCTTAATTTATTAAGCATCTATCCTGCTTTCGGCGATTTGAACAATGATCAGTTGATGGATATGCTGATTGGTACTTCTGATGGTCAATTACTGTTGTTTTACGCAAATGGATATAATAACGGTGTGCCTTCATACTCAACCCCCTCAAACATTCAAGCCGGAAATGCCGGCACCTATCTAACTCCCGGTCTTATAGATATCAATAATGATCAGTTACTTGATATTATTGCAGGAAGTAAAAATGGCACTTTGAGTTTGTTTTTGAATACCGGGAGTCAGGAGTCACCGGTATTCACCCTTGTTACAAATGAGTACGGCAGGATAAATGTGACTGACCCGTTACAATCATACACAGGATACAGTGTACCATATTTCTTCCGCGATAAGCAAAACAACATTCAGATGATTATTGGGTCAGAATCGGGCAAACTTTTTTATTTTCCTGATCTTGATGGTGATTATAATTCTGAATTCGAAGCTAAGAGCGATGTGTTTGATGTGATGAAAGATGGCATTAGAAGTTCGGCAGCTATTATTGACTTGAATGGGGATGGATTTCCTGATATGGCTCAGGGAAATTATGCAGGAGGACTTATCTTACACAAGGGTGTTATGCCAGGACCTTCTTCTCTTGATGACATCGTAACAACCCAACGAGCTATATCAGTATACCCAAACCCCGCAATTTCGAAGGTGACCGTTAGTATACCATATGAAGGTGATTGGCAACTGGATGTTTATGATTCTTTTGGAAGAAGAGTCAAGTCAGAGCACCTGACTAGCGAAAGGATAGAATTAGATGTAAGCAACCTGAGAAGCGGACTTTATCTGATAGTGGCTTCTCAGAAAGAAATGTACTATAATTCAGGCTGCAAATTGATGATCAATCGATGATTTCATTTTTTGATGCATCAGTAGGTTCTTCCATAGTATGAAGTTCCAACACCCTTTCTTCAAATCGGATTACTGCTTTACAATGACGAAGTAAGTCACATCCAAGCAAACCATCTATCTGTGGATTCCCCAGGCTTCGGAATGTGCGGTTTATCTGACTTAGATCAACTGCAGATAATTTATAATTATTAATTACAACTGATCCGATTTCAAGTTTTTCAATAGTAGCGACATAGCTATATACACTTGTTAAGCCTGAAGCCATACTTTTACGTGGATTGCGTTTCAGTTCAGTTTGATTTACGAACTTTTGCAAATGATCAGTATCAAGAACAGTTTTAGCAGAACTAGTATCAACCAATAGGAGTGCTGGTTTGCCATTAATTATTACTCTGGCAAGGAGATTATATCCGCCAGTCTCAAAATTTAATTGAATCATCTTTAACGATGTCATTTTTTCTAGTTTGTTAATAAATATTAGAGACGTATGGAGTTATTGCTGGTGAATTTAAAAATTTGGTTTTAACGCGTATTTATTGTAATATTTTTCAATTATTTCAACAGCTTCAGCAGCACTATCTGCCATTGAAAATATTTCCATGTCAAGATTATTGATATTTAATTCAGCAAGCATCTTATCTTGAATCCAGTCAATCAAGCCTTTCCAATAATTCGTTGAAACCAGTACAATTGGAAATCTAACAGTTTTATGAGTTTGAATAAGTGTAATTGCTTCAAACAATTCATCCATTGTACCAAAACCACCTGGTAAAACAATGTAGCCTTGGGAATACCTCATAAACATCACTTTTCTAACAAAGAAGTAATCAAAAGTGATCAGCTTGTCAGGATCAATGAAAGGATTTGAACCCTGTTCAAAAGGAAGTTCAATATTTAAGCCGACAGACTTTCCACCACCGAAGTGAGCCCCTTTATTTGCTGCTTCCATGATGCCGGGTCCACCACCTGATATTACTCCAAAGCCTTTCTTGGTCAGTAGGTAAGCAATTTCTTCTGCTAATTTGTAATAATTATTTGAGGAATGAGTTCTGGCTGAGCCAAAAATTGAGACACATGGACCAATCCGCCCAAGTTTTTCAAATCCTTCTACGAATTCTGCCATAATCTTAAAAACTTCCCATGAGTCGCTGGTCATTATTTCATTCCAACTCTTGGGAGTAATAGCTTCTCTAATCCGATCTTCTTCGTTAAGTCCTAAAGGGTGCATTAAGTAGTTTTTATTAATTTAAGTGCTTATGAACGCCAAATATAATACTATTGGAATAAATATTCAAAACAAATAATATTTATAAGGCTAGAGAAACAAGAACTATAGATTTAATTCCTTTTTTAAATATTCTGATGTCAGGCTATTTTTATTATTAGCAATGCTCTCTGGCGTACCCTGTGCTACAATAATCCCGCCACGCTTTCCACCTTCTGGTCCCAAATCGATAATGTGATCTGCCACTTTTATCACCTCCATACTGTGTTCTATCACAACAACAGTATTTCCTCTGTCAACTAATTTATGCAATACTTTCATAAGCACATTTACATCTTCAAAATGCAGACCTGTTGTAGGCTCGTCAAGTATGTACATAGTTTTTCCCGTGTCCTTGCGTGACAACTCTGTAGCTAGTTTTACTCTTTGGGCTTCGCCTCCTGAAAGGGTAGTTGATTGTTGACCAAGTGTAATATATCCAAGACCTACATCCTTTAATGTTCTGATCTTCTGTAAAATAGAAGGTATGTTTTCAAAGAATTCAACAGCCTGGTTGATGGTAAGGTTAAGTACATCGTTTATTGATTTTCCTTTAAAACGAACTTCAAGGGTTTCTGGGTTATAGCGTTTACCATAACATGTTTCGCATTGCACCTGAACATCGGGCAGGAAATTCATTTCAATTACTTTAACACCTGCACCCCTGCATGTTTCACATCGTCCTCCTTTAACATTAAAAGAGAAACGACCAGGAAGGTAGCCCCTGATCTTTGCCTCAGGGAGTGCTGAAAATAATTTTCTTATATCATCAAATACCCCAGTATAAGTGGCAGGATTTGAGCGTGGTGTTCTACCAATTGGAGATTGATCTATTTCAATAACTTTATCAATGTTTTGCAGACCTTTCACACTCTTGTATGGCAATGGCTTTTTATCTGAGCGATAAAAATGTTGACTTAGAACCGGATATAGTGTTTCGTTTATCAAGGATGATTTCCCACTGCCTGATACACCGGTAATACAAATTAATAACCCTAAAGGCAGATCAAGTGTAACGTTTTTGAGGTTGTTGCCCGAAGCACCTTCAATGGTAAGCACTTTACCGTTTGATGTCCTTCTCTTTTCAGGTATCTGTATTTGCAATTCACCCGTTAAATACTTGCATGTTAGGGTATTGCATTCAAGCATCTGCTTTGGTGTTCCCGAGGCAACTATTTTGCCACCATGTTTTCCGGCACCTGGTCCAACATCAATAATATAGTCGGCTGCTAATATCATGTCCTTGTCATGCTCTACTACTATGACGGAATTACCTATATCACGCAAGTTTTGAAGTGCTTGTATCAATTGTTGATTATCACGTTGATGTAAGCCAATGCTTGGCTCATCAAGAATATACATTACACCAACCAACTGTGAGCCTATTTGAGTAGCCAACCTGATACGTTGCGATTCACCTCCTGATAGGCTACCTGCTGAGCGATTGAGTGATAAGTAATCAAGTCCCACATCAAGAAGGAAGCGAATACGGTTTTTAATTTCTCTGATAATTTCAACTGCAATTACTTGTTGCCTACTATCATTATCGTAGTGATCCTGATCAAACCATTTATCAAGTGCTGAAAGCTCATAAGTTGATAAGTCGGCAATATTCTTCCCGTCAATTTTGAAATTCAGGGATTCATTTTTTAGCCTGGCGCCATGGCAGGTTGGGCAATCAACAACATTTGTAAAGCTCCCAGCCCATTTTCTAACCCCTGTTGAATTTTCACTTAACTGGTTATTGATGAAATTTATAATTCCTTCAAAATTTAATGTGTAAGAAGATGTAACGCCAAGGTATTCATTCTTTACCTTGAGTATTTCTTCACTTCCATAAAGGATAGCATTAATGGCATGTTCAGGAAGATCTTCAACTGGTGTGTCAAGCGTAAAATTGTACTTCTCACCTAAAGCTTCTATCTGCCTGAATATCCATGTAGCTTTGGCTTCTCCCAAAGGAGCTATGCCACCCTTACGTAAACTTTTTTTAGGATCAGGAATTATCTTTTTTAAATCTATTTCGGTAATTGTACCTAATCCGTTACATTGAGGGCAGGCACCATAGGGAGAATTAAATGAGAATGAGTTCGGCTCAGGTTCATCAAAAGCAGCTCCGGTAGCCGGATCCATCAGGTTCTTACTTAAATACCTCATATTGCCTGATTCAGGCTCAAGTATCATTAGAGTTCCTTTGCCTTGTTTCAATGCAGTCTGTACAGATAGCTTAACACGTTGACCCGATTTCTCATTTATGGTCAACTTGTCTATCACAAGTTCTATATCGTGAACTTTGTAGCGGTCAAGCTGCATCCCAAATGAAAATTCTTTTAACTCACCATCAATTCTTACCTTCAGGAATCCTTGCTTTCTGTATTGTTCAAACAGCTCTCTGTAGTGCCCTTTTCTTCCTTTGATCAGCGGTGATAAAATCAATACCTCCTGATCATGGAAGTATTCATTTATAAGTTTGATTATTTGCTCCTCAGTATATTTAATAAGCTTTTGGCCGGTAACAGGTGAAAAGGCTTCTGAAGTACGGGCGAAAAGCAACCGCATGAAATCATATATCTCTGTGATGGTACCTACCGTGGATCGGGGATTACGTGAGGTTGATTTTTGCTCGATAGAGATAACCGGACTTAATCCAGTAACTTCATCTACATCAGGTCGCTCAAGATTACCTATAAATTGACGTGCATAAGCAGAAAAGGTTTCCATATACCTACGCTGCCCTTCAGCATATATTGTATCAAAAGCAAGTGATGATTTTCCACTTCCGCTTAGACCTGTAATTACAACAAGCTGATCACGTGGAATTACTACATCTACATTTTGCAGATTGTGTACTCTGGCCCCAAAAACCTGCAGGCTGTTTGTACTTAAATGAGATATATTTTCAGAACCGTTAACTGTTTGATCAATTTCCATTAATAGCAGTATTCGCTTATCTATTGTTCAGTAGGAATATCTAGTGTGCCTTTTCCCACTATATTATCAGCATCTTTAATATCTTTCCACATTTTACTATAGCGTGTATAACCTGGGGCAGGTAATTGAATCTGATACTTTTTGCCGGATGTAACAGTAAGCTTATCTGATCGAAGCCAGGGATTAAACTCCTTTAAAATGCGGTAATTAGTTTTGTTGCCGGATGCAAAGTTAATAAGATCGGGGATGCTGGCACTAACTTCAATTGAATTTGTTGGAATGGTTGGATACAAGTCCCTGTTTCTTAGATAGAACCCATAGTTTGTAGGATCTTCATATATAAGTTTCATAGCCAGTATCCTGAACACGTAACGTGAAGTTTCCTGATTTAAGTAAAGATCGTAGTAATCATTAATTTTTTGCCTCGATATTTCCCGGCTAATTCTACCAGCCCCTGCATTGTATGAAGCTGCAGATAGAGTCCAGTTTTTATACTTATCATAAGAACTCTGAAAATACTTGGCAGCAGCAACTGTGGCTTTCTCAAGATGATAACGTTCATCAACCTCTTCAGTAACTTCTAACCCATACTGTTTTGCTGTTGCATCAAGGAATTGCCAAAACCCGGCAGCATTCGAAGGGGATATAACGTTCATCAATCCACTTTCAATTAATGCAACGTACTTGAAGTCATCAGGAATATTATTCTTTTTCAGTATTGGTTCAATTATGGGAAAGTATCTGGCAGCTCGTTTAATTAGAAGAATAGTGTTTGAATGCCAGTATGAATTAACCATCAACTCCCTGTCAAGCGCTTCGCGAACATAATACGTGTCAATGGGTACTAGCTCCCCTGCAAAATACAGGGTATCAGGTATGATGATTGAGTGCGCTTTATTATGGCGTACAAACGATTCGTAATACAATTTATCATGCTCATGGTCGGGGCTAATAAAAAAGGCAAATGTGCCGATAATAAAGAAACCAATGATGGTAATAAGGATAGTTGTCTTATAGGATTTGAGTTTCATAAAGGCTGTTTTGATTCACAGACACTATAACGCTGCAATGTGTCTTTTCGTTTGCAAGTCAAATAATTAATTGACCTAACAATATAATCTATAGATAGTTAGATATGCAGCTTATGTAATTTTAGATATACAGCTTGTGTAATTTAAATTACCTCCATAATGTATTCTTTGAATAATGGAGCGGTTTTATCTTTTTCTGAGAGTATGGGATCGGAAATCCCCCACTGTATTGCCAGATCAGGGTCGTTCCATCTTATTGCTGCTTCAGCAGGTTTATGGTAAACACCTGAACACTTATAAGTAAAAATAGTATTGTCCTCCAGGGTAAGAAATCCATGAGCAAAGCCGGCAGGTATCCAATACATTAGTTTATTGTTACCGGTTAATTCAATAGATGACCACTTGCCAAATGATGGGGAATCCTTCCTTATATCAACTGCCACGTCAAGTACTGCACCCTGAACCACTCTCACAAGTTTTCCCTGGGCAAAAGCTCCTTTCTGAAAGTGCAGCCCTCTGAGCACTCCTTTCATCGATTTACTTTCATTGTCTTGCACGAAGTCTACTTCGATACCGGCATTAGTGAACTTTGACATATTATATGATTCAAAAAAGTAACCCCTATCATCATTAAATACATCTGGTTTTATTATCAGTAATCCCGGTATCTCAGTAGTTAGAATTTCCATTTTAAAGCAAGTAAATTAGTTGTGCAAGTGTATAATTATCAAGCAATTGAAGTAATGTTGAATTCTTGCAGAGTATATAAGTTGAGAAATACATTATATGTGGATAACCTCATCGTATGCTGCAGCAACAGCTTCCATTACTGCTTCTGACATAGTAGGATGAGGATGAACAGCTTTAATGATCTCTTCACCGGTTGTTTCCAGCTTTCTGGCCACAACAACTTCAGCAATCAGTTCAGTGACGTTATCGCCAATAAGATGAGCACCAAGCCATTCACCATACTTGGCATCAAATATCACTTTTACAAAGCCTTCCTTGTTTCCCGCAGCACTTGCTTTTCCAGATGCTGAATATGGGAATTTGCCAATTTTAACATCATATCCGGCTTCGCGGGCAGCTTTTTCAGTCATACCTACTGATGCAATTTCAGGATGGGTGTATGTACAGCCGGGAATGTTTCCATAATCAAGTGCTTCAACATGTTTACCTGCTATCTTTTCTACACAAATGATACCTTCATGTGAAGCAACATGTGCTAGTGCAGGGCCATGTACAATATCACCAATGGCATAAACACCTTCAACATTAGTGCGGTAGAAATCATCAACTACTACCTTGCCTTTTTCTGTTTTTATTCCGGTTTCTTCAATGCCGAGATTCTCAAGATTAGTTGTGATTCCAACTGCTGACAATACAACGTCACATTCAACAGTTTCCTGGCCTTTTTTTGTCTGGATTGTTACTTTGCATTTGTCATTATTAACTTCTACCGCTTCTACGGTGGATGAAGTCATAACTTTCATCCCTGCTTTCTTGAAACTTCTTTCAAGTTGTTTAGAGATCTCCTCATCCTCTATAGGCACAATATTTGGCATAAATTCTACCAGAGTAACTTTGGTACCCATTGTATTGTAGAAGTATGCAAATTCTGAACCTATTGCTCCTGAACCAACTACAACCATACTTTCAGGTAGTGTAGGAAGAACCATAGCTTCACGATACCCAATTATCTTCTTGCCATCCTGTTTGAGATTTGGCAATTCACGTGAGCGGGCACCGGTTGCCAGTATTATATGCTGTGCAGGATACTCTGTCGTTTTTCCATACTTATCAGTAACTTCCACTATTTTGCCAGATTTCACTTTACCATATCCGGCTATATGTTCAATTTTATTCTTCTTAAAAAGGAACTGTATTCCCTTACTCATTCCCTCAGCTACTGACCTGCTTCTCTTAACAACAGCTTCAAAATCAGGTGTAACTTCGCCTTTAACCAATATGCCGTAATCAGTTGAATGTTTCATATACTCAAACACCTGAGCACTTTTCATCAATGCTTTGGTTGGAATACATCCCCAGTTTAAACAAATGCCTCCAAGCTCAGCTTTTTCAACTACAGCCACTTTCATCCCAAGTTGTGAAGCTCTGATGGCAGCTACGTAACCACCAGGTCCTGAGCCTATTACTATTAAATCGTAATTCATAACATGTCAGTATTTATGTTTTGCAAACTTAATTATTTTTCACCGCTTCAACAAGGCTCAGCTGGTTTTGTTTTTCAATCTGTCGTTTTGAAAGCTTACCCTATGGGGCTTGATCTCTGAAAAAATACTTCCCGATGCGGACTATGTTAAGACCTGAGTTAATATTTATCCATCAAAGGTGATTATCCAAATATTTCGTCATGGGATTAAAAAAAATATTGCCTCATTTCAATATCGATTACCATCATAAGCGTCTTATAAGCGTTTTATAAGCGTCTTATAAACGTTATTTATCGCTTATATAACGCTTGTATACCGCTTAAATAAGGCTTGAGAATTCAATGGATATTGAATGGATTTTCTATGGTTCAAGGCTCAAGTTGCCTTTCAAATCCGGTTTCCAGAGAAATGAATGTCTCTGTAAAGCTAATTTCAGGAATGGATTGTATTTGTTCTACAATGATTTGCTTAAGATGCTCATTGTTACGGGTATATAGCTTAACGAGCAAAGAGTATTTACCCGAAATATGATGACACTCAACTATTTCGGGAATTTTCCTTATCTTTTGAAATACCTCGTCATGTGTTGATGTTGATGTTAGGTTGACTTGAATTCCAATGAATGCGCATGTGAGATACCCCATTACTTTGTGGCTCATAACAAGTGATGAACCTTTAATGAGTCCTGCCTCCTGCATTTTTTGAACCCTTTGGTGTATTGCAGCACCCGACACTTTACATTGACGAGCCACTTCAACAAAAGGCATCCTTGAATCGGCATTCAATAATTTTAGTATTTTCTTGTCGAGATTATCAATATGAAAGTTTCTTTCCATTTTTTTGAGCTAATAATTACAAAAATTGAGAAATAGCACCATTATGGTTATAGATTTTAAATAATGTGGCCATATTGCCGCAAATATATGAGTAAATGGTTAAATTTAACTCAGAAATGATACTTTTGTGATGATAAAGTGAGAGTACTTTAATGATATTCAGTATGAAGTCATTTTAGATTTATCTTCAGATTTAAACTCTGGCATGGAGCAATATAAAGACTCTATAAAGCATTATAATAGAACATCATACCTTAATTGCAGAAATAAATTTAAGAACCAAAAATTAAAACCCCCACCACTATGAAATTTGATCCGGCAAGTCAATTACAAGATCTGCACCAATTCGGAGAATTTGGTGATGTTAATCCTTCAATAACTGATTCAGCAACTTATACGTTTTTCCAGGCGAAAACGATGACTGACACTTTTCATGGTGAGGCAGAAGGCTGTTTCTTATATTCACGGCATTGGAACCCCAGCAATAAATATCTTGCTGATGCAATGGCTGCTATGGAAGGTACTGAAGCAGCATGGGTTACTGCCAGTGGAATGGCCGCTATCACGAATGCAATTTTGCAACTTGTAAATACCGGTGATCACATTGTGAGCAGCATAACGACTTATGGAGGTACTTTTGCTTTTCTTGAAAATTATCTTAAGAAGTTTAATGTTGACGTAACATTTGTTGATATAACCAACCTGGAAGCTGTAAAGGCTGCTATGCGCCAGAATACAAAATTAATCTATACTGAAACTATGACTAATCCCATGCTTCAGATATCAGATATACCGGCGCTTTCAACCATAGCAAATGAGCATAATGCAAAACTTGTTGTAGACAATACTTTCACACCGATGATAGTTAATCCAACACGCCTGGGAGCGCATATTGTGGTTTACAGCATGACCAAGTTCATTAATGGAAAAAATGATTGTGTTGCAGGTGCTATTTGTGCAAGTGCTGAATTCATAAACTCGCTTATTGACGTGAATAGTGGCACAGCAATGCTCTTAGGACCAGTTCTTGACCCACTTCGCTCATCTTCTATATTGAAAAACCTTCATACCCTGCATATCAGGATGAAGCAACATAGCTACAATGCGATGTATCTGGCAAATAAGTTTACAGAAGCTGGTTTGCCAACTTCTTATCCCGGATTGCCAAATCATCCAGGGCATGAAGTGTTGACAAAGATGATGAACAAAGAGTATGGTTATGGTGGTATGATTGCAATTGATTTGGGCACTGCTGAAAAAGCAGCTGAATTCATGGAAGAAATGGAAGCTAATGATGTAGGCTACCTGGCCGTTAGTCTGGGATATTTCAAAACCCTGTTCAGCAACTCAGGTAAAAGTACCTCGAGCGAGGTGCCCGAAGAAATTCAGCACGATATGGGCATGAGTGAAGGTCTTGTACGATTTAGTGTAGGCCTCGATAATGATATTGAGAGAACCTGGCAGCGTATCAAACTTTCAATGAAGGATAAAGAAGTAATTTTAAAATAGTTGAATTACGGTCATCACATAGTTTAGGTTAAAAATGGAAAAGCCGTCAGAATTCTGACGGCTTTTCTATTTTTATTCAATTGGCAGTTCGCCAGCTATTATTATCAATACTGAAAGATAAAAAATTATACTGGTTGCTCTTGATAAGCTGAAATTGGTGCGCATGTACACATGAGATTCCTGTCGCCGTATGCATCATCAACCCGTGTAACTGATGGCCAATATTTCTCTGTTTTATTACTCTTAACAGGGAATGCAGCCTTTTGCCTTGAATATGGCAAAGTCCAATCATCAGCAGTAACCATTGCGAGTGTGTGAGGTGCTTTCTTTATAACATTATTCTGGCGATCAGCTTCACCGCGTGCAATCTCATCAATTTCAGCGCGAATGGCTTCCATAGCTTCAACAAACCTGTCAAGTTCTTCAAGTGGTTCACTTTCAGTAGGCTCAACCATCAAAGTGCCATGAACAGGAAATGCGACTGTAGGAGCGTGAAAACCATAATCCATCAAACGTTTTGCGATGTCACCTACCTGAATATCGGCAGTTCGGCTAAATTCATTGCAATCAAGAATCATTTCATGAGCCACCCTGTCGTTCTTTCCTGTATACAGTATTTTGTAGTGTTTTGCTAATTTAACTTTAAGGTAGTTGGCATTCAGAATTGCAACTTTTGTTGCCTCAGTTAGTCCTTCGCCACCCAGTAGTTTTATATAACCATAGGAAATAGGCAATACTGATGCGCTTCCATAAGGTGCGGCAGCAACAGCGTTAATAGCTTTGTCTCCACCTACTTTTTTAAGCGAATGACCGGGAAGGAACTCAACAAGATGACTTGCAACTCCTATAGGTCCAACACCGGGACCACCACCGCCATGAGGTATAGCAAATGTTTTATGAAGATTAAGGTGGCAAACATCAGCTCCAATAAACCCCGGACTGGTAAGTCCAACCTGGGCATTCATATTGGCACCATCCATATACACCTGTCCGCCATTTTCATGAATAATTGAAATTGCCTCACAAATACCTTCTTCAAACACACCATGTGTTGAAGGATATGTGATCATACAGGCTGATAGAGTATCTTTATATTTAACAGCCTTCTCCCTTAGATCAACAAGATCAATATTGCCATTAGAATCGGATTTTACAACTACCACTGTCATTCCGGCCATTGCTGCACTGGCAGGGTTAGTACCATGGGCTGAAGCCGGAATAATGCATACATTACGGTGACCCTGATTATTATGACAATGATATGATCTGATTACCAACAACCCAGCATATTCACCTGCAGCACCTGAGTTTGGCTGGAATGACATGGCTGCAAAGCCAGTTATTTCGCAAAGTGCTTTTTCAAGTTCGGCAATTAATAAAGTGTAACCCTCAGCCTGATCAGCAGGAGCAAAAGGATGCAAACCATTGAATTCTGCCCAGCTAAGTGAAAAAAGTTCTGCAGCTGCATTGAGCTTCATGGTACATGATCCCAGAGGAATCATTGCCTTATTCAAAGAAAGATCCTTTATTTCAAGGTTTTTAATAAAACGCATCATTGCAGTTTCTGAGTGATAGCTGCTAAATACTTTATCTTTCAGGAAATGGCTTGTACGCTTTAATTGTGAAGGTAATGAATGCTGTCCCTGGCATCTTTCAGTAATTACTATATCGGGATTGAACTCTTTACGGGCAGCAGAAGCAAATATGTGTACCAATGTTTTAAGATCTTCGAGGTTAGTTGTCTCATCTAAACTGATACCAACAATCCTGTCAGAGAAATATCTGAAATTGATTTGATTTTCAAGAGCAAGCTTCTTGAACTCAGCCATACGTACTCCCTCAGGAACTGCTATACGCACTGTGTCGAAGAAAGTTGAGTTTAATTGCTTATAGCCATATTTTGCAACTTCTGATGACAGCAATGTAGTTAAAGTATTAATCCTGCAAGCTATTTGTTTTATGCCAATAGGACCATGATATAC
Organism: Bacteroidota bacterium; assembly: GCA_023417935.1. Taxonomy (GTDB): domain Bacteria; phylum Bacteroidota; class Bacteroidia; order Bacteroidales; family Lentimicrobiaceae; genus Lentimicrobium. The sequence goes on from JAEZDY010000042.1 coordinate 241,048, forward strand.
ACCATACATAGCAGACATTATTGCCAATAAAGCCTGGGCAGTACAAATATTTGAGGTAGCTCTTTCTCTTTTTATATGCTGCTCACGGGTTTGTAAGGCCATTCTTAAAGCCCTGTTGCCTTGGGCATCAACAGAAACACCTATTATTCTACCAGGAATCGTACGTTTAAATTCTTCGCGTGTAGCAAAATACCCCGCATGTGGACCTCCATAACCTAATGGTAATCCAAATCTTTGATTTGAACCGACCACTACATCGGCACCCCATTCACCCGGAGGTGTAAGAATAGCAAGGCTCATCAGGTCAGCAGCTACAGCTACCATTACACCTGCACTATGAGCTTTTTCTGTGAATGACCTGAAATCATATATTTCACCGGTTTCATCGGGATATTGAATAATCGCACCAAAGAAGCTCTGATCAAATTCTATAGATTCATGATCTCCCATCACAAGTTCAATTCCTAAAGGAACTGATCGGGTCATTAATACATCTATTGTTTGGGGAAAGAGTTTTTCCGATACAAAGAATTTTACGGAATTAGATTTCACTGCTTCCCTGGAACGAGAGTTATAAAGCATGATCATTGCTTCTGCAGCTGAAGTAGATTCATCGAGCAACGAGGCATTGGCTATAGGTAAACCAGTAAGATCAGAAATCATTGTCTGGTATATGAGAAGTGCTTCTAAACGACCTTGCGATATTTCAGCCTGATACGGGGTGTAGGATGTATACCATCCCGGATTTTCCAGAATGTTACGCTGAATCACACCCGGCAGGATACATGGATAATAGCCCAGGCCAATGTATGATTTGAATATCTTATTCCTGGCTCCAAGCTCCTTTAGATGAGATATGTATTCCCATTCGTTCATTCCCGCAGGAAGATTAAGAGGTTTTGGTAGCCGAATAGTTGATGGCACTGTTTCATTGATCAGTGAGTCGAGATCTGACACTCCAATAACTTCAAGCATTTTAGCGACTTCATTATCCCTTGGGCCATTGTGCCGATTAATGAAATCATTAGTTAGTTTTGACATGGTTGATCTGATTATGCAAAGTGGTGGAAAACTTAATTTTGTGGCAAAGATAAATATTATAGACCAAAGGGAAAATTTTACAAGGTAAACTTTTTAACTTGTAAAGAACTGTATATCAAGTTATAGGGATTATTTTATTGAACGGTTGATAACTTTTTACCTTGCAACATTTCTATTTAATGCTCAATGGGGAAATTAAATTTTCTATTTGCATTTATTCTTTAAATCTTGTAGGTTTGTCCTAACCAAATATTTCTTAAACATGAGCCATAAATATTATCTTTATCTTTCTATGACACCAGAAGCACTTATTGCTTCTATGTTACCTCCTGAGGAGTTTGGAGTATACTATGCTGTTGGTACCAATAAACGAACACAAGGTCAGGCTTTTTTCTTTGAAATCGAACCCGGCTTTAAAAGCGATTATTTTAATATGGAGAGTATTGAAACCCGCTGTGTGCCTCATGTTGACGGGAAACCAAAACGATCAGTTTATCTTTCGACCTATCGGGTACTTGAGAATATACCATTAAGTGCTTTTAAAAATCTATATTTAACTACTGCCGACGGTAAGGTACTTGAACTCACTAAATCAGATTTCATTCCTGAAACTGCAGCAACCCTGCACTTCTATCAGCAGTTATGCCCTGTAACACCTCGTGTAGTAAGTAAACTTGATCCGGTAAAATATACTGAATGGGTAACGAATAGTAAAAATCCTATATACTTCCCAAAAATTGTTTTTGTTGAGTTAATACTGAACCGTCTTGCTGAAGATCCAATAGCCGCCCCGGTAGGTAACTTGCCATACTCAAATAAAGATCACCTGCGCGATTGCCTTATTGGCCTGCACATGGGTTATGAAAAGCCTACAAAAACTGTTAATCGCTTTTATCAGGGTGATGTATTATACCGTACTGTAAAGAATGGCTTCTTTGTAGGATCAAATGAAGGTTACATTTTCTACAAGTTCCCTGAAACTGATGAACTTCAGAAGCATTATTACCCATGGTGGCGATCAGCACTGAATCTTGAATTCCAGGAGAAGTAATTAAGTCAAAAAGAAAAAGGGTTGAAGTTACTTCAACCCTTTTTTATGACTACTTATTCGTACGCACCAGGAATGTTTAGATTAATTTCTTAATTCTCATTCCATAGAACGATCTGTAAACAAAGAATAATCCGATAACAAAGAATACTGCCCCTAATATTGAAGAATAATCAGTTGAACCTGTAAGGTTAGCTGATTGGCTCATCTTTACGGCAATTTCAACAGCAAGTAAACCAAATAATGTTGAAAATTTAATAATCGGATTCAACGCAACTGATGAAGTGTCTTTATAAGGATCACCTACTGTATCTCCAATTACTGTAGCATCATGAAGCGGAGTGTTTTTCTCTTTAAGGTCAACTTCCACAACTTTTTTAGCATTATCCCATGCACCACCTGCATTGGCCATATACATAGCTTGGAACAAGCCAAATACTGCAATAGAGATCAGGTATGATACAAAGAAATTCGGATCAAAGAATGCAAAAGCGAGGGTCAGGGAGAATATAACGCCAAAAATATTCCACATACCTGCCTGGGCATACTGTGTGCAAATCTTTACAACAGCTTTTGAGTCCTCAATACTTGCTTCAGCTTTATCAAGTTGTATATTTCTTTTTATGAATTCAACCGCACGGTATGCGCCTGTAGTTACAGCCTGAATAGAAGCACCGGAGAACCAAAATACAACAGCACCACCTGTGATGAAGCCTAATAGAACAGGAGCATCGGTAAGACTGAGATGAAGCAAACCTAATTGTTCAAGTAGCAGGATGATGGCAAAAATCATGGTGGTAGCACCAATAACGGCAGTTCCTATTAATACAGGCTTTGCAGTTGCCTTGAAGGTATTACCCGCTGAGTCATTTGCTTCAAGGAAATGTTTTCCCTGGATAAAGTCAGGTTTAAAACCAAAATCTTTATTAATCTCATCTTCAATACCTGGAATACGCTCAATTTGTGAAAGTTCAAAAACTGATTGCGCATTGTCAGTAACAGGGCCATAACTGTCAACAGCAATAGTAACAGGTCCCATCCCAAGGAATCCAAAGGCAACAAGACCAAAGGAAAAAATAGCAGGATAGGTCATAATATCACCTAATCCCATTGTTGAAACGCCGAAAGCTGCTGCCATCAAACCAACAATAACCATTCCTTTCCAAAAAGCGCTGAAATTTCCTGCAACAATACCTGAAAGGATTGTTAGTGATGCACCGCCTTCTCTTGAAGCAGTAACAATTTCATTAACGTGCCGTGACTTGGAACTTGTAAAAGCTTTGGTGAATTCAGGAATAACAGCAGCTGCAAGTGTGCCTAAACTGATAATACTGGCAAGTTTCCACCATAAACCAGCGGCCATATCTCCAATCATTATGTAACTTACAATGTAGGTAACAATAATTGAAACGATTGATGTAATCCAAACGAGTGATGTGAGAGGTGCTTCGAAATCAAAATCAATCTTGTTGCTGTAACGGGCTTTTGAAATAACCTGATTGATAGCATACGAGAAGATAGATGTGAACACCATTAATATACGCATTGCAAAAATCCATACAATAAGAGTGGCTTGCAGGTCAAGACCTATAGCCAGCACGATAAAAGAGATAAGAGCAACACCGGTAACACCATATGTTTCAAAACCATCGGCTGTAGGACCAACACTATCACCTGCATTATCACCAACACAGTCAGCAATAACGCCGGGATTACGAGGATCATCTTCACCAATTGCGAAAACAATCTTCATCAAATCTGCTCCAATGTCAGCAATTTTTGTAAAGATACCACCGGCAATACGTAGTGCTGAAGCACCAAGTGATTCACCAATCGCGAATCCAACAAAACAAGCGCCTGCACTTTCACCAGGAACGAAAAGCAGGATGAAAATCATCATAATGAGCTCAACTGTAATCAGAAGAACTCCAACACTCATACCTGCCTGAAGGGGAATGGAAACAACACTCCATGGTTTTGATTTCAATGAAGCAAAACTGGTTCGGCTATTTGCCAGGGTATTTATCCTGATGCCAAACCAGGCAACCCCATAAGAACCAAGGATTCCAAGAACTGACCATAATAAGACTAACATTACTCTGTCGAACTCCATATGATTAAGTCCGTAGAAATAATAGAAAATGGCCGAACCAATGATTAAGAATAAGATAATGAGGAATTTACCTTGCTGATACATGTAGGTTTTACATGTTTCATAGATGATATGTGACACCGACAACATTGAATGATGTGAGGGTAACTTCTTAATACGGATGAATTGCCATAAGCCAAACAACATACCAAGCACAATAATGAATATGCCCCATGTAAGCAGGGAATGTCCATCCATACCCAGGTTTTTAAAATAACTGGTGCTTAAATCAGGAATCGGGAGGTCAGCTTCACTGGCAAATGCAATAAAAGGTAAAACACTCAGGGTTAAAATAGAAATCAATTTCTTCATAAAGAGGAATTTGGGTTTTTGGATATGATAATTACAAACATTTCACAAAAATATAGAAGTAATGGTAAATTCCAATAGTATAGTTCAACCATTTATCAACAAAAAGAGCTTATTGATAACTGATTAGCAAAAGAAATGTTCGCTGAATTGCCTGATATTAAAGAATATTTTGCCATTTTCGCAAACGTTTGCACTGGCAAATGTTTATTAACTAAAGATCACTTTTTTTTAGTTGAGAGGAAAATTAAAGAAAATTGAACCTTTAGCAGCTATTTTATTGTTAATTTTATCACCTTAAATAAAACATGACCGGGATGGAGAAAATTCCGTTAAAATTGCTTGGAATGATTAACAGCCAGTCGCAGAGTGGTGCATACACTCTTATACTAGGTGAAACAGATGGCAAACGCAGGCTCCCGATACTAATTAATACTTTTGAAGCTCAGGCTATTCTGTTCCATATTGAACAGATTAAGATCCCGCGACCGCTTACCCATGATCTTTTCAAGAACTTTTCTGACACTTTTGGTATTGAATTTCGTGAAGTAATCATAAGTAAATTTGCTCAAGGTATCTTTTATGCCACTTTAGTTTGTTCTGATGGCATTGATATTAAAGAGATTGATTCCCGAACTTCTGACGCAATTGCTCTTGCTGTTAGATTTAATTGCCCAATTTATACATACGAAGCAGTATTAACCGGAGCTGGGGTATCAGTTGAAGAGGAACCTGATATTGATCAGCTTGCTACCGGGGGTGTAGATGTTGATGACGAGTTTGATTATAATAAATTTTCAATTGGTGAGCTCGAGCAGATGATGCACGAAGCTATTGAACATGAAGAATATGAAAAAGCTTCGCAACTGCGTGATGTGATTCGTAAGCGAAAATCTTCCTAACAACCTTTCAAACCATTTATGACTAAAAAAAGTATTTTGGCGACAATCATTATGTTGTTTTTGTCGCCGCTTTTGTTTGCACAAGCCGATACTCTTTTAATTCAGGCTGACAGTGCTATAGCTGATACAATTGCACAAACCACAGTTAAAATGGCAAATATTCATGCCGTAAGTGATAGTGGAACGGGTATTACATTGATGGGCTTATTAAGAGGTTTGCTTGGTTTATGCAGCCTAATACTGATTGCCTGGATTTTTAGCTCTAACCGAAAAGCAATTGCATGGAAAGTGGTTATTATAGGATTAATAATTCAAATTACCCTGGCAGCTGGAATATTATATCTGGGACCAGTACGCTATGTGTTCGAGTTTGTAGGTAAGATATTTGTTTCAATACTCGATTTTACTAAGGCTGGTAGTGTTTTCTTACTAGGAGGTCTAATGAATTCAGAAACTTATGGATTTATTTTTGCCTTCCAGGTTCTGCCAACAATCATCTTTTTCTCCGCACTTACCAGTTTGTTGTTTTATCTTGGTATCATACAGAAGATAGTATATGCCCTGGCATGGCTAATGACGAAGGCTTTGAAGATATCCGGTGCTGAGAGTTTATCGGTTGCAGGAAATATATTCCTTGGTCAAACCGAAGCACCGCTTATGATAAAAGCCTATCTGGAAAAGATGAACCGGTCAGAAATACTTTTAGTGATGATAGGTGGGATGGCTACTCTAGCAGGAGGTGTACTGGCCGCATACATAAGTTTTTTGGGAGGTAATGATCCTGTTCAAAGATTACTTTTTGCCAAGCATCTTTTAGCGGCATCAGTTATGGCTGCCCCGGGTGCTGTTATAATTTCAAAGATTCTTGTGCCGCAAACCGAAGCTTTCAGCAGTAATATAGAAATTACTAAAGATAAGGTGGGAAGTAATGTACTTGATGCAATTTCCAATGGAACAACTGAAGGTTTAAAACTTGCTGTTAATGTTGCTGCAATGTTATTGGTATTCATAGCCTTCATAGCCTTTGTTAATTTCTTGTTGCTCAAAACAGGAAGTCTTTTTAATCTTAATGAAACAGTGGCATCTATGACAAATGGTCAATATACAGTGCTATCATTGCAAGTTATACTGGGATATTTGTTTGCTCCTCTTATGTGGCTTATAGGTGTGGCAGGTAACGATATAATAATGATTGGTCAGCTACTGGGTGAAAAGATAATAATGACCGAATTTATTGGTTACGTGAGTCTGGCTGATTTAAAGGAAACTGCGAGGTTAACAAACCCTAAGAGTATAATTATGGCTACCTATATGTTGTGTGGATTTGCCAACTTTGCTTCAATAGGTATTCAAATAGGGGGAATTGGGTCTTTAGCTCCGGGGAAAAGGGTACTACTATCACAGTTTGGTATGAAAGCCCTGCTAGGTGGAACCCTTGCATCATTGTTATCTGCAACAATCATTGGTGTTATCCTGGGATAAAAGGTCACTTCCACTATGTGCCACTCTAGTATGCTATCATTAAAAGAAAAGAGCTCCTGATAGCAGGAGCTCTGAAGAGCAATTTGAGATTTTCAAGTTCACCAAAAACTTTAACTACTTATTGCAATTTGTTTCAATACGTTCAGAAGCCATAATACTCCCATTCGCAAGGTATTCCTCAACTACACTGGCAGTATTAAAGGGAATATCATCAACATATGCTTCTTCTTCAGGGTAGATGTTCAACAAGCTGTATGTGAAGACTGCTGATACTTCTGCAGTATTAAAAGGGATGTCGTTTATATAAGTTTCTTCTTCAGGTTTTTCAAGATTGAGGAATAATGATTTTAGCGCTACTACTTCAGTGCTGAATGGGATGTCGTTGATGTAGCTTTCTTCTTCAGGTATAGGGAGTGTCATTGCTGTGCTAACTGCTAGTGTATCTTTGCCTGAGTAGGAAGCGTCTGTATTTCTGCCAACAAGTATAATAGTATTTAAGAGCAGAAATAGAATGGCGAAAGTGAGTTTTGTTTTCATGGCTTCTTGTTTTACCGTGTACATATACCCCTTTACCAAAAGCATGCCAAACTGCTGAAACCCTTTATTATCAAGGCTTTCAGCCAGTATGCATGTTTTTATTGACTATAAAGTGTTCGTTTTCGGATACTAGATTTGCGCTAGCGGACGGAGGATGATTTTATGAATTTACCAGTGGTCACTTTATTAGCGTCCCTTACAGTTATAAAGTATAAGCCTGGTGCCAGGTTACTTGTATCAAGCGTGAGTCGACTGCCGTTTATGTTTACGTCATTCATTAATACCTGAGGTCCTTTCATTGAATTGATGCTTACTACAGGCTTAATCAGGTTCCAACTCGTTTGAACTGCAATGCTTTCTGTTGCTGGATTTGGCGATATTGACATATATGCGCTCTCATATTCTGGAAAACCTCCGCATATTTCAAAGGTCACGGTTAATTCATCCGACAATGTACATCCTGAATTTTGATAGATTACCTTAACAATAGCAGTGTTTAAGCCAATTCCCGCTGAATCAATGCTAAAACTTATTCCTGTTCCCTCTTCTACATTATTCACATACCAGGTAATCAAGTCGTATCCATTATTAATAAGGAAGTTTAAGTTATGTTCTGCACATAAGATGGTATCATTGCCTAATTCAATTGGTTCTACCGCTATTACATTCACTTCCTGTGATGCGGATACACATATCCCTGAGTTATCACATACCAAAACCGTATATATAGTGGATACATCAGGTGCGACTGTAATAGATTGGGTTGTACTTTGGTTGCTCCACATATAAGAGTACGGTGGGTTTCCGCCTTCAACCTGGGCAGTAAGGGTCACTGAATCCCCTATGCAGGTTGTTAAATCACTACCAAGATTTACAACAAGAGGTATAATATTACGCACTGAATCAATGTATTGTACTGAATATGAAAGCCCTTCCTGAGTTATAGTAAGTAATGGAACCGGAAAATCAGGACTCAACCATCTGTACTCGGTAATATTGCGTATTATGGGTATACCAGTTTGTAATGAGTCAAGGTAGAGGCTGTCTCTTTCATAAATAACCGATTTAACTCTAAGTGTACTAAAAGATCCATATGGGGTTACCAGCGTTCCTGATCCATCAACAGTGTTTACTCTCTTTTTATATTGATAAAAATAAGCAACAGGAGGGTATTGAATCTCAAAAGTTGATATACTGGAATCGGGCGTTGAATTAATGGAAAGAGGGAACTTGTATATGCGTTCAGGCACATCATATTTCAGTGGTAGTGGTATACCCATAATGGTTGCTGCGAAACCTGCACGAACATAATCTGAGGTATTATTCTTGTAGAATTCAAAAGCATCAGTAACCTGCAAATCCACAAAATCCAACCCTTCAATAGGCACAGCCAGGTTAGCTACTGTTGGCCCAAAAGTTAAATAGTAAAAAAAGTTAGTCTGTAATGGATTAATAAAACTAAGAACTGATTGTGCTGTGGGGTACAATTGTGAATAATCCCATAAATAATCATAACCAGTCATAGCCGGATCAGCTATTTGGGTTTCCAGATAGGCAGAAGTGCTCACTCTTATTGTATCACCTTGAGATGGCATATTATCAGAAGTGATAATTATTTGTGCAATAGAGGAGCTACTGAAGAGTATCAGTATGGCATTCAGGCATATGTGGAGGTTTAGCTTTTTCATAGCATCATCAATTTTAGTTGCAATAAAATTAGTAAAAAGTAATCATTATTATAACCTTATAAAGAATTACAGGGATTTTGTTGATGAAGACAGGTTTAATGTTAGTTGGTGAAGTAATCAGGGGACTCTGCAAATAAGGGCATCATGAAAAGCATTTGCTGATTCTACAGGTAGGTCCATATGTGAAACCATTTTTCTTAGCGTTATTTTATAAACTTCCCACGGAACATTATCCATTAATTCAGTTGTCAACTGATGTCTTAACTTGTATAATTCACTTAACTTTTCCCTGCTAAACATTCCCCTATTGAAGAAATGACTTTCACCAGGATAATGGTAGGGAATATTTTTAACATCCCGGAAAAGACTATGACAAGCCTGATGTGCTTCCTCTGAATTCATGGTGAAATGCGACCAACTGTCCATAAATCCTTTGATATTCCATCTTTCCCTGTTGGCTGGTTCAGCCATGTCAGAAAGGTTGTGGATTAATAATGGATAAGCCTGGTAGCCAGACAATAAATTTGATAAATTCAGACCGTTGATGAAATTTGTAGTATTGTATAGTGTTTCAATGCTCTCACCAGGAAATCCTATTACAAATGTCATAAGCGTGTTGATTCCGATATAGTCTAATTGCTCAATTCCTGTTTTTACTTTTTCAACCTGTTGGCGCTTATTCATCCTGTCAAGTTGTCCCTGATCGCCTGATTCAACTCCTATCATACCCATTCTAAGACCGGAGTTTTGAATTACCTTCAACTCTTCGCCAGTGTATTCTCCACCACGCATAAAGCCAAGCCAGTTAGCCAGTCCTGATGTAGAAAATATATTACAGACTTCAAACAGGCGCTTAGAATTGATAAACACATTATCATCTGTTACGTGAATGATAGCAGCTTTGCCTTTTAGTCTGTCTTTGATCAATTTCAATTCAGCTTTGAGGCTCTCAGCTGAACGAAGAAAGATACGTGGGAAAATCATACAAAAATCACAAAAGCCACACCGGTATGGGCAGCCAATGGAAGTCCTGACAGGTATTTTAACGGGTAACTCCTCTATGAGATCCCATCTGGTAAAGTCGGCATTGTAGTTAATGTTCTCTGCCTTACGATTTGTAAATTGAAATACGCCTGAATCCTGTATGCAGAGGTTTGGTATTTCATCAAAGCAATGCTTACTTCCCCGATCTAGTTGATCCAGAACTTTCATCAAGGAGCCTATTCCTTGTTCAGCAACTATCATGATGTTAAGCACTGTCCCAGCATTTGAAGGATGAAAGAAGATTTCACGGTTCAATGGGTAAGCCTCATTCATCAAATGTCGCGAGTATTGCTGGTAATGTTTCCAGAGGAACATTCCTCCTGAGATAACTGGCACGCCGGGTATTTCCTTTGCTAAGGTTTCATTCAAAGCAATGAACGAGTCACTTGTAAGTATCATCGTAGTTGAAACACATACTGCAAAAAGATCTTTTTCTGATAGTTTCTTGAGTGTTTCAACATCGTACTCATTTGTGAGTATAGTATTATATCCATTTGCATGGAGGATTCCTTGCAGATAATAACCTGCTGCCGGGATATCATTATCCTGACTTGTGTTGTCATGAAAAGTTGGGTCGTAATTACCTGCTGCAATCTTATATAATAGGACAAGCGAAAGATCTTTGTCGCCATCTTTCAACCTCACAGTATAATCGAGATTAAATTGGCTGTTATCAATTAACGGAGCTATAATTGCTATTGTCCTGGCCATATACCTTCTATGCTTTCTTCTGTTTGCTGTGGGATCTTAGAGCCCTTTTTTACACTATTTATTTTTTTCTGGAATTTCCTGAGCTTTCTTTCTTTTTCTAAAGATGTCAGAGAATTTATCAAATTCATACCTGTAATAGACACCAATACCCTGGGTGTAGTCTTCCTGTTCGTTTCTTATGTCAAACTGATTTGACCTGTTGAAAGCCTTTACCCTGAAACGACCATCAGGTGTAATCTTCACATCAATCATCACATCACCAACAATTTCGTTTGCATTTTGCGCTGAACCTGAGGTATACATTCCAACGTTTCCGTCAACAGTCACGCGATCATTAAAAAAGCTTGTCGACAAAGCTACTTCCACTTCTTCATCCGTTGGAAGATCTCCTGTGCGGTACTTAACACCTATGTCAACATCCTTAATGATTTGTGAAAGCATATTACTCAATTGATCAGTTAATACCTCAATGGACGATGAGCTTACACTAGTAGCCAGAGTAGGAGAGGAGCTAAATGCAAAGGTTTTTAAAACAAGAAGTGAGACTATCTGCTGAGTCATGATCACCTGATTGGAAGTATCAATGGCAGCGAAAATAACCTGACTTAAATCATTGGTTACTTCGGGTAAGCGGATAGAAAATGAAATGTCGGGGTTGTAAAGATTGTTTTTCAGACGTATTATACAATCCACCGGCACTGATACACCGGTATATTCAGGCAAGCCACGCAGTGATGCTTTAGTCCGGTAAACGGCACTAAGATCTATATCAGCTTCATAAGGGCTTCCGTTGAATGAAATTGTACTCCCATTTTCAATAGAGAATACCCTGTTGATTATATTCCCTAAAGTGAATAAAAAAGAACCCTCATTCATCCTGTAATCACCATACATTGACAATTCACTTTGTCTGTTAACACCAACCTGGATATTTCCTGTTCCCTTTCCTTTAATATTTCCTATATTTTCAGGTAAAAAGAGTTGGACTTCAGCATCGCGCGTTACATTAAGATTAATATTTACCTCTGTACCTGATTCACCTGTATAGTATAAAGGAGGCTGATCTGATGATTCATCATCTGTAGTTTTGAATTTGATGAAACTGTTTTCAGTAGCACTAACTGCTAAATTGATTGGAATATAAACACTTGTGTTAGGCTCACTTTGAGCGTCTATATCGATGGAAACATCTTTAAGCGTTCCCTGGATTTTCACATCACCAGTACCGAATGCGTTTCCATAAAAGAGATTATTATTCTTGTAAGTTGTGTATAAGCTGCTGATCTTATTGGCTGCAATATCAAGATCAAACCTGATATCCCTGAAATTTTGATGGCTAAGTTTAAAATCAAGCCTTGCAGTGTTACCCAGTGAATCGTATACAAGAATATCTTCAGCACTAATGAGTGTTGGAAGTGCTATAACCTTATCGGCAAAAGAATAAGTTACATTCAAATAGTCAATCTTCAGCTGAGTTCTCAGCAGATCAAGTTCACCTGTTATTACCGGCTTATTAAAAGTGCCTTCCATCCTTAAATTGCCACTTGCAAATCCTTTGATTTTTGAGGCTATGCCCTTAAGATAGGGGTTTAATGATGCCAGTTTGTAATTAAAAACCTTCACGTCAAGGTCAAAATTCCCTTCCTCCCTTTTGGCTGTATATATAAGACCTTTTGCTGAAATTGGCAGATGCGTGCCAGCATTGCCCACATATATAATGTCAGCATTTACATCAAGTGCCGATATTGCGTGGTTCCATGCAGTTTTAACTGATACATCACCCATTCTTTCCTTGTTGAAAGCAAAGTCCTTAACTTCAATCTGCGCTTCCACTTTTGGAATCTTATACAAATCACGTAATAAAATTATGCCGGTCAGAACTCCGTCGAAATCAACATCATTGGCATTGATCAGCATATCAGCCTCAGAAACATCCAATTCTCTAAAGTTCAAAGCAAGCAAGTCATTTGGATCAGAGGATATTTTTCCAGTTAACCAAAGCTTCTGATTGCTGCTTAATAATTCCAATTCGTCAATGGCAATTGAAGTTGAATCAATGATAATATCCCTGTTCTGCACCGCATTCCATTGCATTTCATTTAGCACCAGATCGAATTTTTCAAATCGACTGTGAATTTTTGAAGAATCACTAAAAGAAAGGTAGCCTTCTATAAGACCCTTGTTTCTATTTTCAGGTATCCTATCATCCCAACCGAGGTTGTAATTGATGGTATCACCTTGCATGAAAGCACTGAAGATAAAGTTCTCAATTTCCAGATTAAGCTTGTCGTCTATTGATTCCTTATTGAATATAACAGAAGAAACACCTGTAGTAAATTGTATTGAAGCCCCGGAGTTTTTTCCTCTTGCATACCAGTTATTGAAACTTACACCCTTATAATTGAAACCATCTGATCTGCCATTCAGTGTAATGGTATTACTATTTGAGTTGTAGCTTCCAAATATTGATGCCTCTGAGGTAAGCACAAGATCAGGAACAAAGAGTTCTGTGACAGGAGTAAGATCCTTCAATTGTAGAGTATATTCAAATAGTTGATCTTGCGTTACATTATATTCCTTTTGCTTGCTCAGATTCAAAGATGGTAGGTACTGGCTCACAACACTTGACAATGAATTGTAAAAGTCGCCAAATGAAAACACGCCATAAAAGGAGGCATCAGCAAGATCTGACTTCAGTGAAAGTTTCTTGGTTTTCAAGCCAATTTGGGTTGTTGACAACTCAATAGTATTGATGTAATATGATTTGACACCTTCTGAGTACGTAGTACTGTCAAAGCGTAGGTATCCAAGCATATTATCAATGTTTGAACCTTGAAAATTCAGATCCATTTTAGTTGAAACCCTGGTTGTTGAATCTCGTTTTAAAAGATTAAGCTTTGATAGGTAAGCATCTTCCAAAGTGGCTGTAAAATTCATTACAGGAATTTTATCGGTAAAGTCAACCATTCCTATAAAATCAAGATTTCCAAGTTCATCTTTTAATGCCAGCTTTCCATTGAATAAACGGTTAATCAGTTGACCATCAGCAGTAATACCATTGAACTCATTATTCAGAAGTATCACTTTCTCTATCACTGCATTAAACCTTATATTATTGTGCTTTCTATTGAGTATCTCACCATTTACTGACGATTTGAGACTTACTAAACCTGCTTTGCCATTAAGGTTAAATGTTTGACCAAGATCCCACTCCTTTAAATTAAAATCACCGTTGTATTTAAGAATTTTACCACTGCCTGTTTTCAAACTAAGGTCGGTTTCTAATTTTCCAATGCTTGTATAGAAGTCAGCTGATGATACAAAATCATATATGAATCCTGTAAAAAAGCCTTTAATGTCAATAGTGCCAACGTTTATTAACTCTTTAGGTAAAATTATTCTCTTATTTCCGGGCAACCTGATATTATCCAGGTCATAATAGTCAGTAGATAACCTATTAACTTTCAAGTGAATAAAAGTCTCCTGGATATCAGGCAGTCCATCCATTGAAATCTCGCCATCAAATATTGAATTACTGCCAAAATGAAATTGGAATTCTCTGGCTTTAAGTGATGATAATCTGCCCTTTATCTTGCCGTTAAAATGCAATAAATTCTCCATTCCACTCACTTCACTTGCAAAATATTTTAATTCGTTCAGTTCAAGTACTGAAGGTTTAAACAAAGCGTCAATTGAAACACTATCAATGAAACTATTCAGATCATCACTATCATTATAGCTTAACCGCAAATCGACCTGCAGATCACTCCCCTGAGTCATTACCTTTAGATTCTTTGCCTCAATTGTTCCTGGCTTGATTGCTAATGAACCGGCCAGCCTGTGCAGTGTGAATCCCGACTTTTCAATGGTAGATAAATTAGAAATATCAGCATAAATACTATCGCCCTGAAACGATATATTACCAGCCTTAAGATACAGATTAGAAATTAGCAGATGATTGTAATCGATAATGCTGTCGACTATTTCTTTATGTTCGTTACTATATACAAGCGAGCTACCCTCAACTATAATACCTTTAAGAGTTACTTTCCAAGGCCTTGATGAAGTAGTTTGAGGCTCTCCGCTAAAATAGTCAACCAGGAAAGCATAATTGAAAGTACTATCTGATTTGTATTTTATTAGTTTTAAACCGGCCCCATTAATAGCTATTTCTTCAATGCTTAGTGATCGCTTTTTAATGTTTATCTTATCAACATCCAGCTTGATTTTAGGACTTTTAATCATCACTGCTTTATTTCGGTCACTTACGCGAACGTCTTCAAGCACCACATCCATGAACCATGAAATATCCACTCCTCCAACACTTACCGTGGTATTGAGTTCATGTGAAAGATATGCAGCCGTTCTTTGAGCCAAACGGGTTTGTACTGCCGGACTCCGGAAGATGAGGTAAATACATAAAAGGTTACCGGTCAATGCTATAAGCAGAAGTACCGGTATATATACGTACTTTTTAATAACTTTGCCCTTTTAAATGAAGGATTATAACAAAGATGATGCAATAACCTGCAAAAATCTGAAAATAACTTGTAAAATCTTAATAATAACTCAAATTAGTGAATTATATTCTTGGAATTGAATCGTCGTGTGATGATACTTCTGCTGCGGTATTGAAGGAAACTGCAATCTGTTCAAATGTTATAGCCAATCAATCGGTGCATAACGCGTTTGGTGGTGTTGTGCCTGAGCTTGCCTCCAGGGCACATCAGCAAAATATTATACCGGTGGTTGAAACAGCCTTACGCAAAGCCGGTATAACCAAAGAACAGTTGAAAGCAATAGCTTTTACGCGAGGACCGGGACTTTTAGGTTCATTACTTGTAGGTACCTCATTTGCCAAATCATTTGCCTATGCTCTCGACATCCCGTTGATTGAAGTTAATCACATGGAAGCCCACGTCCTGGCTCATTTTATAACTGATGAATCAAAACCAACAAACGTTCCGGAGTTTCCGTTTCTTTGCCTTACAGTATCGGGCGGTCATACCCAAATAGTAAGGATGACAAGCCATTTTAATATGGAGATCATTGGTCGTACTATTGATGATGCAGCAGGAGAGGCTTTTGATAAAGCGGCTAAAATACTGGGACTTCCATATCCTGGCGGGCCTCTGGTAGATAAGCATGCCAAAGAAGGTAACCCAAACGCATTCAACTTTTCAAAACCTAATATCAGCGGACTGGATTATAGTTTCAGCGGATTAAAAACCTCATTCCTTTATACTGTTCGCGACAGATTAAAAGAAGATCCTGAATTTATTGATAAAAACCTGAATGATCTGTGTGCCTCAATTCAAAAGTCAATCATTGATACCCTGATGAAGAAGCTGTTGCTTGCTATAAAGCAAACCGGCATTACCAATGTTGCAATTGCAGGTGGTGTGTCAGCTAATTCAGGATTACGAGCGGCAATTGCAGAATTAGGTAAAAACGGACTAAACGTTTTCATTCCTGAATTTCAATATACAACTGACAATGCGGCGATGATTGCTGTTGCGGGGTATTTTAAATTCTTAAAGAATGATTTTGCAGCGCTTAATGTTACTCCCTACTCCAGAGGAATATAAACTCTCGATTTAATCAATTTTATTAGTGCTTTAATCTATTTTATTAGACCTTTAATCAATTTTATTAGTGCTTTAATCTATTTTATTAGACCTTTAATCTATTTAATTAGACCGTTAATCTATTTAATTAGGGCGTTAATCTATTTAATTAGGGCGTAATATATTTTATTAGGGCGTTAATCTATTTTATTAGGGCGCTCTTTTAAAGTGAGTACTCTACTCTTTTACTTTCTCAAAAGGCTGATACCTTGATCTTTTCAAGGCTTTATTCTGAAAGTCGTAACTAAAGTATTTCTCCCTTTTAACACCTTCTGGCATATTCTTTCCCACATAGTCATTTAGTATGTAGTCAAATAACCATTGGGCATAACGAAAACCTAATCTGTCAGCCGCCTGATAAATTTGATCAACTTGTAAGCTGTCGATTGTATAATAGTATTCGAGTTTGCCTGACATTGGGAAGTACCTGAAATTACCATCGAAGTCATCATAAATGGTCTGCGAATTAAATAATAGTTCGGGTTTTTCGTCTGTTTGATTTAACATGGTCAACTCAACCCAATTATTTAGATTAACAGCGGTAATATAAACAGCAATCATATCAGCAGAATCGGGCTCAAAGTATGCTTCATCCCTTACTACTTCAAGGAATTCCTCAAGCTGCACCTGCACTAGGTTTATTATAAGTGAAGGCTCATTTTGAGTATTAAAGAACTCCTCATCAAGTTCATTTTGGAAAACATCATATCCGAAATACGTTAAACCACGCTCCAATGATTTCATAAACAGTTCTGAGTAAGTTGAATCATCAACGAATTGCACAAGATCACTGTTATAAAATGTGATGGAATCCTTAGCATCCTGAGGCAGACTTTCAAAGTCCTTTATGTCACTCGGAACCTTATAGCTGTTTTTATACACCAAATCTGGTGCCAGCAAGAGAACATTACCTGGCTTATTGTTTTTGAGATATTTATTTGCAATTCTGCGCTCTGTTGAACAAGAGGTTAATAGCAAAAGTGATATCAGAAATAATAAATACTTCATGCTTCTATTAATAGGTTGTTTCAATTCCCCAACTACAACATGATCAGTTGTTAATTTTCTTCAACTTTAACATGATCTGTTGTTTATTCTCCAACTTCAACTTGAGTGATGCTTTCTATCATTGCCTTGCCAAATTGCAATCCATATTCATAACCTTTCTGTAGTTCATCTTCATGTGGCGTGAATTTGAAGAACAAAGGTTCGCTTGCTATTTTGAGTTTGAGATTTATTAAATTTGATTCAATAAGCTTTGCACCTTCACCGCTCCAGCCGAAAGACCCAAAACACCCTGCTAGTTTACCTCTGTCGCGTATCGGGTTTATCAGTGCAAATAACTGATATATCTGCAACAGGATATTCTGGTTGATCGTAGGCGAACCAACAATGATACCAGAGGACTTTGCAAGATGCTCATCAATAACATCAAGAGGCATTGTTTCTATATCACAAACATGCACTTCAATATCCCCTGCATTTCTTACTCCTTCAGCAATGCTATTTGCAAGAACCCGTGTATTCTGATACGCCGATACATAAGGAATAAACACTCTTGATTTAACAGGATCAGCTACAGCTTCCCTTGCAAGTTTTTCCGACAAATCTACCTTGTCCTTCCAGGTCGACCTTAATATAGGGCCATGACCGGTGCAGATTGTACTGATTTCCAATGGTCGGATCTTATCAATTGCCTTAAGCATGAATTTGCTAAAAGGCTTGAGTATCACATCAAAGTAATACCTAAAAGCATCACCATAAGGTCCGGTGAGGTCGTCGAACATTGCTTCATGGCAATAATGTGCCCCAAATGAATCGCAGGTAAAAAGAACCTTATCCTCAATAAGGTATGTGTATATAGAATCAGGCCAATGGAGGTTTGGGGCACTAATAAACTTTAACGTTTTATTGCCAAGTGAAAGTGTGTCGCCATCTTTTACCTGTAACGATTTGAATTCATGGCCTAGCATATCCCTCATATATCTCAGGGCATTGCCACTACCGACAACTGTAGCTTCAGGTGCCAGTTTCAGTAAATTCTCTACGTTGCCCGAGTGGTCAGGTTCAGTATGGTCGAGTATGATATACTGTATTTCAGCAGGATTAACCAGTGAGCTTAACTTATTAAGATACGTATCCCAAAACCTGTATTTTACAGTTTCAATTACAGCAGGCTTTTCAGCATTTATAAAGTATGAATTGTATGTAGTGCCATATTTGGTTTCCATTACCACATCAAAGGTTACTATATCATAATCAAGTACCCCTATCCATTTCACATCATTCGTAATGTCAAGAACTTTATTGTCAGTCATTTTTTAAGCGATTATTATTAGAACTCAATTGTCATTTGTATTGCATCATCGTCATCTATTTCTTTCCTCTCGCGTGGAGGCAGATCAACCTCAACATCCGCATGCTCTTCAGCATTTGCTATGAAAGTAACTGGTTCACGTTCAGTAATCTCGTATGGCTTCGGCTCAAGCATTACAATCCTTTTAACAGCATGTGTTGTAAGCCTTTTACCTTTGGCTTTATAGCCTTTTAACTCGATGAAAGCTGAAGCATCAATTTCTTCATCTTCAATCACCCTATTGTTTGCCTTTTCATCAAACATGATCTTTAACACAGGCAACCAGTCAGATGAAACCTGTATTAGTTTTGAGCCTGCATCATCATTAAGGAAATCAGTTTTTTTGTCAGTAAGTTCAGGCAGGAAGCGCTTGAGGTAATAATGCTGCTTCTCGCCATTAAAGTATATGGCTGTAACCGGCTTTTGGGGATTAAACTTCTCTATGATCAACAAGTCCTCATCAAAGTGATTACTCAGATCATAATTGTATAGCCTGTAATCACCTGATTGCATTATGGCCAGTATTTTTTCATCACCAGAAAATGCCCCTAATCTGCGTCCGCGACTTTCAGTGTTAAGTCTTTTAATAGAATCATCAAACCAAATGTCTCTTGCACCAAGGGTTGATAGTCCGGCTTCCGACAGGGCGATCTTCTTAACCGGATGTTTAGTGATGGTGTTACCTTGTGAGTTCCGGCCTTTAATTGCCAACTCAGTAAAGTTGAAGTCAAAAGTAGTCTTCTTAATCCGTGGAAGAGGTTTTAAGTGCACCTTCACAATCTCAGCTTCACCATTCGGATTTGCTGTAAAGTACAATACTTTTGAGCCTGCTTTTCCCTTTGTAAGGTTGTATTCCTTATCTCTGTTCACGCCAATAACCGCAAAGCGCTTAGCATAAGCACTGCCTGCCTTGCCATCCTGGTATATTAAATTGTAGATGGTTCTTTCATCATTTTTACGGAATACATCTATGTGAACTATATTCTCACCCACAAATGATTTCTCAGAAACCTTTGTTACTATAAAAGTGCCATCTTCCCTGAAGACAATAATGTCATCAATATCAGAACAGTCGCAAACAAACTCGTCCTTTTTCAACGAAGTGCCTGCAAACCCTTCACGCCTGTTAACATAAAGCTTTTGATTTGCAGCTGCTACCATAACAGCTTCAATAGTATCAAAACTCCTGAGCTCTGTTTTACGCTCTTTCCCTTTACCGTATTTTCTCTTGATATTTCTGAAATACTCAATAGTGAATTCAGTAAGATTATCAAGATAATGTTCAACCTGTGCCTTTTCATCCGATAAGTTGCGCATGTGCTCTTCAGCCTTGAAGGAATTATATACCGAGATGCGCTTTATCTTGATTTCAGTCAGTTTCAGAATATCTTCAGTGGTAATTGTTCGGTAGAACTGAGGTTTGTAGGGCTCCAGACTCTTGTCAATTGTAATGAGTGCTTCTTCCCAACTTGGACTATCTTCAATTTGGTGATATATCCTTTTTTCAATGAATATCTGCTCAAGCGAACTATAAAGAAGGCTCTCCATGAGTTCCATCCTTCTTATCTTAAGTTCCATTCTCAGCAATTCAACAGTTGCATTTGTTGAAGTCCTCAGTATGTCTTTAACGCCTGTGAAACGTGGTTTACCATCCTGGATAACACAGTTGTTGGGGGATAATGATATCTCACAATCCGTGAAAGCGTATAATGCGTCAATGGTAGTATCAGGTGACACTCCCGGGGCCAAATGGACCAGTATTTCAACTGTACGGGCAGTGTTGTCATCAATCTTCCTGATCTTTATCTTGCCTTTCTCATTGGCATTTACAATAGTATCAATAAGGCTGCCTGTAGTAGAACCGAAAGGAATTTCAGTTATTACCAGCGTCTTTTTATCCAGTTGATTGATCCTTGCCCTTAATCTTACTTTCCCACCCCTTAATCCTTCATTGTACTTTGAGCAATCTGCCAAACCGCCTGTTGGGAAATCAGGATACAATTCAAAATCTTTATCCTGTAATATTTTGATAGAAGCATCAATGAGTTCAATGAAGTTGTGGGGAAGAATTTTAGATGCCAAACCAACCGCAATACCTTCTACACCCTGTGCAAGTAACAATGGAAATTTAACAGGCAGAGTAACCGGTTCCTTATTTCTTCCATCGTATGATAGCTTCCATTTGGTTGTTTTTGGATTAAAGACAACTTCCTTTGCAAACTTGCTTAAACGTGCCTCAATATATCTTGGGGCGGCGGCACTATCGCCGGTTAGAATATTTCCCCAGTTTCCTTGTGCATCAATAAGCAGGTCTTTCTGACCAAGCTGCACAAGCGCATCGCCAATTGAAGCATCTCCGTGAGGATGGTACTTCATGGTATGCCCAATAATATTTGCCACCTTGTTATACCTGCCGTCGTCAAGTTCCTCCATAGCATGGAGTATGCGACGTTGCACAGGCTTCAATCCATCAATTATTTCAGGAACAGCCCTCTCTAAGATTACATACGATGCGTAGTCGAGAAACCAGTTCTGGTACATACCTGATAGCTGAATGGTTTTATGCAGCTCACTGGTATCGGTTGCCTGTACTTCAGGTACTTCTTCGGGTAGATTAGTATCCGGATTGTTTAATTCTTGATCGTCTGACATTTTTCCTTCCTCTGATGCAATTTACAACGCTTTGATGTCTTGTTACTTTAACCGGTTTTACACAGTTACACTTTTTCTCCTGTAAAAGGCCAGAAGCAAAGTTTCTATTAACAGTGAAACCAATGCCGCAACGATAAACCATTTCCAGAATTTACCACCATTTTGCTTTTTAAGCAATTCGTTTAATGGCTGTGGGCTTGTTTCTATTATGTTGTATCCGGTTTGTGATTGTATTTTTTCGAGTTCTTCCATAGTAGCAATGCGCAGGTTCGATTCATTCCGGTTATAATTAAATGCCAGCAAATCTACTTCTTTGTTTTCGGATTTTACACTATAAATACCTGCTTCTTTTATCTGCCCGTTAATGAAGATGAAATTCTGTGCATTTACCTGTCTGAATTCAGGTATAAACTCTGCTTGTCCTTTTTCTCCGGCAATTTTTAGAACATTATCACTCTTGTTGTGTGTGCCTGCAATTGCTATAGGATTTTTGTCGTCAGTATAATACATTAACGGGCTGATCTTCTCGCTTCTAAAGGCAATATTGAGCATTGTGGGTACAAATAATGCATGTCTGATGAAATTACCTGCCCCATCGTTTAAAGCTGTCGTAAACACATATGTGGTTCCCATTCCTGAAGGGGTTGCAGTTAAAAAAGGTTGACCATTCTCCAGTTCAAGCAGTGTTTCGCTCTTGCTTGCCGATGATTGCTGTGTGTTGTAATGCATGTTAATAACCGGCATGTTTATATTCTCAGCCTTAAGTGAGCCCTGCTCAAATACTTCCCGATAAATAGGATGGTTTACATTTATTTTTGCAAGCTTCACTGGCTTTTCATCCAATTCAGTAAAATTGTCAGTCCCCAGGCTGGTAAGCATCGTATTGTGTATTTCTACAGATGATTCAGGAGCAGGAATGTAAATTACACTTCCGCCGCTTTCAGTAAATTTTTTAATCTCTTGTATCAGGCCGGTACTCAAAGAAGTAAGTCCGTTTAATAAAATTAGCCTGAAGGATGAAAGCGATGAAAAATCAATCTGTCGGGCTGTAGTATTGGTTAGTTGCACTATTGAATCAACACTGAAAACCGAATTGATATACTGATCATGCGCTTCATCGTTTATGCTCAAAACAGGCAAAGCAGGCGATATCTTAAATGTAAAATAATAAATGTCGTCATAAGTAACCGGAAAATCATTGATCTCAGCATATCCTGATAGACTACCGGTTTTGTTGTTGCTAAATGTGAAACTGATATCTTTCGATTTTCCAGCTTCAATATCAATACTTGCTACTGATCGCTGAATGTCCTCAATCATCAATCTTACAGGTATCTTCTCAAGCATAATGTCTGATACATTGGTAATCCTCACATTCAGGGTTACCGGCTCATTTATCTGCAATACCGGATTACTGAACCAGCAGGAATCAATAAAGAGGTTGTTGCCCGAAGCCGGCTTCAATGGAATCAGGTAACCGGTGTTAATGCCACTGTCGGGCAGTGCTTTCATAATAGTACTGCTCTGAAAATCACTAATATAATGTACAATGGAATTTTCCTTTTTATTGGCGGATAAGAGGTCATGTTGGCGGGCAGAAATCTCTTTTAGGGACCTTACTGAAGAAGATGCCTGCACATCATTAAGCATAGTCATAAACTCATCATGACTTACCAGGCGCTGATGCTGACCTTCAAAATCGTTGGTAAGCAACTGGAATTGATCGTCCTGTTGGTATGCAGCCAGTGCTTCGGTGACTTTATCTTTTGCTTCATCGAGCAACGTACCTCTTGTCCCCTGGGCTTCCATGCTGAAGGAATTGTCAACATAAATGCTCACTATATTCGACTTTCGCACAGCACCGGTATCTTCTTTTGCAAAAAAAGGTTGGGCAAAAGCGAGCACTATAAACAAAAATGCCAGTATCCTGAATAAGAGTACCAGCCGGTGAAGCAGGTTCGACTGTTTTCGGGTTTGTTGTTTCAACTCCTTCAGGAATTGTACATTACTAAAGTATAGTTTCCTGTATCTCCTGAAATTAAACAAGTGAACAGCAATGGGAATCATTACCGCCACCAGTCCTAACAACATCAAAGGATTTAGAAACTGCATGTTTATCTTATTTGGAAGGGCAAATTTAGTGAAAAAAAGCCCCGGTCAATAATCCGGGGCTTTTAGGGTTATCCAACTTAACATTGGCTCTTAATAATTTGAGTAAACTTTAGTTGTGTAAGTTGTTACTAGAGTTGGATATAATTATTAGGTTATTGTATTCTTAAACAACTCCGCAATCAAGCATAGCGCTGGCAACTTTGAGGAAACCTGCTACGTTTGCACCTTTTACATAATTGATATAACCATCGGGCTGTGTTCCGTATTGTACACATTGTGAGTGGATATCCTTCATGATCTGGTGTAAGCGTTGGTCAACTTCTTCAGCAGTCCAGCTTAGCTTCATTGTATTCTGTGTCATTTCAAGACCTGAGGTTGCAACACCACCGGCATTAACAGCCTTGCCCGGACCGAACATAACTTTAGCATTCTGGAAAATAGTTACAGCTTCAGGAGTTGAAGGCATGTTAGCACCTTCAGCCACGTATGATACACCATTGTTCACAAGGTTTTCAGCATCCTGTTTGCCAAGCTCATTCTGAGTAGCACAAGGAATTGCAACATTGCACTTCACTTCCCATGGGCGCTTGCCTGCATGGAACTCTGAACCTGCAAATTTATCAGCATAAGGTGATACGATATCCTGGTTTGAAGCCCTTAATTCGAGCATAAAGTCAATTTTCTCAGGTGTTAATCCGTTTGGATCATAGATATACCCGTCAGGACCTGAAATAGTCACCACCTTAGCACCTAATTCAGTAGCTTTTTTGGCAGCTCCCCAGGCAACATTGCCGAAACCTGAGATTGCAACAGTCTTACCTTCAAGGGTTTCGCCTTTAGTCTTGAGCATTTCTGCTGCAAAATAAACAGCACCAAAACCTGTAGCCTCAGGGCGAAGAATACTACCACCCCAGTTACGGCCTTTACCGGTAAGAACGCCAGTATGCTCACGTGCTAATTTCTTGTACATGCCATACATGTAACCAATCTCACGGCCACCAACACCTATGTCACCTGCAGGTACATCAGTTTCAGGACCAATGAGATGCCACAATTCAAGCATGAATGATTGGCAGAAACGCATTACTTCGGCATTTGATTTGCCTTTTGGGTCAAAATCACTTCCACCTTTTCCACCGCCCATAGGAAGTGTAGTAAGGCTATTCTTGAAAATCTGTTCAAAGCCGAGGAATTTTAAGATACTCAAATTCACACTCGGGTGAAAACGCAATCCGCCTTTATAAGGGCCGATGGCATTGTTGAATTGCACCCTGTAACCGAGGTTAACATGCACTTTGCCATTATCATCAACCCAGGGAACTTTGAAGGTTAAGATGCGATCAGGCTCTACAATTCTTTCAATGATACCTGCAGCTTCAAACTGAGGATTATCATTGTAAATTTCTTCAATTGATTCAAGCACTTCGTGAACCGCTTGTAAGTACTCTACTTCGCCCGGATGCTTCTTTTCCAGGTCGGCCATGATTTTTTCCAGTTTCATCTCGTGGATGTTTTAGGATTATTAAATAATGTGATAATATTGAAACACTGTTAACTAAATAACAGTACAAAGTTATCTGATAAAAAATGAGATTTCCAAATGAAACGGAGAGATTATTTTTTGAGGGTAGAGGTTGGGGGTAAGTGGCTGGTAATTAGTGTTGTTTATCAGTTATGGATTGGAACTATTGTTCTGCCTGTTGAAGTTGAAGCCGGCGTTCATCTTGACTCTTACTGCAACTCCCTTTTGTTTACCTGGAATCCATCGGGGCATCGTTTTTAATAATCTTTCAATTTCCTGAGCATAACCGGGGCAGTTATCAATTCCTTGCATTATTGATATATTGCTTATTCTTCCATCAGGTTCAACGATAAAGTGTACCATGGCTCTTCCCTTACAATTTGTATCAGGAATTCGTAAACTATCGGATATATATTCATAAATCCCACGGGTCTTGTAAATCAATTTTGGTGCTTCTTCAACAACAGTGAATGCTTCGCCATCCTTAATGTTTTCTTCAGTTACACTGTATGTCAATTGCAGTGGAAGTGGTTCTAGTACTTCTGCTTTACTCTTATATTTCAAGAGTATTCTTAATAATTCCATTGAAAGGTCCACATGGATATAATTAGACATGTGTATGCATTTTACAGTCCCATCAACATCAAGCACTAACTGTATTACCTGATGAAAATTGCTGATCTGACTTTTTGTTCTCGCCGGGAAGTGGAAATTATGATTTATAAAGTTTATAATTGAATCACTGTGTACTTTGATAATTTGTTCTAATTGTTTTTTGATTTTCTTGTTTCTTATTTTTTCACAATCAAGTGATTCATTGGCAGTGAAGTCAAGATTATAATCAACAGTGTCAGCTTTACCATTTTTATAATATACCCACTTACCACTAAAGTCACCATTTAAATAATTCCCTTCGGAATACGCATTCCCTTTGTCATCATAATGCTTTGACAAACCATCTTCTATCCAGGGGTTTACTGATTTATACTCTCCATAATTTACCATTGATCCGTTTGTAGTCATATCAGTAACGAAGTAATGATCATCATGGATAATTACTTTCCTAACAAAACTTGCATTCTCAATTTCTGTAGTGTTGAAATCACTATCTAAATAAAGCGTGACAGAGTTCTGTGCTTGCGAACTCAGAACGAATAAAATGATTAACGATTTTAGTAAAAGGATCTTTAACGTCATACAAGAATAATTGTGTTATAACTCGTTGTTTTTGACTTATAATTTTATAACCCTTTCATTCATCACCAAATGCCCGTTCCTGCCTTTGATCTTAACAAGGTATACTCCTCCGGTAAGTGCTGAAAAATCTGCTGTAGCGGTTGAATTGAGAAGATATTCCCTTATTAACCTCCCTTGTGGTGTGTAAAGCTCAAGTGTGTAATAAATGTTATCACTCAATCCTTCTATTGTTAAGCCGGTGGTAAATGGGTTGGGGTAGATTTTGATATTATCTGATATGCCTGAATTCACTGTCCCTGAGGGTAAAACAACCAAAATATCATTGTCAATCATATCTGTCAGGAAGTTATAATAAAGGTTCTTAGCAGTAATAATACATAGAAAAGAACCTAACTGAGCAGGGGTGCCTGATATTTTCCCGGTTACAGGATCAAATGTAAAGCCTACAGGAATATATTCACCTCTTAATTCAATGGATGGTGCATTTCCAGTATCAACAGAAACAAAATACTCATAGTATTCATTCAGGTAAGCCGTATCATATTTATGTGAAGCGAATTGAGGATAGAAGTTATCGATGTAACAAACAGCGTAAAACGGATCCATCCATATGGTATTGCCATTTTGCGAACAGCACAAGAGGCTATTTGTACTGCCAAGAATACCTGCTGCACCGAAACCGCTGTTTAGTATGCCAAAATTACTTCCAATACCTTCAATCCATGTTTCACAAGTAGTGCTGGGATCTTCTCCTGCCTGATGAAAGTAAAACTGCTTCTTTAAAGATCCATTGATATCAACCATTTCTATATTATCACATATCATCGGCTGGATATAATCGATTAGCAGGTTCTCAACCTGAACGGTATCTCCAACCTCAAGACTGAAGTCGTAAATCAGCCCTTCCGGATATCCGTTAAAAATGGTGTAATACACTTTGTGTGTGAGCGTATCTTCACGAATAAGACCCATATCATACCACGAAATCAATGAATCTTGTGATTCATAAACAGTCAGGTACTCATCACTTTGATTGGTCTGACTGAATTTATGGAATGTAGTACCCCCGCATAAGTGTACCATCCATCCACCATGACCTATCAATAACGTATTCCACATTTTTGTTGTATCAGCAATCTGATAGCCCTGGGCGAATGTTAAACAATTCGCAAAGATCATGAGAAAGGAAATGATAAATTTCATTTGAGATCATTTTATCAGTTGTCCTGTAAAGATATATACAATTATTTTTAAGATAAAACTCAAAGTTTGAAATTTATCGACTTTCTTGAATCAATGCAACTGTGAGTGCCTAATTATGATTTACTATGCCAAAAAACATTTTCTGGGTTCCACTTATCTTTTGGCTGATCTTCGCCTGTTGGGTAGCCAATCGGGATGACATTTAAGGGCACATGTTTCTCAGGAAGGGTCAGGATCTCAATAACTACCTTTGTTCTCTCGTCATAAGGGAAGGCAGCTGTCCACACAGCGCCTAAACCTAAGCTCTCGGCTGCAAGAAGTATGTTTTGCGTGGCTGCTGAACAATCCTGCACCCAATAAGCCTGTTCTTTCAGGTTACCGGCCTTCTCCATATCACCACACACCACAATGGCCGCCGGCGCCTGAAGCAGCATCTTCGCATAAGGCAACTGTTCACCAAGTGCATCTAATGTTTCGCGTTCCGTAACCACATAAAATACCCAGGGTTGCCTGTTAACCGCCGTTGGAGCTGCCATACCTGCTCGCAGCAAAAGCTCAAGCTGTTCCTTCGAAACTGCCTGATCAGTGAAATGCCGCACACTTTTGCGGTTGTGAATCACCTTAAGTGTCCCGTTCAAGTATTTTTTCCGGTAGGCAGGAACAAATGGCAGACCATCTATTTCATGTAATGCTTCGCCTGCTTCAGAAACAAAACTTCCGCTTTCATAGTATTTCCCGTCTGCATAAATCAGTGGATTCAACAAAGCCATATCCACCTTGCCATTGGCGTCAAGGATTGCCTCATCAGCTTTAACATCAATAACTTTTCCGATAAACTGACGGTGCGAACCAAGCTCGTGAGTGGCCGTAAGCTCGCACTCTATCACAATGGGGAATTCTTTTACATAGGGCGCGTTTACAAATTCTGCTCTTACCGGCGTAAGTCCTGTTTCCTTGAATTTATCCACATCCCTGCCTGAAAACCTGCCTGCATAATCCACATACCTGGCCATATCTGACGATGCGATATTAACTGTAAAAGCCCCGGTTTTCGTTACATTACCATAGGAGTAGGTGGCTGGCCGCATAGAAACGGCAATACTCAGCGGGTCGGAGTTGCTGATACCAATCCAGGCGGCGGTCATGATGTTGGGTTTTCCGTCCTTGTCATATGTGCCGATCACCGCAGCGGGTTTTGGGTGCAGTTCAGCCCTTACACCCAGCGATCTCTTTTTAAATGGAACATAGGCAGAATCGGAAGCCGTGGATTGTGCACCTTCCGATGCAATTGATTTGTTTTTTTTGCGCATAGCGGATGGGTCATTTTTAACCGCCAGAAGTATGGCCAGCACCAATACTGCTGTGGCTAGAACAATATTCAGAAATTTGCTTTTTTGCATGGTCAATGTGCTTTGAATCAGTATTTTTTACTGTGTTGAAGGGTATGGTATCCAGAAAACAGCCTGTAGGGCAGACTGAGCACCATGGTTGGTTGAAGAAGAGTGATAAAATAACCACCGCCGCACCAAACACGATCATTCCAATCCCGATAATATTAAATGAGAAAAACATAAAAGGTTCCATATATGCCAATTCGGGTGTAAAGCCCAGTAGCAAGGCCCCTGCAATCAATGTAAGGTATATCTCTCTGGTGCTTATCCTGAAGAACCGGTGAGGCAGTTTTCTTTTTTTAAAAGGGCTGATCTTATTCGTCAGCTCCTGCAAAGCGCCCATCGGACAAAGATAGTTACAATAAAATTTGCGTTTCCCGGCAAGCGATAGGGCAATTGCCAGAAAAAGAATAACAATGCTCTGCCAGTGTGCTCTCCATACAAAGCCTTCCAACAGCCATCCATATAGCAGGCGGGCAGAGAGCAGATAGTTGAGAATCACCCCCATGATCAGCAATACAAACACAAGATAAACCGTCCTATACCTGGCCCTGCCTTTTACATAGGCCATCACGACAGAAGACAAGATCACAAGTAAAAAAAGCAGGTCTTTGATTGTTGACCAAATCTTAGTTTCATTAACAACCGATATATCAGCATCCAGCACTTGGGAGGCAGTTTGCTTAATGCCCGTTATCACAGCATTGCTTGTGTGCGTTGCCCCCGAAACAGCATCCACCTTCAACTGCAGGGCATCCTCAAAGTTTACGCCCTGCCACCTGCCAATAAACTTATTGCTGTAAATGGCTTGTATATAGTCGCCTGTTTCTTTGTTTGGTAAAACAACAATCTTCGAAATATTCAGGTTCTCATCCACACCAATCAGAAGGGGTACTATACCGGCATATCCGTATTGCTGCGAATAATTGGAAGAAAGAAATACAGTGCCGGTTCTTTGTCCACTTGCAACATACACTTCATACACACCATTCCTGTTTAGTACAAAATTAGTTGCCTCGGGGTAAACCTCCTGAATTTCGGGCAAACTCACATTCACCACAACAGCATCTTTGTAAAACAGAAAACTCCTTCCTCCGCTAATAGCAACGGCAGCCAGTAGCACAAAAAGCAGGTAGTAATGATAGAGTGCTACATGTAGCTGTTTTTTACGCATATTGGCTTATCTCCCTTTTGATCTTTCGGTTGCAAAAGTAATCATTTGTAGATATAGCCTTATGAAGGAAGGGTGCATTAGTAATTCATTCCAAAAGCCCAAAGTGTTATTACATTTAAATACCCAAATTAACGGTTTCGGGCTTTGCGTTCGGGCGGGTTTTGGAGCACAAAGTTTCAAATTTATTACTGAAGTTCATTAAAACTACAAAGCTCCAAGTTCGCACGTCAGCCCGCCTGACGCAAAACCCGTGTTATAGGCAGCCAATTTTATGTTTACATTTCGTTATAGTGGTTTATTTAAAGCAGTCATTAAACTTTGTTTCGTCAATATAGCTTTCAATTTCATTTTTATTTGTCATAGTCGTAGCGTCAAATGTCCAGGACATACCATAAATACTTGGGTCGTCAAGTCCTAAAAGTCCGTCATATTGCTTTGCATAAACAGAGTAAACTTTAAAAGAACTGTCAAGATGAATCCAAAGCATCGGATAGTGTTTTGACAACCGAACTGGTCGTGTATAGGTCAAGGTTACTGCTTTTGTTTGCAAATCTTCCTTGTTGCCTTCACAACAAAAGTTCGTGTCGCTGTAAAAAACATTTACAACTTGTCTAATGTCAGTAGCGTTGTTTATGTCAATGTCTAACCGAGGTTTGGCATTTGGACACCCAATATTATGGAGTCCCTGTGATGCGTCAATCTTGTATGGTCTGCCCAATGTTGCAACTACTTGTTCAAGTGTCCACCCAGGCTGTATTAGCTTTATTTTGTCACCCTTAACACCATTTGGAAGGTCTGCACGAGTGCCAAGCAAATTAATGCCTAAAATAAATAGCAAAATCAGTCCAACTGTTGAAAAGAGTATTTTAATTAAAGTTCTCATTTTGTATCGTCCTTGCTCGTTGCTTTATGGTTGCACTGTTGGTCTGTTTGATTGCCTATAACGGTTTGCGGCTACCCGAAGGTGGCGATTTCGAAGCACTTCACTGTCAACCAAGCACAAACTTTGATAGAAGTACAAAGCTTGATTTAACCACTAAACCGCCACTTTTGGGTAGCTGCTGTTATGGCACGTTTTCATTTTCACAGTCTTTTCCAAATAAGCAAATTATACGTCCCTTAAATTTTGTTCTGTCAATATTGTTTTTCAGGCAGTCTATAAATTGCAAAAACTCTCTATTCGAATAGGGGTAAGAGCCATTTAACCAATACATTTTATTGTCAGAAGCAATTATATAATCACTTATTGGGCTTAATCTCCATTTCTGAAAGTCGTCACTGTCAGGAGCATTTATTGAGTCATTCATAGTCTTTTCAAGCTTTGAAATTACTTTTTCCAAATGCTCTTTATTCTTGTATTCTGCTTCGACTAAATATATCCTAAGTTGTTTTTTTGTATTTGGAACGTAAAGAAGGTGTCTAACAATTCTTTCAGAGGTGTCTTGATATAATTGCCAAAAAATTCCGTGTCCTTTTGTAAAAGTTTCAGGATTATCTGTTCTGAAGTCGAAAATGTCAGTCTGTAAATCAAAGAAATAATTTTCACCCTTAAAGGATTTCAATAAAGAGTCTGATTCTTTCTTAAACTTTCCAATGTCAAATTCGATTTCTTTCGTTTTATACGTCTCTTCCTTTGTCAAAGTATCGCTTGAATCTTGCTTGACTTCAATTGTCTGTTCTTCTTTCTGTTCTCCTTTGTTGTTTACACAGCCTAAGAGTAAAAAACAAATTATTATGTTGAGTATCGTCTTCATTTTAAATGTGCCATAACGTTTGGCAGCTACACGCAGGCAGGGATTTTTACCACTGAACTTCCTACGAAGCACTGCATTTCAAATTTACTATTTCCTTTCTAACGAAGCACGAAACCCCTGCTTGCGTGTAGGTGCGGTTATAGGGCGTTTTTCTCTGTCCATCAGTGTTGTGAGTGGCATTGAAATTCATAGTCTGTTACTCCGTTCTTTATTACAAGTCTAAATTTTCCATAGTCATGTTGGAAGTAAGGATAAGCTTGTCCCCATACCGTTATTTGCCTTTCTTTGTCTTCAAACCCATTAAGTTCAACTTGAATTTCTCCAATCAAGTCTTCAAAAATGTCAGTGAACCAAAAATCGTTATTTCTCAAAATTGTCAAGACGAAAAAACTTGCAGAGTTCTCTTCCATTCCTGTCTCCTGGTCAAGAACATAACCTGTTAGAAGCAATTTCCATTCATTGTCATACTTATAGGTCGTAGAATTTTTGTAGTTTATTTCTCCGCAGAAAAGTGTGTCTCTTTGACAAGATTTTTTAATGAAGTTAATTGCTTGCTCTAGTTGGTATTCTTTCTCAATATCTGTTAGTCCTTCGATTAAAATAGTCAGGTTCGTTTTGAAGTCTTTGATTTTCGTAGTATCACAAAAATCGTCTGTGGCTACTGTCTCATTGTTCGCTATAGTTTTAATTTCATTTTCAGAAATGTCAACCACTTTGTTCTCCGCTGTCTTTGTTTGGCAGGCGTAAAATACTAAAATCATTAATGTCAGTAGAATATTTTTCAATGTCATGTATTCTCTTTTAAAATGCCCTATAACGTCCGCCGGTATGCGCAGTTGCCGTTTCAGTGCGCTTTCGTGTCGGTTTACCCGAAAAGTTACCAAAGGAACAAACTTTAGAAACCCTGCAACCCGGCAATTGCGTATGACCGGTTGTTGGCAACAGGTGTTTTGTGCTTTTAAACATTTTCAACTCCTATATTTTTATAAGTTTCAATTAGAGCTTCATGGTTGTCAGTAATAATTAAGATTTTATCCTTTTCTTTTAATATCGTCTGCCCTGTCGGTACAAAATAATTATCTTCACGTCTTATCATTACTACCACTGTATGATCAGGTAATGGTAAATTCATTATTTGATTTCCTTTTTCTAGTATTTTAGAAGTAACTTCAATTTCTGTTGTAACTGATTTTATTTCATTTGAGAAATCAACATCAAAATTTCTCATCTTCTTTATGTGTCGTGGCTTTTCGGCAAGATTAAGCCAACGTGCAATTAATGGAAGTGATGTTCCTTGAACTACTAATGAAACTAACGTGCAGAAAAATACAATATTAAATATTAGTCTTGCATGTGGTACATTCTCAACAAGGGGATAAATGGCGAATATAATAGGAACGGCTCCTCTCAAACCAACCCAAGAGATATACGCTTTATCATTAAATTGCATTTTTCGAAAAGGAAGCAAACAAATAAATACAGTTAATGGCCGAGAAAAAAATATCATTAAAAAACTAATAATCAGTCCGGGCAAAATTATAGGTAATAATTCATGTGGATTAACAAGTAACCCTAAAGTGAGGAACATAATTAGCTGTGACATCCATGCTAATCCATCAAAAAAATTGAGAGATGAACGTTTGTGAACAAACTTTGAATTACCGATAACCAACCCACCAATATAAACGGCCAGGAAGCCGTTCCCCTTAACAAAATAGGTTACAGAAAAAATAAAAATACAGAAAGTAAAAATCAATATTGGATACAAAGAATCATTTCCGATTTTAATACGGTTGATTATTCTGACTGCCAGTTTCCCTAATGCAAAACCAAGCAAAGCACCAATTCCTAGCTGTAAAAATAATGTCCCACCAACTACCCAATAATTGGGAGCATTACTCAGCTTAATTATATCTATCAATGTGATAACCAGCACATATGCCATTGGGTCGTTACTTCCACTTTCAAGCTCTAGCATAGGGCGAAGGTTATTTTTCAGCTGTAGATTTTTTGAACGGAGAATAGAAAAGACTGAAGCTGAATCTGTTGATGCCATAGTTGATGCTAACAACAAAGAAGTCAACAGACCAATTCCTGCTGATGTCATTGTCATTCCTAAAATCCACCAGATAATCACACCCGTTATGGCTGCAGTTAAAAATACCCCTAAAGTTGCCAGTATAACTCCTTGTGCTATTATTGGGCGAATTTCTAAAGTTTTTGTATCTAATCCACCGGAGAAAAGGATGATACATAATGCAATGGTTCCAATGGTGTTTGCTACTTGAATATTTTCAAATTGTATACCTAGTCCATCACTACCAAATAACATTCCAACACCTAAAAACAATAATAGTGCAGGGACTCCATACCTTGAACTGGCTTTACCTGCCAAAATGCTCAGAAAAAATAAAACTGATAATATTAATAAAGCAATCTCAATTTGTAAACTCATATGTTTATTAGTTGTTTTTTGTATGCTATAATAATCTAAATGTCTGCAGTGTCTGTTTTTTTACACTTGTTGCCAACGCTACGCATATGCCTAGTGGCGGATTGCGGGCGATTCAACTGTCAAACCAAGGTGAAGTTTGAGCGGGCGAAAAGCCTTGCAAAGTACAGTAAAACCGCCATTAGGTATATGCGATGTTGGCATTAGTTGTTCTTTTTTTGTCCTAATATCATCATTCCGTAAAACAGTACTCCACTTCCTATCACACCTAAAGAACTCCAAGTCGTTCCTGAATCAGGATTAAACACTTTTGTTAGGGCTAAAATTAGAAAACCAGTCAATAAGAAATAGAAAACCCATCGAAACGATTTACTTGCATAAATACTTTCTCCTTCTTTAATCAATTTAATTTCAGTTTCTGAATCAAGTTCGTTTTTGTAGTCATTTGATAATATTGGAAAATCCTTAACAAGTCGGTTAAAGTCATCTTTAATTGGCAAAACATTCAGTCTATTAACTTTGTATCGTGTCTTATTATTCAAGTTTATAATAAAACTATCAAATGTCCTGTCCTCTTGAAACACATAGTTGTCAACTAAAGTCCACGGAATAATAAAATTCTTTTCCCAGCTCAAAATGAATCTACGTTCCCATATATGTTGAATTCCTTCTTTGGTAAAAACAACTTTAGCCTTTCCCATTCCAATCAGGTGCGCAAGGTAAAATGAAGATACAAAAACTGCTAAAAACTGAATGATTGAAATAATCTCACTGTCAGGTTTTGGCAAATTGTCAAGAATCAGGAGAATGCTTGAAATCAAGATTCCAATCATTGCAACAATGAATCTAAATATTGAATGAACTTTAATCCTGTATTCTCTTTTTTCCATATCTGTCATTTACTTGCTGTCTGCTTCTTACAATTAATGCCAACGTTTCGCGGCTTGGCGAAGGTGGCGATTTTACCACAAATGTTCATACGAAGCACACTCTTCAAATTTACGATAAACTGTCATACGAAGAACTGAACCGCCACTTTTGCCAAACCGCTGTTAGTG